>NZ_BOSF01000003.1:0-778942 GCF_018403205.1 Paenibacillus sp. J22TS3
TTGCTCCGTCTTTCCCAAGTCCCTCATGCGAGGATCTTGCGTATCCGGTATTAGCTACCGTTTCCGGTAGTTATCCCAGTCTTACAGGCAGGTTACCTACGTGTTACTCACCCGTCCGCCGCTAACCATCAGGAGAGCAAGCTCTCCATCAAGTCCGCTCGACTTGCATGTATTAGGCACGCCGCCAGCGTTCGTCCTGAGCCAGGATCAAACTCTCCATTAAAGTGTTTGACTTGCTCATTTTGAAACTGACGATTCTTTAAAACAAGAATCATTTATTAACGAGTTCCATTTGTTCAGTTTTCAAAGAACTTGCTCTATTCTCTCAAATTCAATGTCGCATTTGATCGAACAGAATTTTATTTTAACTCACGTACATCGCTTTGTCTATAACTTTCTTCGACATTTGTTTTTGTCTTTCAGCAAGTTAGCTTCCGAAGCGACAAGAAATAATTTATCATGATTTCGCCGATTGTGCAATACTACAAAATATCCCAGTAAAAATTCGATTTTTTCTCTTCTTCATAACACGGCCTGCAGTATGGATGGGAAAAGGTAATAATCCCTATACTACCATGCTATGATAAGGAGGACTCCTATAAAGATTTGGCTAGGTCAAATTCACAAAGTTCATAGAAATATACTCTCAACCATCGATGCTTGGGACGAATGAATGATTCTCTTCCTCTCTGTATCAGGGTTCCATATAAAAAGACTGCCGACATCCATGAAGTGAATGTTCAGCAGCCTTGGTAATGCCAATATTAACGAACCTATATCTTGTTGATCGGAGAATCAGGATGCCCCCAACGGCCCGTAACTGCAATTATCCAGCCTGCCCCTGCCGTTCAATCGATTCAGCCCTCCAATAACCGGATAAGTTCGTCCTCATCCTCAATCACTTGAATCCCGAGTTCCCGGGCCTTAGCAAGTTTGCTTCCAGCCTTTTCTCCGGCAATGACCAAATCTGTTTTCTTCGAGACGCTGCCCGTTACCTTAGCCCCGAGCGCCTCAAGCGTCTCGGCAGCTTCATCACGGGTAAGCTTGTGGAGAGTACCGGTCAGCACAACCGTTTTGCCGCTAAAGAAGGAATCCGTTGCCACAACCTGCGGCTTCTCTGGTGCGCGGGCTTCCACCCCTAAAGAAAGCATTTTGTGAATACCCGCCTGCATGAATGGGTCTGCAAAAAAGCTTACAATACTATCGGCCACAATACCTCCAATATCCGGCAATGCGGTTAGCTCCTCAGCAGTTGCAGACATAATGGCCTCCAAGCTTCGGTAATGATCGGCAAGAACCTTGGTCGTGGACTTGCCAGTGTTCGGAATTCCAAGGGCAAACAGGAACGCGGCCAAATCCCGTCCCTTACTTACTTCGATCGCTTCCAGCAAATTCGTCGCTTTCTTCGTCCCGAACCGCTCCAGCTTCACTAAATCCTCAAAATTCAAAGAATACAGGTCAGCCGGCTCTCGAACGTCAAGCTCATCATAGAGCTGTTCTGCCGTTTTCTCACTGAAGGTCTCGATATCCATCGCATCCCGTGAAGCAAAGTGTGTGATCCGCCCTACCGTCTGCGGTTTGCAGCCGAAGCGGTTGTTGCAGAACAAATGTGCTCCCCGCTGCTCCAGCGGGAATCCACAAGCCGGGCAATGCTCCGGATACACGATCTCCTGACCATCACTCTCTTCCGTAACCTTGCCGAGAATTTCGGGGATGACGTCGTTCGATCGGCGGATAAATACCCGTGTTCCGATGGCGAACTTCAGGTTCTTCCGCTCAATGTCCCCGACATTGTTCAGCGTACAGTTCTGTACAGTAACTCCAGCCAGCTCAACCGGCTCTACTTTGGCTAGCGGTGTTATTTTGCCCGTACGCCCTACATTCCACACCACAGACTCCAGAATCGTGGTTGTCTCTTCCGCTTCAAACTTGAAGGCAACCGCCCAACGCGGGAACTTATCGGTATACCCGAGCACCTCGCGTGTGCGCATATCGGTGATTTTGACCACAGCTCCGTCAATCAGATAATCCAGGGAGCTGCGGCGCTCCTGAATCCGCTGAAGCTCCTCCATGACCAGATCAAAGCTGTCGAAGTAGGAAACGAACGGATTTACTTTGAAAAAATTGTTTTTGAGGAAGTCCATCATTTCTTTATGGTTGTCAAAACGGATGCCTTCCGCATAACCCACGTTATAGAAAAACGCACTGAGCTTGCGCTCCGCGGTGACTTTCGGGTTCAAGTTGCGCAGCGCGCCTGCGGCGGCATTGCGGGCATTCTTAAGCGGATCAGCACCGGATTCATTGTGAGCCGCCAGCACGGAAAGATTCATAATCCCTTCCCCTTGAACCTCGATGGTGCCCCCTGTGTAAGGAATTTTTAGCGGTACGGATTTGATCGTTTTGACCTGAGCCAGAATCCCTTCGCCCACAACCCCATTCCCCCGTGTAGAGGCCTGAACGAGCTTGCCGTCCGTGTAAGTCAGGTTGAGAGTCAGTCCGTCAAACTTAAGCTCAACCACGTAGCTCGGTGCGGGAAGTGGAGATTCCGGATTCTTGGTATTATAATCAGCTACCAGCCGAAGCACCCGGTTATTCCAATTCTGCAGCTGTTCTTCATTCTGAGCTTTGTCCAAGCTCCATAGGGGGGTTAAATGACGGTGAGGCTTAAAGCCTTTAAGCAGCTCTCCACCTACACGCTGTGTTGGCGAGTCAGGCAGTGTAATCCCAGTCTCAGCTTCAAGCGCGACCAGCTTGTCATACAGGACGTCATACTCTTTGTCGCTGACTAGCGGCTCATCCAGCGTGTAGTAATGATAGTTATACTTGTTAAGCTCCTCTACCAGCTGCTCCATCGATTGCATCGGATCCATGCAGGGCAACCCTCCGTTTAAGATCATAATAATAGCATTAATACCAGCGTCAATACGCTGTTCATCTGTGCTCGTGCAGTGAAGTGAGGACAGATGCCTGTTCTCATTTAACCTTCTGGCCTTCAAAGTTATTCAGCAGTATGCGCGCCTTAAGCTTCTACTTTAGTAATCGGGGCAAAACCAGCAAGCAGACGCTTCAAGCCGACTGGAGCCGGAAAAGCAATCTGCAGCTCCATGTCATTGCCAGTACCCTTGACGGCCACGATCGTTCCGGTGCCCCATTTGCCATGGGCAACTTTGTCCCCGGCCTTGAAGTCAGTGGAGCCTGAGCCAGCTGGCTTAGGCTGAGCTGTTCCCGGAACACCGGTTGTCACGGTCACCCGGGCCGCCGAAGGAGCAGCCTTGGCTGTACTGCCTTCCTGTCTGCGGCCGAAATTGCTGCCGCCGCTGCTGCTGCTTCCAAAGCCCCGTCCTCCGTAAGCTCCGCCGTTATTGGCCCCGCGACGGTAGCGGTCACGCGCAATGTCGGTATCTTCCTTGTACTCATCCGGAATCTCATTCAGGAAGCGGGATGGCGGATTCGCCGTTGTCCGTCCGAACAAGGTCCGCATCTGTGCACAGCTAAGGAACAACTGCTCCTCTGCCCGGGTGATCCCCACATAGGCCAGGCGGCGTTCTTCTTCCAGCTCTTCCTCATCCAAGAAAGCCCGGCTGTGCGGGAACACCCCTTCTTCCATGCCGATGATGAAGACAACCGGGAACTCCAGCCCCTTGGCACTGTGCATGGTCATAAGCACAACCGCATCGCTCTGCTCTTCCTCCTTGTCATTCATCGTATCGATATCGGCGATGAGCGCCAGATCGGTGAGGAAGGAGACTAGGGATTTATCATCGTTATTTTTCTCAAATTCCATCGTTACAGACAGAAACTCTTCAATATTCTCCAACCGGGAACGCGATTCAATCGTGTTCTCATTCTGCAGCTCAAGGCGGTACTGCGTCATTTCCAGCAGCTTCTCTGTTAGTTCGGTAACGGAGAGATATTCAACCATACGATGAAGATTGGCGATCATATCAAAAAAGTCCACCAAATTATTCCGCGTGCGCCCTGCAAAACCAAGATCATCGACGTACTCCAGCACCCGGTAAATGGACGTGCCCCGCTCCGCAGCAGCAGCGGCCAGCTTGGCTACGGTCGTATCCCCGATTCCACGCTTCGGTACATTGATTACCCGAGTCAAGCTGATATCATCGTCCGGATTGGACAGCAGGCGCAGATAAGCCAAAATGTCCTTAATCTCTTTACGGTCGTAGAACTTAATCCCCCCGACAATCTGGTAAGGGATATCCGACTTGATCAGAATTTCCTCGATTACCCGGGATTGGGCATTTGTGCGGTACAGAATAGCATGATGCCCATAGCTTTTATTTTGCTTAATATTCTTATGAATTTCCGATGCGACAAAATAACCTTCGTCATGCTCCGAATCCCCGCGGTATACCTTGATCTTGGCCCCGCCTTCCTTGTCCGTCCACAGCTTCTTGGGCTTGCGGCCGGTATTGAGCCCAATCACTTCGTTCGCCGCATTCAGGATATTCGAGGTTGAGCGGTAGTTCTGCTCAAGCAGGATCGTTTTCGCCTCCGGATAGTCCTCCTCAAAGTTCAGGATATTGCTGATATCCGCTCCGCGCCAGCGGTAAATCGACTGATCACTGTCTCCGACCACGCAGATGCGGTGATGGCTGTCCGCAAGCATTTTGCAGAGCATATATTGGGCCCGGTTCGTATCCTGGTACTCGTCCACGTGAATATATTGGAACTTACGCTGATAGAAGTCGAGCACCTCGGGAACTTCCTTGAACAGATCGATGGTCTTCATAATCAAGTCATCGAAATCCAAGGAGTTGTTGCTTCTAAGACGTTTCTGGTACATGGTATACACTTTGGCCACAATACCTTCAAAATAATCGCCAATCTTCTGCTCGTACATTTGAGGGCTGACAAGTTCATTCTTGGCATTGCTAATCATGGCCTGAACCGCTTTAGGCTCAAACTTCTTCGGATCTACGTTCAGTTCCTTCATACAGTTGCGGATCACCGACAGTTGATCCGTAGAATCCAATATTGAGAAATTCGAAGTATAACCGATGCGCTCGATATCCTTACGAAGAATGCGGACACACATGGAGTGGAAGGTGGATACCCAAATGTCCCTTCCTTCGGGTCCGACCAGCTTAGATACCCTATCCTGCATCTCTCTGGCGGCCTTGTTAGTGAACGTAATGGCCAGAATGCTCCAAGGTGGAGCCTTACGGGTAGCAATCAGGTAGGCGATCCGGTGTGTAAGCACCCGGGTCTTGCCACTGCCTGCGCCGGCCATGATCAGAAGCGGACCCTCGGTAGTCAGCGCAGCTTCCTTCTGTTGGGGATTTAGTTTGTTGATTGCTTGTTGTATGTCAATCATAATGAACATCCTTTCGTTGGATCTTACCCTCCCAAACCCTCCCTAGAAGGGAGGGCCCCAAGGGCTCTGCCCTCTGGACACCCTGAAGGGGCGAAGGATATGGGCTGCAGGTACTTAGGGGCGGTTGCGGAATTGATCGCTTGCCGTCCCTACGGGACCCGCTTGACTGTGGTGTTGTTTAGATACTGAAAAGATAAATTGGTGTGATTAGGTGCTGTATATAAAGTGAGATTGGTTTGGTTAAGGAGCCGCTTGTCGTCCCAGCGGGACACGCTTTACCATGGTGCAGAGCACGTGAGAGTGACTGCGTGCTTGTCTGGTGCGACCTCGTGCTTGCTGCGCTCTCCCTGCGGGATTCGCTTTACGGTTGTGCGGCAGTCTTTAATAACTTTAACCTTTAATAGCTTTAACTGTTGAAAGTGCCGCCACCAGGTCTGTATATATAATGTTGCCGACGATGATCGTGTCGGCGGCTTCCGCAGCCTGTCGAGCAGTCTCTGTGTCACAGATTCCTCCGCCATAGAAAAGGCGAGAATTAGACAGGGAGCGGTGTACTGTCGAGACGAGCTCCATATCCCCGAACATACCGCTGTACTCCAAGTAGACAACCGGAAGGGATAACAGCTTGTCCGCAGTCTGGGCATAAGCTGTGCTCTCGGATACCGACAATCCACATTCCGCCTCAGTCAGCTTGGCTGCCGTACATTCGGAATTGAGAATGATGTACCCCTCTGGAACAACAAGGTCCCAGGGGATGATATAGCCATAACGTTCTACTGCCCGCCGATGATGGCCGATTAACCACTCCACACTGCGCGTATTGAGCACCATAGGAATCATGTACAAGTCAAATCCAGGGACCACCGCTTCGAGCTCGGAAATTTCCAGCACACAAGGTAATTCGTACTGCCGGACACGGGACAGGAGATCCACCGTATTCTCATAAGTCACCCCGCTCGATCCGCCAATCATAACGGCATCCGTGCCTGACAAGCACACGGCGTCCAAATCGGCATCCGAGATCATTTTATCCGGATCAAGCTTGAAAACATGTCTCCACTGGTCTATCATTCGATTCAAACGAACTCCTCCAAAAAGCACCGCAATATGTGATTTCCACCTCAAAAAACGGAGCTTCAGACTGTGACCGCTCCGCCGGATATGAGTATAGGAAAATGGAACCCGCGGCTCCATTGTGCAACGTATTTTAACGCCTGATTCCAGTCTATGATACCCACGGGACAGTGTCAATGTTCGTATTTTAGGGGAACAAAAAAAGATGCAAATTCCGGTAAGACGGAACTGCATCTTTCATTAAAATAGGAAGTAAAAGTCTACAAGCACAGTGAATAGACGCTCGTTTTGACGCAAATTTTTATTGCAGCCATTTAGCTGGGTCTTAGCGCGTTTCCCCTTCATTCAGGGATGCAATCTGTTTAATGTAACGAAGCAGAGGCTCCCTCAAATCCTCCTGCTGCAAGGCATAGTGGATCGTCGATTCGATAAAGCCCAGCTTATCCCCCACGTCATGACGAAGCCCTTCAAATTGATATGCCAAGACACGCTCCGTTTCCCCAAGGCGGGATATCGCATCGGTTAATTGAATTTCACCATTGATTCCCACATGCTGCTTCTCCAACTCCCCAAATATATTAGGCGTAAGAATATATCTGCCCATTACGGCCAGCCTGGATGGCGCCTGCTCGGGGGCCGGCTTCTCCACAAGGCGAAGGGCCCGGAAGATGCGATTCTCCAACTCAAGGGGGTCAACGATCCCATATTTGGATACCTGATCTTCAGGAACAGGCTGAACCCCAACTACGGGACTCCCGTACTTCTCATACACCTGAATCATTTGTTTAAGACACGGCACTTCCGATTGCACAATGTCATCCCCAAGCAGCACAGCAAAAGGCTCGTCTCCGATAAATTTCCGCGCGCACCAAATGGCGTGTCCAAGTCCTCTTGGCTCTTTCTGCCGGATGTAATGGATATCCGCCATATCAGAAGGTCGTCTAACCTCCTCAAGGAGCGCCCATTTACCTTGGCTGGACAATCTATTCTCAAGCTCAAAAGAGTTGTCAAAGTGATCCTCGATCGCCCTTTTCCCTTTTCCCGTAACAATGATGATGTCTTCTATTCCTGAAGCCACAGCTTCTTCAATAATATATTGAATGGTTGGTTTGTTCACGATGGGCAGCATTTCTTTGGGCATCGCTTTGGTTGCGGGCAAAAACCGGGTCCCCAGTCCAGCAGCCGGAATAATCGCTTTACGAATCTTCATATTTCTCTTCTCCTTAGCTAAGATCAACTCTCTGACACAAGTTGTGAGGGCTGTGAGTTCGGTTATATATATTTAAACCGCCCAGCTTGGATGATGAGCGGTTGTAATGGTAACAAACTTATTAATATGCATTCTTATTAATGAAGCCGTTACGAAGGGTTTTGAAGATGATTTTGATATCAAATAATAAGGACCAATTCTCAATATAGAAAATATCATGTTTAATTCGGTCTTCAATGGATGTATCCCCGCGCAAACCATTAGTCTGGGCCCATCCTGTAATGCCCGGCCGCACATGGTGCTTAACCATATACTTAGGTATCTCCTCACGGAACTGCTCCACAAAATACGGCCTTTCTGGGCGAGGGCCCACCACGCTCATATGGCCAAGCAGCACATTAAAGAACTGTGGCAGTTCATCGAGGCTCGTTTTACGGAGAAATGAACCAAACTTGGTACGGCGCGGGTCATTCTCTGTTGTCCAACCTGTATCCACTGTCTCTTCAGGCAGGGCGCGCATTGAGCGGAATTTGTACATTTTAAAAGTACGACGGTTCATCCCAACCCTTTCCTGTTTAAAGATAAGAGGTCCGGGGGATGTTAATTTAATTCCAATGGCAATCGCCAGCATGAGAGGTGAAGTAAGGATAATAGCAAAAAGAGAAAAACAAATATCGAATACACGTTTAAACAACCGGTTCCCTGCCATATCAAGTGGAATATCCCTAACATTAATTAAAGGCACTCCCGCAAAATTATCAAAGTACGGTCGGGCGGGAAGGTAGTCAAAAAAGTCAGGGATAATCAATGTCCGGACTCCCGCCTTCTCACATTCTGCGATAATCTGCGGATATTTATCATGAGCATACAGAGGCAGTGCCAAGATTACTTCATCAATCAGCATGCGATGGAGTAACTCAGGTAATTCATCCAAGGTACCTAGAATTGGCTTATATTGCTTAGCTTCCAGACTATCCCACTGGCGATAATCATCTAAAAACCCAACTACTTCGTAACCCAACTCAGGATATTGCTTGAGATTGTCATAGAACCGCTTGCCTAGGGAACCAGAACCTAAGATTAGCACGTACTGAAGGTTGTAACCTTTTTCGCGAAAATGCTTCAAAGACACTTTTACACAATAACGGTACAGCATAATTGCCATGACATTCCCAATCATATAAATAGCAAGATAGTACCTGGAAATGTCCACTTGCTTCACAAAAAACATGACACTTAGCAGAATAAAAACACTGATCAAATGCGTTTGAAAAATCTTAATGAACTCGTCAGCAAATCTTTTCTTCCGCTTGGGGGCATACAAGGAAGCCAATAATCCAATAAAAATAGCAATTGCCCCGTAAACCAAACTCCAAATTGCATAAGTCTGAACTGGAAGAGGTTCATCTCCGTCAATCCAGCCGCTTTCAAATTTTAACCACCAGGAACAAATAAATGAAACCTGAATGATCAAAAAGTCTAAAATAATATAAAGCTGCGTCAGATAACGCTGATTTCTGCGAATCATGATTTCACCTCAATACTTGAATCCTTCGACACCGGAACAGGAATTTCCCGTCTGACTGGTTTTAACCAATTCGTTAATAATGCTGCTGTAAACTTAACCGCAATTCCTAAGTATACTGCTGCGTTTACCAAAAAATTATATTGGCTTCGATAATGCTTCCGATGGAACAGCCACATAGCCCTATGAAATTCATATACAATTTTTAAAGGACGACGTCTTGCACTGCCCCCTTTATAATGAACAATGTATGTATCCGAATTGTAGTACACTCTCCAACCAGCTTGCTTGATCCGGTAACACCAATCGACGTCCTCCCCGTACATAAAGAAGGTTTCGTCCAACCCTCCTACCTCATCCCACGCGGCACGTCTTACCCACATAAAGGCACCCACAAGGCAATCAATGGGGTAGGATTGATTGGAGTCCATATACCCCAACTGATACTGGTTAAATTTAGGGTTATTTGGAAACAATTTCGAAAACCCAAATGCATAATAAAACGAGGCCGAAGGGGTAGGAAACCCCCGTCTACAAGCTTTATCTAAAGAGCCATCAGGTAATACGACCTTGCATCCTGCTGCTCCAACATCCGTATTAGACTCCATAAACTCAAACATGGTCTGAAGCGTCTCCGGCTGAACAACAGTATCCGAATTCAGTAAAAGAAAATAACGGCCCTGAGCTGCTTCCATTGCCTGGTTATTGGCTTTCGCAAACCCAGTATTCTCTGTATTCGCGATGATCTTCACCAACGGATAATTCTCCCTAATACTTATAACGGTATTATCTATAGAATTGTTATCAACAACAATGATTTCAAAATCAAA
This sequence comes from Paenibacillus sp. J22TS3, assembly GCF_018403205.1. NCBI lineage: Bacteria > Bacillati > Bacillota > Bacilli > Caryophanales > Paenibacillaceae > Paenibacillus > Paenibacillus sp. J22TS3. The sequence continues at coordinate 9,975 of NZ_BOSF01000003.1, forward strand.
ATTAACTTGTGAATCAAAGACAGATTGAAGACAGTCTAGGGTCAGCTGACATGTATTATAGTTCACAATGATAATGCTTAGATCCATTTGAGGATACTCCTGACAAATTTAGTAATCTATCGACATTATAGCATGAATGAACTAGATAGAGGGAGGAAGCATAGGGAAAAGGGGTAGTTTATTAGAGGCCCATTCCTGTACAGATGGCTTGTGCCGTTAAATTATGCAGCTATAGTAAGTACCCGGTGCTTTATTACCGATCCCTTACATCCCGTTCTCTCCGCTTTTGTTGAATATAGGCGCGCTTTTTCTTTAATTGAGGGAGCTGTGTCATGAACGACTTCCATGCGCCAAGTACGGCAGGCTCACGGAGCAAGAAGTATCCGCTGCTAGCAAAATCAAAAGGAAGTCTATAAATAAACCCTTTAAGACGATCAGAACTCTTTTCGTTCTTGTATATCATTTTAAAGCGGTTAATGTATGAAGCTTGCCGAATAAAAAGCGGGATACTGTTCCGGCTGCTCTTCTTCCATCCACGTTCATGATAAGCAATGGCATCTGCATGATAGTAAGCCCTCCACCCCAGCAGCTGCGCCCGCCACGCAACATCAACGTCTTCCTTATAAGCAAAAAAGTCGCTGTCGAAAAACTCGCCATCTATGCTGATATCGTTGATCATGCGACGTGAGTATACCGCAGCCGCTCCCGAGACACCAAATACCTCTCCCGATTGATTCCATTTCATTGCGGGTTCTCCCGCCCCACGGTCAAAAGCCCGGCATGCCTTATTCATGATCAAACCTGTACTATCAACAATATCCGGGTTAGCTTTAAGCAACAGTCTGCCAGTAGCGCTCCCGATCTCCGGGTGCTTATCCATACATTTCACAAGTAACTCCGTATAGTGAGGGCCGAGCGCCACATCGGGGTTAAGCACTAGCACATAGTCAGTATCCGTATGATGAATAGCCTGATTGTGTGCAGGGGCGAAGCCTGTATTTTGTTCATTAACGAGTATGCGAAGGTTCAGTCCACCAAAACCCTCTTTCTTTAGTGCCCTTAGCTGCTCAAGCGTCCCATCCACAGATGCGTTGTCGACGACAATCACCTGTTGTATAGCATAGGATTGTTCGGCTACTGCCTTTAAACATTCCTCAATATCTAGCACACTGTTATATGTAACGATATGAACACTAACCGTTTTCTTCATAGCGGATCCCTTTTTTAATTATTATTAAAAACATATATTAAAGATTGAATGATCTCGATTCTGAATGCTGAAAAATATATATAAATTAAGAGTTGATTAGCTTCAGATCATAACAGAACTCACCGGTTCCAAACTCCGGTGAGTTCCATTATACTTTCAACTTCAGTCTTTATTAATATCCTCTTAAATTAGTTGTGGATAGTTGCAACTCGGACTACTAGAAGGGGAAGTAAGTATATCTGACACTGCTCCCCATATCCATTATTAAACAGACTCTGATATAAAATAATTAAAAGTACTTAATTGTTGCCTTGATACGTACCCTCAACAATTTTAGTCCACCAATCTTGATTATCCAAGTACCATTTTACTGTTTGATTTATACCTGATTCAAACTTATAATTAGGCTCCCAATTCAAGTCACGTTTTATTTTTGTAGAATCAATTGCATAACGTCGGTCATGCCCCAAACGGTCATCTACATATTGAATCAGGGATTCCGGTCGATCAAGCATTTGCAATATTAATTTAACGATGTCAATATTAGTGTACTCATTGTTACCGCCAATATTGTACACTTCACCGTTAACACCCTTATGAATTACCAAGTCAATTGCTCGACAATGATCCTCGACATAAAGCCAATCCCTTATGTTTAAACCATCTCCATAGACCGGAAGTTTTTTATTATTCAAAGCATTGATAATCATTAAAGGAATCAGCTTTTCTGGAAATTGATATGGCCCATAATTGTTTGAACACCTTGTAATATTGACAGGAAGTCCAAAGGTCTCATGATAGGATCTTACTAAAAGATCTGCCCCAGCTTTACTTGCCGAATAAGGACTGTTGGGAGCCAATGGAGTACTCTCACTAAATAATCCAGTTTCTCCGAGTGAGCCATAAACTTCATCCGTGGATACCTGAACATATTTTCGAATATTATATTTCCTGGATAATTCAAGTAATGTCTGAGTCCCCACTACATTGGTCATAACAAATATATTCGGATCTAAAATACTCCGATCCACATGTGATTCAGCTGCAAAGTTGACTACAACATCGACACCTTCTTTAAACAAAGGGTCGAGCTCTTTTTGATTTATGATGCTTGTCCGAGCAAATTTATAATTGCTGGATGTTGCAACAGATACCAGGTTGTCTAGATTTCCCGCATAAGTTAGCGAATCCACATTAATTATAAAATAATCCGGATGTGTCTCACTAACGTACTTAATGAAATTACTTCCGATAAATCCGGCACCGCCGGTAACTAATAACCTCATTTAGGTTCCTCCCAATGATCGATACATTTGCTGCTTACGTTTATAAAACATAAGAGCGCACACTCTTCCAAAACTAAAGGTATCTTCAGATTAAATCCAATCCAACAAATGGTCTTGTTTTCTTTTTGTAAATTTTATTTCTTCTTGCAAATTCATATATACTAACCGGAGCCTCTAAATTCACACCAAATACCCTAAGATAGTATTCGACATTTTGCAACAGCACTTGTGGTTTAACTTGTATATGAAAAGGTTCATTAATATCATGCCCCCTAATTTCTTTTGAATTATTACTCAAAATTTTTCCGGTATCATCCAGCAACTCAACGCCAATATTACCATCACATAAAGTTATATCAGTCGATAATGCTATAAAAACACCATTTAGAGTCCCACCTATATTCTCCAATTTATAGTGTAAAAAAGGAACCGTCTGTAAATTTTCGCTTAAGGTTAGCTTATATTTGTCTTCTTTAAAATGGTGAATAATTGAATCATCCTTCAATTTAGTAAAGCTATTCCCAACAAGTGGCCACATGTCTTTTATTGAATATAATGATTTAATTCGATTAATTTTATTTTTTTTAAAGAGTTCCTTTTCATTAGCCATTTGGAGTAACGCACGATTTAATGCTTCAAGTTCTTTAATAGTTTTTTCATGGTCCTCCCGGTACTTTCCAATTTTCAATTCAGAATCTTTATATTCTTGCTTGAGCAGTACTACATCCTTCTCCAACTGATATTTATTATTACTTAATTCGTTATTTTCCTTTTTCAGATCATTAATCAAATTATTTTGTTTGTCATATTCAACCTTATAGTTTTCAACTCTTTGCTGTAGTCTTTCAATTTCTTCGCAAACAATCTTCATGTCTGTCTGCAACTTATTATTTTCCTCTTTTTGTTTCCTCAGAGTAATATATGGCGGCTCATAAAAGTCCGTTTTTTGAACCATGTCGAGAAACTCCTCATCTGTTATTCCCTTTTTTATAGCTATTAACTGATACATTATTTGTTCACACACATCAAGTTTTGTTTTCCGAGCAGCAATTTTTTCTTCTTCGCTCATCTGCGCGAAATCTGGGAAGTAATCAAAATGCATGTTAACACATCTTAAATCAATGGTTGCATCACTATGGTCGCTTCTACTCAATCCCCAAATTGGGGCTTGGGGATGCTCCCACTCATTCTTGGGTATGACACTTCGAGGATAGTCTGTCCAAAACCGAGGTGTGTGTTCATTAAATACCTGCAAATGGTATGGATTCGCATAATTTAACTTTTGTTCGCTATAAGGAACTACTATACATACTTGAGCACCGTGCTTGCAAATACGGTAAATTTCATTCATGGTAAACATTAAGTCACTTACATGTTCTAATGAATGGGAGGCATAAACTAAATCAACAGTATCATCCTCAAAAGGAAGCCGTTCATTTAAATCCCCTATAATATCCACCCCAGGGAGTGGAAATCTATCAACACCTACAAATCCGGTTCTTTTAGCTGGCCCGCATCCTAAGTCTACTCTTAAAGCTCTATGTTCCACTTGTAACAATTCATTAAATAGTAGCAACCTTTCTTCCTGTGAATCAATTTGTTCCCTATCATCCTTGTTAATCCAAAATTTCCTTAAAGATTCTTTTGAAATCATTGAACTTAAATAATTACATTTAGGCAATACATTGCAGTTTCCCATTCTTGTTTCATGACGTAATTCATAAAGCCTATCATTATTAATCAGGGTACCGAAATCACTTTCAGGAAATATACCAATATGTTCGTCAAGCGAATGTTGGCAGGGATAGACAAAGCCAGAAACCGTAATATACAAAGAATTAGCTTCAATGCAAAGACTCCCGAAACTACCGTTCATTCCTTGATCTTTATTGTCGAGAAACTCCATATCCGAGGGACTAATTAATGTTAATGTTTCTTTATCTCGAGAGTCTATACTTTCACCCCCAAGGGTATGAGTAACTAAACTAAGTTTAAATGGTATTTGTTCAGAAGCTAATAGATTTATATGACGAGAGTATTTTTCTAGATCCTCTTGCCGGGAGTGAAATATTTCCACAATTTTTATAGTTGGCCAACGTTTTATCTCATGTAAAATGTCGTCTAATAATTGTGTCGACATATACTCATCAGCATACTCTTGATGATTAACTAGTTGTATACCAATTATCTCAGGAAATATATTCATATTCCTCTCCTTGTTTTCAACGAATTTTACAACAAATATCTCCTTTTGAAATTAATCTGTTCTTGAAATTAGTTAAAACTGAATAGTTCATAGCATTTTCATACACACTAACTTTGTTTTCTGAATTCAAACTAAGCGTAAATGTTATTTCTTTGTTACGTATATGGGAGATTTGATTGAATTCAAAGCTAACCCATGAGTTGTCAGCAACCTTTTCTAAATGAGCAGTGCATTCTCTTAATAGACTCCCATTCAGAAATATTTTAAGGCCTAAGGTTCCAGTAACAACTTCATGATGAGTTCCGATTAAAAAACAAATCTCCTGCATTCTATCAAATGTGCACTTTACTTTATACGATCTATTCATATAAATACCAACTGGTACCAACGGTTCACCAATCTGCAGAAAATTTCCATCCTCGTTTTTTGGCACCTCGATGAGGCTTTGTTTTGTTTCTTTTAAAAATGGACTTAATAAGCCGAACATCAGATCAATATAAATTGATCTATCAACAAATTTCTGCTCTCTGTGTGCTTTCTTAATTAATTCAATGAATTCCAATGTAGCATGCGTACCATTAAACTTCTGTTTCGCAACATAGTAACCGTTTAGACCCATCTTTTTGGCATCATCGAGATTCTCTAAAACCCATATCATTTTTTTAGCAAATGAAGCGGGATTGCCTGTCTCGCATAAAAATCCAAAATTACTATCATCAACTATTTCCAAATGGCCAGAATTATCTGAAACGATAATTGGCCTTGCATGAGCCATCGCTTCTATTAATGTCATACCAAATGGTTCGATAAGCGATGCAGTAATCAAAGCATGTGATTGATTAAGAACCTCAGAAATATTTGCTACTCTCCCTTTAAGATTCACATAACCATTCAACTGTTTTTTTTCTATAAGTTCAGCTAAAATAGCTTGTTGTTCACCGCTCCCATAAAAATTAAGTTCAAACTCTTTACCCTCATTTTTCACAATTTCAGCTGCATCAATTAAGCAATCCATACCTTTAACATGATTCCATGTGTTAAAGCAGGTGAAAACAGTACTACTTATATTTGTCGGGTAATCTATAATTTGATCAGGTACTATTGTAAAGTTCGGAACGACACTTATATCATTACGATAGTGTTGATAATGCTCTTTAATCCAATTTGTAGGACAGAAGACTATTGTAGCCCCATTAATTAATACACGATCACACACCATCTTAAAATCAGATCCGCTCTGCGGTAAAAGCATGTGATCAATGATCCCATGGATCCACAGAATACTAGGTAGCTTTAAATTAGCAGCAGCTATCAAACCTGATAAATTTGTCATTGTATTGATAAGAACACAATCAATCCCGTATTTCAAAAAGTATCTTGTTAGTTCCTCGGTACTTTTCTGCACATTTCTCCAATGGTCAGCTATTTCACCAATATCATCTTTAACAAACAGGTACCATGGCAAGTTATTTTCAAGTGAAATATATCTGATTCCAGCATTAGCAGCCTGATTTTTCAGTTCACCATCACCGTAAGCAAATAAATAGATTTCTATGCAATCTTTTTCGTACAAAGATAGGGCCATATTGAGCAACACTTTCTCTGCACCAGCAAGCAATGACGTGTGGGATATTAGTGCAATTCTCACTTGACGGCCTCCTTAATAACCTGGGAGATAAGTGCAGAAAAATTCTGAAAAGCAAATTCTGTCTCATACATCTCCTTCACTTTAGAAGTAGCATTACTATGCAAATCAACCCTAAGTTGTTTATTGTTTGCCAAATTGTTAATAGCCTCAAACCATGCATCAGAGTTATTTTGATCAGATTCCGAAATCAGGATGCCATTTTCATTATTAGTTACAACTTCTGAATACGGGAGTATATCCGTATATATACCGACTGCTCCTGCAGCCGTAATTTCAAGAAATTTATTGGGACACTTACTTTGAGATGAAACACAATTATCTAGAGGGGCAAGCAATATGTCCGGATTTAAATTAGCAATAGTTCTAGCATATTTATGGTAATTTGTGAAATTAATAAACTTGAGTCTTGGAGAGCCACGTAATTCTTTCAATTTATCAGGCAATTGTACACCAAATATCAACAGATCCCATTCATCATTTTGTTGAATAAATTTTAACAACCCTTCAAATGCAACGTCGCTAAATCTAGGGGAACCAGAATACCCCACTAATTTTCTCGAGTCAGATCCACTTCTTGTCTTTTCAAATTGCATAAGATCAATATTAATATCAAGTCTATACACTCTTTTAGCGTAATTAGTAACATACCCTTCAAGTACCTTTGAATATACTAATACTGCATTACAGCGAGTTAAACACTCGATAAACACTTCATAGTCTGGTTTACCTGGCGAAAAAATGTCTTTATAAACTGGCCAATCCTCTGCTACGGTAAACCAATTATCATCAATCATATATAGTGTTGGTATGTTATGTTTTTCACAGTAATTTAGGATGTTTAACACATTTTGATGGCGTCCCCTTGAAATGATAACAAGATCAGAACCTATCAAATCATCCTCTGTAGCAGAAAAATCGAACAACGATTTCCAAGAATATAATTCATGCCCTAACTCTGTATCAAAGTAATTAAAAAAACAAAGTTGGTTATGAGTCGGTTCCCAGTACCCACCTGTAATAGTTATATTAATTTTTGTGGAGGAAATTTTCTTATTCCTCAGAAGATTCCTATGAACCTCGTCTTGGGTGACGACAGCACTGTTTGTGTAAGGGTAATTTATTAATTCCCACTTCATCAATGGCTTAGAGTCTATTTTATATTGCAGTTCACCGAACTTACTCAATCTCAAGAAAATATCCCAGTCAGTATATCGTTGAAAATATAGTTCTTCCCGGAATCCATTAATTTCAATCAAGTTTTGAACTTTAAATACTGCCCCGGCTAGAGAAATAAGGTTTGCACATTGAAGCCATCCATAATTGATTGATGAAATATAATTTTGTTCAATACCATCTTTAGTGGACGTATATATACACGCTAAATCTTCTTTTTGATCAAGAGCATAGCAATGGATCATAATCTCATTTATAGAATACTCAATTCCAGGCCACAAAAATGTTATATATTTACCCGTCGCTTGTTTTAGACCTTGATTAAACAATATTCCAAAGTGATTACTCTGCTCCTGGTTCTCGATTATTCTAATATTCCTCTTATAACCCAGCATTTGCAACAAAGGTAAGCTCCTCCAGATGGCACCATCAGAAACAATGATGACTTCGACCTCATCGGGAGCATTTTGGTAATTTAACAACGTAGCCGCTAAATCCCGATGAACTTTAAAAAAGTCACCGGTCAAAGCAACAACTACTGAACATGTTATATCCGTTTGCATCTCTCCAGTGTACACTCCTTAACTACTTACTTATTACATGTTCTAAATATACTCTAGAGACATGCTCTGGTTCTCCTAATAATTTTACTTCGCCCTTTTCCATCCAAATGCACTTATTGCAAAACTTATGCATAGAATCCATGGAATGAGTCACGAATATCATAATTTTAACAGATTCCATTAATGATTTTAGTCTACGTTCAGCTTTTTCCAAAAAGGCAGCATCTCCAGCTGCAATTACCTCATCCAAAAGTAAAATATCCGGCTCAATTGCTGTTGATATTGAAAATGCAAGCCTGATAAACATTCCTGAAGAATAATATTTAACTGGGATATCTAGATATTCTCCTAGCCCGCTAAATTCAGCAATTTCTTTAGATTTAGCCCTTATGCTTTCTGGCGTCTCTCCCAACATTAAACCTCTTAAATATATGTTATCCCAACCCGAGGCCTCCATCTCAAAGCCGGTCGCAAGTTCAAATAAACAGGCAATTCTGCCTTCAGTAACTACCCTGCCATTCGTAGGAGGATAAATACCCGCTATTAATTTCAATAAAGAACTTTTTCCGGCGCCGTTATGTCCTATAATACCTAGTCTGTCACCTTCGTTAACTTGTAAATTAATATTTTTCAATGCATGAAGTGAACCGGATTCAAGAAGTGTGGAAGAATAGCGTTTTTTTACAAATAAATCTTTCATTCTAGTATCTTTTTTAAATCTATATATTAAATCTACATTTTGAAGATCAACAATGCTCATACTATATACCTTCCTAGAGTTAGATTTTAAAAGTTATAGCTCTCCCGATCCTAGTCATTATAGCTATCGCAATGAAAAATAAAGTTAATATAAATATCGGAGCCACAATCCATGAGGTAAAATAAACAGGATCACCCAAAAGAGGCTTTCTTATCATGTCCATAATATAATAAAGTGGATTCCATTCATAAATCCATTTAACGTAGGGTTTGTTTAAGAGTTCCGCTGGGAACATTATCGGCGTAGCATAAAACAGGCCTTGAAGAAACAAGGATTGAAGGGGACCAAAATCCCTAAAGTACGTATTAATAACTGCGGAGATTGTTGATAATGCAATACCGAATAGCAGCAATAACAGTAGGGATATAAATATTGGAAGCATATTAATCCCATATTTCTCGGGCTTCAAAAAAATATACACTGCGCTAAAAGCAATTAAGCTGTACAAAAAATTAATAAAAGCACCCGCAGCTACTCGAACGGGAAATATTTCAACTGGGGTTTGTGTTTGTTTTATATAACCCTCTGCCGAAATAAAAGCCCCTGTTCCTCCATCTGCACATTGAACGATATATAGCCAAGGCATTAATCCTGAAAAAAGATAAGGAATAAAATCTCTGATAGGTTGACCCAAAACTGTCGAGAAAACTACTCCAATAATTACAACAAGACCCAAAGGAGTTAGCAAAGACCATCCAACTCCAATTACTGAATTTCTATATTTATTTCTTAGATCTTGCGAAACTAAATTCATTAATATATATCTGGCTTTGTACAAATTATTAAAATATCTCACTTTGTATCTTCCTTCCAAGTTTCGCGTGTGTGGATCATATCAAAATACTTACAAGGCATAGCTGAGCACTGGGCCATAAAATCATTTATTTTTTGACCAACTTCCTAATTACCTTCTTGAGTATATAAATAGGAGCTTTAATTCCCATAGCCTTTATAATATTGTTTATTTTGCTTAACATCACTTCCTTGTTGCCCAATCGAAGTTTAAGTTTAGTAGGATTACAATCAGGAGCTGAATAATTCATAAGTTCGGGTAACTTGATCTTAATATCAGAAGCGATCTGAGCTATGGTGAATTCATTTTCAAGGTGTGTTCTTGCGTTAGTTTGTATTCTCTTTCTTAAGAGACTATCCTCTATTAAATTGGACAGTGCCTTAATCCAATGCTCATGTGTATTGTCCACCAAAACTCCATTATTCTCATTCACAACAACTTGTTTATATGGGTCAACATTTGAATATACACCTGCTGCCCCTATTGATCCGTATTCAAGATATTTATTAAAATATTTGCTTGCATGAAAATCACTTTCCGGCAAAGGAGCTAACCCAATATCCCATCTAACTTGTTTCATTTGTTCTATATAATCCATATAATTTGATTGGTAGGGGATATATTTATACTCAATTCCACTACTGAAATTAGGGGAAGCTCCCATAAACTCAAATTCAATTTTATTTTTATATTTTTCTTTCAACACTTTTAGAGGAACATCTAACATCTGCTCTAAGTTCCTTTTATGATCCGTTCCTCCACTAAAGCCTAGTTTAACTACCTCATTGGGATCAGGCTCCAAATTAAGTTCGGGATTAATTTCGCTGAGAAGCAAAGCCGGAGCTTTAATCATGTATACCCCATTCGAAGTATACAATCCATACTTTTCCTTCAATCTTTCATTATTAGTTAACAAATAATTGCAGTTACTAATTATTGAAATGATATTGTTACGGATCAAGTCACTATTGAAATAATCCGTGCTAGAAGCATATTGAGGGATATTTAGTAAGTCATCATCCAAATAATAAATAAGAAGTTTGCCAGCTTCCTTGCATTCTTCAACGATATCTAACTCGTAGGAGTCCGCAGACCGTATACATATAACAATATCGGCATCGGCTAAGATCTCCCTGGTTAGCTCGGCCGCCAGATAAAATCCAAACTGAATAGATCCACTTCTCTCCAGTTCCAACATCGGCTCAACAATCCCTATTCTGGCCGACGGAATATCACCAAGACAAAATGCGACAACCTTAGTTAAACTCATTAAATTTCTCCCTAGATATGGACATTTTAATTGCTATTTTGTCCAAAACGTTATAACGGTCATAAGGCAAGAAGCCAATTTTACGATATAGACTATAAGCTGTAGTATTCTCTTCCAACACTTCGAGGTTAATCTCTTTAAAGTTGAGTGTGTTAAATCCAAAGTTACATAATGTATAAGTGACTAAAAACCCCAGACCTCTGCCACGGGCAGAGGTCTCTCCAATTAATAAACGTCCAAATTCAGCTGTCTGTTTATCGCTATTAATATTATATAAGCTACACATACCGATATTCGAATTGCTCAATTTATCATAAATCATAAACATCAAGTCATTTTTTTTGTTCAGATAGTTTCGATACCAAGCTCTTTGCTGTTCAGCAGTTATAAAAGAAGTCGTTAGAAAGCTCGACTGATTTTGAGGATCATTCCTCCAATTTCGCAGCATCTCAATATCTTGTTCTTTAACAGGCAATAAGTCCAGGTTGTCCGAATGAATAACATAGTGATGATCCACAGTTACACTGCCTTTCCAGTTACATATTTGTGAATTTGACAATATGCTCAACTACGTTATCTACGTCACTTTTTTTCATTCTAAGATGCATAGGAAGCGAAAGAATTCTTTCACTAAGTCTGTGTGAATTAGGACAGCTTCCCTTAGCATAGGAATACATTTTGTATTCTGTATTATCTCTGTAATGAACACCTGGGTAAATTTCCGATTCATTAAGTGCTAACAACAACTCATCCCGCTTATCAACTTCTATAACATATAAATGTCTCGAAGCATCACAATTTGACGCCATAGGTACCGGTCTAATGTTTGGTTGATTACGAAATCCCTCATCGTACCAGTTAGCTAACTGTTTACGATAGGCATTATCCTGGTCTAGATACTTTAATTGAACTAGTCCAATACTGGCCATAATTGAATTGCCGTGATACTTATATCCCACATATTCAACATCGTACTTCCACTTATAAGCCCCCTTGTCATTTGACCGAGCATAAGTATCTTTATTTATGCCTAACCAGGTAAGTTTTCTGCACAGTTCATCATTGTCTTTTTCTCTAAAACAAATCATCCCGGAATCGGCGGTTGGGAGGTTCTTCACAGCTTGGAAAGAGTACACGACTGCATCTGCTTCGTTCCCAGGTACCTTCCCGTTAATTCGGGTACCTGCCATATGAGCAGCATCTAAAACTAGAGCCAAATCGTATTTCTTACATAGGTCTACAATTTCAAGATAACGACCAGCATTACCTCCGATACCAACAAATAGGATTGCTTTAGTTTTGTTAGTAATCTTGGATTCCACATCTTTTGGGTCCAAACAAAGAAATTCGTCAACATCTGCAAATACTGGTTTTAAATTCTCATATAGAATAGCATGGTTAGTTGATACAAATGTCAGTGGAGTTGTTATTACTTCAGCGTCATCGCTCCAACCATTTTGCATTTTCAATATCTTAAAGGCTAAACTCAAACCTACTGTAGCCGAATTCAAAAAATGAGCATTCTCCAGCCCCGTATATTCTTTCCAACGATCTTCGAATTGTACTGTTTTAAATCCTAATCCTGTCCAACCTTTCTCCAGACACTCTCTAATCTCTTCTAAACATTCATCAACCCGAAAAGTTGGCATAAATAATTGCGTTGACATTCTTACCACTCCATTTTATATAAATTTTAAAAACTCATGTATCGCCTCGTCAAAATGTTTCAAGGGTCCATGGTAATGATTCCACTTTGAATTATCTAACACTGAATACTTAGGACGAACTGCTCTAGATGGGGAACCGTTAGAAATAATAGATTTCACGTTATTTAGATTTAGCTTTTTCTCCTTAGCTACTAATTTGGCTAAATCATACCAAGTTGTTGTACCACTATTAGTAATATGATACGTTCCAAACGGACAGTCTAATAACTCAGTAAGGATATTTGCTAAATCAACAGTATAAGTTGGGCAACCTATCTGATCGCTCACTACATAAACGGCTTCACTCTGACTTACAAGCTTATTATAAATTGTTCTAGGGAAACATTTACCCCATCGCCCAAAAAGCCATGAAGTCCTAATAATATAATAGTCTTCATAATTTGCTCTTAAAATGTCCTCTGCTAAAAGTTTGGACATGCCGTAAACATTTAATGGGTTTGCCATGTCTCCTTCATGGTAAGGTATCGTTTGTACCCCATCAAATACATAATCAGTACTAAAAAAGGTGAGTTTTGGTTTCCTTTCTTGAAGAACTTTAAGAAGGTTATACATACTAAAACTATTTATATTATACGCTTTCAGTGGCTCGTCTTCGGCCAATTCGACATTAGTGTATCCTGCAGCATGTATAACCCAATCCGGGTTCACCTTTTTTACAGCTTCTCTTATACTGGCAATGTTGTTAAGATCCATCTCACTTCTTCTTAACCTTGTAACATTATGTCCCTTGTTAGTCAGAATATTAAATACATCCGTCCCTAGCAATCCGAATCCGCCAACCAATAAAACATTCAATTGCCCTCCACCCTTCAATTATTAGAGTCAATAGTTTTCCATAGCTGGTCTTTAGAGGAAAGTGACGGTTTACCAATTCGGTCTAGCGGCCATTCGATATTAATTGAGGGGTCATTCCAGATCAATCCATCTTCATCTGTTGGATCGTAATAATCCGTACATTTATATGAAAAAACCGCTACTTCCGATAAGACAAGGAAACCATGAGCAAACCCTTCAGGGACGTACAATTGTTTGCGATTCTCGGAGGATAGGTAAATTCCATACCATTTCTTATATGTTTCGGATTCCGTTCTTAAATCTACTGCTACATCAAAGACTTCCCCTTCAAGAACTCGAACAAGCTTCCCCTGGGGTTTGTTTTTTTGAAAGTGAAGTCCTCTCAACACGCCTTGCTTAGATAGAGATTGATTATCCTGTACAAAAGAGACATTAATACCACCTTTATTGAAATCTTCTTGTTGATATGTCTCCATAAAATATCCTCGTTCATCTCCAAATAACTTAGGCTCTACTACAATGAGCCCTTTAATATTTGTTTCTTTAAATGTAAAATTCCCCAATGTGATACTCCTTTCAATTATTTTTCACTATTTCTATCAGATACTGACCATACTGTGTTTTAAGAAGCGGTTCTGCTAACCGGATCAAATTTTCCTTCGTTATATATCCCATCCTGTAAGCAATTTCCTCAACACAAGAAATGTATAAACCTTGTCTTTTTTGAATTGCTTCTACAAAATTACTTGCTTCAAGCAATGATTCATGTGTGCCCGTGTCAAGCCAAGCCATTCCTCTACCCATAATTTCTACTGTAAGTTTTCCGTTGTCTTTATAGGCCTCGATTATTGAAGTAATCTCCAACTCACCTCTAAGGGAGGGGGTAACTCTTGATGCTATCTCTGCAACATTACTATCAAAAAAATATAGACCCGGAACGGCATAGTTTGACTTAGGTTGCAACGGTTTCTCTTCAATTGATAAGACTTTATAATTTTCATCAAACTCAACTACCCCATATGCTACTGGATCTTTTACATAACACCCAAAAATAACAGCACCTTCCTGAAGCTGAGCTGCTTTGTAAAGTGTTTTGCTAAAACTTTGCCCATAAAATATATTATCACCTAAAACCATAGCAACAGGCTGGTTTCCTATAAAAGATTCACCTATTAAAAAAGCCTCGGCTAGTCCTCTAGGTTCATGCTGAATCCGGTACTCGAAGCTCATCCCCAATTGTGACCCATCACCAAGCAAGTTTTCAAAAAAAGGAAGATCTCTAGGCGTTGATATTATTAGCACTTCTCTTATACCAGCAAGCATCAACACAGATAAAGGATAATATATCATTGGTTTATCGTAGATTGGCAGCATTTGTTTAGATATAGCCCGTGTTAATGGATACAACCTTGTTCCAGAACCTCCGGCGAGAATAATTCCCTTCATAACATAACTCCTAACAATAATATGTAGTCTTTCCATCAATTATAGCCCTGTACTAGTGCTCTATGCTAAAATATTGTCGTATCTACAAGAAAAGGAGATAAAAACGTTGTCGAATCCAGTATACGGGAAATCTATCACTACGTCGAGGAACCCAGATAAAACATCTACTTCCAATTTAGTACTATCCATAGCCCTAATCTTATTTCTAG
The DNA here is from genome assembly GCF_018403205.1 of Paenibacillus sp. J22TS3. Taxonomy (NCBI): domain Bacteria; kingdom Bacillati; phylum Bacillota; class Bacilli; order Caryophanales; family Paenibacillaceae; genus Paenibacillus; species Paenibacillus sp. J22TS3. The sequence continues at coordinate 25,061 of NZ_BOSF01000003.1, forward strand.
TATGGGCTCCATTCCAAGCCGGGCTGTTTAATGGGCTGGAATTAAACTTTGAAGCACCAATGTACTGGGCAAATATTATCATTTGTGTCCTCTTACTTGCCGGAATTGCCACCTTTTTTAAAAGTTTTAAATTAGACGAAAATAGAGAGCTGCTAGCGATTTCTGCTCTTCTTCTACCTTTATCTTATATCCTTGCCCTAATCTCGGCAGCATCGGCTTACCAAGCCATGAACATGGTGCTGATTCAGTGTTCTTATGCATTCTTGTTTATCATCTCTGTTTATTTACTTAGAAACAAGAACAGCAGCCGTTTAATCGAATCCGCAATTATCGGAATAGCTTATCTCATTATTCTGTTCGGACTGTTAAATTGGCTGGGGGAGACCAAATTCAGCGGAGCCCTGGTAGGCTGGTTCTCCAAAATTGTGGTTAACGGAGTGTATACTCAGGCCGTCTGGATTGATGCCAATGGTCCACGCCTGGCTTCTGTATTTCAATATCCGAATACATACGCTGCATTTCTAATGGCCATCTTCTTCGTAGCAATCTTCTGTATTACAAGATCTAAGAAATGGTATGTACAGGCATTACATGCATTTATGCTGGTCCCTATGATTGTGTCAGTCCTACTTACTCTTTCCCGCGGGGGATTAGTATTCCTTCCAGTAATATTTGTTGTATTATTACTGTTCCTGAAACCCGTCAACCAACTTTTATGGATCATATACAGCGTCATCTCAGGGGTCGCTGCGCTGCTTATTTCTAAACCCGTTACTAATTTAGGACAGCAATTCTGGATTAACCAAGTACCAGCGGGAAAAGGTTGGATATATATTCTGACAGCATCTTTAGCGGTATCCGCAGTCTGCTTGCTTATTCAGAAATACGTGGCCCCATGGCTAAATGCTAAACTTGGCGCTTGGACAGAGCGAAGACTATCTAACTTATGGTTACCTTTAGGTTCTATCGTTATAGTCGGACTATTAGCCGGACTTCTCATTGGAACTAACCTTAAAAATATACTTCCAGGTAATATTGGTGAACGTCTGGACACCATTAACCTTCAGCAGCACAGTGTGTTAGAACGTTTTACCTTCTACCGGGATACCATCAAGGTTGTCAAAGATTATCCGATCATTGGTGCCGGAGGCGGTGCATGGGCATCTCTATATGAGAAGTACCAGAATAACCCGTACTCCAGTCGTCAGGCCCACAGCTTCTTTATGCAGTACTTGGTAGAAGTCGGACTTCTTGGATTCATCATTTTTATGGCTTTTATTATTTATATTTTTTACAAGTACATTCGCGGGTACATTCAGTCTGATCTGAATCAGCGGGAATCCTACTTCATTTACTTTATCCTAGCGCTATCTATCCTGCTCCATAGCACGATGGACTTTAACATGAGCTACGTGTTCATGGGCATACTCGTATTTATTGGGCTTGGTGGAATGTCTGCCGGAATACAGGGCAAACCTCTAAAGAAGTTTAAAGTAAAAGCAGAGGCTGCAAGACCGCTCTACAGTATTGTTCTTGGGGCAGCCGCGATTGTCCTTATCGTTGTATCCATTCGCTTCCTTCAAGCAACGAATAATACAGTAGCAGCTAGAGACCTCACCAAGAGCAGTACAGATTTTTCAACTATAAAGAAAGGCTTTGATAAAGCGCTCAGCATTCGCAGTTCACAACCCGTTGCAGTCCTTTATGAAAGTGCATTGTTGCAGCAAGCTTATAAGCAGACGAAAGATGACGCCTTTTATAACGAGTCCCTTAACCTGCTGACTAATGCACTTAAGAAAGAGCCTTTTAATAAAGATTTTCTTAATACGTTAATGGCTGGGTATCAACTGAAGAATGAACAAGAGCAAGCATATCGGGTTCTTGCCGACAATGCCGACAAATTTGCCTGGGATATCAGCTGGTATGAGAAGCTCATTGCCCAATCGTTCGAACTGGGTTATCAGTCACTTGGACAAGGTGATACCGCTAAGCGTGATGCATACTTTAAAACAGGCTTAGAAGCATATGATCACGTAATCAAAGGAATTGCCCATTTAAAAACTCTTCCGCCTGGTCAGCTTCAGGGGCAACCTTTTGACCTCAGTCCAACGATGTCTCTCAATGCCGGGAAGATGCAGTTTATATCCAAGCAGCCGAAGTTAGCTGCTGATATTTTGAAAAAAGCTCTCACAGCCGACTTCTCTAATGCTACCAACCGTGAAGTTGCAATCTGGTACTTGGCCGCTATAGAGAAATCCAGTGCTAAGGACGAAGGCGTTTCAAAATCTTTACTGCAAGCTGACCCTACAGCAAAAGAGCAAATTGCTAACCTGGTTCGAATTTTCTAATCACAAATAGTTAAAAAAGTGTCCCTGCAAAATTCAAATGCAGAGGGCACTTTTTTTGACTGAGAGATCCAGAAACTACTGCCGACATACAGTAAAAATCACCCCAAAAACGCAAACCACTGCTGCACCAGCTCCCACGTGCCTTTGTTCCATTTCAGCAGGTTGGTCATATACCCAAATCTGTCTGCATGATACAGTCCACTAACCCCCTGAAGGGCCATCAGCTCATAGGTGCCGTCCCGGTCCAGGTCTATCGGATACAAGCCGCTGAGCGGATCGGTAAAGCCCTGAACCGGCTTTTTCAAGGTACCGTTCGGATTGTAGATTTGATTTAAATACTCCTCACCCCGTGAGGCAATATTTACGGTGTAGGTTTTATCTGCCCCAGGGCTGCTGACACGCAGCAGGTAGTTGTCTAAATAATCTACGGTATAGTTCCACATCTGATTATACTTTTCCGAATCAAAAATCAAATTCATCTGTCCACCTGCGAAAGTATAGAGATAGTCAAATGTTGTGGCCCCCGACCCTCCTGTGTCTATCCTAATAAGAATGTCATCTACTTTATCTCCCGTAAAATCACCTAGAAACAAAGTAGGCTGATATCCGGCGTTATTTTCGGGTTGTACCCGAAATGTGCGGCGGTCTCCCCAGCTGTGCACCACAAGCGTAATTCCGGTGATATACGGGCTGTCCGCAGTGACCCTCCCAGTTAAAATCACAGTATCCGGGACACTGTCCCCGGTAACATCCCCGATCTTCTGGTCCAGTACCTGCTCTGAGTCGGCGGGCCTGAGTCCAGGTAAGGAACTATAGCTTGTATTCATAGGCGGATTCCCCTTGCATTGATTTTGCATTTAATATATGACCAGGCGGATGCAAGGGTGACTTCTACGAATAAAACCAAAAGCCAGGTTCCAACAACCAGGTCTCCTGAACTTACAGGCAAGCTATAAATATAGTTCAGCACCTAGGCCCCGGAGCTGTGGGATATTAGCTGGGCTGTATAAGTAAACCTGTATATAGTATGAATAGTAATATAATGGATGAAGAGTGGGAGGACTTTATTATGAGGAAAACATTTACTAAAAGGAGATAAGTAAAGATGAAAAATAAATTCGAATTTACTGCGATCGTCTTAATAGGCAATGGCGAGTTAACAGACGACTTTACCGTTGATCTTGCCAAAATGGTTGACCGACTCACCGCACAGATGGCGGTCGCCAAGAATGCACTGCAGACCATTGCGGAGAGCTCAGCACCAGGTAACGAGGTATCCAAGACTATTGCCGCAAAAGCTCTAAAAGCGATTGCCGAGTAGTTATGTTCCTGCTCGATTCGACAATTGTACTAAGATTTTGATGGATCATTTCACCACAAGTTGTATAAAAGGCATTGGAGATGGCAAAAACGGCCCCCAGAAATATCAGGCTGGCCTAAACAATAAGAAGCCGCCCTCAACCAGGGCGGCTTCTAACCATATTCTCTCATGGTTATATTTAATTATGAACCAAGGAATGGATAAGCCAGCCTTCCCTAACCTATTCCTCAGTCCAACTTGTTATTAGTAAAAATCCGACAGGAAACCGACAACCCGCGCCATACGGGCGGGCCAGGCATCGACGCTCAGATCACGCACCGTATGAACCAGGACAAGGCCAATACAGCTGTCCGGTATTCCCTCTGTTACTTCACCAGCTGTCCACGGGTAACCCCCAGCTGGTTGGTTGCCTTCAGCTGCTTCCATACCTGGGTGCCGCTGATCTCCCCCCGCAGTGCGCGAGTGTACAGATCAATGACTTCCAGCACCTGCTCCGGAGTCTCCTCCAGGAACTCCACGCGGTAGCTCGGTACCCCGGCTTCCATGAAGTGGTTCAGATACTCAGCCCCCGACTGCTCGATCGCATTGTATACCGTATTGCGGCAGCCCTCGTCCACCCGCACCGGGTGGGACATGCCGATCCGGTCCTGAAGCGATGCGCGGTGCTCTTCACATGGGCGTCCGCAGTTCGTATAATCTGTACCTTCACTGAGGAACGTGCAGTATACGCAGTGCTCGGTATGGAACATCGGCAGATGCTGATGAATGACAATTTCCATCTCCGCCGTCCGGCTCTTGCCGAGAAGATCAACCATCTGCTGAATGTTCAGGTCGTAAGATGGAGTGACCCGGTCAACGCCTGCTTCGAGGAACAATTCAACCGCTTTATGATTCGCAATGTTCAAGGAGAAGTCGCCGATCAGCATCGGCTGAGGCGCATCCGGGTTCTCCAGGCGGTGGCGCAGGTAATAATAAAGCGCACCGGTGTTGCGCACCAGCACCGCGTCGGGCTGAAGACGCAGGATGTTGTTATGGTAGCCGTTCTCGCCAGGCATATGAATGCGCGGCGTAGCCAGCGCAATCGGCTTGCCTGCCTGGCGGGCGGCTTCCACCGCTGCCGGGAACTGCTTGATGAACTCGAAGTCGGCGTAAATCATATCCACGCCGGTCTTCAGGGCAGCCTGCACCTGTTCCAGGCTGCGGCACAGCGCGGTCAGCTTCGCCTGACCGCGGGCAACCGGCTGCGCGGGCTTCGCCGCGTCGCCGTAAATCTCTACCGCCCGTTTCACATACACGGGCGGCTTCGGACGCTCGCCTGCGAGCAGCTCCACCGCGCGGCGGCGGATGCTGTTCAGCTCGCGGATGGGCACGATCACGTCGCCATGCAGCTCCGTATCCAGCTCTTCGAGCTGGAACACCGTGCCGCCGAGGCGGCCGAGCTGCTCTTCCAGCAGCGCGTGGTCCATCGGGCGCTTCTGAGCGACTTCCAGCTCCAGCTCCGAGTCTACCCGGACGGTAGTGCCTTTCTGCACGTCCGTCCAGAACGTGACGAGCGGCTGACCCGCATGCCCGATGGCCCGGACACGGACCGGGAACACCCGGTACGGCTTCTCCGTCTCAAAAGTCTGGCGCATCCGCTTGTCCAATGCCGGGTCACTTGTCTTCCAGATGCGGTCCCCGACGTGCAGCTTGCGCAGATCCACATCATTGCGGCCGGGTACAATATCAATGATCCAGCCTTCACCAGCTTCTCCTTCGATCTTAACGCCCTTGCGGCGCAGATCGTAGACGCGCCCGCCTTCTTCCTTCTTCGTAGGGTCTCCGGCGTCAAATACAATTCCGTCGCCGCGTTTCAGCGGCGCATCCAGACGGCACACCACGCCGTCTCTCAAGATCTGCTCGATCCGGCCGAGATATACCCCGCGGCTCTTTGGAAAAGTCCCTTCCACCAGCTTCTTGTTGTTCGTACCTTCCAGGAAGCCGTGGGTGAATCCGCGCGAGAAGCTCTGCTGAAGCTCACGAATCTCCTCCTTGGAGATGCGCTCCTTGTTCCCCTCGAAATACAGATCAATGGCCTTGCGGTATTTGCTCACCACGTTAGCCACATATTCCGGGCTCTTCATACGCCCTTCGATTTTGAACGAGGTTACGCCCGCTTCTATCAGTTCAGGCATAATATCGACGGCAGCCAAGTCCTTAGGAGACAGCAGATAAGCCACATCCCCCATCGGCTTCTGCTCGCCGTCCACCATCAGATCATAAGGCAGGCGGCAGGCCTGAGCACATTCTCCACGGTTCGCCGAGCGTCCGCCCCACATTTCAGAGGTAAGACACTGCCCAGAGTAAGACACACAGAGTGCCCCGTGGACAAACACTTCCATCGGAAGCTTCGCCTGCTCACCGATCTTCTGAATCTGCTTGAGATTGTTCTCACGCCCAAGCACAACCCGCTCCATATTGAACGGCTTGGTAAATTCGACCGCTTCCGGCGAGGTGATCGTCATTTGTGTTGATCCGTGAATCGGGAAGTCCGGGGAGATTTCGCGGATCATTTTGACCAGACCCAAATCCTGCACGATAACTGCATCCACACCCGCATCAATACAAGCTTCAATCAATTCCTTGGCATCCGCTAACTCATCCTCAAAAACAAGGATGTTGAAGGTCAGGAACCCTTTAACCCCGTAGCTGTGCAGATATCCCATGATCTCGGGCAGCTCTGCCATGCGGAAGTTGTTGGCCCGGGCCCGGGCATTAAACTTTTCCACACCGAAAAAGATCGCATCGGCCCCGTTGGCCACGGCCGCACGCATGCAGTCCCAATCGCCGGCAGGAGCCAGAAGCTCCACGTCTTGTCTTGTTATTGCTGTACTGCTCATTTATGTCCTCCCGGATCGGATTGGACCGATCAGATATATTTTAAGTGTAACCCTCTATCCTGAATCTTAATTCAAAGCCGCTTTAACTAGTATAGTTTATCAGAATTCAGAGCAATGCTCTAGCGAAAAGAAAGAAATTGGCATCATTATTTTCATTTTCAAAGATGCAGTCTTAGTCCTGCAAAAAAGAAAGCTCTACCGAGATCTCACTCTCATGCAGAGCTTTTTGCTTAGCACCTATTACTTCGTCCATCCAAAAGATTCAACCGTCTTCTGCAGCGCCGCTTTCTGCTCCGTCGTCCGGTTCGAATCATTTATTACAGAAGTGATCCGGTAGGCTGTGCCATCCCGGCTGAATAGAATCAGCTGCTTCGATTTGGGTACGCCCCCTTCAGTCTGATGGATGCGAAACACCGTTGCCGGAACACCAGCAAAAGTCACTTTATCCACACCTTCCAGAACAAAGTCCTTATTGCTCTGGGCAGCTTCATTATAATAGCTCCGCAGCTGGGAAACCCTCAGGTCCGGGTCGCTGGCCGGCTCAGTTTCAATCTTGAAGCTCCCGCCGGTGAACTGGTATTCTGCCCCGGATTGCTCATAACGCTCACTAATGCTTCGCCAATACAAAGGAATGGATACCGAATAGTGGTAGCTGCCCGAAGCTTTCATGACACTCTTAGCCAGGTCAGATTGGAAGCGCCGATTCTCCAGATTGCCGAAATAATTGGTGTTTCCCTCAAAATCAATATCCAGGGAGGAGAGAATAGATTTGAAGGTATCTTGTCCGCTCTCCTGTGGTATCGGAGCCGTATACTCCAGCAGATACCTGTACCCCCCGTTAATTAGCAATGCCCGCTTCAACTGCCTCCAGCCATCACCGTAGTTATATTCCGCTTCCTGAAGCAGTCCTTTCTCCCCGGCCGCCTCAGTAGAAGATTTACTCTTGAATTGATAAGCTTCCGGGATAAACTTCTGTTTGTCCTGTCCGGTCAGCTGATCTGCCCAGCTCTCCAATGTTAAACCCTTGGGTGCCGATGAAATATAGACTGCCAGGGATTCCCCATTCTTTCCGGTATAGGTCATTTGACTGGAGTCTGCGCTCCAACCCGCCGGAATCAGAAGCGATATTCCATATTCCTCATTCACGGCTTCAACCATTCCATTCTTGACGTTGGAAACATCCTTAATGGTTGTATCCGAAGGATCGAAGCCAGGCCGGAATGAATCCAGAAAAGCATCATAGTCCTTTAAGTCTTTATAGGATTTGGCTGTCTGGGATAGCAGATACAAGGTGTAAATGCGCTTATTTCCGTAGTAAGCTCGTCCTTCCCACAGCGAACCGTCTTTATCCGACGAGATGATGCGGGCATACGGAACCGGGGCTGCCGGAAAAGTGCTCTGATCAAGCACCGTCTCCCCACTGTTCCGGGAGCTCGTAAGCAGCACATCCATAAGCGTATCCGTATCAGCCTCCTTTGCCAAAAGATCCCCGGCATGAACCTCTACATAGTATGTATCTCCGCTATCCGAAAATGTCGTCACACTCTCATCCGTACTGCTGCCCAGGATTAGATCCTGCGGATAATCGAGACTCCATCCGTAATAACTGCTGCCAATTCGGGTCTTGCCCGAATCTGTGTTGATATTTCCTTCATCGCCGGAATCAGCTTGTTCGCCATCTTGAAGGCTTACCGTAATTTGACCCTTCCCGCTGGTTGTAACCTTTGCACCTATCCCGTTCGCAATCAGACGAAGAGGCGCCATCAGGGTATTTTGCAGCATCGCGGGAGCTGCTTCAGATCTATATTTCCGACCGTCTATCCAAATGGTCGGGCTGCCTACTGCCAACGTGACTTTGTGGCCGTTCTGCTGCAGCGTGACCTCGTTCCCGTCCCGCATTTTGATGTCGGCTCCAAACGCCTTCTTAAATACCCCCAGTGGAACCATCGTTACCCCATGAATTTGGTAAGGCTGCACAATGGACTGGGCAGAGCCATTGATCTGCGCATTCTTGCTTCCTACAGTGATTTGCAGTTCCAGGGACTTTCCGGCATAGGCCGTCAAAGATAAACCTGACATCCCTAGCAGAAGGGCAAGTATAAGAGAAACCGCGCCCGTTTTTTGTAGAATTTTCATAATTGAAGAATCAACCTCTTCCCATGAATACTTAATAAAATGAACTATATAAAATAAATGCTTGAACTAGATATCCAAGTAGGGTTATTTCGGAAACAAAGGCGGACGCTCCGCTTCTTCAGAATCACTCGGGATCGAAGCTGAGAGAGGTTAATTTTTAACGTTCGTTTTATAGTTTACCTTGAACCACTTGTTTCCTAGCCTTCTACTAGTGTTTAATCATTCCTGATCGTCTATAGACTGATCCTCACCCTTCTCAGATGTACCGGCACCGCTAAGTGAACCGGAGTCTTTGGACAAAACCAGCTTCCGGGTGACAATATCGCCCCCCGATTCCAGCCACAGCGTGACCGTCTGACCAGGGCTGTAAGACTTGAGAAGCTCGTTCAAATCCACAACAGATGAAACCTTCCTGCCATCCAGCCTGTAGAGGACATCCCCTTTCTGAAGCCCGGCTTTTTGGGCTTCCGCAGAGTGGACATTCTTCACTGTCATTGGCTCATCGCCAGGCAATCCAACAACAGCCGACCAACTCTCTTCGAGTTCTACGCCAAGGGAAGGACGGTTAACCGTCCCATACTCGAACAGTTGATCAACCACATACTGTACCGTATTCACCGGAATGGAGAAGCCCATGTTCTCAACCCCGATAGCTTCAAATTTCATGGAATTTATTCCGATGACCTCACCCTTCATATTCAGCAGCGGTCCCCCGCTGTTTCCCGGATTGATCGCCGTATCCGTCTGGATTAACCGATAAGCCGCATTCACTGCACGGTTAACTCCACTGACAATTCCTTGTGTTGCCGAGTTCCGCAGGGAGAAAGAGATCGGGGTTCCAAGCGCGATAACCTTCTCTCCGACAACGGTACTTCGCGAAGCCGGAGCGAACTTGGCCGGGTGCAGTGACTTTGCGTTTATTTTGATTAGGGCAATATCGCTGACTTCATCTACATAAGATTCCACAATGCTGTAAGACTTGCCGTCCGCCGTTACTACAAGCGCATTCGTAAGTCCCTGTACCACATGTGTATTTGTTACAATCCAGCCATCTGAACGGATAATCACACCGGTTCCATGGGCAAGATCATAGCGGCTGTCCCCTTGACTCTTATTTGCCTGTTCGCTCGCTTTCCCAATGATCCCTACTACAGAAGGAGAAACCTTCTGTATAATTTGAGGAACTGGGTCCACTTGTGTGGTTACTGTAGCTCGGGCAGAATTTGAGCTTGCTTTTGAGTTTGCACTTGAGCTTGATTTTGAATTTGGGTTTGATTTAGCCTTCACTGTCTGAATAGAATCGGCCTTCACCTTACTGGATATTCCCTTGCTTGTTAAAGGGCTGGAGGATGCTCCCGCAGGTACTGCAATCCCGCTGCCTAACCCCAATACCACTCCAAACAGCAGCCCTGCCGCTACTTTACCTTTCAATTCCATATGCTTGTCCGCCCCTCTCTTTCTATAACGCCTAAATGAATCAAACTGACTCCCTATCTTACCTATAAGTGAACAATTAAAATAGAGAAAATAGGCTATATAAAATGAACTTAAGAAGATTGCCTTTTGGGCGCTGCGATGCCGAGTGTTCTTACGACCACGGTTATATCCGAAATGCTTGAACTATATAAGTTGAACTATGAATTTACAGGTAGGGCAGCCGTGTGAAATGTTCTTCCGATCGCTGTTGTGCCCAGATTTCTTGATTAAATTTATTAAGGTAGAAGTCCGGTCACAAAGGCGAACGCTTCGCTTCTCCTGAATCATTTCACACTATTGCCTATTAGCAATTCTTAAGTTCAACTTATATAGATACCCAGTGGGGCATTTGGGAGACAAAGGCGGATGCTCGGCTTCTTCAGAATCCCTCGTCCTCTCCGCTAAAGAAAGGTTAATTCTAAAGTTCATTTTATATACAGTACACAGTGTACCTAATCGAACCTCGTTTCTTAAGCTTATTTCATATAGTACGAACAATATTCCTAGGATTCGCTGTTCTTCATAGATTCTTATTATCGATAACGATAACAGATAGAATTAATCTCAAAGGCAGCCTCTGTCATATCTGCGGAAACGTGTTACGGCCATGCCATATTGATGCCCTTTTCTTTAGTTCATCTTATGGTATCTATCATTTTGGAACGTTTTGGTAGAAATACTGTAGCACAGTTCCAGCCCCTTCACAATTGACCGGAAGAGGGATTTTTTGCGGATATCCTTAAACGAAAAAACACCCCGCCCGCAACAGCAGACGAAGTGTCTCTAACCATGTTGATTATTCAGAAGTTGACTTGGTTCTTAGCTGAACCAGGCCTTGATCATCGCAAAATCGGTTGCTAAGAACACGAGCAGGCTGATAATTCCGAAACCGATTGCAAAGAAGTTTTTGTCACGGGCTTTGATCAGGCGGAAAACCCCGATAACAATCAGAATAGTAAACAGCAGCATAAAAATATCAAACATGTTAAAGGTAGTTGTTGTTTCTCCCGGTTCTATCGCAAGCAACCTCATGCTGGAGACCTCCTCTGAATTCACAAAATTTACACATCTCCTTATATGTTATCTTCACCCAGGAGCAGATGCAAGCGAAATATAAAACTTTTTTTGGTGCCATTTTGCTTAATATATCCAATAAGACTTTTCACGCTCGATTATGGGCAAAAAGGCCCTTCTGCTTCCAGAAAAGGGCCTCTCGTGTTGTTGTGCTACTGTCTTCGGATGGCGATACAAATTCCAATCCAGCTGCAAAAGCCACTCCTGCCGCTTCGAAAAGATCGCTCATGCTATCTCCCGCCTGAATCTTTATTTTAAAGTTCATCTTATACAGAACGGACGGGAAACCTCAGCAAGTAATTTTGATGCATCTGTAATCCCAAAACACCTGTACTATCCTTACACAGTGGAGGCTTCCCGCTCTCTAAGCTCTTGGCTCCGCTTGGTATCCCGCTCAAGGATAGGTTTAAGATATCTTCCCGTGTAGGACTCTTCCACCTTAACCAGCTCTTCCGGTGTCCCCGTAGCTATGATCGTTCCGCCGCCGCTTCCTCCTTCTGGACCCAGGTCAATCAGATAGTCTGCGGTCTTGATGACATCAAGATTGTGCTCAATGACAAGCACGGTCTCCCCGGAATCTACCAGGCGGTGCAGCACCTTAAGCAGCCGGTCAATATCATCAACGTGCAGCCCGGTCGTCGGCTCATCCAGAATGTACATCGTCTTGCCGGTGCTGCGGCGGTACAGCTCTGACGCCAACTTCACCCGCTGAGCCTCTCCTCCGGAGAGGGTTGTAGCCGGCTGACCCATGGTCACATAACCAAGACCTACGTCGAGAATTGTCTGAAGCTTGCGGTGAATCTTGGGAATGTTCTGGAAGAACTCTGTGGCATCCTCCACGGTCATCTCCAGCACATCGGCGATACTCTTGTCTTTATATTTAACTTCCAGTGTCTCCCGGTTATAGCGCTTGCCCTTACAAATCTCACAAGGAACATATACATCGGGAAGGAAGTGCATCTCTATCTTGATAATCCCGTCTCCGCGGCACGCCTCACAGCGTCCGCCCTTGATGTTGAAGCTGAAGCGGCCCTTCTTATAACCCCGAATCTTCGCTTCATTCGTCTGGGAGAACAGATCGCGAATGTCATCGAATACTCCGGTATACGTAGCCGGGTTGGAACGAGGTGTGCGGCCGATTGGCGACTGGTCGATATCGACCACCTTCTCAATATGCTCCAGCCCCTTCATCTCGCGGTACTGCCCCGGGCGGACCTTCGCCCGGTTCAAATCCCGGGCCAGAGTCTTGTACAAGATCTCGTTAACCAAGGTCGACTTGCCTGAACCGGATACCCCAGTGACCGCCGAGAACACACCAATCGGAATCTTCACATTCAGGTTCTTGAGGTTGTTCTCCTTAGCCCCCTTGATCTCGATCCAGCGCCCATCGGGCTTCCTGCGTTCCGCACTCACCGGAATGAACTTCCGGCCGCTAAGGTACTGGCCTGTTAGAGACGCCTCGTCTTCCATGACCTCAGCAGGTGTCCCTTGGGAAACCACCTGCCCGCCATGAATCCCTGCTCCCGGACCAATATCGATAATGTAGTCGCAGGCCAGCATGGTGTCCTCATCATGCTCAACAACGATGAGCGTATTTCCGAGGTCACGCATATGCTTCAGCGTTTCGATCAACCGGTCGTTATCCCGTTGATGGAGGCCGATACTCGGCTCATCCAGAATATACAGAACGCCCATCAGACTGGAACCGATCTGGGTAGCCAGACGAATACGCTGAGCTTCGCCCCCTGACAGCGTTCCTGCTGCCCGGCTCATCGTCAGATAATCGAGGCCGACATTCACGAGGAAGCCGAGACGGCTGTTGATCTCTTTGAGAATCATATGAGCGATCGTCTGTTCCTTCTCACTGAGCTTCAACTCATTGAAGAAGTTCATGGCCTCTCCGATGGAGAGCGACGTTACATAGGCCATATTCTGCCCGGCTACAGTCACAGCCAGGCTTTCTTTCTTGAGACGCTGCCCTTTGCAGGTGCCGCACGGCTTCGCAGCCATGAAACCTTCAATAAATTCACGGATGCCGTCCGATGCAGTCTCCCGGTATCTCCGCTCCAGATTCGGAACAATGCCCTCGAATGTAACGTAAGCTTCCTTGCTCTGACCGAAGTCGTTCTGATACCGGAAGCGTATCTTCTGTGAGCCTGTACCATAGAGGAGCTTGTCCATCTGCTCCTTGGTCAGCTCCGATACCGGCACATCCTGCGGAATATGATAGTGCTCGGCAACCGATCTTAGATATTGCGGATAGTAGTTAGAAGTACTTCCTGCCCAGGCCTCGAACGCCCCATCTTCAATGCTCTTGCGGGGATCGGGAACAAGCAGATCCGGGTCAATGACCATCTTGGCACCCAGACCGTCACATTCCGGGCAAGCCCCGAACGGGCTGTTAAATGAGAACATGCGCGGCGCAAGCTCCTCAATGCTGAAGCCGCAGATCGGGCAGGCAAAGTTGGAGCTGAAGCGCAGCTCCTCCTGGCCGATAATATCCACCAGAATCTGCCCGCCGGACATCTTGAGCGCAGTCTCGATCGAATCAGCAAGACGGGACTGAACGTCCTCCTTCACCACGATCCGGTCCACCACAACCTCGATCGTATGTTTCTTATTCTTTTCCAGCTCAATATTTTCCGACAAATCACGCAGTTCCCCGTTCACCCGGACACGGACAAAGCCCTGCTTGCTGATCTCAGCAAACAGGCTCTTGTGCTCCCCTTTTCTTCCGGAAATCACGGGAGCGAGAATCTGCAAGCGCGTCTTCTCCGGATACTGCATAATACGGTCCACCATCTGTTCCACTGTCTGGGATGTAATCTCAATCCCGTGCTCCGGGCAGTGAGGATGGCCGATCCGGGCAAACAGCAGGCGCAGGTAATCATAAATCTCGGTCACCGTACCTACGGTAGAACGCGGGTTGCGGCTGGTCGTCTTCTGATCAATGGAGATAGCGGGTGATAATCCTTCAATCGAATCGACATCCGGCTTCTCCATCTGTCCCAGGAACTGGCGCGCATAAGCGGATAAGGATTCCACATAGCGTCGTTGGCCTTCAGCATAGATCGTATCAAAGGCAAGCGAGGATTTCCCCGAACCGCTAAGTCCGGTAAGAACAACAAAGCGGTCACGCGGGATCGTAATATCTATATTCTTCAAATTGTGCGCACGGGCACCTTTTATGACAATATTCTCTATAGCCATCGTTTCATCTCCTTAAAGCTCCGCTCCATCGGCGGCTGCTTACCCTGAATTCACCCTACAAGCCGGGCGGAGCCCAACTTTCTCAACTTACTCCGCCTTCAGCTCCAGTATCGCATCACGCAGCTCTGCCGCACGCTCGAACTGCAAATTCTTGGCCGCTTCCTTCATCTCGGCCTCCAGACGGCCAATATAAGCCTGACGGTCCTTCTTCGACATCTTCTGTGCCCCGTCGGTCAAATAATCCGCCTTGCTTTCGGCAACCTTGGTCGCTTCAATAATCTCGCGGATCTTCTTCTTGATCGTCTGCGGAGTAATCCCATGCTTCTCGTTATAAGCAATCTGGATGGCCCGGCGGCGCTCGGTTTCCTTAATCGCCTTATCCATGGATTCCGTAATGTTATCCCCGTACATCAGAACACGGCCTTCCGAGTTCCGGGCCGCACGGCCAATCGTCTGGATTAACGAACGCTCGGAACGCAGGAACCCTTCTTTATCCGCATCAAGGATAGCGACAAGTGATACCTCGGGCAGATCAAGCCCTTCGCGGAGCAGGTTGATCCCAATCAGCACATGGAAGGTCCCGAGACGCAGATCTCTGAGAATCTGCATACGCTCAAGCGTCTTGATATCCGAATGCAGATACCTTACCTTGATGCCAATCTCCTTCAGATAGTCGGTCAAATCTTCCGACATCTTCTTCGTCAGCGTAGTCACCAGGACACGCTCATCCTTGGCAATCCGATCACGGATCTCCCCGATCAGATCATCAATCTGCCCCTTGGTTGGGCGGACCTCGATCACAGGATCAAGAAGCCCTGTCGGCCGGATAATCTGCTGTACCATTGTGTCCGTATGTTCGATTTCATAAGGTCCGGGCGTCGCAGATACATAGATAATCTCTTTGATCTTCTCCTCGAACTCCTCAAACCGCAGCGGCCGGTTATCCAGCGCTGAAGGAAGACGGAAGCCGTGATCCACCAGCACGTTTTTGCGGGCTTGGTCCCCGTTATACATCGCGCGGATCTGCGGCAGTGTCACGTGGGACTCGTCGATCACAATCAACATATCATCCGGAAAGTAGTCCAGCAGGGTATACGGGGTTGCCCCGCGCTCCCGGAACGTCAGCGGTCCTGAATAATTCTCAATGCCCGAACAGAAGCCCACTTCCTTCATCATCTCGATATCATAGCGGGTACGCTGTTCCAGCCTTTGCGCCTCCAGCAGCTTCCCTTCTGAGCGGAACTTCTCCAGCTGCTCTTCCAGCTCGCGCTCAATATTCTTCAGGGCGATGCGCATCGTCTCTTCTTGGGTAACAAAGTGAGAGGCCGGGAAAATGGCAACGTGCTCGCGTTCCCCGATCAATTCCCCGGTCAGGACATCAATTTCGGTAATCCGCTCAATTTCGTCACCAAAAAACTCAACCCGTATCGCCTGCTCCCCCTTGGAAGCCGGGAAAATCTCTATTACATCCCCGCGGACGCGGAACGTCCCCCGGACAAAGTTAATGTCATTGCGCTGATACTGGATATCGACCAGTCTGGCTAAGATCTGGTTTCTCGGCTTCTCCATGCCCACGCGCAGTGACAGCAGCAAATTCCGGTATTCCATCGGGGAACCGAGGCCGTAGATGCAGGATACGCTGGCCACAATGATCACATCCCGGCGCTCGAACAAGGAACTTGTCGCCGAGTGCCGCAGTTTATCAATTTCCTCATTAATACTGGAGTCTTTCTCAATGTAGGTATCGGAAGAAGGGATGTACGCCTCCGGCTGGTAGTAGTCATAGTAGCTGACAAAATAATCTACGGAATTGTTGGGGAAAAACTCTTTGAACTCGCTGGCCAGCTGGGCCGCAAGCGTCTTATTGTGGGCAATTACTAGCGTCGGACGGCCGAGCTTCGCAATCGTATGGGCGATTGTGAATGTCTTCCCGGTTCCCGTGGCCCCGAGCAGCGTCTGATGCTTCTTGCCTTGTCTGACGCCCTCTACCAGCTGTTCAATTGCGGCCGGCTGATCGCCCTGGGGCTTGAAATCGGAAATAAGTTCAAATTTCTGATTACTTACGACAATATCACTCATTGTCCAACATCACCCTTATCGTCTAAAATAGTATTCTGTACACATTTATACTTCCAAGCCTTGTGCTAAAGTTACTATATAAGTCTCTATCTAAGTTGAACTATTGTTGATTTACACGCAGGGCAGCTATGTGAAAATGTTCTACTCTTGCCTGTTCGTAATTCTGTAAGTCCAACTTATATAACAACAAGTTTCTAAAAGCCTAGAGCGAACATGATTCCCATGACTTTTATAGAAAAGAGGCGCTACTCGCCTCATCATTTATATAACCCGTATCCTTGATGTCTAATAAATAACGGAAATCCTTACTATTCCATGAATAAGAATATCTGTTCCCATGATATTATACCTTGTTCATGATATGGTTGCAACGGATAGACCGAACTAGGAGTGAGCGAACTGGTGGATATTACTACAGTTGTTGGTATTATAGTTGGACTTATCGCTATCGTAGGCGGCTTTATTTGGGAAGGCGGCGAGTTTACAGGGCTGATGCAGATCACAGCAGCCTTGATCGTACTGGGGGGAACCCTGGCAGCAGTAATGATCAGCTTCCCTGCCTCCAAACTGAAGTCCATTCCTCAAGCTCTGGCCATTGCTTTCAAAAGCCGGAATCAGAATCACGATGAGATTATAGAAGACATGGTCTCGATGGCCATGACTGCACGACGTTCCGGGGTTCTCGCTCTTGAAAGGCAGGCCGCCCAGCATGAGGATCCGTTCCTGCAGGAGGGAATCCAGCTGGTGGTTGACGGTACAGATCAGCATCTAATCAAACAGATCATGGAGCTGGAGATTGATGCGGCCGAGAACCGGTACAACGGATATGCCAAAATATTCGAGACGGCCGGCGGATATGCCCCGACCATGGGAATTATCGGCACGGTGATGGGTCTGATCCATGTGCTCGGGAGTCTGACCGAACCGACCATGCTCGGTCCGTCGATTGCGATGGCTTTTACCGCAACCCTGTACGGGGTTGCAAGCGCCAACCTTATTTTTCTTCCCATTGCTACCAAAATCAAAACCCGGGGCGAAGATGAAATCATCCGGCTGGAGATGCTTCTGCATGGAATTCTGTCCGTTCAGAACGGCGATCATCATCTGCTTGTCCGCAAAAAACTCGAATCCTTCGCTTCCAAGAAACCGGACCGTGCGCCCCTGCAGGCCGGGGAGGCTGTGGAATGAGACAGCGCCTGAACCGGAGACGTCAGCAGGAGAGTGGCGAATCCAAGGACCGCTGGATGATCACTTATGCGGATTTGATTACGCTGCTACTTATTTTCTTTATCATTATGTACGCGATGAGCAGGCTGGACGTTGAGAAGTACCAGATTGTAACGGAATCGCTGCAGATGACTTTCAAGAACGGGGATTCAGTCCTCGATTTGGGATCAGGGATTACTGGCACAGCCGGCAAGAACACCTCAAAGAATCCCCCTTCCCAGCAGGGGGCCGAGAAGGGGAATAGCGATAAGCAGGGCAATTCCGGCAGCACCAAGCCCTTGACTGATCGGGAGCAGGCTTTCCGGAAGCAGGAGGAGCAGCTGCAGAATCTGATGAAAATGATTCAGGAATATATTAAGAGCAACCATCTTGAGGATCAGATCCATGTGGCCGATCTGGCCAAGGGCATCTCGATTACGCTTAGTGACCGCTTCCTGTTCGATGTCGGAAAGGCTGATCTCAAGCCCGGCTCAGCCGAAGCACTGAACAAACTGGCCAGTCTGTTCAGCAAGCTGGACACCGTTATCAGCATTGAGGGCCACACGGACAACCAACCGGTTAGTGCAGGGGCCCGTTATAAAGACAACTGGGAGCTGTCCGGGGCACGTGCCCTCTCCGTCCTCCGGTATTTCATTGATACGGCCAAGCTGAAGCCGGACGAGTTCCAATACGCCGGATATGCGGATACACGTCCCGCTGTTGATAATACGACGGACCAAGGCAGGCAGAAGAACCGGCGGGTAGAAATCACGGTGCTGAGACAATTGCAGAAATAAACAATATCAGGGGCTGCCCCACAGGACAGCCCCTGATATTGTTTAGGAGTTCGGCTTGTGTTCGAAAGGCTCCGAGACGAATGTTGCTCCCAGCGCTGTTGGTTTTGGATTTCTTGAATTATTTTCAGTGGATGAAATCCAAAATCAAAGGCGACCGCTACCGCTTGGCCGCGGGTCGTTCGTCTCTCCGCGGCTTCGGCGAAATTCCCCACCAAAAAACGAACAAAAAAAATCAAAATAAGCCGTTCCTTGGTAAGCCGGGTGGTTAGGTGGCTTTCTCTCTCCTGAAGAAGCCTGTAGTAGACAAAATAGCAAAGCGTCAGCCCAAGGCCCCCCCTTGAACTGGCGCTTTGCTTACTTTTGGGACGACCCCCATAATACGAAAGGCTGTCCCTTCATCTTCATGATGTTCTGGGACAGCCTTTAAATTCCTAACCACAGCCGGTGGTGTCTACAATCATTGCAACTGCCCGATGAAAATAAAGGTTTAGATGTGACTGTTGAGAATCATCCCTATAGCTGGATATTCCTCGAATCTTCATCTTCGTTCAATGAAATGTTGCCCCGTAAAGGGGCGGTTTTCTTATGCTTGCATGAATGCTTCTAACGGTTCCAGAATCGCGAACGTCTTCTTTGCATCCTTCTTCCGTTGCTCATCATAGAGTTTGGTCAACTCTTCGAAGGATTCAGCTTCAATCTTCGTATAACTCGATTTGGTGTATCTGATTATGTACGTCTTTACCCCTTCCTCTTCACTCCACTCGTAAACGATATCATATTTGTCCCTCAAATTCTTTAAATGAAGTGACCTGCGCAACACTGCAAAGTGTTCTTTAATGGCTTCATCGCATTCCTCCATAATCTTCTCGTATGTGCAGCCAACTCGCATCAGAATCTCCGATGCCCGTTCATCGCCGTATCTCGCGAGAAATTCCTTCAACGAAACCAGCGCATAGAGCATTATTTGTTCCTTGTCATTCGGATTCCTGTATTCATAACAGCCTACAACCAAATTGCGGTCGGTCATTTCCTCCTTACTGAATTGCATCTTAAACAAATACTCGAGTGTCTTTTGCTTCATAACGGTTTCCAACATCTGTTCTTTATCAATCCTGATGCCCGTTGTCACCCACGGAAACGGTAGTTGGCCGTTACTTTCACGCGGTATGCTACCCCTAAGATTCAAAATCGGCATACCCGTAGCCATTGCGTACAACCTGTTATATCCGTCGCCCGCGAATATTTCCTGTTCTTCTCGCATGTGTCCTGCCCCTCCTTTTAGTACCAAGTTCCATTCGGCGCGAAGTGCCAGCCGTCTCCTATTAGTTCATCACCGCTGCTTTTCATTAATCCGCGAAGATATTTCTGGGATAAATTGCATCATATGAGAACCATAAGTTCATCTAATGGTACCGTTATCCTGCTCGTTGGCTAATGCCGGCTGCCAGTCTACAACTTTATTTTCACAGAACAGCAGCAAGCCAAAACCAGTCACGTCCGCCAACCGTCTTACCGGTCCAGCGCCTCTCCAGGAGCCTTCTCCGGTACCCGGGCACTCTTCCGCCCTTCCGCACCCCGCCGGGGCGATAAGAGCTCAAGCAGCGACAGCGGCTTCATTCTAAGCGCTACAGATGCATCATCATCCGGCGCTAGAATGACGCCAAGCTGGTGATGCTCCCCGGCATAGATTGCCCGCTGGAGGAACTTGCTCTCGCCCTGGCGGTTGAGCACCTCCAGCTTGCAGAAGGCCGGATTCATGCGCAGCCCGCTATGAAGCTGCTGCTTCGTGTTCACCGGAGTCCCGTTCACTTTGAAGATCACCTCGCCGGCCTCGATGCCGAGCTCCTCCGCAGGACTGCCGGGCAGGACGGCAAGTACCTTGAGACCGCGGGAAGGGTGAACGAAGTAAGGACTCCGGTTCGTCTCTTCCACACTGCTGTACCATACCAGCAGCTCATGAAGCAGAAATGCGGCAAGGGCCGCAACGACGGTAAGCGGGCTCCACCACCCAGCGAGCAGAGCCAGGCCCAGCAGCACCACACTATACAGAAGCAGCCGGCTGGAGGTCAGCCGTGCTTTTTGACCAGGCAGCGTGCTGACCGTCATTTCCGTGAAACCGATCAGCGCAGGCAGTGCAATAAAGCTGAAACCGCTATGCCAGGCTTCCCCGCCGAAGAATGGCGTCCAAGGCAGCAGGCTGCCAGCATTCTGGGCCGGAACGAGCAGGAACAGCGGAATAGGCCAGAAGCTTTTCATCTGATAACCGCCGACCACTTTCCCCCGCTTGCCTTCATAGAACAGAGGTCCGGCAAATAAAGCCCCTTGCCATCTGATCAGCAGCGCTTCGGCCAAGTGCAGCAGAGCCACCAAGGCAAGCAGAGACGGGATATTCAGATCCTGGACTGTCTTCAGCACCCCGCCCGCAAAGCCCTCCAGCGTGAACCCCGGAAACCAGCTTAATATGAATTGAATGACGCCCAAGAGCCCCACCGAATAAGCAAAACACAAATACCGCACGCGGAATAACAACAGAAGGATAGAAACAGACCATATCAGAATAATTCCGTCCAAGGTAAGTGTGGTCCCGAGAAAGGAGGACACGACGGATATCGCAATCCCGGCGGCAAATCCGCTTAATACGGTGATCCAGGTCTGCCGTCCCCAACTGTGAAGACGGACATGGAACAGCCTGCGCTCAAGCTGAACTTGTCTGCGGTATTGCAGCATGACCAGTATTATCGAAATATAATAGAACGGCTGCGCTAGAAAATAGACCAAGGCATCCGACAGCTTCCATAACCATTCAAGCACAATTTCCAAGTCCTCTTCACTCTCCCCTGTATCCAATCCAGCAATAAAACTCTTCTTTCAGCGTAGACCAAAATTACGGATGATGGAAGTATCCAAAGTCTGGAAGCGCCTCCCAAAATGCATACCAACCGGTACCCCAACTGTTGCTCCCATTGCTTCGCTTCTCTAGAATCAATTCACGCTCTTGCCTATTCGAAATTCTTAAGTTCAACTTATATAGGTGAGTACCGCCTCAACATTCAGAAAAAAAGAAGGCTGAATTCAGCCTTCTTTATTTATTCGACGCAGGAGAAGCGATTTCCTTCCGGATCTCCGTGAATGCTCTGTTCAACTGCACATCGTTCTTAGGATCACGGATGTGGGCGATCAAGCTTTTCTCCAGCGCCTCCGCCGTCTTCGCATCGACATTGCCGGTAACCGTCAGCTTGCTGCTCTTTTGGAAGCTCTTAACGGCAGCCACGGTTTTGGTGTCAAAATAGCCATCCGTACGTCCCGGTGCGAATCCTAGCCCGTTCAGCATGACTTGAGCACTCTTGACATCCTCATTGTTCATATCATATTTCAGTGTCTTCTCTTTGTTAATTGGAGCAACGGAGAAGTAGGCTGGCTGGGATACGGCGATATCCGGCTTAATGCCTTTCTTGTGAATCCACTCCCCGTTAGGGGTCAGCCATTTCGCAATCGTGATTTTCAGCAGGCTTCCGTCGCCAAGCTCCTTGTCAAAGCTGGTCTGAACCGTTCCTTTGCCATAGGTCGTGTCCCCGATCAGCTTGGCATTCGCAGACTCCTTGAGCGCTCCTGCCAGAATCTCGGATGCGCTCGCGCTTCCCTTATTGGTAAGCACTACAATCGGATACGGCTTCGCCGTGCCTTTAGATACGGTCTGATCCCGCTGCTTCATCTTATTCTCCACCTGAACAATGACCTTGTCCTTGCCGATGAGGCGCTGAGCCATGTCGATCACCACGGACAAGACACCTCCCGGATTGTTGCGGACGTCAATGACAAGTCCCTTCATACCCTTGCTCTCCAGGGACTCCAGCTCCTTCTTGAAGCGTTCCCCCGTATTCATGGAGAATTCCGTGATCTCGATGTAGCCTACGCCGCCTTTCTCCATGCGTGCGTTGACCGTTTCCACCGCGATATCGTCCCGTTTGATCTCAAATTCCAAGGCCGAAGCGGTTCCCGTGCGTTTCACCTTCACCTTGGCTACGGAGCCTTTTGGCCCGCGGATTTTGCTTACGGCTTCATTCAGGCTGAGTCCTTCAAAAGATTCCCCGTTAACAGACAGGAGGATATCCTTGGCGTGAATTCCCGCTTTCTCGGCAGGCGAGCCCTTAATAGGAGATACAACTACCACACTGCCGTTCTCCATCGAGACCTCCGCCCCGATTCCTGAGAAGGAACCCTGAATCTGTTCCGTAAATTCCTCCGCTGTTTTCTTGCCCATATAAGAAGAGAACGGGTCATCCAGCGCGCTCATAATCCCGTTAATCGCCCCGTCTACAAGCTTGCTCTGATCCACATCCTGAACATAATTTTTCTTGACCAGGTTCAGTGCGGTCTCAATCTTATTCAAATCATCTTTGCTCGCAGACTCGCCTCCCATAGAGGCAAAAATCCCGCTAACAGGTGAACCGCTGCTGGATACGAGACTCCAATTTCCCGTAAGCGTCATGGTAAGCGCACTGCTGACGAGCACGGCAACCACCACGAACAAAGCCACTGTACGTCCTTTATACATAGGTCCATTCACCGCCCTTTCCTATTCCGGCTGACTTGATGCAGGCCTTTAATATTCATCATAGTATATGTTTAGCTTGTACGGAATATTTATCTATAAATTAGATCCTAAATTTTGAACAGTCTTGACTCCTGCCGTAAAAAAAGGGGAAACGGACCCATGCCCACCAAGGAGCAAGGGTTCCGTTTCCACAATGTTTAAAACTTGTCTACAAATATGGCATCGGGTCAACCGGAGTACCGTTAATACGGACTTCAAAGTGAAGGTGAGGACCTGTGGAGTTGCCGGTATTCCCGGACTCGGCAATCACTTCACCGCGCTTCACATTATCTCCCTTGCTGACCTTAATTTCTTTGAGATGCCCATATAAGGTCCAGGTATTATTCCCGTGATCAATGATGACACAGTTCCCGTATCCGTTCCACCACTCGGCTACGATTACACTTCCGCTGTCCGCAGCATGCACATCCGTACCCTGTGGAACGGCGAAGTCGGTACCGGTATGCAGCTTTCTTACGCCGGTAATCGGATGAATCCGGTATCCATACGGCGAAGAAATACGCGCACCCGAGACGGGCAGGGACATGGAACCGCCATTGCCCGTAAAGCCGCCGCTTGAGGAGGATGAGCCTGAAGAGCTGCTGGAGACTTTGACCGTCTTGCTCTTCTTCTTCTGATTGTAAGCATAGATCTGGGCTGCCTTAAGCTTGTTCTTCTCCTTGGCGAGCTGAGCACGCTTGGTTGCAATCTGCACCAGCAGCTGATCCTGCTTGCCGCTAATATCATCAGATTCTTCGATATCCGATTGATAGTTCGCGATCAGCCTTTGCTTCTCCTTCTCCTTGGCGTCGAGAATTCCTTTGCGGGCAGCCGCCTGTGTGTACAGATCCTTGACTTTGGCATAAGCTGTCTTCAGGTTCGCCTGTTCCTGGACAAGCATAGCCTTGTCCTTCTTATGGTCATCCAGAATTGTCTGATCCTGTTCGGCGATGGCTTGAATCGAATCGGCCCGGTCCAGGAAATCCGAGAAGCTGGTGGAGGCAAGCAGCACATCCAGATAAGATACCGCACCATCTGTATACATTAACCGGACCCGGGAATCGAGCAGCTTCTCCCGCTCGTCAATCCGCTTCTGGGTCTGATCAATCTTCTCTGCCGTAACACGCAAGCCTTCTTCAGTCTTGTCGATCTCACCGGAGATGTTGGCCAGCTCGGTGCTGACCTGATCGATCTGATCCATCACCACTTGGAGGAAATTCGTAGCTTTGTCCTTGTAATGCTGGGCTTCCTGTTTGGCTTCTTCCGCCTTTTGCTGCTCATGCTTGGCTGTCTGAGCCTGCTGCTGCAGCACTTTTAATTCATGATCGATCTGATCGATCGTTCTTTTCTTGGCGTACCCTTCAGTTGGCTGAAAGAGACATGCGGCCAGAGCAACAGCGACGACGACAGATAACGATTTTTTCAATTCTATTTTCCCCGTCCTTCTTAAGATATCTATGAATTACACTTTCAGGAATTTGCGGATGGACACGGTGCTTCCCCAAATGCCAATTAGCAGGCCAAGCCCGATAAGCAGCCCTGCCAGCGGGAGCCCGATCGACTGAAGCGAAACCAAATGAATCGGGATCGTAATATCCTGGCTGACGGATTGGACCAGCTGATGATAGCCTACGTACAAGACAACCACTGTAACAACCGAGCCAATCAGCCCGATCAGTCCACCCTCCACGAAGAAGGGCCATCTGATGAAGTAGTTGGTCGCACCTACAAGCTTCATAATGCCGATCTCCCTGCGCCGGGCTAGAATCGTAACCCGAATCGTGTTGGAGATCAGGAACATGGCCATAACACCAAGCCCGATTACAAATACAAATCCGATATTACGGATCGCCCGGGTGACTTTGAACAGCTTCTCAATCGTCCCCTTGCCATAATTGACCTTGTAGATAGGCGAGTTCTTGTATTTCTCGTTAAGAGCACTGATCTTGGTCGCTACAAAAGGAACCGTCGAAGGCTCAACAACCTCAACTTTCAGAGTATCGGGAATCGGATTGGTCGCCTCGGTATATCCTTCGAGCAGGTCTTTGCCGCTCTCGCCGAGCTTCTGCTTGAAATCTTTGAGGCCCTGCGATTTCGGCACGAACGTAACCCGGCTGACCTCCGGCATGTTGCCGATCTCGGTCTGAATGTCCTGGATGGACTTCTGGTCAACCTTCGTATTCAGAAAAGCGCTGATCTGAACCTGGCTGTCAGCCTCATCAGCGAACGAGTTCACATTCAGCACCAACAGAATAAACACCCCTAGAATGAACAAAGAAACGATAATGGAAGTAATTGATGCGACAGACATCCAACCGTTACGGAATACGTTCTTCGTACCTTCCCGTAAATGCCGCAAGAAGGTTCTAAAAGTCATATCCGTATTCTCCTCTCACCTGGTCACGGACAATGTTGCCGTGCTCGATGGCAATGACGCGCTTGCGCATGGTGTTCACGATATCTTTGTTATGGGTGGCCATCACAATTGTGGTGCCCCTGAAATTAATCTCATCCAGCAGCTGCATAATCCCCCAGGACGTCTCCGGGTCAAGGTTCCCGGTAGGCTCGTCCGCAATGATAACAGAAGGATTGTTCACGATGGCACGCGCAATCGCAACACGCTGCTGTTCCCCACCGGACAGCTGGGACGGTTCCCGGTTCGCCTTGCTCTTCAGTCCCACAAGATCCAGCACCTCAAGGGTGCGCTTCTTGATAATTTTCTTCGGGGCCTCAATGACCTCAAGCGCAAAAGCTACGTTCTCATAGGCCGTCAGCTTGGGAAGCAGCCTGAAATCCTGGAAAATAACGCCGATATTACGGCGGACGTAAGGAATTTTGCGCGGCTTAAGCTTTCCTATGTTAAACCCGTTTACCGAAATCTGCCCCTTGGTGGGCACTTCTTCCCTGTAGATCAGCTTCATAAATGTGGACTTCCCTGCACCAGAGGGACCAACTAAGTATACGAATTCATTCCGGTCAATCTTTACCGAAACCCCTTGCAGGGCGTGTGCTCCATTCGGATAAGTCTTCCAGACATCCTGCATTTCTATCACAGCATCACTTCCTAAAATTTATATCTCTATCTACTTCTATCTATCAATTCGGAATTAGTAACTACCTGTCATTATCCACTACATACAAGACTAATAGGACTTCGACACCTTCCAGCCAAATCCTTTAAAAGATGAGCAATTTCATCAGTCCGTTTATCATTGTAACAAATTTGTTACCCTTTGAGTACCCGAAAGTTTCCCATTCTTTTGACATATACATGGTTTCATACCTATGTTCACAGGAATGTAATGGTGCCCAGCAAGCTGGCATTCAGGGAGTCAGATCTATAAAAATGAACTTATGAAAGTTACCCTTATGGGGCGCTGCGATGCCGAGTGTTCTTTAAGGCCGCTGTTGTCTCCGAAATGCTTGAACTAGATATCCAACGGGGCATTTCGGAGACAAAGGCGGACGCTCCGCTTCTTCAGAATCACTCGGGATCGAAGCTGAGAAAGGATAATTTTTAAGGTTCGTTTTATATAGAACCTACCTGCCTATGAAGCCTGGAGCATCGCCGTCTATTCCATTTCCATATCAAATTAAAGGGGGATGCAAATGAAAAAACTGCATATTCTTCTCATCATCGCAGCTTCCCTGCTGCTGCTCACTGCGGTAACTTATGGAATTCTCCACCTGTATGCTGCCAGAAATAAGATTCCCGCCGGTGTAACCGTCGGCGGCGTGGATATTGGGGGGCTTACTTATGAAGAGGGGCAAGCCCGGCTGGAGCAGGAGTTCGACCGGGCGGAGAATGAGGAGATTTACTTTCGTATCCCCGAGGTCCCGGGGCATCCCGGTATTAAGGTCCAATCCTCCTGGAAGCGGGCAGGAGTTCATTATACAGCGGACAACTGGGAAGCGGCGGTGAGGAAACTGCGGGAGGGCTCTATCTGGAGTCGGGCCCGGGCCCGGCTGCAGCTGTCCAAGCAGTGGCAGTTGACTGTACATTGGGATAAGACCGCACTGCACAAGACGTTCAATCCAGCATGGGAGGCCAAGCAGTTCGGAGAGGGTGTTAACGCACAGCGTATTATCGGGCCTGATGACAGTATTCGTTATGTACCGGAAGTCCCTGTCACACGGATTGACTGGCAAGCGTTCGCCCAGGTCTTCAAGAGCCGCATTCCGCTCTCTGTATCGGAGTCTCCCCAGCGGCAGAGTCCCGTCTTGATTCAGATTCCTCTGAAATCGGCCAAGCCGGCTGTGACGTTGGACACACTCCGCAGCCAGGGAATCCAGCGGAAAATCACTGAATTCACAACCGGGCTCGCCACAAGCTCAAGCGGCAGAGCCCACAATATCAATGCGGCGGCTCAGGTGATTGACGGCATGCTGCTGGCACCGGGTGATATTTTTGATTATGGGAAAGTCATCGACACCGCTGAGGCCAAATACGGATTTAAGCCCGCTCCCGTCATTATACAAGGCAAGTTTGTCCCCGGCATCGGCGGGGGAATCTGCCAAGTGTCCAGCACGCTGTACAATGCGGCAGTCCGGGCCGGACTGGATATTGTAGAGCGCCGCAATCACTCGCTTCCGGTCAGCTACCTGCCCAAGGGACAGGATGCGACTTTTGCCAAAGGTTATATTAACTTCCGGTTCAAGAACACAACCAGCCACCACATTCTGATTAAAGCCGGACTTATCCAGAGGAACCTGACGATCAAGCTGTTCGGGGACATTCCCACCGGGACCCGGTATGAACTGGAATCTCGGACAATAAAGGTGCTGCCCGCCCAGCCAAAATATGTTCGCAACAACACGCTTGCCTTGGGTATTCAAGAGGTTGTACAGGAAGGTAAGGAGGGCTACATCGTGGAAACCTACCGGGTTAAATATGTGAACGGCATCGCTGTGGAACGGCGGAAAATATCGAGGGACACCTATCCCCCGCAAAATTCGATTATCGCTATTAACATGCCTGCACAGAAACGACCGTCCACAGAGAACAATATCCCCAAGAATTCACCGGTAGAGGACGGGGTTCAGGGACCCAGTTTTCCATAAAATAAAGCGGATGGGCCTGTATGTTAGGTCCCATCCGTCTGCCGCTTCGGAAGCACGATCCGGAACATGGTCCAGCCTTTGATTGGCTCCAGTGTAATCGTTCCGCCGTGCTTCTGTATAATCTGCCGGGCTATGGTAAGGCCCAGCCCTGTCCCGCCATCGCTTTTCCTGGACGGATCGCCCCGCACAAACGCCTCAAATACATGTTCCCTCTGGCTGGAGGGGATGCCAGTCCCGTTGTCGCTCATTTCAATCTGCACCGTATCTGGCTCCTCCTTCAACACCAGGGCCACCTTGGTCCCGGGCGGATTGTATTTGACCGCATTCTCAAACAGATTGGAAACTGCGCGATAGAGAAGCCGGGCGTTGAACTCCGCAGCAACCGGTGCTGACGGAATATCGATCTCCACAACGAAGTCCTTATCTATGAACGCATCATAATAGTCGGCAGCCAGCTTACGCACAAATTCAGCCAAATCTGCGTACGCCATCTCTACAGGATAATCGGGGCTTTCCAGCTTGGAGAGCTCGAACACATCGTCAATCAGCTCCGCTACAAGCTGTGATTTGTCATGGATCAGACCGATGGTCCTTTCCTTTCGTTCCTCCTCTATCAGCCCCAGCTGCATGGCCTGCGCATATCCGCGGATCATTGTGATCGGGGTTTTCAGGTCATGGGAAATATCCACGAGCATCCGCTGCTTGCTCATCTCCAGCTGCTTCTTCTCCCGCTCAGTACGCTCCAGCTTATCCGCCATGGCATTAAAACGTTCCTGAATCTGAATAAGCTCCAAGTTCGCCTCGAAATCGAGCCTTTTCCCGTATTTCCCCTTGGCCACACTCCAAATCCCCTCTGCAATATAACGAAGCGGATTGGTGATACTCCTTGCTGTCCAGCGGCTGTATATATAGACGATGATGGCGAACAAGAACACGAACAGCAGAGCCGCCTCCAGCAGCAGCCGCCAGAAGGCGGCCGTCTGATCCTTCGCTTGGTCCGTAATGGTCAATGAGGATTCCACGTGTTTCTTCGGTATTTTCACCAGGCAGTGATAAGTCCGCCCTTCCCGGGTCTTAAATGGCGCCAGGGATACAGAATATTCCCTCCCTCCATGATCATAGAACATGCCATAAATATCCTTGTCTGTGTACCGGAAGGTGCCGTCCCGTTTAACGCCATGCGTGTAGACGACATTCAGCTTATCATCGAGAATCTCCACCCAGCCTTCCAGCGACTCTATTGCTTCGGTATCCATCTTCTTGTAATCCGTCTGGACGATATCCCCCGCTGTCAAGTGGCTGCTCATGCCGGTGATCAATTGGGTGGTGATCCGGTGATTGAAATAAAACATAACCATCACAGCAAGCAGGGTTACCGTCAGCGAGAAGAACACGAAATTCTGAATGAGGGTCTTCTGGATTTTCTTAGGCTTGGCCATTCAGCTCTTCCTCTTTGGAGAACCGGTATCCGAGCCCCCGGATCGTCCTAAGATAACGTGGGGCCTTAGGGTCGTCCCCCATCTTGTCACGCAGTCTGCTAATCTGCACCATGATGGTATTATCATCTTCAAAATAGGGGCTCGACCACACGTTCTCAAAAATTTGCCGTTTTGTGAAGATTCGCCCGGGATGCTCCATAAGCAAGGCCAATAGCTTGTATTCCAGAGCGCTTAAAGCCATTTGCCGCCCCTCGTTATACAGCTGGCAGGATTCATGATCCAGCTCCAGACGGCCGACCTTTGTCCGGGGACGGACCGGGACGGGAGACGGCTCGTTGAACTCATAGGAGCGGCGAAGCTGGGCCTGAACACGGGCAACAACCTCTAACGGATTAAACGGCTTGCCGATAAAGTCATCCGCCCCCAGGCCAAGTCCGGTGATCTTGTCCATATCCTGATTCTTGGCTGAGAGGATAATAACCGGCAGCTTATACCGCTTCCGGATCAGCTTAAGCAGTTGATAGCCGTCCAGCTGCGGCATCATGATATCCAGAATCACTAAGTCCACAGGCGTCTGTGAAAGGCGCTCCCATGCCTCTCTTCCATCATTGGCCTCAATAATATCTACTTGTTCACGCTGCAAATAGAGCCGCAGGAGATCCACAATCTCCGGTTCATCGTCAGCGATTAATATCGTTTTGCGCATCTGTATATCCCTCCTGGTTACACAAGAAGTTCGCTCCCGTTCACCCAGACTCCTTCCATGTAAGTTTATTGTAAGGTGCCAGCCAGAGTGGAGAAAGATTCGCCTCCTATACTGGGGCAGTATCTTATCGATAACACATGCCCGCATTGGAGGAAATGAAATGAAACTTGATCTCAATAACAGGTTTAACCGGGTGCGGAGCAAGCTGCTCCCTCTTCCCCGGCCCAAACCGCTCAGCAGCGGCTGGAAGGGTGCGATCACCGCAGTCTTTGCATGTGCACTCCTGCTCATCTTGTTTCAGTCCTATTACATGATCGGCGGGCAGGGCCCTCTGAGGTATGTAATTGGTTCAGTTGTGGCGATTGTATTTTTTGTGCTCGCGGCCGGGGTCGCAGCCCTGGGGCTGCATCTGCTGAAGAAACTTCCGACTCTCTACATATGGGCGGTTGTTGCTTCAGCCGGAATGATGTTGTTTTGCTTCATCGTTCCGACAGTCTCCCTGATCTTGATTGCCGCAACCATCACCATAGTGTCCCTGCTTGGCTCGATGTTATGGAAGTGGCGGAAAAAGGAGTACACGGGCATAGCCCGTCGGGGGATCATCTTCCGGGTGCTCTGGGCTGGACTCCTCACCGTGACACTGATCTCCGGAACCTTCTGGTACTTAGGCAGCGGATCAGACCCATTGTCTCCAGCTTACCGGCTGAACGAGATGAAGAAGGCTCCCCGGTACAGTACCCAGCTTCCCGACCCGTCTAAGCCCGGAGCTTATGCGGTTAAAACCTTGACGTACGGCAGTCCTAACAACTATCGCGAGGTGTTCCGGCAGAGCGGTTCACTGACAACCCAGCCAGTGGACGGCTCCGCCTTCGTGAGCGGCTGGTCTTCGATCCGGACCGGGACGCTTGGTTTCGGTCCTGAGAAAATGCCGCTGAACGGACTCGTCTGGTACCCCGAAGGGAAGGGCCCCTTCCCTGTGGTTATGGCGGTGCACGGCAACCATACGATGACCGATTACTCTGACCCGGGTTATGAATACCTGGGCAAGCTGCTGGCCAGCCGCGGGTATATTTTCATCTCGATTGATGAGAACTTTCTCAACACCTCTCCCTATGACGATATGTTCATATTCCAGGTGCCCGTGAAGGAGAATCCTGCCAGAGCCTGGCTGATGCTGGAGCATCTGAAGGTATGGAAGCAGTGGAACGAAGACCGGAGCAACCCGTTCTACGGCCGGGCCGACCTGAACAATGTCGCTCTGATCGGACATTCACGGGGCGGGGAAGCGATCACCCTTGCGGCCCTGTTCAATGGACAGAAGGCATACTCCGAGAACGCCTTAATCAAGTTCAACTATAACTTTGGCATCCGTTCCCTTATCGCAATTGGAGGAACCGACGGCCAGTTCAAACCTTCGGGAACTACAGTGAATCTGCACAATATCAACTATCTTACCCTCCAAGGTGTGCACGATATGGATGTCAGTTCCTATGATACGACAAACCAATACAAGCGGATCACCTTTGATCCCGGAACTGCCTGGATGAAATCGGCCGTCTATATTTACGGGGCCAACCACGGACAGTTCAACAGTGTCTGGGGCCGCACGGACGGAGCCGGCCTCGCCAACAGGCTATATAATACGAAGCAGCTCATGTCTGAAGACATGCAGCAGCAAACCGCGAAGGGCTTCATCTCGGCTTTTCTGGAGACGACTCTGAAACAGAACAACTCTTACCGTCAGGTGTTCCAGGATCTTGGTTATGCCAAGAGCTGGCTGCCGGATAATCAATATATCAGCAATTATATGGACGCGCATACCAGCCTGTTAGCTGGCTATAACGAAGACACCGATCCGTCAACCGCCACCCTTGCAGGCGGCGAGCTGATCGGAGAACACCTGAAAGAATGGAAGGAAGAGACCGTGCAGCTGAAGTTCGCCCCAAGTGAATACAGGGCTGCCCGGATCGGTTGGGATCAGACTGCTTCAGGAGGCAAGCCTCCCGTCTACTCGCTTCGTCTTCCAGACGAGGGCGTAAAACCGCAAAAAGGCTCTTCCCTCGTCTTCTCAATTGCTAATCTGGAGGATCATCCCGTCAATTTGACTGTACAGGTGACCGACCGTTCCGGTCATGAGGCCAGCCTGCTGCTAAGTGAGTTGTCTCCAGTCGTACCGATGGTTGAAGGCCGGTTTCTGAAGGCCCCTTTCGATTTGATGTCACCGGTGAAAGAGCCGGTATTCCAGAACTATGGAATGGCACTTGATGACTTCAAGCAGGTGAACCGTGACTTTGATCCAACCGGGCTGAAGGAAATCCGCTTCAAATTCGACCAGTCCAAGAAAGGTACGATCTTGATGAATGATATCGGCCTGAGGCTTAAATAAACCAGACTATACTAATATATTTTGAGGAGTGAACTGTATTGAAAAGATCAAGACCTTCAATTAAAAAGGCGGCCCGATTATGGCTGCCTGCCATCACCGCTCTGACGTTAAGTGCATCGTTGGCCGCGCCTGGGATGGCGGCACCAGCAGCCGGAACATCGGCTGCTCCCGCTGGCCAGAATACGGGGGCTGTCTTACAGGTATCAGGGCAGCCTGCCGGACCAATCGATCCGAAGGAGCTGGAGGCGTTCGCAGACAAGTTCTTCGCACGGGAAGATGTGAAGAAACTGCAGGTGCCGGGGGCCGTGTTCGTTGTCGTTAAAGACGGCCGCATTCTGTTCCAGAAAGGCTACGGTTATGCCGACCGGGAGAAGAAAACCCCGGTCTCCCCGGAGACCACCGTGTTCAGAATCGCCTCCGTTACCAAGGTCGTGACCGCCACCGCTTTGATGCAGCTGGTCGAACAGGGAAAGATCAATCTGGAGGACAATGTGGAGAAGTATCTTGGCGGGCTGAAAATCCAAAACAACACCGGGCTGCCGCTGAAAGTCAAACACCTTCTTACCCACTCCACCGGGTTTGATGTCGTGGACATTCCCATTACAGAATCCATGACTACCGACTTGACCAAGGTCGTCAGTCTGCGGGACTACATCAAGGAGCACATGCCTACAGTAGTATCTCCTCCCGGCAAGGTATACCGGTACGATAACTTTGCCTCCATGCTGCAGGGATATATCGTGCAAGAGGTTTCAGGAGTGCCATACTCCAAGTATATTCAGGAGCATATTCTCAGACCGCTGGACATGAACCGCACATATTCCCACATTTCTCCGGAGATTCAAGACAAGCTTGCTACAGGCTATGATGATCTGAATGCAGCTATGGCTCCATACAACCTGGTGCCAACCGACTTGCCGCAGGGCGGTCTGCTAACCACAGGAAGCGATATGACCCGCTTTATGATCGCCCATCTGGAGGGAGACAGGCCAGGGCAGGCACCGATTCTAACGAAGGAGTCTATAGCTGCCATGCACACCCCGCAGCTTGCCATTCATCCTAAGGTGCCCAACATGACCTATGGCTTTGAATATTCTTATCGGGATGCCTACAATGGTCAAGACGTTGTTGGCAAAGGGGGAGTCGCCCCCGGATTCAGCTCCTGGCTGTGGCTGATGCCTAAGCAGCGTGTTGGCGGATTCATTGTGACGAACAAGAGCGGCCCGCTTCGGGAGATGCTGTTCCGGGAATTCATGAATCACTATTATCCGAAACCAGCGAACACCGGGACCGGGAAGCCTGACGGTGAAACCGGTAAAGTGTCCCTGACCCCTCAGCAGCTGCACCGGCTGGAAGGCATCTACCGGAGCGCAGGTGTAAATTATGTGCTGACACGGATTCAATTGAATGACAAGGGACAGCTCATTCTGAAGGATTTGACAGGAACGCAAGAGCTGACACCTCTAGGGCCGCTTCTGTTCCTGGATAAGATGGGTCAGGAGGTGGCCTTCCAGGAGAATGAGGACGGGACCATCGGTTATATGTTCTCCAAGCTGAACTCCGCGGCTTACGCGGCTAAGCTTCCTGATGCGGAGCCATTCCGTGACATCGCCAAGGACCATCCCTATGCGGCCTACATTCATGGAATGAAGCAGCTCGGCCTTACCGCGGGCAAGCCGGATGGAACCTTTGGCCCGCAGGAGCCGATGACGCGGTATGAGTTCATTACCGCGGCTAATCAGTGGCTCGGTGTGCCAGCCTCCCGCAAGCCCGTTGTATTCACGGACCTGGCTGGCAAGCCTGGAGCCGAGCTGATCCAGAGCGCCCTGGACATGGGCTTTGTCCAAGGCGCGGGAGGCGGCCTGTTCAAGCCGGATCAGCCTATCACCCGGCAGGAGGCGGCGTCTATAGTCTGGCGGATGCTGACCGCCATGGGAATCCCGCCGAAACCTGCCAAGGTGAGCGAGGAGCCGGCGGTCTGGGCGAAGCCGGCGGTTGAAGCGGTGGTCGCTTACCGGCTGTACGGACCGGAGGTCAAGCGGTCCGCTGACGGTGCCGCCGATTACGGAGCCAAGCGTATCATGACCCGCCAGGAAGCCGCCGCGCTGCTTGAGCAGGCTACTCATATGCAGCTGTAGCCGGAGGTGCTTTGGTTGAAGATGAAGATTGCCGTTAAGGGAGCATCTGCGCTATTCTCCCCAGTGAACTGCTAACCAAAGCCTCCGAATTTGGTAATGCTCAATTCAGGCTTACCTGAAAGCTCAGCCAGTAACTAATGGATGAAGCGACTCCCACGCGTGCCCTGACCGGCACGCGTATTATTATTTCCGGCAAGAATCTGCCTGCCGCCACCACCTGCGTGATCGCGCAAAAAGTATGCGCGGCAGCTACGGGAAACCGCATCAGACTACGGATTTCACTTCCATCCGGTTATGTTACGCTCGGACTAACCACCTATCCAGAAAGGAGTGAATTGAAATGCAGCAAGAATTAAGCAGAGCCCAAAGCGGAGCCGGAATATACCGGAGATTGGAACGTTTCTTTAACTTGCGTGACCCGAAGTACACCGCATTTTTGAAGAAACATGAGGCTGCTGATGTAAAGCAAATTGCTTTTTACCTGATGCTGGCAGTAGTTCCCGGATTCATTGCCTATTTCCTGGTGTTTCCTATGCGTGAGCCGATCTCCCGTCTGACCGGATGGTCGGACCATTACACCCAGTTTGTCATTCTGGCCTTGATGGCAAGCGGCTGGCATACCTTCTTCCCTTTCTTCATGCTAAGATGGAAAGATAAGCTGACGTTCAAACAATCCTTGCACTATCTTGGCTTCACCCGGCTTGATCTCAGAGGGCTCATCCTCATTGTTCCTATCATCACGCTGCTGTTTACGGCGGTCTCCCTGCCTTATATGAAATACATCTATCCACCGCTGCATGATTTTCTGAACGGGATTCCTATGCTGCGCATGGAGGGCTGGCACATTTATAATCAGGGTTATTATGACTTTCCCTGGTTCCTGCTGCTGATTGGTATCTTCGGCAATTTTGTCGGTGAGGAAATCTACTTTCGGGGCTACCTCCTGCGCAAGCTGGGCAAGTTGAAATACGACTGGCTGATTGTAAGCGTCTGTTTCCAGCTCTACCATATGTGGCAAGCGCCGGTTAACTGGTCGTTCCTGCTGCTGGCGGTGGTTATCCCGTGCGAGATTATAGTAAGACTGCGAAAGAGCATTTACGGGGCCATCGTGTTCCATATTTTTGTCAATGTGTTCTGGGGAGAAATCACGCGGGCACTGGTCGGTGTGTAAGCTGAGCCGGGCCGTGAGGGCCGTGCTCCGAGGTCTATTCCCATATCCCCGGTACACTCCAGGAGGAGCTTGTATGTCCGCAATCCTATCTTATCGGCACTGGTTGATCACCCTGTCCCTTCCTGTATTTCTCTGCATCGCTCTCTACGTGCATATTCTGTCGTTCGGACAGCCCTATATCGGGATGACTGTACGTGCGGAGGGTGCGGAGTGGAGGGTGGAACAGGTCGATCCAGCAGGCAAAGCGTATGCCCTCAAAATCCGCCAAGGCGACCGGATTCTGTCCGTTGACGGAAAACTGGCACAGAATTTCTTCCATTCGGGAGAACGGTCACTTAAGCATGCGAAAACGATTGAGACCCAGCATCCCGACGGCAGCAGGAGCCAGGTACAGGTGCAGATTACCGGGAAAGACCTATTCGCTTATGGTTTTTCCATCGTTATGGAAGGCATGCTTCTGGGTATCGGCTGGTTCTCCTACCGAAAACGGCCCGAATCCCACCTGATCCGGCGCTTTTATGGATTAAATCTGCTAATGGCCCTGATCATCCTGACCCTGTACTCGACAGAACTGGCTGTATCCAATGCGATTCTATCCATCAGTGCCATTTGGCTTCCATATGCGCTGCTCTCCTTCTTCATCCTGCTTGTGTTCCAGGTCACCCGCCCTTGGCTGGCGAGAGCATTTGCGGCCTTACGGGTACTTCTCTTTGTCTTCTCCGCTTACACGCTGTATACAGTGTGGCTGGACAGCATCCCCGGCTGGATACGCGAAATGGTGAACCTGGTCTTCATCGGCGCGCTGCTCTTCATTCTAGTTTTAGCCTGGCTCTATGGCAGGACACTGGAGCAGATGGAGAAGAACCAGCTGCTCATTCTGGTGACCGGTATTATTTTCAGCCTGCTGCCCTATCTGTTTCTATACGCGTTGCCTGATCTGCTCTGGAAGGACTATATCATCGCACCGGAATACGCCATGGTTGGACTCGTGCCGCTATCTGCTACGATTATGTATATCCTGGTTAAACGCCGTATGATTGACATGCTCCTGTATATGCCAAAACTCGTGATCCACAGCTTGTATCTCACCGCTGCATTCGTGTTGTTCCTGCTCGCAGCAAAATGGAACAGGCCACCGTCCATCGCGGGTCTGTTTGTTTTGTTTGCCGGGCTCACGGCGCTGCATCAGCTTGCTCTGACCCGGACGCGAAGACATGCCGAGGAGCGCGGAAGGGTCCTGGAGCGGCAGAAGCTGCAGCTCTCCCTCCAGCTGGCTGAGAAGAAGAACATCCGGGACATTGTACGAATGCTGGTGGAGTTAACCCACCGGATGCTGGAAGTGAGCGGCGTATGCATCCTGTGGCAGCAAGGGGAGGAACGGATAGTTCACGGCACCGGTCAGTATGCGGACATCCAAGGGACACAGCTGGTTCATCTGGCTGCGGATCATCTTGATGAAGCCCAGCTGACGCAGCGGCTTGATGCCGCACATGTGCTCCCTATTCAGGGGACCGGGGAAGATCAGCCCTTCGGTTATATCATTCTGGGCCACAAGATCAATAAAACGCTGTATTCTTCTGATGAGAAGCAGATCATTGAACGGATTCATACAGAAGCAGCGCAGCTGTTCATCAATGCCAGACTGCTGGCCGAGCTGCAGCAGGAGCAGCAGCGTACCCTCCTGGAGAGCAAAACAAATGAGCGGAGGGTGCAGAATATCGACCAGTTCAATCACGCGCTGCTGGAAGCCCAAGAAGCTGAGCGGATTCGCACCTCCTACTTCCTGCATGATACAGTACTCCAGAACCTGATCTTCCTGTCCCGCGATCTGGAGGAGCTGTATGACCAGGGTGGCGGCAGCAGCAGCCAGGTCTCATCCTGGTTGAAGTGTGTTTACGATACCCAGCAGCAGATTCGCATGCTCTGTGACGACCTGTATCCGCATGTCGTGGACAAGGCAGGGCTTAAGGAAGCAGTTCAGTGGCTGATTCGTACCCGCAAGGACTTCAGCGGCTTGGATATTACGCTGCAATATGAGCTTGAACCGGCAGGGCCGCTTCCGCCGCTGATCAAATCAAATATCTTCCGTATTATCCGTGAGCTTACGAATAATGTGGTCAAACATGCGGAGGCCTCCTCTCTGCATCTTCACCTTTGGGCAGCCGAAAGGGCTATTCACATTACCGTGAAGGATGATGGCATAGGCTTCCAGGCAGACTCCATCTACTCTGCCGAATCCCGGGAAGAACGCAGCGGATTCGGCCTCATCTCCGTTGACAGTCAAGTCCGCCGGCTTGGAGGTAGCATGGAGATCGACTCGGCTGTGGCTCTGGGGACAACGATTCAATTGCGAATCCCGCTTGCGAACGAGGGAGAAGCCTGGGCTTCTCCACAGGCTTCCGGGACAGCAGCCGCTACAGGCATGTAACAGTCTACAGATATGTAACAGTAGAAGGAGGGCAACTTTATGAGGGACGAGGGCATCAATGCTGGTCACCGTGGTGATGGCCGGGACAACCGGACAGACCCTTCGACAATTCAGGAGCAGAGCACCAGTATTCACGTTGTTCTGCTGGATGACCACCCCCTGGTGATGGAAGGCCTGAAGAACCGGCTGGAGCAGGAGCCCGGGATTCACGTGCTCCGAACTTACGCACATCCGCAGTCTCTGTTGGATGAGATCGGGAAGCTGCGAGCTGATGTGATCATCTTAGACATTTCCCTGCCCCAGATGGACGGGTTTGAGGTGGCTGGCCGTCTCAAGAAGCAGTTCGGGCAGTCCATCAAAATCATTATGCTGTCAGGTTATATGTACGACGAGTTCGTGCATAAGGCTTTTGATTTGGGTGTACACGCCTACTTATCCAAGCAATCGACGTATTCGCAGATTATTAATGCGGTTAAGCAGAGTATGCTGGGACATGTGCTGATCCCTGAACATGCGCTAACCGCTGCGAAGCAGGAGCAGCTGACCCCGATGGAGCGGGAAGTGCTTAAGCAGGTCGCCCAGGAGAGGACAAACAAGGAGATCGCCCAGGTGCTTGCCATAAGCCAGAGGACGGTCGAGTACCATCTGACCTCCATCACACAAAAGCTGGGTGTGAGATCGAGAATCGGGGCTGTGGCCAAAGGCTACGAGCTGGGATTGCTAACGCGTATGTCTTCAGCCGACGAATCCGAGTTTAGATAGGCAAATCTTATGCCGAAAAAGAGGCCGTCCAAGAGCAAGTAAACTTACAGCAGATTTAGCGGCTTTTTGCAAAAAAGTAAACAAGCGCCAGTCCAAGGGGATTATCCTTGAGCTAGCGCTTTGCATTCTGGTCTACTACATTCTTCTTCAGAAGATTATGTGCAAGCGAAAGTGACCCGAACTCCTAAACAAAATACAGAGGCTGCCCTTTTGGGACGGCCTCTGTAAACTTTTTACTTTCTAGTGTCCAGCTTGATACTCGCCTTCCATATGCGCATGCGGGTCCAGCTTGTCACGGCCCATGAAGAAGGCTGCAACCAGCGCCAATGCCGCAGGGAGGATCGCCCAGATAAAGGTCTGCACAATCGAGGAGGACATCGCTGAGGAAATGGTCTCCAGGATTTGCTGCGGAATGTGCTGCCTCAGCTCAGGAGACAGCAGCGCATGCGGGTCCTTCAGATCCAACTCCTTCGGCAGCTGGGCGCCGCCCAGGGAAGCCGCCATTTTATTCGTGAACAGATGGCTCTGGATAATCCCGAAGACGGTAATTCCCAGTGTCATTCCAAGGGAGCGCAGGAAATTCAGCGTAGAGCTGGCGGAACCGCGATCTTGCGGTTTAACTGAATGGATCGCCGCGTTGCTAAGCACGGAGAATGAGGCGCCAATCCCTAGGCCTACCAGAATCATAAAGAAACGCAGCGTCCACAAGGTGCTATTCTCATTAAGGGTGGTAAGCAGGCCCATGCCCACGATCAGCAAGGCCAGCGTAGGAATCATAATCGTACGGTACTTCAGCTTGTTCATCAGGAAACCGCCCATGGTCGCGGTAACAACGGAGCCCAGCATCATTGGCAGCAGAACCAGACCGGAGTTGGTTGGCTTGCCGCCAAGCACTCCCTGAATGAAGATGGGAATATACACAGAAGCCGTAATGAAGGCCGCACTGCTCAGAATCCCGATGACATTGCTGGACCAGTAAATCCGGCTTTTGAACATTTTGAATGAGATAATCGGCTCCTTCGCCTTGCTCTCCGCAATCAGGAACACTATTGCAAGAACTGCGAATCCGGCAAACAGGCCGAGAATCTGCCAGGAATCCCAGGCATACTTCTTACCGCCCAGCTCAAGGGCGAACATCAGGCAGACAACTCCCCCAATGAGCGTAATTGCACCTGCCCAGTCAATCTGCTGTTTGGAATGCTCACGGGATTCATGGTAGAAGAACGCGATGAATACGAAGGCAATCAGTCCAAGCGGAAGATTGATATAGAAAATCCATTCCCATCTTGCATACTCGGTCAGATATGCCCCGAGCAGCGGTCCAAAAATACTCGACATGCCGAACACAGCACCGAACAGGCCGCCGAGCTTGCCTCTCGATTCCACAGGCACCGCATCAAACATGATCGTAAAAGCGATCGGAACCAGGGCCCCGCCCCCGATACCCTGAATCGCGCGGTAAATGCTCAGCTCAACAATGGAGGTGGCGGTACCACACAGAATGGAGCCCAGCATGAATACGAGGATACCGAAGATGAAGAATCTCTTCCTTCCATACATATCCGACAGCTTTCCGAAGATCGGCATACCCGCCATCTCCGCTACCATATAAGCTGAGGTAACCCAGACGAACTTATCCAGTCCGCCCAGCTTGCCGACGATGTCGCCCATCGCCGTGGCCACGATCGTATTATCCATCGAAGCCATAAGGATGCCGAGCAGCAGACCCGCTAGGACAATCCCTAAATTATTCTTTTTCTTTTGCACAGGTTTCTTCTTCTCCTTTTATGTTCGTATATTTATATCTCCAGTTCAGTTCAAATGACTGACCTGGCTGAGCTGTTCCACCGATGAACTTCTGTCCTGGTGAAAAGCTTCTATATATTCAACCAGGCCAATCCTGCAGCCCGGACCGATTGTTACTTTGTTCCCGCGGACATATTCTGCCTCGGTATTCTCCAGATTGATCGTATCCCCCTCAATAGAGGTCGCAACCAGTCTCGGAGGTCCTTCAGGATTAAACATGTCGACCAATGCCCACAGCCCTCGCGAGGGCATGACCCGAATGAGTCCGCCGCCGATTTCCTTAATCCGGCTCTCCCCCAGCAGCTTGATCTCCACATTCTCCGAGTTGAGCATGCCGTCTATCCGGACTGCACCCCTCGCCTTGAATTCCTCGGCCTGGCATCCACCTTCAACCGTATTATAACCGGACAACTCGATCTGTTCACTTGTTATTTGACCGCCAACATGGGTGTCTCCGCTAAACTTGATTTTGCGTGCGGTTACATGCTCCTGAATCTGCAGCTTGCCCATTGTGGAGAACACTTTGCCCTCCAGCGAG
This sequence comes from Paenibacillus sp. J22TS3, assembly GCF_018403205.1. Taxonomy (NCBI): domain Bacteria; kingdom Bacillati; phylum Bacillota; class Bacilli; order Caryophanales; family Paenibacillaceae; genus Paenibacillus; species Paenibacillus sp. J22TS3. Next base: position 66,616 of record NZ_BOSF01000003.1, read on the forward strand.
CCACGTAGAATCAGATCACCCGTCAGCTTAAGTGTCTCTGCCTTTAGGCTGCCGTTCACAGCTGCATTGCCTGTGCATTTAAAGCTGATTGCATCCACATCACCGTGGATCTCCCCATCCCCTGTTATCCTCAACCGTCCTACGAGGCCGCCAGCCGATCCACCGTTCCCCATAATCTTGATGTCGTGGCGCTGAGGCGTTCCGTTCTCTTGCATACTCGCATCCCCTTCCTATTGGTATGTTCCGTTTGAGACTCAGGCTTACATCTTCACCGCGTAAGAAATATCCGACTTGAGATCGGCATCATAGGTTTCGGTATATTCGACCCTATCGATCTCACACCCTGGCCCAATACGCACTCTACTTCCCCGCACAATCTTCGCCTTCGTATTCTCCAGCTCAATATCGTCCCCCTCAACCACATCCACCGTCAGTTTGGTGGCTGGGACAATCGAGAAGAGCTGAAGCAGACTTTTCCCTTCAGTCCGACGGCGAACAATAATCCGCTCTCCCCCAATCTCGCGTGCACGACAGCCCCCAAACAGCTCGATAAAAATTGTGCCTGCATTCAGCAGCCCTCCGACCTGGAGATTGCCACGCACATCCAGACTCTCGCATTGAAGATCTCCTTTGGTCTTCAGCGAGCCATTGATTTCCACCGTCTCCCCGTTAAGACTTGCATCCGTCTTGGCGATTCCGTTCATAGTCAGACTGTCAAGCCGGATCTCTCCAGTGACGCTCAGCATACCGTCGGCCCGAAGCGTATCGCACTCCAGCGCTCCGTTTAGCGAGCCTGTTCCATTGATCGTTAAGCTCTGTGCCTTAATCTGGCCGTGGACCTTTATAGTTCCGTTGCAACTCATATCCCCACAGGTAACATCTCCGTTAATCGTGCCCATTCCGTCAATGAATACATTATCATAGCTTCCGCCTGTGGCTTTGCCGACCCCATTTATTCTCAAATTCCTGTTTGGCTGATTCATCCTCATTCCCCGCCTTCCCCGATCTTCAATTTCAATTCTTCGGTTGCCTGAGCCAATGACATGCGAACAACCTCTTTAACCCCGCGGTCAAAATAAATCTCACTGTTCATGGACAGCAGAATAAATGCGGCCACCCCCATCTTTCGGGTAAGCATCAATTCGCAGTCCTTTCCAGCAAAAGCCGGATAATGCTCCGCCAGCGTCTCAATCAGGAGCCGGCCTTCATCCAGTGAAATATTCCCGCTTTGCAGAAGTTTCTCCAGCACATACAAAGCCAGAATCTGCTCAAATTCGAACGGCCCCGTATGAGGCACGGCTTTCAAATAGATTTCCAGCGCAATGTTAGTAACAATGTTACGTTGCAGCAAAATATCTCCTGTAAGAGAGATTTCCTTTAAGCTTGGCGAAAACACATCCGCCAGCTCATCTAAAGACAGGCCTTCCTTCATATTCACGATTTTATCAATACGGGCCAGAACCTTCTCCCGCGGAAAAAACGTCTCCTGCCCCGTATAAGAAGACTTTCGGATAAACCAGTCCTCGGGGATCAAATTCTTACGTTTCCACCGATACAGCTGTCCATAGGAGATTCCCGTAATATCCAACAGTTCCTTCTTAGAGATCAGATCATCATTCATGTGGAATTCCTCCTCCTTGCGAAACCAAGTGTAACATAACATTGTTACGTTATGCAATACTAAATAAAGTTTACGTTAAAAAAGGCGCTCCCCCGGAACCCCATATTCCGGAACAGCACGCCCTGTTTTCTTTTGCCCAAAAATAAAACCGCTCACTAAAAAAGCGGTTAATTGAACTAACTGTTTGCCGTTGACTCACCTTGTAAACAACCCTCTACCAATTACATTTGCTGATATTGGTTGAATCCCAATCTCCCTTGCCCATATGGATAGCTGTCCCATATGATGAATTTCGTGAGCAATTACATGGCGTAATATTTCACCTTTGGTATAACGCTCTTCAGTCCATGGAACAGTCACAATTTCGTTTTCGAAATCATTTGACCAAGTATCAAGGAACTCCTTTGTCTCTAGCATCCAAGAATCGGAAAGTTCTTTTACTTGTTCCAGTGTCTTATAGTTCTCATATTGGACTTGGATATCTGGTTTACCTTGTATTCCACGAATCCAGCTATATTCTACATCTGAAACATGAAAAAGTGTATAAAGAATGCAGCCTGCTCCACCAATTCGATTACGAACCAATTCTTCATTCGGGACTTGCTTGCATAGTTCAAACCATTCATCTCTTACCATCCAGTTATAATTAAATAGCTTTATCAACGTATTCGCCCCTTGTTATATAAAATGAACTAATGAAGGTCACCCTTCTAGGGTGCTAGCGATTCCGAGTGTTCTTACAACCACTGTTGTCTCCGAAATCCTTGAAATAACTATCCAATGGGCATTTCGGGGACAAAGGCGGACGCTCCGCTTCTTCAGAATCACTCGGCCTCTCCGCTGTGATCGGTTGAATGCTCTCCACGAATCGGTGCAAAACACATTTGAGTTAGATAAACAACCGCCAATTGCCTCGTTCTTGTTTACTGCTATCGGCCAAAGAATCAGCAAGCTTCTTCAATACGTTTATAGCCATGGGCAAATCATCTCCGAACTATGATAATATTCTTATTATAGAACATTTGTTCGTAACTATCAAATATCAACAATGTAGTTTAACATAGCCAAATTAAAAAGTCCCCTCGGCGGTTTATTGCCAAGGGAACTTTCGGTTTGATCTATATTTTTAAATGATCAGAATGCCTGTTTATCTGCTCTTCTCCGCATACTCGCTTACCCACTGTTCAGTTGTCTTCAGCTTCTCCTGAGCCCTTGAGATGGCCTCAGCCACCTGCTTGGTAGCCGTCCCTCCATACACATTGCGGGCATCAACTACCGCTTCCGGCTGAAGAACCGCATAAATCCGGTCATCGAACAGCGGGGAGAAGGTCTTGAACTCGTCCAGCGTCAGGTCCAGCAAGTACTTGTTGTTCTGGATGCAATAGAGCACTGTCTTGCCAATCACCTCATGTGCTTGGCGGAAAGGCAGGCCTTTGCCCACAAGGAAGTCAGCAATGTCTGTGGCGTTGGAGAAATCCTGATTGACGGCTTCACGCATCCGCTGCTTGTTGACCTTCATCGTTGCGATCATGCCGGCGAACAGCTGAAGTGCGCCTTCCAGCGTCGCTACGGTATCGAACATGCCTTCCTTATCCTCCTGCATATCCTTGTTGTAGGCCAGAGGCAGGGACTTCAGCACCGTAAGCAGCCCCATCAGATTGCCGTACACACGGCCGGTCTTCCCGCGGACAAGCTCGGCCACGTCCGGATTCTTCTTCTGAGGCATGATGCTGCTGCCCGTACAATACGCATCATCCAGCTCAACAAAGCGGAATTCTGTGCTGCTCCAGAGGACCAGCTCTTCGCACAGACGGGAGAGGTGAACCATGAGAATCGAGGAGTTCGACAGGAATTCCAGGATAAAATCCCGGTCACTCACGGCATCCAGACTATTCTCATATACCCCGTCGAAATGCAGCTGCTCGGCCACATAATGCCGGTCAATGGGGAATGTGGTACCCGCTAATGCTCCTGCGCCCAGCGGCAGCACATTAACCCGCTTGTAGCTGTCCTGGAACCGTTCAATATCACGCTGGAACATCGAGACATACGCCATCAGGTGATGGGCGAATAGAATGGGTTGTGCCCGCTGCAGGTGGGTGTATCCTGGCACAATGGTATCCAGGTTCGCCTCGGCCTGCCCGATGAGGGCTTCCTGGACCGTATACAGCAGCCCGGTGATCTCTACGACCCGCTTGCGCAGATACAAATGCATATCGGTAGCCACCTGATCATTGCGGCTGCGCCCGGTGTGCAGCTTCCCGCCAACCGGGCCGATCTCCTCAATCAGGTTCTTCTCGATATTCATATGGATATCCTCATCCCCGACTGAGAACTCAATCTCCCCACGGCGAATCTTGTTGAGCACCAGATGAAGCCCATCTTTGATGCGCTCCACATCTTCGGCCGGCAGGATGCCGCACTTGCCAAGCATGCTCACATGCGCCAGACTTCCTTGAATATCCTCTTCCGCCAATGCCTTGTCAAAACCGATGGAGGCGGTATATTCCTCAACCAACCGGTTTGTCTGCTTCGTAAAACGTCCTCCCCACAGCTTGCTCACCTGATCCACTCCTTCTTCTGAATGCAGACCGCAGGCCGCTCCCGGTATTAAGAGAACGGCCCTGCAAATCTGCGTTATATCATTACCGGAACTTCCGCCGGCCTTCATTCATCTTATCGTAAGCCCATACGGCCCTGTCTGCAACTGTGCTGGCCGGGCAAATCGCCTGCCTCGTTACAATATCCATCCTACCTGCCGACGGTAACCACGAAGGTGGCTAAGGCCACAGCTCAGTTGCCATGCGCTGCTTACTTGCTCTGCTCCACACCGGAGCCCACTTTCAGACGCAGCGCGTTCAGGCGGATGAAGCCTGCCGCATCGCCCTGATCGTAAGCCTGGGTTGGGTCCGCCTCCATAGTGGCGATATCCGGATTGTACAGGCTCACCGGACTCTTCACTCCAGCGGCTATGATGTTGCCCTTGTACAGCTTCAGGCGCACAGTGCCAGACACGTTCTTCTGGCTCTCCGTAACCAGCGCCTGCAGTGCCAGACGCTCCGGTGCGAACCAGAAACCATTATACACTAGCGTGCTGTAACGTGTAATGAGGCTGTCGCGCAGGCTCATAACCTCACGGTCCATGGTCAGGGATTCCATCTTGCGATGGGCCGTGAACAAGATGGTACCGCCTGGTGTCTCATACACCCCGCGGCTCTTCATGCCCACGAAGCGGTTCTCCACCATATCCACACGGCCAATGCCGTGCTTGCCGCCGAGCTCGTTGAGCTTCTCCATTACGCCGAGCGGACTCAGCGTCTCCCCGTTCACTGCCACCACGTTCCCGGCAGCGAACTCAAGCTCCACGTATTCCGCCTCATCCGGCGCATCCTCCGGGGACACACTCAGCAGATACATGTCCTTGCTGTCTTCCGCGCTTGCGTCGAACCAAGGGTCTTCCAGCACACCGCTCTCATAGCTGATATGCAGCAGGTTGCGGTCTGTGGAATAGGGCTTGGCCGCCGATGCGGTTACCGGAATGCCGTGTTCCTCGGCATAAGCGATCATTTCAGCCCGGCCCGGGAAGCGCTCGCGGAACTCGGTCAGGCGCCAAGGCGCAATTACGCCGATCTCCGGCGCCAAAGCCGCCGCAGCCAGCTCAAAACGCACCTGGTCATTCCCCTTGCCTGTAGCGCCGTGGGCAATCGCGATAGCTCCTTCCGCCCGCGCAATCTCCACCATCCGCTTGGCAATCAGCGGGCGGGCAATGCTGGTGCCGAGCAGATACTGCCCTTCATATTGGGCACCGGCCTGAAACATCGGATAGATGAAATCCTTGGCGAATTCATCCTGCAGGTCATCGATGTAGACCTTGGAGGCCCCGGTGGCCAGCGCTTTGGCTTCGAGTCCGTCGAGTTCCTCCTTCTGCCCAATATCCGCCGTGAACGCGATGATCTCCGCGTCATAAGTCTCCTTCAGCCATTTCAAAATAACGGACGTATCCAAGCCGCCTGAATAGGCCAGCACAATTTTATCTTTTGCCATGATTCCTTGTCCTCCCCTTAATTACCCGGCTTAAGCGGGACAAGACGTCCCGCAGCCGGTCATGCTCTGCACTTTTTATATAAAATGAACTTATGAAGGTTACCCTTATATAATCAATATCTTAACCGATTAAGGCCGCCATCAGCGCCTTCTGCGCATGGAGCCGGTTCTCCGCCTGATCAAATATTATCGAATTTGGACCGTCGATAACTTCCGCGCTGACTTCCTCCCCGCGGTGGGCAGGCAGACAGTGCAGGAACAAATAGTCCGGCTTGGCATGTTTCACAAGTTCAGTGTTCACCTGGTAGTTCTCAAAGGCTTTCTCACGGGCCTGCTGCTCTTCTTCAAATCCCATGCTTGCCCATACATCGGTATAAATGACATCGGCATTCTTGACTGCTTCCTCCGGACTTCTGACCACTTCGATCTTCGCTCCGGTAGTTTCGGCAATCTTCCTGCTTTCAGCCAGCACTCCGGCATCCGGCTCATAACCTTCCGGACTCGCAACCGAGACATGAACGCCAAGCTTGGCACCGCCGATCATCAAGGAATGCGCCATATTGTTACCGTCTCCGATATAAGCCAGCTTCAGCCCCTTCAGGGTGCCTTTGTGCTCCAGAACCGTCTGGAAGTCCGCCAGCACCTGGCACGGATGGGCCATATCGCTAAGACCGTTAATGACAGGAATTGAAGCATGCTCAGCTAGCTCCACCACATTGTTATGGCCAAACGTGCGAATCATAATACCGTCCAGGTAACGCGACATAACCTTGGCGGTATCACTGATAGTCTCCCCGCGTCCCAGCTGGATATCATTCTTGCTCAGGAAGAGCGCGTGGCCCCCAAGCTGATATGTACCCACCTCGAAGGAGACGCGGGTCCGGGTTGAAGATTTCTCGAAGATCAGCCCCATGGTCTTGCCCTTTAGCGGCTGAAATTCTTCCCCGTTCTTCATCTTGCGCTTGATCTCGATAGCGAGGTCAAGCAAATATTGAATCTCCTCGGTGGAGAAATCGGTTAGTTCAACACAGTCGCGGCCTTTCAGGCCTGCTGCGGTATTTGCTTCCGTAAGACTCATCTTCGCCTATTCCTCCTTAGCCTGCTCATGGCGTGCTATAATCTGGCTTAAAATATCCACGGCCTGATCTATCTCATCTTGGGTCACATACAGATTTGGCAAAAGACGGATTACATTCGGTCCGGCTGTAATGAACAGCAGACGATTCTTCTGTCCTTCTGTCACCAGATCGGCAACTGGACCGTCACACTCAATGCCAACGATCAAGCCTTTGCCGCGAACCTCACGCACAAAAGGATGCCCGCCCAGCTTCTCCTGCAGACGGTTGATCAGGTAATCCCCCATCTCGGCGGCCCGCTCCGGCAGCTGATCCTCCTGCATCGCTTCGATCGTCGCAATAATCGCCGTGGAAGCGATCGGGTTGCCGCCGAAGGTGGAGGCGTGGCTGCCTGCGGAGAACGCCTCGCGGAGGTACTCCTTGGCCAGCATCGCTCCCGCCGGAATTCCGCTGCCAATCCCCTTGGCCAGGGTGAAAATATCCGGCTCAATGCCGTAATGCTGATGCGCGAACCATTTTCCCGTACGGCCCATGCCCGTCTGAACCTCATCCACGATAAGCAGAATTCCATGCTCCTTGCGAAGGGCTTCAACTTCCTGTAAAAAAGCAGGAGCGACGAGATGAATGCCGCCCTCGGCGCGCACCATCTCCAGCATAATTGCGGCTGTCTTAGGTCCGATGGCGGCCTTGAGCGCCTCGATGTCATGCATTTCCACCGTCACGAAGCCTTCCGGCAGCGGGAGGAAGCCTTCCTTCACTTTGTCCTGGCCCGTTGCCGTCAATGTAGCAAGAGTCCGGCCGTGGAAGGACTGCTTGAACGTGATGATCTCATAGCGCTGTTCACCCTTGATCTTCTGATGGTAGCGGCGGGCCAGCTTGATCGCGGCCTCATTTGCCTCAGCACCGCTGTTTCCGAAGAATACGGCATCCCCGCATCCTAGACTGGCAAGCAGCTGCGCCGCCTGCTCCTGCTGCGGAATTTCAAACAGATTGGACACATGCCAGATCTGATCCAACTGCTCCTTGATTCTGTTCTTCACTTTCTCAGGAGCGTGACCGAGGTTATTCACCGCAATCCCGCTATAGAAATCCAGATAGCGGTTGCCTTGGTCATCCCATGCCCAGCTTCCTTCACCTTTTACAAGGGATATAGGAAAACGTCCATATGTAGGGAACAGCGCACTTGCTGTGCCGCTGGAAACACTGCCCCCCTGCTCCTTGCCCTCTTTTTGCAATTGGCCTTGTGCCTGCACATTTGAATTCGCCATGATTACCGTTCACTCCTTTGCATCCGTACGATTTTGGTTCCGATCTGCTCACCGGCCAGTACCCGGCTAAGCACCTTCGGCTCACTGCCATTGACAATCACGACTTCCTTCACCTGTCCATGAATGCAGGCTACTGCCGCGCGTACCTTAGGGATCATTCCTCCGTAAATTTCACCGGTCAGAATCATGTCCTCGATCTGCTGCACCGTGACTGTAGGAAGAACCTTTTTCTCGCCGCCTGCACCACTCATAATTCCCGGAACATCCGTGACCACGATCATCTGCTGTACACCCAGCTTGGAAGCAACGGCCCCGGCTGCTGTATCCGCATTAATATTATAACGCTGTCCGTCTGCACTGACGCCGACCGGAGCGATAACTGGCATATAGCCTAGCTTCGCCACTCCTTCGATGATTGAAGCCTTGACGTCCGTGACATCACCGACCAAGCCAACCTCACTGCTGGCGGCGACCGGTTTCGCCTGAATCAGAAAGCCATCCACACCGGATAATCCGATAGCCTGACCGCCTGACGTCTGAATACGGCGGACAATCTGCTTGTTAATGGTCCCGGACAGCACCATTTCAACGACATCAAGCACTTCTTCCGAAGTATATCTAAGCCCGCCGACAAACTTGGTCTCAATTCCAAGCTTCGCCAGATTATCCGAAATCGCAGGGCCGCCCCCGTGAACAATGACCGGTTGTATACCTCTTGTCTGCAGTTCAATCAGATCATCAAAAAAAGAATCCGGCAGCTCATTAAGTGTGCTGCCCCCGCATTTCATCACAAAAGATCGGGTCTGTGAAACGCCGGAAATCCCTTGCGGTTCCCCTTGTAATACCGATTTCATGACTCCGGTCTCCCTTCCTCAGGTTCGTTCTAGAAATTCCTATATCTACAGCCGTGAACTAATATAAGTTGAACTATTAAAAATGGATGTAAGGGCGAGTGCGTAACATAATCCACAAGGCAGGCAGCCGTATGAAATGTTCTTCCGATTTCTGTTGCTCCCAGACTTCTTGAATTAAATTTATAAGGTACAAGAAGTCCGGTCACAAAGGCGAACGCTTCGCTTCTCCAGAATCATTTCACACGCTTGCCTATTGGTAATTTTTAAGTTTACCACCGATCTACCGCAGTCTTACGTCCGGTAAGCCGCATTAATGCGAACATAATCGTAGGTCAGGTCGCAGCCCCATGCGGTTGCTGTGCCTTCGCCGTTCTTAAGGTCCACCGTAATGCGGACCGTATCCCCCTTGAGATAAGCCAGCGCCTCATCCTCGTCAAAAGCCACAGGCTTCGAGCCGGTAAGTACCGCAATGTCTCCAAGCTTGATGTCCACCGTCTCGGGATTCACCGGCTCACCCGCACGTCCCAGCGCGGCAATGATCCGTCCCCAGTTCGCATCCGCCCCGAAAACGGCGGACTTCACGAGGCTTGAGCCAACGATCGTCTTCGCAATCACCCGGGCGGACAGATCGCTCACTGCTCCGGTCACTTCAACCTCAACCAGCCGGGTGGCCCCTTCCCCATCACGGGCAATCGCCTGGGCCAGAGCCTGGCATACATGCCGGAACGCCGCCGCAAAGCTGTCCCAATCCGGGTGCTTCTTTGTCAGCTCCTGATTGCCGGCCAGCCCACTTGCCATAGCCAGCAGCATGTCGTTCGTACTGGTATCCCCGTCCACAGTAATCATGTTGAAGGTCACATTGGTGGTCTCCCTGATTAACGATTGAAGCGCATCCGGGTGAATCTTGGCATCTGTGGTAACAAATCCAAGCATGGTGGCCATGTTCGGATGAATCATGCCCGACCCCTTCGCAGAACCTGCAATGGTCACCTCGCGGTCATCAATGATTAGAGATACACAGACTTCCTTTTTAACTAGATCCGTTGTAAGAATCGCTTGCGAGAACTGCTCCGCCCCATTCTCCTCTGCGGACAATACAGCCGGAAGCTGCGCAATGCCGCGGCTCACACAGTCCATCTTCAGCAGTTCACCAATCACGCCGGTCGAGGCAACAGCCACATCCTGTTCATCCACGCCAAGCGCCTTGGCCGCATCTGCCCGCATCGTGTAGGCATCCGCTTCCCCCTGCTTGCCTGTGCAGGCATTCGCATTGCCGCTGTTCACGATGGCGGCTCGCAGCATGCAGCTCTGGGCCAGGCTGTCCTGGGTCACCCGGATGGGCGCCGCCTGGAACACATTAGTTGTATACACCGCAGCTGATACTGCTGGGACCTCGCAGACGATGGCCGCGAGATCATTGCGGGTTGTTTTTTTCAAGCCACAATGCAGCCCTCCGGCCTTGAACCCCTTAGGTGCGGTGACCGAACCGCCCTCTACCACCTTAAACAAGCTTGCAACTCCCATGATGTCCTCCGTTCTATGGGTATATTGGGGTGAAGTTCAGCCCAAGCGTCTCATCCCAGCCCATCATTAAGTTCAAATTCTGGACCGCCTGCCCGGCAGCCCCCTTCACCACATTGTCGATGACAGAAATGATCGTCACCCGATTCGTGCGGCTGTCCACCACAAACCCAATGTCACAATAGTTCGATCCGTATACTTCCTTGGTAGCCGGATACTGGCCTTCCGGACGAATGCGGATAAATTTCCTTCCTTCATAATACTGCTTGTATAGTTCAACCAGCTCTTCATTGGTATGAGATCCGTTCAGCGATGCGTACATCGTGCTCATAATGCCACGTGTCATGGGTACCTGATGGGTAGTGAAGGTAACCGTAACCTTTTCTCCTGCCACATCGGCAAGTACCTGCTCAATCTCCGGAATATGCTGGTGCTTGTTGACTTTATAAGCTTTAAGATTCTCGTTAATCTCCGAGTAGTGCGTCATCAGACTCATGCCTCTGCCTGCTCCCGATACCCCTGACTTCGCGTCAATGATGATGGTGGATGGATCAATCCAGCCTGCCTTCACGGCAGGAATCAGTCCGAGCAGGGTAGCTGTTGGATAACAGCCGGGATTGGAAATCAGCTGCTGCCCTTTCACCTTGTCTCCGTAAATCTCGCTCAGACCGTATGCTGCAAGATCGAGCAGCTCGCTTGCCGGTGCGTCGTGCTTATACCATTGTTCATACGACTGGCCGTCCTTCAGCCTGAAATCTCCGGATAAGTCAATGACCTTGAGTCCGGCCTCGACAAACTGCGGAACCAGCTTGGCGCTGACCCCCGATGGTGTCGCTGTGAACACGACATCCGCCTTGGAGGCGATCTCCTGTACATCCACACCGTCCAGGTCCTGCACTAGAATATCCGTCAAATGCGGGAACCCGTCCGTGATTGGCACCCCTGCGCTGGAAGCCGAGATAACCGACGTAATTTTCACCTTGGGATGGTCCAATAAAAAACGAATCAGCTCCACCCCTCCATATCCGGTGGAACCGACAATGGCTGCTCTTACTAGTTCTCCACTCACCTATATCCCCGCTTTCCCCTGATTCCCAGTTTATATTGTTTATGCATATCCGATTAGAAGATGTGTATTATTATACAGTCGTATTCATATAAATACAACCGTTACTTACAGAAGCGGTCAGATTATCTATATAGAATAAACTTGTGAAGTTTACCTTTTCGGGCGCTGCGATGCCGAGTGTTCTCTTACGACCCCTGTTGTCTCCGAAATGCTTGAACTAGATATCAAAGTAGAGGCATTTCGGAGACAAAGGCGGACGCTCCGCTTCTTCAGAAGAATCACACGTCCTCTCCGCTGAAATCGGTTAATTCTAAAGTTCATTTTATATGTATATGCAAAAAGACGCCTAACGGCGTCTAATCATCAAACAGCATATGTCGGAGATGTTACTTTCTTTATCTGTAGGCTTTGGTTGGTTCACCCGATGTGGTTCACCTGAACACCGCCTATTTCTTTGTCTTCTGGGAAGATGCTGCCGGAGCCTTCTTGGCTCTCCAGTCTCCGCCATTCTCGCCCTTTCCATCTCCCTTGCCCCATGCGGCAGGCGAGCTGTTCACTTCCTTAGTCACTTTGTCGCTCAGGCTTGTCTTAAGCTTGTCGTATTCCGTCTGAGTGATCTTGCCTGCAGCCAGCTGCTCATCCAGCTTGGCTGTGCGGTCTTTTACCAGCAGATCGATAACCTGCTGGGCTGTCACGTTGTGAGCGGCAGCAACGGAAGCCAGGGTAGTACCCGTGCCGGACTGCAGCTCAGTGCGCAGCTGATCCTCGGTAACGCTCAGCAAAGCGGCGATATCCTTGAAGTGGCCACCGCGGTCACCATGGTCACCCTTATTCGGGAACTGGTTATTCACCAGTTCGGTGACACGCTCAGTTATTTTGGCTTTCTGAGTATCGTACTGTGCCTGAGTGATTTGACCTGCATCGAGCCTTGAATCCAGCTCCTTAACCATGCTCGCGGTCTCAAGATCAATGACGGCTTGAACCGTTACGTTATGTTCTTCCGCAATAGCCGCAAGCGTCTTACCTGACTCCAATTGAGTGCTGAGTTCATCGGTCGTCATACCGAACAGCTTGGCAAGCTCATCCTTGCTCTGCTTGAAAGGCCCATGCCCAAAACCCTTGCCTCCAAAACCCTCGCCCAGCTTCGAATCAAGCAGCTTGTCCGCCACAGCGGATGCATCAAATGTCTTGCCGCTTTTGTCCGCCGCTTGGGATGACTGGTGCCCAGCCTTCTCGGCTTGAAGCAGTTCTACGAGCTTCGCCTTGAGGTTCTCACGGCTGATTCCTTGGCTACTTGCAATTTCAGCAAGGGTCTGTGTTTTGGCTTTTTCCTTAAACGTGGTCTCATCCAACTTCAGATATGTTAGCAGCTGTGACTCGATTTGGCCAAAGCCTCCACGACGGTCATTAAGCTCAGATCTTGCCTTATGGTTCTGCTGGGTGGTTGTACTCGCTGCCGAAGCCGCATTGGTATGCTGAACGGCAATAACCCCTCCTCCTAAAGTCAGGGATAGTGCGAGAATACCGGCTGCCATTGTTTTTGTCGATTTTTTTGTTTTCACTGAAGTACCACCTTTCGCTTCTTAGGCTTAAATTTCCTTACCCTGCTTATCCTACACACCTTATCTGAAACCTCGCTGAATGCTGCCTTAGCAAAAGCTGAATCTGGAGTTACGGACGACAAAAGCCCGCCTGTACCGGATGAACCAGTACAAGCGGGCCCTTTTATTAAGAAAACAAAATGATATCCATGTTAAAATTTAAAATAGCCGCCTGATTACCTCAGGGTTAAGTGTGGTGTGCCTAACCTCTGATCCTACAGTTTGGAATCCTCAACCTGGTTCAGCCAATTCTCGATATCATTAATGACCGAAGCCACGCTGCCGGTCTCAAATGGTGAGATCAGGCCCGCTACCTTAACAAGCTCGGTGAACGATTTGCTTCCACCCTCACGGCAGAGCTTCAGGTAATCGGTCCAAGCGGCCTCACGATTTTCGTTTGATCTCTTCCAGAACTGGAAGGCACAGAGCTGAGCGAGTGTGTAATCGATGTAATAGAATGGCGAATTATAGATATGCCCCTGCTTCTGCCAGAAGCCGCCCTGCTCCAGATAAGCATTGCCTTCATAATTTTTGTGCGGCAGGTACTTCTTCTCAATCTCGCGCCAAGCCTGCTTCCGCTCAGCCGGAGTAGCATCCGGGTTGCCATATACATAGTGCTGGAATTCATCCACGGCCACTCCATAAGGGATAAAAATTAATCCAGAGGCCAAGTGATTAAATTTATATTTCTCCGTATCCTCCTGGAAGAACAACTCCATCCAAGGCCAGGTCAGGAACTCCATACTCATGGAGTGAATCTCACATGCCTCCAGTGTCGGGAAGCTGTACTCTGGAACCTTGTAATGCCGGCTCTCGAACACCTGGAAGGCGTGGCCAACTTCATGGGTTAATACATCAATATCATCGGACGTGCCATTGAAATTTGAGAAAATAAACGGAGCCTCGTACTTGCTGAAGTAGGTGCAGTAGCCGCCGCTTTGTTTTCCTTTTTTGCTGACCAAATCCATAAGGTTGTTGTCCTGCATGAACTTGAAGAATTCGTGGGTCTCCGGAGACAGCTCCTCGTACATCTTGGCCCCATTCTGGACAATCCAGTCCGGATCTCCCTTCGGAACGGCATTTCCAGACGCAAAGCTGAAGTCCTCATCATAATATGTAAGCTTATCCACGCCAATTCTTGCGCGCTGCCGCTCCTTCAGCTTCTGAACCACAGGAACAATATACTCCTTCACCTGGTCTCTGAAATTAGCCACCATCTCCGCGTTGTAGTCCGTACGGGTGAGGCGGTCATACGCCAATTGGATGAAGTTCTCATAACCGAGCTTCTTCGCGATGCCCGTGCGAATCCTAACGAGCTCATCATAGATGCGGTCCAATTCCTCTTCATGCTCCGCCAAGAACGTATAACGGGCTTCAGCGGCACGTTTTCTCAGACTACGGTCTGTAGACAGCTCGAACGGACGAAGCTGTGATAGAGTTCTCTCTTCCCCTTCAAAAGGAATCTTCGCGGAGGCGATCAGCTGGCCGTACTGGGTAACCAGTTTATTTTCAGCTTGAAGATCCTGGATAATCTCCGGTTTGAAGGTCTTGAGAGTCACATCCATAATCCGGAACAGCTGGGCACCCCATTTATCCTCAAGCTGCTGACGGAAGGGAGAATTCACCACGGCCTTGTAGAAGTCGGTTACAAATTCCTGAATGAGAGGACCGGCTTCATCCATATAGTCCTGCTCAGCCTTGTAAAATTCATCGTTCGTATCGATAGAATGACGTACGCTTACAATAGTGACTAAGGTTTCAGTCTCACTGCGCAGCTTGTTAATCTCTTCAAAAGCACGGTCCTGCTCCTCGAAGCTTTGGGCCGCCGAGAACTGCTGAAGCAGCCCCTTGAACTGCTGCTCAATGTCCTTGATATCCGGTCTTGAATACGGGTACTCGTTGAACTTCATCTTTAATCACCCTTTGGTCAATTATTTAACAGTTATATTATACAGGTTAAATTTGGTTTAACCAACCGGGTTAAATGAAATAAACCAGCATTAATTTATAGTAAAAAACCGACAAAAAAGACGCCTCTCAGGCGCCTTTATGGTTCTTATTTCTTCTTCGGATTAGCGATTACCGCTTTTGACTTATTATAATTCCAGTTATGGCTGTTGCCTTGATTATCCTTATCCTTCTCCTTATCCTTCTCCTTTTCCTTATCCTGTTCCTTTTCCTTATTCTCAGCTTTCTCTCCGGCTTCTGTCCCATGCTTGTCCGCATTCTTATTAAGCTCGGGAGCTGTAGTCACCTGTTTAGTGATCAGTTCGATGACAGCTGCCTTCAACTTGTTATATTCATCTTGAGTAAGTTTACCCGAGGCTAGACGCTTGTCCAGCAGGGAAATCAGATCCTTGCTCTGCAAATCAATGACCTTTTGAATGTCGACATTGTGAGCAGCGGCAATGTCCTTCAGGCTCTTGCCCGATTTCAATTCCGTGCGAAGCTCATTCTCTGTCATCCCAAACAATTTCGCCAAAGCCGTGAACTTTCCGGCTTCGTCCTTCTCTTCTTGAACCATATCTTCTGCCGAAGGCAGCTTGGCGTTCACCAAATCTGCTGCCTGCTCAGTGAGCTGCACTTTCTGAGCATCATACTGCTCCTGCGTGATCTCACCTGCAGCCAGCTTGGCATCCAGCGCCTTAAGTGAATCTGTGAGTTGAAGATCGATCACTGCCTGCACTTCAACCTTCTGGGCAGCGGCAATCTCGGCAAGCGTCTTGCCTGCTTTAAGCTGCTCTTCCAGCTGAGCTGTTGTTAGCCCCAGCAGCTTAGCCATCGCGTCCGGATTGGAGAGGGACGACAGTGGTGAAGTCTTACCTGCCGCAGGCTGTGCCGTTGGCTCCGCATTAAGCAGCTTATCTGCTGTTGCAGCAGCAGCCAGCTTCAGCGCTTTTTCCTTCTGCTGCTCAGCCTTGGCCTTTTTAGCCTGCTCTTGCTTCAGCTTTTGCTCCAGCTTTTGCTGCTCTTTCTTGTTCAGGTTTTTCATTTTTTTCGCAGTTTCGAGCTGCTTCTGCTTCTCCAATTGCTTCTGCTTTGCCTTCTCTTTGGCAGCGGCCGCATTCTGGTCCGCCGTGATCCAGCTAATGATCTTGGCCTTCAGATCTTCTTTGGAGATGCCCTGATCCGCTGCAATTTCAGCCAGCGTCTGGGTGTTCAGCTTCTCTTGGAGTGCGGCTGCGTCCAGTTTCAAATACGACAGAAGCCGCTTCTCGATACTGGCCAAGCCAGTCAGCGGATTCGTCTGCAGCTTAGCAGAATCCTGTGTCTGGGTTTGTGTCTGGGTTTGTGTCTGGGTTTGAGTCTGGGTTTGAGTCTGAGTCTCGGCTGCAGGAGTGCTGCTGTCCGCTGCCCATGCTTGTTCAGCAGCGAGCAGCCCGCCTCCAAGGGAAAGCGAGAGCGACATAAGCACGGCCGCAATTTGTTTCGTTGATGTTCTTGTTGTCATCTGAAGACCACCTCTCATATGGCTTGGTTGGTTACTCTTACCATACCCTCATTATAATTGGTGTTCGACAAATTGGGGATGCCTATTTCGCCTAATTTCGACATTTTTCTTGTTTTTTTGATAAACTCATTCCTCTTGTCGTTTAAACCCTTCCCCCAGAACCTCATGAGCATTCGAAATAATCACAAATGCCGTCGGCTCCAGCTGCTGAACGAGAGTCTTCAGCCGGGTCACTTCGCTCTGTCCAACGACCACCATGAGCACAGTCCGGTCATCTCCGGTGTAACCGCCTCTCGCATTCAGCTTGGTCAGTCCGCGGTCCAAATGATTCAGCACCGCCTCGGATATTTCCTCAGTTTTCTCCGCGATGATATAAGCGACCTTGGTATAGTTGAAGCCGAGCTCCACCGCATCGATGATCTTCCCGGTGATATAGAGACCGATCAGCGCATACAGAGCCTTTTCCGGAGAAAGGACAAAGCCAGCAACAGTAATCACCGTTCCATCCAGCATGACAACACACGTAGCTAAACTTAGACCGCTGAACTTCTGGATGATCTGAGCCAGGGTGGAGAATCCACCCGTTGAGCCCCGGCCCCGGAACACAATACCCAGCCCAAGACCAACTCCGATTCCCCCATATAGGGAGGAAAGAAGCGGATCATGAGTAGGTGCGGCTAACCCATCCGTCAAATACACGAATAAAGGCATGAGAATGGTTCCAAGCAGTGAACGAGCAGCGTAATTCCGGCCAAGCAGGAACCATCCGGCAAAGAACAAGGGGATGTTCAAGGCCCACTGCACATAAGCAGGCTCAATCCCAAACAAGGAGTTGACCACAACAGAAAGACCAGAGACGCCTCCTGAAGCGATATGACTGGGAAGCAGGAACATATTAAAAGCTAATGCGGTGATCAGCGATCCCACCACAATCATTGCGGTATCAATTAAATGGCGGACAGGACCACCGGTGGGAATTAAATCATAACTTCTGCGTTTGCGGCCTTTAGGGGGCATTTTTCCACTCTCCTTCATTACATCAAAGCATTAATAGGCAAAAAAATTCCCGCACAAGTAGGCTTGTGCAGGAAAAATGAATTTTATCAATTGAATTGTGTTCCTATTCGATATGAACAATTATTCAGCCTCCGTCTTGATCTGACTGCGCAGGTACCCGTCAATGAACGGGTCCAGATCACCATCCATAACCGCTCCGGTATTCCCGGTCTCCACGGAGGTCCGATGATCCTTCACCATGCTGTACGGATGGAATACGTAAGAGCGGATCTGGCTGCCCCAGGCAATATCAGACTGCTCACCGCGGATTTCATCGAGCTGCTTCTGCTGTTCCTCCAGCTTGCGCTCATACAGCTTGGAACGAAGCATGGTCATGGCCTTCTCCCGGTTCTTGATCTGGGAGCGCTCATTCTGGCACGTGACTACCACGCCCGTCGGGATGTGCGTAATCCGGACAGCAGAGTCGGTGGTATTAATGTGCTGTCCCCCCGCACCGCTGGCACGATAGGTGTCAATCTTCAGATCCTCAGTGCGGATCTCCACATCAACATCATCCGTAATCTCCGGTACAACGTCACAGGATACAAAAGAGGTGTGCCGCCGGCCTGACGAGTCGAACGGGGAAATCCGGACCAGCCGGTGAACCCCCTTCTCGGCCTTGAGATATCCATAGGCGTTGTATCCCTTGATCAGCAGCGTCACACTCTTGATCCCGGCCTCATCGCCTGGAAGGTAATCCATGACCTCCACCTTGAAGCCGCGCTTCTCGGCCCAGCGGGTGTACATCCGCAGCAGCATTTGCCCCCAATCCTGAGACTCGGTGCCGCCCGCACCTGGATGAAGCTCCAGAATAGCGTTAAGCTTGTCATAAGGCTCACTCAGCAGAAGCTGCAGCTCGAACTCCTCAAGCCGCTTCAATAGCGATTCCACAGAGCCAGCCGCTTCGGCAAGAAGGGACTCGTCATTCTCCTCTTCTGCCAGTTCGATCATGAGTACGATATCATCGTGCTCTGACTGAAGCTTCTCGTATTGGTCAACCGAAGATTTGATCGCATTCAGGTCTGCGATAACTTTTTGAGCAGCCTCGTTATCATCCCAGAAGTCGGGTGCGGCCATTTTCTCCTCAAAGTTCGCAATCATCTCCTGCTTCAGATCTAAGTCAAAGAGACCCCCTAAGGTTGGTTAATTTCTTTGCAATTTCACGCAGATCCTGCTTCACATTTGGATCGATCATGCTAATTCGTCACCTCTTCTACTTGTTATACAGACTGAACTTATGAAATGGATAAGGAGGGCAAGGCCTAAAGAGTTCCTGCGATCGCTGCTGCTCTGGAACTTCAAGAATACCTCAGAAGCGAAGGAAGAGGTCCCATCATAAAGGCGACCCCGTTCGCTTCTCCAGAGCTATAGGATCGACAGCCATCCAGGCTTACCCGACCACGCATTGTGTCCATGAAACGTACAAACCTGCTGCTTCCTCGCCCGTTCTACCCTTCGTTCAGCCTATATACAAACCGCCGCAACTTAGTCGTTCTGTCCGTGGCAGTGTTTATACTTCTTGCCGCTGCCGCATGGGCAGTCGTCATTGCGTCCGATTTGCTCTCCGCGATGTACGGGACGCTTCTCAGCCGGTTCGCCGTTGGTGGAGATTTGATTCTCGTCCACAACAGTCGTACGCTCCTGGTTCGTTTCGATTTGTGCCTTCATAATATATGTCGCGACTTCCTCTTGGATACTCGCGGTCATCTCATTAAACATTTCAAAGCCTTCGAACTGGTACTCACGAAGCGGATCTGTACCGCCGTAAGCACGCAGGTGAATACCTTGGCGAAGCTGATCCATCGCATCGATGTGGTCCATCCACTTGCTGTCTACCGCACGAAGCACGATAACCTTCTCGAACTCACGGATCATTTCCGTACCGATATGCTCTTCACGGGTGTTGTACTTCTCAACCACTTTGTCGAAAATGTATTCGATAATTTCTTCCGCTTCCTTGCCCCACAGCTCATCCTTCGTCAGTTGGCCTTCATCCAGCAGCTTGCTGTTGATGTACTCGGCCACTTCCTCCAGCTCCCAGTTCTCTGGGATATCGTCGCTGCAGTGTGCCATTACGATACGTTCAATTACAGGTTTGATCATCTCAAGCACAATGTCCTTGATATTCTCGGATTCGAGAATTTCCCGGCGCTGCTTGTAAATAATCTCCCGCTGCTGGTTCATCACGTCATCATATTGGAGTACGACTTTACGCACGTCAAAGTTGTTGCCCTCTACCCGCTTCTGAGCGGACTCAATCGCACGCGTAATCATCTTGCTCTCGATCGGTGAATCCTCATCAAAGCCAAGACGGTCCATCATGGCCAGCACGTTGTCCGCACCAAACCGCTTCATCAGCTCATCACCCAGAGACAGATAGAACTGGGTTGAGCCCGGGTCACCCTGACGTCCGGCACGACCGCGAAGCTGGTTATCAATCCGGCGGGATTCATGGCGCTCGGTCCCGATAATGTGCAGGCCTCCGATTTCAGATACGCCCTCACCAAGAATAATATCGGTACCGCGTCCAGCCATGTTTGTTGCAATCGTTACCGAGCCCGGCTCGCCCGCACGGGAGATAATCTCGGCTTCCTCGGCATGGAATTTGGCGTTAAGCACTTTATGCGGCACGCCTTTGCGCTTCAGCATTTCATGCAGGAGCTCGGAGTTCTCGATCGACACCGTACCTACAAGGACCGGCTGTTTGGTCTGATGGCGCTTCACGATCTCTTCGACAACCGCCTTGAACTTGCCGGCTTCACTCTTATACACTACATCCGGCTGGTCCACCCGGCGGTTCGGACGGTTTGTCGGAACCTGAAGAACCTCAAGACCATAAATCTTCTTGAACTCCTCTTCCTCGGTCTTCGCCGTACCCGTCATCCCGCCAAGCTTGCGGTACATCCGGAAATAGTTCTGGAAGGTAATCGTAGCCAGAGTCATGCTCTCGTTCTGAACCTCGATGCCTTCCTTCGCTTCAATTGCCTGATGAAGCCCGTCGCTGTAACGGCGTCCAGCCATCAGACGGCCCGTGAATTCGTCAACGATGACAACTTCATCTTCAGTCACTACATAGTCCACATCACGGCGCATGATCGTATTGGCTTTAAGCGCCTGCACGATATGGTGGTTAAGAGTAACATGAGCATGATCATACAGGTTGTCGATACCAAAAGCTTTCTCGGCTTTGGCTACACCTTTCTCGGTCAGAGATACCGCCTTCACCTTGATGTCGACGTTGTAATCCTCTTCTGCCTCAAGGCGCTTCACAAAGCGGTCAGCCGCATAATACAGCTCTGTCGATTTCTGGGCTTGTCCAGAAATGATGAGCGGTGTACGGGCTTCGTCGATCAGGATGGAGTCAACCTCGTCAATAATGCAGAAATAGAGCGGACGCTGAACCATCTGCTCTTTGTACAAGACCATATTGTCACGCAAATAGTCGAAACCGAATTCATTGTTCGTTCCGTACGTAATGTCACAGGCGTAAGCGGCCTGTTTCTCTTCATGCTCCATGCCGTTCAGGTTAACCCCTACCGTCATGCCCAGGAAGTTATAGATTTGGCCCATTTCCGCACTGTCGCGCTGAGCGAGATAATCATTGACAGTTACTACGTGCACGCCTTTGCCAAGCAGCGCATTTAAATAAACCGGCAGGGTTCCGACCAATGTTTTCCCTTCTCCGGTTTTCATTTCCGCAATACGGCCTTCATGCAGAGCCATACCCCCGACTAACTGCACGTCATAATGGCGTTTGCCAAGGACGCGCTTGGAGGCTTCACGTACGGTAGCGAAGGCTTCTGGCAGAAGATCGTCAATATCTTCACCCTTCTCTAATCTCTCTCTGAATTCCACCGTTTTATGTTGAAGCTGCTCATCCGAGAGCTCCACAAATTTAGGTTCCAATGTATTAATTAAGTCGACCGTCTTCATAAGACGTTTGACATCACGTTCATTCGTGTCGCCAAAGATCTTTTTCACTAGTCCTAGCATGGTTTTCCCCTTTCACGCAAAAACAGATGATTTGCCTAAATTGTAACAGTTTGTAAGGGATGCCGCAACTAAAGGGATTGCCTTCCCACCGCGGCAAAATCCTCCATAATATGAATAAAGAGCCTTACCCGCGAGGCGGATGAGGCTCGGTCTCTTAAGTATCGGTGTAGAAAAATAAATTCAAGTCTGTTCAATAAGCCCGTACTTGCCGTCATTACGCTTGTAGACGACGTTAACTTCACGGGTATCCACATTGGAGAATACGAAGAAATCATGCCCAACCATATTCATCTGGAGGATGGCCTCCTCGACGTCCATCGGCTTAAACGTAAACCGCTTCGTACGGACGACTTCGAGATCGTCATCAGACAACTCGTTCTCTTCCTCATCAGCCAGCAGCGGTCCGTCGACAGGCTCTTCAACAAACAGCGTCTTCAAGCTGCCTTCCTGACGAAACTTGCGGTTGATCTTGGTCTTGTGCTTGCGAATCTGGCGTTCGAGCTTATCCACCACCGCATCAATCGATGCGTACATGTCATCACTCTTATCTTCGGCCCGGAGCACAACACCGGTTAGTGGAATCGTAACTTCCACCGTGTGCAATCCTCGTATGACATTTAAGGTAACATGTCCTTCTGAGGTGGGAGGTGCATCAAAGTACTTCTCTAGCCGGCTGAGCTTCTTGTCAACATAATCATTCAAAGCGTCAGTCACTTCAATCTGTTGTCCTCGAATACTATAATTCATAGGGCACTCCTCCTTTGCCTCTACATTATACCATATGTAAAGCCCAAGTTAAAATGTTAACTGGGCAAAAAATGCTGGCTTTGTGACATTCTTTGGAACATTCGGGAAGGCCAAAAAAAGACCCTGGAAATTTCCAGAGTCTGTTGCTAGCGAATTCAATTGTTAACCATCGTACCAGATATATAGGTCGGCTTGAGCCGGGATGATTATAGCTTGACTACGTTAGCGGCTTGAGGTCCGCGTGCGCCTTCGACGATATCGAATTCAACGGATTGTCCTTCTTCAAGAGTCTTGAAGCCTTCGGATTGGATAGCGGAGAAGTGAACGAACACGTCGCCTCCGTCTTCAGTTTCGATGAAACCGTAACCCTTCTCTGCGTTAAACCATTTAACTTTACCTTGCATGCACTAACATTCCCTTCTTCGTCAAATGAAAGTGAGACCAGCTCACATTTGTGAATATACCATCCAAGCTTTGGAGTTGTCAATTGGAAATGAAAAGGTTTTTCTGTAAATAAAATGTATTATTTTGTCTGATTTCATCAAATTTTCACACATAAGATTCGACAAAAAACGAGCACCGCTGGGCGGGGCTCGTGAGTGGGACAATTAGATTAGACTACTTGCTATTGAAGTTGAACCAAAGAAAGCAATACAATCATTAGTTCAACTCATATAATAAACGCTCTAGCTTATTCCCTGCGATCCATTAATATGCTATCTGGCGTATAAGCTGCTTCATATGCATTCCGCTGCACTTTAGCCTGCCCACGCTGCTGAAGCCAATCTGAAGCCTCATTCCTCAGGGTCTCCATTCGCATCAGTATGACGGCGTCAGCCCGCAAAATTTCCTCCAGCTGCTCACGCTCGAGTACATTAAACGGGGTTGTCTCTTTTAACCTGTTCAGTTCATCAATGATACGCTGGCGCTCTGCAACAAAGTCTTCCAATTCCTCATAAGATGTGAACTGAAGCCGGGCCACAATCGATTCCGTCAAGCCTCTGAGCTCTGTGATCAAATTATCCATGCTGCAGCTCTTGACTGCCCACAGTCATTTTAACGGCTTGAGCAAATGTCTCTCTAAGCTCGGTTAAATATCCAAGTGCCTCTTCTGCGGGCTCAGTGCTTTTCTTTACATTGGCTTGAATCAGCAGGTAATTCGTGTATTCGTAAAGAGAAGCTAGCCCTTGAGATACTTCATAGGAATGATCCAGTGTTACGATTAACTCGCTTATAATGGTTTGAGCTTTTCCCAGGTTAAGGTTGGCCTTAGAAATATCCTGATTCTGCAATCCATCCATTCCAGAGCGAACGAACCGGATGGCCCCGTCAAATAACATTAGAAGCAGCTGGCCTGGTGTAGATGTTTGGACGGATGACTGACGGTATTTTTCATAAGGAGATGTGATCATTTGCCTTCACCCTTTACAATTACTTAGACTGAGTTCCAAATAGACTGGACGATTGGGATTGAAGATTACTCATGGCAGTCTCCATCGCGCTAAACTGTTTGTAGTACCGACTCTCAATATCCTGCAAACGATTTTGGAGCGTTTTAATCCGGTTATTGTAATCCTTCAACTGGTCACCCATAATGCTTTGAGGTTTGTAAACTGCATTCGCATCCGTACTATATTTAGATGTACCTGCTTTAGCTACAAACAAATTTAATGTGTCATCGTATTGCTTGCTCAGCTCACTATAGATCCCCGAATCCAAGGAGCCACTTGGTCCCCGGAAAATACTAAGCACTTTATCTGGTGTATTCTCTAATGCCGCTTTTAGCTTATCCTCATTAATAACCAGTTTACCATTCTCAGAATACGATCCAGTGGTAATGCCTACTGAGCTGAGATCGCCCAAGTGCTTAGTTATTACTTCACGCATAGAAGCAATTGTGGCTTGGAGAATCGTGTCGTTTTTAAGAAGTCCGCTCTTGGCCTTCTTCTCCCATTCCGTAATTTCGCTTTCTTTCATATTGCTGCGCTGTTCGTCTGTTAAAGGAGGGAAATCTCGGTACTTCGCTTCATCCAGTTTAGTGCTAAATGTACTAATGAGATCATTGTAATTATCCACAAAGGATTTGATAGTATTAAAAGCCGTTGTAGAATCTGCCTTAGTTGTTATAGCCGCGGGACCACCTGCGGTAGTAGTACCTATGAAGGTTAGGGCTACCCCATTAACAGTAAGCTTATTCTCACTAGGTGTAAAAGTCTTCGTGGCTCCATCTGAGGTTACTTTAACCTCTGCGTTAGAAGCTTTTAGAAAGTTATTAGCAGTATCACCTGTGTTAATGTGTATTAAATCTAAAAATGTACTTGATTTAACCGTCTTGTCATCGCCAGTAAATTTAAGCTCATTGCTTGCCCCATAGTCTTTGGCTGTGATTGAGAATTTCCCGCTAACTTCGTCAAATAAAGCTGTTACATTCGCACCAGAAGAATTAATTCTTGCTTGAACTGTTTTGATTGTATCACTTTTCAAAAAGGTAATTGTCTTATCATTAATATTAAGTTCATAGGTATCTGCTGCAGTCCCGGTAGCAAGCTGCTCCAAGGTTGTATTTAGTGTTGCGGTTGCCGGAGTTGCACCAGTTGTAGTCAGTCCGGCACCATTAGCGGTTTGCAATGTCGATTTCGTCGCCAACTTGGTTACTTCTACAGACATCGAAGAACTTGATGCATCTGCTGTGGCTAGCGCTTTCACTGCCGCTGTATTTCCGGTTACTGTTGAAGCTTTAGTATTCATTGCAGAATCTCTATTGAAGTCGCTAAGCTTCTTATTGGCATCGACAATTTTGATGTTAAGATCACGATAGCTATCCCTTGTCCACTGCAGAATTGTTTTCTGCTGATTTAGCTTATCCAGTGGAGCACGCCGGGCGGTCATCAGGTTTTTTACCAAGCTATCTATATCCATACCTGAAAATCCATTAATACGCATTGGTGTTGTTGCCATGTAATTTCCTCCCTACTTATACCTTTTGATCTACCAAAATACCTGCGATCTCCATCATTTTTGCAACCAAATCCAAAGTCTTCTCCGGGGGGATCTCCCGGATTAACTCACCGGTATCCTTGTTCAGAACCTTTACCATAACTTGATGGGTCTTCTCATGAACACTCATTTCCAAAGTTGTCGACGGCCCTTGGAGAGCTTTGACCGCTTTGTCTATAGCACGGATGAGCTGCTCATCCCCTACGGATATGGGTACGCCTTGTTTCTCAAGTTTACTTAAGTCGCTTCCGTTCTTTACAGCCTGTACCAGTTGATGACTCTGGTTAGTGGCAGCATTATCGCTTAGCTGACTGACATTGTTAGTTGTAGTATTGCCGCTCACCGTATTTGTCGAAATAGAGAACTGTAAGTTCATTTGACAACCTCCGATGGCATATTTACTATGTTTATCGGTTAATATTCCCAAAGTTTGAATACTCAAAGGAATAATAGTTTAAGGTTTGTTTACATTGATATTTGATCATTTTTGTCGGTTATATCTTTTTGTTATTATTAGTAAAAATACATTACTGTTTCAAAAGTCCCCTCTGTGTAATGCCTAAGAGAAACCTTATACTCAGAACAATATTTAAGTATCAACCTTGGAATTTTCCAGAAATGAGACTGGTCATGATAGACACAAACTGCTATTTTGGGTTTATAGCTTCTTATAATATTTTCACTCCCAATTAACGCGTCAAGTTCAGCCCCTTCTACATCAAACTTCAAAAAAGTTATGGGGCCATCAATTAAAGTATCTAATTTAGCCCCACTTACATTAACATTCCCCTGTACAGATATAGAACTAGCTGAGTCCATAGTTGAATCAAATAACAACTCACAATCTTCACGGTATGCTGCGTATGGAAGAACTTTCACCCGGGGATAAGGCGCCATGATAGTCTTAATATTCTCATAAAGCTCTGGAGAAGGCTCGAGCACATAGGCTGACTTATATCCGGGATGCTCGTTTATAAATTTAAGAGTTGTTTGACCATCATACCCCCCACAATCAACAAATACCTCGTCTTCATCTTTGAGGACTATCTGATCAAAATACTGTTGATCCACACGGTATGTAAATCCACTCATGGCTTCAACATTACAATTAAAGCGAAAATCTATTAGCCTTTCTAGAGTATCCAATGAAACCTGGTCATCTAAAATACTAGCTAACCAATGATATTCTTCTTGGTTATTCTCAATATCAATAACATTTCCTCCAAAAAAAATGGGGGCAGGATATTTTTCCTCGTCAAATAAATACAGATCAAAATAAGTTAATATCCCGGATATATCACTTAACTTCAATCGTTTAAGAGCTGAGTGTAATCTCCCTTCTATTACACAACATATTACTGTGCTATTCCTGGGGACCTGGTCAGTTCGACATACATCAATACCCATAAAGCTGCTGACACTCTTATTTGTATCATCTATTACACCGTTAATCTGAATTCCCTCTTCAATAAGTTGTTTTATAACTATTGTTGAGTAATTATTTCTTCCCATAATATATATAGAAGTACCGGGATTCTGTAAACTTTCAATAAGTTCTTTTTTCAAGCTTTTAATTTCATCTTTTTTATCTATTATTGTTAACAAATTCAATCCCTCCAATCTATTAGACACTCGACATTGTTCACGTCAAAACAAGGAATATTTCGTTTCTTCCTAACTTCCATTCTCTCTGCAAAAGAGTTATCTATAAAAATAGCTGGCATATCTTCTCTTATATAACTTGATTTCAAATCAGAAGCATTAATATGCACAATTTCAGTAAAAAGCTTATCGCTAATTTTATATTTATAAAGTGTTTCTCCTAAATTTTTTTCATGTCGGGTTATTAATATGATTTCCTTATTTTCATTTATGCATTGATATAAATACATTAGGATAATCTTGTTGACTTTTCCATTTACTATTAAGGTATCGTCAAGGTCAACATACACTCTCATGTATTCAATATCGAGTCTATAACGATTAATTAAAGATCTATCTAAAGTAACATTGTATTTATTAGAATTAATTTCAACTTCTATTCCCATAAACTCAAGGAGAGTGGCCAAAGGAAGATTTACATCTCTGGCATACGAAAGAACGGAAGTTCCTGCAAAACGACTTGAAATCTCCAGTAATTTGTATTTGCCACGATAATCCTTCTTCATTTGAAAAAACCAGTATCCCCGAAACTCTAATTGTGCATTTATCACTTCTGCTGCATACTCTATCTCCCTCGTTAGGGGTATGATCCTCGACTCAGTACTTATTCCTCCAAGCGTTCTGTCGCGGGTACGGGCATTAACAAATTTCAATTCACCTTTCAAACTAGTAAAGCAATCTATGCTTATTTCCTCACCAGGAAGGTACTCACAAATAAGAAGATTAGGAGAACGTTTCAAGTAAAATTCAACTTCAGTTTCACTACTCGCAACATGTGTTCCCTTCCCACCCTGTCCATCATCTGGTTTTAAGAATACCGGGTATCGATCTACGCTCTCGACAGTTTTATATATATTTGGAACAAAAATTTCAGAAGAAAATCTTTGATAGGTTAAGGATTTAAAACGACATACTTTAACTGTCTCGAGCGATGAGGATACTACCTTCGATACTAGTTGGGACTCATTTTCAACTAAGAAAAGAGCCACCGTATCATGAGTTGGTATTATGAAATCGATTTCGTATTTTTTAAGGACTGCATTAAAATTATCAATAAAATCATTACTTTTTATATTTGGGAGGCCACCTATATAATTTTTATATACGTATGCTCCATGATCTTCCACACTCGAAGCCCCATAAAGTTCAATACGAACCGCATACCTCAAGGCAAAATTAAGTTCTATTGCAGCTTGGGAACCACACGGAAATACTAATACCTTTTTCTTCATAGTTACCTTCCTAAGCTAAAATTCTTTTTAATACACTTAAAATTTGTTCCATATCGGCAAGACCCCATCGTTGATCTATGGGAAGACACACCAAGTTATCAACAAGCCTTCTCTCAAACCAATCGTACTCAGAGATCTCGATTACTTCTTTCCAATATGTTGGAATATAAACTTTTTCACTAATCAATTGTTCTTTGATACTATTATTTTCAATAAGAAGTGGATACACCATCGGCACTGAATCCCTACTTCGCTCAATCTTTAATTCATTAATTTTGCTTAAATTCTCATGTAAAAAATCAAAATTCCTGAGTCTTATATCTCTAACACCATCATAATCTATGCTTTTTAACATGGTTTCTGTTAAACGGGACATCTGCTTCATCCCTTGGCCAGTAAGCCATCTTTCTTGTTCCTGAAATTGTGAATATGCCTCCTGAGCTGAATAATCAATTCGCTTTAATAAAAATTCAAATTGCTGATACGATGAGCTTGGTTCGAGTTCAATCATATAACTATCTGTCGAATACAGGTAGCCACCATCAGGTACACCAAAAAATTTACGTGGCGAGTAGATAGTGTCACATCCATTTAAAGGCCTCGAATAAAATGACTGAGTATTATCAACTACAACGTTATTTAACTTGTTAACAACTGTTGTTACATTTTGATCACAAAGCCCAAAATAATTTATATATAAGAATAATTCGTTATCATAAACCTCTTTAGAAAAGTTCGGAAGCATATCCTCATCAAGTCTATAATACTCATGTTCTATCCCTAAATCTAAAATAGGTTCAAGTATACAACTACACATATAATAAGGAATATAGATTTTTTTTACATTTTTTTGCAAGATAAGATAGTTAAGAGCACTTCTCGCCTTATTAAGTCTAAGTGCCCCTGTGTGATACTCCTTATTAAAATGGGATAATTCCAAACCAAAAAAACCACCAATCTCCTTCATTGTTAAATAACCTCACAATACTTTAACATCTGTCGTACTATTTCTCTGTCATTGAACATAAGCACATCTAAGATAGATAACGATGGCTCATGTTCTCTATTGTTTATTCCCTGGTCATACTGAAGCAACTCAAATTTCGGTTTTAAAAAAGATAGCTTTATGTCATTCCGGTCAAATTTATTCTTGTCAAACAAGAACTCACCTTGCATTGGATTAACATATTCCGTAGCCCCTAATTGTTTACTTATTTCTAATGCCCAGTCACCCGAATCACTGATATCCGTATAATTCAAATTAGTTTGAGAAGAAATAATATAAGAGAATGGTATTTCAAGATACTGACATATCCGTTCCATAATTAGAACATTTAATAAGCTTAAGCTAGTAACATCAATTTCAAAAATCTCTTTTATCAATTTTATTATGGCGTTATACTGCGTAGCTTTCCTATATACAGTCAATTGACCCAATATTTTTTGCTTCCAATTAACATTTGGATTTAAACTAATATCTTTTATTGGGTCTGTATGTTTATGCTTGGATAACGGTACAATGATATATTGCCATTCCTTCAAAGGATGCAAAATGCGATTTCGGTTAACCCATCCATGACGTATATATTGAGCATCATCAAAAACAACCCACTGGTCGACATAATTTATTAATTGAAAATAACCGATATAGGGAAAAAAATAGGGTTGCATAATACCTAATCTCATCATATCGCCTCTTTTACTATACGTATTACGCGTAACTGGTCAAAGATATTGAAGCTATCATACATTGGCAGGCAAAGAATCCTTTTAGATAGAGACTCTGATTTATCCATAGATGGGCTTTTTAAATAATCTATAGTATTTAGAGAGGGATGAAAGTATCTTCTTGGAAATATCTTGTTCTGCTCGAGTGATTGTTTTACCCGAATTAAGCACTCTTCACTTCTTAGGACAATTGGAAAATAACTATAATTCTGCGAACAATCCTGGTTTATCCTCTGGACTTGAATTTCCTCTTGTCCAGCAAAAGCCTCATGATACCTTTTATAAATGTCTTTCCGATTTTTCATAATTTTTTTTATGTCGTCAAGAACGCACAGTCCCATGGCGGCTTGAAACTCGTTCATTTTAGCATTTATTCCAATCCCCTGAATTACATCTGGTCCTTGTATGCCAAAATCTATAGTACTTCTAGCCCTACGATATGTTTCTTCATCATTAATTATTAGGGCCCCACCCTCTATTGAATGGAAAATTTTTGTAGCATGGAAACTTAATGTAGAAATATCTCCATAGTTTAAAATATTCTGACCCTTATATTTTACGTCGAAGGCATGTGCAGCATCGTATACTACTTTAAGTTTATAACGTTTGGCTATTTCTTCTATTTTCGCAATCTCACATGCATTTCCAAACACATGAACAGGGACTATTCCAGTAGTACGCTCAGTGATCTTATCCTCTATTTCATTAGCATTAATATTAAAAGAGCGCTCATCAATGTCTGCAAATACAGGGGTTAACCCTTGCCAAGCTAAACTACTGCTCGTTGCTATAAAGGAAAACGGCGTTGTAATCACTTCATCTCTTAAGCCCAACAACTTATAGGCCACTTGTAAAGCTAAAGTGCCGTTAGATACAAGGAGCAGTCTATTGACCCCTAAAAACTCAGCCAATCTCTCCTCTAATTCCCTGACCAAGGGGCCATGATTAGTCAGATGACCGGAGCGGAAAATTTTTGAAATATAATCTTTATATTTTTCTTCATTTGGAAGGTAAGGCTTTGTTACATAGATAGGACTAATATATTCCTCTTCTTTCAATGTACTCATTAACGTATCCACCCCAATCTATTAGTAATTTGTAAGAAGACATCCGGATAAGTTTCCGAAATTCTTAAAAGAACTTTAAGAGCTTCTGTTCTATTCGAGTTCCATAAACTTGAAAACCTCCATAGAACATAATTACTAATTCTTAAATGCAGCCAATTACTCATCTGGGATTGATCGAAACCTTCTTCAACTGCTCTCTCAGACAATATCTCTAATTCCTTTATTGTCGATCCATCATCTGTTGAAGGCATATTGAAACTTAAGCTTTGATCGTGATACCGATAAACACCAACACAATCTGATATAAAACCAATGTCTCCTACAAGCATAAGTTTAGTATATAAGAATAGATCCTGAGACTCCGTCTCCTCCAGCAGTATTTTAGAATTAATTGCATCCTCCCTCCTATATATTGAAGTGAGCACACTAGTAATATGAGGATATTGTTCGCTGGTTTCATATCCTAAAAAATAGTCTTTCCCCGAAGTAATCTCTGGTAAGTTTAAATTTGTATAGGTAAATGTTCCATCAGTCATCTTAAGAACTTTCAAATTAGCAAAAACTAACGATACACTTGGGTGTTTCTCTAAGAACTCTATAGCCTTACTTATATAGTTTGCTTTTATTAGATAATCATCGTGATTGACTCCTAAAACATATTTCCCTGTTGCATACTCATACAACAATTTCCGGCCATTTCTTTTTGCACCGATGTTCTTAACGTTACGATAGTACTTAACTTTTGGATTGCTAGCGTAATCTAACATCATTTTGTCAGTACCATCAGTTGAGCAATCATCAGATACAATTATCTCTATATTTTCATAGGTCTGAAATAATAAACTATCAACAGCTTCTTTAAGATAATTCTTCATGTTGTAGGTAGGTATTAATACACTTATTAACGGCTGATCATTTGTCTTGCTACAAGAATCTAAAGTTTTTAGATTGTCCAAATTACTAATCATAAAATCAATATGGGTACTAATATCCTCATCCTCTACATTTCCCTTAGCCTCATTGTAATAATAACTAGCTTTTTTATAATCTCCTCTAAGCTCATAAACCTGAGCGAGATTATATAAGAGATCCCCGCTTCCGGGATTAATTCGAAGACCATCTTGTATATACTTATAAGCCTCATATAAATTATTTTGCATTAGAGAAATAACGGCCTGCATAGAATAAACTTCAGTATCATCTGTCGTAACAAACTTCCTGTATTCTTCCACCAAGTCAGTTGCTTCATGAAAGCACTTTTTCTCGATCAAAATACCCAACTTCTCTTTAAAATCTTTTTTTAACAATTCCAGCTTATTCATCTTAACTTTTCCCCCATGAAGCCCTTATTTTGTTGATTAATTACTCGCCCACTCTGAAAGAGGAAACCGTCTTTTAATCTCGTTCTTTATTGTCCTCATACCTTGGATATCTTCAAGCTCAGAGTATAAATTGTAGTTTCTTTCATAAGTTGAATATTCTAAGTTAAGTTCTAGGAGTCTTGAATAAAGAATTTCTACATCTTGCTGATAGCCTGCCTTTAAACAAGCATCTCCCAGTAAACCAATTACATCTATATTGTTAGGGTGTTGTTCATAGCACTTTGCTAATAAATCTATTGCAATTTCGTAGAATCCAAAAGAAGTCATTACTTTTATTACTTTACATGTAAACATCATATCTTTTCCTGAGACCAGCACTACCAATATTCTTTCAAATAACTCAAATTCCTGAAGAGTAATTAACCTTGTTACAACCTCAAGAAGTATGAATTCTAACTGTGTTGTCAGGTCAAATCTACCTGTAGATTTATCGAATAAAAGACCACGTAAAAATTTTAGTTCTCTGTTACTTAAGTTAAGTCCTGATGTCGCTAACTCAAATAGTCCCATATCGTTTAATATTACGGAAAGGAGAAGAACGTCTGTGGCATGGCCATTTCCAACTCCAATTACGCACCATATTTCTTTAGCGTCCTCATATTTTTTGTCGTACTGTAATGCAACAGCTTTAACATTGTCTTCTACCAGCAAGTTATACTTAAGTAAGTATCGATTCAGTAAGGGATGCCTCTGTGAGTACATTGAATCCAATAGCAACTTAAGCTCCTCAACATTGGTAATGTTGTAAATCAGCTCAATGTTTTGAAAAACATCTTCAAATGGAATATTCCCCTTTATAGTTATCTCAAAATACTTATTTATACCTGCAGAAAAAGTTTTATTTGCACTTATAACCTCAACTATTTTTTCATAGCTCCTTGCAAGTTCACCCTGTTGCAGATATAGCTCTGCCAGATAATAATGTGAACCGTAGCCGCCAGCTCCCTCAGTGACTGCAATCCCTTGATCTCCTATGTCTAGGCACTTCTTAAAGGATAGTTCTGCGTCCTTCAAATATCCCGCTTCTAAATAAATCTTCCCTTGAGCAAAACGTAAATCCACTGTGCTAGGGAATAATTGTACCGCATCAATCAATATTCTCAGTCCATCTTCATATCTTCCCAAATATCCTAGAGAAGTAGCCATCTTCGCAAGTAATTCTGGAGAATAAGACCGTTCCTTGCTTAAAGGATATGATCTTTGATAATACTGAATAGCCTTGTTATAATCATTTAACGAATAATACACATTTCCTGTATTAAATAGGTTGTAACCATCCGGGTTCTCTTCAACTTCCCGTAACATAATATCCAAATTTCTGGCAAGTTTATCTTTTTCTTGAACAATTTCATTTGTATAACCTGTATGAAGTATAGTAAAATTTGTCTTTCCAAAAGAAATCTCAGTGTCATTAGCAATACTTAAGTGTTCATGAAGCTTGTTCTTGTAGCGTAAGTCTGTTCTGTTCGCAAATAAACGAATTGCTGTATGTGTATGGGCCCATCCATAAGAAAGTTGATTTCTGATTTTCACCAAATAGTAATCTTCACTTGTCTCAAAAGCTGAATGTACATCGGCCTCAGAATCTAAATACTCATCTGCATCTAATACCAGGATATAATCAGAGGTGGCCTGCTCTAACGAGTAGTTACGTGCGGCCGCAAAATCATCGATCCATTTAAATGAAAAAACTTTTGAGGTATACCTTTTAGCAATTTCTACAGTCGAGTCAGTTGACCCAGTATCAACAACAATAATCTCATCTACTTTGTTCTTAACACTAGTCAGGCATCTATCTAAAACCTTTTCTTCATTTTTAACAATCATGCACAAAGAAATTGTTTTTCTCATCATGAGCCCTCTTCCTTTTAAAAAGTTCAACTAAATTAATTAATAGCTAATATTAATATCGGCATTTCTCTACCTTGGTATTAGAAGATATAGGGTTAAAACAACATTCTCTACCTAGTAAAAAAAGGAATCCTCTAAAATGAGGATTCCTTTTTTTACTAGGTTAAAATTAACGAAGCAATTGAAGAACGCCTTGTGGTTGTTGGTTCGCTTGAGCCAACATAGCTTGAGCAGCTTGAGCAAGGATGTTGTTCTTAGTTTGGTTCATCATTTCTTTCGCCATATCTACGTCACGAATGCGGGATTCAGCTGCAGACAGGTTCTCGGAAGAAGTGTTCAGGTTGTTGATTGTGTGTTCAAGACGGTTTTGGTTAGCACCCAATTTAGCACGTTCACCGGATACCGTCTCAATCGCAGCGTTAATTACAGAAATTGCCGCGTCAGCAGCTGTTTGGCTGGAGATATCAATACCACTTGAAGTAGTACCATTAACCGCCAAAGTAGTAGCGTCCATAGATCCAATAGACAAGGAAATGTTTTGTCCCATGTTTGCACCAATTTGGAAAGTCACGCCAGAAGCCGTACCATTAAGCAATTTCTTAGTGTTGAACTCAGTGTCAGTAGAAATTCTAGTGATTTCTTTAGCGAGTTCATCCACTTCTTTTTGAAGAGCTCCGCGGTCAGTAGTTGTGTTAGTATCATTCGCGGATTGAACAGCCAACTCACGCATACGTTGCAGAATGCTGTGCGTTTCGTTCAATGCACCCTCAGCTGTTTGAATCAAAGAAATACCATCTTGAGCGTTTTTGGAAGCCATATCCAAACCGCGGATTTGACCACGCATTTTCTCGGAGATTGCCAGACCAGCTGCGTCATCACCAGCACGGTTGATGCGAAGACCAGAAGACAGCTTCTCGATGGATTTGTTAGTATTTCCTGTGTTCACAGCCAGTTGACGGTGAGTATTCATTGCCGCAATATTGTGATTGATAATCATGATTTTATTTCCTCCCTGAAATTAAATGTCCCACGTCCATGTGGTTATTTTTTATTAGGCTATTGTCAAAGGTCGGCCGCCCTTCAAAATAGCTTGTACTATATATATCGTCACAATGACAAATCTTTTAATAGCTAATCTGCTATTTTTTAAAAATTTTAATGATTATTTTTAACTAGTTTTGAGTATCTTTGATGAGGCTTTTCAATACGCTAAGATCTTGTCGAATATTCCCCGCCGACTCTCTATTCGCTTCCTTAATCGACAAGTAAACTTCCTTTCTAAATACATCTACTTGCTTAGGTGCAGAGATTCCTATCCGAACGGTATCTCCTTCAACACCCAGCACAGTGATCTCAATGTTATCCTGGATCACAATCGACTCACCCTTTTTGCGGGAAAGGACCAGCATGTCACTCACCTTCCTTTTGAGCATTGGATTTACTTATTCCAGCAGGGCGTAAAGGGTGCTTGGTCTGATAACTGGTTTGGTGCAGTACTACCTGCTTACCTGTATGTTGTTCCGGATTAAGCACAATTGGAGCTAACAGGTTAATCGTAGATAGCTCAGCCTGCTTATTTAGCGTTAGGACACACCACACTTCAACTAAGGATTCGATACCCAACTCTTCCTTCTCACTCTCAGATAGCTCAAACTCATAATCAGAGTAGAACAAGAAAGGATCAACAACAACAAATGCCAGCTCCTGATCCTCTGTAGACTGCATATAATAGAATGGATGATCCCCTTGATCCAACAGAACAAAGGACCTATTATCCTCAAATCCTGGAATCCCCTTCTCGAATCGATAGATTTCATTCTCATTAACTTCAGTTTCGCCCCATGTGGCTGTTTGAATAATCACCATTACTCCTCCTTAAAGCTAATTCAACCGACTATCTATAAAAAAAAGGTTATAGACGTAAAACCAACTCATCCATAACCTTAACTTATTTTATACTGCCCTATCAATTTCCGGGGGAATATACTGCACAGACGGATACTGCTGCATATAGATGTCCAGCTTCCCTCGCGTATATTCAATCTCTGGCTTGTGAACCTCAACCTGGATGTCCACTCCACCCTTGTGATACTCAATCGAAGGCGGTGTTGTTTCGATCCTTACATCCACATTATCCATAGAAGCTGGCCCCCGGAATTCGGGGAAACTAGCCGGCTTCCAATCCTGTCCGTATACATCGGCTATCGTATTGCCTGGCTTGAAGAACTCAGCCATACGGTTCCCCTGCTCCACACGGTTAGCTATCCCCTGCAGGTAAAGCTGCTGAATACCCGAATAAATACGCTGATTCATTTCCAAAAAGTTACCGCCATTATAGGCCGCCTGGGCTCTCGATTGGTCTACAAAAAGCTTAGGTTGATACTGGTGTATCTCCCATTCTCCCTGCCGTGTCTGGATTCTAAGATCAGCCTTCGGCTGGCTGATGGAGTAAGTGCCTGGATCCGCGTCTATGCCAATTAGTCCGGGGGTCTGACGAATCTGCAGGATCTGCATCAATCAAACCTCCAATCCTATCTTAGAAAGTCCACTAACGTTGGCTGAATAATCTTCGAGCCTGCAGACAGAGAAGCATTATAAATGTTCTCCTGAATTTTCGATTTCATAATCAATTCAGCATAATCGGCATCCTCAGTCTTAGATTGAAGATCCGTCAAATTTGTATTTAGATCACTTAATCTATCCTGCATTAATTCAATCCGGTTGGTCTTTGCACCGAGTTCTGCTCGGGCGGTTAGAACCGTCTCCATCCGGCTGTCAATCTTCCCAAGCTGTGCAGATATACCCGAGATATTCCCTGAAGCCAAAGCCGCAGACAAGTTGTCCATAATATTGAAAATATTACTGGAATCCGTCCCTGTGCCAAATACAGCTGTACCTGTGATGTTAATAGGCAGCTGCACACTGTCTCCTACGGAATAATTTATTAATCCAGTATCCGTAGTTAATGTGCCCAAACTGGAAGTGTCCGATGTGCCATCAGGATTTTTAGGAAAATCATATGGCTTGCGGTTGTAGGCCTCACCATTAAAAATATATTTCCCGTTCAGCGTACTATTTGCTATATCAATCAGCTGCTCTTTTAACTGGCCGACCTCTTTATTAATACTGTCTAAAGCAGATTGCGGGTTCGTTCCAGTAGCTGCCTGAACCGTTAACTCACGCAGCTTCTGAATAACATCCCCAGTCTGGCCCAAAACGGTGTCATTGTAATCCAGCCAAGACAAGGCACTGTCCACATTCTTCGTGTACTGCTCATTGGATGCAAGCTCCCCTCTATAGCGCAGAGAGTACGTAATGCCAACCGGGTCATCTGAGGGTTTGTTCAACTTCCGGCCTGTTGCAAGCTGGTTCTGCGTGTTGTTCATAGCCTGAGCATTACGGTTTAAGTTGAGCATTAACTGGGAGTTCATCATATTCGAAGTGATTCTTAACACTGGACTTAACCTCCTTTACATCTTAAAATTATCGGCCAACCACACCGGTAGAGTTAATGAGTTTATCAAGCAATTGGTCAAACGTGGTCATAAACCGGGATGCTGCACTGTAGGCATGCTGGAATTTAATCAAATTGGACATTTCCTCATCGAGGGAAACTCCACTTACCGATTGCCGCTGGCTCTCTACCTGCTGAACCAGAATGTCCGAGTTCTGAGTCTGGCGCTGTGCTTCCTGGGACTGAACCCCAAGCTGACCAACAGCAGCGTTATAGAAACCATCAATCGTTGTTGTGCGGGAACCATCTACGGAGGTGAAATTTGTCATTTTAAGATTAGCCATTAGCAGTGCCAAGGTGTTGTTCCCTTTAATAACTGCTTCACTTGTTCCCGTGCCCTCTGTCCGCATAGAAGTTGCAAGCAAGTTCTCATCAGCAGCGATCTTGGCATTAAGGCTGATATTTGCTGCTGTGATATTGCCGCCGCCTTTTGCCTCGAAGAAAGGCAGGCCTCCATTAGTTGTGCCATCCATTGTATAACCAAGTTGGTGCAGACCATTCAGACCTTTTACTGTCACTACGGTATCCTGGGTTACGTTACGGCCAGTCACTCCAGCTACAGTAACGCCATCAGGAAGAATGGTTCCCTTTGGAAGCGTAATCTGAATATCTCCATTGGCCAGAGTGTTAGCCAAGTTATCCAGCTGCCGCTGATAGTCCTTAACATAATTCTCACGCGAAGCAATCATCCCGAATACTTCGCCGCCCGAAAGATTCCCTGATGCATAGGCTGCTTCCAGGAAGGCGCCCTTGTCATCAGGACCGGAGCCATCCACGTCCACTTGAACCTGGTTACCCTCTACAAGGATCTGCCCACCCATGGAGACTGTGTAACCTTGATCCGTTTCCTGAACGTTAATATTGATGATCTTGGACAATTTGTCCGTCAGGAGATCCCGTTGGTCCCGCAAATCATTGGCTTGATCTCCAAGGCCTTCAATACGAGTAATAGATTCATTTAGGTTCGCAATCGAGGTCAGGTAGTTCTGAACCTCACTTGCCTTAACCCCAACATTGGTGGTTAAATCCTGACTTAATTTAGAGAGCTGCCCACTCATATAATTCATAGCGTCCGTTAAAGCAGCCGCATTTTCTTTAACAACTTTACGGGCCGAAGCACTTTCCGGATCTTTACTTAGATTGGACCATGAGCTCCAGAAGTTGTTAAGCACCTTACTGATTCCAGTATCCGAAGGTTCATTAAAAATCCCTTCAAGCTTATCAAGCGTATCCGCCTTGATATTCCAAGTTCCATAAGCATTATTCTCGCCACGGTATTGGCTATCCAAGAAACCCTGGCGAATCCGTTCAATTGCCTGATACTCTACCCCGGTTCCCAACTGCCCTGGAGCATTGGACCGGTTAAGTCCATAAGCTTCTATAGAAAGCGAAGGCTTCATCTTCACCGTCTGACGCGAATAACCTTCCGTATTCGCATTGGAAATGTTATGCCCTGTCGTATTTAAAGCCGCAGTCTGCGTAAATAAGCTTCGTTTGGCCGTTTCTATCGAATGGAATGTTGATGTCATAACTTACTTCCTCCTCAAATGAGCCTTAGGCGCGTGTATCGAAAAGTCCTGGACGGCCTCGGCCGCCGTTTTTATCAGCAGGATGCTGGTATGTCGCTGCCTGCTCAGGTTCACCCACCAGAAGGTCAAGTGAATAATCGAGAAAAGTAAGCGACTGCTCTATTAACTTTTGATTCAAATCATTCAGTTCCTTAAGCTGGTGCAGCGTATTGGAAAGTTTCTTCTGCATATGAAGCAGCGACTGCTTCTCTTCCGGATCAAAGACAAGCCGAGACAGCTCCGTCATGGTCAAATTTAGCTGAGACTTTACACCCCGTTCATGCAAAAATTCGTAACATGCGGTCACCCGCTCCTGCTCTAGCTGCTCGATCCGTTTCATAATCCGGGACTCCTGATTCAAAATCCCGATCAGTTCGTCCACATTGTTCTTCATAATGGCGGTCCGTTTCTTCCCGGCCCAATCCAGCATATCCACATGGGCTTCATCAAGCCGCTCCAGTGATTCAATTAGTGCTTGTACTGCCATGTTATCCCCCTATACGTAAATGGACCTGGTCGTCCGCACATTATAATCCGTTATCGCCAAAGGACTTGAAGTAAGGTGCGAGTTTATCGGCAAGCTTGCCCGCATCCACCTGATATGTTCCTGAGGATACCTGTTCCTTCAATTCCTTAAGGCGCTGAACACGCGCCGGATCGGCGGCCTTCTCGTTCGCCTGGGCCTGCAATAGCTCCTGTGCGGCGTTCGATATAGATACTTCATCTTTACGTTTCATCTTCTTGTCAGTCAGCTGACGCTGATTCTCTAGTTGGCGTTGATACGAATTTATTGACCCGATTCTTCCGGTATCATTTATCTTCATAACCTACACCTTCTTTCTCAAAAATAATAAAATGCCGATAATCTCTACTAAGTTTATCGGCACCATTTGAAACATTATTTATAGTTCCACGGGATGAACTTTAACAAAATCCACAATCTCCCAAATGACCAGTTAGAACAACGTTATAGTTCCAGACGTACAAAAACATGTGAATTTAGTCCTTGCGAAGACGGTCGAGGGTGTGATAGGCGGCATTATTCCCACCCGACTCTGGACCTCCGGCCTGCCGTTCTTCCCGGGAAGCCGCTGTAAGATCACGAGTTAATCGGGTCCGACAGCCATCACACATATTACCATCACGGATCAAAATTCCACAAACCTCGCATGGGTACATCATGTTAGGGTTATTTGCCACCGAAATTCGGCCTTCTTTAATAAACTTGGTAATCTGCTTTACGGATACCTCTGTAGCCTCGGAAAGCTCATGGATCGTAGCCCCTTTATTCTCACGGAGATATTTAAAGCAGCGGTCGTATTCCAGCTCAATATCTTTTATACAGGCGGAGCACATATTTTTAAAATTTTTGGCATACAGCTTGCCACAGCGAGGACAGTTATCAAGATTCATAGGGAATCTCCTCTTTCATTTCATTGTACTTAAATTGTGGATCAGGAACAAATTCCAAATAAAACCACGGAATATGCAAGGAAGCTAAGTCACTTAGCTATTCTAAGATTACCTTATAATACCACTGGCGTCTATCCCTATTCAATTAAGCAAACTCGTTATCTGCTCTGTGTGATCCAGACTGATCTTCTTGTTAATATATCGGTGGAAAAGCGTAATGATTTAACAATAAATGTTATAAAAAGATAGAGTTTTTTCTTCCAGACAGTCAATATTTAAGGAGCCTGCTGATAGGTATCCTGTCCATCTCTCCTAATCTACTTAAGATCTCGCCCAAGTCAAGCTGTATACCTCTGCCGGAACTCCAGCCGCCGCACATATCCGCAGCAGTTCCTGTGTACAGTGCTCGGCAGTGCTGCCGGTTGTGTATATGTCGTCCACGAGCAGGAGGCGGAAGGGCTGGGTTGGCTCTAGTCTATTCCCATCTGTATTGCTGGTACTAACAATGTTGGTGTTGTTGGTGTTGGTGTTGGTGTTGGTGTTGCTGTTGCTGTTGCTGTTGCTGTTGCTGTTGCTGTTGCTGTTGGTGGTGGTGCTATTGGTATTGCTGGTGTTGCTGCTGGTGAAGTTTATGTTGTTCGCGTTAGTCCTACTGATTGGGCTGTACATGTTAACCTTGTTAGTGACGTTGTGATCATTGCTCCCATCGTTCATGTTTATCAAGGCATTCGTGTTATTCGAAAAACCTATGCCCTTCATACCTTCATTCCCTGTGCCCCTCACATTGTCCAATTCATCCTTCCTCTGCTCACTATATATCCCATGCAACCCATGCCCATGCATCCCATCTACCCTGCCTAACCTGTCCCTCCGTTTCTTCCCATTTCTGCTCCGGTCAAAAATCTCCCGAACCATCTCCTCCGCTCCCGGCACGGCCCGGAACACTCCCCGCATGCTGAGCAGCCTCTGTTCACGACCTTTCAAGCTCTGCTTCTCGGTATTCCGGGACCGCTCGAGCAGTTCGATGAGCGGAACCCCCGCCGCCCGGGCTGCTCCGGCTGCGAGCAGCTCCGCCTGGTTGAAGCCGCGTTCGGCGAGCCTTTGGCTGCTGAGCGGCACATAGGTTACGGCGTCGGCCTGCCAAGGCACCCGGCCTCGCGCAGCTTCTGGCGGCCAAGGCAGCTGCGCTGCGTGAACTAAGGCGCCAGAAGCTGGAATTGGGCCTGGAGCCGATAATTCCGACGCCATCGTCAGGTAGGCCCGGCCCATCATCCGGGCCAGCAGAGGGGCGTAGCCCTCATGGCCGCGATATTTATACATCGCGAGCCACTCCCTCATCCTCGCATCGTAAACTACCGCACTGCGGTTCAGAACGAAAGAGTGCCGCGATGCACCCGGACGGGTGCAGTCAGGGCATCCGATGGACCGTCCGCACAAGAGGCAGCGTGGCTGCAAAATCCAGGGAATTGCCAAAGCACAGTCCTGGCATAACTCAGGGTTATGCCGGTCTCTGCTGCGCATCATTTTCCCGCAGGCAAGACAGCCTGCTGCCGATGGAGTGAGAAGGCCAAGGATTGCCGATTGCAGACGATTCCAGCTCATCTCTCCCCCACCTTTCCTTGAGAACAAAGATATCCGCTCCGGCTGGCAAGACGGTTCATCCCGCGAATCTGGCGGATGGCTCCCCGCTGGGAGGCCGTCCACTCCCTGGAGGCGAAGAGCACCTTCCCGGCCGGATCATCCTTGGATCTTCCGGCCCTGCCCGCCATCTGGACAAGGGAAGCTTCATCGAAGAGTCCGCTGTCCGCATCTAATATGTACACATCACTCCGCGGTACGGTTACCCCGCGTTCGAGAATCGTGGTGGTAATCAACACCCGGATCTCACCGGATCGGAAACTCAGCACTTTCTCCGATCTTCCCTCATCCTGTGAGGACGTTCCTTGAACCGGGACTTTGCTGCCGAGCAGAGAGCGAACCAGACGGACCAGCGGCTCAATGTGTCTTATTCGTGAGACAAAGACGAAGATTTGAGCCCCTCGTTCAACTGAACCTTTCAGCTCCTTCAGCAGCGAAAGCGGCAGGCGTCGTCTAGCCAAGCAGCGTTCCACTGGCTCCATAACAATTCTCTTAGGCACAGGGAGTGGATGTCCATGAAACCGTGCAGGTACCTTCGCATGAGGCATTCTGCCTGAAGTGGCCGCCCGCTGAAGCTGCTTCGGTGGCGTAGCCGAGAGCAGGATGAACCGCCCATCCAGCCGGCAGCAGTTCTCTGCCGCATAGGCTAGCATTGGATCATTGTGGTACGGAAATGCATCCAGTTCATCAATAATGACCAGGTCAAAGGCTTGATGATATCTAAGCAGTTGATGCGTAGTGGCAAGCACCAGCCTAGCATTTTCCCACCGTTGGCTGCTTCCACCATAGAGCACGACTGGCGGGTTATCCGGAAAGACTTTCGCAATCCGCGGCGCAAGCTCAAGAACAACGTCACGTCTTGGCGTAGCCACCAGAGCACGGCCTCCGCGCTGCAGCACATGCTCAAGCAGCGGGAAAATCATCTCCGTTTTGCCTGCACCGGTCACCGCCCAAAGCAGGAACCGCGGCGGCCCGCCAGTTGGGCCCCGCTTTCCCATCCGCTGGGCAGCACCTGGAAGATCAGCAAGCGGAGGTTGAGACGGTGCCCCGGCTGGCTGCCACTCCCTCGTCCGGCCGCTAGCACCTGCAAAGCCGGAAGCGGGAAGATGAGACAGCGCTTCGCCTGCCGGCTGCTTTCCTGTCCGACCATCGGCACCTGCAAAGCCGTCTGCCGCAAGATGAGGCGGCCCTTCATCCGGCCGCCGCTTCCCCGCCTGCCTGGCGCCATCTGCTGGCGCGGCGCCGAAGGGCTGCGATGGCCTTATATTGGGCCATCGCCATTTCTTCCCGCCGCCACCGCTTGGCTGGCTGGCGAGGAACTGCAGCGCGGCTTCAGCCGCCCCGCGCTGCGCCGGGCTCAGCCCCCACCGGTCCAGCCGGTCCCCGGTGGGGGCTGCCGCTTCGGCCTCGTGCTTCGCCGCGGCCAGCACCGGCGCGCCGCGCACCAGCAGCGCGCATTCGCGGCTGCGCCCGAGTGTTAGGCAGGCCTCGCAATAAGCGCAGTCCTGCCTGCCGCACGAGGCGCATGGCGCCTTCGCCAGCACAGCGCTTCCGCAGCGGCGGCAGCGCGGAGGCAACGCACGGCGCAGCGGGCGCCCCAGTACGGCCGGGGCAACGCCGGCCGTGAACACCACGCCGCCCAGCAGCTGTGCGAGCTGGGCGGCAGAGGCCCAGCCGCCTGCAAGCTCCGGCAGGCGGCTCTCGAGCAGCTGCTTCAGCTCAGGCAGAAGCAGCGAGCGGCCCTGAAGCAGCCGCGTCAATTCCGCGGCAGCTTCCACGAGCACACGCAGCTCAGCTCCTTCCTGGCCACGGGAAGCCAAGAGCTCAGCCACATACGGACTGTACCCTTGTTCCCGTATCCAGAGCCATTGTGGACGAAATAGCGCTCGCCCCTCCCCCTGCCGTCCCCTTAACTCCCCCATCTGCCCCCGCTTCAGCTGTTGTCTTTGCTCTATCTCCTGCTTCTTCCCTCCTGCCCTCTTCTGATCTCCTTCATTTGACTTCCGCCCCCACAAACGTGCGCACAACCTATCAAGCCAAGCAAACCAATCTGTCAGCTCAAAGCTATCCATCCGTGAATTCAACTGGGCTTCATCACGCACATGAATCGCCCGACCAAGCGGAATGTCTGCTCCAAGCAGCACAAGCCTGTCCGCCTCCGCTCCGGTCTGCTGGGCCCACCAAACCAGGTCAGTGCCAAGATCAACGGTCACCACACTCGCCCATTGTTCTTTTCTCCGCACAGCATATAGATCTGCCTTCATATCTCTTCCCCCTCTAAAATCTCATTGGCCTTCTAACTTCTGCTTCTCCCAGGTAAACCCGCCCCCTACCGCCATAACTAAGACACTCAAGATACTGATATCTGGTTCCTTAATTCCTGTTAACCATCCAATTAGCTCACAGAACAGTAGGTGGATTTCATTAAGATATAGTTCGCCTGTACACCTACTGATCTTTTTATAATCCCATTAGCCCCGATCGCCCGCCCATAAGGGTTCATAAGATCACTCCCCTTCTTGCGTTTACTTTGTCCTCCCGCTACCCCGCCAAAAACAGCAAAAAGCACACTCCCGGCCGCGGCCTAATGAGTGTGCTTCACATGGTTATA
This sequence comes from Paenibacillus sp. J22TS3, assembly GCF_018403205.1. Lineage (NCBI taxonomy): Bacteria > Bacillati > Bacillota > Bacilli > Caryophanales > Paenibacillaceae > Paenibacillus > Paenibacillus sp. J22TS3. Next base: position 111,580 of record NZ_BOSF01000003.1, read on the forward strand.
CCCTCTATTCGATTGTCTGAGTGACTATTGAGAACTTCTAAACCAGCAGCAGAACGGATGCTTCTCATCCTGCCCATTTGTAAACGTTTAAACATGCACATATGGAATTTTGGCCGCCTCCATAGGCAAGCGGAGGTCAATGATCAGCGCTGTTTCTCCCTCTGCCTTCCCCGCCTGCCGCCATAGTTCATCTTCTTGGACTGCACCGGATAGCTTAATCACGGAAAGCTCCAGTTCCCCGGATTTGTGAATGCGGTGCGTAATTGCCAGGGTATCGTCTTCAGAATCTTCATCGAACACGGTAATTCGGCAATCTTTTCCCCGTATGCGGGTATACCAGGAAAGTGCACGCAGGTACCATTCCATCTGCTGGCCATGATTGCGGGTAACCAGAATATAATGCTCCCGCCGCGGCTTATCGGCTTGTCTGCGGATATACAGTCTGTGCATGAGATGGACTAGCATCGCAGCAAGACCATAACATAACAGGATCCATACATGAACCATCCTCACTCACCTCCTTATAGCGACAATATATGCCGCTATAAGGCAGTCGGTTCCAAGAGAAGCGTTGCAGATGCCCAAAGCTCGGACAATCCGGCTTCTACCCCCGCCCTCTTAAAACCACCAATGATGGGACTCAAGATGACGTATATTTATTCAACATCATTACAATCTTCTGCCATTCTAAGGTGTCTCTATGTATTAGAGCGTGACCCATCCAAATTTAATGGCGTTAATTACAGCCTGCGTCCGGTCATCTACTTCCATCTTCTGCAAAATACTGCTGACGTGGTTCTTCACCGTCTTCTCACTAATGAACAGATGCTCACCAATCATCTTGTTGCTGCGGCCCTCAGCCATCAGTCTAAGCACCTCAGCCTCACGGCGGGTCAGCGGATTATCATCTCCGGCCACAAACTTCACACCGGCTTCACGAATTGCGCCGTCCTCAGCAATAGCTCCTGTTTCGTTCAAATACTCCATGCGGCGCAGCTGATGAATCAGCTTTCCTGTCACCTTCGGATGAATGAAGGCATGGCCTTCCGCTACGGAACGGATTGCATTGATCAGCGATTCCGCCTCCATGTCCTTAAGCAGATAACCGGTCGCCCCTTTACGGAGTGTCTCGAACACATAGCTCTCATCGTCATGAATGGATAGAATAATAACCTTGATATCCGGAAGCGAACTGCGGAGCTTCTCCGTAGCGTCCACTCCGTTAAGCTGAGGCATATTAATATCCATAAGCACGATTTCCGGATTAAAACGCTGACAGCAGTCCAGCACCTGGGTACCGTCACTGCATTCAGCTACAACTTCAATGTCTTCCTCCATATTTAAAATCCGCTTGAGACCCTCCCGAAACAGTTGGTGGTCATCAGCCAAGAGAACTTTAATTGGTCGTTTGTTGGTATAAATAAGGTTTTCCATCCTATTGCTCCTTTCTCTTCTCTACGTTAGTCGGGATATGAATAATGATTTTGGTACCCTGATTCTCGGCGGATTCAATCTCCATTCTTCCTTCCAGCAGCTCGACACGCTCGCGCATCCCGATCAGCCCGAAGTGGGAATGCTCCTTGGTCTTCTGCTCCAGTGACTCCACCCTGAATCCAAGACCATTATCTTGCACCACAATTTTGATCATCTGAGCCTGGTAGGTGATTTCAACCCCAACAAACGTAGGGTAAGCATGCTTTGCCGCATTGGTGAGGGCTTCCTGCACCAAGCGGAAAATAGCTGCCTCCATGGCAGAGGACAGTCGCTGCTCTTTCCCTCTTGTATCGAAAGTTGCACGTATTTTCGATTTTTCCTCATAATCATGAACATATTTACGGAGAGTTGGAATCAGTCCGAGATCATCCAGTGCCATGGGACGAAGATTGAAAATCACTTTTCGCATCTCTTCCAGACTTGCCCTGACCTGACCTTTCAAGTCTACTATTTCGTCCTGGACCATCTTGAATTCCTGCTTCACAAGCATCCTTTCCACAATTTCCGTCCTAAGAACTAGATTGGCCAGAAGCTGGGCAGGACCATCGTGAATCTCCCTGGAAATCCGTTTTCGTTCTTCTTCCTGTGCCAAAATGATCTTCAAGCCGATGATTTGGCGGTTCTTCGCGGATTCAAGAATCCGGGTCACCTGTCCGAGCTCTCCGGACAGATATTCCAGTACCACGCCCATTTGACTGCCGATGGTCTCAGCTCGCTCTACTGACTTCTCCACATTCCTTGCCCTTTTCTGGAGTTCATCACGGCGGGCCTTTAAATACATCTCTTTCTCGCGGTAAATCATTAAATCCAGTTGGAGCTGAGTAGCCACCTCGTACGCCTGCTTGATATCCTCTTCCTTGTACCGCACAAAATCCCGGCTGACTTCAGTCAGCCGGATTCGTGAGCGGCGATAATTCAGTTCGAGCTGATCGACCTTCTCCACAGTCTCGGCAGTCTCTTTCATAATCAACTGCACTTCATTATTAAGGGTCTTCAGCTCCTGACGGGCTGAGTCAAGAATTTCAAACATCTGATGCTTGCTGTCTTCCATTACGTTGATAGCGTTCTTTATCACGCGGTCGATCGCGTCGGCTTGAAAATCCACTTGGGCAATTCTCCATTTCTTTCTACCGTGTATATATCAGAACTATCATATCACGACTGGAGGGTAATCGACTTCGTTTTCTGTTCCCATTTTACCGATATTCCAAGCTGTTCAGACACCAAACGTAGTGGTACTAAGGTCCTATTATTAACTATGATTGGCGAAACGGCAACCTGTTTTCTTTTACCATTTAGCACGATGTCTTTGCTTCCTACGGTTAAATCAATCAAAGTTCCCCCGCGCAGCACGGTAATCCGCTGATTGGCCCCATCCCAATTTGCCTGTCCGCCAAAATAATCCATCACATAACGAATCGGCACATAAGTGGTGTCCCCTTTAATAATTGGAGCCACATCTACCGTCTTCTTCGTGCCACCTGCCGTAAGGGTCTTCTGTCCAACCGTCATCAGCACGGTATTGCTCTTCACATTGGCGGAGCCCGCAAGATTTGGTACGGAGAACCGGATATTGTCAAATGCCACGCTGCCTGTCAGCGAGCGCTCATCCTGCCCCTCGGCCAAATTCACCACATACAGCCGTTTCAGCTTTGCCGAGGAACCGAGACCTTGTGATGCCAAATCAATGTTCAGTGTCTTCCAGCCTGTCCAGTCCACCTGGCGGGCCAGATCCACATAAACCGATTTGCCGTTCACATCAAACTCGGCGCGCGCCCAGTTCAGACTGGAATCCCCCATGACATCGATAGACATCGAGGTTGGATTGGCCGGAACACTCTTACCGGTTGTTCCATTGAGCTGTGCATACGCATATTTGTTGCCTGTGCCTCCTGTGAGATCGTAGTCGAGCTGAAGCACCTTGGAGCCAGCATGGTCACTTGATCCCTGCACCACTTGAGCCTTGCCTTTGGCCTCTGCCGGGAGTCTGGTGAAGCTTATCGGATACGATACATTTTCGAAGCTCTCCCAGGTTGTCTGACCGCCCTGGCTGAGCACAATCACCGTGCTGAAGCCGTCATATCTGGCTATCGCATAACCTACTTGTGCGCCAGACTTTACGGATTGTACTGTCAGCGTACCGTCCTTCACACTGCCGCTAAAACCGACAAACTCCCATTTCAGCGCACTTGCTGGTACCTTGACTGAGCCTCCGCTCTTCAGTTGGGCTGTTACGGAGATATCAGCTGATGTGCCTGCCGTCAGCGGAAGCGCCGTAGTGTTGGCGGTCAGCCCGTTCAGGTCGCCTCCACCGAGCACATTGACTTTCATGCTCGCCTTGGCCTGTCCGCTTACTGCGGTAACTTCAGCCGCTCCCGGCTTCACTGCTTTGAAGCTCTGACCGTTCCATGCCAAACTGCCGGTACTTGATTTCCAGCTGGCCTGAATTCCCGACGCATCCACCGGATTGTAGTAGGTGTCATAACCCTTCAGCTTATAAGAGGCCTCCTGCCCAATGAGCAGCGAGCTGCTGCCGCTAACTTTTAAACCTTTCAGAGAGCCTTGAGGAGCTTCCGTATATACACCCAGGCCACTTGCTACCAAGCGCTGGGTTGTTCCCCCATTGGACGTATCAAAAGTCAGTGTTGTGTCGGTTTCAGCAAGCGGACGGTTAACCATGGTGGTCGAGCCGCCTCCGTCCAGGTCAAGCCCTTTCCAGACGCCAATGCTGCTCATAAAGCTCTGTAGCTCAGTGAGCTTCATTCCACTGCTGCTGTCATTTTTCTGAGCCGCAATAATGTAGGCTGTGTGTCCATCCTTCGAGTACCCTACTGCCGTACGTGCCACCGCGCTGCTGCCGCTGATACTTGTCGTAGACCGCGTGAAGGAAGAAGGCTTGCCCTGATTTACAAGCAAGGTGTGGCCGCCCACCATCATTTTCTGAGCAGATGGATCAAGCGTACTGCCTGTTGTCACCGAACGCAGCTGGTAGTTCGCCTCCACACGCTGTCCAACCGACAAATGCGAGGTGATATAATTCGCCGCTGTCCCATGCGCACGCAGAATATATCCGTCTGCCGGCACTGCTCCCTGGATGGCTGCTCCCGGTGAAATCTCCTGTACTACACCGTTCTGAACCAGCACCTCTGTCGGTGTTGTGGAACTGTCCTTCGGACGGTCCGGCGACTTCCAGGCACTTGTATAAATATACATTGCATTTACATGGCTGAAGCCTTTGTTTGGCTCTGTATAATAAGCTTCCTTATTGATTCCCGCGAGCGGGAAGGTGGTTCCATCCTCGGCCTTAATGCTGCCGTCAAACGTGTATTCGTCAATCGTTGGTGTGCCATTTTTGCTGACTGCAAAAGCATACATCCCTTGCAATTGAGATGGGCTCGTAATCATCGTGCCATCTGAGATCGAGGCTCCCATAGGAACGCCCTGCCCATTGACATTGAAGAAGTCGGCGTTAACGCCTGCAACCGCTCCAGTCTCCTTGGCCATGCCCTGAACGGATTGTCGGGTCGTCACTTGGCCCCCTTTGCCGGTCATGACATCCAGCTTGACGTACGAGTTGGTCAGATCCACTTGAATCACATCCGCCAGCACCTTGGCGGTTTTGCCTGAGCGGCTGACCGTATATTGATAGTGAACCAGCTTCGCACCCGAAGTGATAATATCTTCTCCCAGCTTCACAACGTTACTAGCTGCTTCAACGACAGCCCCTGACCCTGCGGACAGAGGTCCCACACCTAGTACCGGCTGAATCCAGATCAGTCCTGCCAGGGTGACGATGGCAAGACGTTTCCCTCCACTCACGAGTATACTGACATGCTTCTGCTCTTTTTGCTCTTTCATATTATCCCGCTACTCTCCCATCTTCATTGCAGATCTTGTAAAACCTGTAGATTAACCCGCGGACAACATCAAATAAAGGAGCCGCATCAAGGCACCAGCTGCGCTCCTGCTTGGTATACGGAAGCCGTCCAGGAAGATTTGACAGCCTGGTTCGGTAAGAAAGAGACCCCCTAGATTCAGCCATTGAGGAGGGTTCGATGAACCGCACCCCAACCCAACTCAACCGGCTAAGGCTGCATCCCAACTGGCTTAAAAATCAAAAGCCGAAAAGCCCCTGTTCCGGCTCCGGCTGCTTAGGCCCGTTCAACGGGGTCCTCTCTCTCAACATCCGTATTTCTCTTATACAATTAATAGACTGCGAAAAGACGGAAAAGTTACGAAAAACAGCGAAATTCCTCCTTTGTTAGGTATTTCATTCCAAAATCTGAGAGATTTTAATGAATCTCTTTTTCATATGGGGGATTTAAGTTTAGGAAAGAGGCTCATATACCCGTGAGCATAACCGTTGAAAGAAGAACAGGGAGGTTCGGGAGATGTGAGAAGGAGAGAGGTAGAGGGCTAGGAATTGAAGTTCTTAAGATCGGGGACTAGAGTTCAAGCATGATGTAGAGATATAAAGAATAGAGATTTATGGAGTGAGAATGCATAGAGGTGTATGCCTGGAAAATTAGAAATCTGAGCAAATATGCTAGGTAGGAGTTGTAACCCGCGTTGTAGAAATGGTGAGGAAGCAACCAACTCAAACAGCAAGGCGGCTCCATCACAATCATGTCCGATACCGTTACCTGGACTGGAGGTCTTCTCCCCGTGGGAGCAGTGGCCACCGTAGCCCCTCTGTCTCTGTTGAACCCTCACCCTTGCGCTCCCGCCTACTCGGGTGAATACGATCAGATCAGCGCGGCTGCCGCAACACTCTAATATCCCAACGGAACGGTGCTGGCTGTGAGTGGTGAATTTTGCTGATTTAAGCGTAGGCCCTACTAATATTCTGCTATGCATAAAAAAACCTATGTCATACCGACATAGGTTTTGGTTTTAAGTTTCTACAAATATCCCAGCTTTGTCAATACCCGCTTCAACATAACCGCAGCCTGAGCCCGGGTCGCATTGCCTCTTGGATCAAAGGTTGTCGGGCTTGTCCCTTGAATAATACCTTCCTGATAAGCCTTGGCAACAAGATCTTGGGAAGATATCTTCTTACTATCCTTAAATACCTTCAGTGTCTGAGCCGGTGTGGCTCCCAGCGTAACATTACGTCCTGCTGTGCTCATGGCCCGAACCATCATAATCGCCATTTGCTCGCGAGTAATCGGGTTTAGCGGCTGGAATGTACCGTCCGTATTTCCTGTGATAATTCCAGCCTTGGCAGCAGCATTGATGTAGCCAACTGATGATAAGCCGGGCGGAACGTCACGGAAACGGCTTCCGGACGAAACGTCCGGGGACAATCCAAGCCCCTTAGCAATATATACCGCGAATTCAGAGCGGGTGATATTTTGATTCGGCTGGAACTGATTAGTGTTGCGCCCGTCAATGATCAGCTTGCTTGCAAGCTCATTAATATCATTACGTGCCCAATGTGTGTTCACATCCGAGAACAAAGTGATCCCAGTTACTGGGCCAGCAATGATGTTGCCTGGAATTTCAGCGGTCAGAACAGTATAATTACCCAGCTTCGCTGCCTTGGAAGGCATGAAAGTGCCGGACCGTGAAGCCGCATCGAATTTTAAAAGGGCTGTCTGTGTTGTTGGTGCACTTTTAGCTGTCCGGATCATCAGCTTGCCCTTTAGATCGAGTACCTGGGCTGCAGGTGTTGACGTAGATGTAACACTTATATAAGTATCCACCGGGTCCTCCACAGCTGCGTAGGTCACCCCAGCTCCTGTATTTGTTGATTGTCCCATTAAAGATGACTTTGAGATACGCTCCAGCTGAACCGTTAAATAGGACGAGGACAGAGTCGACCCTCCAATTAATCTGGATATATCCACAAACGAAATTTTGCCTAGCGGAACCTCATAGAGGGCATCTCCATATCTCACCACCAACGATGGATTGCCTCCACGTGTGTATGCCTCAAGCAATGGCTGCAGAGGAATGGCCACTTTGGCTGCCTTTTCTGTAGCAGGCACTTCAAATCCCAACGTCCGGTCAAGACCCGCAGTAGCCAAGTAGCTGTATGCTTCCGACAATTTTGCATTGTCGATAGTATATTTGCTAATTTCTTGACCTGAACGTGAGCGATCACTTGTTTTTGAAGCTGTGCTTGAATTCAACATATAAGCGGCCCTTCCGAACTCGCTGGACTGCAGCATGGACAGATAGGATGGCAATCCATTATTGGATGCCGCAGAATCCGTCAAGTTCTGCAGCGCCATCCGGCTGAAGCTCGGCACCACATTATTGGAGCTGTCATAAATAGGTGTTCCGCCTTGGGCATAAGACAAGTCCACCACCTGGCTGGAAGTGACAGGCGAACTTAATTTTAGGGTCAGTGTGCTTCCATCTAGTGCAGCAGACTGAACTCCCTTGGTTAATTGATCCGCCGTCACATAGAACAGCGTAGTCGGAAGTGATGATGATGAGTATCTCAACACACTATTAAATACTACGGTAACGGTATCCCCTTTAACTGACGCGGACCGGATATTCTGACTGGCAGTAGAACTATAGTTTACAGGCTCCAGATTAATATACCCTGCCAAATTACCGTTGAGGTCACTGATGCCCCCTGAAGCAGGCACATAGGAGACCGTTACTTTTTGTGCTGCCGTAAATGCGGAAGCCAATGTTAAAGTAACCTGATTAGAGTTAATAGCTACGGCTGTAACATAAACCGGTGAGTTGTTCACGAGCACCGAGAACTGGCTTTTCATTGGAATCCCACTCGGCTTCAAAGCCTCATTATACGTGAGTATCACCGTACTGCCGCTGCCCTCTGCTTTTGTGAATACAGGTGGCTTCGTATCATAGGTATTGCGGACAAAGAAGTCACTGAACCCGGAAATATTCTGTCCCCGGTAATCCTGTAGCGGATACGAACCCGGAGAGTAGGATACTTTGACCACTTCCCCATCTCCAACATAACTGGATAGATACAAATACACGATACTACCACTCTGAGAAATGCTGCTGACGCCTCTGGAGTATCCATCCGATGTGACCGAGAATTGCCCCGCCGCATAGCTGGATACGCTCTTCAAGCTGTCTCGGAACGTCAGCACCACCATATTTCCACTAACATACCCATCCTGCGGTTTGGGCAGGGCAGAGTCAATTCCATTCGCCACATCTCGAGCTGAGAAAGAGGCCGCAGCGTTTCGGTTAAGATCCTGGATCGGGCGAATGGAGCTGCCTGTGTAGCTGATTCGGACATTCTGCCCGACCGCAACTCCCGTCTCCAAGGTGACATATACCGCGTCGCCGGACACGTACGCACTGTACAAGCGGCGGGCCTCATCATTAACCGTCACCTGGAAGCTCGAAGTAAGCAGACTGATCGAGGAATCCAGGGTCTTATTGTACTGCAGACGAATCGTTGAGCTATTGTACAGCTGAGCACTTTGAATTACAGGAGCTGTTTTGTCTGCCACTCCAGTGCTGAAGCTCCAATCCCGGGTACCGCTCAATCCGGCAAAAGAAGCCCCCGTTGCGCTGTCCAGAACAGCACCAGCAGCTACATCCACGTAATAGGTTGCCCCAGCCTCCAGGGACGACCTTGGAGAAATAATCAGTTGGGACCCGCTCGCTTGGACGAGCGCCGAAGGAATAACGGTTGACCCAACCTTACGCAAGGTAACCCAGCCTCCCTGACCGTTCTCAAGACTAGAAACCGAGCCGGTTAGCTTAATACTGCGGTTAAAAGTAAGAGTAGGAACAACTGAAGTGCTCGCTGTGCTGCTCTGATCTAATGGGCTTTTACCCGTTACAGACAGCTGAGTCGATACCACGGAGCCGGTACTAAAGCTCCAGCTGTATCCTGAACTGCCTGGAACTGAATTGCCATCGCTATCTCTAAAAGCACCCGATGGCACTGTTACGGTATAATTCGTGCCTGCCACAAGTGCGACCGTTGGGGTTATCGTAATCGTATTCGTTCCGCCCCCTGTCACACCAGAAGACGTTACTGCCACACTCTGCGCGGACTGGCCGGACGGCTGAATGCTGATGGAGCCGTGATCGGGGTATACCGGACGGCTGAAGCTCATCTTCAGATTACTACCAGGAGCCTCACTGGTTGTACGGTCTGCCGGACTAACCGAGTTCAGCTGAACTGCCGCTCCCCGCACGTTGAACACCCAATCAGCGGCTGTAGTGAAACCGGCGAAAGGCTGGTTATCCTCATCCACAAATGCACCCGGGTCGATAAGCACGTAATAACGCTCACCTGGAGTTAGGCCAGTGGCCGTAAACTCAGCGGCGTTGCCGCCGGATATAGTGACCTGAGTCGAAGTCACAGACTGGGAGAACGCAGCAGCGTTATCCGATGTCCGCTTAACGGAAATCGTTCCACTTTTGCCTTTATATATTGGCTTATCAAAAGTAAGGCTGAGTTTTAGGGAAGACGCGTCGATGACCTCATTCTTCGCTGGCACTCTCGTGAGGTCTTTAGGAGCCACACTGCCACTGGTCAGCGTCTTGAACGTATAGTCGAATGCCGCTGACGTATTCCCCGCCTTATCTACAAATGTCCCTTCAGACAAGCTGACCTTATAATCGGTTCCCGCATCAAAAGTTATCCCGGTGCTGTCGATGTTCCGGATCGTACTGTAAGCATCCACCACGCTTGGTGATACGGGTATCGTAGCAGCTACCGTCGGCATCCCAGACGGATCCTTCGTCACCGTAATTGTCCCGTTCCCGGCCTTAACCTCCCGGTCGAACTGGACCTTCAAATCCACTTTAGCCGGATCGATCCCCTTCGATCCGTCCACTGGTAGTGTAACTATGGGCTGCAGCGTAGGGTCAGGCTGTAAAGCTGCAGCATTTGCATAGACCGACACAGCCAAGTTCAACACCAGCACTACAGCCAGCCACAATGAAATTCTTCTTCTCAACGGTTACTTCCCCTTTCAAGTCTCTCTCCATATGTAAAATTTGGATTAACAAAAAGACAGTCGTATATCCTATGTCGGCAAATTCTTTGTAAATCTTTAGAAAAGAATAAAAAGATAGAGGGGCCTTCAGCGAAGCCCCCTCTATCTATGAACTATTTTATAATAGAATTATCATCTGTCTCCCCTGACATAGCGGCTATCCGAGATGAACAGATATCATTCAAGCTCATCTCTCAGCCAAGCGTACAACTAGATATAGCGGGCAAACACTCACATAAGCACATAACCCGGGGAACGGGACGCATATATGAATGCAATAATAAGGCCCCCGAGGAATTTTCACTTATTTTTACTTCACTTTAAATCCAGCGTCCTTTAAATCTTGCTTACTAAGTAGAAGGGCACCCAGGTTTTTCTGCATACGAATTTGCTTGTTATTAACATCGAGTATTACTGTTTGGTCACCATCTTTTAAATCTCCACTAAATATGGCTAGCAAAAGTTTCCCCGCCCTTGTTACCTCATAAGCACCTTCTTTATCCTTTACTTGTGCAATGGAAATATTATTTATGGCCTGTAGATCCAGCAATGAAATCCACTGATTCTGTTTAGGGCTAGAATTGAATTCAATAGATTTAGTTTTAGGATTATAATTTGTTGAATAATCTAGAAGTGCAGCAGTTTCACGAATTGGGACGTAAGTGGTTCCTTTATAGGAAAGTTGGTTTGCGGTTGCATAAGCCTGCTCTCCGTCTACAAAAATTTTATATTTTTGCCAAGTTGCTTGAACTGCGTCTGAGCCCGCAGCTACCATAGTGGTTGATCCCACCGCTAATCCTAATGTAAGTCCGATAATAAGTTTTTTCATGAAAATCAGCTCCTTTATGTAGGGTACATGGATATTTTACCCAGACAGCAAGCAAATGAACATAGTTTTCTTATTTATTGTGAACTTATTTAATAAATAATTATTGCTAATGCCATATATATAATTGGTACAGTTCACTTATACCAGTTGGCCTTGCTCATATATACCAAAAAGAGCACTGAAGCTTAATTAGCTCCAGTGCTCTATATAATTGATTAAGCTTACAGACCCGCTTGCTCTCTGAGCAGCTCAGCCTTGTCTACACGCTCCCATGGAAGATCCACATCAGTACGCCCAAAGTGACCATAAGCCGCGGTTTGTGCGTAGATCGGACGACGCAGATCAAGCATACGGATGATGCCCGCAGGGCGAAGGTCAAAGTTGTTGCTGACAAGCTCAACGAGCTTCTCTTCAGATACTTTGCCAGTTCCGTATGTATCGACGTTGATCGATACCGGTGTTGCTACGCCAATAGCGTAAGCAAGCTGGATTTCCACTTTGTCGGCAAGACCAGCAGCAACCAGGTTTTTAGCTACATAACGTGCTGCATATGCTGCGGAACGGTCTACCTTCGTAGGATCCTTACCGGAGAATGCGCCGCCGCCGTGGCGAGCATAACCACCGTAAGTATCCACGATGATCTTGCGGCCTGTCAGACCGGCATCCCCTTGAGGTCCGCCAATAACGAAACGGCCTGTTGGATTAATGAAATATTTAGTCTCTGCATCCAGCAATTCAGCTGGAACAACAGGAAGAATAACTTTTTCTTTAATGTCAGCTTGGATCTGCTCCAAGGTTGCTTCTTCAGCATGCTGTGTCGATACAACAATGGTATCCACACGGGTCGGCTTGCCGTCCACATACTCGATGGTTACCTGTGTCTTACCGTCAGGACGAAGATAGTCCAGCGTACCGTCTTTACGCACTTCAGACAGACGACGCGCGATACGGTGGGACAGAGCAATTGGAAGAGGCATAAGTTCAGGAGTTTCGTTGGTTGCAAAACCAAACATCAAACCTTGGTCGCCCGCACCAATATCAGCGGTTTCCTTATCCACTTGGGCAGGGTCGCGGGACTCCAGCGCCGCATTCACGCCTTGGGCGATATCCGCGGACTGTTCATTTAGTGACGTCAGCACTGCGCAGGTATTATAGTCAAAACCATACTTCGCACGGGTATATCCAATATCCTTGACAGTCTTACGTACGATAGATGGGATATCCACGTATTCGGATTTCGTACTAATTTCGCCGATTACAAGTACAAGCCCCGTTGCAACGGATACTTCGCAAGCCACACGAGCGTTAGGGTCATTAGCCAGAAATGCGTCAAGCACCGCATCAGAAATCTGGTCACAAATCTTGTCCGGATGTCCTTCAGTAACGGACTCGGAAGTAAATAGATGGCGCCCTTTAATGGACATGAATTCTCAACCTCCCATAGGGATGTATGGCCACCGCCAATTCATCCTACACAAAAAATGAACCTTTTCCGAGCGGAAAAGGTTGAAGTACAAGCCTCAAAAGTCATATTAACGTATTTGTACCCCCCTGTCAATCAAGGGACCAGGCTCATGATTCCTTATTCCGTTGTATCCAATTTAAGGTGAATAAGTGCCATAATTATAATGTAAAATGCCGCTCCGCATGGGCAACCAAACGCTTGGTAATTTCCCCGCCAACTGAACCATTTTCCCGCGAGGTCAGATGCCCCCAGCTGCTGGTCGTATGACCACCGCCAATGCTGCCCAGCTCCCCGGAGAACTCCGTATCGGCTGAGCCGAGTGAACCTGCCCCATAACCAACGGGAAGGCCAAATTCCGCTGCGATTTCATATTTCATCTGTCTAAGCGCTTCACGGCTTTGTGGGACGATTTGACGATTTCTCCGACTGTTACTAGCCATTAGAATACACCTCCTGTGTAATTGTTATACAGGATTAGTATCTCTGATGTGTTAACTTATAATCTTATGAATGTTTGTTAACTCAAGCAGAACTTGGCGATGGCGGAAGGTTATTTAATGACATAACCTCCGCGTACCATTACGGTTACGCTCATCTTTTGCCCATCAGCTACTTGAATACCCCGGCCTTCTCTTGGAAAAGATAACAGATGATTGCTCTTGGCCGCTTCTCCATTGGCCACATCGATCCCGTCAGTAAGATCCGCGACGCCATTCGCATCTGCACTATAAATAACCGCCTTACCTCCGCGGACAATGAATTCCGCGCCAGCTTTGGCTACCATCGTCTGTCCAGGCTTAAGGGTTACTACTTCAATTCCGTCGCTGGATGCTGCACCCCCAGCTGATGTACCGCCACCAGTACCTGTGCCAGCGCCAGATCCACTTCCTGTGTTCGGAGTTGGCTTCGTCGGTGTTGAGCCGCCCCCAGATCCACCACCAAGCGCCTTCTGAATCTGCTGATCCACATAGCTCTTCGTCACAACCGGATCATCCGCAGTTCCAGGCTGATTCGCAACACCGGCTCCTTCCGCCTGAAGATTCATTAACGAGCCTGCCAGCAGCCCACCACCAATAAAAACGGCCGCCGCCGTGATCTTCCAAGTCTTCTTCATGATGTTCCTCCTGCCACTTTAGGAAATTTCTTCTCTATCTATTAATGATAGAGGTTTTGATAGGGGGAGACAAGGAAAAATCCCCGGGAAGGGGATTTTTCCTTGTTGTTATTTGTTATCGTCTCCGAAACGGATCAACCCAGATGAATTATAATAGAATCCTTGAGTTGCGAGTTTCACCCTTTGTCCTTGGAAATCATCATAAACTGATAGATAGTATGAACCGGCAGTCATCTTCTCAAAGAAACTATCATCAAAACTATAGGAATACGTACCATTTGGTCCAACCTTAAGATCGGTCCCCGGTGTTGCTTCTTTCTCAAATATACGGCCAGTAGTAGAATCTTTAACTTCAAAAACAAACTTATGACCTAACTCCCCAACACTATACTCTGTATTTCTAGTCAGGTTGTACTCCACTTTAACTTGAACTGAGCTAGTAGCGGTCAATTTAGCGTCAACGTTATTAATGTCCAACTTATAAGGGAATGCATCTAACCCCTTAAGATTGTTGCTAATAGTGGGCTTGATGATATTCAATTCCATAGCAGCTGCATTGATATAGCCGGTTGCTTCCCCTTTTATAGGAGTTAACTTATTATCTGTTACCCCTTCACCAATAATTAATTTCATCTCTGGCGAGGTTGCTCTGCTAGGTATTTTAGTCCAGAGTGCGATTACACTCTTTTCTTCAGGTCCAACTGGTGTCTCAATTTGAATATTTTTTGCACGATAAGTCTGTCCCCCGACGGCCTTATAATATCCAACTATTTGTGAAAGGTCAATTTGATGTTCTTCTAAATTTTTCACCTCTAATTCAGTATAAACAATATCTGAGGCAGCTCCTGGATAGACTATAGTTTTTAGTACTTTAAACTCTTCCTTACGACCACTATTATTCATCTGATAGGATGACTCTTTCTTAATCGTATTAATCTCGGGAAGATCCCCAAGATTAGTAAATTGGAACCACGGGGACAACGTTGGCGATGAAGCTTCACCGGATTTCTCTAACAAAGCTATTTGTAACTGTGTGAAGTCTAGATATGATGGAAGCTTAGATACTAAATACAAATCAGATGTTTTACCAGCACCTAGTAACGCAACACTTTGGCTATTAATTAATTTTGTATCATTCGTTAGCTTGGCCGAGTCTACGATAAATTGACCTGACAGTTCCGGAAGAACGATCGTCTTGTTACTCTTGTTGGCTATTGTTATTTTTGCTGACACTAGGTCCCCATCAATCCATGGCAAACGTTGAACATTGGATAAAGTAAGGCCAAGTAGTCCATTGTTTATTTGCATAAGTTGTTCAATACCTGTAGTGTTTTGAAGTGGTGTTGCCTCAGGTAGAGCGAATATTCCTATAGGGTAATTAAACACAGCGTCCTTGCCGGTAGGTGCTGAAGTATTTCCTGCATTATCTTTTGGAACTTCGCTAGATGTTTGAGGAACATTCACAAATAATTGAAGCTTCTGATCAGCCATTTTAGACGGGATCGAGATATTCAGCCTGAGATTTCTCTCCTCCTCTGGTTTAAGCTGCATATTCTCTAATCCCTGCACAGTTATTGGCAAGGTGTAGCCACTTCCTGTGTGTAATACAAATTCATACTTAGGCACGGTGATAGTAGTTGTTCCTGCATTTCGAAGCGAAATTTGAATAGCCAGGTCAGTACTATCATAACTCTGATTCATCCAGGCTCCTTTTACACTTGCAGCTAACTTACCCGTTGGTAACGAAACAATCTTTTCAGTATAGGGTTTCACGGTGATAGACTGATTTTTGGCAAGCGGTAGTTGTAATGTTGCAAGCGGCAAAGACATCTTTGAAGTTTCATCATCTTGGATAACTTGAAGCTCGAGATTCTTTAACGGGATATTCTTTGGGATTGAAGCCATAAGGTTTAATTTTTTGGTATCCTGAGGCTGAATTCGATAATCAGAACTTAAAGAATCTGCTGATAAAGGATAATTTGAACCATTCGCTGTCTTTACTACCATCTTAACCTTTGGGTCTTCGAAAAGCTTATATCCAATATTTTGAACATCCAGTGTGACACCTACATAGTTATAGTTGCCTGACAAGTAGCTTGTAACCTGACTTACTTTCATTTTTACAGGCGCCTCATTTATTCTAAACGCTTTCGATTGTCCTGAAGGAGTAGAAATTAAATAGGATGAAGGAATTTTAAAAGAGCCAAGATTGTTTTCATAGTTAGGCTTGCTAAAATCCCACTTTACAATTTGAAAAGCGAGATCACTAATTTTAACATTCTTACCAACTTTAACAATATACGTTAAGGTTGTTGTTGCACCTGAGGCAACATTCTTTTTGGTTGCATCTGAAGCCTTAAGTGTGGCGCTGTACACAGCTCCCCCCGAAGAGCGGACTCTGGTCCAATAATCCGTTAAATCCAGATTCTTAGCATCTTTATTATTGAAGGTCAGTGTATATGTAACAATACTCCCCTCGTCTTGTGTAAGAATATTCACCTCAGATAAACGAACACTGCTTTTATTAGTGAGCTTTACTGCTGGCAGTGCATTAATTGTATGAACAACCGGTGTAGTAGCTTTAACCGTCGATTTTGAGTTAGTTGACGCTGCACTTACAGATGAACCTTGCGCCATACTTCCTATGACCAAAGTTAAGCCAACTGCTGCAGCCGTAATTGAAACTTTATTCAATCCGCTTTCCTCCTATGCCAAAATAAGGGTATACTATTTAAACGTTTAGAAGAGGAAAATGTTTCGTTTTTTGCAGCTTCTAATTCACAAAAGTCAAACTATCCCCCACTTAAGGTAAAGGAGCATAATAAAAAAGAAGTCTTGAGAATTTCTTCTCAAGACTTCTTTTTTATTAATCATTAGTTAGCAGAGATAACTGTGTTTTGTGCACCTTTAGCAGTGATTACGTTGCCTTTTACATCTTGGATGTATCTAGCATCGGATTTAACTTCAATGCTGTAAAGGTTAGCTGCACCGCTTGCATCTTTAATAGTTACTTTCAGGTACGGTCTAGCTTCAGTATTAGACGTGTTTACTACTTCTACAGTGTAAGAGAAGTCTGTAAGATCATTTGGTGTAGCAACCGAAGGAACCTTCTTAGTATCAGACAGGCGAGTAACTACCAGGTCAGATGCATACAGTCCAACGAGACCAGGAGTAGCTTTAAGATCTTCAGTCACGTAAACTTTAGCAGTGTAAGTGGAATTAGTAACAGTTGTTGCATAAACATTTTGATTAGCAGCAACTTCAGGCTTAACTTCATCATTGAAGTTATTAGCAGTTACCGGAGTAGCTGTGGAGCCCAATGTCAATTTGTTACCAGATACACCTGTAAATGTTGTTCCAGCAAAGTCTACAGATACTTTACTTGAATCCCAAGTATCGTTGTTCAGACCGATAGTAATAACATCTGTGTTGTTAGTTGTTACGCTAGCTGCTTGAACACCGTTAACTTTAACAGTAGCTGCATTAACTGTGCCGGAAACAGCTTGGTTCAATTTAACTTTCAGTGTTTTCTTACCAGTCAACGAACCTTGATATACATCGCTGTAGTCGGATGCAACTTGTATGTTGCTGTAAGCAGCAATGCTAATGTTCTTTGACAGTGGATCAACGTAGTTACCAGCAACGTCTCTCAATCCTCTGATGGAGATGTCAGTCCAAGAGCTGCTGTCGATTGTAGTACCATTGATCTCAGATGGCAGATCAATAACTACTGCTTTGGAATCTTGAATCACAGTGAACGATGCATTGTCAGGCAATGCTACTGAAGCACCGTTAATAGTCAAGATGTAGTTAGCACGGTTAACCAATGTTGCTGGATCCATTTTTTCATTGAACACGATTACCGCACGACGGATGCTATCAGAGATATTGAAGGAGGCACCTGCAAATTTAGGAGCAGTATTGTCGCCTACATTAACTGTAGTGCTGTAATCTTGGATTACATTACCCAGCAATGTGTTATCCTTGATACCTTTAATGGATACTGTATTAGTGCCTTCTGGAAGTACAGAGTAGAAATCAACAATCAGTTTGTTTCCATCTTGTACAGTTGCGTTAGAGATAGGACGAACTTTTCCGTCTTTATCTGTAACAGTAATCAGGTTAGCAAAGTTTTGGTCAGCCAAGATTGGCTTGTTGAAAGTAATAGCAAGACGAGCTTTGTTAGTTGCATCCACACGAACATCTACAACTGTAGGACGCTCTGTATCGATAGTTGGAGTAACCACCTTAGTTGTTTCTTTAATTTGGTTACCGGAGTAGTCTTTGACACCTTCTACATTAATAGTTGTAGCGTAGGAAGGAAGAGCTTTGTCTTTGTCAAAGTAGAACTCGTATTTGTTACCAGAAAGCGCTGTGAAGCTAGTTGGGGATACCTTGGAATCTCCACGTTTGTGGTACACATTGCTTACGTTAAGAGTATCTGGATCGATATCTTCGCTGAATGTCACAGTCAACTTCTCAAGAGTTGCAGTAGCATCTTGGATAGTTGGAGCAGTAGTATCTTCTGCTACAGTGAATTTATGCTCGGATTTCAAAGACTTGAATCCTGCAAAGTCTTCAACACCAGATACGGTAAGAGTGTGTTCTCCAACTGTAAGGATAGAAGAGTCAGCAGCTACAAGAACCATTTGACGACCTTCTACTTTAGGCTCACCATAGAATCCTTTGCCATCGATTTGGAAAGTACCCGCCAAAGTTTGTTTTACAGGCTCGCTGAACACAACTTTAACTGCTTTAGTACCCAAACCAGTAACGCTTACCACTTCTGGAAGTTTGTTGTCCACAGGAGTGAATTCGTAGTTAGTTGCAGAAATTGTAGATGTTCCTGCTTTAACTCCAGTAACATTCAGAGTGTACTTTTGTTGGTTGTTCAGGTTAGTTTTCACTGTAAGTGTTACTGCGTTTTTAGCATCGTTCAACACCGCAGATTTAACTTCCAGGCTGTTGCTCAACTTGTAGTTGTCTTTCAACTCAGCAGTAGCTTTGTCAACTTCACCGTTGAATTTAACAACAACTTCTTTCAGGTTGTCAGCAGTTACTGCATCAACTTTAGTTGCACTTGTTACAACCCAAGTAACCTTAGTTGCGATTGTGTTGCCTTTGGAATCTTTGAACTCAACTGCAGTTTCTTTGTTAGCTTCAAGAGCTTTGTCAAGTTTCACCTTAACAACTTCTTGGTTAGAAAGTGTGAATTCAACGTTGTTAGCGTCCACTACTTTGTAAGAAGCAACAGTTGGGATGGATCTTTGTTGATCGATTGTGTAAGCAGCTACAACTACTTGGGAACGAGTTGCTGCAGCTTGGTAGTTAATACCTTTTTGAATGTAGCCAGCGTTGATCGCTGCTTGAACGTAGCCTTGAGCCCATTTAGTAGCACTGTTGTCAATTCCAGTAGTTGGAACTTCAAGTTTCAGAGCACGAACAAGAACAGTAGCCAATTCTTCTACAGTCACGTTTCCGTTGAAGTCGAAGATTTTCTTAGTCTTGTCTTTACCTTCCATGATACCTGCAGTAGCTACTGCTTCGATGTAAGGTGCAGGCCATTTAGCATCTTTCTTGTAGTTCTTGTCATTGAAGCTGTATACACCCTCGATTGGTTTCAGGCTCAGAGTGCTCACGATCACTTTAGCAAGTTCTGCACGAGTGATTGTTTTCTCCAAATGAGCGGAACCATCTGCATAACCAGTCAGGATTCCTTTAGCTTTCAAAGCATCAAATTGTTGTTGTGGTGTGAGGGACTCAGCACCGAATGCTACAGAAGCAAACATGGAGAATGCCATTGCTGTAGACAATGCTACGGATAAAATTTTCTTCATAACCTTTTTTTCTCCTCCTTGAATATCTTTCACTTGAGAATTTTCTTTAAATGTATAGCTCATGTTACTCATTAGCCGATACACCCCCTTTCCCGAGTTGAGCGAGTTACTATAAATTATGTCTGTGAACGGGCCACAGAAACTTGTAAACTATTGGAGCATGTAGAAATAGAGTAGTTTCCTAATCCTACCTTGACATTATACAATGGGTCCCTAGAGCCGTAAAGAACATTTTTCTAGTAAATAGACAAGTTTCCCTATGAGGGACATTATGGATTGTCTAAATTGGTCGCCCGTTGTTCATGTTCTACATCTTAAACGCAGGTAAAATCAAAAAGTTGCGGGTCTGCGAAAAAAAATTAAAAAGTTGTTATGACTTACTATTCGCGCCCTCATATTCAACAATATCCCAGTGATGGGGCTTTACGGGTTTTAGTATAGCATGGCTGTATCTTCCAGTCATTAAGCAAGTTTTCCCAATACAATACCCTGGATTTTGCCAATTCAAACATAAGAAAAAGACGTCCAAAAACGAACGTCTCCTAATAATATATCGTATATCACTTTCAATTATTACCTTACTTTCATAGCCAAATCAATAATACGTGCGCGCATCTGAGGATCGGAGCTCAGGTTCGTGTACATATTCTCGATTGCCTGCTTATTGTCCTTGTAGGTCTTCTCGTGCTTCATGGTGACATGTGACCAGTCGATCAGCGCGTTCTCTGCCAGTGTCAGCTCATTGAATGCATCGTGGAAACCCGTCTCCATAACAAGGCCTTCCATAACCTCTTGAGTGACTTCCTGCAGCTTCGCAGTCTCCTCAATCTTCTTCTCCAATACTTTCGCTCTATCCTCAAATTTCGACTTTGCTTTCATATAATCCAGCTGTGCTTTCGATAACAACGGTTTCATGTACTTGTTCACCCTTTTGCAGAAAATGTCTATTACTCTGTTATTGTATCCTAATCTACGAATAATTACAAAAAGATGTAATTGGAAATTACAGTTTGTCCCTCTATTGCTAGAGTTGTCATTAAAATACCCGCCTGCAAGCTTGACGCTCACAAGCGGGTAACGGTTAGGGATTAGCTTAGGTTTTTAGGGAAGATCTTCGTGCTTTTCAAGAGCAGCGCTACAGCAATCTTTCCTGCCTCGGCACGGGTTAGAGTGCCTTTAGGATTGAAGGCATAAGTAGGCTTCTTCTGACCTGGAACGGTCTGTGGGTTACCACTCATGATCTTCGCTTTGCTTACCGCATCAATAGCAGGCATTGAGTAGTTATCCATCGTGCCTGAATCGGTAAAAGCTTTCGCCAGGGAGGCTTTCAGCTTATCATCATTAACCGCTGTCTTAAGCTTCAAGGCTCTGGCGATCATAACGGCTGCCTGCTCTCTAGTTAAAGGCTGGTCAGGCCCGAAGAACCCGTCACTCAGCCCGGTAACGATACCGGCTCTTGCAGCCGTCTCCAGATGTTCAAAATCCCATGTCGGTGCTTTGACGGTCGGCTTGATATCGAAGAAGGTCTGCTGATTGTTATCATAGTTCAGCGGGAGATTCAGACCTTTGACAATTAATGTAGCAAACTCCCCGCGCGTTGTACGGTCATCCGCACCAAAGGCATCAGAACGAAGGTTGTTCATAATTCCTTTTGCATACAGGCCGTTCAAGTAATTCCGTGCCCAAGGATGATTTGTAATGTCATTATAACCAAGACGAAGTTTCATTACGGTATAGTAACCAAATTCATCAAATGGTACTGAAACGGTGTGTGATTTCATATCCACTTCGCCACCAATGTTCTCCCATACTCCCTGATCTGTATAACGGAAAACAGTGATGGTAGAACCTACTTCATCTACGATGTTGCTGTTGAAAGCAATCTTCATCGTACCCCGATTGGATGGGACAACTTTACGTTCAGCCTCGAACTTGGTGAATTGGCCCTCGAGAGAATAAGGAGCAAGACCATTGGTTGCTGGTTTATATCCAGGCATATTACTATCGCCTTTTTCGCCAACGCCACCGCTCACCCAATAAATATTGGATACACGGCTAAAGTTGCTTGTATTGGCATTAGATGTGAATTTAAGCAGCAGCAGATCATCGAGAGCTACGCTTGGGAATCCACTCACTACACCTGTATTAGGAATCCCGATCAGGTTCCCATAATCGTTACGGCGTTCAACTACGCCATCCTTAGGATCTGCGATACCGAACAGCAGCTTCGTATCCGGATAGTATTTAGTCACGCTATTTCCGTCAGGATTAGCTGTCTTCATTACTGTTCCCTTAGGGAAAGAAAGCTGTAATGATTTATTAAATACGTTGTAGCTGTTTGCAACCTTCTCGGCCATGAACTGAGAATCTACGGCTACTGTACTCGTGTAGTAAACGGTAATAGTATCGTTTATGGTTGCACCGTTGCGTATAATTTGAATCTTAACTGTTGTCGCTTTATCAGGTTTCAAACCAACGTAGTCGTACAAGAAACGGTTGCTTCCCAGGTCAGGACGTTTTTTCGCTTCAAACTTATCAATCATAACTTTAGTTGCGCCTTCAGCTTCAATATCAAAGTGAATGAAATTCTTATTCACAATGTACTGCTTGCCTACTGTCGGCTGAGGAGCAAGAATACGGTAAGGGGATACCTCACGTACTACTTCAAGGCGCTGATTTGCACGTGCTCCCGTGCTGTTGATCATTTCCAGGTTATACACATGGCTTCCTGGAGCATCAAATGCAATGTTGCGAATACGCAGGATGAAGTCATCCTTGTTACCGGCAAAATCATAAGTGTAGGTTGTACCTTTATAGGTGAACGTACCTGGGGCTTTTATTACTTTTGCATCCCCTAATAAATTGTCTGTAGAGGTTGTAAAGAACACGTCTGTGCCCAAGTTCAAGTTTAGAATAGTTGCGCCGCTACCTCTAAGCACCAAATCGTATTTCTGTTGAGTTGTTGTGTATTTCCCATCCGAATATACGAACTCTGGCGAAGGAGCAAAAATATTCGTGATGTCATTATCTCCAGCTACATCCTTGGTAAATGGAGTCCGTGTGTCCAAAGCTGCATTCGGCAAGAACTTGTCAATCTTAGAGATATTCTTGTCAATGATGTAAATGTGTAATTCCTTGGTAACTACTCGCTTATTACCTGCCCCATCCATGGATGTACCTGAGAAAACAATCTTGTTATCCCCATAGAATAACGGACCAGCAGCCGTAATATTCAGATTTAGGGCAAATGAAGGATTGGAGGCCGTTACTCCCAGAACGGTATGATCTCCATCAACTCCGGAGTCTGACCCGCTGTTTAAAGAAGTGCCCGCAATCCCGTTTACGAAATACTCAGCGTTAGAGATATTCTCAAAACCGATATATTTACCGCTGATCGGGAGCTTCTGCGTAGTACGGGAATCAAACTCAAAAGTCTGCCCGTCTGTCAGGTTATCAATATAAATGTAGTTCTTGGATACATAAGAAATATCCGCATTGTACCATGAGCTTGAACCTGAATATTGGAACCGGACTTTCTGTTGCCCGTTAGAAAAGCCTGTTACCTTATAAACTTCTTGCGTCGCCGTAAGATTTGCTACACCAGTTACCTTGGTCAAGGTAACTGCTTTAGTTCCAAGTGGTAGATAATTCGCTACCAACGTTTGAGATGGTGTCGTGTTTGATTCAACAAGGATATAGAAGTCTTGAGCATCCACATTGGCTCCGTTAAGCGGAAGCTTAGTTGCCTTAGTGATGTCATCCCCTTCTTTAAACTTCTCAAGGTATTTCATATCTGTGATTACCGTATCACCCGGCAAGTATCTGAAAGCAGCTGGGTATGCAGCAGTTAGTGTTCCGTATGTGACAGCTACGGTTGCCTTTTGTTCAGTAAGAACTTGGGCTGGTACGCCAGAATCCGTCTGAAGATTATAGTTAGCGGTTTTAAATCTTACCAAACGATATGCTGGTGTAATTCCATCCGGCCCCGGAATGATCTTCTCATCACTTGAAGTTCCTACTGTGCCGTCATCCTTTAACACATCAAAAGGAAGTTGAGCTCCACCATTAACTGTGATTACCGCTTTGTCCTTGAATGCATCAGATACATAAGGAACCAGGACTTGTCCTGTAATGTATCCAGTTGTTTGACCAGCGTCTTTTGTAAAAGTTGGCTTGTTATCCATAACAGAAAGCTTTTCCGATCCTACATTCGCCTGCAGTTCAGTAAATGGCTGGAGTTTATCAAAGAAATATACCGTACGTGCAATAGCCACGGAATCCGAACCATTCTGAATGGAAACCTTCAAGTCGTTCTGTCCTGACTTAAGGTTAAGCGTTGGAGAGAAAAACGTACCGTCTTGAAGAACCGTAGATACCAGTGCAGTTCCCCCGTTTACGGAAACAGTCACTTTTGTTGTATTCTGAGCTATCCCTTGAAGGGTAACCGTCTTACTATCCACAACAACTTGAGTACCTTCGTTTAACAGAATAGGCCCTTGGCTGCTGCCATAGATTTTTAAGGAGTCTACAAAAGGAACTTTATCATAGAGAACATAGAAGATGTCTGAACGCTCAATGCTTCCTTGCATCCCTGTAAAAGTAATCCGGTTGAATCCAGAAAACAGCCCCAGGTTATTCGCTAAAAACTTCTGAGGATTTGATGGATCAGCTGTTACAGAACTGGTAGTGAAGTGAGTGCCATCCGGTACCCAACGAATTGTACCACCCGCGCCTGCAGGTTCAGAAACGAGCTGTTCAACCTTTACCTTCATAGTATCTTTAGTGACATATGAGAAGGTACCACCAATGGTTAAAGCAGAATTGTTAGTTGCATATACATTGGCTCTTGTAATCTGCGTGAGCTGAGTTCCAGGCTCTGTAGTCAGCAAAGCTGTTTGACGTATAGCAGTTGAATCAGGAATAAAATAAGTTGCTGCCGATGTGGTTGCCGCCGATACAGTCCCCGTCAGTCCCACCGGAACCAAAGATACCAACAGTGTCAACAACATAAGCCATATTAACGGCTTTTTCGTGCGCTGCATGTATGAATCTCTCCTTTATAAGGTCAGTTATCTTCTTTATCGGACAACCGGGAGAGATTTTGAAGAAAAATGGAATAAAAAATCCAAATTAATGGAATTTTGCCTCTTAATACCCAAAAGATCGTTCTTTGGCGCTATGGGATAAGGAACCGGCAGCAAACAAAAAAATCCCGCTGTACGAATGCACAGCGGGATTTCTATTTAGATCAGTCCGAGCGCTCCGTGCTCTCCTTCATCCGCAATCTTGCGAGGAAGTTGAGTACAGGCCGCTTTGTCTTGCCGATCAGGCCGATGACCTCGGCGCCAATCTGCAGGAAGAAGACCATAATACAAATGACCACAAAGGTTACCCAGTTGGCTGAATACAGTGCGGCCGAGGACTGTATGATCGCCAGCACCCCGAAGAAAGCGGCGATCCCATAGATGATCAGCACCGTCTGGCGGTGGCTGAAGCCAAGCTCTCGCAGACAATGATGCAGATGGCCTTTATCCGGCGAGAAGATCGGTTTCTTCTGCATCCAGCGGCGCACAATAGCAAACATCGTATCCGAAAGCGGAACCCCAATCAGAATGAGCGGGGTCAGGAACGAGACAATCGCAACCTGTTTAAATCCTAACAGGGACAGCAGCGCAAGGCTGAAGCCCAGGAACAAGGCCCCGGAATCTCCCATGAAGATCTTGGCAGGGTGGAAATTGAAATACAGAAAGCCTAGAATGCTGCCAAGCAGCAGCAGGCACAGAAAAGCAGTAATTTCGTTGCCCATAATAAAGGCCATAACCGCAATCGTACCGATCGCAATGGCGGATACACCTGCAGCGAGACCATCCAATCCATCGATCAAATTAATTGCGTTGGTTACCCCGACGATCCATAGAATCGTAAACGGGATCGAAATCCAGGTCTCCACGGAGGAGTAAGTGTGAAAAGGTATATTAGCAAATTCAATTTTAATATCAAATCCGAATACAACTACACAAGCTGTTGCAATCTGAACCACCAATTTCAGCTTGGCCGAAAGATCAAAACGGTCATCTAAAGCCCCAAGCAGCACAATCATGGTACCACCGACGAGAAACGCTCCCACGAAGTCGAGGTCTCTGGAAGAGATATAACTATCCGGGATAAAAGGAAGTAGTGCGACTAAACCGATAACAAAAGATAAATAAATGCCTAGTCCACCGAGTCTCGGCATTACTCTGGTATGCACCTTGCGCGCATTTGGAACATCGACCACACCGGCTTTAATCGCAAATTTCTTCACGAGCGGTGTTAATCCGAGCGCCAGAACCAGCGCGGCGATAAACCCGATGATATAGATCATCAACATGTCAATTTCAACCCCCATTTTATCTACCGAATGAATTATACTCCGAATGCAAACAAACTACCAACTCTGTAATTCAGCAAATTTCGGCTGATTTTCAGAGAATTCCGCCCATTTACCGCATTTTTGAGAGCTTTTCGCCCTCACGCAGTACTTTGACGGTAAATTTCGGCAGTGCAAGCATCCTTCCAATCCGGGAAGGTTCGCGGAGAAGACGGTAGAACCACTCCAAATGCATCTTCTGCATGAATTTAGGTGCGCGCTGAGTCCGTCCTGAGATCACGTCAAAACTTCCTCCAACCCCCATAATCACAGGAACTCCAAGGTCTTCCTTATACTTGGCGATCCATGGTTCCTGGGTATCCGCACCCCGGGCCACGAACAGCAAATCAGGCCCGGCTTTTACAATTTCATCTATAACTTCCCGGTCCTGCTCCGGACCGAAATATCCGTCACGGGAGCCGACGATCTTCACTCTCGGATATTGCAATTGTAACCGCGAGGCCGCTTCCTGAATCACTTCCGGCGCAGCGCCCAGCAAATATACCTTCCAGCCTAGCTCCTCGCCCTGCTTCATGAGTTCATGAAGCAGATCAAATCCTGCCACGCGCTCGGTCACAGGCTCGCCACCCTTGCGGGCGGCCCACACCACGCCAGTCCCGTCAGGCACAATCAAATCCGCACGCTGCATCATGGTCTTATACTCCGGGTTCTCCAAGGCGGCCATGACCATAATCGGATTGGCCGTAATAATCTGATGCGGCTTCCCGGACTTCACCACGTCCGTCAAGTAGCTTACGGTATCCTTCATTCCCCACTTGCAGACAGGGATGCCGAATATCGATACCGTAGGCACTGCAGCTGGCTGCTTCATGTGATTCACCCTCTGTTCTTAAAAAATTCAGCGATCCGCTCCGCCGGACGGCGGGCTTCCTGCTTCAGATTATCAATTCTAGCCGCATTCCGGGCGCGCCAGGCGTCCCCGTCCTTAAGAAGGCCGCGCAGCTCAGAGGCTACGATATGCGGATCCAGCTGATCGCTTGTTCCCGCTGGAACGGAGCCCAGACGCGCCAGGAAATGATCGATCTTCGGATCATACGATATCCCCAGCAGCGGCACCCGCTGGTTAGCCGCATAGATCAGGCTGTGCAGCCTCATCCCAATGAGCGCGTCACAGCGGCTGACCTCTGCCAGCATCGCCTGAGGATCAAGCGTCTCTGGAGCGACACTCACTACACTTCCCAGCGATTGTACTGACTCCATCCGCTCTATGACAAAGCGCGATGCTTCATCATCCCCAGGCACATGGAAGGGCAGAAACCGGAAATGAACCTTCATCTGCCCTGCCAGAGCCGCAAGACCTGCGGCAAGCTGAATCAGCTCAAGCCGCTCCGGGTTCCAGTAGCGCACGGAAATTCCCACAACAGGCAGCTCCTCCCCGGCGCTTGCAGTCTCCCGGGGAACCATACCTTCGGGAAGCGGCAGACCCATAACCGGGTCTGGCACAACTTCAATGTTTCCCCGGTTCAGCCCCATACTCACAAGCAGCTCCGCAGACTCGTTATCCCGGACAGAGACGTAACTGCATTTGCGGAAGATTCCAGCAATAAAAGGATGAAACACTCCCCGGTTCACCGGGCCAATCCCCTGCGCATAAATGAACACAGGTTTCTTCAGCCACTGGGCTATCTTAATGATGCCCAGATAGTAAGGGATAGACTTCATACTGGTAGCATCCTGCAGCAGGCTTCCGCCGCCGCTGATCAGTCCGTCACTCTCCTTCAAAGCCCGCCGCACTTCACCGAGCTTCATCCGGTGCACAGCCTTCACACCATACATGGAAGTGGTCCACTCCGGGTCCACCGACAGCACGATGGGCTCAATCCGGATTCCGGCCCGGGCCCCTTCCTCCTCCAGCGCGGTCAGGATGGACTTCAGCACCGCCTCGTCCCCACTGTTGCGGAACCCGTAATATCCGGAGATGACTAGTCTTGTAACAGACGGGGTGACCATTTCTTCCAGCACCTTTCAATAATAATCCACACGCCTACGGCAATAAGACCAATAATGATTCCGAAGCCCATGCCAAGAAGTCCGCGAATCAACGAGATCATGGCAGGAGAGTGAATATGGGCAAAAGTATCCACCATCGACAATTGACCGATTGTAGCGATGATTAGCGCATAAATAATTTTTGGATACCGCAAAGAGGCAAATACCCCAACTATAAAGAGCGGGTGCAGAATCAGGAACTCCTTATTCCGTGGACGTACCCCGATTGTGTTCTCCAGGAATGAGCGGAACTGCGCTTCACCGGGAAGAAGGCTGCCCGAGTTGCCTGTTCTTGAAAGATAATAGTAGCCTACTCCTGCCAGTACAACGGCACAAGCCACCCACAATAGTGTGATCGGCATACGCAGCCATCTGCGCAGCTCGCTGAATACAGATTTACCTTGATACAAGAAGACGTATACCGCTACAAGGAAAACAGGCACCAGATGCAGCAGACTTACACCGCGGAACTGGTTAAGCACCAGCGCATACGTAATATTATTAAGCAGTGCGATAACGAAAGGAACCGCACACAAAGACAGCAGGGACGTCTTGATAAACAGCACTAAAGTGTGAGTAAGGCGGCGTCCGCCTGACATGTCCGGATGCTCTCCATGAATCTCCTGGACTTTCTTGATGGCCAGCAGCATCGCAATGGTCGGTGCGCTGATTGCGACAAACAGGGATAGAAGCTGTTCCAGCCACTCCTCCTTATGAATAACGAACAGTCCCGCGCAGCCAAGGAGTCCGAGTATCAGAGCCGCAAGGGTTAGAGAAGGCAGGAAGTAAGACACCAGAATAGCCACGAACGCAACTCCGCCCAGAACGACAATCGCTTTGGCAATTTTGTCCCAGGAATGGGTGGTAACCGTGAAGGCTTCTGCTTGTCCGAGCTTGAAGCCGTCCTTCTCAATGCGTTTGACCGCATTTCCAGGCTCACCCAAGGTCTTCACAATGTTCTCAACCGAATCCGTAATTGTAGATTTTGTAGTGTCCTTGCTCGGCATGCTGTTGATATAAATCATCCGGATCTTACGGTCCTTCGCCGCCAGGGCGAATCGGTCAGCAAGCGTGTCAGGATCCAGCTTCGCATCCTTATCACTTAAGGAATACAGACGTACAACATTATAGTTCAAATAATAAGCGAGTTTATTAAAGCCTGCCTGAGGCTTCTTCAGACCCTCAATGGTCACGATACCGAGTCCGTGAGCTTTCAAGGAATCCGCGAATGCTTTAAGACTCTTCTTCTCCGGGTCATCTGTAAAGCCTTTGACCGCATCCCCTTCAAACAAGATGTGTTTAACATTGTTCTCTTGGAAGATGGTCAGCATCTGATCCACTGCAGCCTGATCATAAGGCTGGCTGTCGCTCATACGCGGAAGAATATTGAAGCCTTTGTCGCGCAGCATCTTCATGGCAATCGGATCCGGCGCGAATGATTTCATTACCGCATCAGCCGGTGACGTATTAATGCGAATTGCGGCGGTTCCTTCATCCCAGCTCCATGGAACCACATCAATGCCTGCGGCTTTGAACGTCTGTTCAATCATCGGCGCGAAAGTCTCGGCATTCTCCTTACTCGTAAACACGACGTAAGTTTGATTGTCCGTCTGGGCGGTCGACAGCGGAAGTTTCTTCATACCAATCAAATCCTGTGTGCTGTACACCATTAGACGGTGGGATCGGGTCAATTCGTCGAGATTGCTTTCAAACATCGCGATCGTGCCAATTCCGGCCCCTTTTAACTGGTCAAGCTCTTCATTCAAAAACTCTTCGGGTTTAGGTTGATAAACTGAACTCTCCAGCAGACTGCGATAGTTGAAAATAAGCTCCACGTTCTTGGCCGTTTGTTCTGTCTGAATACGGGCATAAATCAGGGGGAGTGATGCCACCATCCCGATAACCACCAGAATCCAAAGCCACTTGCGTGATACATTGTTCCATTGTTGCCATTTCTGATACACGAAGGTACCTCCTCATGAATAAACTCCGAAGCCCGGGCCCAGCCTGAAGGACTGAGCCTGCGAGCCCCGGATCATATACAAAGCATAAATACTAATTATTACATTCAATTGTTAGTTAAGCGTCAACTCTGCCCATGACTTCATCCTGTAATCGGCCCAGCGTCCCTAGGGCATCCTCATTAGAGGTTCCACATACGGCGAAATATACCTTGATCTTAGGCTCCGTGCCCGAAGGACGAAGACAGAACCAAGACCCGTCTTCCAAAATAAATTTGAGCACGTTCTCCTTAGGGAATCCATATAGACCCTGAGAGTAGTCTTCGACTTCCTTCACTTTTAGACCGGCAACCTCACCTGGAGCGGCATTACGCCAATCTTCCATGAGAGAATGAATCTTCGCAACTCCATCCTTACCCTTGAGCGTGCGGGATACCAATGCTTCACGGTAATAACCGTACTGCTGGTACAAATCCTCAAGCACATCAAACAAGGTCTTGCCCTGTGTCTTATAGTATGCCGCTGCTTCGGCAATTAATGTTGAAGCTACAATAGCGTCTTTGTCACGGGCGTAATTCCCCGCCAAATATCCATAGCTCTCTTCATATCCAAACAGGAAGGTATGGTCACCGGACGCGTCAAATTTGTTCATCATCTCGCCGATATATTTGAACCCGGTTAGGGTGTTGAACACTTCGACCCCATAGTGGCGTGCAATCACCGCACCGAATTCACTGGTCACAATGGTCTTCACCACGGCTCCATTAGCTGGAAGCTTGCCGCTTTCCTTCATCTGACTGAGCAGATAGTGTACAAGAATCGAACCGGACTGATTCCCGGTCAGGACCTGGTATTCTCCCTGCGAGTCTTTAACTACAGCGCCCATGCGGTCCGCATCAGGGTCTGTACCGATAAGCAGATCCGCGCCGACCTTCTGGCCAAGCTCTATAGCCAGAGTGAAGGCTTCCCGCTCCTCCGGATTCGGAGATTTCACTGTGGAGAACTCCGCGTCAGGCTGCTCCTGCTCTTTTACAATATGAACCTGGGTGAACCCGAGCTTATCGAGCACCCGGCGCACCGGCAGGTTGCCTGTTCCATGAAGTGGGGTGTAGACGATCACAACGTCCTTGGCAGCCCCGCCTGCCAGCAGCTGCGGATTCACACTGGTAGCAGCCACCGTATTTACAAAAGCTTCATCCTCCGCATCCCCAAGCCATACAAGCAATCCTTGCTTTTCCGCTTCTTCCCTCGCAAGACGTTTCACCTCAGCAAAAGAGGAGACCTCTTTAATTCTGGAGATCACTTCTTCCGCCTCATGCGGTACAAGCTGACCGCCAGCCGCGTTATACACCTTATAACCGTTGTACTCGGGAGGATTATGGCTCGCTGTAATCACGATGCCCCCGGTTGCCTTAAGTGAGCGTACAGCAAACGACAGCTGAGGGGTCGGCCGAAGCGATGGGAACAGCTTCGCAGCGATTCCGTTTCCAGCAAGCACTAGAGCGGCTTCCAGAGCAAATTCCGGAGAGAAGTGCCGGGAATCATGGGCAATCACAACCGAAGGCTGATCCCCCGCCCCTGATTTACGGTGCGCATCCCAAATATACTGGGCAAAGCCTTGCGTTGCTTTTCCTACCGTATACTTGTTAATCCGGTTGCTTCCGGCTCCGATAACGCCGCGGAGACCACCTGTTCCAAACTCAAGCTCCTTGTAGAAGCGGTCTTCCAATTCAGCAGGGTTCTTATCCAGTGAGCGAAGCTCCTGTTTGGTCTCCTCATCAATTGAAGCATCTTGCAGCCATGCTTGAACTTTCTCTTGAATTGTCTTATTGATTTCGCTCATGTCTCTACTCCTATTCTGTTGAATTAGTTCATCTTCCCGTCTGAGAGGGCAAACATAATCTCACCTTCCGCAACCACCTTGTCTTCCACCTTCGCAACCGCACGCCCTTTGCCTATGGAACCTTTCAGACGTGTAATCTCCACTTCCAGACGCAGCGTATCGCCTGGGAACACTTGATCACGGAAACGGAACCCATCCAGCCCGGCAAGGAATCCGATCTTTCCCTTATTGCTCTCGAGACTCAGCATCGCTGCAGCACCAACTTGGGCGAGCGCTTCAGTGATCAGGACTCCAGGCATCACCGGATAACCTGGGAAATGCCCCTGGAAGAACGGCTCGTTGATGGTTACATTCTTGATTCCAACAGCACGTTTGCCTACCTCCATTTCCACGATGCGATCCACTAATAAAAATGGATACCTGTGCGGAATCAACTCCTGGACTTTACGGTTATCTAACATAATTATGTAATACCCCTTTCTCATTGCCCTTAAATTTCGGGTAAATTGTATTTAAACGGATAAGCCAGTATGAAAACAGACCCTCAGGGCCATACTGTAACTATCCTTCGTCTCTGCAGATACGAAGGTTCAGATAAGGGGTTTATCCGCGGGGCTGCACCAGCTGGCCTGCGGGTAAAACCCTTTTGTCATTTCTAACTTTAAACGGGGCCGTGCTGACCTAGAGTCCTCTTCGGACAATCCTCCACCAATTATACCCTCTCCCTGCGCAAAAATAAAACTCCCGCCCGTTCAGGGAGGCTGCGGCGGTTCCCGCATTTCCATCCCTCCTCGGCGGGAGTGATTAACAGGTTACTACATCTTGTCATCTGTTTCATGAAATGATGCCTTAAAGACACGGCTTCATTACACAGATAACCCACTACTATGGCACTATGGCGCAAACACCAGGTCAAACACATGACGCCAGGTACTCCAATGAAAGACACCGCTTAGACTCTGCTTGCCCAGTACTACATACCCTACAATCATACCGCCAAACAGCGCAAGGAAGAGGATAAATAGGATCAGAAGAACGAACAGGGTTCTCCGGAGAGCTGGTCGTCTTGCCGCCGGT
This sequence comes from Paenibacillus sp. J22TS3, assembly GCF_018403205.1. NCBI lineage: Bacteria > Bacillati > Bacillota > Bacilli > Caryophanales > Paenibacillaceae > Paenibacillus > Paenibacillus sp. J22TS3. The sequence continues at coordinate 144,573 of NZ_BOSF01000003.1, forward strand.
TTACTCTCTTGACTCATCGCATCCACCTATCCGCGCAAATTGTTCACAAGGCCCGTCATTGTGTCACTCGAAGTCAGCGCCCGGGCAGCCAGCTGGTAAGCACGCTGAACCTGGAGCATGTCCGACATCTCTGTGGTGATGTCCACATTGGACTGCTCAAGAGCACCCTGGCGAAGCGTAGCTCTCTGATTCTGAGGCAGCGCATCATTGTTCGCGAGCACATCCCGCTCAGCCGCCCCTGCAGAAAGCACATACAGGTTGTCGGCTCTTTGTTCAAGCGCGTCCGGCCGCTGTGGCGATACAAGCTGAATGGCTTGCCCCAGGTTAGTTGTCGTCCGACCCAATGTGGCCTTGATATTTCCGCCCGCATCTATTTGAAGCTTCGAACCTGCGGGAACGGTAATTGGCGCGTTATTCTTATCCAATACGTAGTATCCCTGAGCTGTCACTAAATATGCCAGCTTAGAGTCCTGCGGGTCCGGCTGAATGTGGAAGCTTCCTTCCCTCGTCCATGCCTTCTGGCCGTTAGCCTGAACCGCGAACAATCCATTCCCCTGAATGGCCAGGTCGGTGTCAATCCCCGTGTCCTTGAAGGAGCCTTGAGAAAAGTCGCGAGTGATGCCCGCCATTTTGGAACCGTAGCCCACATTAATCCCCAGCGGAGTGGCTCTTCCCGTACGCCCCATCGGGGGCTCCTGCTTAAACATGGTCGTCAACGTATCTTCAAACGTAGCGCCCTTGCTTTTGTATCCAATTGTATTCACATTTGCGATGTTATCTGCCAGAACATCCAGCCGCTGCTGGATCCCCGCCATGGATACGGCGGAGCTGATCATGGAGTTATTCATTTAGCGCCTCCTACACACGGCCGACTTCATTTACGGCTTTGTCCATGCTTTTATCATAAAATTGAATTACCTTTTGGTTAGCCTCATAGGCGCGCTGTGCCGTCATTAAATCAACCATGGACTGCGCGGTATTTACGTTAGAGCCTTCAAGAGAGCCTTGACGTACCGTCACGGCATCATTAGCCGCTAGATTACGGATGCCGGCTTTTTGCGGATCAGCTGCTTCATATACCCCATTACCGTTACGCGTAAGCTGGTAAGGAGATTCCACAACCGTAATCTGAAGCTGCTGGTTGGTAGGAGCCCCATTATATAGGAAGTTTCCCTTTCCGTCCGTCTGAAGATCCTTGATCGGTTGGTTCAGGACAAGAGGCTGCCCATTGGCGCCCAGCACTCTAAAACCGGTGGAGCTGAGCAGTTCCCCAGCAGCATTCACATGGAAGTTACCATCCCGTGTATAACGGACATTGCCGTCATTGTCTTGCACCGTAAAGAATGCTTGTGGCCGATAGACCACACTGCCATCCTGCTTCACATACTTGCCTGACTCGTCAAAAGGATAAGGTTGTCCAGTAGCAGGATCAACTAGAGAAAGGCTGGACTCCAGTCCAAAGTCTGACATTTTACCAGTCTCTCTAAGATCTCCTTGGGTGAAAATTGGCTGAGTCTCCTCGGCGAACACGCCGGTGTTCAGCTTGCCAATCTGCCTGTTGCCTGGTGCATCTCCGCCCACCAACGAGACAAGCACCTCGGGAAAAGAGCGTGCGGCCTCATTCACAGACTTGTATCCTGGGGTGTTAATGTTGGCGATATTCTGTGTCACCGTGTCGTGCAGACGCTGTTGGGTCATCATCCCCGCAGCCGCCGTATAGAGTCCTCTCAGCATAGGAAACCTCCTAAAAACTTAAAAATTCTTAAAAAAATCACCGATCTTTTAATTTCCCAACCCTCCCAAACCCTCCCTTGCCTAAGGGAGGGCCCCAAGGACTTCGTCCTCTGGACACCTGAATGGCTTGGGAATGGGGCTAGGCTAACTGGACTTGGTAAATACGTGCTCCGGGCCGCTTGTCGTCCCTGCGGGACACGCTTTTGGGTTGTGGTGTCTATAGCTATTAGCTTGGGTAATCGAGTGACTGATAAATTGATTTAGTAGCATGGATGACTGACCGATTGTAGGCTAGATATTGAACAGCTTCTGAACTCCACGTGTAGAAAATTTGTAGCAGTGGTGACTGACCGGGCAAAAGAACTGAATTTCATAGCATGGATGCCTGACCAGATGAACGAGCTAAATTTTGTAGCTTTGGCGACTGCTTGGGTACGGATTTAAAACTATTGAAGTTGAACTTAAGAAAGGTCAGACTAGACAAAAGGTGAAATGGTTCTTGATAGGTACAGCGTTCGCCTTTGTGAACAGATGATTTATACATTATGACTTTTAGATCAAGAAATCTGTTAACAAACAGCGACCTTAAGAACATTTCAACCGGATGTCTTTATCCATACATTCAACTGTAAACAATTCCCTGTTTCGTAATGAACAAGGCTGTTTATTTTTTTATTAAAAAGGCAACCGGACTTATTTATCCAAATCAAGGCAAGTTATGCTACGTCATCTGCCTATCTATATTCCAAATTGCCCGCCCCGGCAAATGCTTCTTTTCAATATATCGGATAACTAGAACTTTTTCTTTATAACTCTATCCAAATTATCGAGCATAAGCCCTGTGCCCTTAACTACGCAGTGCATCGGATCTTCCGCGATCACGACCGGAACCCGAAGTTCCTCCGCGAGGAGCTCGTCCAATCCATTCAGCAGAGCGCCGCCCCCGGTCAGAATTACACCACGGTCAATGATATCGGCAGACAGTTCCGGCGGTGTGCGCTCCAGGACTGATTTAGCTGCTGCGACGATGGAAGACACGGGCTCCCATAGAGCTTCCTGAACTTCGGAGGACGAAATGGTTACCGTGAGAGGGAGTCCTGACACCATATCTCTGCCCCGGATGTCCAGCTCAGCTTGGCGGCCGCCAGGACGAACGGTTCCGATACCAATCTTGATATCCTCGGCAGTGCGTTCACCGATAAGGAGCTTGTACTTCGTCTTAATGTAACGGATAATCGCGGCATCGAACTTGTCCCCTGCCATCTTAATCGATGAGGCCGTGACAATGTCCCCCATGGAGAGAACGGCTACGTCCGTTGTTCCTCCTCCGATATCCACCACCATATTGCCGCTTGGCTCAAAAATGTCCATACCGGCGCCGATAGCAGCCGCCTTCGGTTCTTCCTCGAGATAAACTTCCTTCGCGCCGCTGCGCTCTGCTGCCTCCCGAATCGCCTTCTGCTCAACGGAGGTGATATTGGTTGGGGCACAGATCAGAATCCGTGGGTGGCTGTACCAGTTCTTCCCGCCAACCCGGTTAATAAAGTACTTCAGCATCGTCTCCGTAATTTCAAAATCCGCAATAACCCCGTCCTTCAGCGGACGGATTGCCACAATATTTCCAGGTGTTCTGCCTACCATCCGCCTTGCGTCTTCACCGACAGCAAGCACACGCTTGGTATCGCTCTCAATCGTGACGACAGAAGGCTCGTCGAGCACTACACCTTTCCCTTTTACATGGATCAGCACGTTCGCAGTGCCCAAATCAATTCCGATATCCTTGCTCATCATTACAAAGCTCCCCCAAAGCGTATTTTTAATGGTAAAAGAAACCTAACGTCTATGGTCATTCTGTTCGACAGAATATCCGTCAATTTTACAGAAACATCCAGAAAAAACACATCTGAAGTCCGTTTTGCTTAGCTAAATTTCGGGATGTTTGGATAAATTACCCGCATTCTTGTACCATATTTAAAAATATCATACTTTGGGGGACGTATTCAATTACATATCTGTCTTTTTTCGTACGAAAAGTGGGTGATAAGGGCGGATTAATTCGCTGCTGTGATCACTTCCCGCTTGGAGGGTGTGGTCTTCTTATATTTAATCTTGGTTGCCTCTCCTCCGCGCAGATGCCTGATGGATTTATGGTACTCCAGAATATGCTTCACCTGGTCAGCCAAATCCGGGTTGATCTCCGGAAGCCGTTCCGTTAAATCCTTGTGTACCGTGCTTTTGGACACACCAAACTCCTTGGCGATGGTCCTAACCGTATGCTTCGTCTCCACGATGCAGCGGCCTATCTTAATGGTTCGTTCCTTAATGTAATCATGCACGCTCCCGCCTCCCAACTCGAGATAGTTTGGTACAGTATATGAGGGGCGTGCCCATATATTCTTTGTTTCCAAGCCTGACAAGCCTGCGCGGGGCCAATTATTTTACACAGCAAGCGAAAAAAACGGGGGATCTGGAGATCCCCCGTTTGGCGCAGGCCTTATGTACTAAGACTTTTCAGTTAGTGGACTAGCCTGCCCCAAGTCAACACATTATTTTTGCGGAAGCAGCTGGGACGGGTTCACCGGTGTGCCGTTCTCGTATACGGCAAAGTGAACATGATTGCCAAGATCCTTTTCCAGCTCATTGCGTCCGGCGGTGGCCAGGGTATCCCCCTGCTTCACTTCAGCGTCCTTCTTCACCTTCACATCCGCGAGACTTTCGTAGACGGTCTTTAGATTGTTGGCATGGGTGATCTCCACCACATAACCAAGCAGCGCATGCTGCTCTACCCGCGTAACCTTGCCACCCAAAGCTGCTTTCACATCAAAAGATTTGTTATCTCCTCTTGCGAGGTCGATACCCGTGTTCGGCACGAACGTGTCGTTATACTGCACGATCGCGGACACATGCTCTTCTGCTGAAGCATCCTTGTCATAAAACGGCTTAACAACATTAACCTCGGCGGCGTTAGCCACCGGCCATACGAGATCTTCCGGCGTAGCGACAGTCTGAACGGATGTGCCATCTTCAGGCTTAACCTTGGTATCTCCCGTGGTAGTCCCTACCGGCTGGGTCACCGTTCCCGATGTGCTCTCAGCCTGCGGCTTACGGCTCGCGCCCTGGTACACCCACACTAAGGTTAGTATGATTGCCGCGATGGCCATGTATGCTGCCGGGTATACCCACTTTCTGGACAAAAGTCTTTTCCATGAGGATGCCGGTACAGCCGGCTCTCCCAATCCAATTTTAGGAGATTCCTCATTCTTGTGCTGCTTCTGATTTTGATCATTCATAGTTTATCACCTCAGTAACAAGTGTTACCGGGGTCAACTCTTTTATACTTCGCCTATCCTACTTTTTTAGAAAATAATTTTAGAGCCTTATTCCCCTTCTATTGCCGGGCAACCCCTAAGCCCCGCGCGGTCCTTAAACAAATGAGGTCTTGCGGATGTTTTGCTCCAGCGACAAGATGGGTGAGCTTTAGGTTTATACGAATATAACTATCGCTATAACCCTACTATACGTGAAAGGATGAGCCACACCGGAATATGGACCCCCTTCTGATGGAGACCTCTACTGGAAAAAGGAGCGCTGCTCCCTGCTGCACTTTCCGATTATATCTAGTGAACGCAAGCCCCCTCGTAGCTGCCTAGGCCACAAAACTGGTCTAGTCCGTTCTACTTGGCCTTATTCAGCAAATGTGAGGCTTGGGCGAATTGAATGCCTGTATAGTAGTGTTCTAGAATCTGGTTCACCGTATATCCTTCCTTGGCCATTCCATTTGCTCCCCATTGGCTCATACCTACACCATGGCCATACCCGTAAGTTGTAATTTTGACCTGATTGCCTTCTGGATCAAAACGGAACTGGCTGGACCGCAGCCCCAGCTTCTCCCGAATCTCCCTTCCACTAAAGGTGGTTCCGCCTATCTTCGCTTCCTTAACTCTATGTCCTGTCGTACTGGATACAATTTCAAACAGAGAGCGGGTGCCTGCTGCCTGACCCGCAACCGCCGGAATACTTGGCTGGGCCAGTCCCAGTTTATTAAAGACACTGCTCAAGCTCATGGTGACCGTCTCTTTATAGTCCGGGTCCAGCTTGGTGTCCCAAGGGCTTGGCACACTGCGCAAATAAGGAATTTTGTAATTCCAGTATTCCTCTGAATTCTCAGTATACCCGTTGCTGGCGGAGAAGAAGGAGGCCGTAATCGGCTTGCCCTGGTAAGTCATAATCGTCCCAGCCGTGGCATGGACAGCCTTTTGGATTCTGGCAAGCTTATCGGCTTCCCCATCTGTCTTCCATTTCTTCAAGGCATGGCGGGAGAGATAGGCTTGATGGGCCACCGTATCGGTCACATCCGCGGCCCGTCCAGGAACCCCGCTTGTATCTCCATCTGCAAGTCTTCTTACTATAAAGGTACGTGCCGCAATGGCCTGTGCCTTCAGCGCCTCCAGCTCGAAGGTGGCGGGCATCTCGGCAGCCAGTACGCCCGCCACATACTCTTCGAGCGGCAGGGTTTCCACAGCGCCGGTCTTCGAGAGATAGACCCGGACCGGCGTCATCTCCTGCGGCTTCGCGGCCGGCGCAGGCACCGGCTTCGCCGGAACCCGGACCGGCGCGGGCTGGGACACCGCGCCGGGTACAGGGCCCTGCCCGCGCAGGCTGATCACCAGCGCGGGCAGGGTCAGGGCCGCCGCGGCAATGAGCGCTGCCGCGGCGACAATCTGGCGGTCCTTTCTTCCGAACCTCGGGAAGAAAGGACCGCGCGCCTTGCCCCGCACCCGGACCCTTGTGCGGGGGGCGGTGTGGGCTTCGCCCGGCTGCGGCGTCTGCGCGCCGGGCGGCCAGGAGTTCTGGCCCGTGCCCTGCCGGGCCAGCTGGGGCACTGCCGGCGCTTCCGCAGGCGCGCCGGCTTCCCCCGCAGCCGCAGGCAGAGGCTGCGGGGCGGCCTGCCCGGGCGCAGGCGGAGCCGTGGACGTGGCGCCGTGCGGCGTTCGGGCGCTTAAGGTAGGGCCGCCGGCCTTGGACGCCCCCTCTTCATCCGCCTGATAAGCGGGCTGTGGTTCGCTAGCGCCTACTCTAGGATCAGTAATTGCTCTGTGAGCCCAATCCGCCTGGACTTGCTTTTGTATGGATACACCTATTTCATTGCCACTGACTGATTCGCTTCTCTCGGCACCATAACCGCTCTGCGAAGAGGACTTTACTGCAGCATCACTCACTGTCTGCCGACTTTTCTCCGCTGGACCAGGCACTAAGGATAGGGAAGGGCGGGACTGTGCAGACCTGCCCTCCTGACCTTTAATAGACCCACTGGCTTGCGAATTCCCCGAATGCCCGGTTTTTTCAGCAATCTGCCCCTCAGCAACAGGAGCCTCCAACGACAGCGGGATGGTCTCACGTGGTGGCTTTATTTCGGACGGGGCCCTACCTGCTGTAGAATCCTCCGGAGTTAGAATCACTTTAATCGATGCTCTGTTGTCTCTCATCTTTTCGGTTACCTCCATCATCCGCCGCTTGCTCTGTTCATGTTCAGAGCACTCTAGCTTTTCCTCGTTATATCTTTTTGTCACTATACTTATAGATATGAGTTTTGATGATGGGGTAGAACCCTTAAACAAGCCAAAACTGAAAATGGTTGCTACTTTAAGTCTATCGAATGCCTATAACAAACCGGTAAACTTATCATTTTGACCAGAGTCATTCCCCCCTCCCATTGAAAAGCTCCCAGCACGCGGTGTGGCATGTTTACAAAAAAAAGGACCCCTACCTTACGGCAGGAGCCCTTGTCTTCAAATCATCATAAATAATTAGGCCAAACTTGGTTGAATCTTGAACACGCTCAGATCTTCCTGAACAACTTGTGCCTTCTCGCTTTCCGCAGCTTCCGAGACACGCCAGATATTGGCGCCGAGTCCTTGCAGCTTCTCAGCCAGATTCACATAACCGCGGTCGATATGATGCGTGCCGCTTACTTCTGTTGTACCTTCGGCGACCAACCCAGCAATGATCAGTGCGGCTCCTGCACGAAGGTCAGTTGCACACACTTTGGCGCCTTTCAGGTTGGCACCCCCAGTTACGATCGCGCTGCGGCCTTCCACTTTAATCTCCGCATTCATCAGAGCGAATTGCTCCACATGCATGAAGCGGTTCTCAAATACTGTTTCAGCCACCACACTCGTTCCCTCTGCTTTAAGCAGAAGAGCCATCATTTGAGACTGCATGTCAGTCGGGAAGCCTGGATAAGGCAGAGTCTTTACGTCTACAGAACGCAAAGATTTATTCGCGGTAACACGTACCCCGTTCTCTTGTACGTCCACCACAACTCCCATTTCCTCAAGTTTGGAGATGACGGGGCCAAGATGATCTGCAATCGCACCCTCTACAAAAACATCCCCACCTGTGATAGCCGCAGCGATCATATACGTTCCAGCCTCAACACGGTCAGGAATTACAGTATGTTCTACGCCTCGCAGCTTCTCAACACCTTCAATACGAATGATACCGGTTCCCGCACCGCGGATCACCGCACCCATACTCGTCAGGTAATTCGCCAAATCGACAATTTCCGGCTCTTTCGCCGCGTTTTCGATAATGGTCGTACCTTCGGCAAGAGTTGCCGCCATCATTATATTCTCAGTTGCGCCTACACTGGCCACATCCAAATAAATTTTCGCGCCGCGGAGTCTGCCTTCGGATCTCGCCTCGATGTAGCCCTGGCCCAGATTAATTTCGGCCCCCATAGCTTCAAACCCTTTAAGGTGTTGATCGATCGGTCTAGTCCCAATGGCGCAACCGCCTGGGAGAGAAATCCGTGTATGTCCCATGCGTGTAAGCAGGGGTCCCATGACCAGGAATGATGCCCGCATTTTGCGTACCCACTCATAGGGAGCTTCACAGGATACGAGATTTTGTGCATCTACCGTGATCACTTCCTGCTCGTATGTAACACCGGCTCCTAGATATTCCAATACTTTATTAATCGTCATCACATCATCAAGTGGTGGTGCATCCCGAATAATGCTAACCCCTTCTTCTCCCAACAGAGAAGCTGCGATTATGGGCAGCACTGAGTTCTTAGCTCCGCTGACTTTGACGGTCCCCGTCAGCACATTGCCACCGCGGACGATAAATTTGCTCATCTTGGTTCCCTCCGCGCGTTCATTTTCTCTTTTTCTCAACATCTGAAAAAAAGCATCCCGCTAATTCACTAAGTTTCATAATAACATGGTTTATTTACATGGCTCAAGATTTGTTTACATAAGTTTGTGTCGAATTCTATACTTCCACCAAGCTGAGTGCCTGCCGAAGGAAGTTTTGTGTTGGACCAAGGAAATTTATCCTCGGGTCAGTACCCGATCCTTTTCGAGAAGGGCATAGTACGAGGCAAGGCCGATTACCATGCGGGGATAAATATTAACGGAGCATAAAATCCTTATTTCCAGTGTTGACACAATGATTCGATGTTATTCGACATTACCAAGGCGTTCGAGTTACCTAACAGAGATATAACCATTCGTTTAAACATTAAAACATGTACTTGAGCATCCGCGTATATCCCCAATAATCAAGGATGAACGAGGATACAAAATGTCCCAAAACAACCGCCAACAAGAGCTGTAGCAGCTTGCCTTGAGGTCCCTTGGGATTGCGAACGATCAAGTCAATCTTGAGGTTCTGCAGAGCCCACCAGGCAACGGCAATACAAACCAAAGATACAATGATCGCGGCCAGACCGCTTACTGCAATTGTTGAGGGCAATTGGCTCACTGTGCTTGAATCCACAACTGGACTCCTCCTTGGGCATGCTTATAATTTATGCGGGTACATGTCAATCGGTTAATCACCCAATAAATTATATCGGTAATACATAGAATAAACTATAGATCGATTATTTTACAAAAATAAAGACCTTCTATATCATACTTGCCAAGCCGCTAATAATCCAGCTTTTTATATACAATTTCTTATTTTTCCATATGTAAGCGATTCAATTAGATAAGATCAGCTTGAAACATTTTTTCTTTATCATTACGCTATATAAACAGGGCATCATTGACCCCGGATATTACCTGATGGAGGAATACACATGAAACTCGAAGTGATTACATATACGCTTGCTGATTCTAAAATCGCCCAAGCCGCTGGAGCAGACCGGATTGAGGTGATTACAGCTCCTGCAGAAGGAGGATTAACACCAAGCCTGGGGCTGGTTGAAGAAATTAGAGAACACAGCAGTATAGATATGCGGGTTATGGTACGCCCGCACAGCCGTCATTTTCATTATGATGCTGACGACATTCACACTATTCTAAAGGATGCAAGAACGTTCAGACGCAAAGGGATTGATGGTCTTGTATTTGGTGCCCTTACTCCAGATAAAAAAGTGGATGAAGACCTTCTTGCCCGGTTTATTGACGCTGCAGACGGTCTGCCGGTGACTTTCCATAGAGCTATTGATGAAGTCCGCGACCAGCAGGAAGCCCTTCGCACTTTGAGCAAATACCCACAGGTGACTCATGTCTTAACCTCTGGCGGGAAACCTTCGGCTCTCTTGGCCCAGGACACTTTGCGCGAACTGAATCAGTTGGCGGCCGAGCTTGGGACTTTAACTATTATTGCCGGGGCGGGTATCGGATTGCAGGCACTCCCCCAGTTTCTTCAGTCTACCGGGCTGTCTGAGATTCATATAGGATCTGGTGTCCGAATGGACAATCAAATTCTCAGCACCCTGGATTCGAGTCTTATCTCCCAAGCCAAGGCTCTTGTCCACAGCAGAGTTTCTTGGTAAGACCGGGAGGCTTACCAGCCTTACAGTCTTACTTTATACAGTCTTACAGTCTTGCAGGCATTCCTATTCCTTTGCTTCCTTGCCTGTTTGCTTTCTCTATTACCTTATGAACTTTATTACTTGCTAATTGATCAATAATTATGTCGGTTGTTACTTACAAAATCGCAAACTGAATCCTCAGTAGTCCATTTTCTCACCTTTCTTGCTTAAGGAGCTTATCCGGTACTCACTCAATCATTTTCTTACTTCTTTTATATAATAATGTCCGTGAGCTTATCCCCCCTGAATAGTGTCCTCTTAACCGCCGTAATAAACGATTGACAGTAATCATTCTATTACTACTAGTTTAAACAAGAAAAGAAGGGCAATCCCTGGGAGTTCTTCCCTGGGATTGCCCCTTTCTTACTTCAATGCTATTCTTTGCTCCGAGAGGAGACATTGATCCGCGTAATTGCTCTTTGCAAGGCAAGCTCTGCCCGACGATGGTCGACCATATCCTGGTTGCCATGCGCGTTCAGACGCCGTTCAGCACGCTCCTTCGCAGCTTTCGCACGTTCAACATCAATGTCATTCGGTGCTTCCGCGCTCTCCGCCAGAAGGATGACTTTATCCTTCTGCACCTCAACAAACCCGCCGTGTACGGCTAGAATTGTAGAGTTCTTCCCGGTTTTCACCTTGATCGGAGCTACCTTAAGCGGTGTAACAAAAGGAATGTGCCCTGGAAGGATTCCGAGCTCCCCTTCTTCCCCGCGTACACTAAGGCTCTCTACCTGTTCCGAGAACACAACGCGCTCAGGTGTAACGATTTCCAATAAAAAGGTGCTCACTTGCAACCCTCCTAAAAGCTATCCAAAGGATAGCTATCTTCGTAAGCACTGCTTAGTTTTCCCTGAATAGGAAAACTACTTCGTAAGCATAGGCTTTAGCTACCCAAAGGGTAGCTATCTTCGAAGCAATTCCCATGTTTTCCTTAAGTAGGATAACTTGCTTCGTAAACATAAGCCAGGCTATCCAGAGGAGAGCCATCTACGTATTACACGGCCAGGTTCCCCTGCTGGGGGAACCTGTCTCACAGCCCTAGCCTTTCGGCAGGATGGCTGGGGTCTTACAGAGTCTTCGCTTTCTCCACAGCTTCCTCAATAGTTCCTACGAACAAGAAGGCTGCTTCTGGAAGATCATCGTGCTTGCCGTCCAGAATTTCTCTGAAGCTGCGCACAGTATCGGCTACAGGCACGTATTTACCAGGAATTCCGTTGAATGCCTCGGCAACGTGGAACGGCTGGGACAGGAAGCGCTGAATTCTGCGGGCACGAGCTACGATCAGCTTGTCATCCTCACTCAGCTCATCCATACCAAGGATCGCGATAATATCCTGCAATTCTTTATAACGGGCAAGAATCCGTTTAACTTCTTGAGCTACATTATAATGTTCTTCCCCTACAATTTCAGGAGCCAGAACACGGGAACTGGAAGCAAGCGGGTCTACCGCTGGGTAGATACCCATCTCGGAGATTTTACGCTCCAAGTTCGTTGTTGCATCCAAGTGGGCAAATGTAGTTGCCGGAGCCGGGTCAGTATAGTCATCCGCAGGAACGTAGATCGCCTGAATGGATGTAACGGAACCCTTCTTCGTGGAAGTAATACGTTCTTGAAGCTGACCCATTTCTGTAGCAAGTGTCGGCTGGTAACCAACCGCGGATGGCATACGTCCAAGAAGGGCGGATACCTCAGATCCGGCTTGCGTGAAACGGAAGATGTTATCGATGAACAGAAGCACGTCCTTGCCTTCTTCATCGCGGAAATACTCAGCCATAGTCAGACCCGTCAAGGCTACGCGAAGACGTGCGCCTGGCGGTTCGTTCATCTGTCCGAACACCATGGCCGTCTTGCCGATAACGCCGGAATCGGTCATTTCATGGTACAAGTCATTACCCTCACGGGTACGCTCGCCTACCCCGGCAAATACGGAGATACCGCCATGCTCTTGGGCAATGTTATTGATAAGTTCCTGAATCATAACGGTCTTACCTACACCGGCACCACCGAACAGGCCGACCTTACCGCCTTTTGCGTACGGTGCAAGCAAGTCGATAACTTTAATCCCAGTCTCAAGGACTTCAGATTGAGTAGACAATTCATCATAGGCTGGCGGGCGGCGGTGAATTGGATTCTTCACCGCTGCTGCGGCTTCGCCTCTGTTGTCGATTGTTTCTCCAAGCACGTTGAATACACGTCCAAGAGTAGCTTCTCCTACAGGTACGGAGATTGGTGCGCCCAGGTCTTCAGCCTCGGTTCCGCGTACAAGACCATCCGTGGAGGACATCGCGATACAACGAACCTGGTTATCACCAAGATGGTTGGATACTTCAAGGATCAGTCTTTCTACGTTTCCGTTTTGATCCTTTTTATCAATTTTAATAGCATTAAAAATCTCGGGAAGGTGACCACGTTCAAATTCAACGTCGACAACCGGACCCGTAATGCTGACAACGCGTCCTTTACTCATCTTTCTTGTTTCCCTCCTCAACGTTTGCCAGAACTGCAGCTTAGCGTACAGTGTCATCCTCGCAAACGGTCATTGTAACCTAACTAGATTTAAGACAGAGCGTTCGCCCCGGCAACAATCTCCGTAATTTCCTGAGTAATTGCCGCCTGACGAGCACGGTTATAAGTCAGTGTCAATTCACCGATTAATTTGCTGGCATTCTTCGTAGCATTACCCATCGCTGTCATTTTCGCGCCAAGTTCACTTGCCTTGCCCTCCAGAAGAGCACCATAAATGATGGTTTCCGCATACTTCGGCAGAAGCACCTTAAGGACATCTTCAGGGGTAGGCTCATACTCATAGCTTGCTTTGACTCCGCTTGATGCAGCAGCCTCAGGCTGTTCAAACGGAAGCAGTCGATTAATGGTAGGTATCTGGGTAAGCGGGTTAATGAATTTGTTGTAGCAGATGTAAACCTCGTCAAACTGCTCCTCTTCAAAGCTGCGAACCGCCGCGTACGCTAAGCTCTTAATATCTGCAAATGAAGGGAAATCAGAAAGCTCGGTTACTTCGCCAACAACCGGAAGTTCACGCCGTCTGAAGTAATCGCGCCCTTTACGGCCTACTACGAACAGACCATACTCATCTTTGGACGAGTGAGAAGCTTTGATCTTATCCATCACCGCACGGAGCATGTTAGCATTGTAACCGCCGGCAAGACCAGCATCGGAGGTAATAACGATATACGCCGTTTTCCTGATCGGCCGGTTTACCAGCATAGGATGCGAGATTCCTTTGGTGCCTGCGGCTATACCGTTGACCACTTCGCGAAGCTTCTCTGCATAAGGACGAGAAGCCTGGGCTTTCTCCTGTGCTCTGCGAAGCTTGGATGCAGCCACCATCTCCATCGCTTTCGTGATCTGACGGGAACTTTGGATACTCTTGATCTGACGTTTTATTTCGCGAATCCCTTTTGCCATGATTTCACCACCTTAAAGTTTTGGCAGAGCCAAAACTACTTCGTAAGCGTTACTAAACTTTGGCGGAGCCAAAGTTACTTCGAAAGCTTTAACTTGATTTGGCCTGGGCCAAATCCCGAATTACAATCTATTTCACCGATTATGGCAGCCTAAGCCTTGACACAATGTTCAAAGCTTAGGCGTTCGTTACATTAAGCAGAGACAGCAAAGCCCTTCTTGAACTTCTCGATAGCTTCTTTCAGAGCCGCTTCATTATCCGTAGTCAAATCCTTAGTATCGCGGATCGATTGCAGAACTTCAGCATGATTGCTCTCAATGAAGCCCAGGAATTCGGCTTCAAAACGGCGGACATCCGCCACAGGGATATCATCGAGGTATCCTCTTACCGCAGTGTACAAGCTGACAACCTGTTTCTCAACAGAAAGCGGCTGGTTGACACCCTGCTTCAGGATTTCCATCAAGCGGGCACCACGGTTTAGACGCGCCTGAGTGGATTTGTCCAGATCCGAACCGAACTGAGAGAACGCTTGAAGCTCACGGTATTGAGCCAAGTCCAGACGGAGAGATCCGGCAACCTTCTTCATCGCTTTGATCTGAGCGGAACCACCGACACGGGATACGGAGATACCTACGTTGATCGCCGGGCGTTGACCTGCATAGAACAAGTCGGACTCCAGGAAGATCTGTCCATCCGTGATGGAAATTACGTTGGTTGGAATGTATGCCGATACGTCGGAGGCTTGGGTCTCGATAAACGGCAGCGCCGTAATCGAACCGCCTCCAAGCTCATCGCTAAGCTTCGCAGCACGCTCAAGCAGACGGGAATGCAGATAGAATACGTCACCAGGGAATGCCTCACGGCCCGGTGGACGGCGAAGAAGCAGGGACAATTCACGATAAGCCGCAGCTTGCTTCGACAAGTCATCATAAACGATCAGGACGTGCTCGCCTTTGTACATGAAGTACTCGGCCATAGCCACGCCGGCATATGGTGCGATATACAGAAGCGGTGAAGGATCCGAAGCGGATGCCGTCACAACGATCGTGTAATCCAGGGCACCATGGCGGCGAAGAGTTTCCACCACGTTAACTACCGTGGATTGCTTCTGGCCGATAGCGACGTAGATACATTTAACGCCATTGCCCTTTTGGTTAAGAATTGTATCGATGGCAACAGCAGTTTTACCTGTCTGACGGTCACCAATGATCAATTCCCGCTGTCCGCGGCCGATAGGTACCATGGCATCAATTGCCTTGATCCCGGTCTGCATCGGCTCATGTACCGATTTACGCTCGATAACGCCTGGAGCGTTGTTCTCTACAGGACGGAATTCTGTAGTATTAATCGGACCTTTGCCGTCGAGCGGTTGTCCGAGCGGATTTACTACGCGTCCAAGCAGGGCGTCGCCTGCAGGAACCTGCATAATTTGTCCTGTGCGTTTAACCTGGTTACCTTCGCGAATTTCGCTGTATGGTCCCAAAATAACGACACCCACATTGCTTTCCTCAAGGTTGAGGGCAAGGCCGAAGATGCCGTTCTCAAATTCGAGCAGCTCGTTAGCCATAACATTCTCGAGTCCGTGAACACGGGCGATCCCGTCACCAACTTGAATTACGGTTCCGACTTCAGCTACTTCGATATCCGTTTTATATTGTTCGATTTGACTTTTGATCAGTGTACTGATCTCTTCAGGTCTGATACTCAAGAATTTCACCCCTATCTTCAGTGCTTATCTTCGAAAAGACTTTTCAAGGCGTTCCAATTTACCCGCTAGACTGCCGTCATACAGCGTATCGCCAATGACCACCTTCATACCGCCGAGCAAATCTTTATCAATCACGTTATTCACACGAATCTTCTTATGAACCAAATCTCCAAACTCCTGGGCAACCTGCTGCTGCTCCTGCTCATTCAGAGGGTAAGTAGTGTATACTACCGCATTGGCAATACCCAGCGCATCGCTGGAAATCTTCGTATAGCTATTAAGCATATCCTGCAGGATATCTACTCTGCCGCGTTCAATCACCAGCTTCAGAGCGGAAATAACCGTTTGGGACATTTTGCCCTCAAGACTGCCGCTGATAATATTCCACTTAACTTCTTCTGAAATATTAGGAGAGACAATAAAATTCATAACATCCTTGTCAGAAGTAAGAGCTGTTACTGCTGCGGTCAGTTCCTGTTCCGTCTCGAGCGTGCGGCCATCCTGTGCGGCAGCTTCGTAGAGCGCCTTAGCATACCGTCTGGCTACAACTGTTTCGCGGCTCATGATCTGCCACCGACTTCTTTAAGGTACTGGTCAACCAGCTCGCCTTGTACGCTGTCTTCTTTCACTTCTTTGCCAATCAGCTTGGAAGCAATCTTGACAGAAGCGACACCCACTTCACTGCGAAGCTGTTCAACCGCATTGTTCTTCTCGTTCTGAATTTCACGCACAGCGTCTTCTTTCAGACGAGTAGCTTCGTTCTTGGCAAGCTCCACAATTTGAGCGGCTTGCTTGCTGCTGGTTTGCTTGGATTGTTCGATGATATCGTAAGCATCCTGACGCGCTTGCTGAAGAGCTTGCTTTTGTTCCTCAACATAGGCTGTTGCTTGTTCGCGTGTGGCTTTGGCTTCGTCCAACTGCTGACGCACCAGCTCACGGCGCTTCTCCATAATGGAGAACAAGGGACCAAATGCATATTTGCTAAGCAGCCAGTACAGGATTAAAAAAGCGATTAATGTAATTACTGTAGATTCCCATACGAAATTCAACCTCGTCACTCCTTTCCAAAAGCGTCGATCATCTCGGGCAGACCCATTTCACAGGGCTATTCAAGAATAAAGAAGGCGGCAGATGGACTTCGCCTTCCCCGCCAAGCTTTGGGTCGTACATTAATTATGAAGCTTTACCGTAGAACATGAACGCAAGTACCACGCCGATGATTGGCATAACCTCGATCAGACCTACTCCAAGGAACATCAGAGTTTGAAGAGTGGACTTAGATTCCGGCTGACGAGCAACACCTTCAACTGTTTTACTGATCAAAAGACCGTTACCAATACCTGCGCCAAGTGCGCCCAGACCTGCTACGATACCTGCTGCTAATAATGCCATTCCTTCCATGTGTAAATCCTCCTCAAAATTTGTGATTGTTTAGTAATATCGTTCAAGCTTGAAGTTCAAACTTGTGTGTTAATGTTCTTCGTGATGCATATCCACGGTTTGCGAGATATACACCATCATCAATACGACGAAGATAAACGCTTGGATCGCACCGATAAATATACTGAAACCCTGCCAAGCCATCAGAAGCGGTACCGACAGGACAGCTCCGATCACATTGGATGACGCCAGCCCCATAATGACACCGATCAGAACCTCACCGGCATAAATGTTGGCGAATAGACGGATCCCGTGCGTCAGCAGCTTGGAAAATTGCTCAATCAGGTTGATCGGGAAGAAAACCGGATAAGGCTGGAAGTAGTGTTTGAAATAAGCCTTCGTATTCTTCACTGCCCCCAGGTAATGAACGATTACAAATACCAGGAGTGCCAGACCCATGGTTACGCTGATATCCGCGGTTGGTGATTTCCACCACGCTACTTCAGCGTGCGGATGAGCTTCGCCTTTCGCGTGAAGTGTATCCAGCTTCTCAGTAACCGAAACAATCGGCTGACCGAAGGCCGTAGCTGCATCCTTATTATCGTATTCGGTCACAACCCCGAAGATCAGTCCGAGCATGTTCCCTACAAAGATGAACATGATCATCGTGACGCCGAGAGCAAGGAACGGCTTGCCCTTCTTGAAGTCCATGGCGCTAGAGATCTGAGCTTGTACAAACTCTATCACCCATTCCATGAAGTTCTGTATCTTGCTTGGGTTCTCCACAGAAAGTTTGCGTGTTGCGAGTTTAGCAAGGATAAAAACAATAGCGCAGGTGACAACTAGCATAAGAACAACAGAAAGGTCAATGCGCAGTCCGCCCAACTTAATAATTGGTGATTCATGCATGTTTTTTCACCCCTTTCTCAGACGCGTCATCTTCTTCCTTTCTAGACTGAATAAGACCTGCAAATAGTAGAAGGAACTGTGAGAAGACCAATCCGCCAACAACCGCAAACATATTGAACATCTCCGGTTTTTTATAGGCTATCATGGCAGCTGCCAAAGCCAAGGCGGCACGGGTGAAGAATCCAAGTCCCGGCCGTCGTTTCTCCTGGCCTGTAATTCCATCCATAAAACGTCGAACCTTGAATGCCAAATAGTTGGCGTTAACATAGCTGACGACAACTCCAAGTGCAATTCCGAGCGGAATCGACTTATATGACCCTACCAATGCCGCTGCTATGAAGCAGAGAGCAAGGACAGAGTAGGTTGCCACCTTCAGCACTCTACGGTATACCCGCAGTTCATCCATCGCTGTCCTCCATGACCTTTTTGATGAGGAATATGACACTGACCATGCCGATAACGACGCCAACCAGCACGCCAATTCCGGTGCGGATACCGGTTGCGGAACCGCTGCCAAAACTATCCCACCAGCTGCCCAGATAATACCCGGCAACCGTGCATACAGCAATGTCAATTCCAATCGCGGACACAAGACCTGCAGCTTTGAGGACGCTCCCGGTACGAGCCGGTTTGTCAGAGTCTGAATCGCTTGATTTCCTTGGGCTTTTCAGAGGTTTAGTCATACTTCAACCCACCTTATAATCCCAGTTTATTTTACTGAAATCAGTGAACCTTTGTCAACGAAGAAATCTTTCGCGCTTTAAAGCGCGAAGTATAAAAAATTCGACTCTGACAACCACCAAAGCGTACAGTATAACTGTATGCTGTCTATTTCTCACTCATTCTGGCTCAGATGTTAATTTGTGAACTTTGTGTGAAATTTGTCAGGCCGTTCTTCATTTAGTCCAAAATGGTGACAAATCGCATTGACGATTCGCTCTGAAGCCTTCCCATCTCCGTATGGGTTGGCCGCCCGGCTCATGGATTCATAGACAGCTGTATCTGTCAAAAGTGTTCTTGTCCGTTCGTAAACTTTCTCTTCATCCGTACCTACGAGTTCCAAAGTTCCGGCCTCAACTCCCTCTGGACGCTCCGTAGTATCACGAAGAACAAGCACCGGCACACCAAAGGATGGCGCCTCCTCCTGCATACCACCCGAGTCGGTTAAGATGAGGTGGGTATGAGGATAGATGTTATGGAAATCCACCACATCCAGCGGATCAATCAGTTTGATTCGCGGGTGGCCCCCGAGAATTTCATAAGCAGGCTCCCTTACCGCAGGGCTAGGATGCACAGGATATACGATCGCGATATCCTCGAACTCATCCGCAATTCTCCGAACAGCATGGAATATGTTACGGTGCGGTTCACCCTGGGACTCCCTCCGGTGTGCAGTCATGAGGATCAGTCTCTTACCTGCAGCCCAGTCTAGAACCGGATGTGTATAATCCGACTTCACGGTATATTGAAACACATCTGTCACCGTATTGCCTGTGACATAAATGGTTGATTCCTTCTTATTCTCCTTGCGAAGATTATCCGCAGACCATTCCGTCGGCGCAAAATGCATATCCGCAAGTACTCCGGTAAGCTGACGGTTCATCTCTTCCGGGTAAGGGGACAATTTGTTCCAAGTGCGGAGCCCGGCTTCCACGTGACCCACCTGGATTTGCTGCAGGAATGCCGCATAGCTGGCCAGGAAGGTCGTAAGAGTATCCCCATGCACCAGCACTATATCCGGCTTAGCCTGCCTGAGTACCTCTTCCAGACCCTGCAGCACCCGGATCGTCACCTCGTTCAAGGTCTGACGCTCTTTCATTACGTTTAGATCATAATCCGGCACAATCTTGAATACTTCAAGCACTTGATCCAGCATCTCTCTGTGCTGTGCTGTAACGCATACCACAGATTCAATCTGCTCCGGATGCTTCTGAAGCTCCAGAATTAAGGGAGCCATCTTAATGGCCTCCGGTCTCACGCCAAAAATCGTCATTACTTTTATCTTTTTAGTCAAAACAGTAACCCCTTTCTATTTCCCTGAACAAAAGCCGCACCTCGGGCTATCCGAGGAAGTCCAGGCTCACCTGTGGATAAACTGGAACGTTCGTACCCGGACCCTAAAGGGCGAAATCTTGATGTATAATGGCCAACTGATGTCTGATTTTTCGGGACACGATTCCAATCCCCTTCTTCAGGGACCGCCCGCCCCACCCAAATGGCTACCTTCACAGAAGCCGCGTACAGGCTGTCTAAAAGCCGGTTACTTGGTACCGTACAAGCGGTCACCCGCGTCGCCAAGCCCCGGAATGATGTAACCATGATCGTCCAAGCGCTCATCCAGCGCCGCCACGTAGATATCCACATCGGGATGGGCTTCCTGAACAGCCTTGACGCCTTCCGGCGCGGCAATCAAATTCATCATCTTGATCTGGGTGCAGCCCCGGTTCTTGAGCGATTCAATCGCTGCAATTGCGGAGCCTCCGGTTGCCAGCATCGGATCAATCACGATCAACTCACGTTCCTGAACATCTGTAGGAAGCTTAACGTAGTATTCCACCGGCTGAAGCGTCTCCGGGTCCCGGAACAAGCCCACATGACCCACTTTGGCCGCGGGAAGCAGCTTGAGAACGCCATCCAGCATCCCAAGTCCTGCACGCAGAATAGGAATGAGTCCCAGCATACGCCCGGATATCACCTTCGCTTCGGTCTCGGCCACCGGTGTCTGAACCGTGATCGATTCAAGCGGCACCTCTCTCGTAATCTCATAAGCCATCAAAGTGGCTACTTCGTCTACCAATTCGCGGAAATCCTTCGTGTTCGTTCTCATGTCACGGATAAATGTCAATTTGTGTTGAATCAAGGGGTGATCACATATCACCAATTTTCCCATGTTGGTCCCTCCGGTCAGGTTACTTCTTGTTATCCATTATGGCCTGTCCATTCATGCAGAAAGAATGATCAGCAGATCTGTTCAATCCCTGCATACCTCGGCCAAATCCTGTTTATTATATCACTCCCCTTAGCCATTTTCACCTTCAATTCCCCTAATTCCAGACATGCCACCCAGCCTAAGCCAAAATCAATTGCATTATTGCCAAACATCTCCCAGGTGATACCATCACCCTATTTAAATCATGACATACAATAAAGGCCCCTGTGCAATCCTGCACAGGAGCCTTATTTCCGCTAATGCTCTTATTCGTATTTCATTTCCGGGTACAGAGGGTAACGGTCAGTCAGGGCCACCACGCGGGTACGGGCCTGATCCAGAACCGCATTGTCCTGAGGAGCCTTCAATGTCATCGCAATAATGCGTCCGACTTCAATCATTGCTTCCTCATCCATGCCACGGGAGGTCGCAGCAGGCGTACCCAGACGGATGCCGCTGGTCACAAACGGGCTGGTTGGATCGAACGGAATCGCATTCTTGTTGACCGTAATTCCGATAGAGTCCAGAACATGCTCAGCATCTTTACCGGTAATGTTCAAGTTGCGGGTGTCGATCAGCATCAGGTGGTTGTCCGTTCCGCCGGAAACGAGGTTGAGGCCTTCTTCCACCAAAGTCTCGGCCAATCTCTTGGCATTCTTGATTACATTCTCGGCATAGGTCTTGAAGGAAGGCTGCAGTGCTTCACCAAGAGCCACGGCTTTGGAAGCAATCACATGCATTAGAGGCCCACCCTGAATCCCAGGAAATACCGCCTTGTCAATCGCTTGTGCCCAAGGCTTCTTACATAGAATCAGCCCTCCGCGAGGACCGCGAAGCGTCTTATGTGTAGTCGTGGTTACAAAATGGGCGTGAGGCACTGGGCTTGGATGAAGTCCGGCAGCAACCAGGCCTGCGATATGCGCCATATCTACGAAGAACAGGGCTCCTACATCATTCGCAATGGACGCAATTGCTTCGAAGTCAATGATGCGCGGATATGCACTGGCACCGGCAACGATCATACGAGGGCGGTGCTTGAATGCTAGCTTACGCAGTTCATTGTAATCAATCGTGAAGGAATCTTCCTGAACACCATAAGCAACAAAGTTATACATGAGACCGGAAGCATTAACCGGGCTGCCGTGGGTCAAATGTCCACCATGGGCCAGGTTCATCCCAAGAACAGTATCCCCAGGTTTCAAAGCGGCCAAATAGACAGCCATGTTCGCCTGAGCTCCAGAGTGAGGCTGTACATTGGCATGCTCAGCGCCAAACAGTTCCTTAGCGCGGTCACGGGCAATATCCTCTACGATATCCACGTGCTCGCAGCCGCCGTAATAGCGTTTGCCTGGGTAGCCTTCCGCATATTTGTTTGTCAGCACGGAGCCCATAGCTTCCATAACTGCTTCGCTCACAATGTTCTCGGAGGCGATCAGCTCAATGTTGTTGCGCTGACGTTTCAACTCCAGATTCATAGCTTCCAGTACTGCCGGGTCCTGCTTCTTCAAATATTCCATGTTCCTTCATCCTCCCACAATCTATTTGGTTGTTTCATCAATCACGACGAATAACAAATCAATCACATAAATCATTGTCCTGCACCTGAGGCAGAACATAGACCGCTCTTTCCCCGCCGATCAGCTTCGGCCTGCTCCAAGCAGCGTTCACCCTGGCCTTCCCGATATAGCGGACCTGTGGCCGGTATGGAACAGCCACCCTGCGCAGGTGCATCCCGATCAAGGTCTCACCGATATCAAGGCCGGCATCAGCCTCGATCGTCTCCGCTAAACAAGGAGCCTTAAGACGGCGGTATGCTCCTGCCGCCATGGAGCCTCCTGCCTTGGGAACAGGCACAGCGCTGACTTCAGTGAGGTTTAGACGCTCCAGCAGCTCGCGTTCCATCACAAGGGCGCGGTTGAGATGCTCACAGCATTGAAAGACAAGATCAAAACCATAGGCAGAACGGACCTGCTCCAGACCTTCATAAAGCTCGGCAGCGATGGATTCCGCACCATTTGTGCCAATCCGGCTGCCTGCAACCTCACTGGTGCTGACTCCAAGCACCACGACTTTACCCGGCCCGAGCCTCGCGGCTTCAGCCAGATCCTTCAACACAACAGCGGCCTGCTCACGTATGGATAGTTCCAATTCCCCATTGCCTTTATTCATTCTCACATTCCTCCCATTTCAGTCAGGCATAAGAAGCTCATGCTTCAGGCAGAAGACTAACCGTTCACCTAGCGGGAACTTGAAGAATCACCGCTCCACAAAGACTTATTATACCTAAAATCCGACAAGAAATCGAAAGACGGAACGAAAAAAAGAGCAGTACGCATCCCAAGGAATGCGTGTGCTCTTTTGCCCAGGCGACCGGCCGTATACTCCGATGCTCCATCGTGGTTTATCGCCCACTCTCGTCGCCAGTCACACCGGATCTGCAATTTTCACTTTCATCATATAGCAACCCGGCCTGATTTGCAAGCCAAATTACTGCGATCCATCCCGCTTCAACATGTCCAGCAGCTTGTCCAGTGCCGTGCGAATCTCTGCGGCCGTCCGGTCGTAATCCTCCCGTGATCCGCCGAACGGATCAGAAATATCATAGACCGGAATACGCTGCCGAAGCTCAATAATCCGCTCGGCATCGGCTTCGCTAAACGGCTGTCCAAGCGACATATTCAGTTCCCTTGCTGCGAGCAGGCTGTCCAGTTCCTTCAAATCTTCAAGTACCCGTTCATCATCTTCCACGTATTCTTTAAGCGTGTAGGTCTTGCCCGCAGCATCCGGGAACACCTGAATAACCTGGCGTTTATGCCCTTGGGTAAGCGTAAGAATCAGATCAGCCCATTCGGTAAGCTCCCCCCGTAGCGGCGTCGAGGTAATCCGGTCATGAATCTCATGATCACGCAGAACCCCTTCCGCATGATAAGAAATCTGAATGCCTTCCGCAGCAGCGACCCCGGCTGACCTTACCTCCACATCAAGCCCGCGCTCCTTCGCAAGCTTGCGAAGCATGCCTTCAGCCATGGGGCTGCGGCACGTATTCCCTGTACATACAAACAAAATCCGCATCTGTGCCTTCACCTCCGGTAACTGACTGGCTTATGCGCCATAGTCCCTTTATTGTATCAAAAGATAAACATCAGTCCAAATGCCAGCAGGACCGCTCCGCCTGCCGCCTCCCCGTAATCCCCCAGGCTGTGGCTGACCCTGCGGCCAAGCAGCAGACCCAGTACAGACATCACTCCACCAAAAAAGCCAAAAGCCAACACCGTAATCACGAGATCGCTGTGAAATAGGCCAAGTGAAACCCCAACCGAGAAGGAGTCCACGCTGACACTCATCGCAAATAACAGCATACCCAAAAAACTGCGAATGTTCACTACTTCGGTCCCTCCGCCGCGTATGGAGCTTATGATCATATGCAAGCCGAGCAGGACGAGCAGACCGCCTGAGACATAGCTGGCCACCTGTCCAAGCAGCATTCCTAAGTATTCACCGGTGAAGATGCCCAGCAAGGGCATCAGAATATGGAACAAGGCAATGACCGAACTGATCCGCAGCACCTCACGCAGACGAACCCCTCTCATGCCGATCCCTATGCCCAGAGAAAAAGCATCCATTCCCAGAGCGACCGCCATCATGACAATGGTGGCCAGTTCCCCCAGCCGCTCGGCTGCTTCATGCATTCCTCATTCCCCCATGTCCGCAAATCAGAAGTTTGGCTTTCCCTACAGAAATAGGTATGCGGACAAGATAGGGTTCATGACAGCTTATCCCCTGCCATCCAGCAGGTTCCTTCTATCGATGCCGCCCGCCGGTCCATGAAAGCCCGTCAGTGCATAGAAGGCAGACCATGGGCACATGGTTCTACACCTACACCCATCCAAGCATCCCTCTGGTTCACTGCTTCCTGTACAAGCTGATCCGCGGCCTACAGCTGAGAGTTCAAAAACCACAAGAGGAGAATAGAAAGCAGGCTTCAGGAGGACTGCAAGAAAATGAAAGTGGATAGAAAGCCCCGCTTCATACCTCAAGATACTATGAACTTGGCATGAATTCATACGGACAAGAGTAAGATGAATCAGGCGAACAAGGCGGCAAGCCCCCGCCCTGTTTCATATCAAAAATATTAAGGAGGGGTACCCCCTATGGAGGCATTTGAAAAGCTGCTGGTGCTTATACACGTACTTGCAGCCATCATTGGCATCGGACCTGCTTTTGTACTTCCGATGATCACCGGTTTCGCCCGGACAAGCAGCCAGCTTAAGTTCGTTTATAAAATGAACATCGCTCTGGGCAAGTTCCCTAAGATTGGAGGAATCACCCTGTTTGTGACGGGCGTGCTCCTCATGATTGTTGATCAGACCGGCTTTAGCAAAATGTGGCTTAACCTCAGCCTTGTTCTGTTTGTTCTCATTGAGATACTTATTCTGGCTATCCTTGAGCCCACGATGAAGAAGGCGGGCCAGATCATTGCACAGCACAGCGGCGAGGACATCCCCGCCGCCTACGAACCTTTTGCGCATAAGCTCAATTACTTGAATAAAACCGTGCATGTTCTAACCGTACTGGTTATCATCCTGATGGTTATACGGCCTTAAACGTGGGGAACTTCTTGGGCTGTGATCCAACTGCAGGCTGCCATTGTGGGATTTAATCCAAACGTACGACAATTCAAAAATTAAATAGGCCACGATTCAAAAACTGAAACTCCCACAACTACCACACCGCCGTTCAGCATGGCAGACCCGAAATCCGCCCGCCCTGCACTCCATCTGCCAGGCACAGTTAACAGTTAATCACACAGACAACCTCAGGCTTCCCCGAACAAATCCATTTGGCGTGGGGCGTGAGCCGCCGGCTTCATGCCGAGCAGACTCATCATTTCCTTGGCATTATCCGCTGCGTCCCCGCCGGAGTTGTTGTTGAAAATCATATAAATATCCCCTGCGTCTTTCTCTTCCAGCAGTCTAAGATGCTCCCGCCACTCGGTAAGCTCTTCCGTTGAATAACGATACAACGTCCGGATCTCCCGCCAATTTGGCGCGCTGCTCATCTTCCAGCCTTCCGCATTCCTGCCGTGAAGACGAATGAATGTCTTCCCTGCTGCTCCTGGCTCCAGCACTGTAGGAACTGACCCCGGACCAATCTGGGGTTCATCACAGATCACGTGAAACCAGCCCTCTTCGCGCATAAACTGAATCGTCTTCTCCCGCGTGTCGTCTTGGAACCAGCTGGGATTCCTGAATTCAACAGCCAGCGGCAGATCGCCCATCCATTTGCGGATAGCCCGAAGCCTGCGGACACTATCCGGTGTACAATCGAACCAGGGCGGGAATTGAAACAGAATGGCATTCAGTTTGCCCGCATTCACCACGGGGTCAATGGAGCGGATGAAGGCCTCGAACATTTCACCAGGCCCGGCAAATTTCTGGTTTTTGCCGCGCGAATGCCCTGTCATGCCTTGATAAGCCTTCACAAAAAAGCTAAAGTGTTCCGGCGTGCTGTCCACCCAGCGCTGGAAATTATCCTGGGACTGTATGGCATAGAAGGAGCTGTCCACCTCAACCACCGGAAAATGCTGTCCGTAAATACGCAGTTTCTCCCGGGCCGGGGTACGCGCAGGATACAGATCATCATGATCTCCCCATCCGGTCAATCCTATCTGGATCATCGCCATCCCGCCTTTCCAATAGATCTACCGCCGGTTATCTCCGGCAGCCATCACCGCTATACGTCTATTACCTCATTGCCCGCCGCTTTAAGCAGGCGGTTCATCACCGCTTGGCCGAGCCCCTCCTCCGGGCAGGCCTCGGCAACCATGAAGGTAGCCCCCTCTTCGTCGAAGCGGCGCAGCCCCGCATAAAGCCGGTGCGCCGCGTTCTCCAGCGCACCGAGCGGGCCGAGCGAGATCACGACGCTCGCCCGGTACTGCGGCAGGTGCTCGTCATACGCGAGCACCCCGGTCACCTCGCCGCGCGCCTCAGCCGCGGTGAGCAGCTCCTGGACCCGGCGCGTCACAGCCGCCGGGTCGTCCCCACGCACTATGCGCAGACTGCCTTGCGGCGCATAGTGCGTGTATTTCATGCCCGGCGACCGCGGAGCCGGGCTGCTGTCTGCATCCCCGCCGCTGCGCAGGGCGGGGTCCGTGTGCACGCTTGCCGCCACGCGGGCAAGCGCCTCTTCCGTGACCGCGCCAGGGCGAAGCACGGTCACGGTGCCGTCCGCGCCGGCCTCGGCCACGGTGGACTCGAGGCCCACACCGGTGGGCCCGCCGTCCACGATGCCGCCGATCAGGCCGGCAAGGTCCTCGCCGACGTGGCTGGCCAGCGTCGGGCTCGGCCGTCCCGAGCGGTTGGCGCTGGGCGCCGCCACCGGGCAGCCCGCTGCGGCAATCAGCCGCAGCGCAATGTCATGGGCCGGCATGCGTACGGCCACGGTGGATAAACCGGCGGTCACGCGCGGAGAGACCGCACCCGGACGCACCGGCAGCACCAGTGTGAGCGGGCCCGGCCAATAGGCCTCCATCAGCCTCCGGGCTGTATCGTTCACTTCAAGCACAAGCTCGTCCAGCTGGGACAGCTCCGCAATATGCACAATCAGAGGGTTGTCCGAAGGTCGGCCCTTGGCTGCAAAGATCCGCTCGACCGCCTCCGTACTGCGTGCATCCGCTCCCAGGCCGTACACCGTTTCTGTCGGAAAAGCCACCGTCTGTCCAGCTCTGAGCATCGCCGCGGCCTCAAGAATAGACTGCTCAGCGGACCGCTCCCTGGCGTATTGCTCTTGGATCAGCCGCTCTTCAGCAGACGGCTTCTCAGTCGTCCGCTCCCGATTCGATAGCCGGCCATTCGCTTGCTGCTCCAGTCCACCCTTTTCCGATTCGCGGCCTGCCTCAGGGTTCACGATCAGGCCCGTCACATCCCAATATTTGGTGGCAGTTTGATTATCCTGACTCTTCCCTTTATTCTGTTTCAGCTCATGATCGTGTTCCATATAGAAGCCCCATTCCATTGTTTTCTGTAGGTTCATAACATAAGAAAAGCGCCCCACTCCCAGCAGGCGCAAACTGCACCAGTTCCAGGCAAGTGAAAGCACTCTCCGGTTCAATTATGAATTCCCTGAAGACCGAAATGCTCGGCCCATACCACCCTTGGCGGGTTTAATGCTCATATCACTACTACAGCAGTGTTAAATCCAGATTAAACACGGAAGGTTCAAGGTTCCGGCAAAACTTGTAAGAATACGAATTTAGAATACCAATAATTTTACCATAAGTGCTGTACAAAACAAATTGCTAATCAGAATACTAATCAGATTACTAATCAGGCAACACCTTCAAGCCGTTATCCCGCAGCTTAACCAAACAAACTGCCCACCCAGTGGAAGAATCCGCTAAGCAGTTCCCAGAGGAAGAACCGGACCTTTGGCGCCTGCTCAGCCTTCTCTCCTTGTTCTGCCCCGCTCTTTTGACTGCCTTCGGCCGATGCCGTCTTGATGTCGCCCGCCTTCTGTGCGACCGCATCTCCTGTCCCCGCATCGATGAAACAGAGCGGTGGAAACAGCACACACCACCAGTTCTGGCCCGCCCCAGATCCAAGGGTTACCCGCACCGCCTCATAGTCACCCGCAGGATAAACTTCGCCACCATACATCTTCGTAGGAAAGGGAACAACGCCCAGCTCCACTTTATAACCGTAGGTCTCACCCTTCGCCTTCAGTGTGCGCCCTACCTGCTCTTCGATTTCCGGCAGCTTCTCCCGGACAACCGCACGGGCCTCTTCCAGGCTTTGCGGGTTCTCCAGCGTTTTCACCCAGCTATTCATCTGTTCAACTACCGCATCCCGAACGTTCCGTTTAACCACCTGATCCTCCGGCCGGTCCGAATTCGCTAGAATCCGCAGCCGGATGGAGTCCTTCGGAATCTCCGTACTGGTGACCGCCGCATCCGTCTTCTGCTCTTCCCAGGACATCACTAGAATTGCTATACAGATGACCAGCAGCACCACGCTGCGCAGTCTGCCGATTCTTTTTCCCCCGTATCTTCCCGCCATTTCCAATCTCCCCTTTACCGTTAACTCCTGATGTCTATCAGTATGTCCGGTGCCGGGAGTCTTAAACCTATGAATCTAGCAATTTATGAGAGAAACAAAGATAAAAACAAAAAGCCGCCTACCATGGCCACGAATGGCCGGCAGGCGACTTGCTAAACTGCTGTTTGCTTTAGGTCCCGGAGTGGGAGCTGCACCCTCATTCTGTAAAGTCGGAACGAGGTGGCGCTAAACAGTTGCTTCCAGGGGACTACCAGACTAACTCCCCTAAACGTTAATCAGCACTTGGATGTACTGGTATCACTGTTCTTGGTGCTGCCCCCGATCAACCTGCTTAGAGACTAGCAAGACACTAATGGCCTGAACCAATTTCAACTTTCAAGGTTGCTCCCGGGTCCATCGTTTCTAATCCCGGTCAAGAAGTGCTGGGAACAGCCGCTTCCTAATTTAGAGTCAGTATACTTGGATTTGCTTCCGGTTGAAGTCCAGGGCAATGCCAAATCCGGTTCCAAACCCATTACGTCGACCGGTTCAAAGAAGCGCGGGTAGTCTGCGGAATATCATCGTCAACCTCATGACCATGAATTCGTACGCTCATCGCCAAGCCTAGGCTAGCCATATTGATGAGAAGCGACGTCCCCCCGTAACTGATGAACGGCAAAGTGATTCCGGTGAGCGGCATCAGCCCCATGAACATGCCAACGTTCTCGAAGATCTGATACAGCCACATCGACACGATCCCCACAATAAGCAGCGGGCCGGTCCTATCCCTGCACTCTAGAGAGATCAGAATGAGACGGTGTATCAGAATAAAATACAGCAGAAGCAGCACCGAACATCCGAAAAACCCAAACTCCTCGGCCACCACAACAAAGATCGAATCCGAATACGTATAAGGTACCCGCATGGATTGAACATACGGACCCTGCATATACCCCCTACCGAACATACCCCCAGCTGCAATGGCCACACTTGCATTTTTGGTATGGTAGGCAGATTTCTGACTGGCTTCCTCCGGCATCAGCCATGGGTCAATCCGGTCCAACCAGTGCTGCTTATTCGTCGACTTTAGTGTTGTAGCAATCTCGTCGTGGAAAGTAATATAGGCCTTGATTCCGCCAACAACCGCCACGGCCGTAATCACAAGAATAATCAGAGCATGAGAATATTTCATTTTCCCGATCCACAGCATGCCCAGGAGAATGACCAGGTAGCTGAGCCCGTTCCCGATGTCATTCTGAACCATCGCCATTCCAAAAGGAATGAGTGTCACAAGCCCCAGCGGAACAACATCCTTCCAGAACGACAGGCTCATCCGGTATTTCCGCCTTAACAGGGCTGCCAGCGTGATAATCAGCACCAGCTTGAACAGCTCTGCTGGCTGGATACTGAGGGGACCGAGATTCAGCCAGCCTTGGGCCCCGTTGACCGTCTCCCCTTTTAGAATAACGATAACCATCAGAATCATACCGGCCCCAAACAAATACATAAAGTACTTTGTTAGAATCCGGAAATCAATCAGCATCATTCCAAAAAAGGCGATAAATCCGGCGATATAGAAAAAAATCATCCGGGTATCCGCGTTTTTAAATTTCGGCCAAGCAGCTATACCACTATGGATTAGCACGATGCTTAAGATTCCGAGTATAAATACAATAAACACAATCGACCAATCAACTTTTTTAAACTTGTTAAGCATGAAGCGGCTCCCTTCACGTTCCCCAGGTACAGCATTTACAACTGTTCTTCCAGAAGTTCATCTATTTAATCTATATACAGTGATCTATATAAGTTGAACAAAAGATCGTATGGATGCAGGCATCTTAGGTGAAGTGTTCTTTAAGGTCAAAGTTGTTTGCAGATTGTCTGATCTAATAATAAATCCATTCCCCGATCTTTCTTTAGTTCAACCTCTACAGTTCCTTATGCATGTGCGTAAGAACCACGTTAAATCATGTCTATCCTAACCGATGGTTCCTTCGCGGAACAAGCGCTGCATATTCCGTCTCATTCTAATATAGTTCGAGTCTTCTATGAAACGCAAATATACTGGGATATCGATCAGGGATTTCCTTATTACCTTTCACCATCATCATGAAATCCGGGAGATTCCCACCACATGGCGGTCAATCCCCGCCAAATCCGGAATAGTCATAATTTCCTCCCAGTGCCCGGCTTCTCTAAGGAGCTCAGCCACATCACCAGCCTGGCCCATGCCCAGCTCAAAACCGATCAACCGCGGCGGGGCCGGCAGAAGCTGGAGCTGCCGCATCATCACCCGGTAAGGTGCCAATCCGTCAGGCCCCCCGTCCAGAGCCAGCCGCGGCTCATAATCGCGCACCTCAGGCTGCAGCTCTTCAATATCCGCCGCAGGAATATACGGCGGATTGGACACCACAATGTCCAGCGGCTCGCCCGCGAACGGTTCAAGCAGATTTCCTTGCTTGAACGTGATCTCCAGCCCGAGCCGGGACGCATTCTCCCGCGCAAGAGCCAGCGCATCCGGCGACAGGTCCCCGGCCGCGATCTGCCACGCGGGACGCAGCGTCTTAAGGGCAGCGGCAATCGCGCCGCTGCCCGTGCCGATATCGGCCGTGCGCGGCGCGCCGCCCGGCCACAGCTTGGCGCCTTCGGCGGCAATGGCTTCCACGAGCAGCTCCGTCTCGGGGCGCGGGATCAATACGGCCGGGGTGACCTTGAAGGTCAGGCCGTAGAATTCCTGCTCCCCGGTGATGTACTGCGCGGGCTCGCCCGCCGCCTTCCGGCGGATAGCTTCTTCCCAGGCGGGCGCATGCTGCGCCGGGAACGGATCGCGCAGGGCCATCAAGTATTCGGCCCCGCTCAGCCCCAGCACATGCCGCAGCAGCAGCTCGGCATTGGATTCAGGCTCCTGAAGCCCGGCCGCCGCTAAAAAAGAAGAAGCCTCCTTAAAGGCTTCTATCAACAGCAATCCCGAAGACATGGTATAACTCTCTGTATTCAAGGACTTATTCTCCTTTGTCCATCATGTCCGCCTGCTCGGCAAGCGTTAAGGCGGAGATGAATTCTTCAATCTCCCCGTTCATCACTTGATCCAGCTTGTGGACCGTGAGACCGATACGATGGTCAGTTACACGGCTCTGCGGGAAGTTGTAAGTACGGATGCGTTCACTGCGGTCGCCCGTACCCACCTTGCTCTTGCGTTCCCCCGCGTATTTCGCTTCTTCTTCCTGGCGTTTTACGTCATAGATCCGCGCACGAAGCACTTGAAGGGCCTTCTCTTTATTCGAGTTCTGGGATTTACCGTCCTGACACGTCGCCACGATACCCGTAGGAATATGGGTCACGCGTACAGCCGATTTCGTTGTGTTAACCGATTGGCCGCCGGCACCGCTGGAGCAGAACGTGTCTACCCGGATATCCTTATCATGAA
Source organism: Paenibacillus sp. J22TS3 (assembly GCF_018403205.1). NCBI lineage: Bacteria > Bacillati > Bacillota > Bacilli > Caryophanales > Paenibacillaceae > Paenibacillus > Paenibacillus sp. J22TS3. Next base: position 176,947 of record NZ_BOSF01000003.1, read on the forward strand.
TTTCGATATCAAAATCTTCAACTTCCGGCATAACCGCAACCGTAGAAGTAGAGGTGTGAATCCGGCCGCCGGACTCTGTGGAAGGAATCCGCTGAACCCGGTGGGCGCCGCTTTCGAATTTCATTTTGCTGTAAGCGCCGCGTCCATTGATCATGAAGATGACCTCCTTAAAACCGCCGAGGTCGCTCGCATTCACGTCCATCACATCTACACGCCAGCCCTGGGAATCTGCGTAGCGTGTATACATCCGGTACAAGTCAGCCGCGAAAAGGGCCGCCTCATCACCGCCCGCGGCACCGCGAATTTCGACGATAACGTTCTTATCATCATTCGGGTCCTTCGGCAGCAAGAGAATACGGATCTTCTCCTCCAACTCCTGATGGCGGGCAGTAAGCTCCTCAATCTCCATCTTCACCATCTCACGCATCTCGTCATCCAGCTTCTCAGCCTGCATGGCTTTCGCCGCATCCAGTTCTTCAATTACGTTCTTATATTCGATAAAAGCCTCGTAAGCAGGCTGTAAATCCGATTGTTCTTTGGAATAATCTCTCAGTTTCTTCGTATCATTGGCCACGTCAGGGTCGCAGAGCAACTCGCTCAGCTTCTCATAACGGTCTGCAAGGGACTGAAGTCGGTCTAACAAAGAAAGCACCTCTTTTCGTTACATAATTCCCATAATATTGTTAGGGTAAACGACTTTTTATTATAGCATGGTTGTTCGATTTTGAATAGATGAAGGCTGTGGACAATCCGCCTTTTTTCGGGAATTTTTCCGTTATATAAAATGAACTTATGAAGATTACCCTTATCGGGGCTGCCATGCCGAGTGTTCTTTAAGGCCGCTGTTGTCTCCGAAATGCTTGAACTAGATATTAAAGCAGGGGCATTTCGGAGACAAAGGGGGACGCTCCGCTTCTTCAGAATCACTCGGGATCGAAGCTCAGATCGGTTAATTCCAAAGTTCGTTTTAATTAGAACTCCTGCGGACAAAGATAGGACCCTCTGTTTATTTTTCCATCATTGCACTTATTCTAATCAGACAAAGAGAAACCGTGCTCCCCCTGGGGTAAGCACGGTTTCCTGTGATCGTATATGATTTCAACATCCGTTAAATTACACGTTGAAGCGGAAATGCATGACGTCGCCGTCCTGCACAACGTATTCCTTGCCTTCCAAGCGCAGTTGACCGCGTTCCTTGGCAGCGTTCATAGATCCGGCAGCCACCAGATCATCATAGGACACCACTTCGGCACGGATGAAGCCGCGTTCGAAGTCAGAGTGAATGACTCCCGCAGCCCCCGGAGCTTTAGTCCCCTTGCGGATCGTCCAGGCACGCACCTCTTGCACCCCTGCTGTAAAGTATGTGTACAAGCCAAGCAAGCGGTAAGCCGCCTGGATCAGGCGGTCAAGGCCTGATGCCTCAAGCCCCAGCTCCTCCAGGAACATCGCTTTGTCTTCCCCTTCAAGCTCGGCAATTTCAGCTTCCACCTTGGCACTGATCGGCACAACCTCCGCATTCTCGGCAGCAGCGAACTCTCTAACCTGCTGTACGAACGGGTTGCTGTCGGCTTCTGTCACGCCATCCTCGCTAACATTTGCCGCATACAGCACCGGCTTGAGCGTAAGCAGATGCAGGTCGCGCACAATCGCCTTCTCATCATCGGACAGTTCAACACTGCGTGCCGGCATATCGTTATAAAGTGCTTCCTTAACACGTTCAAGCACTTCCACTTCCTTCTCGTACTGCTTGTTGCCGCCCTTCATATTTTTGCGGGAGCGTTCAATCTTCTTCTCGACGCTATCGAGATCCGCCAGAATAAGCTCCAGATTGATCGTCTGGATATCGCTGATCGGATTGATTTTGCCGTCCACGTGGGTAATATTCTCGTCTTCAAAGCAGCGGACCACATGTACGATCGCGTCCACTTCACGAATATGGGCAAGGAACTTATTACCGAGACCTTCCCCTTTGCTTGCACCGCGCACCAGACCGGCGATATCCACAAATTCAAATGCGGTAGGCACCGTACGGTTCGGCACTACCAGCTCAGTCAGCTTGTCGAGACGCTCATCAGGCACCTCCACGACACCCACGTTTGGGTCGATGGTGCAGAACGGATAGTTCGCGGACTCGGCCCCTGCCTGCGTAATCGCATTGAACAGTGTCGATTTGCCAACGTTCGGCAGACCCACGATTCCTGCTTTTAAAGCCATATCTATGACAACTCCTCATTATTGTAATTGCTCATCTTCTTCAACCATAGTACATATACCCCGGCAATATTTCAAGGAGAGTAGAGGAAAAACCTTCTCACTTCCGTAAACGCAAAAAAACCCATCCGCCGGATTGGGTTCCCGTCTGCCTCTTGATTCCACTTAAGATAACCTGGCGTCCGCCCTCCCGGACTTACTCCAAGAGAGCGAACGAGGTCTGCAATTTCCACTATAAGGGTTGCGGACCAATAAATCAACTGTAATCCACTGTAAACAAGTAGGTTTTATCAGAAAATCTATAATTTCAAGCAAACCACTGTCAGTCAGCCTTGTTCCCGATCTATTCTTTATCCAGACTAACCAGGCGGTCTGTGTCCTTAAGCGCACCCACATCCGCCGCCCCTATCCCGAACATAGCTGCCCGCAGTTCGAACTCTACGCGGCTCAGCACCTCATCGAGTTCCTGTTCTGACTGGACAGCAGGCCCGAGCAAGGCCCTTCCGAAACCAGCCATATCGGCCCCCAACGCCAGCGCCTTGGCAGCATCCACCCCGGTATTTAAGCCACCGCTTCCAATAATGGCATACCCGGGCAACGCCGCGCGAACTTGACGGATGCATTCCGCTGTCGAAATTCCCCACCCTGCAAAGGCTTCGGCAGCCTCCCTGCGAACCGGGTCGATGCTGCGGAACTTCTCCACCTGGCTCCAGGAGGTGCCTCCCGCACCGGCAACATCGATGAAAGCAGCTCCTGCGTCACGGAGCCTTACCGCCGTCTGGTCGTCAATCCCCCAGCCGACCTCTTTAATGCCTACCGGGACAGGCAGGCTGTGGCACAGCTGTTCAATCCGCTGAAGCAGACCGCCAAAAGCGGTATTCCCCTCCGGCTGAAACACCTCCTGAAGCGAATTCAGATGAAGAACCAGCATGTCCGCCTCAGCGATCTCTACCGCCCTCCGGCACTCTTCTGTGCCAAAGCCGTAATTCAGCTGCACCGCGCCCAGGTTGGCAATCACCGGAATGGTTGGTGCCTTGCGTCGCACAGCAAACGTTGCCTTAAGACGGTCCTGCTCCACCGCCGCACGGACTGAACCAACGCCCATGGCCCAGCCCCGGCGTTCCGCCGCTTCGGCAAGCCGTTCGTTGATCCGCCCCGCTGCTTCACTTCCGCCTGTCATGGAGCTGATTAACAATGGTGTACGCACCGGCCGCTCCAAGAAGGAGGTCTGCAAGCTGATCCGGTCAAAATCGATCTCCGGCAGCGCATTATGCCGGAATACATAACGTTCGAAGCCGGCAGTCAGACCTACCGCATTCACCTCTTCATTTAGACAAATGCGGATATGCTCCGTTTTCCGCCCAGAGGTTGCCGAAATGGCTGTATCCACCAGACTTATGCCGGAATCATGCGCTCCGCCAGGCTTAACTCTCATATTATCCAATGTATTACGGCCGGCCGGACTCAACTTCCCTCTGCGCATCCGTCTGTTCCGTACATTCAAACGATCCTTCATCTATGCCTCCTAATCCCTGCCGTCCAATCCAACTTAGCACAGCCTAGCCCAGCTTAGCCTGTGGCAATCTTAACGGCGTTCGGTTCTGACCGCAAATTTTATTCACGTTATATAAAATAAACTTATAAAGTTCACCCTTTTGGGGCGCTGAGATCAGTTAATTCTAAAGTTTATCTTATATAACTTATTTAGCTCAGCCTTCGTTCCTTAGTCAGCCCTATCTAGGCCGCACGTAGTTCAGCATACCAGACTTTAAGGGCCAGAAGTATACGTCTCATCCTCTTTCATCCGGCTTTAACTCATCAGCCCTTATATAAGTCTTCAGTATTCATACAGAAATGACTACGAGTACATAAAAATTCAGCCAACTGTTTGAATTCCGATTGCCTAAGGGAGATAAGGCTAGGCTGGTTGTTCCCGGTATGACTACAGTTTGTCTGCAGCCGTATTCTTCCAAAACTTTCTGTGCTTCAACTTTACCTCAATTATGGTAATGATAAGAACTGACCCACACGGCTGCTTTAAGGCCAACAAAAGGAGGAGTAGGTATTGGCATCTTTGTTTAAAAATAATACGGCAGCTTCCAAAAACCTCAGGCCAAAGCCGTGGTTGCGAAGAGTCCTTCTCGTCCTGCTGCTCTTGATTCTGTGGTTGTCCGCCGTTATGGTTTACCAGACCCATAAGCGGCTTCCTCAAGGGGTTTCTTACGAAAGTCCCCTCTACTCCGTTAATACAACAGACTTCCTGTATGATCTGACTTATCCGGATGGGCACGGCGGATTCCAGCAGGAACGGCATATTTATGACCGGATGCTGCAGATAATTGGAGAAGCCCGCCAATTTATCGTGCTGGATTTATTCCTTTTTAATGATTATGTACATAAAGGCCAGACCTATCCCGATGTAAGCGGAGGCCTCACCCGTAAGCTGCTTGAACAAAAACGGAAGTATCCGAAGCTGGACATTGTATTTATTACCGATGAGATCAATACGAATTATGACTCGGCTCCAAATCACCTGTTGGAAGAGCTGAAGCAGGCCGGCGCACAGGTAATCATCACCGATGTGAACCCGCTGCGGGATTCCACTCCCGCCTATTCAGCGGTGTGGAGAACCTTCTTTCAATGGTTTGGACAATCCGGGACCGGCTGGATTCCCAATCTGATGGCCTCGAACGGTCCGGATATTACGGCCCGCTCCTATCTGAAGCTGCTGAACGTCAAGGCCAATCACCGGAAGGTGTTAGCGACAGAGAACAGCGCCTTGATCTCTTCTGGCAATGTTCATAATGCAAGCGCCTTTCATTCCAATATAGCCTTTGAGGTCAGCGGGCCGGTAATCCAAGACATACTGAACAGTGAGCAGGCCGTGGCTAACTTCTCCGGCGGGGGAAGACTGCCCAAATGGACAGGAAGCCAGGCCAGAGGACAGTCAGACAACCCGCAGAGCCACACCGGCAGTACCGTAGGTAAAACTGCATCGGAGAGCGGTAAGCTGCAAATCCGTTATCTCACGGAAGGCAAAATCTACACCTATTTGCTAAAGGCTATTCAAGATTCGCAAAAAGGCGACACACTCTGGATGGGCATGTTCTATCTGGCGGATACAAAAGTCATGAACGAGCTGGTGGCTGCAGGAGAACGTGGTGTCCAGCTCCGTCTGATTCTGGACCCGAACCAGAATGCGTTCGGCCAGGAGAAGATCGGTCTGCCCAACCGCCCGGTCACAGAAGAGCTTCTGGCCCGTTCGGGTCCAGCCATGCAGATCCGCTGGTACAATACAACGCAGGAGCAGTATCATACCAAGCTGCTGTACATTGCCAAGACGCAAGGGCCAAGTGTGATCCTGGGCGGCTCCGCCAACTTCACCTCCCGGAATTTGGATGATCTTAATCTGGAGAACGATCTCTGGATCTCTGCTCCGCGCGGAAGTCAACTAACCCGGAGCCTGGATCAATATTTCGAGCGTATTTGGTACAACCAAGGCGCCGATTACAGCCTGGACTATAGCGCTTATCACGAGAAAGCCGTCTGGTTCAAGGACGTTCTGTTCCGCCTGCAAAAGGCGCTCGGATTTACAACCTACTGACCCCCGCACAAAGAGGCGGGTGCAAGAGGATATCTCCTTGCACCCGCTCTTCTATAATGGTAGCAAGATGACCCATTAAGCTAACATATCTGGCATCTGCCATATAAATAGCGCAAAGGCAGCGCTTTGCCTACAAACAACGTGTACATTTCAGCGATGCCTAGAGGCGCCTTAAGGGCAGGCCTCACTTTACAGCAAAGGGGACATCAGCCGGGCCGCCGATTCCATAAAGCGGACAACGATGCGCTTTTGCATGAACGCTTTCCGTTCGATCAGCTTTGTGGAATGCAGATCCCGTTCGAAGTCCTCTACGATTTTGCGGACGCTGTCACTCTGGACAAGCAGCGCACTGACCTCGAAGTTCAGATGGAAACTGCGCATGTCCATATTCGCCGTGCCCACCGAGGCTACTTCCCCGTCGGCAATCAGCAGTTTGGCGTGCAGGAAGCCCTTTTCATACTCATAGATCTTCACCCCGGCTTCCAGCAGGGAAGGGAAGTATGAGTGCGATGCCAGAAACGGGAGCCACTTGTCCGGCTTGGCCGGGAATAAAATGCGGACATCGAGGCCCGATATGGCCGCCACGCGAAGGGCTGTCAGGATGTCCTCGTCTGGAATAAAGTATGGGGTCGCAAGCCATACCGATTTCTTGGCAGATGTAATAATCGAGAAGAAGATATCCTTGAGCGACCGGCTTTCATTATCCGGACCGCTCGGCACGATCTGCACCGCACCACTGCAGCCCACCTCAAGCTGAGGGGACAGGTACTCCAAACCGATAATTTTCTCACCGGTGACATAAAGCCAGTCTTGGAGGAAAATAATCTGAAGGGAGCGCACCGCCTCCCCTTTGACCAGCATGTGTGTGTCCCGCCAGAATCCGTACGTCTTGCTCCGGCTGAGGTATTCGTCACCGACGTTAAGCCCGCCCATAAAGGCGGTATTGCCGTCAATGACCACAATCTTGCGGTGGTTGCGGTAATTGACACGGCTGGACAAGGCCAGGAACCGGACCTGTCCATAGATGCCGATCTTAATCCCGGCTTCCCTCATTTCGTTCAAGAACGTCTTGGACAGCCCAAGACTGCCCACCGCGTCAAACATAAAGCGGACCTCAACTCCCTCGCGAGCCTTCGCGATCAACGTCTGCTGGATCTCCCGGCCGATTTCATCAGCCCGGTAGATGTAATACTCCATATGAATATGATGCTTCGCCATCTTCAGTTCCTTAAGCAGCGAGGAGAACGTCTCCTCGCCGTTGGTCAGCACCCGGGTGCGTGTAGCCATGGAGCAGGGCGTGCGGGCGATTTTATGCGACATCTTAAGCAGCTTCTGCTGCCCCGGACTGAATTCAGAGAGGTCAAAGGCCGCATGCAGGGTATTGTTGTCAATGAGTTCATAGGCCTTCTGATCCTGCATTGCTTTCTTATCAAACTTCCGCCGCTTGAAGTAGTTCTGTCCCAGCAGAAAATAAAGAACAAGCCCGACCACTGGCAGCAGAACCAGCAGCAGGATCCAGGCGAGCGTGCTTGAAGGATTGCGGTTCTCCATGAAGATGGCCATCCCCACGGTAATTACCGTCAAGGTCTGAAATATGCTGACCAGCGTCCCCCCGAAGCTGCCGAAGAAGCCGAATCCCAAAAAATAAAAGGCAAATAAGATTGCCGCAATAAGTAAGATTTGAAGCCCACGTCTCATGCAAGTAAGTTCTCCTTTTCCACGATGTTCACATGCTATCCCCATTTTACATGAACCTGTCTATTCCTCCTAACAATATTACGCCAATAGCTGTAAACGGATTCAAAAAGGGCAGCACCGAACGGATCTTGACTTACAAGGAGAACTGTGAAAAGATGGTTCCTAACGATCGTTAGGTAGGTGATAGAAATGACGGAAGGCAAACGAAAATTGCAGAAGGCGGCCCTGCTTCATTTCGCAAGGGATGGGTATGAGGGTGCTTCTCTTCAGCATATTGCACAGGATGCAGGCATGAAGAAACCCTCGATTTATGCCCATTTTAAAGGGAAAGAGGAACTGTTCATGTCTGTGCTCAGCCAGGTCTTCAAAGAAGGCCGCCACCGGATTACAGCTTATTTCCTCCGGGAGATGGACACCCCGCTGGAACAAAGGCTGCACGGATTATTCCTGATGCTTCAAGAGGAGTACATGCGCAACCGGGATACAAAGTTCCTCCTGCGAATGATCTTCTTCCCGCCTCATGCAGTCTATGAAGAGGTTATGGCAGTGATTTACCCGTTTCTCGACTCGCTTGAGAACAGGCTGGTCCGGCTGCTGAAGGAGGAATCCAGCCGCGGCAACTTTGTGACTGCGGATATCCGCCAGGCGGCTGTAGCCTTCATGACCTTTGCGGACGGAATTATGGTGGAGCTGCTGTACGAGAATCCCGAAAGATCCCGCAAACGGCTGGATGCGGTATGGCCGGTCTATTGGAAAGGCATTTCAATGTGAATAGGATACGAAGGAGAAATGATATATGAATAAAAACTGGCTGTTTGTCCTTTTGGGGGGAATTATTGAGGTGGTCTGGGTCACCGGACTCAAACATGCGCATACCTGGGAGGCCTGGCTCGGCACGGCCGCGGCTATTGCCGCCAGCTTTTGGCTGATCATCGAAGCCTCAAGACGGCTTCCGGTGGGTACGGTATATGCGGTATTTACCGGAATTGGCACAGCGGGAACGGTTCTGACCGAGATGCTTGTCTTTGGGGAGCCCTTTAACTGGGTGAAGACTATACTGATTGCAATGCTCCTTGCAGGCGTTGTCGGTCTGAAGCTGATTACAGATACCCAGCATGAGGAGGCGAGATCATAATGGCATGGCTTATTCTTGTTTTGGCAGGCTGTTGCGAGGTGTTTGGCGTCATCGGAATCAAACAGGTTACGCTCAGAGCCAATCTGAGCGCTTACCTGCTGCTGGCGGCAGGCTTTCTGTGCAGCTTCTCCCTGCTGGCTCTGGCCATGGAGACGCTGCCTATGGGCACAGCTTACGCAGTATGGACCGGGATCGGAACCGTGGGAAGCGCTTTGGTCGGGATGCTGCTGTACAAAGAGCCGAAGGAGTGGCGCAGACTGCTCTGCATCGCCCTTATTCTAGGTTCAGCCATAGGTCTCAAGGTGATCCAGTAGGAAATTTGTATCTCCTCTCCCATATGTATTATAATTTTTTTGACCCATTGGTCACATAGAGAACCAAGAGGTCAGAAAGGAGTGAACAAGCCGTTGTCTGATAAGCCGGCTGACAAGAAGAAGTTCATCATCAGAACAGCCATGGAGCTGTTCTCCATCAAAGGCTCATCCGCCACCTCCATGCAGGAAATTGCGGAACACTGCGGCATGTCGAAGGGAAGTCTGTATCTGCATTTTAAATCCAAGGAAGAGCTTGAGCAGAGCATCTACACCTACTGCTACCAAATGCTGCACGAGCAATTGGTGCAGGTAGATCAAGAGCAAGGTCTGACCCCCAAGGAAAACCTGCGCAAGCAGTTAGAGACCCTGCTGAGTTTGGTTCTTGAGCTTCGCGAATTCCTGCTCATGCAGATTAAGGAATGGGTTACCCATGGCAAGAAGAACATGGAACCGCAGTGTGTCAAGGACAATAACATACGTATGCTGAAGAGGGCCCAGTCAAAGCTGCTTCACGTATACGGGCCTGAAATTGAACCCTATACAGCTGACTTGACTCTGTTCATACACGGTTCCTTGGGCTCATATATCCGTCTGCTGTTTGATCCAAGGCTGTCTATTACGATCCAGCAAATGTCCGGGCATTTTATGTTTATGCTCGATGCGCTGTCCGAGGGACTGCTCGCCAAACGCCCCGTCCCGCTGTTCTCTTCCGAGCTGCTTGAACAGTGGGTTCATGATGGATTTGGCCCAATTCAAGCCAACCCGCATCCCCTTCAAGTCATCAAGGCGATGAAGATCACACTGAAAGGGCTGGATCTGCCGGAGCCCCGCAGGGACGAAACGCTGGATTCCCTGGTGATCTTAGAACAAGAGCTCCTTGAGCTTCAGCCTAGACGTGCCATCCTGCTCGGCATGATGCGGAATTTGAAAAACATTTCTGAGATGGAAGAACAGTTCAAGGAACTAGAGGCTGCTCTGTTTCAACATATACAGTCAAGACCCATACCTGTTAATTACGGGTGACGTTAAGAGAGAAGCATATGGAGAGGAGCACATACTTAGATTATGAAAGGAATCATTAATTTCTCACTCAGAAACAAATTTGCCGTATGGCTGCTGACGATTATCGTCGTGGCGGCTGGACTTTACAGTGGTCTGACCATGAAGCAGGAGACCATTCCCAACATCAATGTGCCCTACTTAAATATTTCTGCAGTGTATCCGGGAGCCGCACCAGAGAATGTGGTGAATGATATTACCAAACCGCTGGAGACCGGTCTTAGAAATGTTGAAGGCATTAAGACCATCACCTCCACCTCAATGGAGAATGCAGCCTCCATCACACTGGAGTTCGATTATGGCACCAACCTGGATAATGCCTCTGCGGCCGTCCGGGAGGCGCTGAATCGCGTAACCCTGCCGGATGATGCCCAGAAGCCGCAGATCACCAGATTCAGTCTCAGCTCTCTGCCGGTAATCTCACTTAGCATGAGCGCCAAATCCGGCGGCAGCTTGGAGAATCTGACCCGTACCGCCGAGTCTGACATCAAGCCGGCTTTGGAAAAGCTGGACGGGGTGGCTTCTGTACAGGTTGCCGGTCAATATGTGAAGGAAGTCCAATTGAAATTCAACCAGGACAAGCTGAAGGAGCTTGGACTGACTGAAGATACGGTAAAAGGAGTCGTACAGGCTTCCGCGATCCGTGTGCCGCTGGGTCTGTTCGAAATGGACAAATCCCAGAAAGCCGTTGTGGTTGACGGTGCGGTAACCACGGTCCAGGATCTTAAGAATGTAGCGATCCCGCTTGTACCAGGCGGAACGTCCGGCAAATCCGCGGGAGCCGCAGCAGGTCAGCAAGGGGCTGCAGGGACTGCCGCTGGTGGCAGTGCTAACGCTGCGGGTATGACCCAGGGCGGAGCAGGGGCTCCTGCCGGCGGCCAAGGCACGGCGTCCGGGGCTGCTGGGACTCCAGCAGGCCAGCAGGCCGGGACTGCCGCTCAAGGCACGGCTCCAGGCTCCAGCCAGATCGCTGCCGGACAAGGCGCTGCAGGCGTACCTGCCTCGATTCCTACCGTGAAGCTGTCTGATGTGGCTTCCATCCAAGTGATCGGGAAAGCGGAATCCATCTCCCGCACGAACGGGAAAGAATCTCTCGGCATCCAGATCGTTAAATCCAATGATGCCAATACGGTAGACGTCGTGAATCAAGTGAAGGACCGGGTTGAATCCCTGAAGACAGAATTCAAAGATGTTGATTTCACCGTGCTTATGGATCAAGGCAAACCTATTGAAGATTCCGTAAACACAATGCTGAGCAAGGCTGTGTTCGGAGCTTTGTTTGCAGTCATCATTATCCTGATCTTCCTGCGCAATCTCCGTTCAACCATTATTTCGATCATTTCTATTCCTCTGTCACTGCTGATTGCGGTGCTTGCCTTGCGGCAGATGAATATTACGCTAAACATGATGACCCTGGGGGCCATGACGGTGGCGATTGGCCGGGTTGTCGATGACTCGATCGTTGTCATTGAGAATATATATCGGCGTCTGTCCCTGACTGGGGAGAAGCTTAAGGGCAGCGAGCTGATCCGTGAAGCCACACGCGAAATGTTCGTACCGATCGCTTCGTCCACCATCGTGACGATCGCTGTCTTCCTGCCGCTGGCATTCGTAAGCGGTATGGTTGGGGAACTGTTTATGCCGTTCGCCCTCACCATGGTCTTCTCACTGCTGGCCTCCCTGCTGGTTGCCATAACCCTGGTACCCGCACTGGCCCATACCCTGTTCAAGAACGGCCTCAAGAAGACGCACGACCATGATGAGAAGCCGGGTGGCCTGGCCCGCGGTTATCAACGGGTGCTGAACTGGTCTCTGAACCATAAATTTGTTACCTTCGGTCTGGCGGTGCTGCTGCTGGTAGGCAGTCTGTTCCTGACTAAATTCATCGGAACCAGCTTTATGCCCGAACAAAGTGAGAAGTATGCTATGGTCACCTATTCCCCAGCACCTGGGGATACCCGTGAGGATGTGGAGAAGCGCGCTCTGACCGCAGAGAAATTTATTCTCAAGCAGCCGAATCTGGACAAAATGCAGTATTCCGTCGGCGGCTCCAATCCGCTTAGCCCTGGGCCTTCCAACTCAGCTCTCTTCTATGTGATTTATAAGGAAGACACGAGCAATTTTGAGGATGTGAAGAAGAAGCTAGTTGAGGATTTAAAGACCCAGGTTCCTGAAGGCACCTGGAAGGAAATGTCCGGCATGAGCGGCGGCGGTATGGGCGGAAGCAAGCTCGCTGTTCAGGTGTACGGAGACAATCTCAAGCAAATTCAGCCGGTAGCCGACCAGATCCTGAAATGGGTGAACGAGGATAAGGCCAATTTTGACAAAGGAGATTCCAGTCTCTCCAAAGCCTATGACCAGTACACTCTGGTAGCCGACCAAGAGAAGCTTAGCTCCCTCGGACTGACTGCCGGGCAGCTCGCCATGAAGCTTAGCCCGCAGCGCGAACGTCCGGTCTTAACCGAAGTTCAGGTGGATGGCAAGGACTATAAAGTCTATATCGACGCTGACACCAAGACGTACAAGAGCTTGACCGATATTGAAAATGAGACGCTGACATCTCCGCTCGGCAAGCAGGTGGCCGTTAAGGATGTCGCCAAGGTGGAGAAAGGCATCTCACCGAATTCCATTATGCGAATTGATGGTAAGATGGTTATCCAGATCAATGCCGACATTATTTCGACCGATGTCAGCAAGGCTTCCAAACAGCTGGAGGACAAAATCAAGGCTTACAGCAAGCCGGATGGGGTAACGGTTGAATTCGGCGGAGTTACCGCCCAAATTAACGATACGTTCACCCAGCTTGGTCTGGCTATGGCAGCGGCCATTGCCATCGTATATTTCGTGCTCGTTGTCACCTTTGGCGGTGGACTTGCACCATTTGCCATTTTGTTCTCACTGCCGTTCATAGTGATTGGTGCTTTGATCGCCCTGCTTATCGGCGGCGAGACCCTGAACGTATCCTCGCTGATGGGTGCGCTCATGCTGATCGGGATCGTAGTCACCAATGCCATCGTCTTGATCGACCGGGTGATTCACAAAGAACGCGAAGGCCTCTCCACTCGCGAAGCACTGCTGGAAGCCGGTGCGACCCGTCTTCGTCCGATTCTGATGACAGCACTGGCTACGATTGGCGCCCTGCTCCCACTGGTATTCGGTCTCGAGAACAGTGCGGGGATTATCTCACGCGGTCTCGGAATTACCGTAATCGGGGGTCTGATCAGCTCCACGCTGCTGACCCTTGTGATTGTGCCGGTGGTGTACGAATTCCTGATGAAAATCCGCAGAGGCGGAAGATCCAACAAGGCTGCAGCCCAGGCCAAATAATTAAAAGCAAAAAAGAGAGTTCCCTGATCAGGGGACTCTCTTTCTTATTGGGGGGACAGACGAATACATGAAATTAACTAAGCTCACTTCTCCAGACACGCAGCATTTCAAGATCCTTGCTCAGGAACTCAGACAGCAGCACACCCAGGCCCTTATAAAGGGGAGTACGGGCCTCTCTTTGCAGCGCTTCAGCGAAGGCCGGCGCCCACTTCATAAGATGGGATTCCATGAACCACAGCTGCATGTCGGCAAGCTCTGTGCATTTATTTCTCACACAGCCTGCAACCAGCATCCGGTCGGCCAGTACCGACATGAACTCAAGCTCAATGGCCATGTGGTCATCCCGTTCATTGTGCAGCTTGTTGAACACCACGCCACATTCACAATAGACGGTCCCCAGCTGAGAGGATTCCCACATCACCTGGATTCCTTCTTTCCTAGCCCGGAATCCACCTTCTGTGAAAGGCAGCACCGCTGGGCTTCCCACAAACAATCGCGTATATTCTTCCGCCTCGTCATAGCATACCTGCCGAAGCTTATCCTCTTCAATACTTTCCAGATAAGCCTTCAGCATCCGGCCGCCTTCACTTGAAATCACCGGACCCTTGAGCGCCGCTTCACGCCGGTATTGGGCAATCAGCGACAGGCGCGGCTCACGCCCCAGAAAATCAACCAGCAGCTGGTAAACCCAGCCCCTTCGTTCAAGCCAGAGCAGCTGCTCCTCATTCGCAGTCACGCCATCCTCGAACACGGTCGTAATCATTTTCAGTCAGCTCCTATATAATTCCAGGTAGAGATACCGTCTCCCCCTGACCGACGACGTCTCTTCACCTTTATTATAGCCAAGTCTTTCCTGGATATGTGAGCGCATTCACATATAAAATTGACATAACCGTGAACACCTATGAGACCCATTTTCTTACGAAAATTTTAGTTTCTCCGGAAACATTTTGATGCCCTGCCTGATTCTATTCCTGTGTTAACTTATACACTTTAATGGCGATCAAAGTCTCTCCCCAGCCAAGATGTATAGCGGCGGCTGGCCTCTTCATAGTCACCAGGGCGGTTCATATTAAAGCTCAGCAGCTCCTCATCAGTCCCCGTACCCTCGCACAGTAATTGGGCCGGGATATAGGCTGCTTGAAGAGATTTGGTCCATGGAACCAAGCGTAATTCCTTTTCCTGAAGCGCAGTCTCCAGGCTTGCTAGTACGGTACGCTTGTACATGGACAGCAGCGGCAGTACGCCAGATGATGTTAAGGGAATCACCGCTTCCAGTTCCTCTTCCTGGCCTCTGCTGACGTTAGAATGCCTTTCTGCCTCGTCAATGAGACGCTGACCAACAGCAGCGTTAATAAACGGCATATCACAAGCTGTAACCAGATTCCACTCAGTTCCTGAAGCGGCCAGTCCTGCGTGTAGGCCGGCAAGGGGTCCAGCCAGGGAATAGATATCGGGAACTACCTCTTTATGAAGATAGCTGTAAGGAGCTCCATCATTCGCCACGATAACAACTCTCGGAGCAATTTGCTCCAAAGATCGAACCAGTCTTTCAATAAGCGGAATCCCTGCCAGAGGGAGCAGTGCCTTATTCTGACCCATCCGGCTGGAGAGACCGCCGGCAATCACAATCGCTGTGACTTCCATGAATGATTCCCCTCTCTTGGTGCCATAATTAAGTAAATCCGAAAAAACATGGTTTGTATCCCTTTCCATCACATGATACATTGAACTTACCCGAATTAATTTACTTAGCGACCATTTGTCTGAGTTACCCGAGTTCAGGCTGCATGTAGATGCATGCCAGAAAGGAATGGCGCCTTTGCGTAAGCCTGCAATAACAAATGTGACCTCATTGCTTCCTTTGGAGCTGATTAATTTTTTCGTTTTTGGTGCAATGGCCATATTCTCCGCCTTCTTCCAATTATATTTACAGGAAGCGGGAATGAACAAGCTTGAGATTGGATTACTGCTTGCTTTCGGGCCGCTCGTGTCCCTTGCAGCGAATCCATTCTGGAAGTACTGCAACGACCGCCAGCAGAACACCAAATTTGTCCTTCTGCTTATGATGTCCGGACTTGTGTTAATCGCTTATTTGATATACCGTGTTGAAACGTATCAGATGCTGTACCTGGCTATGCTCCTATTCTTCTTCTTTCAAACGCCCCTCTTGTCCCAGAGCAACACGCTGACCTTATGTTATACTGAGCATGCGGGACGGAAATTCGAGTCATTCCGGACTTGGGGTTCAATCGGATGGGCATTTATAGCTGTTCTCACAGGGGCGTCTCTCGATGCGGCGGGTCCAATCAGCCTGATCGTTCTATTTACGGCCATACTTCTGCTTGCGATTATAGCCACCTTGCTGCTGCCGCCGCTTCAGAAGGCTCCAGACACACCCTGGCTCAACTACTGGGAATTCACCCGGTCGATGCACAACAAGTATTTTATGTCCTTTGTGTTCCTGTGCATGCTCGTGGCCGTGCCTAATTCCATGAACGCCCTGTTCATGCCCTTTTTCGTGACCGACCTCGGCGGATCGAAGCTGTATGTCGGACTGGCTGTGTTCATTTCAACAATATTTGAAGTGGGTGTGCTCATTCTGCTTCGCAGATATATGAAGCGAAAGATCACCCATCTTATGGTCTGCCTGTTCCTCGTCAGCCTCGTGCTGTCGCTGCGCTGGCTTCTGATGACCGAAGTTACCACCCCCGTAGAGATTGTGGGGATTCAGGCTCTGCATACCGTAACCCTTGGCGGTTTCTTCTATGTCGGAATCCAGCTTACCAATCTGTTTCTGCCCCGTCCCTACCGCTCATCAGGCCAGGCTGTATTCACCCTGATGCTAGGCGGCGTCTCCGGACTGATAGCCGGAATATTCGGCGGCTGGCTGTATCAATATTTCGGGGCCATAACCATGTACAAGATCAGCATGATGATGACTTTGGGCGGCTCGCTTGGATTCGGCATCATGGGTTATCGGCTGTATAGACACGGATATACTCCGGTAATTTTTCGAAAAGAATAACAAAACAATCCACTGTACCGTCACGCCCAAACAAGGTTACGCCGGTCTATTGTGGATTGTCTTCGCGTAGAGATGAATATCGGTCATCTCGTAATCAGTGTAAAGTATGAAACGCATTTCAGAGCAAGAGGTTATCTATGTCCTGTTGAAAAATATTCTGGCTTATACCGAGGTGATCCCATGGCTAATATTAAGGAAATCGCCAAAACAGCCGGTGTATCCGTCGCTACCGTATCCCGGGTTCTCAACAATCACCCTTACGTTAAGGACGACAAACGCAGGGCTGTGCTTGAAACGATAGAACGGCTGAACTATTCCCGTAATATTAATGCCGTTCATCTGCTGAAAGGCCGGACCCAAATCATAGGTATTGTGCTGCCCATGATCAATCATACCTATTTCGGTGTGATGATGGAGGGAATTGCCGAGGAAGCTTTGAAATCAGGCTACCAGTTGATGGTCTCTCAAACCGGATATCAACCGGAGGAAGAGCAGCGGATGCTGGACATGCTGAGGAACAAACAGATCGACGGGGCAATTATCTGCTCCCGGTCCTTGCCACTAGACCATATCGAAGCTTACCGACAATACGGTCCGATCGTGCTGTGCGAGGACACTGGAGACCGTCCATTATCCTCAGTCTTCCTGAATCATTACCTTTGCTTCCAGGAAGGCATCCGCTATCTGTGGAACAAAGGCTACAAATCTATTGGTTACTCCATCGGCCGCCTGGAGGGTCCCAGCAGCAGCCGCCGATATGAAGCTTATTGCGATATCCATAAGGAGTTCGACATCCCGGTGAATCCACAGTGGATTTACGATCAATGTATGGATATTGAAGATGGAGTGCTTCTAGTGCGCAGGATGCTGGAGCAGCCCGAGCGGCCAAGCGCTTTGGTCGTCACCTGTGATCAGGTTGCTGCCGGAATTCTGGTTGAGGCCGGGAGACAGGGAATCCAGGTTCCCCAGGACCTCGCCTTTATCAGCTTTGACAACCAGCCTATAGCCGAGGTTCTGGACATTACGACTATGGATAATGGAATCTACACCATGGGGGCAAGCGCCTTGCAGATCGCTGATGAGCTCATCAGCGGCCGCTCCAGCGGTCCCTTGACCAAGGAAATCTCTTTCAAATTAATAGAGCGGTCAACAGCTTGACTATTGGCCTAGGGCCATTACCGAAATCCTTGAACTAGATATCCAGTGGGGAAATTCGGAGACAAAGGCGGATGCTTCGCTTCTTCAGAATCACTCGTCCTCTCAGCTAAGATCGGTTAAGGCCAAGCCAGACTCGGGCCGTTCTGCCAACATATATCTTACCCTACACAAAAGAACATCCTGCAGCCTCCCCTGAAGCAGAATCTTCAGCAGGCGGGCACAGGATGTTCTTTTTTATAGGATCATCTATATAAAAGAAGCACGCAGGCTTCTTATTTGAACACTTTCACACGATCTTCAAGCGGCTGGAACTGCTTCTCACCAGCAGGTGCGGCAATCTTACCGAAAGGCATTTGAGCTCTAAGTTTCCAATTCTCAGGAATTCCCCACTCTGCTGCAACAGCTTCGTCAATGATTGGGTTGTAATGCTGCAGGGAAGCTCCAAGTCCTTCTTGCTCAAGCGCGGTCCATACAACAAATTGAAGCATACCGGAGGATTGCTCTGACCAAATCGGGAAGTTATCCGCATAAGCGGCGAACTGCTGCTGCAAGCCCGCGATTACATTGGTATCCTCGAAGAAGAGAACTGTGCCATGCCCTGCACGGAAAGAAGCCATTTTCTCCGCAGTCGCTTTGAAGTTTTCTTCGTTATTTACGATCTTACGCAAAATTTCCTCAGTATGATTCCACAGCTTGTCATGCTGTTCACCAAACAGCACAACCACACGTGCACTTTGGGAGTTGAATGAGGATGGCGTGTGCTTAACCGCTTCCTTCACAATTTCCTCTATTCTTTCATCAGAGACAGGAGATTCTTTGCTGAGCGCATAAATACTACGTCTGTTTTTCACCGCATCAAAAAACGTATTCGACATTTTTAACAACCTACCTTCTTTTGGTTAGTTATTTACTTTTGAATTGTAACATACATTTTTAACGAATGGCAATTCATTTTTTCCAAAAATCCCCGAATTTTTAATTCATCAAAAGGGCCTAATCTAGATTTACCCGATTTATCCGATTCTATGCCATCATTCCATCCATTATTTCGTCTCATAACACAGCCAAGAGCACATCCCACCTTAGTGAAATGTGCTCTTGAGGTTAAAATCCTATTCAGCTTTCTTAGGGAGTTGGAATGAGCTTTTAAGAGATACAATCAGGTTAAACACCGGCGCACCTGGTTTGGAGTGCTTGTTGTCCACGTTGAAGTATCCATGCCGGAAGAACTGGAACTTGTCCTGCGGCTTCGCTTCCGCTAGCCCGGGCTCCACAAATCCCTGCACTACCGTCAGCGAGTTCGGATTGATTTGATCAAGGAAGGTCTTCTCTTCCGGGGCCTCCCCGTTCTCTGTCTCCTCTTGCTCCGCATCCAGGATAAGAGATTCATAAAGACGGAATTCGGCCGGTACTGCGTGCTTGGCATCTACCCAATGGATGGTTCCTTTCACTTTACGTCCGGTGAATCCGCTGCCGCTCTTGGTCTCCGGATCATAGGTACAATGAATCTCCACCACATTACCCGCTTCATCCTTGATCACATCATTGCATTTGATGAAATAAGCATGCTTCAAACGGACTTCATTGCCGGGGAACAGTCGGAAATATTTGCTCGGCGGGTTCTCCATGAAGTCGTCCTGCTCGATATACAGCTCCCGGGAAAAAGGAATCTGACGATTGCCCATCTCCGGATTCTCCGTATTGTTCTCTGCTTCAAGCATTTCCGTTTGATCTTCTGGATAGTTGGTGATCACAACCTTCAGAGGATGCAGCACTGCCATCGAGCGGGGTGCTTTAAGCTTCAGGTCCTCCCGGATAAAGTGATCGAGCATTGCTGTGTCGACCAGACCTTGAGTCTTGGAAATTCCCGCTTCATAAACAAAGCTCTTGATGGCGTCCGGGGTGTATCCTCTCCGGCGCAGACCCGATATGGTCGGCAGACGCGGATCGTCCCAGCCATCCACAATGCCTTCATCCACAAGCATTTTGAGCTTCCGCTTGCTCGTTACCGCTCCTGCCAGATTAAGCCGCCCGAACTCATACTGATGCGGCGTGTGAGGCATCTCTGTCTCCGCAATCACCCAGTCGTAGAATGGCCTCTGATCCTCGAACTCGATCGTACACAGGGAATGGGTAACCCCTTCAATCGCGTCCTCAAGCGGATGGGCATAAGCGTACATCGGATAGATGCACCAAGTGTCACCTGTGTTATGGTGAGTGGCATGGGCAATTCTATAGATGACCGGATCACGCAGATTAATATTCGGGGATGCCATGTCAATCTTGGCGCGGAGCACCTTCTCCCCGTTCTTAAATTCACCTGCCCGCATGCGGGTGAAGAGATCAAGATTCTCCTCTACCGTACGGTTGCGGTAAGGGCTGTCTGTACCAGGTTCTGTAAGTGTACCCCGTCTCTCGCGAATCTCGTCTGCACTAAGGTCATCCACATAGGCCTTGCCCTTCTTAATCAGAAGGACCGCACGCTCGTACATTTCTTCGAAATAATCCGACGCGAAACGGAGCTCCTCCCAGTCAAAACCGAGCCACTTCACATCTTCCTTGATGGAATTGACGTATTCGACATCTTCCTTAGCCGGATTCGTATCGTCAAAGCGGAGATTTGTCCGTCCGCCGAACTCGTCTGCCAGGGTAAAGTTAATCCAGATCGCTTTCGCATGTCCGATATGCAGGTAGCCATTCGGCTCTGGAGGAAAGCGGGTCACCACTTCTTTTACCTTTCCGCTTTCCAAATCTTCAGTAATAATGTTCTTTATAAAATTCGGAGGTGTGCTCGCATTGTGGGACACAGTATCTCCACCTTTCCGTCTGGGTTCATCTCTGTCTAAAGCCTTGATACTCATTAGGTTCCCCATTTTTTTCTTCTTATAAATATACCGATAAGTTCACAATAGATCAATGCTTAAACACCCCCTTATAGGCAAAAGAAGGCATCCGCATTCTTCACGGATACCTTCGTGGAGGAGATTTGCGACATGGACATCGCAAGCCACGCCCACTGTCGCAGCTTCGTGTCGAATCTCCTGATATTCTCTTCATCCCTGAGCGGCAGAGGCCGCTGCAGGGAAACCTGTAACAGCAGTTGATTTCTCCACTTCCTCTGATTGCTTTAACAGTTACCTTCCCGGACTTTCTCATGAGCACAAGATGCCGCATCACTCTAGTTCCACATTAAATTAGAACTCTGGTATAGTGTTGTGTATACCGCCCGTGGGTGATATCCCGTGCGAATAGATTGATTACTTTAGACAAAGAGGATGGGAAATATGATTAAGGTTCTTTTCGTGTGCCTCGGTAATATTTGCAGATCCCCCATGGCAGAAGCCATGTTCAGGGATCTGGTCAAGAAGGAAGGCTTGGAGGCGAAGTTTGAGATTGATAGTGCTGCGACAGGAGATTGGCACATTGGCAAGCCACCGCATAAAGGCACCTTGGGTATTCTGGACAAGTACCGGATTAGCTCCGACGGGCTCCTGGGCAGACAGATAACAAGCGGGGATATAGAGTCCTTCGACTACATCATCGGGATGGATGAGAGCAACATCAGCAATATCCTGGCTGTCTCAGACGGTCAAGGGGCCGAGAAGACGTTCCGTCTGCTGGACTTCAGAGAAGATTTGGCCAAGAAGGATGTGCCGGACCCTTATTACACCGGAGACTTCGAGGAAACCTATGACCTGCTGAGCAAGGGGCTTGCATCTCTGCTCGAACATATCAAAAAGCAGCACAATCTCGGCTGAACCACCAACAAACGAATATAACGACTACAACAAAGGGACACCTCCTGAGGCCAATTATGACCTGCTGGGATGTCCCTTATTTCCAGTTCCGCGTTCACTGCTTGTCCCCTTGAACCGGAAGCCAGAGCAAAATATCGTCCACATAACGCCCGTCTAAATAAAACTCTTCCACCAGTCTCCCCTGTTCTATAAACCCGCAACTCCGGTAGAACTCCAGCGCGTTCTCATTGGTTGCCAAAACCCGCAGACAAAGCTTGCGCTTGCCCTGCTCCGCTGCATATCTCTTCATCCCCTCCATCAGTGCCCGGCCAACCCCGAGCCGTTGGCAGGAAGGATGAACCGCGATGTTAATTTCGTACACATGCCGGTTACTCTCCAAAGGTGTCGGGCAGGAGAAGCCCAGGTATCCGCATACAGCATCTCCCATCACGGCAACAAGCTGTGATCCTGGCGGATTGTTCTGAAGGAAATCCTCCCTGGACACAGGATGAATGACCGCTGGCGTTGTCTTAGGATTCCATACCAGCTTGTCGATTTCAATCAGCTGGGCCGCATCACGCAGTTCAGAGATGCGGACCACCGTTTGCTTTAAACTCATCATAATGTGCCTCCACTTTAGACTGACATTGGTATAATTGTGCCTTTTGCCACCTAGAACCCAGGCCGGATATCCCCACGCCTCTCTTCCCGGTTAAGTGCGGCATGAACAGCGAAGGAGCCTACCGAAAGTGCGGCTATGATCACAGACAGCCAGGCGACCGGGCCAAGCCCTCCTTCATCGTAAAGCACCCCCATAGCGTATGGGCCGATGACCCTGCCAGCCACCCCCATCCCACCTACCAGGCCCAAATAGAAGGGCGCTGCCTTGCCGGTATGATCCGAAATGAAGGCCGGAATGGCCGGGGAGATGAGCATTTCGCCAAAGGTGGTCAGCACCATGGCCAGCACCAGCACCGGGTAGGATTGAAGGCTGAGGATACTGGCATAACCCAGCATGTAAAAGACGGCGCTTGCCGTCATCTGGGCCTGCGGTGTGCCGGCCAGTGTCTTTTTCAGCCAACTTATGAATGGTTGACCCGCGAAGATTAGAATGCCGTTAAGGGTCCATAGAATACTGTAATTCCATTCTGGCATCCCCTTGGAAATCGTAAACGGGGCGACCCCATTGTTCCAGATGCTATTTCCAAGCCATATGAACAGGGAGCCCATGCCCATGAAGAAGTACACGGGATAGCGCCGGATCAGGTCTCCCGTCCCTTGATCTGTGTGGGAAGTGCTGCGTTTCTCCAGATGAAGCCCGCCCGGCGCCTTCTGAATCTTGCTTAAATAAGCATAGAAGAATCCGGCAAAAACAAGCGATGTCAGCCCATTCATAACAAAACTCAGATTATAGGAGATTTGTGCCAGCACCCCGCTCAGCGATGTGCCCAGGGCAACACCAATATTGTTGGCCACATAAATAATGTTGAATAGCTCTCCCCGCCGGTCCGCAAACCTGAAGCCGACAAAGGCCTGAATCGCTGGCATAGACAGCGCGTTGCAAAAACCAACCATGAGCATTAGAAACATGAACAAGGTAAAGTTCTGGCTTGTGAACGGCAGAAGAACCAATGCCGCCGCATTCAGCACAAGAGAACCCACGATTAGCTGTTTAACTCCGACCCGGTAATACAGTGCTCCACCAAATACCTGCCCGGCAATCCCTCCCAGGGACTGCACCAGGATTACCAGCCCTGCGTCCGTCATGCTCCTTCCAAGCTCTTTGAAAATGTACATCGTAATCAAAGGCCACATTAGCGCACTTCCGGCGGCGTTCACCAGACTGGCCAAGAGAAAGACTTTCACTTCCTTCGGGTAATTCTGTAACCATCTCATCATGTCTGCGCCCCTATCTTCCCGGTATTCATATAAAAAGAGCCCCGAAGGGCCCTAACTTAAGCTTAGTTTGTAAGTGCGCATGAAATCAGCTGCTTCATTCTTCGCCCAGAATACCAGTATCCCCTATATTCCGCCGGCTTGGCAAGTAGGGCGATTGCCGCTTTAATGAGGTGATCCAAACATCTAGAAATTCAGTCTTGGCTGCGTCTTACCTCCACAACCGTCGAGAAGAAGGTGGCCCCGCCCCCCATATCGGCAAGTCTGTCCGGTGTAAGGGCATTGGCCCGCTGGCGCCCGCCCTCGGCCTCCCACCATAAGCCTTGACTGACTACCGTACCCGGAAGCATCCGGTCCGTAACGACAGCCCGGACAATATAGCTGCCGCGGTCATTCCATACAGTTACCTTATCTCCATCCTCAATCCCCCGGGACTGGGCATCCACAGGATGGATTTGCAGGGAAGGACCCTTCTCCAGGGCAGCCAGCTTCTGCACATTGCCAAAGGACGAATTCAGAAAGCTATGGTTCGGAGGAGAAATAAACATAAGCGGATATCCCGCTGTGTCCCCCGGTCTGTTCAACCCGTCATAACCCTCATGCAGAGGCACATATGTTGGAAGCGGCGGGAGACCTGCCTCGGCAAGCCTGCCTGAATATAGTTCAATCTTGCCAGATGGAGTGCTAAGGCGCTCCAAATAATGCTCCCTCTCTTCCATATTCAGCTGGACAAACCGCTTGTCCTGAAGGGCTTCATATGTAACTCCCTTAAGGTATGGGTTGCTGCCGAAATCCAGAGCGGCCCGGATCATATCCTCCTCGGTCTCGCGGAACGCCTCCTCTTCAAAGCCCATCGCTTCCGCGAGCAGCCGGAAGGTCTCCACATTGCTCTTGCTCTCGCCCACGGCCGGGATCACCGGCTCTTGGAGCTGCACATACGTATGCCAATAAGAAGTATACAAATCTGTATTCTCAAAAGACGACGTTGCCGGCAGCACGATATCGGCATATTTGGCCGTATCCGTCATGAATAGGTCATGCACCACCGTAAATAAATCCTCCCGCATCAGACCCTGCTCCACCTTTCCGGTCTCGGGTGCCACCACGGCTGGGTTAGAGCAGTAGACGAACAATGCATGGATCGGCGGGTCCAGACGAAGCAGCACGTCACCCAGCTGGTTCATGCTTACCGTTCTCGCATCCGGATTCGGCCGCAAATCCGGTCTCTCCAGCGCAGCGCTGTTCACCTTACCATAAGGGCCATTTGTCTTGAACGCGCCGCTTCCCTTAACAATCCAGCCCCCGGTTAAAGCAGGAAGACAAGTGATGGTTCGGACGGTCATGCCGCCGTTATCATGATGCTGAAGCCCGTTCCCGATGTGGATATAAGCCCGTGGAGTCTGCCCGTACATTAAGGCAAGCTTCACAATATCCTCCTCGGGCACACCGGTAATGGACGATACCAGCTTTGGAGTATATTCCTTGACGTGCTCACGAAGCTGCTCGTGACCCAGCGTGTATTTCATCATGAACTCTTCATTCACAAGACCGCGATCAAACAATACATGCATCATGCCTAGCGCAAGCGCCGCATCGGTTCCCGGATACAACGGAAGGAACCAGTCGGCGCGGTCCCCTGTACGGTTCTTGTGCACATCGATAACCACGAGCTTCGCCCCACGCTTGCGGGCCTTCTCGATAATCGGCACCATATGCATATTCGTGCTGACGATATTCCCGCCCCATACGATGAACAGATCAGCCTCAGCCGCATCTTCCGGAACGGTTCCTCCACCAAAGCCCATGGTGAACTTGAATCCGGTGTTTCCCGCCGCGTTGCAGATTCCCTGCCGCAGCTGGGCTGCACCAAGCCGGTTGAAGAATCGGCGGTCCATACCATCAACGCTTAGAATCCCCATGTTGCCATAGAAGCTGTAAGGCAAGATAGATTCCGACCCATGGTCCGCAATTAGCTGCTTATATCTGGCAGCTATCTCGCTGACAGCTTCCTCCCAGCTAATCCGCTTAAATTTGCCCTCCCCCTTGGCTCCAACCCGCTTAAGGGGATACAGAACCCGCTCCGGATGATAAATCCTCTCCGTCATATTCCGCACCTTATTACAAATAGCCCCTTGAGTAATGGGATGCTCCGGGTTCCCGGTTACCTTAACAATCCGTCCGTCCTCTTTATGTAACAATAACCCGCAGGTGTCCGGGCAATCCAACGGACACACAGCGGGGAATATTCCATTCTTCTGTTCGATCAAGCTCATCTCTCCCCTATTGCAACTTGGTCCATTCTATCATATAAGGAGAGACGGCAGACTGCAAAAAAAATAATAAGCAGCCCGTTTCAACCCGGGCTGCTAGAGGTAATGATACTTAAGTGCATCTGTTCTTGATCAGATCTCTCTGTTTCAAGAACACTCCTGAATTCAGCATAAAGCAAGGTTACTCCCCCTAACCCCGCTGTATGCTGAATTTTTTTATGTCCCGCTCACTCAGCTCACCTAGTTCAACCAGCTTACTTTAGGACGGTCACACGGCACTCTTGTGCAGAACCTCCCCGGTGACACCCTCCTGTTTGGCAGGAGCCGCCTCGCCGGGTTTGCGCAGATAGGCCATATAGTAAGCGCCAGCCACAAAAACTACGCCGCCAACCAGATTACCAAGCCATACTGGTACAAAATTGCCAAAGTATTGCGCCCAGCTATAATGGCCTGCGAAGATGGCAGCCGGAATCAGGAACATGTTCGCCACGATGTGCTGAAAACCAATTGCTACAAAGCTCATGGTCGGGAACCAAATGCCGATTATTTTACCGCTCATATTGTCTGCCCCGTAACACATCCATACCGCAATAGCGACCAGCCAGTTGCATCCGATTCCGGACACAAAAGCTTGAACAAAGCTTGCATCCAGTTTATGTCCTGCCATTTCCACCGTCTTAGCCAGGTATGGCCCGCTCTCTGTCAATCCAGCCACATGCCCGAAGAAATACGCCACGAACAAGGCTCCAATGAAATTGCTGATTGTAATTACCGCGATGTTCACCACCCACTGCCGGGGTGTGATTCGTCTGGCCATTCCCGCCAGAGATACCGCCATCATGTTCCCGGTCACCAGTTCACCACCCGCGAGCAGCACGAGAATCAAGCCAACAGGGAACACCGAAGCGCCGATGAAGTTCGCAAAGCTGCCCCATTCCTTGGGCATGCTGGCAATAACCCGAATATCGAGCAGGAATCCAATTGCGATAAAGGCTCCCGCCAGGAACCCTAGGATAATCATCGTAAGCAGAGGATTGTTTGCTTTGTGTGTACCATTCTGAACCGTAACGGCCGCAATTTGATCAGGTTTATTGTAAGCCATATTGGTCAGCCTCCTTATCCTTATGTGAGTTTTCTCTCTAAATCTATTGTAGGGCGTGGGTCTCCCGGCTAAATGTAATGTAAATCACATTTAGTGAAATTTTTCACATAAGTTCTTGGAATAAAAATAAGACCGTCCCATATTAAGGAACGGTTTGATATAATAGGCTTGTACAACACACCTTGAGTGGGTGCCTCTTCCTCCAGAAGGGAGGTGAGGCGTATGAACTTCTCTTTTGCGGATGTTATCGGATTTGCTGCATTTGTTATTGCGCTGCTGACGTACATCGAACGAAAAAAGAAGTGACCTGCTCTGGGTCGGCAAACCGTGCAGGTCACTTCTTCTGTGTAACTTTTTAAGCGGAGGAGTATCCTCACTCAAGCTGTTGTACAGGGGATCGGCGGCCACCGGTCCCTTATTTCATTCTATTTGACACTTGTTATTATACCCATAATACTACATGACACTAGTATTGACAATTCAGATACAGTGCTGATTACACATGTGCAGGCTGTCTCGACGGTACAAGCGGCAGCGCCTGAAGACCTGCGGTGTTTAGGAAATTCCACGGCTTGTTGTAATGAGGCTGGAAGAAGAAATCGATAAACGCCAGCTCCTCCATCTTCATATGATTCTGAATGCAGACCGAAATGGTATTGATCGACTGGGTCAAATCCGCTTTAGACATGAGCTGGGCACCCAATATGCGGCGGGTCTCCTTCTCATAAACCACCTTCAGCTTCACCGGCTCGTGGGTTGGCATGAACTCAGGGCGATAGTTCTCATTGATTACCACGGCCTCTACATCAAGGCCAGCTTCCTTGGCGGCAATTTCAGTCAACCCGGTTCCGGCGATGTTATCCTCATAGATTTTGATGCCTGAGGTTCCTTGGGTTCCCATATATTTAACGGTTGGCTCAACCAGGTTGCGGGCAACGAGGGTACCCATGCGTACGGCATTGGTTGCCAGAGGAATGTAGGCATGCTGTCCTGTCGGATTGTAGAATACCGCACAGCTGTCGCCGGCCGCGTAGACATTGTCCCTGCTGGTCCGCATGTACTCATCCACAATGATCGCACCGTTCTCCAGCATTTCCACTTGATCTTTAAGCAAATCCGTATTCGGACGGAAGCCGATGCATAGGATAACCAAATCAGCGTCATACTCACCCTTGGTCGTAATAACCCGGCTTACATTGCCATTTTCCCCTTCGAACCGGGTTACCTTCTCACTCAAAGCCAACCGGATACCGTGATCCTGAAGATTCTTCTCGGTGGCATCCGTGAACTCAGGATCAAGGTACTTGCTGAGGATGCGGTCTTCCGCATCGATCAGTGTAACCTGCTTCCCGTTCAGCTGGAACGCTTCAACAAGCTCCACCCCGATATACCCTGCTCCGACAACTACAATGTTACGGGCTTTCTCAGCTTTCTCAATGATCGCGTTAGAGTGGTTCCAGTTCTTCGAGAGAACAATGTTGTTCAGCTCCCCGCCCTCAAACTTAGGAACGATCGGCCACGAACCCGTAGTCATTATAAGCTTATCATATGTGTCTTCAAATTCTTCTCCGGTGCGGAGATTGCGTGCTACAAGCTTACCATTCTCTGTATCCACACTCACTACTTCATGCAGCATCTTGGTATGGACTCCAAGTTCAGCAAGCTGTTGTGGCGACGAGTAAAACAGGCCTTGGGGATCTTTAACCATGCCTCCAACATATAAAGCAATACCGCAAGACAAGAACGAAATATTATCATTACGCTCGTACACCGTAATTTCAGCCTCCGGGTACAGCTTGGCAGTGTTAACAATAGCAGCGGTTCCTGCATGGGTACATCCAATAACTACAACTTTCATGATTTCTTCCTCCTCCATTTGTATCCATTTATTTATAATCTAGAAAGCCAATTCTCCAACCTTGTGAAAACAATCACTTTTGATTCAATACTGTTTGTGAATTAAATCACCTTATGACGCTATTATAGTGTGATTTTTTTCACATTACAATAGGTTGTGTGCATTTTCTCACAATGTTCACAATTATGATGCATTGGCTTTTTTAAAAAAATCTTCACTTTACAGCTATAAACCCTGTTCTCGCAGGTACTTGCAGTCCTCTTATGTGCAGTTCTCCGACTCGCCCGGCTGTAAAAAAAGTCATTGCGGTACCTGATACACCCCTGATCATACCGGGCTTCTATATAGGCACTTCTAGTACGGAATAAAACCAGCTCGATGCGATGTACTTGTATCATCCCCGGCCCGCCGCTGCTCTATGCCTGGCTGAATTTCTTTTAAAAGGAGGATTATACGGGTAATGGATTGCATACACCATACAGGGAGATACTGATATCAATCTGGGCGCGTGAATCTCATTAATAGGAGGACGGGGCATGAAGAACAGCACTATTTTTGTTGCCGGAGCGCACGGGGGAACCGGGCAGCTGATCGTGCGTGAGCTTGTACAGGCTGGATACAAGGTGCATGGACTGGTGAGGAGTGAGGAACAGGCAGCTGCGATTAAGGAATTGGGAGCCGTTCCTTTTATCGGGGATTTGAACGGGGTGTTCTCAGAGGGCATGAAAGGCGTGGATGCCGTAATATGTGCGGTCGGAGCAGGTGCATCAGGCAATCCTGAAGAGGTTGATCATCTAGGCACGGTCCGGCTAATTGAGCAATCCATGTTGGATGGAATTGAACGGTTCATTCTGATCAGCTCTCTTGGGACGCTCGCTCCCCACAAAATGCCAAGTCTGCTGAAGCCTTACCTTATGGCTAAACGACGGGCGGAGCGGGTGCTGGAGGAAAGCAAGCTGAACCATACGATTATCCGGCCAGGCGGCCTCACTAATGATCCGCCTACAGGGCGGGTGACCGCAGCCGTCGGTTTTTCCGGATCAGGCCGAATCTCCCGTGATGATGTCGCTAAAGCGGCTGTGCTTGCTCTGGCACTCCCCCAAACAGAGCGGTGCGAATTCGAGCTTGTAGAGGGTGACACCCCTCTGGCGGAGGCGCTTCAGTCTCTTCGCACAGCTTCTAAATAACAAAAATAAGCCGATCTTCCTTGGGAAGACGGCTTGTTTTGTAGATAAAGCCTTATCGGGAAATGGATGAATCCAATGATCTCGCGACCACAAAAGCCTGCTTCAACGCATCCCACCGATCGGCCTGCATGCACAGGGGGCCATTAATGGCCCCTGTGCTTGTCTTTAGCCTTTTGCCTGGCGATTTCACGTTTCCGTTCCTTCAGTTCCTCACGCTCCGCCTTGCTGGCGATACGCCGGGTCCGCTTCCGTTCTTCCATCTGAAGCTTAATGGCCTGCTCAGCATAGGTACACACGCCATGAGCCCTGCTTTCGCGTGCCGCCATTCTCTGCATCCGCTTGGGGTTCACTTTCCCCGGTATGGAGCCCTTGCCCTTCACCTCGGCTGTCATCGAGTCCATCAGCGCGGCAAGCTGCCCGGTTATAAACTCAAGCACTTCAGCATCGGCCGGCTCGGAGCCAAATATATACCTGGCTGCCTTTACCCTGCCTTTGTCTTCTTCCTGAACCACACCGACCCAATACGGACTTTCATAATACACAGTTAACTTCATACTCACTACCCCCTCTAAGATACGAAAGCGATGGACATCCCGAGGGGGGAAGGTTACTGATCCATAACGGACAGAATACGGATGACACGATCTAATCCGCAGGACGCCCGGACTACCAACCGGGCTGTGTTTTTACGCTCTCACCCCCATGATAAAACAAAGAGTCAACACGTGCAATTGATAAACGCAGCACAAAAAAGACCGTTACAGCACGGCAGGCGCTGTAACGGTCTTCTATTTCGATGCGGAAGCAGCCATGATGGCGGCCGCCTTCTCCTCCCGCTGCTGCCGGGTTAGCTTTGGGCAGGAATAGCAATAACCATTGCCCGAATCTGTCCGGTACGCCAGACAGCAGGTCGGCTTCATCGTCATCTGCCCGCCAGGATGGTAAGGGTCATCGATCATTTTCTTCTTAATCCGGTAAGGGTTAAGGCTAAGTCCAAACGCAGAGGGCTGAAGCTCCCCAGTCAAACGTTCATATTCTTCCTGGAGCCGAACGCGATCCGGCTCCCGTTCCAATCTGCCACTGATCAGGTTGACATAGTAAGACACTCCCAATGGAAGCTGTCCCCAAATTTGGGCTGCGGGCAGGCCCGAGACACGCGCAAGCACCTCGGCAAGCGGCCTTAGAGTCTCGCTGTAAAACCGGGTGATCATATCCTCTCTAAAGCGCTCATGCGGCAGCGGGTAAGGCCAAGGCTGCTCAGCAGGCTCGCTCAGCTTAAACATGATGGCCGGGTACCCATTCTTCCGGCACAGCAGCAACTCTATATTGGACAAGGAGAAATCCAGCCAGGTATCCGACAGTGTGACGATATACTGCTGCAAGGCACACAGAGCTCTCCACGAGGAGATGAAGTAGGTGGAGGCCACCTGAAGATCATGTCCGGTGATCTCCTTCTGAAATTCCCTCAGGAAAGATACTGCCATGTCGTCCTCTAGAAAAGCGGAGGCGGATACACGTGTGATAACACCGCCTGGCTCCCCTCCCACAATATGAACATACTGCTCAAGCCAATCAGCATCAAGCTTCACGTCACTCCATCCTCTCTTCAACAAGGAATACGGCTTCTATCTGGAAGATGCGGCAAGCATCATCTTCTCAGGCTGAGCCGCCACATTCTGATTCATGCGGCGGTTTTCCGCTGAAGAACGGGAAGCCAGATCATATGGAAGACAGAGCGGAACACCGCTGCGCGGATCGGTAACAATATCCGCTTCGATACCGAATACCTCACGCAGCACATCCTGAGTGACCACTTCCTCCGGAGAGCCTGCCGCCACAGCACGACCCTGCTTAATGGCAATGACATGGTGAGCATAACGCGCTGCATGGTTGAGATCATGGACCACCATGACAATCGTCCGGTTCGCTTCTGCATTCAAATGCTCAAGCAGATGCAGCACTTCCAGTTGATGGGCCATATCCAGGAAGGTCGTTGGCTCGTCGAGGAATAGGATATCAGTCTCCTGTGCCAGCGCCATAGCAATCCACGCCCGCTGACGTTGTCCGCCGGACAGCTGCTCAATCGCCCGGTCAGCAAATTGGCCCATACCTGTTGCTTCAATGGCCCATTCAATGACCCTCTTGTCCTCGCTTCTAAGGCTTCCGAACCCCTTCTGATAAGGAAAGCGGCCGTAAGAAACCAGCTCATAAACCGTCAGTCCATCAGGTGCAGTCGGGTTCTGTGGCAGAATGGCCAGCTGTTTGGCCACTTCACGGGTGGATTGTTTGTGAATGGATTTACCATTCAGAATTACACTGCCACCCTTGGGCTGCATGATCCGGGCCATCGTCTTAAGAATCGTTGATTTACCTGATCCGTTGGCTCCAACCAGAGCCGTGATCTGCCCATCAGGGATCGCAATGTTCAAATCCTCTACAATTAAGCGGTCCTCATAAGCGATATTTAGATGTGAGGTCTGAAGTGATACCATAGTCAATCTCCCTCTCCAAGTTATGACTTATTCTATTAACATTCATTGATAATCATTATCATTATATTCTTAAAGATACTGATAATCATTATCAGTGTCAATTGTTTTTTCATCTGATCTTCATTTTATGTGTATCCGTATAAGGGACAGTACTTGAAATATCGTTGGAGGTTTTGGTAAACCGGGGCAATAACTGAGTATGTGAAATGCTGGGCTTGCATGTAGTGATGGCGTTGAAGGAGATTAAGACATTAATTATGACCCGCAAAAACCTCATCTCTGCCCATAAAAAAACGGCCCTTCCTTTACAGGAAAGACCGCCTTTATGCTTATCCAATTCAGTATTAATCGGCGGCCTGCGCCAGACGAACAAGCATATGTGCCAGCTTATGGCGCTGGTCTTGGTCGCCTACCTTCCACAACTCCTGAAGAAGCTTCTCTTCACGGTTGCGGGGCTCTTCGTGCTCAGCCAGGTATCCGGCAATCTTCTCAGCTGTCTTCGCCATGGTCTCTTCACTCAAGCCAATGTTCTCCGCCATTTCAATCTTGTTCGAGAGGTATTTTTTAAAAGATTGGAAGTTGCTTAAAATCTCATCCTTTTGCTCTCCATCAATACGGTTCAACGCATCATCGACCTTATTCAGCTCAAGTTCGCCTTCCTTGTTAATTACATGATCTTGTTCAGACATGATAGTGCCTCCTTTGGCTGATTGAATGATTGAAGTTCAAGTGTACATACCTCATAACCCCCGCACTTGATGGATGAATCATCTTCTTAAACTAAGGTTTCCCCGTAACTTCCACCGCATTGTAATATTCCTCCAGCGTAATTCCCTTGCTGGTTATTTCGTCGGCAATCTCCTTGCCTACATAGCGAATATGCCAAGGCTCATATTTATACCCTGTAATGGACTCTTTGCCTTCAGGGTATCGGATAATAAAGCCGTACTCATGAGCATACTTCTTGAGCCAATCTGCTTCCGGGGTTCCCCCAAAGCAGGACTCCGCCGCACACTTGCCATCACTGCCCGACACATCAATCGCAAGGCCGGTCTGGTGCTCGCTGTATCCGGGAACCGCACTGTAAGTTTTGGCTTTCTCCAGCCCGTCCTTCTTGACATAGCGGTTGAATAAAGCCGTTTGGGTCTTCTTGGACCGGTAAGCGGACACTCCCGCCAGGTAGATACCATCCTTCTTGGCCCCGTCAAACATCTTCTCAAGGGCCTCTGCAGCCTCTTTACGCATTTTTCGTTTATCAATCTTCTCGCTGAAGGTAAACGGAACGTTAGGATATACGAGATCCTTCGGTTCATAGCCGTCCGGCAGACCGAACTGCTTGTTCACCAGAACAGCCTCGCTCTCTGGATCAGCCGAGGCTTCTTGGGCAGTTTTGCCTTTCTCCCCAGTCTTGCCTGTGTCTCCTGACTGCTCCTTAGTTGTTCCCGATTCCTTGTCTGAAGATTCAGGGGTAGCCACTCCCGGCTCTGTAATCTGACCTTTGGTTGAGTCCTTCTGTCCGGCAGAAGTATTTCCACTTGTCTGAACAGCGTTATCTTTGGTTCCACAAGCTGTGAACATAGACACCGCAATGAGCAGCACAGCAGACACCGCTGTAATTCTCGCCCAAGGGCGCTTGGCTGCCTGCAGCTGTAATGATTCTTTGTTATTGTTATTCTTCATCCGTTCCTGGCTCCTCCTCGTGACCTGTCCATGTCTGTATTTCATATAAATAATAGACTATGATAACGTTCAAAAAGTTACAGAAAGGCTCCGGCATTGTAACCGCCGGAGCTGCTGTAACCTGAATGGGGCGTGTTCAAGTGCTTCTAGACCCACGCCCCTTAAAGCTGTATTATAACCGGCCCGGAAGATACCCAGGGCCGGCTTTCAAGCGGCAGGCGGCTCTATGCCGCCTACCGCTTGCCGCCCCGGCGGCTGCGGTCACGGCTGCCGCCTGAACCGCCGCGGCCGCTCTGGCCCTGCGAGCGGCCTGCCCCCCCTTGGCGCGGCTGCGAGCCGCCCGCGCCGGAGGAGCCTCTGCGGCCGCCGGATGATCCGGCGCGGCCGCTGCTTGCACGGGAGCCGGCGGCACGGTCGCCCCGGCCCCCGGTGCGCTCACGCCCGCCGCTGCGGCTGGAGCTGCGCTCCCCGCGGCGGGAGGCGCCTGGGCCTTGGCCCTGGCCGCCATCGCCCTTGGCCCGGCGGCCACCCTCCTCGTGGCTGACGGAGGAATTCTTCACCGGGGCAAAGGAGTGGCTGGAAGCCTCATAACGCTCCCGGGCAATCTTCTGCCCTATGCCGCGCTCAATATTCCGGAGCTCGGGCATGTCGTTCGGAGCGGCAAAGGTAACCGCCAGCCCCTTCTCGCCAGCCCGGCCTGTCCGTCCAATCCGGTGGATGTAGCTTTCATGGTCGAGCGGCACGTCATAATTATACACGTGCGTGATCCCTTCCACATCAATACCGCGCGCGGCTACGTCAGTCGCAATCAGGAACTGCAGCTTCGCCTTCCGGAAAGAACGCATCACCTGCTCCCGCTTCGCCTGGGACAGATCACCGTGCAGTTCCCCCGACATATACCCTTTCTCCTGCAGCGACTGGTTAAGCTGCTTCGCCCTTACCTTCGTACGGCAGAAAATCACGCCGAGATAAGGCATATCCCGCTCCATCATGTCCAGAAGGGCACGCTCTCGCGAAGCGTCCGTACATTCGATGACGAGCTGGCGGATCTGCTCGCGGGGAATTTCAGATTTCGTGGAAATCCGCACGTCCTGAGGCTGCTTCATGTAAGTCTTCGCGAGATTGCGAACCTTCTCCGGCATGGTCGCCGAGAACAACATCGTCTGGCGGCTGCGTGGGATAGAGCGGATAATCGACTCCACCTCTTCGAAGAATCCCATGTGCAGCATCTGATCCGCTTCGTCGAGCACCAACATCCGTACCTTGCCCAGCTGGAGAGAGCCGCGCCGCATATGATCCAGCAGCCGCCCCGGTGTGCCAATGACAAGCTGGCTGCCGCCCTGCAGCTTGCGGAGCTGACGCTCCACATCCTGCCCGCCGTATGCCGCAAGAACGGACACGCCCTCTCTCGCTGCGGCAAGCTTTCTGGCCTCAGCCGTGATCTGGATGGCAAGCTCCCTTGTCGGTGTGATGACGAGTGCCTGGGCGCTTTCGACATCCGGGCGGATCTTCTGCATGATCGGAAGCAGGAAAGCAAGCGTCTTGCCCGTTCCTGTCTGCGCCTGGGCAATCAGATCATGTCCCTCCAGCAGCTTAGGAATTGCAGCTTCCTGAACAGGGGTTGGGTTTACGATTCCCTGATCACGCAAAATATCATAAAAAGCGGGCAAAAAGCCCCAATCTTGAAAAGTTGTCAAATGAATTCACCTCATAGCTCGAATAATCCGCGTTGCACGGACATTGTACCAGACATTTCCTCTACAAACAAAAGACCGTTACGCCTCATGTCGGCGTTCCGGCCTCTATACATTTTACAGTATAACATGTTTACCTGTTTCTTACACCGGAACCAAGTGGTTCAGTCCGACGTTAGCCGGATACCCGTGCCGCCCATTTGGCAGCCTGGAGCAGCAGCTTGCGGTACACTGGATGCTGAAACGCCGGCTGATCATTGCCCGGCATCAGATACACCACCCGTCCAAGCCCATAAGAGTGAGCCCACGCAGCAGGATGCCATTCTCCGTCCATATTGTATTCCATGAGAATTGTCTTCTCTGTGAACGGGTCAAATTCGAAACGGTAGGGCTCCTCCTCCATCTGAAACGTGCCTACGCCCTCCGTAATATCATGTCCGGGTTCCGTTACCCGGAGCTCCAGCGTCTGTCTGGTAGGCTGCACCGAATGCTTCGCCCCAATCAATTGGGCAATTTCATACCTGTTGCCCAGCACAATGCCGTTATGCAGCACAAGCAATCCCCCGCCCCCGCTGACAAAAGCAAGCAGGCCACCGGTCTGCTTGGGGGACAGCTTCTCCGTCCAGCTGTCCCGGTAGGAGATACACAGATCAAATGCGCCCAAGTTATTATATTCGAACATATGGTTATTCTCACTGCACTGGACTGTTAAATAATCCTGCAGCGCGTGGGTGATCTCCGCATCCACCCCCTGTAGAGGATGGAACTTGGGATGAGTATAATCCCCAATCAGTAGAGCCTTCTTCTTATTCATCAAATCTCCTCCTGTGGCCGGGAGATACCCGGTATTCATTAGGAATCGTTCAGGTGTGGCATTTCAGTGATCCGCCTGAAAGGGCTCACTCTCACCGGCATAATAGCGGGCAAGCTCCACCATCATGCTCCCCATGCGCTCCTCGCGCGGAGCGATGATACGTGGGATTCCCGACTCGACCAGCCCCTGGGCGGTAACCTTGCCAACTGCCACAGCCACCACTGGTCCACTGAGCACCCCGATCAGTTCTGACAGCTTGCCGAGCTTATCAGCATATTCCATCAGGAATCTCACCTGCGGCGTACTGGTGAAGGTGACCGCGTCGATATGACCGCCAAGCAGATCGGACAACAGCTGATCCAGCTGCTCCTCTGCAGGCGGGATGTGACGGTAAGGCAGAATCTGCTGCGTCTTAGCCCCCTGCTGCTCAAGCCATTCCACAAGCCTTGGCGCAGGGTCCCCGTGCAGCTGAATCATAACGCTTCGGCCTTTAAGGTCATGCCCCGCAAAGGCCCGAATCAGGCCTTCCGTGCTTCCATCATCGTCCCGGACCAGCGGCTCAAGCTGACGTTTCCTAAGATTATTCACCGTCTTATATCCTCTCGCGGCGATCGAAGTCTCACGCAGGAGGTCCCAGTATGCTTCAGCAATCCCCATATCTTCAGCCATTTCAAACAAGGCATCCAGTCCTACGCCGGTAGTGAATACAGACCAGTCGGGCCGCTGATTCACCCAAGCCACCAGCCCATTCCTTAGGTTCATATCGTCCAGGAACACCGTTCCCTGGGCCGGCCGGAGCAGTGGAATCCCGCCCATGTTCTCCACCAGCTTACTGAGGTCCTGTGCCTTTCTCGGACCGGTAAGGGCAATCCTCTTGCCTTCAAGTCTTCTTGCCATCGTACTCCCCCCATGAAAGCCGCATCTGCCGCTCTGTCTTCTGCTAACAGCTTATACGAGAGCGGGAGGGTTGTAAATCGTTCCATGGTATTCTTTCCGCTTTTTCTGACTTTTAAAAATCATATGCTGGCCAACTTCATTCATGAAAAAAAGCCAGCCGGACATCCCGGCTGACCTGATTGCATTTATGATAAACCTACTCTGTTCTAAATCAACTGAACCCAGTTTAATGCGTGGCCCAAAGCCCAGCCTGGGCACAGCTTATTCAGACTGGGGAATTTTGAACTTTCCAACCAGCCCCTGCAGTTCATCTGCCATCCGGCTGAGATCTGCGGAAGACGAGGCAATTTCCTCTACAGAAGCAAGCTGTTCTTCAGCAGCAGCTGAGATGGTCTGGGTGCTTCCCGCGGATTCCTCAGAAATCCGGCGTATCTCGGTGATTGTAGCGTTAACGGTCTCTGCCCCCTCGGCTAACTGTACAGCCGCCGAAGTGACTTCATCCACTTTCGCCGCCACTTCCTTAACGGCTTTGCGGATACGCGAGAAGGATCTTCCCGTGGAGTCCACAGCTAGAATCCCCTCTTCCACACGCTGAACCGCCTGTTCCATGGAGGTCATAGCCCGTTTCACTTCACCCTGGATACCTTGGATTAAATCTCCGATCTGATGGGCCGATTGCTCCGAATCTGAAGCCAGCTTACGGACTTCCTCGGCGACAACGGCGAATCCACGGCCATGCTCCCCTGCTCTAGCGGCCTCAATGGAGGCGTTAAGGGCAAGCAGATTCGTCTGCTGGGCAATGTCCGTGATCACTGTGACAATGCCTCCAATATGCTCGGTATGGCCATTCAGAGTATGGATAACCTGACTCAGTTCCTCCACCGTCTGATTGATGTTCTCAATCTTCTCCACTACACTGAGGACGGAAGTATTCCCATCCTCGGCCACTTGGATCGTCTGACTCATCCGGCCGGTCACATTCTTCAAATTATCTGACATGACAACAACCTTACCCGTCATATCTTCAATACTCTCCGAACCAACTTCCACGCTCTGCAGCTGACGTTCGCTGCCTGAGGCAACTTCCTGGATCGTGACAGTTACATGCTCGATGGCGTTTGTGGTCTGCTCTGCACCCAAGGAGAGCGCCTCGGCAGAGGTGCTTACATTATTCGTGGTCCGTTGGACATTCACAATCATTTCACGTAAATTCTGCACCATGAGCGAGAAGTTAGCCGCTAGATCGCCAATTTCATCGTTGCGCACAGCTTCGATTTCCGACGTTAAATCACCCTGGCTGACGCTTTCCGTCTCCTGCTGCAGCTTACGAATCGGTCCAACGATCGACCGGATGATAAACACAATCACAATAGCACCAAGGGCAAGGGCCCCGACGAGCACACCGATAGATACATAGAAACTGGTCGCAGCCTGGTTGTTAATATCGATCTGATTTCTGACCGCCGCAATTCGCCAGCCGGTTGAGACGTTCTCCACGGTTTGGATATTTAAGGCCGTGCCCTTTTCCGTGTAACTCAGCTCGGTCAAGTTCCCATCCGTCTTAAAGATGTCATTCACATAGTTGTCTGCGGCCACTGTCCCCTGCTTGGCATTCGGGTTAACAACGTACTGCCTCTTATTATCCAGCACCATGATATATCCGGTATCCCCCAGCTTAACAGACACGGAACGCTGGAGAACTTGCAGATTAAGCGTAAGCCCAAGGACTCCGGCCCCTTCTTTCAACTGACGGGTTATGTAAATTACAGGCAGCTTCTCACGATTAATAACTACCGGACTTACAAAAGTTGTATCGGCCGTTGTCATAGCATCGGTGAACCAGGTGCTCTTCTGAACCTCGGCTGGAGAATCTTTCATCTTCCCATCCGTAGCCTGAATAATATCTCCCTTAGCTGTAGCGATGAAGACGTTATCCACGTCGGAATTAAGTCCCATATAGTTATCCAGGATTCCAACCAGCTGCGGTCTGGCTTCAGGTCCCAACATTTGACTGGTAACCTGTCTGCCCAAGTACTCCACATTCAGCATCTTATTGGATATCTTATCGTCAATGATGCCGTTAACCTGCTTGACCATTTCTTTCGAGTTACTGGTAACCTCTGAAATGATGGATTGCGAAGAGGTGAAGAATATAACAGCGCCGATAACAATGCTTGGAATTAGAAGAATCCCGGTAAAGGCAATAATCAGCCGCTTGCGGATCGTGAATCGGCCTTTATTCCTGTTTTTATTCTTACCTCGCTTGTTCTCTCTCTCAGTTGTCCCAGTTGGCTCTGTCTTATTATTTGTCTCTAGCTCTGCCACTTCTCCCATATCCAAAGAAACTCCCCCTATTTTTATTCATAACTTCCCATTAATCAGTGTATCCCCATTTGATATCGGCATTTTATCATTAAAAGTTGACAACTAAGACAAAAAAACCGCTTAGTCAGATGAATTTTTTAGGTCTTTGGCTCTAAGACAAATCTCCCATTAACGATGGGTTGCCTTTCCAGACCCTTGCATTCATTTCCTGACAAACGGTTTCCCCATACCCATGTGATGTTTCCCTTAATCAGCCATCCGGTAGCCAACCCCACGTACGGTAGCAATGTAAGTCGGATTGGATGCCCGGTCTCCAAGCTTTCTCCTTAAGCTCTTGATATGCACATCCACCACATTGCTGCCTCCCAAGAAGGACGTATCCCAGATATCACTGAGCAAATCCTCACGGGTCAGTACCGCCCCGTCACTCAATAGCAGCTTCAGCAGCAGATCATATTCCGTCTTCGTTAGCTCGATGCGGGCCCCGTTCCGATAGACAGACATCTTCTTGCGGTCAATCCACAAATCCTTGAAGATCGCGGGAGATGTCCCGCTCAGCAATAAGGAGGCAGGAGCCTTCTTATTGCTGCTCCGAATAATCCGCTGGGCATGGTACAGAACCTCTTGGGGCCTTGCGGGCCAGACCACGAGCTCCTGCTGGCGGAGGCGTTCGTCCATACGTCCGAGCATGGACTCCTTAATCAGCAGCAGCACAGGAACCCCGCCGGTCTCCTGCATCAGCAGAGTCTGAAGAGCCACCTCTTCTTCGTGCTCCCGATAGGAGGTTAGATCCAGAATCAGCAGGTCGGCCGATTGGGCGTTGCGAATTCCCTGCTCCAGATGGTGGAACACCATCACATCAAAGCAGCCGTCCGACAAATCACGTACAAGCTCATGAAGTCCCCTCGGAAGCGGACTAACTACAATGACCCGCTGGGTAACCGGACAGAAATCCGGCTGCATAACAGGCTCAAATGTATTTACTTCTTCTGCAGACACTTAGAACACACTCCCCCGAATACGACATGAGCATGATGAACATCATAGCCTGTCTCCTTGGCCACAGCTGCACTCCACTCTTCAGGCACTTGTGACATCACTTCATCCACACGGCCGCATACCTCGCATAGAATATGCTGGTGATCATCCAGCTTGGCATCATAACGGCTGGCTGCCTCCCCAAGCTTAAGCTCACGGATCATCTCTTTATCCGTTAAATATCTCAGTGAATTATATACGGTCCCATAAGCGAAATTATGCCCCTGCTCCACCAGCCGGTTCATGACTTCAGCCGCTGTAGGATGATCGTTCGAGTTGCGTACCACGTCATAAACAGCCTTACGCTGTGTAGTTAGATTCAAAGACTTCATAATTCTACTCATTCCTTCAGTTGTATTTAGAATAAGTATAAATATAAATATGATTGTTGTCAACTCTGCGCCCGTTCCTGCTCCCATGCCTCCCCCTCTAGACTGCTGATGGTTTCTAACAGCCTGAAAATGGTAATAAATGAACATAACCCTAAGTGAAAGCAGGAGGTAACTAAAATGAACAGCTCAATCCCCCCGCACAGCGAGCTCCCAAGGTTCCCGGAGTCCATGTGGAGAAGTACTGCACAGCTTCCAACCTACGATAAGCTCAAGGAGACGATATATACCGATGTTGCCATTATTGGTGCCGGTATTTCCGGAATTACTACCGCCTACCTGCTAGCCAAGGAAGGCCTGAAGGTTGCGCTCGTAGAGATGAATCGTGTGCTGGAAGGAACAACCGGCTATACAACCGCCAAAATCACCACCCAGCATGGAGTGTTTTACGATAAGTTGATCAGCCACTTTGGTGAGGAACAAGCCAGGCTGTATCATGACGGCAATTATGAGGCGCTGGAATTTATACGGCAGACCGTAACCGAGCATGGAATTGATTGTCAGCTTGAAAAGCAGGATGCCTACCTCTATGCAGAATCCGAGGAATCCCTTGGCAAGCTGCAAAAGGAATGGGAGGCCTATGAGAAACTGGGCATTCCTGGGGAATGGGTGGAATCCATACCCGTTCCGCTTACGGTACACGGGGCGATCAAGGTCTCTAATCAAGCCCAATTCCACCCGCTGCAATATCTGCGCTTTATGCTTGAGTTTATTGAGAAGCAGGGCGGTGCTATTTACGAGCAGACTACTTTGGATGGGCAGATTGAGGAAGAAAGCGGTGTTCTTCACTTGAATACCTCGGAAGGGTATACGATCAAATGCAATCACGCAGTAGCCGCCACCCATTTCCCCTTCTGTGATAAAGAGGGCCTCTTCTTCGCGCGGCTTCATGCGGATCGTTCCTATGTGGTTGCCATAGAACCCGAAACCTCCTATTCTGGCGGCATGTATATCAACGCGGGTACTCCTTCCCGGTCTCTTCGCTCCGCCAAGCTGGACGGTAAAGAAGTAATCCTGGTTGGCGGGGAAGGACATAAGACAGGACAAGGCATCTGTACGATCCAGTACTACGAGCGTCTTGAGCAGTTCGGAGGCGAACTGCTTGGAGCCAAGCGGATTCCTTACCGCTGGTCCGCTCAGGATTTGATCACAGTGGATAATGTTCCCTATATCGGACGGTTAAATGGCTGGCATCCGAATATCTATGTGGCCACGGGCTTTGGCAAGTGGGGAATGACCAATGGGACCCTGTCCGCCCTGATCAACCGGGATCTCATCCTCGGACGGGAGAACAGATATGCTGAATTGTTTAGTCCTTCACGCTTTAAAGCAAACCCGGGCATCAAGAATTTAATCGTGGAGAACTCCAACGTTGCGAAAGAGCTGATTGCCGGCAAAGTCGATATCGTACACCGGAAAGCTCAGGACCTTCAGAATGACGAGGGAAGTATTGTACGCCATCTGGGTCAAAAGGCGGCCGCCTACAGGGATAAGGATGGTACGCTCTACGTTGTCGATTCAACCTGCACCCATATGGGCTGTGAGGTTTCCTGGAACGAGGGGGAACGAACTTGGGATTGTCCATGTCACGGCTCCCGCTTTGACCATAAGGGGGCTGTAATCGAAGGCCCTGCCAAGGAACCACTCAAGTCGCTCGATTCCCATCAATAACGTTCCACCTATAGACAAATCTGGAGTTTAGGATTAAGAAGACAACCTGCAGAAATATGATTACTTTAAGCTCCCCTCTCCTGTGCCAGGTAACCGGGACATCCCATTGATTAAAAATAAAGTGATTTAGCTGAACCGGAGTTAACATACAGGCTTTGAAAATGGCGCACAGAAACAGGCTTTCTTCCCTGTTATGTGCGTCATTTTATATTTTTCATCCGACTCTTTTATCTGCCGCCCTTTTCTTACATATTTATTAAATTATATTCACTATATTGCATTATTCAGTAGTGCATGGTAACATTTACCTCACATACTGATCAATACTCAGTACTAAGGATTACACCTTAAGTGAAAATGAAATGAAAATGAGGGATGTCCCTTGGATATCAGCATCCAATTCAAGAAAGGGGCGCTGGAGCTGTGCGTTCTCGTGCTCATTCACGAGCGTGACCGCTACGGCTACGAGTTAGCCCAGTCCGTATCCGAGCATATTGAAGTTGCCGAGGGTGCTCTATACCCGCTGCTTCGCAGGCTGGTCAATGAAGGATACTGCACGACCTACCTTCAGGAATCTACCGGAGGGCCTCCCCGGAAGTACTATAAGCTTACCGAATCAGGAAAAGCCCATATGAAGAAGCTGATCACCGAATGGAAGCAATTTGTATACAGCGTATCAAGATTAATCGAGAGAGGGCCAA
Organism: Paenibacillus sp. J22TS3; assembly: GCF_018403205.1. Taxonomy (NCBI): domain Bacteria; kingdom Bacillati; phylum Bacillota; class Bacilli; order Caryophanales; family Paenibacillaceae; genus Paenibacillus; species Paenibacillus sp. J22TS3. The sequence goes on from NZ_BOSF01000003.1 coordinate 220,232, forward strand.
TACTATGAACAAGAACGAGTTTCTAACTTTGCTGAACACACAGCTGTCCCAGCTTCCACCCGAAGAGAAGCTGGAGCTGCTTGAGGACTACGAAGCCCATTTTGCCTTCGGCAAACAAAATGGCAAGACAGAGGAAGAGATCGTACATGAGCTGGGTGATCCGCATGAGCTCGCCAAGGAAGCTCTTGGGGAGCGGTTCACATCACGCGAGCCGGTCTATTGGTATCACGATCCGAGCAGACGGCCCGAAGCCAGTGCTCCGCCGGCACCAGCCCGCAGGAGAAGAGGAGCCACGGCCCAGACCTTTGTCATTATCGGCATGTTCTTCATAAATCTCGTGCTTGCACCTTTAATGCTGGCCTTCTGGACATTTGCCGCTGCGATAACCATTGGAGCTGTTGCATGCATCGCAAGCCCTGTGCTTCTCACTATGGATATGCTGTACAACGAGGTCTCCACAGCGAAGTGGTTCGCAAGCGTATTTATGGTTGGTATTGGCATTCTGCTTGCCCTGGCCTCCAAGGGCCTGTTCAGAGCAGTGCTGATATCCACACAAAAGTATTTCAGCTGGAACCATCAAATCGCTAAAGGAGATGCTTAACCATGAAAAAGTACGCAGTTGTACTTGCCATCCTGCTTATTATTATCGGTGCTGGCGGAATGGCCGCCCACAAATTCGCCTTTGGAGACGAACTCCCTTCATACAGCAAGAAATGGACTTTTGAAGCCGGGGAGCTTAAAGATCTTTTCGTTAACAGCGAGCATACCATTGAAGCCGAGTTCGTAGAGAGCTCTGATGGCACTAATTATGTGGAAATCTCGGGGAACTTGGAGCAGGATACTATAGACCGGGTCAATCAGGTAAAGCTCTCCGGCGGCAAGCTTGCGCTGGATCTCTCTACGAAGCCCGAGTTTCAATTTTTTAATTTTAATTTCCAATCAACCAGACAGCACATGACCATTGCCCTGGCGCAGCCGTCCGAACTGGAGCAGATCAAATTCGACCTGGATTCTTCAAGCGGGGAGTTCAAGGGAATTCAGGCGGAACAGGTTGAGATTTCCAGCAGCTCTGGCCATGTCGATCTGGATTCCGTAAAAGCAAGGCAGTTAAAAGTGGAGATTGAATCCGGCAGCATTACAGCGGGGACCATCCAAGCCGATGTGGATTTGTCCACCCAGTCGGGTGGAGTTAAAATTGAACACCTTGACGGCAACGGAAGCATCAAGGCGGAATCCGGCAGCATCCGAATCGCTGACCAGAATTCGACCCAGCTTGACTTAAGCGCACAATCAGGCAGTATTAAAGTTAAGGCGAATCCGGATTTCCAAGGCTTCTACGACGCCCAGGCTGATTCAGGGAGTGTGAAGATTCCTGATTCGCCGAAGACTTCATCAGATGTCATCAAAGCCCGCACCGAATCCGGGAGCATTGACATCGAGTAGTTAAACTGACGTGAAGGAGGAAACGCTAAATGCTCGTTGTAACGAACTCTATCAAAGTGAAGGAAGGCTTCGGACGCCAGGTGGCGGACCGGTTCACCACAGCCGGAGCAGTCAAATCCATGCCGGGGTTCCTACGGCTTGAAGTATGGCTCAGCCAAAGCCCCAAAGATGGGGCCGAAGAGGTGAAAGTGACCACTTTATGGGAGGATGAAGCTTCATTCAAGGGTTGGACCTCCAGCGAGGCCTTCCGAGAATCCCACCGGGGTGCGGGAGAGGCTAGAGAATATATGCTCGGCGCTTCCCTGGACCAATATGAGCTTGTAGTCAGCCACAAGCCCGAATAATTGAAGTAATGTTCCTATCAAAAAGAGGACGCCCCAGGCGTCCTCTTTTGGTTTCTGCATATATGTCCGCATCTATATAAGGTGCAACTTAGGCAATCTCTTGTGCGATAGCGTCACGATAAGCCTGCAAAGACACATAAATCATGGTCTGCAGTATACCTTGGTCGGCATCAGGTAGGACCTTCACCGCATAGTTCCAGGCATTCTCCTCGATCAACAAAGCCAGCTTCTTCCGCTCAAGCTCATTCTCGCACGTATCCAGCTGGTCAGATAGTCCCGCCAGCTCAGCATCCGCCGCGTGGCCCAGTTCATGGGCAAACACAATGCGGAGCACCTCCTCATACCGGTCAAGCGTCCCGAATATGTTCAGACACTGCTTACGGATTTCGCCAAGGTACATGGTGACCTTGTGCTCGTTCATGCTATATTTGCCGCCTACATTGCGTCCGCCTGGAAACCGGCTCCGAATGTTCACGGTAACTTGACTGCCCGTTTGCTCCACCAAATCATCAAAAATTTGCTTTGCTATGGTTCTATCCAATTTACTCCCCTTATTTCTTCATGATTTAAACAATAAAGTATGCTATGCCATACTAAAGTTTATTATAATGGAAATCAAAGGGATTTAGAACCACAATCTAACTATTACCCAAAAAAAATAACCTTTAAACATATTATTGACATCATATATCGAGTCGATATATGATACTAAAAATTGTATCGGAGTGATATATATGAAAGTCCGTCATGCTATCCTCGGCGTGCTTATGGATGAATCCAGATCAGGCTATGAAATCAAACAGTATTTTGAGAATCGCTTGTCCTATTTCTATGATCCAAGCTACGGGACGATTTACCCCACTCTCAAAATCCTGGAGCAGGACGGACTGCTCACGAAGACCGTAGTTACACAGGACGGTAAGCCCAACAAAAATATTTATTCCATCACGGAGTCCGGACGTGCCGAATTTCTTGAATGTTTGGTCGGCCCTTACGAACCGGATACCGTCCGTTCCGATACCTTGATGAGGCTGTTCTTCGGAAAATACGTGGACAAGAGCACCATCATAGGATGGCTCAGTGAAGCACGTGAAGCCGCCCGCAAGAATATCACCGAGCTTGAACAGCTTAAGGAGCAATTCGGCAGCAGGATGCCATTGCCACAGCAGTTCTCGCTGGAATACGGAATCCGCTCCAATTACAACAAGCTAGAGCTAACAGAAGTGTTTATTGCTAAACTTCAGGAACAGGAGCCAACTGCCCATGAGCATGATCCAGATTGATTATTCCAAAATGAGTGCGTCTGAAATGGCCGCCGGTATTGCCGCTGGCCGATACTCCTCGCTTGAAATCACAAGCGCGCTGATTGAACGGCTGAAGCAGATGCAATCCAGCACCCGGGCGGTTGCCATCCCCCTCTATGAAGAGGCTCTCAATCAGGCGGCCGCTGCGGATGAAGCTGTAAGACGCGGAGAGAAGCTCGGCCCGCTTCATGGTGTGCCGGTTACGATAAAAGAGAGCATTGATGTCGAGGGCTCTCCGAGTACCTGGGGTATCAGCCACCTTACCGAGCCTGCAGCCACGGATGACGCGTCCGTGAACCTGCTCCGCCAGGCGGGAGCCGTCATTGTCGCCAAGACTAACGTAATGCAGCTCCTGACTGGTTATGAATCCGATAATCCTGTCTATGGAAAAGTGTCTAATCCGTGGGATTTGACACGGACCCCAGGCGGCAGCTCAGGTGGCGAAGGAGCTGCCGTGGCCTTTGGGGGATCTCCCCTTGGCATAGGCAGCGATATTGGCGGGAGCGTTCGGGTCCCTGCCCATTTCTGCGGAGTTCACGGGCTGAAGCCAACACCCGGCCGGATTCCAGCCTCCCTTCCAAGAGGCGTGTATCATGTTCGTCCGGAAGCCGGTGCCATGTTCTCGCTCGGTCCCCTGGCCCGCAGCACAGAGGATTTGCACCTTGCGATGCGGGTGCTGGCATCCCGGCAGAAGGAGTACCCGCTTGAACGGTCAGGACAGTCCGCGCTTGAACTTCGTGTGGGCATCGTTCTCTCGGACGGCATTGTTGAAGCCCATCCGGCGATACTGCGTCTGCTGCGCGAAGCTTCCAGCGCCTTGGAAGCCCGAGGTATCCAAGTGGTGCCCTTCACTCTGCCAGAGCCGGACCACATGGTTCAGACCTTTTACGGATTGATGACTGCCGATGGGGGTCAAGGAATGAAGCGTACTTTGGGTGATAGCCCGACTGCGCCTCATATTGCGGGCGTGCTGGCTTCCCAAGGCTTCCCCCCTGCCAAGCGCTGGCTCATCACCAAGCTGCTGGGCTTCTCCGGCCAGAAGGCCCTCGCCAAGCTGATAGTGTCCCAGATTGGGGCAAAGACAGAGCAGCAGTACCAGAAATTAACTATGCAAAGAGAGGCTCACCGTGAGCTATTCATCCGTACCCTGGATTCCACAAATGTGGACGTCTTGCTCTGCCCTTCCTTCGTGACCACCGCTCCGCCTCATGGTGGGACCAAGATGATCTCCTTCGAAGGAGCGTATGTGTCACTGCCCAATTATCTCGGTCTTCCCGCGGGAACGCTGTCTCTCTCCACGGTACGTCCCGAGGAAGCCCTCGCCCGCAAAGCAAACCCTAAAGATAAGGCAGCTGCAGCGCTTGCCGATCTTGAACGCAGTTCCGCCGGCCTGCCGGTCAGCGTGCAGATCATGGGCAGACCCTTCCGCGAGGATCAGGTGCTTCTTCTCATGCAGACGCTGGAGAATCTGTTTAAGACCCGGGAGGACTACCCCGTACTGGCCCAATGCAGACCGTAAATCACTTTCACGGTCTGATCTTTCCCGCCTTCCCATAATCTTAACTAAGCATGTTATAGGGAGGCGAAGAAGAGCATGATCTATATCGAGACCGAGCCTGGCGTCCGTATTTACGTGAAGGATCTTAACCCCGGGGGCGACCGTACCGTTCTGTTCATTCACGGCTGGCCCCTCAATCATCACATGTTCAAATACCAGCTCGATCAACTGCCGAAATACGGCTTCCGCTGCATCAGCCTCGATCTGCGGGGATTCGGCCGCTCAGACCACCCTTGGCAAGGGTACAACTATAACCGCTTGGCCGACGACATCCGGGTCATTATCGATGCCATGGGACTCCGCTATATCACATTAGCCGGCTTCTCCGTTGGGGGAGCCGTAGCCATCAGGTATATGTCGAGACACCGGGGGCACGGGGTCAGCAGGCTGGCCCTGCTTGCCGCGGCTGCCCCGTCTTTTACGAAACAGAAAGGCTACCCCTTCGGCCAGACCAAAGAGGAGATCAACCGGCAGATCATGCAGCTGTATACAGATCGCCCCAAGCTGTTGAAGGAATTCGGACGTAAATTCTTCGCCACCAGACTCAGTCCGGAATTCGAGGAATGGTTCCTGAAGATGGGGCTCGAAGCTTCCGGCCACGGGACAATCAATACGGCCTTCTCCCTGCGGGATGAGGATCTGGGCGGGGATCTGCCTCATATCCGCGTCCCTACGGCAATCTTTCACGGGGAGCAGGACCGGATTGTTCCTGTCCAGTCTGCCGAGGCCCTGCAGCGGAATATTCCGGGCTCGGTGTTATACCGCTTCCGGGCGAGTGGTCATGGGGTCTTCTATGACGAGCTCGACAAGTTCAATAGCGCATTTCTTGATTTTGTGTCGGGTAAGCTGCCTGTTGGCCAGGGAATAGAATCTTGAAACACTTCCACTTTTCGGATAAAATATAAGTTAACTATGTAATCAGGAGGTGAGGTACGAGTGGATCGCAATCGGGTATGGAGTAAACTGAGCCAGCTGCCATTGGCATTGTCTGGCATCGTTCATGAATTTGCCGACAACGGGAGAAGTCTGTCCATTTTCGGTAATTCAATTAACCTATTACGATGCGAAATGCCGCTCCTACCTTAATCTCACGGATAGAATCACGCGTGAAGAGGGTTGCAGGGATTTCCTGCAACCCTTTCTTTCGGTTATGGGAGCATGGCTTCGCCGAAGGAGCGTACTCTTATGATGATTCAATGTCAAAACATTCAAAAATATTACGGTGCCGAGCTGGTGCTCAGCCAAGTTACTCTGGAAATTAAAAACCGCGACAAGGTTGGTCTTATCGGTCAAAACGGCAGCGGCAAGACTACGCTGATGCGCCTGTTCAGCGGCAGCGAACGGCCGGATCAGGGGCTGCTTGCCGTGAAGAAAGGGGCCCGGATTGGGCTTCTCAGCCAAATTCCGGATTACGGCAGCACCAAGTCGGTACGTGAGGTCCTGCTTAGCGCTTATGATGACCTGCTGGCCCTCCAGGATGAGATGGCGCGGATGGAGGCTGATATGGCCTCGGCAGGCACAGACTCTCCCGGGAGGGAACTTGAGCGGCTGCTCGCCCGCTACGGCCAGTTGCAGGAACAGTTCGAGCGGAGCGGCGGGTACGAGATGGAAGCGAATGTGGACCGCGTGGCTGCTGGTCTGGGCATCGCGGCAGAGCAGTTCAGCCGCTCCTTCTCTTCACTCTCCGGTGGAGAGAAGACGAAGATCGGTCTCGCCGTGATCCTGCTGAAGCAGCCTGATCTTCTGCTGTTGGACGAACCGACAAACCATCTGGATATGGCCGCCATTCAGTGGCTGGAGGGCTTCCTGCGGGAATACAGCGGAACGGTGGTGGTGATCTCCCATGACCGCTACTTCCTTGATGCGGTTGCCCGTAAAATCATCGAGCTTGAAGACGGTGAAGCCTTCACTTACCACTGCAGCTACAGCCAGTACAAGCAGGAGAAGGAAGCGCTGCTCCTTCAGCAGTTCGCGGATTACCAGGAACAGCAGAAGAAGATCAAGAAGATGGAAGAGTCAATTAAACGTCTGATTGAATGGGGAAACCGGTCCGTTCCACCGAACCCGAGCTTCCACCGGCGGGCCGCTAGCATGCAGAAGGCGCTGGACCGGATGACCAAGCTGAAGCGGCCTGTCCTCGAACGGAAGAAGATTGGCCTCGAGCTTCAGCAGCAGGATCGCTCCGGCAAGTTGGCCCTTGTGCTCAAAGATGTCTCCAAGCAGTTTGGAGACCGGGCTCTCTACAGCGGCGTGAACCAGACCCTTCAATACGGCGAGTCTGCCGCTCTGATCGGCGGAAACGGCTCTGGCAAGACCACGCTCCTCAAAAGTATACTGGGGATTGAGAAGGTAGACAGCGGAGAGATCACCATCGGCTCCCGTGTGGAGACCGGGTATCTTCCCCAAGAGTCAGCGCCGAAGGAAGATGAACAGACCGTACTGCGTTATTTCCAGGATGAGGCGGCGATGGAGGCGGGAGAGGCCCGCGGTCAGCTGGCCCGCTTCCTGTTCTACGGGGCGGATGTGTTCAAGCAAGTCCGCAACCTGTCCGGAGGGGAGTGGACGAGGCTGCGGCTTGCGGTTCTGATGCACCGCAGACCGAATCTCCTTATTCTGGATGAGCCGACGAACCATCTGGACATTGATTCGCGGGAGGCCTTGGAGGAGGCGCTCGAAGAATATCCAGGCTCCGTCCTTGCGGTATCTCATGACCGGTACTTCATCAACCGGATCGCGGACCGGGTATGGTCCTTGGAGCAGGGTACCCTGCATGCCTATATCGGAAATTACGATGATTTCCGGTCCGATCAGGAGAAGCTGCAGGCTCACAAGGATACAGCAGTGGCAGCCCCGTCCTCTACAGCACTGGCCCAGGAGGCTGTGAATAGGAAGGCAGGCAACACCAGCCTTGAGCGGAACGCGAATCCTGTTATTATGGAAGATAACAGGATTGACCGGGAAGCTGGCATGCAGACCCGTAAGCCGGCCGCAAACCCCTCTTCCCTGCTCAAGCTGGAACAGACCATCTCAGCGGAAGAGTCGAGGGTAGCGGAGATAGATGAGGCTATGCAGAAGCCGGAAGCTGTACTTGATGCCCAGCGATTGGTTGAGCTGCAGCTTGAACGCGATCAATTAACCTGCCGTCTGGATGAATTGTATGAGAAATACTTCTTGTTAACCGACTCCTCTTCCTAGAGGAGCCGGTTTCCTGAATTTATGCTCCTGAGGAGGTTTCTATGAAGTTCGAAATTAGCGATCCCCGGGCGCTGGCCCTCAGCTCTGCCGATCCCAGAATGGGGCTATTAATCCGGTTCATCGGCGACCTTGAGATCCGGATTGAAAGCGACCCTTTTGTCTCTCTAGTCAGATCCATTATCAGCCAGCAGATCTCTGTTAAAGCGGCTGCAACGATCCGCGGCCGTGTGCTGGAAGTAACAGGCGCCTTCACCCCTGAGGCGATCCACCAGCAGGAGGATGAGGCTTTACGGGCGGCCGGCTTGTCCGCAGCCAAGGTTGTATACCTGCGTGACCTGTGCAGCCGGATTCTTGCAGGCCAGCTGGATTTCAACCTCTTCCCTTCTCTGACAAATGAAGAGATTATTCAGGCCCTTACCGCTGTGAAAGGCATCGGCCGCTGGACGGCGGAGATGTTTCTGATCTTCGCCATGGGCCGGTATGATGTGGTCTCGAATGGGGATGCGGGGCTGCAGCGTGCGGCCCGGTGGCTTCACGGTCTTGAAGAGCGTAAAGACAAGAAATACCTGGAGCAAATCTCACATCTTTGGACCCCATACGGGGCCATCGCAGGCCTCTATCTCTGGGAGGCCATCAACTGTGGGGCCGTGGATGGATCGGACAACCTGGAACACTGGATATTCATTTCGGAAGATCCAACACTTGGAACATCCCGGCAGTAACTTTTTACAAATGTGAAACGTTTGAAATATAAGCATGGAACTTTCACAGAATATGAGATAACATGGACAATGGGCTAATGCTAGGTAAATCCTGTAATTTCCAGATTAAATAGAGTGGGGTTGAAACCAAATTGTTTTCTTTAACCGAGGTCAGCCGTCCCGCAAAACGGTTTCTTGCGGTGTGTATCGCGATCGTGCTTATCCTGTCCTGCATCATTGTGTTAACCTATAATAACTATTTTCTGCTTGGGGATCTAGTGAAGCGCAACAACGATGATGTTAAGTACATTCATAGTGCGAGACTGCTGCTTAATCAGGGTATCCTGGCCTACAATTCGGGCGAACAGCCTTCTGCGTTTATCATGCCTGGCATGCCGTTCCTGCTGGCCGGTGTGATGGCTATATTCGGACAGGACGATGTCGGCATCAACGCCTTCCGGATTCTGCAATGTGTGATGCAGGCCTTCTCGGTCTATCTGATCTTCATTATCGGACGCCGGGTTTTCAATACCCGGGTGGCCCTGATCACGGTAGTGATCTGTGTGCTCTACCCGCCGGATTACTACTCCTCAGGCAGCATCCTGTCCGAGACGACCTTCCGCACGATTCAGCTGCTGCTCATCTGCCTCGCTTTTGTGGCATTGGACAAGCGAAAAACTATCTGGTATGTGCTTATTGGACTTCTGGTCGCTGTCGCGGCTTACTTCAAACCGCATGCGACCCTGTATCCGGCGATCTTCCTTATTCTATGGTGGAAGCAGAAAATTGGCTGGAAGGAGATGGCCCGTTATGTTGGGGCCATGGCCGCTGTGTATATTGTATGCCTTCTGCCTTGGTGGATCCGCAACATGGTAACTTTTGATAAGTTCATTCTGTTCACGAATTCGGGGGGCAGCCCGTTCCTGCTGGGAACGCGAATTCACGGAGCACTGCCGCCAGCTGGTTTCTTCGTTGAACACCCGGAGTATGATCCGAAGACGATATTCCAGGGAGCCGATAGCAGTGCGGTAACCAAGGGACTTGATATCGTCAAGTACGGCTTCATGCATGAGCCTCTGAAGTACACTTACTGGTATACCGTTGGCAGATGGGTCGAGCTTTACAGCCATCCGTTCTATTCCAGACCTTTCTGGCCTGTGACCCGTCCGGTGATGAACGTGCTTCAAATAATTATGATCGTGGTAAGCATACTTGGGCTAGTCTGGGCGCTGATCAAACACCCGATGCGGAGAATGGCCCCGCTGCTGCTGACGCTTGCTTATTTCACTTTGATCTATCAGCCATTTGTGGCTTTTAACCGTTATGGGTATCCTAACGAAATCATTTTATTCTTGTTCGCAGCTTACTTGATTGACCGATTGTTGTCCATTAGAAAAAATGAACCATTGCTTAACGCAAACCAGGGAGGAACAGGCATCCGATGAAGACACTCATCATTATTCCGGCATATAACGAAGAAGGCAGCATCGTGCGGGTTATCCGCGATATCAACAAGCACGCGCCAGAAGCTGATATTGTCGTTGTCAACGACGGGTCCACGGATAATACCGAGGCACTGGCGCTTGAAGCGGGAGCTCATGTGCTGACTATGCCTTTTAATGTGGGAATCGGGGGCGGCATGCAGACCGGCTACATGTATGCACGCAACAACGGCTACGATGTGGCAATCCAGATGGATGCGGATGGCCAGCACCCTGCTGAGGAACTTCCCAAGCTGATCGCCAAAGCTTCGGATTATGATCTCGTGATTGGCTCCCGTTTTGTGGAAGAAACCTCTTACCGCTCATCAAGCATGCGGCGGGTCGGGATTATTTTCTTCTCGAAGCTGGTGACTCTGGTCACCCGTCAGAAATTTACCGACACGACCAGCGGCTTCCGCGCAGCGGGCCGCAAAGTTATCAACCTGTACGCCGAATATTATCCAATGGATTATCCGGAAGTTGAATCGATCGTTTATTTGAAACGCAAAGGCTGCCGAATTACCGAGGTATCCACAGAGATGCGTTCCAGAGAGACCGGTAAATCTTCCATTACGCCAATTAAGTCCGTGTATTACATGCTCAAGGTTACCCTCTCTGTCCTGATGAGCGCAGTCCGCTACGATAAAACGACGAAAGCCGGTGAGGTGGGATGACCATCTATTTTCTATCCGTAATCCTGTCGTTCTTGTTCTTGGCGATCGTTCTTGAGCTTGTCCGCCATCAGAAGTTGAAGGAACAGTACTCCCTTCTCTGGATTTTGTTCGGAGTCCTGCTCTTTATTATTTCGCTTAACGTCAAGTTCATTGAGACGATTGCTTCCTGGCTCGGTGTCAAATATGCGCCAGCGATGTTATTCCTGTTCGGGCTGCTCTTCTGCTTCGCCTTCATTCTCCACCTGACACTGGTGGTGACCAAGCTGTCCAACCAGGTGCTCCGGTTAACCCAGGAGCTCACGATCCGCAAAGAAAAGGAGTCCCGTCATGGACAAGATGATTAGTTACGCCTACCTGCTCGCCAACATTTTGCTGCTTGTAACGGGACAAATTCTGTTCAAGATTGGACTGCAGAAGAACGGCGGTCTCTCCGGAGCTGGGCAGTGGGTCAAGCTGGTCTTCTCCCCGACAATCATCGGGGGACTAGCCCTGTACGGGATCGCAACACTGCTGTGGTTCGCCGTGTTGAACCGTCTACCGCTGACGGTTGCTTATCCGATGCAGAGCCTCGCTTATGTCTTCGCGATGGTCGCAGCCTACTTCATCTTCGGTGAAGTGATCACCGTAACCAAAATTATTGGTGTGGCTGTTATTCTTGTGGGTGTGTATTTGATCGCGAAGTAACTGGCTTTATCGTACCGCAGGTCAAGTCGAGTAGCGATCAGGTCATATGTGCCACAGCCACCATTACAGCTGCGGCCACTGGACGTCACAACCACCATTACGGGTACGGCTACTGTTCGTCACAGTCCGCCGCTACGGCTGCGGATCATCCTTCTGATCGCTGTTCCTCCCAGATTCCTTGAATTGTATCTTCAGGGTGGGAATCCAGGAGCAAAGGCGAACGCTTCGCTTCTTCAGGACGATTCGCTGCCTCCGCTGCTGTAGTGCTTGGAAGTACGTAAGCGGAAGTACAGTTCCTGCCGGACTGCCGCTGCTGGTCGCTTGCTTTAATCTGGCGATTCTCACCGCGCACAGCTTTCAACGTAGCATTTTGGCGTTGTATAACAAAGGCTCGGCCACTCTTGCACCACCTCGAATCACTTGAAAAAGGAGCTGTTCTCCTCAGCAGATACATCTGCCTATGGGAACAGCTCCTTTTGTTTGCGGGCCTGTGCCGACCTCAACTACATATCCGTACTCACTGGTCTCTCCTTCACCGCTTCATGCTTGCCCGGCCAGAAAGCCCAGCGGCCAAGCAGGACAGTAATTGCCGGTACGAGGAACGGACGGACAATAAAGGTATCGAGCAGCACGCCTACGGCTGTGATGATGCCAAAGTGCACAAGCACCTGAATCGGCAGGCTGGCAAGGACGGCGAAGGTGCCGGCCAGAATAATGCCCGCCGAAGTGATTACAGCGCCCGTCTCACTTACACCTTCTTTGACGGCCTGTTTAAGCGGCATATGCTTTCTTTTCTCCCAGATGCTAGAGATCATAAAGATGTTATAGTCTTCACCCAGCGCTACCAGGAAGACGAAGGAGTACAGCGGAATGGCGCCCTGAATCGCTTCAGCCCCCAATCCATAATGCAGGATGACCCAACCGAGGCCGAGTGCCGAGAAATAGGACAGAATTACGGTAAGCACCAGGTACACGGTAGCCACTACCGAACGCAGGTAAATGAGCAGCAGCAGCGTGATCAAGCCGATTACAACCGGGATAATAATCCGGGTGTCCCGGTCGCCCGTGACCCTGGTATCGTACTGGGTTGCCGTGGCCCCGCTGATCCAGACCGCCTGATCCGGGGAGGATACACCCGAACTGGCAAGCGACTGTTCCGCCGCTGCCCGCAGATCAGGGATATGGTTCATCGCTTCCATCGAGTAAGGGTTCATCTTCAGCTGAAGGTCATAACTAATAATGTTCGGGTTCATCTTACCCTTCTGCGGCTTGCCAACCTGATCCACATAATCCAGTTGCGCGAGCTTGCCCTCAAGGTCAGTTGCTTGGCCCTGGGTATCAACCATCAGCTTAACGGGAGCCAGCTCTCCCTTGGAGAACTGCTGTCCAATAAGATCAAAGCCTTCGCGGGAAGCCATGTTCTTCGGAAATGACGACAAAAGATCATACGTATACTTGATCTGGGATGAAAACGAAGCAAGAACTCCCAGAACGAGGACGGTAACCAGCATAACAGCCCACGGTCTGCGAACTACGAGGCTTCCAATACGCATCCGGCTTTTATGCGGCTCACGTGCAGATCTGCCCTTGGCCCGGGCACGTTCCTGCTCCATCTCCGGCGTGCGGGGGACAAACGGCCAGAAGGAGGCTCTGCCGAAGATCGCCAATAGGGCAGGAACCAGCGTAAGGCTTGCAATAAACATAATAAGAATTGAAATACTGAAAGGCACTGCGAACCGGTGATAAGCTCCATACTCGGCGAGCAGCAGAGCAAACAAGGACAGAACTACAGTGAAGCCGCTCATGGCAATGGCTCCCGATGAACCTGTGATTGCCCGCTTGAGAGCTTTTCCCTTGCTGCCTTCCTCGTGCAGCAGCTGGCGGAAGCGGGAGATCAGGAACAAGCAGTAATCCGTTCCTGCCCCAAACAGCAGCACCGTCATGATCGAGATCGATTGCGAATCCGCGACAATCCAGCCCTTATGAGCCATTATTCCGAGGATAGGGCTTACCACCCCATAGGCGAAGCCTACGGCAATCAGGGGGATAAGGGCGAGTATCGGCGAACGGTAGATCAGCAGCAGAATGACAAGCACAAGCACAACCGTAGACATAAGCAGCGAGAAGTCCGCATTCTTGAACAAACCTGTAGCGTCTATCGAGATACCGACTGGCCCAGTCACTCTGGCTGTCATCTCCCCGCCCGCCGTATTCTCCACGGCAAAAGGATCGCTACCGAATTCGGCCGCCGCCCGGCTCTTGAACTGCACAAGACTCTCCTTGAGTTGATCCGTCTCCGCAGAAGCATTAAACAAGATCGGGGCAGCCAGCGTGCTTCCATCCGTGGACAACTGAGCCTTTAATGCAGGCAGGGGCGCTTTATGCAGCGGCACGACAAAAGACTGCTCCGGCAGGGGGGACCCTTCAGCCTGCTCCGTTAACTTCTGAATATGCAGAAGGTCCTCATCCCTCAGCCCTCCCTCCCGATGCCACACAATCAGGGCAGGCAATCCCTTGCCATTCGGAAATTCACGCGCGGCAACAGCTTCTGCCTGAACAGATGGCTTGCTGTCAGCCAGATTCGGAGAATTGTTAATTGTCTCCTTGTTCACACCTGGCCAGAGCATGTTAAGCAGTCCGGCAATCAGCACCCAGATGCCCAGCATGACCCACTTGCCGCTGCGGCCGGATACCCATGCGCCAAATCCCTTCTTCTCCTGGTTCACTTGGTTTCCTCCTAATATTCAATCAATATGATGGATGAATCATTGCCTAGTCCTAAATGACCCGCGGGTCATTTTCAAGTCATATTATATATACCCGCGGGTCCGGTAAGCAACCCACGTGACAATAATTCACAGGAATTTAAATTTTCATACAAAAAGAGCCTTTGCTCCGCGTCAAGCGAAAGACAAAAGGCTCTCCAGTGTAACTATATGAAATGAACTTATGAAGGTTACCTTTTGGGGTGCTGCGATGCCGAGCGTTCTTACGACCACGGTTGTCTCCGAAATCCTTGAACTAGATATCCAAGCAGGGGCATTTCGGAGACAAAGGCGGACGCTCCGCTTCTTCAGAATTACTCGGGATCGAAGCTGGGATCGGTTAATTCTAAAGTTCATTTTTTATAGCACTCACGTCAAAATTTATTGATACTGCTTATCCTGCAATCTCCTGTGCTGCACCGTTCGAAAATTGGCTATTATACAGATCCGCATAGAAGCCGCCCTTCTCCAGCAGCTCTTCATGGGTCCCCTTCTCGATCACTTGTCCGTGATTCATGACCAGGATCAGGCTCGCATCCCGGATGGTCGAGAGACGATGGGCAATCACAAAGCTTGTTCTGTTCTTCATCAGCTCGTTCATCGCTTTCTGGATCAGCACCTCTGTACGGGTGTCCACACTGCTCGTCGCTTCATCCAGGATCAGAATCGATGGATCGGCAAGAATCGCCCGGGCTATGGTCAGCAGCTGCTTTTGACCTTGGGAGATGTTCGAGGCTTCCTCATTGAGGACCGTATCATAACCGTCCGGCAGGGTACGGATAAAATGATCCGCATGGGCAGTCTTCGCCGCCGCCACAACCTCCTCTTCCGTAGCTCCAATCCGCCCGTAGGCGATATTGTCACGGATCGTACCGTTGAACAGCCAAGTATCCTGAAGCACCATACCAAACATGTTCCGCAGACTTCCCCGTTTAAAGTCGGTAATGTTCACACCATCCACGGTGATTCTGCCCTCGTTCACCTCGTAAAAACGCATGAGCAGATTGATCAGCGTAGTCTTCCCGGCGCCTGTCGGACCAACGATGGCAATCGTCTGTCCCATTTTCACATCGATGTTCATGTCTTCAATCAGCATGTTCTCCCCATATCCAAAGCTCACATGTTCAAACGCCACATCTCCGCGCACGTCAGCCAGTTCAACCGGCTTCGCGGCTTCCGGTACCTCTTCTTCTTCATCAAGCAGCTCGAATACCCGCTCAGCAGAGGCTACTGTGGACTGGATAATGTTAGCGATATTCGCAGTCTGGGTGATAGGCATGGTGAACTGGCGCACGTATTGAATGAATGCCTGGATATCCCCGATCTCCATCGATCTCTTGGTCACCAGCAGGCCACCAATTACGCTGATCAGAACATAACCAAGGTTCCCGATAAAGCTCATGATTGGCATAATCAGACCCGATATGAACTGGGCTTTCCAGGCGGAGTCATACAGCTTGTCGTTAATCTGGTCGAACTTCTGGATGGACTTCTCTTCACGCCCGAACGCCTTGATAATCCGGTGTCCGGTGTACATCTCTTCCACATGTCCATTCAGTTCCCCCAGATTGCGCTGCTGGCCGATAAAATGCCCTTGAGACCGGCCGCTGATCTTCTTGATAGCCAGAAAACTGACTGGCAGTGTAACCAGTGCGATCAATGTCAGCAGCGGACTGATCGTCAGCATCATGACGATGACCCCAATAATCGTCAGCACCGATGTAATCAGCTGAGTCAAGCTCTGCTGAAGCGTGGTGCTGATGTTGTCCACATCATTGACGGCCCGGCTGAGAATCTCCCCATTCGTACGGGAATCGAAATACTTGAGCGGCAGTCTGCCCAGCTTGTCGTTCACATCGCGGCGCAGGTCGTATACGGTCTTCTGCGCCACCCCTGCCATCAACAACTGCATGATATAAGTGAACAGGGAGCTGATCACATACAGCCCCAGGAGCAGCATAACAATCTGCCAGATGTAATCGAAATCGATATGTGCACCAGGTACGCCGCGCATCCGGCCAATAATCCCATTAAGCAGTTCGGTCGTGGCTTTACCCATAATCTTCGGACTCACAATGCTGAATATCGTACTCAGCACCGCCATGCCGATCACGGCGAGAATCTGGCCCCGGTGAGGTCTCAGGTAGCTGAGGAGCCTTCTTAAAGTTCCTTTAAAATCCTTGGCCTTCTCCCCCGGCATCACCATGCCCGGCCCTCCAGGTCCATGGCCTCTGCCGAATCCTCCGCCCGCAGGTCTCGATCTTTGCTGCTCACTCATGCGATCTCCTCCTCTGACAGCTGGGAGTACACGATCTCCCGGTATACTTCACTGGTCTCCAGCAGCTCGCGGTGTGTGCCTATGCCCGCTATACGGCTCTCATCCATGACAATGATCCGGTCGGCATCCTTCACCGTGCTGACCCGTTGGGCCACAATTATAACGGTAGATTCCCGGGTCTCCTCCTTCAGGGCGGCCCTCAGCTTCGCATCAGTCTTGAAATCAAGCGCCGAGAAGCTGTCGTCAAAAATATAAATTTCCGGCCGTCGCACCAAAGCTCTGGCAATAGACAGACGCTGCTTCTGGCCCCCGGAGACATTGTTGCCCCCTTGGGAAATTTCAGCCTCATAGCCTTTATCCATCTCTGCGATGAAATCCGCAGCCTGGGCAATGCGGGCCGCATGCTCGATCTCCTCATCCGATGCCGATTCATTCCCGTACCTGATGTTGTCTGCAATCGTCCCCGTAAAAAGCACAGCCTTCTGCGACACAAAGCCGATTCTGGCCCGAAGATCCGCTTGGGACAGGGTCCGCACATCCTGACCATCCACAAGCACAGCGCCGGTGTCCGCTTCATAGAAGCGCGGAATTAAGCTGATCAAGGTAGATTTCCCTGACCCCGTACCTCCGATAATCGCCGTAACCTCCCCCGGCTTGGCGCTGAAGCTGATGTCCGATACAGCCGGCTGTTCCGCGCCAGGATAGCTGAAGCTGACATTCTGGAACTCCACATATCCTTTTTGTTCTGAAGCCTTCTCCGCGTGTTCGGCATCCTTAATGACTGGCTGTGTGTCCAACACCTCATTGATGCGGGCTGCCGAAGCAGAAGCTCTTGGAATCATAACGAACATCACCGAGACCATGATGAACGAGAACATAATCTGCATCGCATACTGCAGGAACGCCATGAGATCACCAACATTCATGCTCCCGTTATTAATCCGCAGCCCCCCGTACCAGATGATCGCGATGGACGAAACGTTCAGCACCAGCATCATAGTTGGCATCATTGCAGCCATAATCTTATTTACCTTAATAGAGGTTTCAGTTAAGTCGAAGTTCGCCTTCTCGAACCGTTTGGCTTCATGCTCAGTCCGGTTGAAGGAGCGGATAACCCGGATTCCGGTCAATCCTTCGCGAAGCACCAAATTCAGACGGTCAATTCTTTTCTGAATCAATTTGAAGAGCGGAATTCCCCGGCCAGCGATGAGGAATATCGCACCAACCAGAACGGGAATTACGATAACAAAAACCAGGGATAACGTCTTGTCCTTGGACATCGCCATAATAATTCCCCCGATGGCAAGCAGGGGGGCGCTGACCATCATGCGCATCATCATAAGCAGAACCTGCTGCAGCTGGGTAATATCATTCGTTGTGCGTGTGATTAGCGATGCGGTACCAAGCTTGTCGAACTCCTCCAGAGAGAAGCGCTCGACGTGGCCAAACACCTTGCTGCGCAGGTCCCTGCCGAACCCGGAGGAAACCTTGGATGAGAAATAACTGGCAGCAATGGAGGCGGCAATACCTCCAAAAGCAACAAGGATCATAAACAGGCCAATACGCCAAATGTAATTAGTGTCACCCTGAGCCACGCCTTTATCCACAATATCCGCCATCAAGGTGGGCAGATACAGCTCGGTCATCGACTGCAGGAATAACAGCACAACGACAAAGATCAGCGGCATACGGAACGGCTTAAGATAACGAAAAACTTTGATCATGGACAACTCTCCTCTCCCGAACGGGCCCTGAATCTATTCCTTCTTCTCTTCTTCCCGGCCCGGATAATCACTCAGAAAACGGCCTACCTTCTCCAGCAGCTCCGAAAGCTGCTCACTCTGTTCCTCACCCAAGTATTCATATAACTCTATAAACCGGCCGAAGAACGCCTGCATCGCCTTCTCCGTAAGGTCCATTCCCTGCTGAGTCAGCTTGACCCGGACGGCCCTGCGGTCGTTCGAGTCCATTCTGCGTTCCACCAAGCCCTCAGCCTCAAGGCTGTTAACCAGCTGGGTTACGGTAGGCGACGTCACTTCCAGGGCACTGCTAAGCTCGGACACACTGAAGCCTTCTTCATGATTCTTCATCCCCCTCTTGATGTAGAACAGCAGCCTCATTTCACTCGGCTTGCATCCGCCTACCGAAGGCCTGCGCCAGTCCGCTTTGCGGGCACGATTGAAGGCATCAAACAGCCTCTGCGCTTTGGGATTATCATGAATACTCAAATTTTCACCTTCTTTATCGTTGTTTAAGTTAGCTAATATTTAGGTTACCTACTATATTGCAAAGCTAATTATATTCCGCCCTCTGAGCAAAGTCAATTTTCAGTTTAAAGCCGGTCTAGAACTAGTTCATGACAAAAAAAGAGGCGCCGCAGTAGGCAGCCCCTCATTTTGTTTAGGAGATCGGTGTGTGTGTTCGTAAAGACTCCGAGAGCAAACGCCCACTCCTCTCGCTATTGGTTTTGGATTTCTTGAATTATCAACAGTGAATGAAATCCAAAACCAAAGGCGACGACTAGCGCTTGGCCGCGGGTCGTTCGTCTCTTAAGCAGACTTTGGCGAGTCTCCCCAGATTAGCTTTCGTTTAGGATAAGATCATTTCTTTCCTGGTTGATCCCCCGGCTGACCTGGCTTAACCGTGTCCGGCTTGGCCGCACCGGCCTTGCCAGGCAGATCATTCAGGCTTTTGAACGTATAGCCCTGTCTTCTCGCCTCATCAATGATGTTCCCAAGCGCATCGGTGTTGTCCTTGGAAATTGCGTGAATCAGCAGCACTGCTCCGGGATGAAGCTGGCTGACCACTTTCTTGAAGGCGTAAGCGCCCCCTTTCTGGTCATTCACATCCCAGTCCTTGTATGCCAAAGACCAGAACACATTCGTGTACCCGTACTGTCGGGTAACGCTCAGCGTCCGCTCATCAAATATGCCTCTCGGCGGGCGCAGATAAGCCATCTCCTTAACACCGGTTACCTCTGTCACCGCCTGCTTGACCTTGTCCAGCTCCTCCTTGATCTTCTCATTGGAGATCGTGGTCATGTCCGGGTGGCTCCATGAGTGGTTGCCGATAATATGCCCCTCTGCGGCCATGCGCTTAACCAGCTCCGGTTGGTCCTTGACATAATGGCCGGTAATGAAAAAAGCTGCCGGCACTTTCTTCGCCTTCAAAGTATCCAGAATAATGGAGGTATACCCCTTGTTCTCATACCCGTTATCAAACGTAAGGTAGATATCTTTCTTCGTGGTATCTCCTGTGAAGATAGCCCCGTTCTTATCAATTATGTCCTTAAAGCCTTCCTCGTTGATGGACGGAAGACTCCCGTTCACACTCTTCTTAAACCCAAAGTGGAAGGGTCCGTCGGCCAACACGGGTTGAGCCGATCCCGCCAAACCGATCCCCGCGCCGAGACACAGCGCTAATGCCAACCTGAAGATTCGTTTCATGTTTATGCTCCCTTGTACATTTTCATCTTGATTGTCAGACCTGTCATCTGATCCTTCACACACCATTAAGTTCTGTATGCGGAGCCATTTCTATACTTCCTGCGGCAAAATTATCAATATCATGTTTGGCAGCAAAATAAAAACGGGCTCTGTCATTAAAGACAAAAGCCCGTCCTGTATACAAAATCAACTTAAACGCAGGGCAACAGCTCTTAAGAAATCCAGAGCAGCAGCGGTCGTAGAAATATTTTGTGCCTTGCCGCTGCATCCACTAACAACCCTGCTATTCCTTCAGCTACTCCTCTTCTGTATTCCCAGATGCAAGCCGGCTGCTTCGTACGCTGTAGCTGAAGTAAATAATCAGGCCAATCACCATCCACACCAGGAAGGCCTCCCAGGTTACGAGCGGCAGACTGAACAACAGATAACCACAGCAGAGAATGGCCAGAAGCGGAATCACCGGAACCCATGGCACCCGGAAGGAGCGCTTCAGGTCTGGCTGGGTTTTCCGAAGAATAATAATCCCAATCGCTACCGACACAAAGGCAAACAGCGTTCCGATACTGACGAGGTCAGACAGCCTGTCCAGCGGCAGCACTCCCGCGAAGAAAGCCACAACAATCCCGGTTACCCAGGTGCTGACTGTAGGTGCCTTTGTCTTCGGATTCAGCTTGGACAGACGCTTCGGAAGCAGGCCGTCGCGCCCCATGGCGTATACCAAGCGGGTCTGGCCATACAGCAGCACGAACAATACTGTAGTAATGCCGACAATAGCACCCAGTGAAATAAATCCGGCAATCCAGTTCTGATGAATGAACTGAATGGCGAAAGCTACCGGATTCTTAACATCCAGCAAATGATAAGGCACGATCCCCGTCAGCACAGCTGTAACCAGCACGTACAGCAGCGCACACACGATCAGGGAAGCAATGATGCCTTTTGGCAGGTCCTTCTGCGGGTTACGAACCTCCTCAGCCGCCGTCGCCACCACATCAAAGCCGATATACGCAATGAATGCGGTGGCTGCGCCAGTAATAACACCGCCGAACCCAAACGGCATAAACGGGGTCCAGTTTGCTGGCTTCACATAGAAGACACCAACAACAAGGAACAACACGATAACCGCGATTTTAAGCACAACCATGATCGTGTTAATCCGGGTTGACTCCTTCGCTCCCCTGGAGACCAAGAACGTCAGCAGCAGGGCGATAATCACTGCGGGCAGGTCAATAAGCGTTCCCTTATCCGCATTAAATGCACTTGTTATCGCATGCGGCAGATGGATACCAAAGCCCGACAGCAGCCCCTGGAAATACCCTGACCAGCCGCTGGCGACCATAGAAGCCGCAAAGCCGTATTCCAGAATCAAATCCCAGCCCAGGATCCATGCAATAATCTCCCCGAATGTGGCATAGCTGTAGGTGTATGCACTCCCGGACACCGGTACCATGGAGGCCAGCTCTGCATAACACAGGGCACAGAAGGAACAGACCAGACCCGCGATAATAAAGGACAGGATCAGCGCCGGTCCGGCGTGCTGGGCTGCTGCGACTCCGGTCATAACAAATATCCCGGTGCCCACCACGCAGCCGATACCGAGCATGGTGAGATCAAATGCTCCCAGCTCTTTTTTCAAGGTGCCACCCTTGTCTTTCAGTTCCATCATCGACGTGATGGATTTCTTCCTCATTACACTCATAAATGAAATACCCCTGTTCTCTTGTTAGTTGGATCTAAGATGGATAATCTAATCCACTTATTATAAGGAATTTAACCAAACAAAAATAGAATACGCTGTGAGGAAATATATTACATTAAAATTACCACCGCTTCCACACAAAAAACACCCGTCTTGAGCGGGTGTCCTGACTAAACTTGCGTCTGTACAAAGTCCCCTTCTAGTTGGCGGCTGCCCTGCGGACAAGATCGGAAACGACCTGATTCATCGTTATTGAGGAAAGCTCCTGCTCCATCGCATTCTGAGCCCGGGTGAACGCCGTCTCCAAGGTGTCTTGAATATTTCTCCCAACCTGGCAATCCGGGTTCGGATTGCTGTGAATGGAGAAAAGCTCATCCGATATATCCACCTGTACCGCACGATACACATCCAGCAGGGTTATCTGCTCCAGCGGACGCGCAAGCTTCGCACCGGCAACACCTGCCGAGGTGGTCACCAGGCCTGCACGGCTCAGCATGCTCATAATCCGGCGGATAACGACAGGGTTCGTATTCACACTGCCTGCAATGAAATCGGAAGTAATCCGGCCTTCCTTCTCTATATCCAGCAGGGACAATATATGCACTGCTACAGAAAAACGGCTGCTGATCGCCATATGTTGTCTAACCTCCCCATGCTTGAATTGGCAAGAATCTACCCTAAGTATATCAGAGATTACACACGCTTACTTGTTATTTCCGGCCTGCATCTGACAAGACCTCTCCCGCAAAACGAATCCATTCCCGGGCGGCAAACGACAAATACCGGTCCTCCCTCCAGATAATCCCCAAATTCCACGGAATAACCGGATTCACGAGCGGAAGAATGGCGACCCTGGATGGGTCCACCTCCCGGCATACCGTCTCCGGCAGCAGCGCAATCCCCAGGTTGGCCGCTACCATCTCGCTGATCAAGTCCCATTGGGAGCTTTCATAGACCACTCTCGGCTGAAACCCAACGCGGACACACTCCGCAATGATCCGGTCATGGAGTACAAAATCCTCCCGGAACAGCACAAAGGATTCCCCGGCAAGCTCGATCAGCGGTGCCTCCTTCAGCCTGGAGAGCCGGTGAGTGGGATGAACAAGCAGATTCAACTTCTCTTCCACAAAGGAGAAATACTCGATGCCTTCCATCTTCAGAGGCAGCACCGCAATGCCCACATCCAGCGCGCCGCTGGCCACATCTGCCTCCACCTTCTTCGCTCCATCCTCGAACAATTGAATGGTGATGTCGGGATATTTCTTATGGAACTGCCCGATCACTGTCGGGAAGAAACTTGCGCCCACCATCGGAGGAAGCCCGATACGGATATGCCCTTTCTTCAGGTTGCGCAGATCGTCCAGCTCCGCGGACATATTATTGAACGAGGTGACAATGTTCTGAGCCTGATTCACCATGATCTGCCCGGCATCGGTCAATTCAATCCTCTTGCCAATCCGGTCGAATAGCACAACCCCCAGCTCTTCCTCCATCTGGCGGATCGTCTTGCTTATGGTCGGCTGCGTAATATACAGCGACTCCGCTGCTTTTGTAAAGCTTCGCAGCCTGGCAACCTCAATCAGATATTGCAGCTGACGTATATCCACTGGAAGACACCCCCATCCATAGACAATAGGAATGCAGAACATTCGATATATGCATTATACCTATGAAAATAAATGATGTAAAATTTCAGTACACACAGAAAATGAAAAGAGGCTTTGCAAAACATGAACGCTCTGAAGTCACTGTTCAAAGGTGTTGTGCAGGTAGCCATCCTGATCTTCATATCCATGGCTATGAACAAAATCGTGGACGTGCTCCACTTGCCCATACCCGGAAGTATTCTTGGTATTGCTGTAATCTTCACGCTGCTAAAGACCCGGGTTATAAAGCTTGAATGGATTGAGCAGGGAGCCAACTGGCTGCTCGCTGAACTGCTCCTGTTCTTCATTCCAGCCGCTGTCGGCGTGATGAAATACATTCCGATGCTGGAAAGCGATGGAGTGCGCATTCTGATTGTGGTTATTTTCAGCACTTTTATTGTCATGGCCAGCTCCGGGCTGACCGCATCCCGCATTGCTAAGCGAAAGGAGAACCAATCATGATTACCGGATTACTCTGTCTGCTCATTACTATAGCATTGTATTACGTATGCAAAAGAGTGTACAAGGTGAAATCCAGCGTCTATCTGTCCCCGCTGCTGGTGACCCCGGTGATTCTGGTCATCGGGCTGCTGCTCGCCCACATCCCTTACGAGACCTATAACGCCGGAGGAAAATGGCTCAGCAGTCTCCTGCAGCCGGCTACAATCGCTTTCGCCATTCCACTATACAAATATTACAATGTGCTCAAGAAGCATGCCGCTCTGATCCTGGTCAGCGTCCTATCCGGCTCTGTCGTCGCCATCGTGTCCTCCCTGCTGCTCGCCCAGAGCATGCATCTGGACAACGCGCTGGTGAGCAGCCTTGTTCCGCGCTCTGTGACCACACCAATCGCTATGAGCGTATCTCAGGTCATCGGCGGCGTACCGAACATCACCGCAGTGTTCGTGATTATCACCGGTCTGCTTGGCTCCATTATCGGCCCGATGATCGTAAAGATGTTCCGTATCGACAACGAGGTCGCCCGCGGCGTGCTGCTTGGAACGGGGGCTCATGGCACCGGAACCTCCAAGGCGTTCGAGCTGAGCTCTTTAAGCGGAACCATCTCGAGCATCTCAATGATCGTTGCCGCCTTGTTCACACTCGGAGCAGCACCGCTGATCCTGTCACTATTCAGCCGCTAATTCCAGCGGCATACAAAGAACCGCAGTGGCCTATGGCTGCCGCGGTTCTTCGTGATTCTGCTGCTCTCTAGCCTCGCTCTGCCTCTCCAGAATTCGCCGCAGCGCTTCCCGGTAGGCCTGATCGGAGTCCGGCTTGCCCCGAAGTTCCTCCTGCTGCTCTTCTACAGCCGGAGCCTCCTCAGGGCTGGCCATCTGACGGAGGGCCTGACGATACATCTCATCCCCGCTCTTTCGGGGGACCGAAGGCCCCGCATTCTCTCTCAATTTGGAGGACTCCCTTCCAACCTCTGACGGAGACTCTGGCCGGTCCGACCTGTATGCAATACTGGTATAGTCCAATCCGGCCTGCCCCGCCCTTCCAGCCTGGTTGGCCGATCCAGCCTGTCTGGGAACCCCGGGCTGCTGTCCCAACCCGGCCTGTCCCATATCTGATGGATGACTCTCCCGTGCCTGCACGGGATCAGGAGTTTTCTCACGCGCCGGAGCTTTATCCCGCGCCGCCTCCTTTGTTCCTGCTTCCCGCTCTTTTTTACCATTCTTCATGTTAAAGATCACAAGAAACACAATACCCGCCAGTACAAGTACAAAAAGACCGTATAACATTGAGCGCCCCTTATCTGGATTCGGCATCCGCTAATTTACCCGCAACCTCGGCCACCCGTTGTCCCAGGGCCCGTCCGAGTGCAAGATCATTCCCCGAGGGCAGATTTGGCGGGTCATTCGGGGAGGTCTCGACCGGGCAGGTTACGCCTACCCCGTAGTAGGAACCATATAATGCATTCTCCCGGATATTACCCGGCAGTCCGACAATAATCATGCCTTGGTGCAGCATCGGCACGATCAGATTGAGCATGGTTGCCTCAAGCCCGCCATGCACGGTGGCTGTTGTACAGAATACCGCTCCAATCTTCCCGATGAGCTTGCCTTGGGCCCACAAGTAGCCAAGCTTATCTATCCAGGTCTTCAGGCCATCACTGATCGAGCCGAAGTGACCCGGGCATCCCCAGATAATAGCGTCCATCTCCGTAAGGTCCTCCACCCGGGCAGAGCGGACATGGCTGAGATACACCTTGGCCCCAGGAATCTTGGCCCCTTCGGCAACGGATTTGGCCAATGCCTCGGTATGGCCGTTATCACTGTCATATACCACAAAGATGTTCATGGATCATTCCCCTTTGCCTTCAATTGGTCGACTTATTCATCCCCCAAACGGCTCAGATTCATGAGCCGGCAAATAACCGAATAATGGATGCTCTTTCCGGACAACCTCTTTTACAGGAACGCACTAACACCTTAACAGCAATTCCGAAAGTAGAAGGAGGCCTCACTTAATGAGTTCACGTGCCGTGCTGGTCAATGTTCTGGTTATCCTTATTATCCTTGCAGGGGCAGGAGCCGGGATCTATTACTACAACCAAAATGCCAACTATGTCAAAACCGATAACGCCCAAGTAGCCGGCCAGCCGATTAACCTCTACGCCCCGGCAGCCGGTAAACTGGTACGCTGGGATGCCAAGGTCGGGCAAGCCTATACGGCCGGGACCCGGGTTGGAACCATTCAATCCCCGGCTGGATCGACCGATATCACACTTCCGGTTAACGGAACGGTGGTTCAGCAGTCTGGAGTTCAGAATGGACTCGTAGCCGCCGGAACACAGCTTGGCCGGGCCTATGATTTCGACAACCTGTGGATCACTGCGAATATTGATGAGACGCGGATTAACGATATTAAAGCCGGACAGAGTGTTGATGTCTACGTTGATGCTTTCCCAGATACGGTTCTTACCGGCAGAGTAGACAGCATTGGACTCGCCACCGCCGGAACCTTCTCCCTGCTTCCCACCTCCAACACCAATGCCAATTATACGAAGGTAGCGCAGGTTATTCCGATTGTGATTAAGGTTGATGGTTATAAAGGGCTCGGCATTATTCCGGGCATGAACGCTTCGGTCAGAGTTCATATCTAGGAGGCTTCCATGGAAAATATATCGCTCGGCCGCACACTGACCGTATTGATGCTGGGAGCGTTCATTTCCATCCTGAACCAGACTCTCCTGAACGTCGCGATTCCACATCTGATGAATGACTTTGGCGTATCGGCCACCACCGTTCAGTGGCTATCAACCGCCTACATGCTGGTGAACGGCGTGCTGATCCCGATTACCGCCTTCCTGATTGAATCGTTCGGCACCCGCTCGCTGTTTATTTCAGCCATGGCCCTGTTCGGGGTGGGATCTGTCATCTGCGCGATCAGCCCTACCTTCTCGATCATGCTGATCGGCCGGATCATCCAGGCCGGCGGGGCGGGGATCATTATGCCTCTGGTTATGAACGTCTTCCTGACCGTGTTCCCGCCGGAGAGGCGAGGCGCCGCGATGGGGACGATGGGAATCGCCATGATGTTCGCTCCCGCCATCGGTCCAACCCTGTCCGGCTGGATTGTGGAGCACTATACCTGGCGTATTCTGTTCATTATGGTGATCCCGCTGACTCTGCTTGATATTGTGCTGTCCATTCTCTGGCTCAGGAACATATCCAAGCTGTCCTCTCCAAAATTCGATCTGCTTGGTACCATCTTCTCCACGATAGGCTTCGGTTCTCTGCTGTACGGGTTCAGCTCGGCGGGAAGCAAGGGCTGGAGCAGCGGCACTGTGGTCATCTCGCTCATCATCGGAGTTCTGTTCATCCTGTTCTTCATCTTCAGAGAGCTGACGATGGACAATCCGATGCTGGAGTTCAGGGTCTTCAAGTACGACATCTTCACCGTGTCGACCTTTATCGGCTCGGCCGTTAATATGACCATGTTCGGAGCGATGCTGCTTCTGCCTATTTATTTGCAAAATATCCGGGGGTTCAGCCCGCTTGATTCCGGTCTGCTGCTGTTGCCGGGTGCCCTGCTTATGGGGGTCATGTCCCCAATCTCGGGGAGCATCTTCGACAAAATCGGGGCAAGGCCGCTCGCCATTGTCGGCTTGGCTATCACTGCCCTGACTACGCTGGAGTTCAGCCGGTTAACCTCGAACACCACCTACGGCCATATTATGATGCTCTATACCGTGCGAAGCTTCGGCATGTCCCTGCTCATGATGTCCGTGCAGACGGAAGGACTTAATCAGCTGCCCCGTCATCTCGGAAGCCACGGGACAGCCATGTCCAACACCGTACGGCAGATTGCCGGTTCGATTGGAACGGCCCTGCTGGTCACGGTGATGACCACGAAGACCACCGTGCATCTCGCCGATTATGGCAACACGGTCAATCTGAACAACCCGGCCGTAGCCGAACAGTTCAGCAATCTAAGCCAGGGCCTTGCGGCATCGGGAGGTCTTCCGCCCACTGTCGCTCAGGGGGCGGCCTTGCAGGTCATCTATGGACTTGCTTCCCAGGAATCCGCCATCCACGGCATTAACGATGCCTTTATCATCGCCACCTGGATTGCCGTGATCGGCCTTATTCTGTCCCTGTTCCTGCGGCGGTCGGTTAAGCCTTCCAAGCTTAAGCCGATTGAAATGCAGGAACAGGGGCACAGCCCGCTGCTGGAATGAACGGGCATAACTTTAAGCGGCGCAGTGCCGCGTGACCATCCAGGCGTTCACCCCTGGCCGGAAAGGCGGTGCGGACGCCGCACCCAAGCCCGGAACCCAGCGGGCGCAAGAAAAACACCCCTCACTAGGACATCGGGACAGCGTTGGTGCTGAACCCTTAATCTTTGCAAGGGGTGTTTCTTAATACAGGGGTTATTGTAAACAGAAAGTTAGAAAAGACATCAACAAACGGAAAAGCAACAAGGGAGGGGCGTGGCATTGCTTGACGGCTGTAACCACACAATAATGAACTATGGCTAGCTAATCTCCCACAATGTAACTGCTTAAAATCAACTGCACACTGCCTGCAAAATCCTTCGAGGCGCCCCAGTCAAATGCAAAGACCATGCCCTCAGACGAACCGGTAGAGATGGCCCGGACTTCCGTAGTTCCATAAATATTATCGGCAATGACAACAAGCGCCACCCGGTTCTTGACACGAAAGAAATATTTTTCGAATATCAGCGTTCCAATCTCCCGCCCATCCCCCAGGTCGTGAAATTCCTCATGAACCAGATTGGCATCAAGACCATCCTTAACATACTGCCTTACCTGACCCGGCGTCAGACTGACCTTAAACCTGCTTTCGCTCACCTTCTGCATGTCCTCCTTAAATAGAGTATATAAGGCTTCTACTTGCGGTTGATCTCTATTCATAAGCCTAGCATCCGCCAGGCAGAGATTCAAATATGTGACAAGCGGGCTTCCAGAAAATAGCTGTCCAAGGTGCAAGGATATGGTAGTATAAAGTTGAATTTATACACTACTACGGAAGGGCGTGAACGCCTTGGTAAAAGAATCACTATACGAAGCTCTCAATGAACAATTCAATTTCGAACTCCACTCCGCTCATGTCTATCTGGCGATTGCCGGCTACTGCTCGGCTGTGAACTGGGATGGATTTGCCAACTTCTTTCTGGTACAAGCCGAAGAGGAGCGGTTCCATGCTTCCAAGATCTATAAATTCCTGAATGACCGTGGAAGACGCGTGGTGCTCTCCGCACTGGAAGAGCCTAAGAATGACTACGATTCTATCCTGGATGCCTTCGAACATGCGTATCAGCACGAACAGGTGAATACTCAGCGGATCTACCACCTCTCCGACCTTGCTCTGGATGACCGTGAACATGCCACACTCCAATTTCTATCCTGGTTCATTGAAGAGCAGGTGGAAGAGGAAGCTCTGTTCGACGGCATTATTCAGAAGCTGAAGCGGATTGACGTGAACAGCACAGCATTCTTTGAACTGGATAAAGAATTCGGCGGACGCACCTTCTCGCCTGAAGCTTAAGGCGCGCGTTAGCCGGCTGCCCGGCCTGGGAGAACAAGGTTCTCCCAGGCTTTTTCTATAATTTCTAAACTGTGCTTGAAATCACAACAGTTAAGGGATATACTGAGGGGGAGTTGAGCAGAGAGGATGCAAATACCGTGACAACTGATAAACTAACAGGTGCCCCTAACTTCAAATGGTTTGGTCTTGCTATCCAGTCACTGGTCGTGCTCGCTAAGCATCCAGAGTGCTGCCCGAGCGGTGAAATTGCCTGCCAGCTTCAGTCGGAGCCCACTCTGCTTCGGCGGATTCTCTCCAAGCTTGCCTGTCAGGGCATTCTGGAGACCCGGGAAGGCCGGGTCGGAGGCTACCGTCTTAAGCGTTCCCCTGAGGATATTACCTTAAAAGAGGTCTATCTTGCTTTGGAGGAGAAAGGACCTTACTGTGGTGCCATACTGGAGACTACGGGTGATCATGCCTTTGGCAGAGAGATGCATGAGTCCTTCAGCGTGATTGTGCAGGAGATTAACGACGGAGTGCTGCAGGTGCTGGAGCGCCATACTGTCGCTGATCTTATATAGTCTTTTTTTGGCTTTAACTGTGCTAATTATTGCACAGAATAAATATAAATCGTATTAGGAGTGATTATGATGAGCAACCAAATCCAAGAAGCCCAAGATCTTTATACCGTTATGAAGGAGAGACATTCTGTCCGCTCCTATGACCCTTCGGTACGTATTTCCCGCGAGGAGTTGACTGAGATTCTGGAGCTCGCTTCCACAGCCCCATCTTCCTCCAACCTGCAGCCTTGGCGCTTCCTTGTCATTGATGACGAAGCCAAGAAGCAGGAGCTGGTGTCCATTGCCTACAACCAGAAGCATGTTGCGGAAGCTGCCGCTGTCATTGCGGTCCTGGGTGATCTGGAATCCTATAAACAAACCGAGAAAATCTACAGCAAGTCGGTCGAGGCTGGCGCGCTAACGGAAGAAGCAAAGAAAGCGATTGTAGAGCGCACGGTCTCCATGTACGGCAACCTGCCAAAAGACAAACTGCACAATATCAACCTGCTTGATGCCGGTCTTGTCTCCATGCAGCTGATGCTTGTGGCCAAGGCCAAAGGCTACGACACTGTACCTATGGGCGGCTTCGATGCAGATCAACTCAAAGCAGCATATGACCTTCCTGATACTCTGGTTCCGGCCGTATTGATCGCAATTGGCAAAGCTGCCGCACCTGGCCGGTTCACCGCGCGCCTGTCCGTGGAAGACACCACGTATTGGAATTCAGTTAAGTAATATCTGCCGGCCTGTAAGCAGCCCCTGCAAGTCCTGTGAACTCTTCCAGGACTCGCGGGGGCTGCTTCGTGCATCTGGTCATATTTGAGGTCCTATGTATAATGACCAGCTTCATCTAGGCGGGCTCCTCACTTCAAGTTAGCTCACTTCCGGTTAGAATAGAGGTGACATCTTGCGAATGGAAAGCGGGAGAACAGCATGGTTGACTGGCGAGCATGAGCGAAAAGCCGCCCTATTATGGGCGGCCCGCTGAGCTCTTATTTCCACGTATTATAAATATCTTCTGTATACTTCGTAATGGCCGCATCGTAGTCCGGATAGTCATACCCTAATCTATCGGCCACTGCTATAGAGTACTGTCTGAATAACCCGTAACAAGTGAATAAAGACCGCCACATTTCCGGATAACCGCTTTCAGAATAGGTGGACAACAGCGTCTCCCAATCCTCCGCGGGAAGATACCGGTCAATAAATTTATAGTTCTTGCCCACGCTAAAGTCGTAACCGTGCTGTGATCCAATCTGCCAGGCCATCATCCTCAGCAGATTGGGCCGTACAATCTCGTGCAGATGATCCGCGGCGAACAAGAATTCTTTTCTCGCCAAGCCTTTGACCACATAAGTTGCGGTCATCCAGAATTCATTACAGCAGTCATCAAATTCCCTTGCGGTTGGTTTCTTGATCCAATATTGTCGGTCACTCGGAGTAACATCGTCTGTCACCAACCCATCCTTATCCAGCAGGACCTCCACCAATCCATCGCTCTGGGCAAAATACTCCTCCACCCCATGAACCGGAATAAGTGTCAGGTCCAGCTTGTTCCCGTCCTCAAACAGCATGAGATAGGAGAACCAATCCCCTCCCAAGTCTGGCGGGAACAGCTCCATATCCTCAGGCTTTTGCATCATTATGCGGCGGCCAAAGAAGCTAAGCCACTCATCATCCTTCTTGAACGAATCCATATCGCTCACAAAATAGGAGATATCATAATCCTGAAAGGTATCCGGAGGGATGTTTCCGTTGGTCCGTGACCCTTCCAGGGTTACCAGCCGGATTCTGGCGTCTTGCTCAGCAAAGTCTATCAGCATACGCATCATTTCTTGTTCGCTTCTCATCTTCGTTAACCGCCTCCACATTGTTAAGTAGTATAAGCTGAACTATGGAAATGAGGATTAAGTGCTCGCTCCCATTTCTTTAAATTTCGCAAAAACCATGTGGGTTGGTTAATAGGTGGTCCACGAGGCTGGCCCGCACCAAGACGGGCGTCCACAGCCCGTTATAACTTGTTCAACCGCTTCTTCATAGTTCGTCCTCCTCTCTATCATGTGGGAGTCATTTTATTTTTATAATTATACCCTGATTCTTCCAATGGCCTCAAACCCCGAACGGCCGCTGCCTTCACTTCGAAAACAAAAGCAGGTGGCTTGAGGCCCCTGCTTTAATGTTTGTTACTTTATCATTCATTACCTTACCATTCGTTATTTCATTGTTCATTACTTCATTGTTCATTACTTCATTGCTCGTTTCTTCATGGTTTGTTACTTCATTACTTCATTACTTCATTACTTCATTGCTTCACTGCTTACTGCCCCCGCATTCCGTTTCTTCGGGAGAACGTCCCCTGGGGAAGGCACACCCCGATAACGCCTACTAGAATCATAATCGTGCCAAGGAAATGGTAATAAAATAACTGCTCCTGCAAAATCACAGCCCCCGCCCCGATTGTAACGATGGTGGACAGCTGGTTGAACACACTCATCTTGGAAGCCTCAATATGGGAGATGGCATAATTGGACAGCAGGGAAGTGAACAGTGAAGAAAGTACAGCCAGATACATAATCGCCAGCACAAATTTTAGACTTAGAAACGGCTCGAAGTAGCTGCTCACACTCCCTTCGGAGATGTGCTGGACAAGGGACATGGCATTGAAGACCACAAATCCTATAGCGATCATTACAAAAGACACATCGGACAGCTTGAAGTTCTTCATCCATTTTCTCGCCAGGACAGTATACATTGCGGACGAGAATGCGGACAGAAGAATAAGTATTAAGCCAGCGGCATTCAATGAATGGGTCTGAGCCCCTTTCATAACGAAGATAAACACAACCCCGGCTACAGAGAGAAGCATAAACAGGTTTTGCAGCAGGGTGGATCGCTCCCTTAGAAGGAATGTGGCCAGAATCATTGTAAGAATCGGAACCGTGGCTGTAACAATGCCTGCTTCAGAAGAGGAAGCATAAACAAGGCCGAAGGTCTGAAAAGCGAAGAAAAGCGCCGGGTAGAAAACCGCCAGCGGCAGAATCCGCAAAATGCTGCTCCACTGCAACCTCAGCCTATTTCGTCCTACAACCAGCATTACCATCGCTGCAAGAAGGGAGACCGTGAACCGGTGCGCAAGAACATCCATGGGGCCTGCCGCCTGAAGGGCGAGCTTCACAAAAATAAAAGAAAACCCGATTATCAGGGCGTTCAAAATCGCAGCTAAATATGCCTTGGTCATTTTATTGTTGGTCATAACTCAGTTCCTTTGCCGCCTGAAGTTAACAGGCTTTGTTAATATGTAGCATCTCTTATTTTATATGGGGAAAGTGCCCGTAACAATACAAATTCGTGGAATAAAGCCAATCACGGCCACACTGGAGGATGGCAGGACTAAAGTGTCAATTTTGCTATATCCCTCCTTGAGGGGACGGCCCTATGTTAAAATATACCGGAATAATCTTGAAAATTTCTTTGAGGACTACCGATGGGAGGAAACTGACGATGAACGTGGAGGATCAGGAAGAACGCGAAGCTCAAGCCTTGGGCTGGGATGCCATAGATGAGCAGTTGAAGGGCATTTACGGGGATCAGGAGCCGAAGCATTACGGTACGATGATCCCTTATATCCTGGGAGGACCCGACCCGCTGGACGGAATCAGCGCATACCTGCGGGCCGAGCCGGTTCCGCATTGGCATTTTGTCACCTATGGGTTCTCTGAACTCTATGAGAAGGAATCTGAGAATGTGGAGGAAAGCGG
Organism: Paenibacillus sp. J22TS3; assembly: GCF_018403205.1. Lineage (NCBI taxonomy): Bacteria > Bacillati > Bacillota > Bacilli > Caryophanales > Paenibacillaceae > Paenibacillus > Paenibacillus sp. J22TS3. The sequence goes on from NZ_BOSF01000003.1 coordinate 253,764, forward strand.
ATATGGCTTCGAGCTGACGTTCCGGCTCCGGAAGCTGGACGATGAAGACGAGCCGCCGGCTTGGGCCCTGAATCTTTTGCAGAACATGGGGAGATACGTATTTGGCAGCGGAAATACATTCAAATCCGGCGATTACCTGGATGCAAACGGGCCTATTGCGCTCGAGCACGATACAAGGCTGACCGCGCTGGCATTCATCCAAGACCCGGAGCTTCCTGAAATACAAACCCCAAATGGCAGCGTTGCTTTCCTGCAGATGGTGGGCATCACCCAGAACGAGCTTGAAGCTATGCAGGCGTGGAACACCGTAGGAGTGTTAACAGAAGCCTTATCTTCCGGCCTGCTGCCTCTATACGTTACGGACTTGTTCAGACCCTCCCTACTGGATGATGCAGAGCTAGCCCGGAAGCTCCGGCAGGGGGCCGAGCGTGAGGGCTCCAGCACCGGTTTCCTGTTCGTCGACCAGCTGGGATGGGAAGAGAAGAAGGGGCTGTTCCGCGGCACAAGCTATACCCTGGTGATCGGGGCCAAGCAGGCTTCAGTGATCAGCCAGGTCCTGCCGGGAAGAGCTTTGAAAGAGCGGGCCCTTAGGCTATCCTCACGGGACACTCTTGTGGTTCTCCGCCAAGGGGATCAACCCGGCGTACAGCAACAGGAAAGCGGCATAGAGCTTGTCCTAAGTGAAGAGGCCATTCGCGAGCTCTCCACAAGGCTTAGCCCGGTAGCCCAGGAATTCAAGCTTAGCAGCTTCAAGGACCTTACAGTCAAGATCGTCCGAACTGAAATCAAGGACCAGCAGGGACGTGTGGTGGATACGATCGGGTGATCTGATTTAGATTTAGATTTTAATTTTGATTTGAAGGCTCATCTTATATATGGAAACAAGCAGCCTCTTCCACTTCGGAACAGGCTGCTTGTTATATGAATTAAGGATCTGTTAATAGACAGGCCTAACTAAGCGATCTGGATCAAATTTCAATGGTCAAATAAGTATGTGATATCTCCTCATAGGCCTCCTTGGAGTGAAGCCATTCTTCCTTGTCCCCCAGGCAATTGCAAATTAACGAGGTCTCGCCCAGCTGGAACTGCTTGCGATAATGAACGTGTCCGCAAATTGCATACTTTATGGTGTGCGGGAATTCGGCAATCAGGTCGCTGTAATGCCTGCTTCCCAGAAAGGCGTTGAAGTAATCCCAAACCTGGTGAGGGGTAGGGACAATAAAGTTCTCATGGGGTACGACATGAGTAACCAGAATAATCTTTTTATCCTTATGCTGCTCAATCTGTTTTCTAAGTTTCTGATAAAAGAATTGATGAACCTCTGCAGCACTCAATCCCCAATCTGCGTAAATTTTGTCTTTCCAGATACGGCCGTTATACTTCATCTCTTGGAAATGCACTTCCGCGAATTTATCGCTCCCAAAAGAGAAATCGTACCAGCCCACATCTCCAATCACTACCCATTCTTCATTTATATGATAAGGAGCGGCTGTGATATTTCCCTTGAACTCTTGAAGGTGGCGATAGAGAGACCAAGCGTCTTTCTCCGGGTAATCAATATTCCAAAGATCATGGTTACCCGGTACAAATAGACAGTCTACCCCTGATCTGCTCTCTATCTCTTCAAGGAAGGACAGCGTAGTCGCATAATTATTGGAGACATCTCCAGCTATGATAAGCAGGTCCGTTCCGGTCTCCTGTACAATCCTGCCCAAGGCCTCCTGAATGGTCCCCTCGTTCTTTACATTGTTCTTATCGATGTGCACATCTGAAATAATGCCTATCCTCATACCTATCTCTCCTGTTACCATTAGCTGTGCAGGTGACACCTCACCAAGTGCCCTTCCCCTCCAGGAGTCAGAGCAGGCACCTCCCTACTGCACCTGTCGTATGCATAAGGGCATCGGCTCTGAAAGGAGCAGCCCCCCTGAATCTCCAGCGGATTCGGCAGTTCACCCTGCAAAATAATTCGCTCTCTCTTCACCTCACCCGTCCCGGTGGGAATAGCCGAGATCAGGGCCTGCGTGTAAGGGTGGAGCGGGGACGCGTATAAGGTGTCCACATCCGTCAATTCCACGACCTTACCCAAATACATAACCGCAACCCGGTCACTCATATAATGAACCACATTCAGATCATGCGAGATGAACAAATAGGTTAGATCGTACTGACTCTGTAAATCTTTGAGCAGGTTCAGAATCTGTGATTGAACCGACACATCCAGTGCCGACACCGGCTCATCCAGGATAAGGAATTCCGGCTCCAGCATCAGTGCTCTGGCGATTCCGATCCGCTGCCTTTGCCCACCGCTGAGCTCGTGGGCATAATGAGCCGAATAAGCCGAATTCAGTCCAATCCGCTCCAGCATCTCATGCACTCTGTATTTCCGTTCTCGCCGTTCCCCAATCCCATGAATGACGAGCGGTTCCTCCAGCAAGGTGCCCAGAGTATGCCTGGGGTTAAGCGATGTGTATGGATCTTGAAACACATATTGAATTTCTCTTCGGACTGCCTTCGATTCTCTGCCGCCAAGCTGTGTAATGTCCCTTCCTTTGAACTTAATCTCCCCGCTGGTTAGCGGGATCAGCCGGGCCGCCAATTGCCCGGTCGTGGATTTCCCGCATCCGCTCTCGCCAACAAGCCCTAGGGTTTCGCCCTTTCGAATCGAGAGGGATACTCCATCCACCGCGCGAAGGACCTGCTTGGCGCGCAAGCCGCCGCCGACCGGATACTGCTTGATGAGGCTGTCTATCTCCACAATATGCTCAACTGACTGCATCAGCTTCAGCTCCCCTCTCTTCCAGTAAAAAGCAGCGTGCGGAATGTGCCCCGCTGACCTGCTTGAGTACAGGGGTTCCTTCAAAGCACTCCCTTGTTGCATGAGCACAACGCGTGCTGAAGCGGCATCCTCCTCTACGCTCTCTTAAGGAAGGCACGGTTCCCTTAATCGAGAACAGGCGCTGATTCTTCTTGCCTGGGGATGGAACCGAACTCATCAGCCCAATGGTGTAAGGGTGCTTCGGGCCGGTAAATATATCATCAACAGGACCTTCTTCAACAATTTGGCCTGCATACATTACAGCAACCCGGTCACACATCTCCAGGATGACCCCAAGATCGTGGGACACCAGAAGAATCGCGGTTCCTTCCTCCTCGCTAATGTGCTTGAGAAGATCCAGAATCTGCGCCTGAATCGTCACATCCAGGGCCGTTGTCGGCTCATCCGCAATGATCAGATCAGGATTGCAGGACAACGCCATTGCAATCATTACGCGCTGCCGCATGCCCCCTGATAGTTGGTGGGGATATTCGCCAAGCAGCGCCTCGGGGCGGGACAATCCTACTTTGTGCAGCAGTCTGATTGCGTGCGCCTTTGCCTCCGTCTTGGAGTATTCAAGATGCAGACGGATGCCTTCCATCAACTGCTGCCCAATGGTCAGCGAAGGATTCAGCGAGGTCATCGGGTCCTGGAAGATCATAGCCACCTTCCGGCCGCGGATCCGGCGGATCTGTTCCTTGCCCAGCTGATGCACCGGGCTTGCCTCAACCCAGATCTCTCCGCTTCGGATACTCATATTACCGGGAAGCAGACCGAGCACCGACAGCGAAAGTATGCTTTTGCCGCACCCGGATTCACCAACAATACCGACAACTTCCCCGGGACGGACAGATAAGGTTATCCCCTCCAGCACAGGCAGGGTTTCCTTCGGGGATTTGAGGTCAACATCCAAACTGCGGATATCAAGCAGGAGCGCCTGTTCATCTATCTTGTGCGGCATCTGTATTCTCCTTTCCAATTCGTGTCCTCTCTATTTCCTGCGGTCCCGCAGATCGCGAATTCCATCACCCAGCAGATTGAACCCGAGCACCGTCAGTGTAATGAAAATGCCGGGAGCCAGCGTGTACCATGGCGCCTTGCTGATATAACTCTGGGACTCATTCAGCATCCTCCCCCAGCTGGGGTCGGGAGGTTGAACCCCAAGCCCTAGATAACTCAGCGCCGCCTCAATCAGAATCGCTGTGGAGAAGCTGAGGGAGGCAGCCACAATAATGGAGGACAATATATTCGGAAATATATGAGTGACAATCAGCCTTGCATGGCTTGCTCCAAGCCCCTTCGCAGCTTTGACGAATTCAGCCTCCTTATACTGAAGGAAGCCGCTTCGGATGATGCGGGCAAAGGTGGGAATAGACAGTACCCCAATAGCGATCATGGTCTGAAATAGACTTGGTTTGTAGATGGCGACAAGAATCAGGGCAAGTAGAATTCCGGGGAAAGCCATCAGGGCATCAATGGCACGCATCAATACCTCATCCACCCAGCGGCCAACGTAACCGGCCAATGAGCCGATAATAAAACCTCCTATAACACCTATGCTTACGGCTACAAACCCTACGGCGAACGCCGTACGCGCCCCTTCCATTACCCTGCTCAGAATATCCCGGCCGAAATTATCGGTTCCCAGAAGATGTGCACTTCCGGGTGCTTTCAGCCGGTCCGTAATATTCATATCGTTCACTCCGTAAGGCACATAGAATAAACCAACAATCATAATGATCAGAAGAATCGATACAAGAACAACACCCAGCCATAACGTTAAATTTATTTTGCTATTCATGTCAGACTCCTATTTCAACCGGATTTTGGGGTCCAACCACCGATAGGACAGATCGACCACAAAATTAAGTGTGATTACGATAAAAGCAATTAGCACAACCATCCCCTGAATCAATGGATAGTCCCGATTGCTGATCGCTGTAATCAACAAGCGGCCAAATCCGGGCAGAGTAAACACCTGCTCCACCACCAAACTTCCGGCCAGAATCTCGCCAAAATTCATGCCAACGACCGTGATGACAGGAATCAGAGCATTTTTCAGCACATGTTTGAAGTAAATGTTCGATTCCTTCAGGCCCTTGCTGTAAGCGGTCCGCACATAGTCCAGATTCAGCTGTTCCAGCATGGTTGTACGCAAATAGCGGACCACAATGGCAATCTGCGGAATAGCCACGGCTGTAGCCGGTAACAGCAAGGATTTGAACGCCAGCCAAGGGTCCTTCGACCAGGGAACGAATTGGCTGATGGAGAACCATTTCAAGGTCAGACTAAAGATAAGAATCAGCAGAATTCCAGTCCAGAACGACGGGACCGCAAGGCCGAGCTGGGTGCCAATCGAGATAATTAGATCCATAACCCGTCCTCTTGCCCGTGCGGCCAGAATGCCAAGGGGAACGGCAATGACCAGCGTAATGCTCAGAGATATCACCGCGAGTGAGAAAGTTACGGGCAGACGGCTGACAATCATATCAAGAACTGGTTCCGAGAATCGGATCGATTCTCCGAAATCCAGCGTCACAATCCCTTTAATCCAGTTCAGAAATTGCTCGAACAGCGGCAGGTTCGCACCGAGCTTCGCTTGAAGCTCGGCAACCTGCCCGGGTGAAGCCTCCATACCAAGAATCGCCAGCGCCGGATTACCCGGAATGATCCGGAACGCGGCAAACGATAGAAGAACAACAAAGAATACGGTAAGAAGCAATGTCAATATACGTCTAGTTAGATACAAGATATTCATGATGGCGCATCCCCTTTTGAAGCTTGCTGATCACCATATATGTCTATTTTGACAAATATAGGGTCGAAATGTCCTGCACGTACAGCGGATACTGCTTGTATCCCTCAATATTTTTCTTGAGAGCCACGTTCAAATTAGGGTCCATAATATAGACGGCTGCGGCATCATTCGTCAGAATTTTCTGAGCTTCCTTATACAGGGCAGCCCGTTTCTCCGGGTCAATCTCCTTAAGTCCCTCTTTCAGCACCTTGTCGTACGCGGGATCACTGAAATTGAAGAAGTTGTTCTTCGAATCAGAGACATACTTGTTAAGAATGTCATTCGGGTCCAATTTGCCATCGAGGCCAATAATCGTCATATCGTAATCACGTCCCTGGTAGACTTGGGACAGCCAGACGGCCCACTCTACAGGCACGATTTTGACCTTAATTCCCACCTTGGCAAGCTGCTGCACAATAACCTGTGCCGTGTCCACATGGAATTTATAATTGGATGGAACGGTTAACGTTGTCGAGAAACCGTCCTTGTAGCCAGCTTCAGCCAGCAGACTCTTGGCTTTGTCCAGATTGGTCTTATAGGTATCCTCAAGACCGGCCTCATAATACTTGGACATAATGGGGCTCATGTTGGACCCAAGCTTCGTTCCTTTTCCAAGGGCAACCCCGTTAATGATTTCGTCTTTGTCGATCGCATAGTTAATGGCCTGGCGTACCTTCAGATTATTGAAAGGCTTACGTGCGATATTGAAGGTCATCAATTGAACAAGATTCTGCGGTGCACTTACCGATTTGAAGTCATCGCCAAGCTCATCCAGCTTCTCCGTACCGATGCGCGGGAAAATATCCGCTTCGCCGGATTTCAGTGCAAGCAGAGCGGCTTCCTGGTCAGGAATGATGCGGAACTCTACTTTATCCAGCTTCGGAACATCCTTCACATAGTAGTCCGGGTTCTTCTCCAGAACCAGGCGCTGTCCCGGAACGTACTCAACGAACTTGAATGGCCCGGTGCCAATGGGCTTCTTGTTGCTGTCCTGATAATTCTTAGGAATAACGGCTGCAATCAAAGAGGTCAGAAAAGATGCATTGTTCTCCTTCAACTTGATGACAACAGTGTGATCATCCGGTGTTGTAATACTGTCAATTCCCGCAAAGGCAGGCTGAAGCGGCTTGCCGGTATCCTTGCCGGCCAGACGGTCATACGAATACTTCACATCCTGCGCAGTCAGCGGGTTCCCGTTATGGAATTTAACCCCCTGCCGAAGCTTGAACGTATAGGTAAGACCATCTTTGGAAATTTCATAAGATTCGGCAATTGCCGGGTACACCTCGCCTTTCTCGTTCGGCTTGAGCAGCCCCTCATACACATTGAACATCATCTCGGAAGTCCCTGCCGCAACGGCTAGATGAGGGTCCAGATAGTCAGGGTCCTGCGGAACAATGACAACAATGCTGCCTCCCTTGGCAGCCTCGGCCGCCTTCCCGGCATCCCCAGTCCCCTTTCCGGTTACTGCGGAAGACGGACTACCTTCGGCCTCGTTTTTGCTACTGCTGCATGCCGAGAGAACTCCAATAAGCAGCACGCTGATCATCATAAATGAAAAAATCCGGTTTATCTTTTTCATATTTCCCTCCTGAACATAGGTTATCTTTGTATAATTCCCGGTAACTCCTGAATGGACTTAATCGTATGGCCATGCCGGATTTCTTCAATCCCCAGCTGCCCAAAACGGTTAATCAGCAGGGCTTCCATCCCCACTCTGGAACTGCCAATCACATCATCATAGTAGTTGTCCCCGATATATAAGCTTTCTTCTGGGGTAACCCTTGCAGCGTGCAGGGCTTGTTCGAAAATCTCCTTGTCCGGCTTCTCCACACCCACTTCCGAAGAGATCATTATATGGTCGAAATAATCGAGAAGCTCCAGCTCGTCCAGAAGTGCTCTGGCGCTGTGATCCCAATTGCTGATCAGACCGACTCCAATCGCCTTCTGTTTCAACCATTTAAGCACTTCAGGTGTAAAAGAATATGGAAGCCAGCGCTGCTTCGTATAGCTCTGTAATTCAGTCAACCGGTTTACCTGATCATGCAGATTGAAATGTAATCCGAGTGTGTAATTCAGGACCCCTATATACCATGCATAGAACGTGGTCATCTCCTTACCCAAAGCTCCGGGATACTGTCTCATAAACAGCTTGTCTGTCAGATGATACGCCCGCTCGATCTCCTCCAGGGGAAGGTCTATTCCCTGTTCAAGAAGAAACTGCTGATAGACGGCCTCCCTCTGCTGATAGACCAGCGTATATCCCAAATCAAACCAAATAAAAGATTTCTTCATGCTCTCCTCCTGATGCACAAAGGCGAATGCTTCGCTTCTCCAGAACCAATTCACACTCTTGCCTGTTGGTAATTCTTAAATTCAACTTCTTAGTTCTAAATTCTTGATCCATGGCAGCAGAACATGGGACGGATACTGCGCCTCATGATAAATCGTCTGGGTCGCTGTCAAAAAGTCTGTCTCCTTAACCTCTCCCGGCTCCTTAAACCGGTTCGGATTGCGGTCAAACGTAGGGAACAGGGAACTCGTAATATCCACACGGATTGCATGTCCCTTAAGGAACACATTAGCCGTGGCTCCCAGAGAAATCTCATACCTGACTACTTCACCCGGAGTCACGGGTTCAGGATGCTCCAGGGAATGACGGAAGCTTGCCCGTACAATGCCTTCGGCTATATTGATTGCCCTGCCATCGGGATACACATCAACCAGCTTCACTACAAAATCGGTATCTTCGGCTGTGGTAGATGCATACAGAACGACTCCCAAATCCCCGGCTATCGTTAGATCCTCGGTAAGAACCTCCGACGTATAGATAAGAACATCATTCCGGATCTCAATCGGCAGCTGATTCTTAGGCCCCATCGGAGTCAGGTCAGGAACGGCACCTGACCGCCCACCCAATGCGGGAACCGGGATTGAAGGATGGTAGACGTAAATATCAGGATGCTCATCTGACGGCTTGTTCAGATCAAGCCGTCCATCGCCGTTAATGGAATTGGCCCTTGATGTACTGTGCAGATAGAAAGGGGTCTCTTCTGCCTCGGGCAGAGGCCATTGATCTGCCGCTTTCCACTTGTTCTCTCCCATAAGGAAATACCTTACGGGCGGCACACCTTCCCAAGCGCCATGATCCTCCTTGAGCCACCGGTTGAACCATTTCAGCTGAATCTGATCGATTCGGTTGACGGCCTCAGGGCCAAAGTCCAGCTCACCGACATATCGTGACCAAGGCATGTGATACCAAGGTTCCACCAGCAGGTATTGGTTGTCTCTTGCAGTCTGAGTCCCTCCCTCCTGTCTCACACCAAGGAAATTCTCAATAGTGCCGTCCAGGAAAATGTCGTACCAGCCTCCAAGATGGAGAGCCGGGATCTCAATGGAATTGTAATTCTCTCTCAGAGATTGGGATGCCCAATATTCACCACGGGTGAAGTACTTAAGCCACTCCTGATAATAGGGTGCAAGCTCTTCAGGGAAGGCCTCCTTCAAGGGAAGAGACTTATACAGATTCTGGACAGACGAAGCAAGACTGGACAGCGTCCGGGTCCAATCGTCCCGCTGGCTGCGCAGAGCATGATTCTCTCCTATGAAGAGGACCCAGGACTGGATCAGGGCAAGGGAGAAGGCGCCGCTGCGGTACGTCTTTCCTTGATATGCGTCACTCCCGATCATGCCTGGAGCAATACAGATTAAATGAGGGGGACGCTCCAAAGCGGCCAGCCACTGAACTGCACCTACATAGGAGAATCCATACATTCCTACCTTCGGAATGACATGAGGTAGAGCCGCAGCCCATTCAATCGTATCGAACCCGTCCTCTCCCTCCTTGCGATAAGGATCGAAATCCCCTTCCGAGGCCCAGCGTCCCCGGGTATCCTGAACCACCACAACATAGCCATGCTGTGCGTACCAGGATGGGTGAGCATAATTCATCGTCTGTGCATCTTCCTTGTTGTAAGGAGTCCGCATCAGCAGGACTGGGAACTCCTCCTCCGTATCCGGCCTGTAAATGTCGGCGAAGAGCCTTACCCCATCCCTCATGGGAACGGAAACATTTCGCTCGATCCTAATGTCCCTGACATGATAACGGCCGCTCATACGGATTCTCCTCCTTGTCTTCCACCTGCCAGATCCCGGTATGCAGGGAGTCCACCTGCGGATTCAGATGCCTTGACCGCTCGTACAATGGCCGCTGCCACCACCTCTGCTGACAGAGACCCGACAAGGTCTACGGAAGCATCCACACCTCCGGTTGCGGCAGCGAACACGGTATCCCCATCATGCAGGGTATGAACCGGGTAGATCGTTCGGGCTAGCCCGTTCTGGGCCATCTCGGCTACTTTCTTCACCTGGCTCTTGCTGAGATTAGCGTTGCTGGCCACAATAGCCAGTGTCGTATTCGTCCCAGGGGGAACCGGATTGAAAGAGAAGGGCCGCTTCGTCAGCCAGGTGATGCTGTCTTCAAGCTCACCTGCATCTCCAATCGGTCCAGCCAGTACCTCTCCGGTCGCAGGATCACGAACTTCGCCCAGCGCATTGACTGCGGCGACCGCTCCAATCACCAGTCCCCCTGGCAGGCTAATGGATGCGGTGCCCAATCCACCCTTCATGGCCCTCTCGAAGCCCCCGACCTTGCCGACCGAGGCCCCGCACCCCGCTCCGACGTTGCCCTGCCGGGCTTCAACGTCCGAAGCGAGGCTTGCCGCAAGATAACCCATATTCCGGTCAGGCCGGACAGAGGGATCTCCCATGGACAGGTCGAATAACACCGCCGCCGGGACAATAGGCACCACGCCGAAGCGGACATCCGCTCCAATTCCTTTCTGCTCCAGGAACTCCATAACTCCGCTTGCCGCATCCAGCCCATAGCTTGAACCACCGCTTAGACAAACGGCATGGACCCGGTCAACCAAGCGGGTCGGTTCAAGCAAGTCGGTCTCCCGCGTCCCGGGAGCAGAGCCGCGGACATCTACACTGCAGACAGCCCCGTCCTCCCAGATAACGACCGTACAGCCAGTCAAGGCTTTCTCATTGTGTGCATGTCCCAATTTCGTCCCCGGCACATCTACGATTGAACCCTCTAACTTCATCATCCTGTGGTACCTCCTATGCTGCTTTCATTGCGCATACACTGATCTGAATAAAAAAGGAGATGACACACCTAATAGCAATTAAGTGAAGTCATCTCCGGCGGTCCGGTAAATGTGATTATTCTCATAGACATAGTATGCTTTGATGTGGGACATGTTAGCACAACTTTTAAAGCTTCGTCAATCCGTAATTTTCAAGATTGACAAGCCTTATATCATTGTTTAATATATCCGTTAAATCCATAAACTTAACTAATCCTATGAATTTAATAAGTATTCTACCAGACAAACTGGAGATATTTCTTTTGCAACAAACAATAGAAATATCTCCTTTTTTATTTCAATTTATTTGGAGGTACGATGATGTCAACATTACAAAATGGGCAAGAAAATCATGTAAACAATGACCTGCTGCTTGAAGACCTGCTAAATTTCCCCTTGGTTGATGCCTTGTTCGGGAGACGATCCAGACGTTTCTTCTTGGGAGCTGAGATTCCTGACGGACAGCTGGCTTACAAATCGCAGCATGAACCGCTCCCGCTTAATGAATTGGAGCGGCTGCTTATTCTGCTTGCGGTTGGGGGCGTAACCGGATGGCACCATTCGGTTACACGTCATGACCGTTATAAACCACATCTATCCAATTACTCCGGATCAGCTACAGGCCGGACCTTTCCTTCGGCTGCCGGCTTCCATACGTCTGAAATCTTCTTTACAGACGATTCGGGAACGTATATCTTCAAAACCCGTGATGCGGTTCCCGAAGTCCAGCGTGATGAGAATGGACGGCTGAATGTCGAAGAGCTCCTCCGCACCTATAAGAAACACATTCACAAGCTCTCTGATAAGCGTCTGCATATTCCTAATTACGAACCCTACATGGAAGGCCACAATTCCTGGGTAGCGAACAAACCCGGTACACTGCTTGCCTTCCCGGTGGGTGATCTGGCTCAACACACGATCGCTAACCTGTGCTTTTATGTACAGAACGGGCTGTGCATATATGATGATGTCAATCAGCGCCAAATCCCGGGCATTGAGCAGTTTAAAGACCTGGTGGATACAGATCATCCACTTCCGCTCACCTTCCTCGACCAGTATTCATTAGCAGAGCTCTCGGCTGAGCTTGCCACATCCACTTATGCCGGTGCATTGATGCAGCAAGCGTTAGGTCTTGGCGGCTGGATGTTCGACGGAATTGACCGGTTGACTGTGCTAGGGGCCAGCGGAGATCCCGACGTTCCAGGACTTGGCTTCCGTTATGATACCGATAAGCGATGGTCTCTTCCTAACCCTACAGGGCTGGAAGATGTATTTGTCTCCTACACCCCGCCGCACTTCGAGTCTATGAAAGCCGCGGTTGATGCCTTCTGTGACAGGAAGTTTGGACCCGGAGGACCATTCCATCCTGACACTCCGGGCCCTTGGAAGAAGAGTGACAAAGTCCGTGAAAGTGCGCAAGTACACGATGAGCAATTCCGTGCAGCCGTTACCCTGCAGGCCCAATATGTGTTTGATACCTTCGGTAAATTTCCGGCTACCGTTCCTTCGGTATTCAGCTTAATGTATTTGCAGACCCACCACCTGGATTTGGACTATTACGATAATCTTTTTGGGCCAAATGCTTATCTGAAATCCCATGAGCAGCATCTCGAACGCTATCACAACATCATTAGAAATAATAAGAAGAACGTTAAATAGACAATTGAATAGTAAAGCGCAAAGCCTGAAGCAGAGTCAGGCTTTGCGCTTTTTTGATATGAACATGCTGTCTTCATTTGGTTATGCTGAACCTGATTTTTCGTATTTGTTGTTGTATGGATTGTTGTATACTAAATTGGAATGGAAATCTTAACTATCAAGCGATTTAGGAGTGTTCATGCGTTGAAGAAGAATTACACATCTCTACTTGCCATGCTTGCCTTAATGTTTGCTTTCGTCTCCTCTGCCAGTGCTGAAGGTTCTTCCGCAGCGAAGTCCCGGACATCTGAATCCTCTGAGGGGTCACAAGCCAAGAAGCCTTATGTCATTTGCATTGATCCTGGTCATCAGCTTAAGGGCAACAACCAAAAGGAACCGATTGGCCCGGGGGCTGCCGAGAAGAAACCCAAGGTTAGCTCGGGGACACAGGGGGTAGCTACCAAAAAACCGGAATATGTGCTGAATCTGGAGATTTCCCTGAAGCTGAAGAAAGAGCTGGAGAAACGCGGATACAAGGTGGTTATGACCCGCAAGACACATAAGGTGAATTTGAGCAACAAAGAGCGTTCGGATATCGCCAACAACGCCAAGGCTGATCTCTTCATCCGCATTCATGCTGATGGGGACAACTCTCCGAAGACCGCAGGCTTCAGCGTGCTTTATCCGGCTCAAAGCAATAAGTACACGAAAGCCATCTACGCGAAGAGCAAGCTGGCGTCCGAGTATATCCAACAGGAAATGAAAAGTGCAACCAAGGCCAAATCCAGAGGCGTGGTGCCCCGCAGTGATCTGACCGGCTTCAATTGGTCCAAGGTACCGGTCACACTGGTTGAGGTTGGATTTATGTCTAATCCGGATGAAGACAAGCGCTTGTCGACCCCCGCTTACCAGGACAAGCTGGTTGCCGGGATTTCTGGCGGAGTGGACAAATATTTTCATAAGTAAGTGATAGTGAATCAAGCAGCTGGATTCATCTATACCTCAGCCTGGCCCGCGCGCTGCGCGGGTTTTTTGCATGTCCAGAAGCCCAATCGAAATGAACATTTTCGGTAAAAATTTTTCGCGAAGTGTATACTTTCATGCTGCTCCAACGTTATAGAGCCGGGAGGAGGGAAGAGATGAACCCTGCGCAGAGGGAATGGACCCAGAATCAAATGAACAAAATACACAACTATTTGGTAAAGATGGGCGCTTCAAGCGAGGATGCGAAGGATATTGTACAGGACACGTTCTACAAGGCATTCCTGTACTCGGACTCCATTAATACCGAGAAGCTTTCCGCCTGGCTGTTTAGAGTAGCCATTAACGCTTACTATGATCTATGCAGGCGATCTACACGGCTGGCTTCTCTTCCCTCCCCGGAGGAGCTTGTCTCCAAAGAAGGCCTGCCTGAGGAATTGCTCGCGGTCAAGGAAGAGAGTGAGGAAGTGCAGAAAGTGCTGCAGGAATTATCCCCGCTGCACAAGCAAGTGCTTGAACTCAGATACAAACATGAAATGAGCTATAAAGAGATCGGCGAATCCATGGATTTGAAGCCAAGCAACGTAAAGACCTATTTATCACGGGCTAAGAAGCAGTTCGCCAAAATATACAGGAGGTCAGGTAAACATGAATGAGTACAGAAACGAACAACACCCACATGAAGAGGCCTTCAATGATGAGTCCATGAATAAAATATTTCAAAAGGCCAAATGGAGAAGTGTGTTTCGAAATATTCTGATTTCGGGGGTGGTGAGTATATTGGTTTTCTGTGGTGGTTACTTACTGAATTCGTATTTGCTCTCCAAAACCGCTTGGAAGGCAGTAACCCCGCTTGAGCTGAATAAACGAATCACCGGACCCAATTTGTATATGGATAAACCTCAATTCCACTTCAGTCTCCTGAGAGGAACCCTTGAGTATCAAGAATTCAAGATGATCGAGAATCGGGTCATTCCATGGGATGACCACAAAGTCCCCTTCGATATTATTCGCGGCGAAGGCGAAGTACTGCATGGCAGCAGTATGGGTGTTCAGGTTAATGATGGCGGGGATGCCCGGTTCTATAATGACCGCAGCGGGGAACGCCAAATGCTCTTTTACCATCCGTCCGTGATATATTCAAGTTATTTAAATGATCTTCCATTGCTGAATAGGATGCGTGATGACCAGTATATTGAAATGGGACTTTCCTTCGATAAAGGCTATACTCTAAGTCAAGTAGACCGTATGTTGCCGCAGGGCATACATGCCACCTGGTACTGGGCAGACAGCTATAGTCGGGACACTCTGAAGAATGGGGCAGAACCGCTGCGGGCCGAAGAGCTGTACGGGTTTCAAGCCTATACCGAACGTTTATCTGACAGCAACAGGACTACCGAGGAGCAGTTCATAAAAAATCTCGAGGCCGTTGCAAAATGCACGAACTCGTATTATGCAGAGAATGCAGGACGAGCGCTTGCTTCAGTTAAATCACACCAGCAATCAGGCATGATTATCGGCGTTGTTGTTACAGGAACGAAAAATCAGCTAAAGGCACTCCAGCAGCTTTCCTTCATCAAGGCTGCGACCCTTGGAGCAACTGTAGACATATACTAATTGGGCTGTGGAGCCGATTGCAGCAGCAAACTAAATGTCTAGAAGAAGCCCTTCCTTGCAGACTAATGTCTCAACACAGATTCAGACTGCTCCCCCTCATTGGTACAGTAGCAGCTGAAACTGTGTTTTTTGCATACTTTTTTGATTCGGGCGGACTCACGAACGATTTCATCAATACTGGCATAGCTGCGCAGTTCATTGGTAACCACCGCGATGGAGATGCTGACCAGCGGGATCGGCTCTACCTGCCCATCCCGGTTCTCACTCATTACATATTGTCTCTCAAGATCTTTCTCCGTGTAGAAGCTCCGGATAATCTCATCGAACTGTCCAATGATACCCGAGCATAGCTCAGGATAATTGTAATCATTCAGGACTGCAATGAAGTCGTCGCCGCCAATATGTCCAATGAAGCTGTCCTGCCCGGTCACAGTCTCCTTTAGAATAGAGGCTGTAGCTTGGATTAGCTTGTCTCCAGCTTTGAAACCGTAAGTATCATTGTAGGCCTTGAAATGATCCAGATCGAAGTACAGCACACTGAACCGGGCTTGTCCCAGGCAGAGTCTTAACCGCTCATCGATGGAGAGGTTCCCGGGAAGCCCGGTGAGCGGGTTAAGGAACGTAGCGATAGCCGCTTGAATCTCAGCGAAGCTGAGCAGCAAATGGCGGATGCTGACCACCCCGTAGAACTGCCCGTCACGGGTTACGATGACGTAATCATACAGCTCTTCCTCAGGCCTATTCATGGCGAGCTTGCTGACTTCCGTGATATTCTCACTGTAATCCACGATGAGCGGACAGCTGTTCATGACAAGCTCAACCGGACGACCCATATACAGGTTGTACCCATACAAGGTGCCAATCTGCTGATAGAACCGGGCTCTCATGACCAAGGCAGACGGGCGGCTTCCATCCTGCACAACAACCCCCTGCAGCTTAGGGCTGCTCTTGAAGATTTGATCCACCTTTTCACATTTGGTATTCACATAGACGTGTGGAATTACTTCTGCAATCTCTCCAATTTGGGTAATCATTCTACACCCCCATCGTACACTTTGGTACTCCGTTCATTCTAAATTTCACGAACACAAGATCATGAATTGGACTGCCGATTCAAGCGCTTCCGTCACATACATTCTCATCTCCCACAGGCAGAGCTCCTCGGGTCAGTTCCATGGCGGGTCTTCCCAATGCATATCCCTGCCCCATATGTACTCCCCGGGACCTTAGATACGATAATTCCTCCATATATTCAATTCCTTCGGCTATAACCTGGGTTCCTGATGTATTCGCGTATTCCAGCAGGATCGTAACGATCTGCTGCTGCACCGGGTTCTGGTGAATTCTATGTGTAAGTGACTTGTCAAGCTTCACATACTCCGGCTTCAGATAGACCAGCGTCTTCAAGCTGTTGTAGCCGGAGCCCGCATCGTCAATAGCAATTCGAAAGCCCCGTTCGCGGTAGGCGGACAGCACTTCGTCATAGGCCTCATAATCTGTGACTGCCTGCTTCTCTGTCAGCTCGAACACGATCTGGCCCGGGGATATCTTATGCTGATCCAGCAGCTCCAGCAGTTCCCCGCTGGCAAAGCTGGTCTCGCTGAGTGCCAGGGGATGCACGTTCATAAAGATTAGCGGAGCCTTGTTCCCCGGCTGCTCTGTTTGCTTTTCCCTGAAGGACTGTAGTGAGACCTCCCGGCAGCCGCGCTCGAACCGGGCGACTTGGCCGGTCTGCTGGCCCACAAAATCATAAAAGTACTCCGTAGTGGGGAACAGTTCCGACACGGGCGGCCTGTTCAATATTTCATAACCCAGGTTCTCCCCCGTCTCCAGGTCCAGAATGGGCTGAAAAAAGGTGGATAACGCCCTGGTTCTCATAATCTGTTGAAAGGCCACAAACTTCCTGTACTCCATCATTTCCTTCTTGCGGGCATGATTAAGGTACCGGAAATAAGTGAACAGACTGCGTAAGTGCAGTCTGGAAGTGGGTTGCTTCGGCATGCTGCTCTCCTGCTTTCTACTGGTCTGAATAGATTCCTTTGGCAAATGAGTCCTTTTCTCTATTCATATAGTACAATATGACTAATTCAGGAGATGCCTGCAATTGTAAAGCTAGCATTAAAATTGCGATGGAGGTAGGGAAACCGAGTTATTCGCCGACCTATGTAATTATGCCAAGCCGGCTGCACCAGGAGTACTTGGGAACTTGTATCTCATGTAAATAGCCACTTCTCTGCCTAAATCCTCGTTGCTATACAAGGACATATCGAGCCCTTCGATTCCAAATCCGCACCGCCGATAGAAGTCTATTGCCGGGGCATTCGTGTTCTGCGTCTCCAGCACCACCGCCCTGAATCCTGCTTCGCCCGCAGCATTCAGGAAAGTCCGCATCAACCCGCTGCCAATGCCTCTGTGCTGATAGGGTTCAGCCACGTGAAAAGAGCTGATGAGCAGCGTATTGTTCCATGTCTGCGGCTCCCCAATTACAGCTCCAGCGAGCCGCCCGTCCATATAAGCCCCCCACGAATGTCCGAGCGGTGCAATCCGGTTATACTCTTCCAGCTCATCCGGATCATTTTGCCATTCTTTGACGTAAGGTTCCGGGAGGGGAACCCGTTTAATCTGTATGGTCATACATTCGGCCGTCCCTGACCGGCTGACCTCGTACTTATGATGGGATCTATAACCGCATGGACCAAGCAGGCTCTGGTCCTCGGACGTGTATTGTGTCAACAGCTTAAATTCCAAAACGTCACCTCCGCAGTATATTTAGATTGATCTATCCATATATCTCCCCGGTAAATACTCTTTGGCAAATTTAAAGAGCAGTCGAACAAACAGCACTTCAACAACAAGGTGAAGAATGCTTGCACCAGTTACCACAAGTGCCCATCCATCATCCAGATTAAGCCCAAATGGCCAAAGCAGCAGATGAGCAGAGACGATTATAAAATAGGTGTCCCGGCGTACAGCCGTGCTGTGCCTTAAATTCCGAAGCGAAACTGCCCATGCCGCGGCAATCAGCCCGTTAAAGATGCAGTACACCAGAGCCGCATGAAGTATAGACACGAGGCCTGAGTATACCTGATGTATCAAATAAGAAGAGTCAGACACCTCAAAGCCAGTGAACAAACCTGCGGCTTGGCCTGCTACAGATCCGGACACCAGTACTACAGCCATCCACTTAGCTATCCTAAAGAAGCGATTCATCGGGTTCAGGGTGTTCAAGGCCACGAGAACCATGGTGTAACCGATCCAGTCCGAAATCAAGTCAAAGCCTTGAATACGGAGATTGAGCAAGGGAAATACCATTCCCCAGCCCATAAGGCGAAACGCCTGATTGGCACGGTCATTCACGGCTTTTCACCTCCAGCCTGGACAAGCTGCCGAATCTGCTGCCCTGACAAATAGAGCCCCCTGGCTAATGACAGACTTTCTCTTACTTTCCGGCCATCCTTCAACCGGAAGGTGAGCTGCAGCTTTGGTTTATAGTTGGCCAGCTCGATCAGCCTGTCCCTCGGGATATCCCATTGATAGGCAAACGACAGAACTGCCCCTCTTTTTAGGGATAAGGGCAGCTTAAGGCTGTCTATCGGTTTATCTGACTCCCGAATGTGAAGGTACGGCTCCAGAACATCTCTATATGACCAGGTGATCTGCTCGAGAGCCGCATCTTCAGTCAGATTCACCACCTCACTGCCCTTTCCATCTGTAGATCCTGAAGTTGTCAGAGATTGCAGCAGCCGTGTTTCTCTGGTATCCGGTACAATCTCTATCTCCCCAATGGGAAGCCTCACAGACTGCCCGTCATTGTAAATGACGGTGGCCTCATGAATTTCCAGTAGACGGGGGCTCCCTCCCTCATCCGCATGCCACTGTGCCGAGGCTGTATTCAGAATTTGATGAGCAAACTCATGAGAACTGCCAGGTGAAATGTCAAAACTCAACCCAGGAAGCTCATCAAGGATAACCTGTGCCACCTTCCGGGAGGCTGACTTGTTCTCCAGATAAGGAAGCTCAATCCGCTCCCCTGATTGGGTGATGGTCATGTACGTTTTAATGAACAACGGGCCTTTCAGCTGCATGCTCTGATAATATATGACATTCCCGACCCAGCTCGCCACAATCAGCAGCAAGGCGGCAGACAAACCGATAATATGCCTACGTTTGAACAGCTTCCTCAAATCTGGCACTCCTCCCTTCTGCCCTTTACCCCCACACAAGCCAGGAGTTGGCCACCTGAATCAGTCGCGCAACTATGCAATTAGCAGCAGCATAGCGCTGCCGCTTCTCACAGCTTCCATATAGTACTCTTTAAAATCTGAATAATAAGAGAGTACATAGTCCCTTCCACCCGGTCCCGACCAATTGTCAAAAGGATAAATCTCCAACTGATTCATCGCGTCCGGGTCATACCTTGTCATAAGATCGTCTTCTGTAATGCTTACTAACGTTAGTGCAACCTCTTGTACCTCCTTGCTGGTCAAATACCTGATCTGGCCATACCCTAGATCTTCTCCTATTTCGGCACCCCCAAGAATAGCGTTGAAGAGAGGAGGCTCACCCTCCCAGGCGCTGCCGTTCAGTAAGAAATGAAGGGCGTGCCAAGACTTATCCAAATCAAGCCCCGGCTCCTCCTCATCCCGAATCACATCCTCAGGGTCCAGATCCCCCTTGAGGATTAAATCAAGAGTCTCTTCGGGTATCCGCTTTAGAATTCCGGTCATCCCCATCCTTCCTCGCTCCTTTCCTTCTCTTTTACCTAGCCTCCGAACAAAATATCCATTACCGTACCGAGCTTGCCGGATTTATGTCCACGCAGCACATCTGGATCATACACTTCCACGATTCCACAATGGGTGCAGGACACGAACAAATAATGGTTGTGCTCGATATCAAACACCTTGCTCAGCCCCGTGCCGCTCATAGCCACCTCTTTCACATTGCACTCTGTATGCCCACACCGCGAACATGTAAATTTGTTCATGATCATATCTTCAATTCTCATACTTAAACCCCTCTCTTTGTCGGCTTGCCCCATAACCCGCAGCGAAGCCAATCGTATTCAACAACACAGCATTTATATTCTACGGACCTCGGATAGATTAGTTGCTGGTTGGTCAATGTCCACTGCAGCAGCTCAATGCCAATCGAAACCGTGACTCCTACCAAGAAAACATTCCGGTTACTCTTTAGTACCCCCTTGTTTCCCAAAATGAACCCCAGCCGGTTTCCCACCCTTGCAAAATCTTGTTATGCGGCACCCGGAACATACAGTTCTGTTCCCAGTACCTTATACGATAAGATAGCATTGACTGGCATGATGTCAGGCGCACTGTTCTGATGCCTGCCTTCCTCGATTACAACCCAAATATCCAGTTCTTTCAGATATGTGCCTTGGTCAGTGCTTTCCTTAGACAGCTTGACTGTGTACGTGCGGTCCTCCAAAGAATCAATTTCCCACTTGACCCACTCTCCATCGAACTTAAAGCCGGGTGTAATTCGCTCTGCACCTGTCTGATTCCCCTTCTGGACAAGTTGGCCAAGATAGTAAACTTTCTGCCTGTCTTTAGAGAGAAGAAACTCCGCTCCATCAGCAAGACTCAGGCTAACAACAATTCCATTATTCGGTTCATTCTTGATATACTGCCTTACAGCTTCGTCCCGGGTGTTGAAGAGCTTTATCGACTCTCTAGTTGGCGTCTCCTCTTCGCTGCATCCCGAAAAACTCGCCAGCAATACGGCTATCGCTAATAACAGAATCCTTCCCAATCCTAAGCCCCTTTCTCCTTGCAGATTAACTTTCCTCCTACATATAAAAAAACACAGCCCGGCTGTAGATCGTTACGGATCTACAGCCGGGCCATGCAGTGTGAAATTTGGGTATGGTTTTATTTTAGCAGGGTTAAAAAGAAATATCTGCGCTATTCTTCACATCTGCGAACATTTGCAGAATACGGTTATGATGGCGGATAATCTGCTTTGCACTAAGTCCGCCTCCATCCCAGGTACTGTGGGCATCCTGGGCCAGAGTAAGCTTATAACCGTGACTAAAGGCACTTCGAATCGTTGTATCCACACAGACCTCGGTCTGCAGACCCGCAATGATCAGCTCGTTCACAGCAAGGCTCTCAAGCTCCTGCTTCAGGTTCGTTCTAAAAAAAGAATCGGGCGTCTCTTTCTGAATAATGGTATCCTGACTCGCCGGAGCTATCCGGGAGTGGATCTCCCAAGCAGGCTGTCCATGTACCAGTTGGCCATAGGGGGGCTCCTCATTATGCTGCACATAGATAACTGGAACCTGACTTCTTCTCGCTCTTTCAATCAGGTCCTCCAGCTTTACCAGCAGCTCTTCGGCTTGATATACCGGATCGGGCTCATCAAACATCCCCACCTGCACATCAATCACCATCAATGCTTTGGACATCATAGACCCCCTTCATCATCAATGCTCTATTCCCCATTCAAGATAGAACTGCTTTAAATACAGCTCCATGAATTTATGGCGCTCAAGGGCAAGCTCCCGGCCATACGCCGTGTTCATAAGATCTTTTAGCTTAAGCAGCTTATCATAGAAGTGGTCTATCGTAGCCCGGTCACCGCTTCGGTAGTTTTCAGGGGACAGTTCCTCATATGCGCCGGGATTATACATAACCCTTCCCCGGGAGCCCCCGTAAGCAAAAGTTCTCGCAATCCCGATTGCTCCGATGGCATCCAGACGGTCCGCATCCTGAACGATCTGTCCCTCAAGCGTCTTCATCGGCGGGTTCTGCCCGCCGTTATACGACATCGTTGAGATAATCTCAACAACCGAGTCAATGACATCCCTGTCTTCCACATGTTCACACAGCCAACCGTGGACCTTGGCCATTCCGGCTTCCTTCGAATCGTTAAGCTTCTCATCCGCAATATCATGAAGAAGTGCGGCAAGCTCGCATATATACACATCGGCCTGCTCCTTGTCGGCAATGCGCAGGGCCATTCGCCTTACCCGGTCAATGTGCCACCAATCATGTCCGCTGGGATCAGCCTCAAGTTCCTTCTTAACGTACCGCTCGGCCGCCTCAATAACACTGCGTCTGTCTTTCATTAGTCCTCCTAATCAATCCGAGAAATATCGGCTTAACGTCTTTAACCACCATTCTTCTTTGAGCAAATGCGGACCATCAACCGGTATAATCAAATAACCCTCTTCCGGTTCTATTGGAGCATCCAATCCTGTATAGATCAGGTCAACTACCAGGGACAAAGACGACTTCAGGCCCCCATGCAGCTGTTCAAGCTTTTGCATATACCGTTCTATCCTCGGAACACTTTCCCAATAATACATAGCTATTTGCCCACCAGCAGGCATGTTCCACCATCTATTAAACACAGGCCAGCTATCCACACAAGCCTGTCTTAATAGATCCCCTTCGAGATCAGAGAATTGCTGATCAGCAAGCCCCATTCCAGGTGAATACCTAAACCCCTGCGTTTTGCTTTGCGATTTATGCATAACTATATCGTTCCACCAGACATCCCACTGGCGCTTCAGCTCATATCGTTCCTTATCGGGGACGGGCAAGGGATGAGGTGGCCAGAACGTCTGGCCAAGTTCACCTGATTTGGTGAACAGCCCATAGGAGCAGCCGACATAGATAGGGAAATTCAGTACGAAATCCCCTGACAAAGAGGCAGTCCAAGTCTTTTTTGATGAATCACCCATGCTCTCCCTCCGCTCAAAGCGCCTTCTCATAAATGATAATCGGCTTCTCACCCATCTTACCGTTCTTCACTTCGCGGAATCCCATCCGCTTCCAGAACTGCTGAGCCGGCTCATTGTCCAGGAGCACCCCGATTCGGAAAGATGACACCCCTCTTTCCCGCATAAGCTCACAATAGCGGGCAAGCGCTTGACGGGCGTATCCCTTCCTTTGAAACTGCTTATGAATGGCCAGCAGCCCCAGCCAAGGGTATCCGTCATTTGGATTCTCCATGATCCAATCCATAACCCCTATATATTCATTGTCCACCTGAAGCAGAACCCGCTCGGCTCCAAGCTTGGACGATTCATTGATATCATCGAGAAAGTCCTGCTCAGTAAGCTCCTCCTTATCATTCGACATCAGGTTAAAAGCCCGGTTTGAATTCATAATCTCTACTTCGACCCGAATCGTCTCCGGCGAGCATGCCACGAAGTTCAGCATTTTCTATCCTCCATCAAATCTTATGCCTGCTTATATCTGGCTTGATCTTATAACTGTCCACAGCAAAAATATACTCAACCCCGTCCACCTTAAATTTCTCCGCATATTTCTGCTCCAGATATTTCTCAGCCTGCCGCCGTACAGCGGCCTTCTCACTTTCCGTCTTCGTGAATGGAGCCACTCCCGCCTTGTATCCTTCGGTATAAGCCAAATAGATAAGCACGGCACCAATCAGGACCCGAAGCATTATAAAGGGGACGCTGTACCGCCGGCCTGCGGGCATGAACGTGCGCTCCTCGCGGACTGTAAACCTGTAAGTCAGAAAAATACAGAACCAGTGGTTCGCAATGATCAGCGGCAGTGTGAACATGCCCAGGAAGCCCATTGTAACAAACGAGATATAGACAACAAACCCTTGACCTATCAGCAAAACAACTGCCAGTGATATGGAGAGCAGATTTCCGGAATAGAACATGCCGAGACCTGTCAGGAGTGCGGAGAGCAGGACAGCAATCTATTTATGAATGTTCATGGCTGGCTTCAGCTTTGGATTCAATGCTTCTATTTTTGTCAAAATAATATGCACTTCTCCTCATCCGTTAAACATTCGCGCGCCTATACACCAGAAATTCAACTAATGTACAACATCCCGCCGTTACAGACGGCTGAGGTCATCCAAATTGATATCGTGAATTGAACTTACAATCAGATCGGCACGGGACAGATCCTGATTGCCCGAGTTCACATTGACATACCCGATGCATCTCATACCTGCCGCCTTGGCTGCGGTAACTCCATGCGAGGAATCCTCCAGCACCACACAATCTTCCGGTTTAACTCCAAGCTGCTCGGCTGCCTTGAGATATACATCCGGCGCTGGCTTGCCCTTCGGAACCTCTTCCCCGCTTACGATACAATCGAAATATTCGGTCAATCCGAATTTAAGCAGAACTTCCTTAATAAATTCCGGTGAAGAAGAGGAGGCGATACCCACTGGGATTTGACGCTGCTTCAGCCCCTCAATCACCTCTTTGATGCCTTCGATCGGCTCAAGCTCAGAGGCTCTTAAAGCCTTAATCTTGTTCTCCAGCTGGTAAGCCAGAATCTCCTCTACCGGATGGGCCAGCTTATACTCATTTCTAATCTCATTCCACATCTCAGGTGCGGTCATGCCTACATAATTCTCCAGCTGCTGCTGGGTAATTTCGGCCCCGAAATATTTGACTGTACCGATCTCGACCTCAAAATGAATCGGTTCGCTGTCGATAATGACCCCATCCATATCAAAAATAAAAGCTTTCAATATATTCGCCTCCTAATTGTCCATGAAACACGCAAAGCGCTCATCAAATTTAGTAATATGAAACTCGGTAATGTCATACTCTGCAAGCCCCTGCTGATGAAAAGGGTCCTCTTTAAGGATGCCCTCCAGCTCTTCCCTGGATGCCGCCTTAGCTAGAATAATTCCCCCGGTTCTCGGAACCTTTCTTCCGGAGAAAATAAACCTCCCTGCCCGGTAATGCCTGTCCAGAAACTGGCCATGTTCGCCAAGATACTGATTCACGGCCTCCAGGGGCTGGCGGTAAGTAAGATTGATTATAAACATTTAGGGTGCTCCTTTCTCTCTGTCTAATTTCTCATGGTCATGCCAGGAGTCCCTTCATTACACATCCATCTTATAATTCAGCGAAAGCTCAGCGCCCGGCAAACCCCGGATTCCCCAATGATGCTTCGGGGTTTCAAAGACTGTAATCTCCAGATCATTTGTTGCAATTCCCACCTGATCCCGAACCGATTCGAAGAGGGGCTGATTGCCTTTTAGATATTCAGCCTTTCTCTAAGTGTAGTGATATGTGCCGTATGATGCTTGCCGTGCCACGCGTAATTACCCAGACTATAATCCAGGCTGATCCCCCTCTTTAATTCAGGGTGGTAGAAGGTTCTCTTATAATCGGACTCCCCCATCGACCTCAGCAAGATTACCCATCTCTCGTGCAGGGCCTTCAGAAGCTGTAATGAAATATGTATATCAGAGGTCAGCGCATCCGGAAGATTAGACCACCGCTCCTCAAAATATGGCTTGATTTCCGGCTCTTCCTCGGTCAGAGCCAGCTTAAAGCGAGTGTACGCATGCATATGGCTGTCAGCCAAATGATGCACCACCTGCCTTAGGGTCCAGCCTCCCTCGCGGTAAGGCAAATTCAGCTGATCTTCGCTTAACCCCAGGGTGGCCTCAGCAAGCTTGACCGGGAGCTCATCTATCTCCTGAATCCAAATCTCCCTCTGGGCAGACGAATTGTCCCTGCTGCCCTCATATTGCCCAATCGGATATCTGAAATCTGTCATGTCGTTAATCCCCTCTCTTTCCCGCTTAGATTTCACTCCTTTAGTGTACCAGACTGCCTCCTGGCTGGAAATATAAAGAAACCCGCTGCCGCGGATTAATCCTTCTGAACCTGCACCGATACCGCCAGCTTGGCCCTGTATTCCTGGGGAGTAATTCCTTCTATCTCCTTAAATACCCGGGTAAACTGCTTGGTGCTTTCAAACCCTACAATTCGGCTGATTTCAGTCAGCTTCAACGAAGAATTGTTCATTTTATCCTTGGCGTGGCGGATCCGTACCTTTTTTAAATAATTCACAAAGCTTTCCCCTGCGGCAGCCTTGAAGGCCTCACTGAAGTAGGAGTAATTGAGCGATACGTAGTTGCTCACCATCGCCATGTTCAGCATACGGTGATAGTTTTCCTCAATATAGGCAAAGGCCTTCCTCATATCGGCCTGGCCCGAGTGCACAGAACTGATCTGCCTGATATAGTCATTCAAGCAGATCAGGAGATGCTCCAATGTACGGTAATACGCGTGAAAATGACGGAAGTTGTACAAGCTTCCCACCCGGCGGTACATTTTCAGCAGCTCTATGGAAGCCTCTCCGTATATGCGGAACACTTCATCCAGCACCCGTTCATTAATTTCGCGGCTCACCCTTTCTAAATAAGAAATGCTGATCTGGGGCAGCTGGCTTATCTTAAAAATGGACTGGAGATGGTCCTTAATCTCCTCTTCCGGCTTCCAGCCAAGGAGATTCCCCAGCTTGCGGATGTCCTCTGCCGGTATCGGCTCCTCCTGCCGGTTCCGTTCCTGAATGGATTCATACCGGACACAGTTCCCGTGAGACAGGGTAAACACATACTTTTGTGCAATCCGCGCCTCCTCATAACACCGATAAATATCCGGCAATGTGTGCCCCTCACTGCTAATTCCCATGACGACACCGCCGAGACCTTTTGCTTCAGCCTGCTCGGCTGCTGTCTGAAAGGCTTGGGGCTGGGAGGTAATCCACACCATCCTCCCTTGGGCGTCAAGCACGCCCGCTTCATAATCCGCCCCTGCCTCCTTTACCAGCTTGTCGCCAAGAAGCCGAAGTTCATCCCGTTTCATCCACCCTTCATCCTTACGAATATACGTTAGTACGACCACTTGAAACGGAAGCTTATAATCCGGGAACCCGATCTGCTGTCCAATGGCCGTCAGCTCAGGGGCAGACAACTCCCCGCCGCCTAACAGGAGTTGCAGCCGACTGGACCTCAGCTCGCGCCGGAACTCCTCGGACTCAGCGAGCTGCTGCTTGATCCGGATTCGGCTCTGGCTTTCCTCCTCAATTCGCTCCAGCACGGCATACAGCTCTTCACGACGGATCGGCTTGAGAAGGTACTCTACAACCTGATACCGGATAGCCGTCTTGGCATATTCAAATTCATCATAACCGCTGAGAATCACAAGAGTTGGCCTTTCCCCAGCCTCCTCCTTGCTCAGCTGTTCCATCAGTTGAAATCCATCCATTCCAGGCATCCGAATGTCGGTCAGGATGATATGGGCAGGCTGCTGCCTGTGCATATCCAAGGCTTCCTGTCCGTGAACAGCCGTCCGAATCTCATACTTTCCCGGATACTGCCGTTCAATCATCACCTGAAGGCCCTGCCTGATATTCTTCTCATCATCCACGATCAATAATTGTTTCCGCATGATGAATGCCACCTCCTGTAAGCAGCCGTTTCGGGATGCTCAAATTAACGGTTGTGTACCTTCCCTCTTCACTCTCCACACGCAGTCCGAACTCAGGACCATAGAACAGCCTGAGCCGCTGATGAACATTAAGCAGCCCGATCCCCCCAACTCCGGCCTTCAGCTCCGTAGAGGAGATAGAGGCTGAGGATGCAAAGCCTGACCGCTCATGCCCGGCTTCCTCGCAGCGTTGATTTAATAAGGCAAGCCTGTCTTCGGGTATTCCCTTTCCGTTATCGGTGATAGAGATCTGTACCCTTCCACCGCCGCTTTCTTCGGCGCGAATGGTAATCCTATGATCAGATGATCCATCCTGCTCCCCCCAGGCATGCTTAACCGAATTCTCGACAATGGGCTGAAGGGATACCTTCAGCACTTCCAGCTCCATATATTCGTCCGGGATTTCAAGCTGGAGCTTAACCGGCTCCTCAAAGCGGATATTCATGACCTCAATGTAGTTCTGAATATGCCTTATCTCATCTTTTAGTTTCACATATTCTCCAGACCACTTGAAATTGTAGCGCATCATTCCTCCCAGCGAGGTCAGAGCATCGGAAATCTTATACTGATTCTCCATCTCAGCCAGCATCTTAATGTTCTCCAGCGTGTTGTAGAGGAAATGGGAATCAATCTGGTTATGCAGGGTGCGCAGCTCCGCTTCTTTGGACAGGGCCTGCTTGCGGACTGACTGGGCAATCAGCTCATTAATCGTCCTCATCAATTTATTGAAATGATGGGCAAGCTCACCTACCTCGCCACCTCCACGGATTTCAATTCCCGTGTTCAGCTCGCCTTTGCGCACCTTCTTCATCGTTTCTGTCAGCCTCTTCAGGTTCTTCAGGATGAACGCATTGAGAATATAAGCGATCAGCGTGACCAGGACAATAAAGCCGACATTCGCGCCAATGATCATATTACGGATCGTGGAGATGTCGCGGAGCACACCCTCAAGCGATACTACATTCAGCAGATACCCATCGATCTGCTCCAGCTTTCTATACGTAAGCAGATAAGACTTTCCATTCTCCCTGTATTCCTGATTCCACTTATTGGTGTCCCGGAGCATGCGGACCCGGCTCTGAATGGCCCCAGTTAGACCAGGACTGGTCTTGCCGAGCCGGTTATTTTTATTGGTGAACAGCTCCAAATCTGAGTCAATCAAATACATTTGGGATTCGTTGTCCTGTCTGCCCGAGAACGTCTTTGAAGTAAAGTGGGTCAGAAGCATATCCACCTGGATCAAACCCGCGTGATGGCCTGCGGGAATATTCATTTCCCTAAGCAGAGACACTTTGGGTGTTGTGTCCGGCGCCCGGGGAGAGAACCGCTGCATAATGTCCGGATCGCTATGCTGGAAAACCCACAGCTCCTGATCTCCCAGGCCGGCAGCCTTAGGGAACCAGGGCTCCTTCCTCACCCGGTCCTCCCTGAAAATAATCGGCCAAATCTCATACACCTGCCTGCTGCTGGAGAACAGTCTAAGGTGCTCGATATTGGGGTTATTGACCTGAATACGGGTTAAGTTGGCAAAAGCGCTCTCATTAAACTCTATGAGTTCCTGGGTGTTCGGGTCGGTATCACTCGTCAGGTAATTGATCACATCCCTATCTGAAATGGCCAGCTGGGCTGCTCTCTCCAGCACTTCCACCTGGTTAGAGATATGGAGCTGCTCCATTTCCAGCAGGTTCTCGCTCTTCTTAAGCGTATCTCCGATATAAGTTTCATTAATCGCACGAAAAGAATATACCGACACAATCAGTCCCGGTATAAGAACGATCAATATCGAAGCGGCGATCAGCCGGGTCTGCAGAGACCTGCGATCCCACCAATACTTGATCCCATGCAGAAGCCTTCCAAATTCCCCTCTCATGCTGACTCTCCATTTCTCTCCCGAATAACTCAAATACCCGCTGCAATGGCGGGTATTTGAAGAGTCCTTTAATTTATGAACTCTTTTAGCTTTTTCATATTCTCTTCATATTTGGCCTGTTTGTAGGCCTGAACCTTATCCATGCCATACTCTGCACGCTTCGCTAGATAGTCAGCCCAGATCTGGTCAAATTCCGCATCGGAACCCGCCATAAGCAGCTTGGGCAGAGTCTTGCCGCGAAGCAGTCCAATCTTGTTATTGATAATCCCTTCGGTAGAGTTCCCAAGCGGATCAAGCAGTTCGAACTGCGACCCGCTGACGATCTTGCCCTTTGTCCAATCTTCCAGCTGTTTGAACGGCTCAACTTGGGCAGGATTCCACTTTGTGGTGATATTAGTATTCATAAGCATCCAGAATGTAAAGGAAGCGCCATATTTCTTGTCAAAGGAAGAGCGGTCCTTGTTCAGGAGCTCCAAGGCTTCCGGTTTGAATTGATCTTTGCCGTCAATTGTATCATACGTCACACCCTTCTCACCCAGGAACAGGTCCTTGTTGCCCTCCTCACTGTTCAGGTAGCTGAGGAAGCGGATGGCGCGGGCTTTGTCCTTAACATCTTTGGAGATCAGAGTCACGGTCCATCCGGAAATTCCAGGTCCATCCAGCTTCGGCGCATCCAGGTTGGCATTAGCAGGACCATCAATGGCGATATAGGTCGCTTCCGGATTGGCAGCGTACAGCGTGTTCAATTGGGCTGTAAAGTCTGAACGCTGATATAACATGGCAAAATACCGGCCTTGGGCAATCTTCTCCTCCATCTGCGGACGCTTGTCGATAAAGATATCTTTGGAAAGCAAGCCCAACTCATTCGCCTTGCGGAAGGTCTTGAGCCAGCGAACATACTCCGGATCGGTTTCCCTGTCATACAGCTTGCCGTCCTTCTCTTTCGGGATAGCCAGGAAATTCTGGATATAAGCCTCAAGCGAATAATTACCTTTCTCTGTGAATTCATGCAGTCCAAGTGGAATCAGCGCCTGCCCATTCACATCCGGAAATTTCTCCTTGGCCGCTTGCAGGGCCTTAAGGAATCCCTCTGGGGTCCGCATATCTGGTTTGCCCAGTGCCTCGTACATATCCTTGCGCACAGCAAACACCTGATTGCCTATATAGGTGTTCCCGTATTGCTTGTAATCTTCAGGAGAAGAGGAGGCATTTGGATATCCATAGACTTTGCCATCTTTGGTCGTATACCAGGCCAGTTTGGCCGGATCGGACACCTTGAAGAAATAAGGGTCATACTCCTTGGCCAGCTCATTCAGCGGCAGAACGAGCTTGCCGTCAATCATTCTCTGGAAGGCATCCTCAGTGTTGCCAAGTGTGATGAAGTCAGGCAGCTTGCCAGAGGCAATCATGGTGTTCAGCTTCTCATTCTCATTGCCGGCGGGAACGATGAAATTAATGTTCACACCGGTCTTTTTCGTAATATATTGCGAAGTGGGATCTACCCCCCATTTGTTCGGGAACCAGGAGAAATTAAGATACCAGTCAAAAGTAATTGGCGACGTATCGGCCTTCCAGCCCGGATCATTCTCGGTCAACTTGACCGCAGACTTGCCGCTGTCCGTAGTCTCCCCGGCTTTCTTACTGTCCCCGGAGGAACATGCCGCCATAGAGAACATCATCATGATGGCCACAAGCAGGATCAGCATGGATTTAGGCGAATGCTTCTTGCTCATCTTTCTACCCCTTTTCAAATACAAATTTTAGGTTATCGCAACTCTCACCGGTCGATAGCGGCCAGAGGAATTACCTGGTTATGATGGCGATTCATATGCTGTACAGACGCACCCTACCCTTTTATAGAACCGATCATCATTCCTTTAACAAAATACTTCTGCAGGAACGGATAGACAAACACAATCGGCAGTGTCGTCACCACCATGGTAGCCAGCTTGATCGATTGGGAGGTCACACTCTTGGTCAACCCACCCTGCACCGCGTTCATCATCTGATTCGAACTGGACTGGGCCACGACCCGGTACAGATACGTCTGGATGGGTTGAAGATCTGTATTGTTCACATAGATCATCCCGGTAAAATAATCGTTCCATTGATACACGCCATGAAAAAGCGCAATCGTGGCAATTACCGGCATAGATACCGGAAGCACCACCTTCAGAAAGATCGTCCAGTCGTTCGCCCCGTCGATCCTTGCGGCCTCTTCAAGGCCCTCGGGAATCTCCCGGAAGAACGTCATGAAGATGATTAAGTCGAAGAAGCTGAATAAAGCCGGAACAATGTATACCAGAAAGCTGTCCAGCAGCTCCAGGTCCCGGATCAGCAGGAACGTGGGAATCAGTCCACCGCTGAAGAACATCGTAAAGGTGCCGAGCAAAATATAGATTCTGCCGCCGATCAGTCCCCTGCGTGAGAATGCATAGGCTACCATAGCCGTAAACAGGACATGGGCCACGGTCCCGAGCAGCGTCTTCGCTACCGTTACACCCATGGCGGTCATGATGCCGGGACTTGCGAAGACGGCTTTGAAATTCTCAAAGCTGATCATTCTCGGCCACCAGTAAATTCCGCCCCGCATGGCGTCAGCCCCGTTGTTGAACGAATTGACCAGCACGTACCAGATCGGATACAGAGTCACAAAGCAGATCAGCAGCATTCCGGTAATGTTAACCGCGTCGAAAAAGGCCTCGCCCTTCGTTTTGCGTTTAAGCGTAAGCATTCAACTAAGCCCCTTTCCTAAAATAGCGAAGTATTGTTCATCTTTTTGGTGATCCGGTTGGCAGCCAGCAGCAGAATCAGGGCAATGATCGACTTGATCAGGTTGATCGCGGTTGAATACGAATGTCGTCCGGATATAATCCCGGTCTGGTAGACATAGATATCAATCACATTGCTTGCGCTGTCATTCAGTGAGTTGCGAAGCACCAGAATTTGGTCAAAATTAGAATTGAGCACCCCGCTCACAGCAAGAATGAACAAAATGCTGATGGTCGATTTAATGGCCGGAAGCGTGACGTACCACATTTTCTGAAATCGTCCCGCACCATCAATCGTGGCGGCCTCATACATCTCCGGGGAGATGCTCGAAATCGCAGCCAGATAGATAATGGCTGACCAGCCAAGCTCCTTCCAAAGGTCCGATCCGATGACGATAGTCCAGAAATAGCCGGGCTCCGCCAGATAGGATACCGGCTTGTCTATGAGATGCAGAGCCATAAGAATATGGTTGATGATCCCCACATCCGCAAGCCAGGTTGCCAGAATCCCGCCAAGCACTACCCATGACAGAAAGTGTGGGAGATACGAGATCGTCTGGACGAATCTCTTGAACTTCACCGACCTGATCTCGTTCAGGAACAGCGCAAAAATAATAGGCAGCGGGAAGCCGATCAGCAGCTTGAAGAAGCTGATGCCCAGCGTGTTCTTAATGACATTGCCCAGGCTCTCGTCTTCAAAAAATTCTTTGAAATGATCAAATCCAACCCATGGCGCATCAAGCATGCTTTGTCCAATGATGTATTCCTTGAAAGCAATGATGATCCCGTACATCGGAACATAATTGAAAATGATCATCCACGCCACCCCAAGCAAAGCCATCACCTGCAAATGCCGCTGTGAATACAGCCTTTGAAGCAGGCTTCGTTTGACCGCTGGCGAGAAGGGGCGCTGCTGCCCTGGGGATAATTCAGCCGTTACTTTCTCCTCCATGTTTGTCTCCTCCAGATGTTCTCTTATGTAAGCCTTTACATTTATATCCTAATTGTACTTCCCCCACTTAGGCCGCATAAGGCATCAAATTTCGTATTGGGGTACTCATTTTTCGGGTAACTTAAAGTTATATAAGTTGAATTATGAATTTACAGGTAAGGCAGCCTGAACTTAAGAACTAACAATAGGTAAGTTGTGAAAATGATTCTGGAGAAGCGAAGCGTTCGCCTTTGTGACCGGACTTCTACCTTATAAATTGAATTCAAGAAATCTGGGAACAACAGCGATCGGAAGAACATTTCACACAATAGAAGAGGAGGCGGGAAATATGAAGATTATAATTACTCAACAGGAAGCTGTGGAGAAGGGCGTATGGACCGAGGTCGCCAAAATGTTCGGGGTGCGGGAGGAGGATGAGACTTGGCCGAACGAACAATACATACTTACTGAGGAGCAGGCAAGACAGCTCGGGTTCATCAGTTAGACACAGCTTCTTTACCTCTACCTTGACTTGATGCGTTATATGCATGTTAAAACTTAATAAAAGCAAACAGAGAAAATAGCCCATTGGTTCAGAGTGAACTTGATGGGCTTCTTCCCGTTTTTAAGTTCCCCCGTAATCCCGGCCTTACGGCCTTCGTCTCCTCTCTTGACCCTGCCAAACACTTTAGCCTTTCAATTGAGGAGAGAACATATATATAACGAACTTTCCAGACTTAATTGGGGTACCTGTATGGTAAACTATGGAACAAATTCACTTTTGGGTTAGTTGGCTTCTTGTGTATGACAACTTAGCCCGGAGTCACGGGGGTTACATTTATGGATTCATTTCACATCACGCCGGCCAGCTTGACCGATGCTCAAGCAATCACGGATTTGATCATCCTTTGCGATATCGATGAATACGGCGCACCGGACATCGTGCTGGAGGATACGCTGGATATTTTGCAGGGGCTGGACCTGGATAAGGATACATGGATTGTGCGCGCTCAAGACGGCGCAGTCATCGGTTTTGCATTCTGCGAGAAGCAGTCGGAAGGCAGGCTGATGGCTTACGGTTATGTTCATCCGGAGTATAAAGGCCGGGGAATCGGTACGGAACTGCTCGAATGCCTGGAGAGAAGGAGCGGGGAGCTGTCACGGTCGGCAGAACGGGAAGATACGGTATGGCGGTTGTCGAATGTCATTCCTGCCTTAAATGAGCAGGCCCTTTCTCTGCTGCTGAGCCGTGGGTACGAATTCGTACGGCTGTACAGCCGCATGAATATCCAGTTCACCTCTGCACCACCCGAGCCCGCTGTGGTTGAGGGAATCTCAATCTCCCCCTTCCGCCCGGGAATCGATGAGCATCAAGTCTTCAAGGCTTACAGAGATGCCTTCAGGGACCACCGTCTTTATAGTGAGACTACCGAGGAAGCTTGGCTGATGGAAAGAAGTGGTGAACACTATGACCGGAGCCTGTGGTTCACCGCACGTGAAGGAGACGAAGTGGCTGGATTTCTGATCAGCAAAAACTTTGGCGATCACGTCTTCGTTGACCTGCTTGGAGTCAGACGCGCCTACAGAAAGAGAGGAATCGCCCTGGCCCTGCTGCAGCATGCATTTCAGGAAGCCTACCGCCAGGGCATTACTCAAGTGCTGCTCAGCGTGGACGCGGAAAGCCCTACCGGTGCGCATAGACTGTATAAGCAGGCAGGTATGGAGGCCCTCTTCCAAATGGCGATGTATGACAAGGTCATTTAACCAGAAAGATACATTGGCCTCTATTAGTTATGGCATAAAAGGCTGCGGTTCTCCGCAGCCACAGCCTCATCTCGCTCATTCTCCTACTTGAATACTGCCTACGTCGGCGATAGAATCTTTGATATAGAGAACTGCTTGATCCCTATTCTCCAGTATTATGCATGTCCGGTATGATAAATGTCATAGCCACCCCTTCTTCTCACTCCCCTTTCCTCCACTTCCCTTATCCCAGCAGTCTTTTCAAGGGTCTGTTTCCTCTGAAAACTTACACTCGCTGTAAAGTTCATCTCATTTAGTCATCAAGTTCATCTAAATAAAGTTTTGTTTCACATTTATGGAAATAATAAAATAAATTAAGTCTATTTAAACCCGGAGCAAACTCAGGCCGCTCGTTATATCTTGCCGATTAACTCTTTAACGCGGTCAACTATTAAAGAAAGGTGGTTTTTATTAATGGCTCAAATCGATTACAACAATACGTCCGTTCTGGCAGAAGCCCAACAATATGTGAATGAGGTCTACGAGACTGTCACCAAGCGCAATCCTGGTGAGGAGGAATTCCACCAAGCTGTTAAGGAAATCCTAGACTCCCTGGCACCTGTATTCGCTAAACATCCAAAATATCGTCAGCACAGCATTTTGGAGAGAATTGTAGAGCCTGAGAGATTGATCTCTTTCCGCGTACCTTGGGTTGATGACCAAGGCCGTGTGCAGGTTAACCGCGGTTTCCGTGTTCAGTTCAACAGCGCAATTGGACCTTACAAAGGCGGTCTTCGCTTCCACCCATCCGTGAATGCGAGTATCATTAAGTTTCTCGGCTTCGAGCAAATCTTCAAGAACTCTCTGACAGGACAGCCAATCGGGGGAGGCAAGGGCGGATCAGACTTCGACCCTAAAGGCAAATCTGATAACGAAATCATGAAATTCACCCAAAGCTTCATGACCGAGCTGTTCAAATACATTGGACCAGATGAGGACGTTCCAGCCGGGGACATCGGCGTTGGTGCGCGGGAGATCGGTTATATGTTCGGACAGTATAAACGTCTTCGCGGCGGCAATGAAGCCGGTGTACTTACCGGCAAGGGGCTGACCTACGGCGGAAGTTTGACCCGGACTGAAGCAACTGGCTATGGCCTGGTATATTTCACTCAGGAGATGCTAGCCTCCAAAGGGGAAACGTTCGAAGGAAAGACCGTTGTCGTCTCTGGATCGGGCAATGTATCGATCTACGCCATCCAAAAAGCACAGGAGCTCGGAGCTAAGGTCGTTGCGGCGAGTGACTCGAACGGTTATATCTATGACCGGAATGGCATTAATCTGGCCACCCTCCAAAGACTTAAAGAGGTAGAGCGCAAACGGATTAAAGAATACGTTAATGAGCATCCGGGAGCGGAGTACTATGAAGGCTGCAGCGGCATCTGGACGATCCCATGTGATATTGCCCTACCTTGTGCAACGCAGAACGAAATTGATGAGCAGGCAGCCAGAACCTTGGCAGCCAACGGCGTTAAGTATGTCGCAGAAGGCGCCAACATGCCTTCCACACTGGAAGCTATTGAAGTGTATCTGAACGAAGGCATTTACTTTGGGCCGGCCAAAGCAGCGAATGCGGGCGGCGTAGCCGTCTCCGCGCTGGAGATGGCTCAGAACAGCGCAAGACTTGCCTGGTCCTTCGAAGAAGTGGACGCTAAGCTTCATGTGATTATGAAGAACATCTATGATAACAGCGTAAAAGCTGCCGAAGAATACGGTCATCCGGGCAACCTCGTTGTCGGCTCGAATATCGCCGGCTTCCTGAAAGTCGCGGATACCATGATCGCCCATGGCGTAGTCTAATCCAGACCCGCTTCAAGCCATCACAACAAAGGCTGTTCCCTTGGCATAGAGCCATGAAGGGAACAGCCTTTTTGTTAGCTTAAATCTCTCACCATATTAACACAGGATTCCTTACCGTCAGGACTCCACTACCGGTTCGGGATCGAACCGGTGTCCGAACACACTGGAGAACGGTTTCAGGAAATCATAAAACAGCTTCTCGGTTGGAGGAAGCTCACGGTTTGCTGGTACAATCACACCCACCTCACGGGTAACGCTCGGTTCACGCAGTGGCAGCGCGACAATCGACGGCGGAAGGCTTTCGCTCAGCGCAATTTCCGGCAGCAGCGTGATGCCCAGACCTGCGGACACCAAGCCCTTAATGGCATCCAGATCGTCTCCTTCAAAAGTCACCTTCGGCTCGAAGCCAATCTGCTTGCATGAGCTCACCACAATATCCCTCAGGACAAATCCCTCCGGGAACAAGACGAACGAGTCCCCCGACAGCTCGCTTAGATGAAGGGAGGAGCGGCCCGACAGTGGATGGCCTGAAGGCAGCAGAGCCACAATGTTCTCCTGGAACAGCGTCTCACTGCGGATCTGCCCTTCGCTCGTAGGCACCGGACCCATTAAAGCAAGGTTCAGATCGCCTTTGCTGACAGAATCGATAAGCTCGCGGTAAGACCCGTGCTTAAGCTGGAAGTTCACGCTTGGATAGCGGTCACGGAAGGCCGATACTACCGTCGGAATCATCTGAGCAGCAAGACTGCTTGGGAAGCCGATGCATACCGTCCCCCGCTCCGGGTCGAGATATTCCTCAATCTCCTGCTTCGCCTTCTCGATCACCTTGGTCAGCTGCTCCATGTGCCCAAGGAACATCCGCCCGACCGGCGTCAGCTTCACCCGCCGTCCTTCATGGATGAACAGATCAACACCCAGCTCCGCCTCCAACTTGAAGATCTGCCGGCTCACCGCCGACTGCGACACGTGCAGGGCATAAGAAGCTTCCGTCACATGCTCCAGCTTGGCCGCTTCCATAAAGTATTGGATTTGTCTCAGTTCCATCTGTCCACCCCTTCTATTCGAAATCCTTCCATTCTATGTAATATATATAATTTCCATTATAGCGTTAACCCTAGGTTCAGGCTACACTACAGCAGAAAAAAAACACACAGGGAGAGAAAATCCACCCTGCGTGTTAGGTTATCCTGGACGCATGAACAGAGCCATAATTGTTTAAAGAAAGTAAAGTATTGGACTGAAAAATAAAGTATTAGACTGGCAAACGCCCCATTAAGCTAACCAAGCAGCCGATAAGTGGAATGGGTTGCTTGATTTCCATTGAAGCTGAACCAACGGCTCTGGTAAAATATATTTATGTTAACTCCCATAATAGCCACCAAATTTTATATCCCTGCGCCTCGGCCGAAAGCGGTTCTACGCCAACGGTTAACCGAAAGGCTGAACAAGGGTTTGTACCGAAAATTAACCCTTATTTCTGCACCGGCGGGCTATGGCAAAACGACTTTAGTTAGTGAATGGCTCGCCGACTGCGGGCGGCCGGCCGCATGGCTTTCGCTCGAACAAGGGGACAATGAACTTACGCACTTTTTAACCTGTATGATCTCCTCTCTTCAGACCATAGAGGAGAATATAGGGGAAGGCGTGCTTTCTGTGCTTCAATCACCTCAACCACCACCGACCGAGTCGATTCTGACAGCTCTTCTTAATGAACTCGCGGCCATTCCGGCTCCTTTTATCCTCGTCCTTGACGACTACCATGCGGCAAGTTCGAAAGGGGTCAACGAAGCCGTAACCTTTCTGCTTGACCACCTTCCCAAGCAGATGCACCTTATGATCATGACCCGTGAAGACCCTAGTATTTCCCTGCCGCGGCTGCGGGTTCGGGACCAATTAACAGAGTTGCGCGTTGCCGACATGAGATTCACACTTACCGAAGCCGAAGCTTTTTTTAACCGTGCGATGGATCTTAACCTGTCCATGGATAACATAGCCGGGTTCCAATCACGTACCGAAGGCTGGGTTGCGGGTCTGCACTTGGCTGCGATCTCCATACAGGAAGATCATGACGCCGAGCGGCTCCTTCGGTCTTTCACGGGCAACCACCATTTCGTGCTGGATTACCTGGCAGAAGAAATTCTGCATCGGCAACCCGAGGCCGTACAGGCTTTTTTACTGCGGACATCGCTCCTCGATCGACTGTGCGGACCGCTATGCGATAACCTGATGCTCAATCCCGAGGTTTCCGGAGAAGAGATATTAATCGATCTTGATCGTAAGAATTTGTTCATCATTCCCTTGGATAAGGAACGACGTTGGTATCGTTATCACCATTTGTTCGCGGATATCCTTCGCAGACGGTTACAGGAAAGTCACGACGGGAGCCAT
Organism: Paenibacillus sp. J22TS3; assembly: GCF_018403205.1. Taxonomy (NCBI): domain Bacteria; kingdom Bacillati; phylum Bacillota; class Bacilli; order Caryophanales; family Paenibacillaceae; genus Paenibacillus; species Paenibacillus sp. J22TS3. The sequence goes on from NZ_BOSF01000003.1 coordinate 292,578, forward strand.
ATCGCGGATTTGCATAAACGAGCGAGCTTATGGTATGAAAACAACGGTTTCGAGATCGAAGCGTTTCGTCATGCCGTAGAATCGCGGGACATAGAGCGCAGCTCACGCCTGCTTCAAGGCGATGGGATGCCTCTACATTTACGAGGGGCCACTGGAATTTCGCTCAACTGGCTGGAGTCGCTGCCTGCCTCGGAACTGGATGCCAGACCCGCGTTATGGGTGATCTATGGTTCAGCTCTACTGATTGCAGGTAAGCCGTCGGGGGTCGAACACAAGCTGCGAGCGGCAGAGGCGGCCTTGGAAGGCGTGGAACAAGACGTCAGCGTCAGGGATCTGATCGGATTAATCGCGGCGACTCGCGCCACATTGACATCCTTAGTTTTGACTGATGATCAGGATGGTACCGAACGAAAACTTCAGGCAGCCGAAGCGGCCATGCAAGTCACGGGGCTCGAAGACAAGACCGATGAACTTGTCGGGTTGATTGCGCCTGCAAGCGATGCTGGGATAAGAGGAACACACGGAATAGACAATGTTATTGCCCAATCACGCCGTGCGCTCGCGTATCTGCGACCGGATAACCTCCCTGTTCGGACGGCGTCCGCTTGGATGCTGGGCGTCGCCTGCCAGCGGCGGGGAGATTATGCCGGGGCATGTGAAGCCTATAACGAAGTCATATCGAATAGCCAAAAGATAGGTCATCAACTGATGGCTGTAATGGCCATTATTGGAATCGGTCAAATAAGGGAAGCGGAAGATCGGCCCGATCTGGCGGCAGAGCGTTACCGAGAGGCTCTGCGGCTTGCCGGCGATCTGCCGCACCCGGCTCTTCAAGAAGCTCAAATGGGTCTGGAGCGCGTGCATCGGGTCCTCGAAGACGGAATGAAAGGCAAACGGATCGAGCCGCTCAGCCAACGCGAAATCGAAGTGCTCAAGCTTATAGCGAAGGGACTCTCCAATCGTGAAATCGGCGAAGAGCTTTTCTTGGCATTAGATACGGTGAAAGGTCACAATCGAAGGATTTTCGAGAAACTTCAAGTGCAAAGACGCACGGAAGCGATCGCCCGCGCCCGCGAGCTAAACTTGTTAATAAACACTCCTAAACCACACTAAAGTGTCTACAGCCCCAATCCTCTTGGAGCTATACTGCTTATAAAATTAGCCAAGAGGAGATAAAGCATGAACAAGAAGGCAAGAGTGGCAGGGGCATTGTTTTTGGTGTCGACGGTTGCATACCTGATTGGAAGCGGAATGATGGAGCCTATTTTACATCGGACGGATTTACTCGCCAGTATGTATCCCGATCGAACAAACGTGTTTGCGGGATTGTTCTTGGAGTTGATCAATGCCATAGCGGTTGTGGGGATTGCCATGCTTCTGTACCCTATTTTAAAAAAGCAGAATGAAGCGTTTGCGTTGGGGTACTTCGGTTCCCGGGTCATGGAGTCTGCGTTGCTTATCATGAGTTTAATCGGTCCGCTTGTCCTCATCGCGATAAGCAAATCATCCATTTCCACAGGAACTTCCGGTGATTCATACTTGCAAACGATAGGAAATTTAGTGGTGGAAGCTCATTTCATGCTATTCAAAATGGCTATGATCGTGCTGAGCGTAGGCAGCTTGTTGTTTTGTTATATCCTCTATCGATCGAGATGGGTTCCTCGATTGTTGTCCGTCATCGGTTTTATCGGGTATACGGGATTGTTGGCGAGCAGTTGTCTGTCGATCGCCGGCCTAGATTTAGGAACCGTTTTCTATATTCCAGGAGCGATATTTGAAATCGTTTTACCAGTTTGGCTCATGGTTAAGGGATTTAATCTGCGCACGGAGGAAACCTGATTTTTAAAGCTTCACCAATCGTAAACCTGGCCTCTACTCCGCTATCGGAGAACTATACTTGAACGCACCATGGAGCAGTTGCTGTCGGCAGCTGCTCTATTTTTATTGCGCTAACGGGCAGTTTACTGCAATAGTGCCCTTGGGGATGTAACGGAGACAGCTGTCCAACAATCAGCTGCCTTTTTCGTGTTAATGAAAATTGGCCACAAAAAAATCTTGCGTTCGAGTTTACTCGAGGGGATATACTGGGAGCATGAATAACTCACTAACTATTCGGCAAGTCGCCGCCCTTACAGGTCTTAGTGTCCATACGCTTCGTTATTATGAGCAAATAGGCCTCCTAACTTCCATTGATCGTAATGAACATGGACATCGTTGCTTTACTTCTGAAGACGTAACTTGGATCGAGTTTATTAATCGTCTTAAAGCTACTGGAATGACATTAACCAATATGCTCGAAATTGCGGAACTAAAAAGGAAAGGAGACACAACTCTCACTGCAAGAAGAATTCTTCTAGAAGAACATTACTCAGAAGTTCAAAAAGCCCTCATGGAACTTGAGACTAATCTTCATTTACTAGCAGAAAAAATTACTACTTACAAGGATTTGGAGAACAGACACGCATTTAAACAAAAGTTAAATGAACAACCAACAGACCGTTCAGCTGAATAATACCCTGACGGAATATGAAAAAGCTAACTTCTATTTAGCATTTGGGGTTGGCTTTACACTAAAACACAGTATACACATCTGTATAATATGATATTTTAACAATCGAAAGGATGACAATCAATTGCAAAGGAACAAGTCTTTATTCATCTTTTTTATCGCCCTTGGCGTATTTGGCATTGCCAATACGGAGCTTGGCGTAGTAGGGATTTTACCTCAAATTTCTGAGTGCTTCCAAGTCAGTGCTTCTCAAGCAGGTTTGCTCGTTAGCATGTTTGCTTTGATCATAGCCATTTCTGGTCCGTTTATGACTCTTTTATTTTCCGGTATTAACCGAAAAAAGATTCTATGCGGAGTACTTGCTGTTTTCGCCATTTCTAATCTGATTTCCGCCTTTGCCCCAACCTTTACTGCCTTATTACTGTCCAGACTTCTGCCTGCATTTCTTCATCCCGTTTATTTTTCTGTTGCATTTGTAGCAGCCGCCAGCTCGGTTCCAAAAGAACAAAGTACCAACGCAGTGGCCAAAGTTTTTATGGGGTTAACGGTCGGGATGGTAATAGGCATTCCGGTCACTTCGTATATGGGGGATCTGTTTTCACTTGAAGCCGCTTTTCTATTTTCTTCCGGAATAAATACGCTAGCCCTGTTCGGAATTGCTGTGTTCGTTCCATCGTTACCCGTACAAAGTAAATTGACCTATGGGCGACAATTACGTATATTGGCAAAGCCGCAGCTATGGCTTAACATTACTACGGCTTGCTTCATTCTGGCGGCTTTATATTCTGTCTATTCCTATTTTGCAGAGTATCTCAAGACGGTGACAGGAATGAACGGTGAAACCGTCAGTTTTATGCTCGTTCTTTTTGGCATCAGCGGCATAATTGGGAATCTGAAAACGGCAAAATATTTAAGTAAGAACATGGTCAAAACCACTGTGCTTTATCCCATTGTGCTTATCGGTATGTATTTGCTGATATTTTGTCTTGGACGTTACTCTGTTCCGATGATTGCCATCGTACTGGTATGGGGAGCCGTCTTTAGCGGCGGTCTCATTATAAGTCAAACATGGTTAACCTCGGAGGCCCGTGAAGCACCAGAGTTTGCTAACAGCTTATTTGTCTCCTTCGGAAATCTGGGTATCACACTCGGCACCGCCCTAGGCGGATGGTTTCTATCCCATATGGGAGTACATAACACTACGTGGAGCGGAATATTGTTTCTGCTGATTGCATTGTTGTGTATTGGATTGAAACTTAAGCTGTTTGATCTGAAAGAGGACAAAAATTTAAGCGTAGAGAAATCTCCAAATGTTCAATGATACGGTCAGGGATTTCGTTGAGTTAACGGGAAACGTTAGTTGAATGATAACAGCGGCAGTCTAAGACTTTATTTATCAGGTCTTGGACTGCCGCTGTTTCATTTTTTAAGTCAGTCTATATTGATTTTTCGAAGGCTAGGCATTCAAATCCATAAGAAATCACGTAATATCAAGGTCGCCAGTCTATGACTTTATTTTCTTCGAACACGCAGCCTTCCACATTTTCCCTGTCTTACATCGAAAAGCGGGCCAGCCCAGTCTGCAGCTCATCGGCGAGCGCTGACAGCGACTTGGCAGATTTGGCGACCTCCTCCATCGTCGACAGCTGCTGTTCGCTTGCCGCGCTCGTTTCCTGAATGGCCGCCGCACCCTGCTGCGTAATGCCGCTCACGCGGTGAATGGCTCCGCTAATTTGGCGGGATGCCGCGGCAGCCTCGCCAACCGACCGCTCGACCTCGCCCACCTTGCGGACCAGTTCGCCCATCGTCTGCCGAATATGAGTGAAGGCTGCTGCGGCCTGTCCACTTCGTTCCACCCCGCTTCTTACGTACTCCGTCCCGCGCTCCATGGCATCGGATGCCCGGTTGGTCTCAGATTGAATAACCGCAATGATCTCTGCGATCTGGTTGGAAGACTCTGCGGCGGATTCGGCGAGCTTCCTGATTTCACCGGCAACGACGGCAAAGCCTCTTCCCTGCTCACCCGCCCTTGCCGCTTCAATAGAGGCGTTCAACGAGAGAAGACTCGTCTGCCCGGCAATATCGTTGATGGCGGCTACTATGCTGCCGATCTCGCCGGAATGACTGCTTAACGTATGGATCGCTCCATGCGTTTCCCGCACACTGGTCTCGATATCACTTATGTCCGACCGAATTGCTTCCATCGCGCGAGCCCCCGTTTCGGTGGCGGCCGACGCAATCTCGGATAGCCGGCTCATTTCGAGTCCGTTCTCCCGAACCGATTCCATCGTATCGGCAAGATGAGTACTGGAATTATTGGTATCGGTGATCAGGCTGACCTGCTCGTCAAAGCCTGCCGCCATTTCCGACGTAGCCGAGGCGATGTGCTCGGCCGAGTGGGCCGTCTGCTCCGATGAAGCCGTAAGCTCCTGCGAGGAAGCCGAAATTGTGAGCGCAGATTCGTTCACCTGCCCAACAAGTGACTGAAGCTCCTCCATCATCGTATTGAACGATGTGCTGACGCGTCCGATTTCATCCTTCGATTCATAATCTCCCCAGGCCGACAAATCGCCTTTTTCCGCCCTTGCCATCGCGTCTTTGAGGCTTGCGAGCGGATTGACGATCAGTCTGGCAATCCAGAAACCGGATAGGAGCAGCAGCAGCAAGCCCGCTGAAATAATCATAGCGTTCTGGATGTTGGCCTGCGCCGCAAGCCGTCTGCTATCGTTCCTCGAAGCTTCCGCATCAAGCGTCAAGTCTGCCGATAGTTGAATCAAATGCCGGTTGGCTTCTTCCACGGCACCGGTCACAATTCGTTGGAACAGTGCGAGCGCTTCGGCTTGTTTCTGCTGCTGCACCAGGCTGTTGATTTGTTTGTAACCTTCCTCGTATGTCTGGCTTATGTTGTTATACTGCCGGAGATTTTCCCGCTCCTTTTCCGTAAAAAATCCGCTCACCCTCTTCAACTTTTGCTCGGTAGCCTCAACTTTATCAACACGATCGGCAATATTGTTCGCCAGTTCGTCCCTTCGCTTCGGGTCGGTATTCACCATGCTTTCAAGAACATAAACTTCAAGCGCTCGGTTATGGGTGCGGAGATCGCTCGCTCCGGCGATGGATATCAGATTTTTGTCATAAATATCGGCTGCCTGCTGTGCGAGCCGCTGACCGTTCACAAACCCGGTACCTCCGATTGCCGCCATCAGCACAAAAGCTGCCGCAATAAGCAAACCGATTTTCTTTCTGACGTCGAGATTTCTCATGTCGATCCCCCTGATAGTAGTAACTTGTATATGGAACAAGTATACAGGATGAATCGTCGAAAAACATCGATTTATGTCGAATATTGTCGTCAAAATATTTATTTGGTCTCCTTGTATTAAATCTGTCGCGATTCTGACGAAGTATTGTATCCCCCTGGAACTTTTTGCAACACACTTCCTCGCCTCCTGCGTGCCATTCATACAAATCTTAACGGTTTCATTCAATCCGTTCTGGTGAGGGAAATGTTAGTTGAATGATAACAGCGGCAGTCTAAGACTTTATTTATCAGGTCTTGGACTGCCGCTGCATGGTTCATTCTAAAACTTATTGTTCAAATCTACTAGTTATAGTCTATAAACAGGCCAGATCTCTTCCCCTGCCTATTCTATTAATCCTCTTAAGAACTCAAGGCTTAGCCCTGATGTGTCCGGGAGAACCACATCGGCCCCGGTGCTCTTCAAGGTAATCTCCTCACCGATTCCAATCGCCACCATACCGGCGGATTTGATTGCCTCAATCCCAGCCTGGGCATCTTCGATCCCCACACAGGCATTCGGCTCTGCCCCAACCTCTTCAGCTCCGCGCAAGAACAGATCGGGAGCGGGCTTGCCTTTGGCAACGGAATCGGGATGCACCACATAACGGAACAAATCCGCAAGCTCCAGCGCCCTCAGAATTTGCGGAGCATTCTTGCTGGCCGAAGCAATGACAGCCGGGATATTCTGCTCCCTTAACTCCAGCAGCAGCTCTCGAATTCCTGGATACACATCATCTGGCATAATCGAATCGAGCAGAGAAACATAATGCTCATTCTTGCGGGTCGCCAGCTCCAACTTCTCCTCCGGAGTATAAGCATCCGCTTTGCCACCATGCTCAAGGATACGTTCCAGTGACTCTCCCCGGCTGATTCCTTTCAAATTCTCATTGAACTCCCGGTCAAAGGGAATCCCAATCTGCTCACCAAGACGCTTCCAAGCCACATAGTGGTACTCCGCCGTGTCCGTAATCACACCGTCCAGATCAAATATTACAGCCTGCAATTTCATCTCTTCTCCTCCTGATTTCACTCATGACTGCTGTTCCAGCATAAAAAGCAGCAGTCCTGAGTCCAAACTTTTTCTCAAACCCAACTCCAAGCCCCTACGGGCAGCCTTTAAATCAAGTTTATGTCAGCCGTCAGTCCTTGCATATCCATCTCTGGACCCTCAGGCAGATTCCCCTTCGCTTAGATCGGTTACATGATAACTTCAATTCGTGTTCCTTGGCTTATCTTCGTCATCCCGTCCCACTGCACCTCTACCTGCCATCCACCTGGATTGTGAATCACCGCGTGCAGATGTCCGTCAACCTCCTTCAAGCGAATGTCGAATTCGGCATCACCCACCACCACTTGCTTCAGCTCACAGCTTCTGCCTTCCCAGGCTCTAGGTAATTTAGGGGCTAAGATCAGCTTCTTCTCGTACGCAGCCGGATGAATACCGAAGAAATGCCGGACTACCGGCACCGCCATGGCATAAATCGTCCAGGCCTGTACCACGCAGCCGTAATCCGGGGACATCTCCGAGAACGAACCCGGCAGTACCCGGGAGAAGGAGCGGCCCATTCTCTCCAGCAGCTCCAGCGCTTGGTCAGGGTATCCGTTTGCCGCCTCGGCCACCGCATGAACCCCGGTGGAAATGGTCATGGTTCCCTGCTGATATATTCCGGCCAGGTATGTTCCGTATTCCCCGATAAATGTGCTGCTGCGCATTGTCCTAAGCGCCCGTTCCGCCTTCTGCGGGTCCGCAATCCCCGCTTCCATAGGAGTGACAATAACCCAGTTCTTATTGAGCAGCCAGCCCTGATCATGCTCATCCTGATCTGCGGTTTCCAGAAGGTTCTCCACATAATCACGATACCCTGAAAGCCCCTGCTGTTCTGCAAGAGACACCATATAATCCACTTTAGGTGCGATATCCCTCTTCGATGCCACCGCATCCGCGAACAGCCCCTCTTCTTCCATCCAAAAGACCTCATTGACCGCACGGGATGCCCGGTCGGCGAGTTCCTCGTACTTAGCCGTACGCTCAAGATCACCAAGATATCCACTCATCTTGGCCATCGCCTTCAGCGCCTGTGCCGTATACACGGCACTGTCGATCAGCTCCATATTTAAACCGGCAATCTCAATAATGCCATAACCCGACGGGAACAAATCTCCATCCGGGTCCATCTCCCCGAGCAGCCATTCAATACCCTTCACGGCGTACTCGTAATGCCGGCGCAGCAGTTCCTCATCCCCGGTCCAGCTGAATATCTCCCACAGAAACGTTATGTAATGTGCCGTTTCCTGCGTATTGCCCGGATTGGATACAGCGCCCATTGTAGTCACCTCATGCACAATCCGCCCGTTGCCGTTCGCTTCCTCTGACTTCTCCAGAATCAGATTCAGCGTATCCTTGGCCAGCTGTGCATCCCCAACCGCCAGTACACCTTGAAGGGAATACGTGTTGTCACAGCCGAACCACCACGGGTATGTCGGACCGCCTGCGGTCAGGCCCCGGCCGACTCCGTCCACCGTCTGAACCAGCCACTGGTTGTTCCATTTCACCCATTTGAACATTTCAGTGAACCGGTCTTCGCCCTCCACCGACAGCTCGGCCCGCCGCTGGACCTGTTCATACAGCCGGCGCTTCTCCTCCAGCATAGCCCCGTGACCGGCCTCAATGGCCTGGTACGATTGCTCGCATGCCTCGCGCGAGACATAAGATCCGGCGACTATGAGCCGGAACTCGAACTCTTCCCGCTCGGCCAGCTCAATCTCGGCGGCGTAAGCCACGCCGCAGCCATTGCCGGCGGTGAACTCGGGCCCGTACAGCTCCGGGCCCACCGCGATCTCCTCGCCCGGCAGGTCGGACCCGATCATGGCGTACCACTCATGATCGCTGTCCTTGACCAGCACCCGCCGCGGCGTCAGCACCTGCGCTTCGTCGCGTGCGCCGCCAAGGATGCCGATCTCGTCCGAGAACCACACCGGACGCAGATCGGTCCGCGCCAGCAGCTCCAGGCGCAGGCGGGTTACGCCCTTGCCGTAGGCGTGCAGCCGGTAATGGGCGGTCATGCCCTTCTCCAGCTCGGGCGCGAACTGCATCCGGTCGATCTGGACCGGGATATGCCCCAGCCCGTGATCATAATCGAACCGGGTGCCCCACGGTTCGTTCGTGAAGCCATCGGCTCTGGACCATACGGCGATACCGCGGTCCAGGTCCGTCACTTTGAGCCAGAAGCCGTCCAGCAGCTTGATTGGATGCAGCCAGATGCCGCCCATCTCATTGACAATGTGGTGTCCGAAGTCCGGGAAATAACCGTCCTGCGAACCGCATATTTTCACATATTCCCCGCCGCTGTAATACAAATTGAAAGGATGCCTGCTTGTCAGTGCCGCCATGATGCTCCCCCTTTATTGTAAGTTGAATCTTCACCCGTACTTTACCTTACCTCTGCTACACTCCCACCGTGCCTCTACCGCTATCCCTGTTACATTCCTCATTTGCTCTTCCGCTCACCCGGGCGGCATCCTCAGTCATCCTGGCGAAAGCATCACCCACCAGCTAAAGCTCTCTCCCGGACGCCAAGCCCACACTCAACCCTTGACTGCAGACGAGATCGAAATTCCCTCGATGAAGTACTTTTGCGCGATGAAGAAAATAATCAGCACCGGAAGCATGATAAGGATCGTGGCCGCCATCAGCATGTTCCACTCTACGTTATACAGGCCTTTGAACATGGACAGCCCGAGCGCGAGGGTATAATGTTCATTGGAATTCAGATAAATCAACGGACCCTGGAAGTCGTTCCATACGCCCATAAAAGTAAAAATTGCTACCGCAATCAGCGGCGGCTTCGAGAGCGGGAGCATAATCCGCAAGAAGATCTGCATCCGGCTGGCTCCGTCCACATACGCCGATTCATCCAGTTCTTTGGGGATTCCCCGCATAAATTGCCGGATGAGGAAGATGTTAAACGCCCCGCCTCCAAAGAAAGCCGGCACAATCAGCGGCAGGAACGTGTCCACCCATCCCAGCTCTTTAAACATTAGAAACATAGGAATCATCGTCACCTGGGACGGCAGCATCATCGTAGCCAGCAGCACCAGGAACAGAGCCCGCTTGCCCTTGAAGTTAAACCTTGCGAACCCGTAGGCGCTAACCGCTGAGGAGAATACCGTTCCGATCAGGACGGGGATGAGAATCGTCAGTGTATTTTTCAAGAAGGTGAAGAACGGGATGGCCTGTACTGCATTGGCGTAGTTCGCCCACTTCCACACTTTCGGGAAGAAGTTGTCTTTGAATACTTCCGCAGGCGTCTTCAAGGAGACCGCGACCGTCCACAGCAGCGGCACCAGTACGATACACGCTCCGCCTAACAGCAGCAGAAATGCCACAATGCGAGGCAGATTCCATCGTTTTACTGAATAGTTCATTGCTCCATGGCCTCCTTAGTCCCGCTCTTCGTCGCCTTGGTAATACACCCACATGGAAGAACTGCGGACGACCAACAGCGTGAAGAACAGGATGATGATGAACAGAATCCAGGACAAGGCGGATGCATACCCCATCTCATAATCCTTAAATGCTTTATTGTATAAGTACAAGTTATAGAACAGCGTGGAATTCAGCGGCCCCCCCGAGGTCATAACAAAAGCCTCTGTGAAGTATTGGAAGCCCCCGATAATCCCCATCACAAGATTAAAGAAGATCGTTGGTGAGATCATTGGCAGCGTCACACTGACGAACCGCCGGAAGATTCCGGCTCCATCCAGGGAAGCAGCCTCATACAGATCCTCAGGCACCCCTTGAAGACCCGACAAATAAATGATGATCGTGTTGCCCACACTCCAGATTCCCATGACCACCAGCGCACCTAACGCATAATGAGGGTCCTGCAGCCATGCTGGGCCTTGAATACCGAACCACCCCAGAGCCCGGTTCAGCACTCCGTATTCCGGGTTGAAGATCATGATCCACATCATGGAGGTGGCCACAGCCGGAATGACAGAAGGCATAAAATATACCAGCCGGAACACATGCATTCCCCGGCTGCGCATATTTAGCAGCATCGCGGTGAACAAGGCCACAATCTGATAAAGCGGCACAGACACTAGTGCGAAGATGAACGTGACCTTTAGCGATTGATAGAACATATCATCATGGAAAATTTGTTTAAAATTATCTAGCCCTACCCACTCAATCGATTTGATGCCTGTAATGATGTCCCATTTGCTGAAGGAGAGGATCAGAGAGAACAGCATCGGACCCAGGGTGAAGAGCACCAGACCCAACAACCATGGCAGAATAAATAAATATCCCGAGCGTTCTGATTTCGAGTTGCGCATAGTAGCCTCCTTGAAGACAAGGGGTGAACCGGCTGGATAGAGCCGCTTCACCCGCTGTATTTTTCTTATTTCTTGATTTTGCTGTCTACATTTTTGGCGGCTTCATCAAGGGCTTCTTTGACAGTCGATTGATTCAGCATGATCTTCTCCAATGCTCCAGTGAACTGTTCCACGAAGATAGGACCATTCCCGGAACGCATGGTTACCGGTTTTTTCGCAAAGTTCATCATTTCAATAACGGGTTTGTCATTCACTTCTTTGGTTTTGACTTCATCAAGTTCCTTCACTGTGGCTGGAAGAACGGCTCCGTTGGAGGAACGCAGCTTCTGAGCCTCGGTTCCGGACAGCCATTTCACCAGCTCATAAGCTTCCTGTTTGTGCTTGCCCGCCGCATTTACCGCCCAACCTGCACTTGCGATAATGCTTGAACGTGTGCCATCCTCTGATTTCGGAATCAGAGCCGAGCCGTATTTCACATCGGATTTATCGAGATCGCCTTTGATCCAGCGGCCGGTTACCATCATGGCAAGCTTATCCGTCATGAACATCGAGGAGTCTCCACCCATCGTCTGGGTGTCGGTAGGAGTTGGAGAGACGCGGTCCGGCCCGTTGGACCAAGCCACATATTTCTCAATTGCCGCTACAGTCTTATCCCCGTTCATGTAGCCTTCAGCAGCAGTTCCATCTTCATTGGCAATGTCCGTGCCATAATCCCACAGGTAGGTGTAGATTGGATACTCCCATTTGCCGGCATTAAAGCCGAATTGGGTGAACTTGCCGCCCTCCTGCTTGGTCAGCTTTTTTGCTGCAGCCGTCAGATCGCTCCAGGTCCAATTGTCGTTCGGGTATTCCATCTTGGCTTCATCGAACATGCGCTTGTTGTACCACAGTGCGAGCGGATTGAAGTCCTTAGGCAGGTAATACTGTTTGCCCTTAATGTTCATATTCTCAATCAGATCTTTCTGGAAAATATCGAGCTTGAACGAGGGATCCTTCTTCAAGTAGTCATCGAGCGGTTCAACCACGCCTTTGTCCACAAATTTGTAATAGTCCCCTTCACCCACCAGGAAGACGTCTGGCGCTTGACCAGCAGCCAGGGATGCCGTCAGTTTCGTGCCATAACCGTCACTTGGGATCGGTTCGAATTTCACCTCAATATTAGGATGGGCCTTGTTGAATTCTTCCGTCAGCTTCACTTCGTCTGCCGCCGCATTCACATCCCCCCATACGGAGAACGTAAGCTTCACCTTCTCACCGCTTCCCCCTCCGCTGCTGGAGCTTCCTCCAGACGAGCAAGCAGACAGAATCAGAGCAGCAATCATAACCATAACGAGACTAGTTGACCATTTTTTCATATAATGATGACCTCCCTTATGAATATATAAAAGCATTGTAACTGTTAGGAGAAAAGCTTTTGTTATAAATGTCACATGGTAACCTTTTCCTGATATATGAAACTTCTAAACTACTTGCCATTGTTCTAGGAGATAGGCTGCGCCCCGCTCGTCTGGGGTAATTCCAGTTCACCCTCGAAGCTTACGGGCTTGCCAGCCACCTTAAGCCGGATCACATCTGCCGATGAGGATTTGATTCGAATGCCGCTGCGGTCTATTCGAATCTGGAGCCGGCTGCCCTGCCAATACAGCGGGAAGGAGAGTTCTTCCCAGGCCTGCGGCAGCCGTGGATTCAGATGCAGCTCCCCGCCAAGCATTCTGACGCCGGCGAAGCCCATTACCAGGCACTCCCATATACCGCCAAGGGAGGCGGAGTGAATTCCAGCATCCGACGAATGCATATTCGGCCCAAGATCAATCTCGGCGGCTCTGCGGAACAGATCATATGCCAGGGCTTCGTCACCGAAATCATTGGCCAGAATGGAATGGGTCGACAAGGATAGTGAGGAGTCGTGAAGTGTCTTCTCCTCGTAATAATTATAATTCGCCCGCTTCACCTCTGGCTGGAATCTGTCCTCCAGCAGAAGGAACAGCATCATGATGTCGGCCTGCTTGGATACCTGCAGATTGTTCACCTGGTCCAGGTTGTAGTCATCAAAGAGACTTCCTACCTTCGACTGGTTCTTGTATGGAGTAAGATCAATAATCTGCTTTTGCAGGTAAGTATCATCCTGCGGGATGATGTTCTGCTCGTTAGGCTGCGGGAGATAGATCAATCCGAGCTTCTCTTCCCATACCGGACGTGCCGCCTCAAGTCCAAGCTTTGAGTTCAGCTCCGCGAACAGCTCAGGTCTTTTCTCCTTAAGCTCATCACAGTACTGAATTGCTAGCGAAATATTAAAATGGGCCATGTAGTTGGTAAACGCGTTGTTATCTACATGTTCCTTGTACTCATCCGGGCCAATCACCTCGTTGATATGGTAACGTCCGTGCTCCTCATCCCACTCCAGCCGGCTGGCCCAGAACTTTGCCGTATCCAAAATGATCTCATAGCCATAGCGGTCCATGTACTCCTGGTCTCCGGTTGCCTTGAAATAATGCCAGACAGCGTAAGCAATGTCCGAGGAAATATGCTGCTCAATGAATCCCGACCAAATCTTCGTCTGTTCCCCGGTCACAATATCGACCGCACCCCAGACCGGAGTAACTTCCCCATCGGACGGCCACGCAGCTTCCCAAGGGTACATCGCTCCCTCAAATCCGTTCTCCTTCGCTTTGCGCCTTGCTCCCTCCAGGCCCAAATAGCGATATTCCAGAAGCGAACGGGCAATCCGGGGATTGCTGTAGATGTAGAACGGCAGAATGAATATCTCCGTATCCCAAAATGAATGCCCCTTGTAGCCCTCGCCACTCAGCCCCTTGGCGCCGATTCCCATTCTCCGGTCATGGGCCGGGGTCATAACCACCAGATGATAGACCGCGAAACGGACTGCCAGCAGATCGAATTCATTCTTTGATTTAAGCGTGATATCGTAATCTCTCCACACCTCAGCCCATGCCTTCTGATGCTCACTCAGCATTTCGTCGAACCCTTGATCATGAAGCGCTTTCAACTGTTCCAGAGCATGGCTTCTTATTGTGCTTAAGTCACTCTCCCCACTGAACTCCAGATCCCGGCTCGTGTACACAGTGGCTAGTTTGTCAAAGGTATACGTATCTCCTTCACAGAGGTCCAGTTCGTACTTAACGGCGACCTGCCGCCGTTCAATTTCCATCCGGGGAGCCAGGTTCAATTCCGCCCCATTCAACTTATGGCTGTGCGCCGCATGCAAGACAAAAGTTACCTTCGATTCCGTGGTCTGCTGAAGCAGCTCCAGGTAGGTCTTGTCATAAATGCGCTTCTCCCCCTCGTGGAAATGCTGGCTCCCCGAGTTGTTCATTTGTCCGTCTATTCCGGAACCAACTGACAACCTGACATCTCCTTGAAGCAGGGTCACCTCCATCCGCATGCCGATCGCATGCTTATGGTGGAGAGAGACGAACCGGCGGAAGGTGAAGCGAAGCTTCTTCCCGTCCTTGCTCTCCCAGTCGAAGGAACGGGTCAACTCGGCATCCCGGATATTCAGCATCCGGCTGTACCCGGTGAAGCTCCCTTTCTCCAGTGAGAACCGCTCTCCGTCAATCCGCAGATCAAGCCGGGTAAGGTCTGCAGCATTAGGCAGCTCCGTTACTTCTTCCTCATCAAATTTGTTGAATGTTCCGTTCACGAACAGATTTCTTTTCTCTCCGATGTAGGGCTCCTCTGTAGCCGATCTAAGTCCCATGTATCCGTTGCCCAGCGACATGATCGCCTCGCATTTCCCTAAGGTCAGAGTGGAAAACTGCTCTTCGGCTACAACCCACTGCATCAAATCATCCGATACTCTCTTGCTGTAATTTAGCATGGAATAGTCCTTTCTCCTGATTTGGCGATAATCTCTCTTTTTTGTAAGCGTAACCGAAATCGTTTTCGAAATGAATAAAAAAGATCGAAAACGATTTCGAGTTAAGTAAAAAAATATAGCGTTGGTCGAAAACGTTTTCGAGTACATTATTGCATCTTTACGGACTCTCTGTCAACAACTTCGAAAGGTAAAATTTTTTGATAACCTGGCTCGTTCTTTTCCAGCATGTGAATGACCTGTTCGAAAGCAGAGTATGCGCTTCCGTAAAAATCCTGTCTGACGGTGGATAATCTTGGGGTGGTATAGCTTGACAAAATAATATCGTCAAAGCCCATAACCGAAAGATCCTCCGGGATTCGAATACCCAGTTCCCTGCATCTGCTCATGAAAGCAATCGCCATCAGATCACTCGCAATAAATACAGCCGTCAAATGTGGATTGGCCTTGAGATAATCTTCAGTTGCTTCGTAAGCCAGTTCCTCCGCGTAATCGGCTTCAATCACAATCTTCGGGTCATATTCAATACCGGCATTCTCAAGCGCCTCTCTGTAACCCTGTTGTCTCTGGATGCTAACCGTCGCGAACTTATGCCCGTTCATCATTCCGATCCGCCGGTGTCCCTTGCCGATTAGAAACTTTACTGCTTCTCTGGCCGCATTCACGTTATCCGTAATCACTGAGCCCGCATGAGGTCCTACAATTTCCGCATCAATGACCACGCAAGGAATATCGCTGTTCACCAGCTCTTGGAAGTACGGGTCGGTTGTCCTAAGGCCTGAGATCACCACCCCGGCGATTTTGTGCTCCTTGCAGAACTGCCAGTAAGACTTATCCTGCTGCTCCGACAAGCTGCGTGTGTAAATAACGACCTCATATTGATAATGATTCGCGGCTCCGTAGATCCCGGACATAATCTGAAATAACACGCCATCTTTCCCGTTGGTCTGCTCAAAGTTAGAGATAATCAGCGCGATAGTCTTGGTCACCTTGTGCTTCAGATTTTTGGCCAGCATATTCGGGAAATAATTCAGCTCCTGTGCAGCCTGCATCACTTTCCTCCGCGTTGCCTCACTGACATCGGTATACCCGTTAAGAGTTTTGGAAACCGCGGATATAGACACATTGGCACGCTTAGCCACATCTTTGATGGATACCATTACTTCATCATCACTACCATTCTTAAAATATAATCAACTCTATTGTATCTTTTGATCCTAAAATATCAACCGGTTCTTCTGACGCTGTATGGGCTAAGGGGACCAATCCCTCAAGGAGTCCCCTCTCGCCACATCTTATACATCAGGTGCAGCCAGATCAACTACCCGGTTCTTGCCCGCATTCTTAGCCAGCCTGAGAGCCCTTTCGGCAGTCCGGACCAGCTCATCCGGCTGCACGTCCACTGAAACTGCGGAGGTTGCCAAGCCCACACTGACTGTAATGAATTCCCCAAGCTCCGGCATGTTAAGCGGGATCTGGACCTCCAGCACCCCTTTGCGGATCTGCTCCGCCAATTCTAGAGCGCCGGTGGCTTCGTCCCCAAATCCGTACATGGCAAAGCTGCCGCCAATATATCGTCCTGTGAAAGTTCCATGCTGAGAGCCATACGCATTCACAACCTCAGCAACCCACTGGAGACATAAGTCACCTGTTTGCAGCCCGAACATGGCGTTGTACAACTTAAAATTATCAATATCCACGATTAAAAGTGAAGCCGATGCACCGGCCGGCGCCTTGCCCCATTCTTCCTTAAGCGCATCCTCGAAATATCCGAGATTTGGAAGCTCTGTCACCGCATCCGTAGTTAGAAAATTCTGCAGCTGTTCTGATACCTCCATATAGGTGATGCTGTCTAGCGTTTCCCGGTCTTCCCGTTCCCTGGCAATTACAAACAACGCATCTTTGCCCTGGGAAATGACCCGCGCCATCGTCATCTCAAGCACTTGGGAGGAGCCATCAAGAAGGCGGAAGCGTCCCTGTATAGAAATCATAGGGGACAGTGAATCACTTGACCCCATCACATATGAGCGGACCTCTGACTCCGATTCCTCGTGAACCAGACTCATGAATTCAGTCTTCTCCAGCCCTATCCCTTTCTCTTCAGGTGCACGGAACAATGCTGAGGCCATCTGGTTATAATACACAATCTGCCCCCCGGTGACGACAAAGAAAGCGACCGGAGAGGTCTCCATAAGCTGCAGGTAGCGCTTCTCGTTCTCCCGGGAAATGCGAAGATTGATTAACGCATTTTCTTCCGCCTGGCGAAGCTGGTTCTCCGTTTCCTTCAGAACAATGGTCTTCAGATCCGGCAGTGCCCGAAGCTCCCTGGATTTCCAAGGCACAGAAGTAGACTCTACAACCTGCTTCCATTTCTCAAAGGATTTCCGTGGAGAGAGCCGAATACCGTCCTCCCCTTGGACCACCGCTTTGGCGGGGTCACCGCCCCATTCCACAACCTGGACAACTTCAGGCCTGAACCACATGATGTAATTCTCGTGATTCTGGGACAGGCTCAGATACACAACCCCTGAAGCCACATCCTTATAACTCTGGGCAGGCTCATATTCAAGGCTGAGCCTTGAGGTATGATAGTCCAGGTCTACAGCTCTATGGGACATCCAAACAGCAAGATCCTTGACCTGCTCCTGAGTAGGCGTCCGGCCGAACAGAACCAGCCTGTCTTGATAGAAGACAGCCGCTCCTGATGCATCCATAATCTTAAGCAGGGACACCTGCTCCTCATGAAGCTGTTCTAGAATCTGGGACGCCGCCGTATTTCCGATAAAAATTCCCACAATCCGGTTAAGATGCGCTTTGGATCTTAGCTCGGAATCATAGTCATCAAGCTGCTGCCGCTGATAGAGCTCACTGGAGAGGAACGACCCCAGGAAATTGCATAAATTCCGCAGACGATGCGGGACATATTTAGGCGAGCGATGGTGGCAGGCGATTAACCCCCACAGCTGATTGTCATGAATCAGAGATATGGTCATAGAAGCGCCCACGCCCATATTCCGCATATATTCAAGATGGACAGGCGATACGCTCCGGAGTATGGACAGGCTTAGATTCAGCGGCCTGTTCGTAAGCGGGTTGTTCGCCGGGACAATGTCCACAGGAGTATACCCCGCATCCACAATGGTGCGCAGCCAATTGCGGAGATACAGCTCACGGGCTTGCCTTGGAATATCACTGGCAGGATAGTGATGGCCCAGGTAGGAATCGAGCTCAGGATTCTTGGCCTCTGCAATCACTTTCCCGTTCCAAGTCTCGTCGAACTCATAGATCATCACCCGGTCATATCCAAGAATGTCCCTAACCTGCTCGGCGGCAATCTGGCTGGCTTCTCTGCGGTTTGACGTCCGCTTGACCCTGCCGAAGAAAGACTGCATCCACTCAAAGTCATGGACATCCGGCCCCGCCTCCCCAGAAGTAACGGGCTCAAGCTCCAGGATAACCATACCCTCGCTCTCATGAAGTATCCCGCTGAAGGGCTTCAGTTCGCCCCGGACATCAATGGATAAATTGATGTAATGAAGCTGAATAGGATCCTCTCTAAAGTCTGTTCCGAATACAAGACTAAGCTGCTCCTCACCAATCAGAGACTTCAAAGAGGTCCCTATTAGTTCATCCGCCGGGATGCCCAAGATCTCATCCGTATTCCGGCTGCACTGCGCCACAGACCCTGTGTCATCCTGAAGCACTGCCAGCAGCACACCGTGGGGCTGAATCATTCCGGGGATATGAATCGGTTCTTTCTCACAATTGGTCAAATCCACTTTACCGTTAATATACTCCCCCTGTTGAGCTAGGAGCGTACGGTTAAGCAGATCATTTGAAGCAGGTTCTTTGGAATTTCCCATTTAAAAGCTTCCCCCCAGTTACATGTTCATGTTCCAGGTATTCTCGATATCTACAATTCGTCTTATCCGACATTAGGTTTAAACCACTGATCCAGCTTTACAAACGTATCTTTAGCCGCCTCCACCATCTCGTTCTCCTGTTCCTTCGTGCCCGCCAGCTGAAGAAGCAGCCCCTGAAATTCCTTCCACCTGTCCCGGGTCTTATCTCCATAGCTGTTGAAGTAATGGCCATTCGTATCCGGAGCCACAGGCAGAATCGGCTTCAGCATCCGAATAATCATCTGTCCTCCAAGAATAGAGCCTTCAAGCACATACATCACGCCAGCCGCCTGAGCAAAGGAGCCCTGTTCAGGAAGATTAGGACACACGGGAAGCGCCTTCAGTTCCTGAGGAGAGAGTCCAAGGTTACCAAGATCCTTCTCTAACAGGCCCGCCTTGCGGGTAGCTTCAAAGTCAAAATTATAGGTTTTCCAAGCAGGATGGCCCGCCAGTTGTTCCTCTACAGGTCTGACAAAGCCATAGAATTTCTCCAGATAGGTCTGATATTCCGAAATCGTAATCGTTCCGCCAGTGATCGCGGAAGCGTAAGGGTTCTGTTCAGTCTGAATATGATAGGGTGCCGTCTCTTCTTTCAATCTGGTCAATATATTTGCACTCACGAAATGAAGACCTCCCCTACTTAATTATGAATCTATTACTATTTCCACACATATAACAGCATAACAAAACTTAGTGCTGTGTCCTAATTATTATTTCATATTTTCCCTTACATTACCTTACAGGTTATAGAGCAAGAAATGTCTGCTCTGCCGAAAAATCCGTGGTGCAACGGTAGTCTCCTCCTATTCAAACCGGAGACGCAGCTAATATGCGGATTGATTTATTAAATCTTGTCAACATTATTCATGACGTGATCAGGTTTTCCTTTCGTTGATGATGTAAGCGCTCTGATTTACGCTTGTTGTGAGGATGATGTGAGGAATCTCACCTCAAAACCACACTACTTTTTAATTAGGGGGATCCGATTCACATGGATACTGCTCACCAAAGTTCGTCCCAAGGCATGCGGGTAAGAATTCAACGCTTCGGTCGTCTCCTCAGCGGGATGGTCATGCCGAATATCGGCGCCTTCATCGCATGGGGTCTTATCACGGCTTTATTTATTCCAACTGGCTGGTTCCCCAACGAACAGCTGGCCAAACTGGTTGGTCCGATGGTCAACTACCTCCTTCCGATTCTCATCGGTTATACCGGCGGGAAAATGGTTCATGACACCCGGGGAGGTGTCATCGGAGCCGTAACAACCATGGGAGTCATCGTGGGTACCGACATCCCTATGTTTATGGGGGCCATGATTGTCGGCCCTATCTCCGCCTGGATCTTGAAGCAGTTCGACAAATCCGTCGAAGGCAAGATCAAATCCGGCTTCGAGATGCTTGTTAACAACTTCTCGCTGGGTATTATCGGGGCTATTCTTGCCATCGGCTCTTTCCTGGGCATCGGCCCTGTTGTCGAAGTGATCAGCAAGGCGCTGGCAGCTGGCGTTGAAGGTCTGCTTCACGCAGGGCTGCTGCCCCTGGCCAACATTATCATCGAGCCGGCCAAGGTGCTGTTCCTGAACAATGCGATTAACCATGGCGTGCTGGGTCCTATTGCGCTTGAGGAATCCTCGCGGATAGGCAAGTCGATTCTGTTCATGCTGGAATCGAACCCGGGTCCAGGTTTAGGAATCCTGCTGGCCTACATGCTGGCTGGCCGGGGCTCAGCCAAGCAATCAGCTCCAGGCGCAGCGATTATCCATTTCCTTGGCGGGATTCATGAAATCTATTTCCCTTATATCTTGATGAATCCGCGCCTGATTCTAGCTGCCATTGCCGGCGGCGTAACGGGAACCTTTACATTCACCATCTTTGGCGCAGGACTTGTGGCTACAGCCTCACCGGGCAGCATCTTTGCTTATATCGCCATGGCTCCAAAGGGTGGCCTGCTGCCGGTGCTGAGCGGGGTGCTTACGGCAACCGTCGTATCGTTTGTAGTGGCAGCCCTGCTGCTTAAGACAGGTAAGAACAAGGAAGAAGACCTGGAAGAAGCAGCGGCCAAAATGCGCGAAATGAAGAGCGCTGGCAGCACTCCAGCTCCAGCCGCAGCCGCAGTAGCTGAAGCTGTACCAAGCAGCCGCACAGAGAATACGGCAGTATACGCTGAGACCTCCTCTGCTGCAGAACACAGAGACATTAAGAAGATCGTCTTCTCCTGTGATGCCGGTATGGGCTCAAGTGCAATGGGAGCCTCCGTGCTTAGAAAGAAACTGAAAGCGGCCGGGGTGGATGTGGCTGTTACCAACACAGCAATCAGTGAAATCCCTAAGGATGCGGATATTGTGGTGACACACCAGTCGCTAACCGACCGGGCCCGTGGACAGAATCCAAACGCCGAGCATATTTCCATCGAGAACTTCCTGAAAAGTCCGAAATACGACGAGCTCGTCGAGCGACTGAAAAAATAACAATACTTTCAAATTCAACAAGCGCTGGCTGAATAAGCCGGCGTTTATCCCTCTTTGACGAGGTGCATGCCTATGAACCGTATGACTCCCAGGCAAAGACAAATACTTGAAATTCTGCTTAATCGCCAGGAAGAAGTAACGGCGGGGGAAATAGCCGCCAAGATTGGTGTCAGCGCGAGAACCGTCCACCGGGAAATGTCCGGGGTAGAGCAGCTTCTGACAGATCTGGGCCTCCCGCTGGAGAAGAAATCCGGGCGGGGTTTCCAGGTAACCGGAAGTCCTGATCAGCACCAAGCCGCCTTACAGGAATTGAATGCCTCCGCTCTGACCAGATATTCCACGGAAGAGCGCAAATGGCTCGTCCTCAGCACCCTGTTGGACGAAACCGAGCCTATAAAGCTGTTCTCCCTGGCCCATGATCTTAATGTGGCTGTGGCAACCATCAGCTATGACCTGGATCAATTGGAGACCTGGATCAGCAAGAACAATCTTTCGCTGGTCCGCCGCAGAGGGTATGGCGTGGAAATTACAGGAACCGAGCAGGCCAAGAGGCAGGCAATCGGCAAGCTCATCTCGGAGCATCTGGACTATTCGGACCTGTTCGGTCATACAAGCCGCTCCTCCCAAAATGCGTTGACCCGGCAGCTTCAGCGGATGGCGGGTCAGAGCGACCTTCTGAACGTGGAGAATGCACTGTGGGCCGCAGGGGAGAACTGGCTTGAAGAACTGCCCGAGTCCGCGTATACCCACCTGCTGATTGAACTGTCAGTAGCGTTAGCCCGGATCAAAGAAGGAAAGTTTGTCCTTGCCCTATCCTCCCGGGGTTCTGTCAGCCCCTCTGCTGCCGGAGAGGCTCCTGCCGCGGGACCTGAAGATAGAAGCCGAATGGCAGCTGATTATATCTTAAGATCCTCCCCCCTGTCGGATCTTATCCCTGAGGAGCACAGGCAGGAAGAGACTCTATATCTATACCACCTGTTCAGCAAGGCGGAGAGGTCTTCCCCTGCTCAGGATTTAACGTCCGTAGATGCTGCTCTGATGACTATGGTTCAGCGTCTTATCTCCAAGATGGAGCAGCGGACGGGAATCCCCTTCGTAGAGGACCGCTCACTCCGTGAAGGGCTGCTCGGTCACATGGAGCCGGCCTTACATCGGATTCGCAGGGGCGAGCGGGTGCGAAATCCTCTTCTTGGACAGATTAAAAGGGATTACGAAGCGCTGTTTGAATCCGTCCGCCTGGTGGTGGACGACATGAACATTGCCGTGAATATTCCGGACGAGGAGATTGGATTCCTGGTCATGCATTTTGGGGCTTCCATGGAAAGACTGAAACAGTTTGCTGGCAGTGTCCGGGCTATTCTGGTCTGCAGCAGCGGAATTGGCTCATCGAAGCTGCTCGCCACCCGGATTAAGAAGGAGATGCCTCAGATCGAGGTGCTCGGCAATGTCTCCTGGTATGAAGCCGCCCGGCTGCCGGAAGAAGACTACGATTTGATCATTTCCACGGTCGATCTTCCTCTGGAGGCGGACCGGTATATCAAGCTTACCCCGCTGCTTACGGCTGAGGATATAGAGCGGCTCCAGGATTACATCCAGATTTCAGCCCCCGTCCGCAAGACGGCTCCAAGCGTGGAAGAGACCGGCTTCACTCCGTTGGCATCCGGCCAAGAGCTTAGCCAGCTTAAAACACTAAGCACCACACTAAACGAAATCATCGGACTGATTGACCAATTTGTAATTTATCAACTGAATAACCCGTCATTTGGGCTTGAGATGACGCTCAGCCTGGCTTGTGCAGCTCTTCATAAGGACCAGGTACTTAGTGATCCCGGGCAAGTTGTCAAACGGCTCATCGAACGGGAACAGCTCGGAAGCCTGGTTATCCCGGATACATCCCTTGCGTTGTTTCATACACGCAGTGCATCCATTCACCGTCCGTCCTTCACGCTGTTCAGACTGAAGACACCCTTGGTGCTTGAAGATGAGCATGCCCACACCGTCCAGCAGCTGCTGATTATGCTTGGCCCACAGCACCTCTCCAAAGAGAGCCTAGAGGTGCTGAGCGAAATCAGCGCGCTTCTTCTAAAGCCGGAAATGACCCGGCTGCTGGAGACGGGGAGCCAGGGCGATATTCAGCAATACATGGCGGCAGAACTGCTGCATTTTTTCGAGAATAAAAGATAACAAGATTGGAGAGAACCATCATGAGTATTCTATCTGCAGATAAAATCAAGTTAAACGTGACCGTAAAAGATAAATATGAAGCCATCCGGATCGCCGGACAACTGCTTGTGGATGCGGGTCATGTCTCTGAACCGTACCTGGACGCCATGATCGAGCGGGAGGATTCCCTTTCAACCTATATGGGAGGCGGACTTGCGATTCCCCATGGCACCAAGGAAGCCAAGAGTCTGATTACATCTACCGGACTCTCGGTTGTGGTCATCCCAGACGGAGTTGAATTTAGCGATGGCGAGAAAGCTTACATCCTGGTCGGCATTGCTGCGGTAGGCAATGAACATATGGATATTTTGACGAATGTGGCCATGATCTTCTCGGAGGACGAGAATGTTGAGCGCATTAAGAATGCAGGCAGTGCCGAAGAAATTATCGAGATTTTTGAAAGCGGGATGGAAGAATGAGAGCGGTCCATTTCGGTGCAGGGAACATCGGCAGAGGTTTTATCGGATTGTTGTTATCCCAGTCCGGGTATGAAGTGATTTTCTCAGATGTGAATGAGACGCTTGTCTCAGAGCTTAAACGGCGCGGGGAATATACCGTAACCTTGGCGAACGACGCTAAGGATGCCCTGCCGGTTACCGGCGTAACAGCCATCGACGGCAAAAATCTGAAACAGGTGGCCGAAGCCGTGGCGGAAGCGGACCTGGTGACTACAGCTGTGGGTGTGGGTATCCTGAAACATATTGCCCAGGGCATTGCCCAAGGCATTGAGCTCCGGCTCCAGAGCCCAAATGCCCGCCCGCTTCACGTGATTGCCTGTGAGAATGCCATCGGAGGGAGTGCCCAGCTCAAGGAGCATGTATATGCCCACCTTGGTGAAGAAGCACGCGCGAAGGCAGACACGCTGATCGCATTCCCGAATGCGGCTGTGGACCGCATCGTGCCGCTGCAGCATCATGAGGACCCGCTCCAGGTTGTCGTCGAACCTTTCTATGAATGGGTCGTGGACCGCTCCCAGATGATTGAAGGGTTCCATGAAGTCGGCGGCGTCCATTATGTAGACCAATTGGAACCCTATATCGAACGCAAACTGTTCACCGTGAACACAGGTCACTGCACTGCTGCTTATTTCGGATACCTCGCCGGTTACAACACCATTCAGGAAGCCATGGCGGATGAAGCGGTCGAAGGAAAGGTGCGTGCTGTGCTAGAGGAGACCGGTGCCATGCTGGTCGCCAAACACGGTTTCGATAAAGCTGAGCATCAGAAATACATTCTCAAAATTCTGGACCGCTTCCGCAACCCTTCCCTGACAGATGAGGTTGTCCGGGTTGGCCGTTCGCCAATCCGCAAATTGTCACCAAATGACCGTCTCGTCTCTCCTGCCCGGCAGGCGCTGGAATACGGCATCCGGCCGAAGCAGCTGACGGCAGCAATGGGCGCGGCCCTACACTTCGACTATGCCGAGGACCCGGAAGCGGTCGAACTTCAATCCTCTATCCGCGAGCTCGGTATCGGGGAGACGGTAACCAAATATACAGCCATCTCCGCGGACCAGCCGCTCCATGAGGATATTGTGAAGATGTACCAGCAGCTAGGATAGCAGCAGGCTGGCAGATGGAATGGACACTTGTCTGGAGCATGAAGTCTGCGCGTATAGGTATAACACCTGCAGCTATTGCTAGAGCTATCACTACAACTTATCATGTGCTAGAGGCCATGCCCGCCTTTGGGCGTTCATCAAGGGAAGGGCGTCATATTGAACTGATAACATCAAAAAACTAAGCCGCCAGCGGGAGTTCTCTCCTGTCCTGGCGGCTTAGTTTTTTGGTGCTGGGAGGAGTCTATCTAAAGTTAGCAGCAGCAGGTGCTCCCAAAGCACACGATTTTGTTGTCCCATCTCATCCGCCAACCTTAGCCAACTCCCTTTCCAAGGCGTACCCGGGACGATCCATCCGGTACAGGTTCCGGTAGCGCGGATAGCGCTCCATCAGCTCGGCATGCGTGCCTCTCATCTCAATCCGGCCGCCCTCCATGAAGATAATCTCATCCATACTCTCTGCCAAGGCCAGATGGTGGGTGACCCAGATCAGCGACTTCCCGTGGGTTTCCCGCAGAATCGTCTTCAGCAGCTCGCGCTCTGTCCGCGGATCAAGTCCCACGGTCGGCTCGTCAAGGATGACCACCGGCGTATCCTGCAGCAGAATGCGCGCAAGCGCCACCCGCTGCCGCTCCCCGCCGGAAAAGCGCTGGCCCATCTCCCGCATCGGCGTATCATAGCCGCCGGGCAGGGTCCCGGCCAGCGCTGCCAGCTGGGCCTGCTCAGCCGCCCGGCGGACGTCTTCGTCCGTGGCGGAGACCCGGCCCAGCCGGATGTTGTTCGCCAGCGTCGTGTCGAACAGATGCGGCCGCTGATTCAGCACGGAGATGATCCGGGGAATATCCTCCCCGAGATCAGCTGCGTCCGTGCCATTAATCCGCACGGTGCCGGAATCCGGCTTGAACGCTCCCTGAATCAGCCCGAGCAGCGTGGACTTGCCCGCGCCGCTGCGGCCGATGACGGCAACCCGCTTGCCCTGCGGAATTTCCAGGGACAGCCCGTGAACGGCGGCCTCCGTGTTCCCCTTATAGCTAAAGCTCACATCCTCCAAGCGGATGTCGGCGGAGGCCATGCGGCTGCCCTGCTTCCATGAGCGATCCGCAGCTCCCTGCTCGCGGTGCTGCTCGGCAGCCTGAGAGCTGCGGCTCTTCAGGGCTTCCTCTGTCCGGCTGTCTGAACAGGAGCCGGCGCCGATCTGCTCCAGCCGGTTCAGCGAATCGCGGTACCCGGGCAGCCGCTCTGCGGCTTCCGAGAGCGGCAGGAACACATCCATCAGCGGGAAGACAACCAGCGTAAAGGCTGCGATGAACGTCCCATCCATCTGGCCAGCTGCTGTCTGTTTGGCTGACCAGGTCATCATCAGAAGCACCACCGCAAGAACAATGAGCTGTCCAATCAGATTGCGAATTCGGGCCCAGCGCTTCAGTGCGCGATCTGCCCGGGCAATGCTGGCCTCATCCTCCTCATAAGAGGCGAGGAAGTCGCCGGCCCGGCCGCTGATCACCCACGAGCCCAGCCCCATCACGGCATCCGTAAGCCGCTGATATAAACGGCTGCGCTCCTGCTTCATCCTTACTTGCGTCCGGGCTGTCATCATCAGGGAGATGAGCGGAAGGCCCGCCAGCAGAATCAGCAGCAGAGCGGCCGCCATCAGCGCAAAACCTCTGTCAAAGCGGCCCAGCGCCGCGATGACTCCCGAATAGATGACAACCGCGACTGCGCCAGGGAAGGCCGAGCGCAAATACACATTTTGCAGCTGTTCAATATCATCGGCCAGCAGGCCGAGAATATCCCCGGTCCGGTATTTGGACCGGAGCATCAAGGCCTGCGGCTCCAGCACGCGGAACAGTCTGACCCGCATCTTGGACAGGATGCGCAGCACAGCATCATGCGACACCAGGCGTTCAACATAGTGCAGTACGGCACGGCTGATTCCGAAAGTACGTACCCCGACAATCGGTACATAGACCAACAGAATATTTTCCGGCCGAAGCGCCGACTTGGAGATCAGAAATCCTGAGGTAAACATCAGCATAGAGGCGGCGGCCGCCGTCAACACCCCAAGGATGATCATCATGATGAAACGCCCCATATGGGCTCTAATATACGGCATCAGCCAGCCTTCCCGGTTCATGCTGCCCCCTCCTCCTGTTCTCTTACAAGCGAATAATAAACCCCGCGCTTATGCATTAATTGTTCATGAGTGCCCACCTCGGCCACTCTTCCATGATCCATAACCACAATCATATCCATCTCTGTCATCCAGTGCAGACGGTGGGTAGCCAGAAATACGGTTTTCCCTTCAAAAAGCTCAAGCATTGTCGATTTCAACTCATACTCGGTTTCAATATCCAAATGGGCTGTCGGCTCATCAAGCAGAATGATGGGACGGTCACTTAGGAATGCGCGTGCCAGCGCCACCCGCTGCTCCTGTCCGCCGCTCAGCGTGCGGCCTCCACCGCCGATCATTTCCTCATATCCTCCAGGCAGACTCGCTGCCAGGGAAGACAGACCGGCCGACTCCACAGCCCGCTCCACATCCTCTCTGGAGGCTTGAGGGGTATAGAACTTCACGTTCTCTTCCAGCGTACTGCTGAAAATATACGGCTGCTGCGGAATATACACCGTCATCTTCCGCCACGCCGCTTCTGTCAGCGAATCCAGACGCTGCCCGTCCACTTCGATATGCCCGTCCGTAGGGCGGAGGAAGCCGCCCAGCACATCAATCAGCGTGGACTTGCCGGCTCCGCTCTCGCCGATGATGCCTACCTTCAAGCCAGCGCGAAGCTCAAGCTCAGCTCCCTCCAGGGAAGGCTGGCTGCTCTCCCCCCGGGTGACGCCAATCCCTTTCAGGACCAGCTTGCTGTCCTGCTTCCAGGTATAGTCCGGCTTCAACTGTTCCTTCCCGCTAAGCTCTTCCGCGGACTTCCCGTCAATGATCGCCTGCATCGCCTGGCCGGCCTCCTTGCCATCCAGAGTGGCGTGGAAATCGGCACCTACCATACGCACAGGCAGGAAATACTCCGGTGCCAGAATCAGAACGGTCAGTGCCGGAACCAGCACCATGCTTCCGTTCACCAGCCGCAGCCCCAGGCTGACCGCCACCGAGGCCACAGAGAGCATCGTGAAGAAGTCAAGTGCGAAGGAGGACAGAAATGCGGTGCGCAGCGTCTTCATTGTGGCTGACCGGTAGCCGTCGCTGACGCTGGCTATTGTGCTGCTGTGGGCCCGGCTGCGCCCAAGAAATTTAAGAGTCTCCAGGCCGCGCAGAGAATCGACAAAATGGTTGGACAGAACCCGGTAGGACTTCATTTGTTTGTCCGTCTGTTTTCTTGCCGCCAGCCCAACCAGAATCATAAAGACAATCAGGATGGGCATCGTGATCGTGAGAATCACCGCCGAGGCTGTATCCCGGGTGTAGATATACGCCAGGATCAGAACCGGGGTGAACCCGCCAGCCAGCATACGGGGAAGCACGAGTTCAATGTAATTGCGGAACTTAGGCGTACCTTCCAGTGCCAGCGTGACCAGGCTTCCCGTGCCGTTCTCACCCGCATAACGCGGTCCCAGCTGGAACAGCCTTTGCATCAGCTGGCTGCGCAGGCGGGTGCCCGTCACCTCTGCGAATCTTGCCGCAATGGACTGCTGGCACAAGACCGTGAGCTGACGCACGATAAAAGCAGACAGGAACAACACGGCTGTACCGTATTGTTCCTGCAGAGGTTCCCCGGCGAACAGGGCGGAGACGGTCTCCGCCAGCCATTTCGCCTGCAGGATAATTGCTATAGTCTGGATTAACGTCAGGCCGGCCATCGCTGCCATGACTGGCCGTATGCCCTTGAGTCCCAGCAGCTCTCGCCCCATTAGTACTCCAGGTGTTCTTTCTCGTGAACCCGCTTATGGAACACGAAATAGCTCCAGATTTGATAGCCCAGCACGAATGGCAGCAGCGACAAGGCCACGATCGTCATAACTTTAAGCGAGTAATGTCCTGATGCCGCATTGTCCACGGTCAGGCTGAACGCGCTGTTCAGCGAGCTGACCATAACCCTTGGGAACAGTCCGATGAACAAGGAGGCGATAGACAAAGCGATCACCGTTCCGGTCATCCCGAAGGCCCAGCCGTCCCGGCGGCGGGAAATGAAGTATCCGGCAAGCAGGTAAGCCACGAGTCCAAGTACTGCCATGATGGCCAACGGAACTCCGCGTACTTCGAACACATCCGTCATCGTATAGGTCAATATTGCGAACAGCACCAGCAGCACAGCCAGCGGAATCAACGCGGTCTTAGCCTGCTTGCGGGCACGGTCTTGAAGCTCACCTGTCGTTCTAAGCACAGTGAACAGAAGCCCATGAACATAACAGAGCAGAACAACCACGAGACCGCCTACTAGCGTATAGAGATTCACCATATCGAACAACCCGGCTTTCATCTCCATCTGCTGATCGATAGGCAGACCTTTGATGAGCCCGGAGAAGACCACCCCAAGCAGGAACGGCGGCAGGAAGCTGCCTGCAAAGATCGCGATATCCCACGTCTTCTTCCACCCGGATGAATCCACCTTGCCCCGGAACTCAAAGGCCACCCCGCGCCCGATCAATGCAAGCAGCAGTACAACAAGCGGAGTGTAGTAACCGCTGAACATCGTGGCATACCAGTTCGGGAAGGCCGCGAAGATCGCACCGCCCGCAGTCAGCAGCCACACCTCGTTGGCATCCCAGAACGGACCGATGGAGTTAATCAGCACGCGGCGCTCCATATCGTTCTTCGCCAGCACCTTGGTCGCCATTCCAACCCCGAAGTCAAAACCTTCCAGAAAGAAAAACCCGATAAACAGCACACCTACCAGAATAAACCACAGTTCATTAAGAGACAGCATGGTAATCCTCCTTACCAAACGGATCCTGTACAGGGGCTTCCGTCTGCTCTTCCGCATTCGGACCCTTCTTAATCGCACGGACAAACAGATATACAAGCACAGCTGCCAAAGCGGCGTAGATCAAACAAAACGCGATGAGCGAGAACAGCACCTGTCCGCCAGTCACACTTGGCGACACGCTGTCCTTGGTCTGCATCAGCCCGAATACCGTCCAAGGCTGACGGCCAAATTCAGTCATAACCCAGCCCGACGTATTGGCAATGATCGGCAGTGAAATGCTGAACAGCATGGCCCGCCAGTACCATTTGCCCGAGCGCTCCAAGCGTTTGCGTGCGGTCAAATATACACCGTAAGCACTGAGAAGAATCATCAGACTGCCTGCGGCAACCATGATGCGGAAGCTCCAGAATGTGGTGCGTACAGGAGGGATATAGTTGCCCGGCCCATAGGTTTTCACATATTCGTCTTGAAGCTCGTTCATGCCTTTGACTTCCCCGCTGAATTTACTGTAAGACAGGAAGCTCAGCAGGTAAGGAATCTTGAGCTCGTACTTGTTCTCCTTGGTGGTCGGGTCAATCGAAGCAATCACCGTCCAGCCTGCCGGATCACCACTTTTACCCCATAGGCCTTCACTCGCTGCCATTTTCATCGGCTGGGTCTTCACCAGATATTGAGCCTGCTGGTGACCATAGATGGCCGTCAGGAAGGAGGATACCAACCCGACAATCACCGCGATTTTAAAAGATTTCTTGAAGAACTCGGTATCCTGCTTCTTCAGCATCTTGTAAGCACTGACGCCTGTAATCAGGAATGCGCCTGTAGCGAAGGCGCCGAGCACGGTATGCGGGAATTCCACCCACAGCTGGCCGTTGCCGATCAGCGCGAAGAAGTCGTTCATCTCCGCCCGGCCGTTATTCACGGTGAAACCCACCGGTCTTTGCATGAAGGAGTTGGCGGCCAGAATCCAGAATGCGGAGATGGTGGTTCCAAGCGCCACCAGCCAGATGCAGAGCAGATGCACCTTTTTGGACAATCGGTCCCATCCGAAAATCCAAAGCCCGATGAACGTCGACTCCAGGAAGAACGCGAACAGCGCTTCAACCGCAAGCGGTGCTCCGAACACGTCTCCGACGAAGCGGGAATAGTCCGACCAGTTCATCCCGAACTGGAATTCCTGAAGAATCCCGGTCACAACCCCAACCGCGAAGTTGATCAGGAACAGCTTCCCCCAGAACTTGGCCATTTTTTTGTATTCTTCCTTGCCTTTGACTACGTACATCGTCTCCATGATCGCAATCATTACGACCAATCCGATGGATACTGGCACGAAGAAGAAGTGAAAAATTGTGGTTGCAGCAAATTGGATGCGTGCAAGCAGTAACGTATCCATTCCTCTTTCCCTCTTTCCGAATTTTGTTGTGCGTGAATAGCTAATAATGCCTATCTTGATGCCTCACGTGTGATCCTGGTCACTATTTTCGCAGAAGCCTCTTTGTAATTTTGTGACTTTTATCACATTCATCAGCCCAAATCAGGCATATTTGTGACAGAAATCACATAAGTATTGTTATTACTGTGTCGGGTTCAAATTGCGGCTGCAACCCATCTGAAACAGCACAAAAAAGGCCGTCCGCAGAACCATGGTCTACGGCAGCCTGCCTGTATCCTATTCCACCACTTCAAATTAGCTTGCCCGGAAATCTGTCCGGTCCCTTAGGAAGATGGCGTTCGTTTGTCCCCTTTTTGGTCCAGCAGATGCCATACGGTCAGCACGGGGTGGCTCAGGAGCATTCTTGGGCCGGAGTATTTCATGACCTCCTTGATTTGGTTCCGCATCGCAGGCTTATAGCAGTGCACCGGGCACTCCACACAGGTCGTCTTCTTCTCCCCGAACTGGCACAGACCCAGCCGCTTCATGGCATATTGATGCAGGCAATAGCAATCCCAGCACAGCTTAATCACCTGTTTGTCATTGCTGGCAGCATGCTTACGCTCTTCGCGGGAATGGTGGCCGGAGCAGTACTGGCCGATCATGAAGCTGACAGTCAGCTTTTCCCGCTTGATCCTTGGCCCTTGATTCTCCACCTTTCTCACCTGCACGTTTCGCACCGTCTGCTCCCATGTACGCACATGCGGTTCCATTGTACCCTGATTGTTATCCATAAGCTCCTCCTCTGATAAGGTTGTTCTTACCCGCATTGTAACGGCTTATCTGAAGGGGCGCTGTGATCCTGGCAACAATGGTATGGACTGATCACTTTGTCATCATTTGAAAATCATTAATATAGCTTTTCTCCGGTTCCAGCAATACCTGTTCAACTTTTTGGGTAGTCCGGTCATACCGGTATACTCCCCTCTGATCATGATAAATGCCCAACACCAGCAGCGCTTGATCGTCCGGCTCATAGTACAGGTTGCTGATTGTGCTGAATACAGTAAAAGGCTGCTCCTTACCCGTCTTAAGATCATGGATTTTTACTGTTTTCGGCTTATTTATATTTATAGCACTTGAATAAATGATTTCATCCTTCTTATTAGATAAAGCGTAAAAACCCAATTCCTGCTTTGTTGTAAAGAGAGCTTCTTTTCGTGTCCCGTCTGGTTCATATTCATATACTGTATAAGTTGGAGGCACTAACGGTTTCTGCTTCTCATTAGCTATTTCAAGCTTATGAAAGAAATCCCCCCATGAATATAAAGCCACATCAAAGTTATCCTTAGAAGAATTGTATTTCAGCAGGAAAACCGTTGTGTCATCCTTATCCGGGTCCCACCAAAAACGGAACTTATTCGTGTCTATATTATAACTGGCTATCGGCTTGATATGGTTATCCTTCGATAACCTGGATGCAGCCGCCAGAATCACTTCGTTCCCACTAACAAACAGCTCATTCACCGCAAACAGATTCGTTGTCAACTGCTTCGTTTCCTTGGTTTTCAAATCCATAGAGAACAACTGATCTGACTTGCCGTCTCCATTTCTTGCAATGTAAAAAATTTTGTTGTGAACCGCATCATAAATCCCCAGAGGATATTGCGCCGTATACTTAAACTCTCCGCGCAAAGCAGTCTTGCGTGTGCTCAGGTCATACTCATAGACATGAGATCTCATACCTTCATTTTCACCGTTGGTAATGAGAATGGATAAATAGGGCTTTCCCGGGCTGTTACAAGCAGCCAGCATGAGCAGCCCCGCTAGCGAGAGGATTAGCCATAGGATATGACGGGTTATTTTCATCAGGAAAGGTTCTCCATTGCATCACCATTTACGGTCATAGTTTTCTCAGTATGCATTAGACTCCTCCTATAAATTTTTATTATAAAAATATAACAATAACAGCCTTCAAAAAGTTGGGAATTTACCCGAATTTGGATATAACTGCACAGCAACAAGGCCGCCCCAACCAGGACGGCCCTTGCGAGAATCACTATATTTTACCTAATAATCGTTACTTCAAACTCTTCTGGAACACCCATCTCCAGCCCACCACATTCAGCACAACCAGCAACGCCATATAGATATAAACACCATAAGGAATTGTGGTGCTATAATAATGAACCCCCGCAAACACTCCCAGAAGCCCCATCAGCGGAATGGTGAGCATCGCTTCCTTCTGCTGCGTAGTCTCAAATGCTTCCGAGAAGGGCAGCGCTTTGCGGAAGATCATGAAGCTGATCAGCGTATAGAGCGGCAGCATCAGCAGCACATCCACCAGATCAGGGAGAATTCTCACCCCGAAAACGGCAATGAAAATGATGCTATCCACCAGGAACATCGGCAGCACCAGCCGTGCCAGGAAAGCTTTAAGCGTCCCCTTGAATATAGGGGCTGTATTAGAAATTGGCGCGGTCTTGTAGATCCAAGCCCCTTTGTATTTACCCGAATACCTCAGCGTCATCACCACGGTCGGGATCAGCAGCGCACAGAAATAAATGAACAGGTACATCTTGCTTGACGGAATAGCCTGAGTGCCCCCTTCAGGCGTAAACGTAAAGAAGAAAATAAACGGAAAAATAATCGAAAAGCCCAGCGTCGGATACACCCTCAGCTTGAAATCACGTTCAGTGCTCATCATTTTGACCGCAAACCGGAAGAAGATCTGCTCTTCCCGGGTTCTACTGAACCACTTGGCCAGCATATCCGTCACCTTGCCTCCCGCTTTCCGTGAACGGACGCTCTGATCCGAGAGCTTCTGCAGATTTCGCTCAAATGCCGGCATCATTTTGATATAAACAAAGAGCAACAGGATCGGCACCAGAACCGCCAGCAGTGTAAACACTACAAAGTAACTCCGGCTATCCCCCCGAAGCAGCAGCTCGAACGGGCCGGCGAACCAGACAGGGAACACGATGAACTGCCACCATTTCGGATGGAATTGGGCCTCGAAGTTCACATAATTGAACAACCTGCTGATCAGTTGATAGCCCACGGTAATTCCGATGGACAGGCCGATCTGAACATAATTGATCACATCCTTCAGACGTTCCCCGTCAAAGAACTTCAGTACCACCAGGTACAGGGCCGCGGTCAGGACCACAATCAGAATATCCATCAGAATAATATCCGCCAAATAGATCAGGAAGAAGCCAACTCCGTACTTGACCAGGCCCACCAGCAGACTTGGCCCTGCTAAGGCGCCGGTCACAAAAAACATATAAATCAAAATATGGATCAGCTTCGCCATGCTCAAGGTCTTACGGTTCACCGGCTTGGTGTACAAGATTGTCTTATCCCGGATGTCCAATAGAACGGATGAGAAATCCGAAATCATCGAAGTCATAACCAGAAACATGAGAATGCCGAACACCAGACTCATCTGAAAAATATAATTGCTGGGCATCATCATAAACATGACCAGAATCAGCC
Source organism: Paenibacillus sp. J22TS3 (assembly GCF_018403205.1). Classification (NCBI taxonomy): domain Bacteria; kingdom Bacillati; phylum Bacillota; class Bacilli; order Caryophanales; family Paenibacillaceae; genus Paenibacillus; species Paenibacillus sp. J22TS3. Next base: position 327,457 of record NZ_BOSF01000003.1, read on the forward strand.
CCATCAGCCCATAGACCCAAAGCGAGCGAAGAAACGCGTTGCCTTCCGGCTGATTGCTCTCGCTGGCCTGCCTTTTGGCTGAACCAGCTATAATCGTTGGCACTCGGCGGCCATCCATGGTCAGCTTGACCTGCAGGATCGATCTCATGATCGGGTAGTCGACACCCGCCTTTTCAAACGCCCCCCGGAACAGATCAAGCCCCCTCAATATACGGCTCTCCCTCATCCCTTACGCCTCCTGCACGGCAGCTACGAACGCTTCCGCGATCTGCCTGTGTTCATTGAAGCCAGTCAGCTGATTGAAAATTTGCTCAAGCGACCCTTCCTCGCTCCGCTCCTTCAGTTCGTCGAAAGTCCCGTCCGCCAGAATCCGCCCTTCTCCCAACAGGATGATCCGGCTGCTGATCTTCTCCACCACATCCATGATATGTGAGGAATAGAAGATGGTCTTGCCTTGTCCAGCGAACAGGGACATCATCTCCTTCAGCACAATCACACTGTTCGCGTCCAGACCGCTCAGCGGCTCGTCGAGGAACAGGATATCCGGGTTGTGCAGAACACTGGAGATAATCATGACCTTCTGCTTCATGCCTTTCGAGAACGAGCTGATCCGGGAATTGTACGCATCCCTCAATCCAAAGAGCTCGGCAAGCCTCGCAGCCTTTATATCTGCGGCTTCCCGGTCAAGACCGTACAATTCTCCAACAAAAGTCAGGTATTCCCTGGCGGTGAGTGTGTCATAAATTTCAGCAATCTCAGGGACATATCCAATTTTGCTTTTGTAGCTGATATCCCCACTTGCAATATCCGTGCCCAGGATCTCAACCTGTCCGGTATAACCTTCCACCAGCCCCAGCATAATTTTGACCGTTGTGCTTTTGCCAGCTCCATTCGGCCCTATGTATCCAATAATCTGCCCCCTGGACACTTCCAGGTCAACACCGTTCAGCACGTATCTGTCCGCGTACTTCATCCGAAGATCGCGTATGCGAATAACCGGTGTGGCAGCGTCTCCTTGCGGTGTGTCCGGCCCAGTGCTTCTATAATTCCCCATGTTGCAGCCCCTCCCTATTCGTCTACCTATTTTGCCATTTCTTTCTACCTGACATTAAGTATATCATGACCTCTAACAAATTCACTCCCCTGTAGTAAGGCTCCGGCAGTTGGCGTATTCCCCCTATACCTTTATACTATTCTAGATGGGGTACGCGCAGGGATGATGATGTGCTGCCCGGTTGCTATTGTTGGGGAGTTTCTATTCTATTATTTAAATCATTGAAATACTTGGGTTCATCTCTTTGACTGTAACAATTTGTCCGGCTTGGACGTACGTTTCTATAGACATTCCTAAGAGTATGGAAGCAATAGCAACTTTTCACAATTTTCTGCGTCAATATACTACATATGAGAAAGGGAGAGTACTATCCTGATGCCATCTTTCTGGTCCAAAACTTATCGAGGGAATAAACCCGCTGTTCTTATTGCGCTTATTGTCATATTCATTCTTGCTGCTTATCTGAGAATTGATTTTCTGCGGTCTGTTCAGCACAACATAGCTACAGACACCAAGCAGTATGACATTATGGTCAGACAAATCCTTGAGAAAGGGGTCTATGGTTACCGGAGCACCGAGCCTAACGCCCAGGTATCCCCGGGACTCCCTATGTTTATGGCAGCCGTCTATAAGCTGGTAGATTACAAGACCCACGATCCGGCTCCATACATCCGCTATATCCAGGTTGTGCTCAGCCTGTTTACGCTCTTTCTCATGTACCGGTTAGCGAGAAGAATGGGAGGCACCGCAGCTGGGCTGCTGACCGCCTTGGCCGGCGCAATCTATCCTTCTTTCATCTGGAGCAACGGGGCCGTGCTTACCGAGGTGCTGTGTACGTTCCTCCTGGTTTCCTACTACTATGTGCAGATTATCGCCTTTGAGAGGAAGACCTGGAAATGGGCCGTGGCCAGCGGTGCCTTAATCGGACTCACGATACTTACCCGGCCGGAATTCCTTCCCCTGATCTTTGTGTTTCACGGAATCTACTTCCTCTGGACACGCAAGTGGAAGGAAACACTCAAGCTGTTCATCATCACCTTGGTGGGGACTGGAATTATTCTCTCCCCGTGGATTATCCGCAACATGGTGACCATGAAGCAGGTCGTTATTGCTGCCACCCAGGTTAATCCGTTTGCGGCAGGCACTTATCCTTACAACAACTATTTGGATGGCATGGTGGACCGCCACGGAAAGACCCAGATGGAAGTGGCCAAGGAGCGCCTATACGTTGGCTTTACACAGAAACCGGGACTATTCCTTAAGTGGTACACGATCGGAAAGCTTGATTACATCTATGGCAAAATGTATTTCGGAGCCGGGCACAAGCCTTACTATTCCGTGTTCCCGTACGCAATCCGAAATCTGTTCCACCAATGTCTTGTGTTATTCTTCCTGGTTGCCTTGGTCGGCTGTGCACGCCGGTTCCGCAAGCCGGAATTCCTGCTTGCTTCCGCTGTCGTAGTCATGTCGCTCATCCGGTTGCTGTTCGTACCGGAGTTCAGATATAACTACACCGCAATGCCGGTCATTATCATTCTGGACTGTGTTATTGGAGTCGCCCTTGTGAAATGGATTTACACCCGTCTGAAAGGACGGAACAATCCGGCTCCAGCCCTTACAGAGTAAGCTTTATTTCAATACCGAAGTTCATACTTCCGAAAGTGAGCACATGAATTCATTCGTGTGCCTGCTTTTCTATTGTCCAAATTCATATTTAAAAAAGGAGTACAACGCATAATGGATTTCAAAAAGGCCACCTTGGTTACTGCCCTCATCATCTCCCAGGCCGCCGCGGCAATGCCTGCGGGAGCAGAAGCCATCTCTTCACAGGTTCAGTCAGGAAGCGGGACAGGTGCACAGACTCAGACCATCGAAGCGCCTGAGCGCACGGCTGCTACGTCAATACCTTCCGGAGCTGCGGATTCGTCCGGCTCTCTAGCTGGCACCAAGTCTGTAGGTGCCGTAACAACGGGGACCCCGGCTAATCAAGGACAGACGGACATACAGGGGTCCAACCCTTCCACCGGAGGACAGGACAGTACCTTCCCATCGCAGCCTGATCCAACGAATAATCAGACCAATCCAGGAACGACCAATGGAAGCAACGGCAATTCAGGGCAGAACGGGTCAGGGTCTGGAGACAATAACTCACTTCCAACTGGGCAGACCCCAGATGGAACTGGAGAATCGCCGGGTGGGACCATTCCAGGAACTACGACTCCGCCACAGAACCTTGTTCCCGGAGAAACGGGAACTGGCGGCGGCCAGCTGATTCTCTATATGAACAGCACCCGGATGGAGCAGGACGGGTTAGTGTATACCGCAACACACGCCATGACCGTCAAGAATGGGGTATCTTATGTGGGCATCCGCTCCCTGGTCGACCGGGTAGGCTATAAGATTGCTTACGATGCCAAGACCAAAGAGACCATTATTACTTATGGCGGGAACGAACTCCGCTTCAAAACCGGCAGCAGTAAATACCGTGTCAATGGGGTGACCCAGACCATGCGGGGAACAGCTTATCAGGACAAAAATGTGTTCATGGTGCCGCTCACTGCAATCACCAAAGCCCTGAATATTCCATATACAGTCAATGGCAAGCAGGTTATTGTCCAGCTTTCCACCAAGCCGGTTGCCACCTTCACCGTACAGCCAAGCCAGATCGTAGCCGGGGAGACTACGGTTAAATTTGTGGCAAAGAGCTTCTCGCCTAAAGGCCTTGATATTGTGGATGAGAGATGGGAAGGACGCCCAGATCAGGATATGTTCCAATCCGCCGGCACCTATACAGTTACTTACTCCGTTCAGGATTCCAGCGGACAGTGGAGTGACCCATACAGCATGAAGATTAACGTGGTGAATCCGAACCTTCCTCCTGTTGCGGATTTTACTACGGATAAGACCGAGTACAAGATGGGCGAGCTGGTCACGTTCACGGATTTAAGTACGGACGATGAGAATGCCATTGTTAAGCATGATTGGACCAACAAAGCTCTGGCTTATTTCACACCGGGGCCACAGACCATCCAGCTTACCGTTACAGACAAACACGGGGCTACCGGAACCGTGTCGAAGACGATTAACATTACGAATGAAACCTTATATAAGAAGGATGATTTCTACAAGCTGTTCACCCCTATCGGAGAGAACATGGAGGTTAACAGCGCCCTGGACAACTATGAGCGGCTCCCGTACTCCTTTACAACTGAGCCGTACACCTTGTTCCGCGACAGCGGTCCGGAGTCTGTTACCACTGAAGGGATTCTGTACCAGGATACCATCCAGGGCCTTACCCGCTTCATGATCCATCACCGCAACCGGCTTGGCGAGAAGGCCAAGGTGTATTTGGTTGCCAAGAACATGAATGCAACTGCAGCCCATATTGATTACCAGACTTATGGCGTTGCAGGTCCAAACAAGAACCCGGACTTAACCGGGCGGTTATCCGTTCAGCGTTATTTCGAGAACTACGCTACGGATGCGAAAAAGAAAACCGTTACCTTAGCGCCGGGTGAGGCAAAGGTCATTTTCGAGGATATGAGCGCTTTGGCTCTCCAACAAGAAGACGTCATCTCCTTGCTTGGAGATTTGAACAGCGATGCACAAGTTCAATATACAGTTCTAATCGTAAAAGAGAAGAATGATCCGATCAAGGCGCTTTCCACCCTGCCTTCCCTGGACCCCAAAGAATCAATTATCCGCGGTACCTTCGCAGACTCTACCCGGGTATTTGAATATGGCGACCTTGTAGGCAACAAGAACCAACGGATCAATCTGACCTCACCTGAGCTGGGCGATCCGTACCAGACAGGAACAGACGGCATACTGGGTACCCCTGCAACCAACTCAGGGAACTATGGGGTTCTATACAAAATCGTTCTGCACCGGGTTGCTCCGCATACGCTGATTACCTTCAACCCACGGGGAGGCCTGTACCGCGGTGCAGCCTTGGTGAACGGCAATATCGTGAGCTTCTCCCATGCCGGTGCTAACACCCAGTCTCAGGGCGGTGTGCTGTACAGAACGAAGGATTATGAAGAGGATGTGGAGATCTGGATTTCTCCTTCAGCAGGAAACAATCTGCCGTTCGCCCTGCTCTTCATGCCAATGCCTGAGATGAAGCCGCAATCCTAAGAGATGAGCCAGTACCTCAATGTAATCATACGAAGTTAACAGGAATACAGCCTTTATATTAATTCATAGTTAAATAGAAGCCGCTCTCCCGCAGTATTCACTGCAAGAGAGCGGCTTTTTGTTCAAGAAGTAATATGCGATATGGGAAAACAAATTTAATCTGACCTTTTTGGTTGATTGTGATATTGTTGTAATCAGCAGCAAACACTATATTAACTGGAGGGCTAGGTGTGAAAGAAAGTAATTTAATTGCACCGATTGCATTAACGGCAATGTTATTCAGTTCTTCTGGCGCTGTTTTTGCAGCTGAAAGCTCACAAAAGACTAGCATAGTCTCTGATTCTGTCCAAAACTCTGATGGGAAAAAGCCGGTCTATGGAACTCGTCAATGAATAGAATTAATAGAAAATTGCTAACAACCTTATTAGTCATTATTTTTTATGCTTTAGCTTGTTGGGTTGTTGATATTATGAGCAGTACAGCTATTCTCAATAGTTCTGGACGGGATTATAACATTGAGTTTCATTTTCTATACAATAACATTATTTTTTATAACCAGAATAACCAGGTTGAGTATAATGAATTTATTTTGAAATTTGATAGGATATTTTTATTCTGTATCGGCGTTATCTATTTTGTTTTAAAATTAATTAATAGGAATAAAAAAACTATGTGATGACTAAAGCACCTTAATAGGTGCTTTTTCTTTTGGTAAAGTTTCAAGTTACCACCAGGAGGCTTTTGGTTGTGCGTGAACGAAAGCTGTGGCATATGAGGATGAAGGTCAGGCCCATGGAACGAGGCTCCACCGTATGGGGCGTATGAAATGAGATGTATCAAATGGTATGGATTTCAATAAGAGGCTGCTTCATATAAGAAACCCGGTATCAGCCGATGTCCGGTTCCAAAAGCTCGATGAATACCTCAGCGGCACGGGTCCGGAACTCCGTGTTCTGCATGATCCAGGAGAACTTGCGGGAGACCGGTGCTCCAGGGATTTGCAGCATGGCCAGCGTACCCAGCGACACCTCCTTGCGAACCGCAGAGGAGGAGAGCAGTGTGATGCCAAGTCCAGCCTCAACGGACTCCTTGATAATCTGCGTGCTGCCGAACTCCATCGTCTCTTTGGGGGTGAATCCCAGACGGGCGAACAGCTTGTCAGCTGCCGCGCGTGTACCTGAACCCAGCTCCCGCAAAATCCACATTTCCTTGGCCGCCTCCTCGGCCGGAATCACCCCCTGTCCAGCCCAATTGTGGCTCCCGGACACTATGATATACATAGAGTCTTCCGCAAAAGGCTCCACGATCAGCTTCTCATGCTGAAGCTCGCCCTCAACAACCCCAATTTCGAGATGGGAATGAAGCACCGCATCGGCAATGTCCCGTGTATTACCGATCGTAATCCGCGGCTTCACCAGCGGGTAAGCGGTGCGCAGCCTGGCGATCACATGCGGCAAAATATATTCGCCGTACGTATAGCTCGCTCCGATGGTCAGCTCTCCTCCCGCGTTGTGCAGCAGGTCGTCGACCAGGTTGTGCATTTTCAGATATAGCCCTTTCATTTGCACCGCATGCTCGTATACGATCTGCCCCGCTCTTGTCAGCTTTACATATTTGTTAGTCCGGTCCAGTAGACGAGCTCCCATGGCCCGTTCGAGTGACTGGATGTACTGGCTTACCGCAGGCTGGGTCATATGCAGCTCTTCGGCTGATCTGGTAAAGTTGCCCCGCTCCACTACCGTAATAAATACCAGCAAAGCTTGATCCATTTCTCATCCGCCCCCTATCTCTAACAATCATAAGCAATTGCTTATTAATAATATTATAATGATTTATTTTCCTTATTATAAAACAGAGTATATGCTAAATCCATAACACTTGATGAATCAGAACTAGAACATCCTAAGTTTACTCAACAGGAGGTAATACCGTCATGATTCCCTTAACCATGGCCCCTTTATCAAATATACAAGCTCAGGAACAGGCCCAATCCATCTCCTCTTCCAAGCTTAAAACTGCGGCAAAAGGATTGGCTTCCCCCCTCTTCCTGGTTGGAATAGGCTTCACCTTCCTGCTCGCCCTGCTTGGATATGCGCTCGCTCTGATTCCCGGCGTGCAGCGGATTGGACCCATGGCCTGCGCTATTGTGCTGGCGGTTGCATACCGCCAGTTCCTCGGATATCCTCAAGCCCTGGCTTCAGGCATTCAGTTCTCATCCAAGTATCTGCTCAGGCTGGCCATTATTCTGTTCGGCCTGAAGCTGAACATTAGCGTCATTGCCCAGCAGGGCGCAGGCATGCTGCTCCGTGACGCTGGCGTAGTTATCTTCTCCATCTTGGCCACGGTATGGATTGGCCGGAAGCTGAAGGCTGACGCCCCGCTGACCCTGCTGCTGGGCATCGGCACAGGAGTATGCGGAGCTGCTGCCATTGCGGCCGTGTCCCCGATCCTGAAATCCAAGGAGCAGGATACAGCCGCAGGGGCAGGGCTCATTGCTCTTGTCGGCACGATCTTTGCCGTCACCTATACTCTGCTGCTCCCGCTGCTTCCGATGGGCAGCACGCAGTACGGGATGTGGGCGGGACTCAGCCTGCACGAGCTCGCCCATGTGGCGCTTGCTGGGGCACCGGCTGGGCAGGATGCGCTCGCCCAGGCCCTGCTGGCCAAGCTCGGCCGTGTATTCCTGCTCGTTCCGCTCAGCTTTGTGCTCATGTACTGGATGAAGCGCAGCGGCAAAGCCGAACCGGGAACCCGGATTCAATTCCCCTGGTTCCTGCTCGGCTTCCTGGGCATGAGTCTGCTTGGAAGCTTCGTGCTGGGCCGCGCAGTCGTGGTTCCTGACTCCGTCATGAATGCCGTCTCGGTGATCACCACGTTCCTGCTTACAGCTGCCATGGTCGGTCTCGGGCTGAATGTGGATCTGGCCCAGCTTCGCACCAAAGCCGTACGCCCACTTCTTGCCATGATGGTTACCTCCGTGCTGCTCTCTATGCTTACCTGGCTATCGGTCTAATTAGACCTTCCAATACACATTTATTCTGAATTCCTGTACTCCCTTGGCGTCATCCCGGTAACCTTCTTGAACACGCGGCTGAAATACTTCTCATCCTGGAACCCCACCATCGCTGAGATTTGTGACAGCCGCATCCCTGAGCTTCGCAGCAGTTGCTTCGCCTTGTCAATGCGCAGGTTCGCCAGATAGTCGGACAGATTCTCGTTCGAGACCTGCTTGAACTTGCGGGAGACGTTCTCACGGCTGATAAAGAACCGGTCAGCAATATGCTGCAGTGTAATTTCCTTGTCATAATTCGCATAAATATACTGCTTGATATCCTCAACAAGCTGGTTGTCCTGCTTCTTCGTATTCGAGAACTCGCTTGAGATTTCCAGCAGCGTATGAGTGATCTGATCCCTCCAGTAGGCCAGAGAAAATTGCCCCTTCTCATCATACGGAAGCTCCATCCGTATCAGCGGCATAGCTGCAGGCAGTTCACCAAGCAGCTCTCGTCTCCAGCGCAGCAGCCCAGAGGTCAGCTCCCGGTGCCACTGCTCCACCTGCTCCGCCGTAATGACCCTTGTCAGGCTGGCCTGCTCATACCAGTCCTCTACAGCGCTGCGAACCCGGGCCGGATTGCCGGATAACACAGAGAACTTGAACTTCTCCACATAGGCGGCGAACGGGGAACGGACTTCATCGTTTCTCCTGCTCCCTGCAAAGGCATGAACCCGCCCATTCCTCTCCAGCACGTTCCGTCTTCTCAATGCCTCGAGCGCTTCCCCGAAGGATTCCCGGATATCTTGGGGAAAGGAATGCGCCCTGCCCCATCCGATATCGAACTCGGCATCATAGATCTGCCGCATCACTTCATTAATCCGCCGCAAACATCCTTCCATCCTGTCATCTGGATCACAGAACAAAAGGGCGACATCTGCTCCCGAATTCAAGTAACGGAAGGCATGTCCCCGGCCGCAGCCAGCAAGCACCTCATTGCAGATATTGACCGTCACATAGGAAGCCAGCTCCAGATCATCGCGCAGCCTTTCCAGAAAACGGCGGTTCAGCGGATGTAAGGACAGGACGGCAACTCCAGCTTTTTCCGTCCCCCGGCTGATTCCGAATTCCTCCTCGATTCTCCCGTGGTCCAGCTTCTGATAAGGAATCTTGCCGGAGACAAAATCGGACAGCAGCTTATCCCAATATACCGGACGCAGAACGTTCAGCTGGATTTTCTGTTCAAGCAGCCGAAGCCTTTCTTCCTCTTCCTGCTTCCACTGCTCCAATGCCCGCTCTGCTGCCGCCATCAGCTGCTTGCTGTTCAAGGGCTTCAGCAGATAGTCGGTCCCGCCATACACAATGGCAGGTTTGACGTAATCGAAATCCTGATACCCGCTGATCACAATGGTCTTAGAGCAGGGCGAGTTCTCATGAATCCACTTGAGCAGCTCGGAGCCGTCCATTAACGGCATCACCATATCCGTAAAGATCAGCGCCGGTCTCTCGGCTTGGATAATCTCCACCGCGTCCTTCCCATTTTCTGCTTCAAACACCGCATTTATGCCGTAGTCCTCCCAGGGAATGAAATACCTAACTGCTTCACGCACATGCATTTCATCATCAACGATTAGAGCTTTCATGATCTTCTCCTTCCCCAACCTCTTGAAGCTTTCTTACCGGAAAGATCAGTGTGACTGTCAGACCCGAAGGCTCATTGGCAGCCATTTCGATCGTAGAGGTCTCACCGAAGTACAGCCGCAGCCGGGCCATTACATTACGCAGCCCAATGCTTTCAGACATTTTGGTATCATCAGATATAATAGCGCTTTCAATTCGACGGACCTGCTCGGCACTTAGGCCTGTTCCGTTGTCAGACACAGACAGAACGAGATCATCGGATGGGTTCAGCCTGCTGGCAATCCTGATCTGCCCCTCCTTAATTCCTTCCTTGAAGCCGTGCTTGAAGATATTCTCCACAACCGGCTGCAGGATCATTTTAGGCACCTGCACCGTGCGGGTTCGTTCCTCAATATCAAAAGTCACCTTCAGATTGTCCTCGCCAAATCTCCCCTTCTGAAGCAGCAGATAATTCTCCACATGTTCCAGCTCTTCCTTCAGCGTCACCTCTGCTTTCCCGGTCGCCATCGTATAACGCATCATGCTGCCCAGAGAATAAATCTGGTCATACACCTTGGGCGCGTTGTAGCGCAGGGACATGGACCCGATAGACTGAAGGGCATTATACAGAAAATGCGGATGAATCTGAGCCTGCAGGGCCTTCAGCTGATTCGTTTTGTTCGCGAGTTCAAGACGGTATTCTTTAAGGATAAGATCATCGATTGTCTTGGTCATATCCGTAATTTTACGGGCCAGCAGTCCAAACTCGTCCTCGGATTTCACCTCGACCCGGGCATTGAGCTGCCCAATCTGTACCTTCTGCGTGTAGGAGATCAGCCGTTTAATCGGCGTTGTAAACCGGATGGAGATCAGCACCGCCGCCACTACTCCGACAATCAGGAAGACAAGTCCGATCACCGCATTAATCTCGGTGATATGTCTCGCGTCGCTGTATAGATCCTCATAAGGGACCAGCTTGATTAAAGCCCCCGTGAACAGCGGAGTGGTAACCCGCCTGAAGAATACAATTCCTTCAAAGCTCTGATCGTGACAGGAAAAGTACCCGCTTGCTTTACCCTTGGGAAGGTTGCTCCAGCTGGCTGATAGCGGTTTGGTAAGCGTTCCAGGCTCTGAGGAATACAGTACCCTGTGCTGGTCATTCACCAGATACAGCTTCTCCCTGCCCGCGCTGAACATCGACTTGGTCATTCCTTGAAGCTCCGTCATCTTGAAATCAATCGACAGATTAGCCATAACCTTATCGCTGGGGGCGCGGAATATAGGGAAATGGGCGCTGAACACCTCAGTCGTCTCTGACTTCAGGCTGGGTACGCTGATTTTTAATCCGTACCGGTGATCCAGATGCACCGGCTCCAGGAAAGGCCGGCCGCTTCCAGACGGATCAGCCTGAGGTTCATAGTCTGGATTCCTTTCCCTGCGGAACAGTCCCTTGATCAGCGTATTAGACTGCTGATTGGCCTGAATGTACAGGTGAATCTGATGGATATCCCGGTTCGACTGGAACAGGTTATACAGCTGGCTTGCGATAATGTCCCGATTATCCGAGAACCCGCCATCCGCACTCAGCGGATCTGAAGGCTTGGTGTTCTGAATCGCCGTGTACAGGGAATTCGGCAGATTGATACCGCTGTACACGGATAAAGCCAGTTGATTGATCCCCGCAAAATAGTTGGTGAGATTGGTGTCCCCAAGCGTCAGCAGCTTGGTGTTCTCGTTGATCGACTTAGCAGTTACCGACTCCTTGGTATACAGGTAAGAGACGATTAGCGAGATCCCTGCTGGCAGAACTGCAGCGAGCAGAAGCAGCGACATCAGCTTTGTTCGTATGCTTTTTTTCCTAAACAACGCCCCGCCCACCTTTTTTTTCCAACATATTAGCAGAGTTCTGCAATATATTCCACCTTTATCAGCATGAATGTGAGTGTTGAGGGAGTGCACCCCTTTTCTATAATAAGGGCAAGAAGTATTAGATTATAGAGAAGGAGAGCCATCATGAGAAGAAGATTTGGATTGCACAAAGGCTGGGATCAGCAGCTTGTATTCCTGGGTCCATGCCTGCTGTTCTTTCTGACCATTGTAGTCACACCCTTTCTGCTCGGATTCTATTACTCGTCCACAGATTGGAACGGTCTTGACCTGGATAAGGCTGTCTGGACTGGAGCAGCCAACTGGACAAGAATATTCACCGATGACCCCAAGTTCTGGGAGTCCTTCTGGTTCACCCTGCGTTTCACCGTAATTTCTGTCATTATTGCCAACGTCCTTGCGCTCGCACTGGCCCTTATGCTGATGAAATCACTGAAGACCAAAAAATTGCTGCGCACGATCTTTTTTGTACCGAATGTGATCGGAGGAATTCTGCTCGGATACATCTGGCAGTTCATCTTCACCAAGGGCTTCGCCACGATCGGGGAGATAACCGGCCTTTCATTCTTCCAGCTGCCTTGGCTGGGTACGCCAAACACCGGGTTCTGGGGTCTTATTATCGTCTTCGTGTGGCAGACTGCCGGATACATGATGGTCATCTACATCGCCTCGCTGGCTGGAATTCCGAAGGACCTGATTGAAGCTGCACAGATCGACGGAGCCCGCCCGCGCCAGGTGCTGCGAAGCATCTATATGCCGTTGATTATGCCGGCGATTACCATCTGTCTCTTCCTAACCACCTCGAACGCGTTTAAGATGTTCGACCTGAACCTGTCGCTGACAAAAGGGGGACCGGGCACATCTACCCAATCCCTAGCCTACAACATCTATGCCGAAGCTTTGATTAACAACCGGTATGGGCTCGGTACAGCCAAGGCGCTGCTGTTCTTCTTCGCCGTATCCCTCATTACGATTACCCAGGTCTGGATTACTAAGCGGAAGGAGGTCTCCGCCTGATGCATACCACAAAAGAAAGATACCGGCTGAGCACGTTTATACTGGAGATTGCCGCTATTCTGCTCGCACTGCTGTTCTTGTCTCCCTTCTATCTGGTTATGGCCAACTCGGTTAAAAGCCTGAAGGAGATTCTGCTTGATGCCGCTTCTCTGCCGGCGATATTTCACTGGGAAAATTATAAAAACGTCTGGGAGGTTATCAACTTCCCGCACGCCTTCTGGAATTCGTTTCAGATTACCGTGATCAGTGTGATTCTGATCGTTCTGTTTAGTTCCATGGCGGCTTATCGTATTGTAAGAAAACCGACGCGCTTCAATAATTTTGTGTTCCTGCTGCTCATCTCCGCCATGATCATCCCGTTTCAATCGCTCATGCTGCAGCTTGTAAGGGTGACCAGTCTGCTTGAGATCCGCGGTGAGTTGTATGGCATCATCGCCTGCTACCTGGGATTTGGGATGCCGCTATCGGTATTTCTGTTCCACGGCTTCATCAAGACGGTGCCTCAAGAACTTGAAGAATCAGCAAGAGTGGACGGGGCTAACCCTTACGGCGTCTACTTCCGGATTGTGTTCCCGCTGCTTATTCCAATTACGGTCACCGTGATTATTCTCAATACGCTGTGGATCTGGAATGATTACCTGCTGCCAGTTCTGGTCATTGGAGGCAACAAGGATCTGACCACCCTGCCGGTGGCGGTAACCAAGTTCTTCGGTCAATACACGAAGAAGTGGGACCTCGCTCTAGCCGGCCTGATGATGGCTATTACGCCGATCCTGCTGTTCTTCCTGCTGCTCCAGCGTTATATTGTGGAAGGGGTTACCGCCGGGTCTGTAAAAGGATAGTCCGCAATAATATCCACTATTTCAAGCAAAATTTTAAGTGTTAGTGCAAACGTTTCTCCACTAGAATGGCCTTGTAACGTAAATTATTGGGGAGGTTAAGAAATGAAAAGATGGAAGCTCGCTCTTATCACAGCCGCCGTGTTTGCCCTGGTGCTCTCGGGCTGTGGCAACGGGGCAAAGACTGCCACAGAAGGCACTGGCACTAATACCAATGAGAAGTCCGCAGAGCAGACTACACCTAAGAAAGACGTCAAAATCAAAATGTTCCAGTTCAAGGTGGAAATTGCGGAAGCGCTTAACGAACTCGCCAAGGAATATGAGAAAGAAAGCGGGGTCCAGCTTGAGGTGGAGACTCATGGCGGCGGCGAAGATTATAGCGCGCTCCTGAAGGCCGAGCTGGCTTCTGGATCTGAGCCTGAAATCTTCAACAACGGCGGTTATGCCGGACTTGTGCCTTACATGGATCGAGCTACCGATCTGAGTAATGAAGCCTGGGCCAAGGATCTGATTGATACCGCCAAAGCGCCGACCACCGTGGACGGCAAGCTGTATGGCATGCCGATGAACGTCGAAGGATACGGCATTATTTATAATAAAGACTTGTTTGCAAAGGCAGGTATTACCGAAGAGCCTAAGACACTCCCACAGCTGAAAGCAGCGGTGGAGAAGCTTAAGGCAGCGAACATTACCCCGTTCGAAGCCACCAATGAATGGTGGTCGCTCGGAATTCACCTCGTGAATGTCGGTACGGCCAACCAACCCGATCCGAAGAAATTTGTGGAGGATGTCAAAGCGGGCAAGGCCACATTTAAAGGCAATGAAGTATTCAAACAATGGCTTGATCTGGTAAATGTGATCTTCGACAATGCCCAGAAGGAGAAGATGACCACCGATTATGCCACTCAGGTAGCTAACTTCGCTGCTGGCAAGGCAGCCATGATGATGCAGGGCAACTGGACGCAAGGCGATATTGACAAGGTTGATCCGAATCTGAAGCTGGGTATTCTTCCTCTTCCCATTGGTGACAAGGAGGGCTCCGTGCTGATTGGCGTTCCGAATAACTATATTGTGAACAGCAAATCCGAGCACCCGGAAGAAGCCAAAGCCTTCCTTAACTGGCTGGTCACCTCTGAGACCGGCAAGAAGTTCATTACCAAGCAGTTCAAGTTCATCCCTGCCATGACCACCATTAAAGCCGAATCCGGTGATATCGGACAGGTCGCGGTTGATCTTCAGAGCAAATCCTCCACTGCGCTGGGCTGGTACTGGGATCTGTTCCCGGATGGGGTCACCCAAGGCTTTGGAGCCGCCATGCAAGAATACCTCGGCAAGCAGATCAATGGAGACCAGCTGCTGGAGAAGCTTGATAAGGCTGTCAGCGACATTGTGAAACAGTAGGCCCAGCTGAAGCTGCGCATGGTCTATACAATATGGAAAGCGGAAGTCCCTTCCAAGGGGATTTTCCGCTTTTTTATTTAATACGGCCTTAATACTAGCCTGAAAGCCCTATTATAAATGTCAAAATTGTAAGAATTATAGATTAATTTGTCTAAATTTGGTACATTAGTTTTACTTCTAAAGTTGCAAAGGCAAACCCGTGGAAACCCGGGGACGCAAAGCCACGTGCCTAAAGGAACTCTCAGTCCTATGGTAGACAGGCCGCCAATCATTATTCTCAGAATGAAGAATGAAGTATGAGCGCTGTCTATTTAGGCAGGCGCTTTTTTTTATTTTTATAAATTCAGGAGGGTTGATGTCAAACACCGTGGGTTTCCACAGAGCATTCTGTAGGGAAGAATCGCCATATCAAAGGAGAAGAGATTGTGGAAAAAGCAAGGAATCTATCATTGAAGTACAAGGTTTCAATTATCGTTATCGTTGTGGTTGTGCTTATTTTTGCGGCGGTCTCTTATTTCAGCCTGAATATTCTGAAGACGAATCTATCTAATGATTTGAAAAGAGAGCTGCTAAGTGTAGGAACTCTGACCAGCATGCAGGTCGATCCGCAGCAGGTCAGCCGCCTGATCAGTAAGAACGGGCCTGGGAACCCGGACTTTACAAACCTGCAGAAGCAGCTGGATCAAATTCAGAAAGACCAAGGTGTGATGAGCTGGAGTTATATCTGGAGCCTTAAGGACGATAAAGTGACCACTCAGGCGTTCACAACGAATCTGAATGAAATTTACAAACCCGGCGCGCTGTTTGCTGATCTGGCTCCTATTCACCTGGAAGCTGCGAAGAAGGTATATGCGACGGGAGAATCCCAGGTTACCGATATCTTCGATGATCCATTCGGCACCTGGAGAACGGTGTTCTCTCCCATCAAGGTGGATGGACAAGTCATCGCAGTGATCGGGATCGACTATTCGGCGGATTACATCCACAAGCTGTCAAACGAGGCCCGCAACCAGCAGGTGATTATCACCCTGATCGGACTCGTAATTGTAGCTCTTGTTATCTACTCCATCATCAATATGATTCTGAAACCGCTGAAGTCGATTGTGCATGTGTCCAACCGGATTGCAGAAGGCGACCTCAGCAGTGAACAGCTCAGCTATAAGTCGAACGATGAAATCGGCCAGCTTAATTCGGCTGTTGTCAAAATGCAGACCAGTCTGCGTACTCTGATCCTGAACATTCAAGAGTCGTCCGAGCATGTGGCCTCGTCTTCCGAGCAGCTGACCGCAAGCTCCCAGGAGACTGAGACTTACTCCATTAAGGTTAACAACGACATGGCTGAAGTGGCCGAGAAAACTCAAATGACCTCCAAGATTACCGATGAGACTGTAACGGTTCTCGAAGAGACAGCCATCGGCATTCAGCGTATCGCTGAATCCACTTCAGCCGCATCAGAGGAGTCCGAGCAGATGGCTCTTAGCGCTCAGAGCGGACAGGAATCCGTTCAGAAGCTGCAGAACCAGATGAACAAGATTACGGATTCTGTTACCCGTATTGCAGATGTCATCCAGCTGCTTAACTCCCAGATTGGCGAGATCAATGAAATGACCCAGCTGATCACCGATGTGGCTGAACAGACAAATCTTCTGTCACTTAACGCTTCTATTGAGGCTGCACGCGCCGGGGAGCATGGCCGCGGCTTCGCGGTGGTCGCATCCGAAATCCGCAAGCTGGCCGAGAGCACAGGGCGCTCTGCCAGTACCATTGCCGAACACTTAGCAAGCATTACACACAGCACAGAGGAGTCGCAGACCATTGCCCAGGAAGGGCAGCAGGACGTTCGCCATGGTCTCGCTCTAATGGAGGAAGCAGCCAAGGCATTCGATCAGATTCTTGAATCCACCAAGAATGTGGCCATGCAGATGCAGGAAGTCTCTGCTTCCTCCGAGCAAATCTCGGCTTCGTCCGAAGAGGTTACCGCTTCGGTAACTGAGCTCAGATCGGCAGCTGGGGATATTGCGGTCAAATCCGATCAAGTCGCTTATGCCTCAGGACAGCAGCTGCAATTTATTAAGGAAGTGGCCAAGGCTACAGAATCCTTAAGCGAGACGTCACAATCCCTGCAGGAATTAATCAAAACATTCAAAGTCTAACAGACAGGAGCGATGATCTTATGGGTTATGCAGGACTACAAGGCAAGTCGGCGCTGGTCACTGGCGCCAGCAAAGGCATTGGCAGAGCGGTGGCACTGGAGTTCGCCAAAGCTGGAACAAATGTGATGATCAATTATATCGGCGAGGATAGCGATGCCCTTGCTGTCAAGAAAGAAGCCGAGAGCTATGGAGTGAAGGCGGAGATTTTCCATGCCGATGTCAGCGACTCGGCCCAAGTGCGCGACATGTTCACCACCTTCGACCGCCTGTTAGGCAGGCTGGACATTCTGGTGAACAATGCCGGAATCGCCCAAGCTGTTACCGTAAGAGATATGACGGATGAACAGTGGGACCGGATGATCAAGGTTCATCTGTACGGCACGTTCTATAATGCCAGAGAAGCAGCCCGCCGGATGTGGGAGAACCAGGCAGGCAAGATCATCAATATTTCCTCCGATCTAGCCAGTCTCGGCTGCGAGGAGTTTACGCATTACTCCGCCGCCAAGGGCGGCATCAGCTCCTTCACCAAGGCGCTCGCCCGCGAGCTTGCTCCTCACATCAATGTCAACTCGGTGGCACCGGGAGGCACCTTTACCGACATCTTGGCGGACTTTGGCGAGGGTTATGAGGAAGAGGAAGCCGCAAAATACCCATTGAAACGGCTCGCCCAGCCCGAAGAGATCGCCAAGTCCGTTCTGTTTCTGGCTTCCGACGATGCGAATTTCTATACCGGCCAGATCCTGGGACCTAATGGCGGCAGCGTAATGAACTAAACGGATTATAGCAGGCTTATACAGGAGGAACATCATGACATCCATTATCGTATTTCTGATTTACTTGGCCTTCATCTACTATATTGGCTTCAAAGGTTATCAAAAAATTAAAACCGCCGAAGACCTGCTCGTTGCTGGCTGGAGCATGCCGCTGTATGTCGTGGCGGGCAGCCTGCTGGCCGCCATGCTGGCAGCGCCATTCTTCTTCGCCGCAATCGGCTCCGGCTACAGTACCGGCGGCTTCGAGGGTACGGCAACCATGGCCGGACTCGGCACCTGTATGATCCTGGGCGCCTTCATCTGGACCCGGCCGCTGCGCCGGCTCAAGGGCTGGACGATCGCCGACTATTACGGGCTCAGATACGCCAGCAAGAAGCTCGGCGCATACTCCGGCTCCGTCATGACCATTGCATTCGGCTTCTTCAATGCCGGTGCATTAACTGTCGGCGGTACCTATATCCTGCAGGCGATCTTTCACCTGGAATTCATTCCGGCCGCTCTGCTGTTCGTGCTGCTGACCGCCCTGTATTCCATTATTGGCGGGCTGTGGGCGGTAGCCTACACAGAGGTTATTCAAGGACTGCTCTCCATTCTGGGTATTCTCGGGATTACGATCGCCGTCATTTACTCGTATCATGATAACATCTTCCACCCCGACTGGTGGAACATTAGCACTCTATACAACAAGGGCGGCGCTACCTTCTGGAGCCTGTACCTTGTGCTGGCGCTCGGTGACATTCCTGCAGCCGATCTCGGGCAGCGGGTAGCCGGGGCCAAGAACCCGAAGATCGCCCAGCGGGGCATGATCATCTCCGGGATCGCGGTCATTGCGATCAGCTGGATTCCTGGCATGCTTGGGGAAGCATACAAGTATATCTACCCGGGCAGCCAGAATCCAGAGAACCTGATGCTGGCCTTCGCCCAAGGCTACTTCCCGCCGCTCGTCTCCGCCATCTTCCTGACGGCGCTCGGTGCGATGGGCATGTCCACACTGGCCGCGTGCTTTGTCGCGTCCTCGGGTGTATTCACCAAGAACATTTATCTCGATTTTATTAATACGAATCCGTCACCAACCAAGCTGCTCCGGGTATCCCGCATCGGAATCGCGGTAAGCGCCGTGATCGGCTTCGTTCTGGCGATCAACTTCCAGCAGATTATTGACCTCGCTTATCTTGCCTGGGATATCATCTTCGTGACGGTATTCTGGCCGCTGGTGCTCGGGCCATTCTGGAAGAGAGTGTCCACCATTGCCGTGTGGGCGAGTATTACGGTGGGTCTGCTCTATTACATCCTCACTTCGATCTTTGGGGTTCCCGGCTGGACCACCGAATCGACCGGATTCTTCGGACTGGTTACTGATCTGTGGATGATGCCAGGCATGTCCGGCGTAGTTGTATCCGGAATCACCATTGTGCTGTTCAGCCTGATCTTCCCGGCAACCCCGGCGGTACAGGCTATGTTCGACAAACAGAAGGATGCTTCGCTGGATGATGTTGACGGCACGGACGATGTGAACTCCGGCTTTAACCTGGAAGCCCGCGCTTAAAGAACGGGTTAAGCCCTTCTGCCACTTAAGCTGCTTGAACCACTTGAACCACTAAGCCACCTAAGCTGCTTAAACCACTGGAACCGATTATAGCGGTTGATCCGCTTGAACAGATTAACCGATGAGACCGGTCCAGAGGATAGCGGTGATAACATTGAAAAATGACATCTCGGCCGCAGCCTTCTTGAGAAACTCTTGAACTAATCCGTATCCCTAGCCCTTGATCTGTGTGTGGATGCGGGTCAGGGCAGCAGGTGACGGTTTCCACTTCAAGGCGTCACTGTCTATTCTGGGATGTACCGGATAGGCAGCGTATATCACATTTACTAATACATTTACTATAAATAAGGGTGCCCCAAGCCATATCCATGGCTGGAGGCACCCTTGTTATATTGCCCGCGTATCTAACCGCCTGCTGCAACAGCCATTACAGCAGCTGGATACTAGCTATATAAGTTGAACAAATAAATGCGCGGATGAATTAACCTTATAAGGTGGGCGGCCTGTCACAAAGGCGAGCGCTTCGCTTCTCCAGAATCATTTTCCACTCTGCCTACTCGTATTCTTAAGTTCAACTTATAAAGAAACAAATCTACTAATCCCAAACCTTTGCGATAGGAAGGTTCCACTCACGTCTATTCCCAGCCGTCCTCCTGAGCAGCAAATATTGTATCATTCCCTTAAGACTCTACCCGCTCACTTCAGGAGTTCACAGAGGGACTGCGAAGCAACCGCCTTACAATTCCACCCGTCTGCGTTCTCTCGCCGACTGCAGACAAGCATCGATCAGTCTCATATTATGAACGGCATCCTCCGCTTCAAACCTCGGCTGTCTAAGGCCAAAGACGGCAGCAGCCACATCATCAACCTCCAGCACGTAAGAATTCACGCCCTCAGGTCTCTCCTCACGGGAAGTGCCGTCCTTATATACGGTGAACGCCGTATTCTTCTCTCCTGCCGTGAATGTGTGTGGCACTTCAATTCTTCCTCTGCTCCCAAGGATTTCAAGGAACTCCCGACCTTCCGCCCACATGCCGCAGTCAAAGGTAAGCCCCACTCCGCCCGGGAACTCCACCAGTCCGGAAGCCATCATATCCACGCCATCGTGTGCATCGGAGAACTGGGCCTGTACGGTGGCTGCCACAGGTTCGGCTCCCAGGATAAGTCTGGCTGCGCTTAACGGATAACAGCCGACATCATACAGTCCGCCTCCCCCATATTCCCGCTTCGCCCGGATGTTTGTGATATCCGGGTTATTGAAGGTAAATACACTCCGTATTCCCCGGATTTCCCCAATCTCGCCTTGCTCAATCAGCTCCCGGACCCGGTCTAGCCGCGGATGGTGCCGGTACATGAACGCTTCGGCCAGAACCATACCGGTTCTGACACTTGTCTGTGCCATTTCGCTTGCCTCAGCCGCATTCAGTGCTAACGGCTTCTCGCACAGCACATGCTTACCCGCCTCCATCGCCTTAATGGCCCATTCCCGGTGGAGATGATTCGGGAGCGGGATGTACACCGCATCAATCTCAGGGTCGGCTAACAGCTCCTCATAAGTGCCGTAAGCTTTATCCATACCGAACTGTGCCCGCACCGCTTCCGACTTATCCAGATTGCGACTGGCCACGGCAGCTAACACTCCAGTAGCCGACTGCTGAATCGCAGGCATAACCGCCTTAATTCCGATATCTGCCGTGCTTATAATTCCCCAACGAAGCTTCTTCTCCATCTGATGCACCTCTTGTCCCATGAATGTAGTTTACCGCAAGTCTATCTTCCCCTATTTCATACCACACCTGGATTCATAGTTTCAAATTCTTCCATTAATCCGAAGACAGCGGGAAATGCATGGTAGGCCCGAGTGCTTTGAAGAAGTGCCGAATAATAATCTCCACGATAGACACATATGAACAACCTAACCCATATAAAAAGGCTCATATAACCCGATCCAAGCTACTGGAGAAGATGTTTGCATTCTATCAGATGATCATTACAAGCTGGATTCGATGCAGACCAAAGAGACTGTCCCAAGGCCAGGTGATTATGGCCAAGACAGCCTCATAAGAACGAATTAGTACGCACTGACACTTCTTAACGCCACCTGCTTATTCCTCAGGCTTGCTGATGAACTCATTCGGGATATCTTCACCATCCGCATTATGGTTCTTGAACTGGCTCTTGCGGCCCGGCCGATGCTCCCCACCCCGTACACTGCTCACACTCTGACCGTTATTATCAGATCCCTTAAAACCCTTCGGATCGTTCTGCTCCGGATGTGTCATTTCAAATCCCTCCTCGGTTACCAATAGTGAATCCTATCAGTATTATGGCTTCTTCTTCTAAAATCATGCACAGATTCCATGAATCCATTGACCCTTGACAAAGGATACTTCGATGCATAAAATGGAAACAGGTTAAATGAATGAACCATTCATTTATTTGATGAAAAAAGGAGGCTGACTTTAACAATGACACCCAAGGACAATTCAAGCAGCAAGTCCCAGCTGCATGACGAACGCCGGGAGCAGATTAAGCAGGCGGCGCTGAAAGTGTTTGCCCGCCGTGGGCTCGAAGGCACGAAGATGAGTATGATTGCCGCAGAAGCGGGAGTCAGCGATGGACTGTCGTACCGTTATTTTAAATCCAAAGATGAAATTTTTGCCCTGCTGATCCGGGAGGCTATTCAAGGGAGCATCGAAGCTATGGAAATGGTCGGGCAGTCGGAGGCCTCCCCGCTGGAGCGGTTCCGCTCCTTAACTGTTGAAATGCTGGAGGACGGCAACAACTATTACTTCGTGCTGATGCAGCAGGCGATGTCGGCGGAGTCCCTGCCGAATGAGGTGGCGAAGCAACTTCAGAGCTATTCTGTCCAAGGCATACTCGATCTTCTGACCCCTATCTTCATCGCAGGTCAGAAGGAAGGCATATTTATCGATGGAGATCCGGGGGAACTGGTCATGTGGTACCTGACCGTGGTCAGCAGCCTGATGCTGATCGATGTCTCATCCATGATGTACGGTTATAGTAAGCCGGATACGGAATTTCTGCTTCGTCTGATCGTAAAGGATAAATAACGAAAGAGGTGTATCTATGACTGCTGTCCATCACCCTAACAGAAAGTGGCTTCTCATCGGGCTCCTGCTTGGCGTTATCTTCTCGGCCCTAGATGAAACCGTGGTGTCCACCGCCCTGCCAACCATTATCCGCGACCTAAACGGATTGGCCCTGCTTGGCTGGGTGGCTGGCATCTACATGCTGTCCATCACCATCTTTATGCCGATCTTCGGCAAGCTGGCCGATCTGTTCGGCTATAAGAGAATTTACTTAATCTGCATGACCTTATTCATGGCAGGTTCCATCATATGCGGGCTCTCCAATTCCATGGCTATGCTGCTGATCGGCCGCGCCATACAAGGGATTGGAGCCGGAGGCTTGATGCCTATAGCCATGATGATCATAGGCGATACCTTCCCTTTGGAACAGAGAGCCAAAGTCCAGAGTCTAGTCGGCCCGCTGATGATCCTCCCGCAGCTGGTTGGGCCTCTAGTCGGTGGTTACTTGGTCAGCCATGTGAGCTGGCATTGGATCTTTCTAATTAACATTCCTGTTGGACTGATTGCCGCACTGCTTATATATAAGAACTTGAACCAGCCTCTCAGAACGAAGCGGATTATCATTGACTGGGCAGGAGCCTTGACACTCACGCTTGCCATCTTGTCCCTCCTGCTTATTCCCGTCCTGATTGACATTAAGGGCTACACCTGGTCCTCCCCTGTCATTCTTGTTCTGCTCGCCTTGTTTGTTCTGTTGACGGCTCTGTTTATTCGGATTGAGACAAGAGCCGCAGAGCCGATCATCCCTCTGGCGTTGTTCAGGAACCGCTCGGTGGTGATGCTGTCCTTGATTGTTTTTGTCACCATGGTTGGCTTAATGGGAGGCTTGTCCGCCTTTCCGTTCTTTGCCCAGAATGTTATGGGCCTGACCCCTGTAGCCTCAGGATATCTGAATTTCGGCTT
This sequence comes from Paenibacillus sp. J22TS3, assembly GCF_018403205.1. Lineage (NCBI taxonomy): Bacteria > Bacillati > Bacillota > Bacilli > Caryophanales > Paenibacillaceae > Paenibacillus > Paenibacillus sp. J22TS3. The sequence goes on from NZ_BOSF01000003.1 coordinate 350,892, forward strand.
TATGGCAGGCGCGATTCCAGTCAGTATCGCCTGCGGGTTTCTAATTACGAAAGTGCCTTACAAGTATCTGTTTGTTATCTCCTTATCTTCCCTGTCATCAGCTATATTATGCTGGCTCAGATTAATGTAGAGACCTCGGTAATTTATGTGCTGGTCACGTTCTTCATTCTGGGGCTTGGCATCGGCGTGCTGTTCGGAACAGACAATCTAATTGTGCAGGAATCCGTGGACAAAGAACACGCAGGTATAGGCCTTGCCACCGTGCAGCTGTTCCAGTCTCTCGGTACCACCCTCGGTTTTAGTATTTTCGGCAGTCTGCTCTCAGGCAGAATCAGCAGCGGCATTGCTTCCTTGTCCGACAATCTTCCTGCCGAAACGAGGGAGTCCCTTGGCAATGGCAGCATTCCGCACGGTTTGCCAGCGGATCTAATCCTGAATGTTAAGACGGTATTTGCGAACTCCTTCCAGTCTATCTTTGCCATTAGCATTGGATTTGCGGTATTGACGTTCATCATTTGCCTCTTTATGAAGAAGGAAGTGCTGTCCCCTCAATCCGAAGCACCGCAGTCAAAATCCCCTTCCAGCGCCGGAGTAAATGCTTAAATCCCCCCCGCATGCCCGCGTTAGAACAATCACCTATCTGCAGCAAATAAAAAAACACCCCTTGGAAACTGCCTTCTTCCCAACCCAAGAGTTAGGGACTGGGTTGTTTCAAGGGGTGTTTCGCATTTCATGTGGCTTACAGTTGGCTGCCTGCTGATTCTGCTGTTTGGAAATATCACCTTTATCGGTGACCTTGCGGCAGGAAATATCACTGAATTTCCGTGGAAAATACAGCGATTTCTGCCAAAGTGAAGCGGTCTGGACGTTATTTCCCCACATCCACCCAACTTGGATGATATAACCAAATTTATAAAAGACATGTCTAAAGAACCAATTATGTATTAAAAGTTTCATGACTTTATACCGATAAAATATGAAGGTAACTCTCGCTGGGCCAGGAAGTATATCGGCCATCCGATAACGACTGTACATACTAAGAGCGATTGGAGCAAATAAATGAACATCTTGTTGTACTCAATCGTAATTGATTTAGTTCCCTTTCTGTTTCTCTATTATATGGCCATTGAGATTTTTCTTAGGCAGCCCAAGAATCGGCTGCATCAGCTTACCATGGTCCTGACTCTTTCACTGGGCCTCATTTTTCTGTTTGATTTCCTGATATTTCAAGTTCCGCTGGGGAGCTTGGCTGATGAAGTAGGTTCGTTGAAATACGCGGTCACCTTCCCGACCATGGCCCTCGCCTTATATTTCTTCCACTATATTAGCCGGCTGAAGCTCCATCCTACATTAAAGCATATGGCCTGCCTGGCTCCTATGCTGGGACTTATCTTCATCTTCATTCCGGACTCGGGCATTCCGGCAGTAATGATCCAGGAATTCAATGAGGGGCGTGTCGCCGAGTTTAATGACCTGTTCCGGATCGTACTCCTGTCATTGATCGTCTACACCCTTCTTGTCCTGCTTCTGATGATTGCGGTATCGTACCGCAAGCTGCACAGCAATAAACAGCTGGTACAGGAGCGTTATCGCATCCAGGTCATCCTGATCGGCTCCCTGATCACGGTGGTATCGCTTATTGTTCTGTCCTCGCTGAATTTCTTGCTTAGGACAAACGAGCTTTACGTTTTTGATTTTTTGCCGTCCTACTGTGTCTTTCCTTGGATTATTGCAATTCGTTATTCCATGGTCCGCTTTGACTTTCTCGCCTCAGCTGGGCGGCGCTATGAACTTCTCTTCAAGAACTCCTATAACGGAATCGCCCTTCTTAATGAGAGAGGGGAGATTGTGGAGACAAATAAGGCTTTCCGGGAGCTTCTGGGGGCCAATCACACCAGCCTGCTGGGCATCCACTTTACTGAACTGATGCGGGAAGAACAAGCGCTTTCTTTTGCAGAGAACTATGAACAGCATTTCAATACACTGAAGCCGGGACAAGAGGAGTTCGAGCTTAAGCATGTAGATGGTACATATAAACAGGTAGAGGTTTACAGCGATTACTTGGAATCTGGCGGGCAAATGCTTGCTTTCCTGGTTACCCAGGATATTTCCAGACAGAAGAACACCGAGCGTGAGCTGACAGAAATGGCTTACCAAGATACACTCACCGGACTGGGCAATCTCCGGCTACTGCGGGATAAGCTGGCGACCACGCTGGAGACCCTCCAACATGACAGCAAGGTAGCTTTGATCCTGCTTGATTTGGATCAATTCAAGTGGATCAACGACACCTTGGGGCATTCTTCCGGCGATTTGATGCTCCAACAGGTGGCAGACAGCTTGAAGGCAAGGCTGCCGGATAGCTGTGTGATCACGCGGCTTGGGGGTGATGAGTTCGCCATCATGATCGAAGGTCTGCAGGAAAATGACGATGCAATGAACTATTCTGATGCGTTGATGGATATTTTCAAGAAGCCTTTTGTAATTGACAACAAGCTGTACACCGTAACCGCCAGCATAGGGGTGAGCATCGCTCCAAGGGACGGATCACAAATCAATGTGCTGCTTCAGAATGCCGATATGGCCATGTTCGAGGCCAAGAAGGCCGGACGAAACCAAATTTACATGTTCAACTCACAGCTTCAAGAGAAGGCCGACCGGAATCTCGCTGTGTATAACGGTTTGTTCAAGGCGCTGGAGCAGAATGAGCTAACCCTGCATTACCAGCCCCAGATTGACCTAAGTACACGGCGGGTGCACGGCGTAGAAGCGCTGCTGCGCTGGAACAGCCACGAGCTTGGTCCCGTATCTCCAGCGGAATTCATTCCTGTAGCGGAGGATACCGGACTTATCGTGCCCATTGGTGCCTGGGTTCTGAGAACAGCCATTATCCAAGCGAAAAGCTGGGTTGATATGGGGTACAGAGACTTTGTGGTATCCGTGAATATCTCTGCCCAGCAGCTTAGAGACCAGCAGTTCGCCTTCCACGTCATCGACCTATTAAGACAATTCGACCTGCCTGCCCGGAATCTGTGCCTTGAAATTACCGAGAGCACGGCCATTATGGATCTGGAGGCCTCGCTCCGGCTGTGCGGTGAACTCAACGACCTGGGCATCACCCTGGCATTGGATGATTTTGGCGTAGGCTACTCCTCTCTCAGCATGCTCAGCAATCTGCCGCTACATTACCTGAAAATTGACCGCTCCCTGATCACCAACATTGCGGTTAGCAAACGGGACGCGGCGGTGGTAGGGACAATTATTGAATTGTCCAATAATCTCGACATGCAGGTTGTGGCCGAGGGCATCGAGACGACCGATCAGCTCCGGATCTTGGAGCAGCTGGGCTGTCATGAAGTTCAAGGCTACCTGTTCGGCAAGCCGATGCCGGCCGCAGAGTTGACCCTTTTCCTCGAAGGCCGCAGCAAATAACACAAACAATCCCAATCCGGTAGAACCAGGTTGGGATTGTTACGTTTAGGCAGGAACTATTCCGCAGCAGGAACAGGAGCAGGGGCAAGCTCATTCTCCATATACACCAGCTCAAACTCCTTGGAGAAGCCAAGCCCGGTAAGCATGTCCACGAGTTCCTTCTGGCTGCCCTCAAGGCTGACCACGGTCTTTTTCACTGCTCCCTTCCCTGGGTCGAAAACCTGGCCAAGCAGATATTTATGAACCTGAAGCGCGTTCGCATGTTCCGGTCGGACCTCCAATCGATACAGCATAATCGAGACAAGCTCACCTTGGATATTATAATTCTGCTTAAATACTGCATAACCGACCGGTTCACCGCCAAGATAAACGATCAGCGATTGGCCCCCTTTAGCGCTCTGCCACTGGGTCTGCCAGGCCGTTCTGGAGTTATAGAACGGAAGCCTTGATACGGCAATCGGTAGATCCAGATCAGCTGTATAGGTAGTGTCAATGCCCGCTTCAGTCTCAAAATACACCGGCTCACTGGTGCTCAGGAATAGAAGCTTGTCCTGCACCACATAACCGAACTTCTCGTACAGCTTGATGGCCCCTACATTCTGAACAAACGCCTCAAGCGTAGCCTGATGCGCCCCGGCCTCCCGGTAGGCCTTGAGGCTCTCTTCCATTAAGAGCTTTCCAAATCCCTTCCCCCTGTACTCGGGAGCAAGACCGATTCCCCCGTTCCAGCCGGCAACATGGCCCTCTGGATACTTACGAATCCCATTCAGGTTAATCCCGACCGGCCTGTCCCCATCCAGCATGATGTTGGACAAGTCGAGCTGCAGATCCTCATTTACCATCCGGTTAATAAAAGCTGCCATCGGCAGGGTCATATTCACATAATACCCCTCGAATCCCCTCTCCCATGCCTCCAGCACTGTCTTCATTGGCACTTCATGCAGTCTCTTGACGGTAACCAAATGAATCACCCCGTATTAAATAAAATTACAATAGCAACTATTATAAGTTGAACTACAGATTTACACGAAGGGCAGCCGTGGGAAAGGTCCTTTAATGGCGCTGTTGCTCCCAGATGTCTTGATTAATTTATTAAGCTGAGAGTCCTGTCACCAAAGGCATAGGCAATCTTCGCTTCTCCTGAATCATTTCACCTCCTGCCCTATTGGTAATTCTTGCATTCAACTTATATAGGCTAGCTTACACCACGCTTCCTAAAAATACCATGGAGTATCTTATTCCTGCACCTGCCCCTTCTTAAGATTAAACTACTGCGAAAATATATAAGAAGCAGCCTCAGGAGCTTAACTTCTTCTTCACTCCTGCGGCTGCTTCTTCCGTATTACGCACTATTTTGTTTTACCCGCATCTAATCTACTGGAAACTTACATATAAATCTCAATCTCCGTGCCGCTAGGCGCAAGCAGCGGTCTGAGATCTTCCCTGCGGATACGTAGTCCTCCACTGCGGTAACGGTTGGCGGTTGCTGTGGCTGGAACGTCCTGCCCTCCAGCTGCCACCCGACGTACAACACCGTCCGTATACCGGTAGATGAAGGTCACCGGCTGTCCATCATACTCGAAGTCGAAGTGGAGTCCGTCCAGATCCGCCGGAAGCACCGGATCTATCACCAGATCACCGCCAGCCTCCCGGATGCCGAGAGCCGCTGAGATCAGCTGGTTCATGTAAATTCCCGGACCGCTGGAGTAAATTCTCCAGCCACCTTTGACCGGAACCTTGCCGTGCTTCAGCTCCTCAAAGCGCGTCTGTGCTTCATATCGGGTTGCAAATTTACCGTCGGAGCTGCTGAAATACGTATTGCTCTGTCTAAGCTCGGCATTAGGGACCACGTCTTGGATGCCGATCGGGTTAATGGCGGCAAGTCCATGCCATACCTGGTCACGCTTCCCAAGCTTCGCCATAGCCTCCACATAGCGAATATGCGCATGCACGTACTGAAGCCCGATCTCACGGCCGAAGTTCGCCGCCTGCTCGGCCCGCTTGAAGTGGATGCTAACCCCTCCTGTATATTGGGCCGGGCGGTTCATCAGCCTTACCCCATCAGGACAGAGAAGATGCTCCTGAATCAGCTTATAATGCGACTCGGCCTGTTCTGGCGTTAGAAGTTCGCTGATCATGCTGCGGGTCATGGGCAGCAGCCGATACTGGATGCCTGTCTCCTGATCCGTAGGGTGTACCATCAGCTTCGCATCATCCGGATTCTCCAGGTAGACAAACCCAGGAATGACCCCCGTGCCCAGCATGTACTGGTTAAAGTCCCTGCGGATGCCTTCATAGAGCTGTTCAAGGTCCTCAGCCATCTGCGGCTCAGTTTCCTGAAGCACCTGCGAAAGTTGACGGATCGCCTGATAAGTCAAAGCCACTGTCCAGCTGCTGACCATGTACTGCTTGAGCTGCTCATTGGCCGGCTGGAGTGTATCATCCCAGTCTCCGTCCCCATAAGAGGACAAGCAGGTATCATGCAGGAAATGCCCCTCGATATAACCCAGCTCCTTAAGCACATGATCACGCAGCGGCTGAGGCTCCGTAAAATCAAAACTATGCTTGCGTGTATAAGGAACCAACTCCTGTAAAATTCCGAAATCCTTCGTAGCTGTCAGATAGTCGCTCAGTACTTTGAGCGGCCAGACAATAATATCGCCGTGGCTGTCTTCCTGCTGAATTTGGGCGTACTTGTCGAACATGAACCACTGCGGCCAATTCCCGTCATCCTTATATTGGTGTGAGTACACCGTCAGGATGATGTCACGCACCTGCTTATAGTTATGGGTAGCCATAAAATACTCCGCAGGGCCTTGGCATACATCGCGGGTTCCCCAGGCCGCGCCGCCGTACTGCTCCAGTCCGTGAGGCACAGAATAATGCACCAGCATGTTGTGGGTATACCACCAGGCAAGGGCGTTCACCTTGAAGAGCTCACCCTGCTCTCCCCCCCGTGACAACTTGAAGCCATTCATAACCCTGGCATAAAATTCCCGGTAACGCTCTACCTCACTGTCGAAATTGCGGAGCTCCGGCTTGGAACCTACGCCCTGAATCAATCCCTGGATTGTCATGGTCCACTCTGCTGCTGGCTCAAGCTCCAACACCACCAAGGAAGCTGTTCCCTGGGCCGGTCCGCTAACCAGTGACCGCTCGTCCGTCAGGCTGAAGCCTGCACCTTCCAAATCCAGCCGGTAGGTCAGAGCCGGATAGAAGCCGGAGCTGATCGAAGCCTGATCGGCGCGGAACAGAAGTGTTCTGCCCTGCTGCTCCATATGATACGGAACCTCATATTCTCCCACATTCATGGAAATTTGATTCGTCACCAGATAGCGGTATGCCTTGCCGCTGACCGAACGGACGCTAAGATTAACTTGAGGTGAGTCAACCACCGTGTAATTCGTGACTACCAGCATGTCGGAAGCGGTCTTATAATACCAGCGGGTATAGTTGAAACCAATTTCGAACAAGGATGGCATGGTCAGCAGATGAAACTTCCCTTCCAACTCCACGTAAATGCGCTGTCCCGAAGTTTTAGGAACATTCAGCGCATTCCGGGTGTTGGTCATCATTTTATTGAAATTAGTATTCCCCACCACCAGCTGGGAGTTAAATACGCCGAACATATACGAGGTGGTCGTAATCACCTGGTCATTCATCCGGGCATTATCTCCGCTCATCAGAATATGCCCATGAGGACGCTCCACCCGAAGCTCCTTGTCCTTCAGAATCACATGCTCATAAGTATCTGTGAAAAAAGACAGCAGCGTGCCGCTGTCATACTCTTCCTGACAACGGTTAGGGAACAGCAGCTCCAGCTCCTTCTGCTCAATCGGAAGAACCTTCAAGGGCTCTCCGATATGTCCGCATCTGGCCACCTGTCCGAACGTCTGCCCTCCGTCACGGCCCTGCTCAGTCTGCAGCTGTGCCTGCACTTTGTCCCACGCCTTGCGAACATCCGCCGTGTATTCCAGAGACGACGTAGCCGCAGGATGATCCGGCCGGAACAAGCCATAGAAATTAAACTGCGCCTGTCCGTTAAGCCGGACCCTCTGAGTCTGCAGAGCTGTATAAGCGAACTCGTACTGATAAATATCATTAGCCAGCTTTTCCCGGGAGAGAATGGCCGGTTTATTTGTCTCTTTGTAGGACAGCCCGAAGAACTGGAATCCGTCCGTGGAGTACCCTACCGCTTTGGTTAGGGAACCCTGCTGGAGATAAGGGAATTTGCCGCCCTGGGGTTGATTTTGCCGCGAACAGATCACATACCCGAGCTGCTCATCATCGAACACGTTATGATCAATATATTGCGATAAGTAAGCTTCATTGCTGCGTACCGCCCCGGGATCGGCAATTCCCACGTCCTGCGCGTAGATCAAATCCGCTTCGGCACCCGAACCTTCCAGCTCGACATCCCAGAACCAGATTCCCTCGTCAGCCAAGGTAAATCTGACCCGGTACTTGATTTTCCCGGATTCCAGGGACTTGATCTCGCCCTCCCATTCCAGATGGCCGGCATATTTGCGGAGAAGACTCCCCGAATCCACACCCAGCAGCGGGTATGCATGAATTCCATCCTGCTCATGCAGTCTGAGATAGATATTACCCAGTGAACCGTCTACCGGATTGCTCAGCAGTTGATTAATCATGATATTCTGCCCGCTTGCCTGATACAAATCACCGCTGTTTAAAAAAGTGAACTTCAGCAGCTCATTCTCCAAAATAAGCTTTGCGCTTGTTGCAGTCATCGTCAATCTACCCACATCCTATTCTCTCTGTATATATAAAATGAACTTATAAAGATTGCACTTTTTCGGGCGCTGCGATGCCGAGTGTTCTTTAAGGCCGCTGTTGTCTCCGATATCTTTGAAATTGTTATCCAAGTAGGGGCGTTTCGGAGACAAAGGCGGACGCTCCGCTTCTTCAGAATCACTCGGGATCGAAGCTGAGATCGGTTGATTCTAAGGTTCATTTTATATGGCTACCACATTTATTTCTCAAGCCTGAACTCGGCGCCAGCCGCATCCCGGCTGTTCGTTCCCACAAAGACAGTAAAACGCCCCGTATCACTCTTATATTGCAGGTTGGCATGGTGGTAGCGGAGCTGCTGCTCACATAAAGTAAAGGCGACCTCCGCCTGTTCACCTGGTTGCAAGAAGACCTTCGCCCAGCCCTTAAGCTCCTTGAGCGGCCGAACCACATCGCCCGACCAGTCCCGGACGTAGAGCTGCACAACCTCTTCCCCAGCACAGCTTCCCGTGTTAGTCACCGTAACCCGCACGGTGATTGGCTCTTTCTCAGTCATCGTCTCCGAAGAGAGCGTCAGGCCGCTGTAGGCAAACGAGGTGTAACTCAGGCCATAACCAAACGGCAGCAGCGGCTCATTCGGAATGTCCAGGTACTGGGATACGTACCGGACCTGGGCATCAGGCGCATCTTTAGGCCGTCCCGTATTGAAGTGATTGTAGTACACCGGAATCTGGCCTACGGAATACGGAATGGACATGGTTAATTTTCCTGAAGGATTGACCTCCCCGAACAAAATGTCCGACACCGCTGCTCCACCCTCACTACCCGGATACCAGGCCTCAAGCACCGCATTCGTCTCGTCAAAAACTCCATGCAGATCGAGTGGACGGCCATTGAAAAGCACTGCAACCATCGGCTTGCCCAGCGGCTTCAGCCAGGAAATCAAATCAAGCTGCGCCTGAGGCAGACGGATATCTGAGCGGCAGCCTGCTTCGCCGCTCCACTCGGAGTCTTCCCCAAGCGCAAGCACGATGACGTCAGCTTCTCTACCCGCCGCTACCGCCTGCTCCATCTGGCCTTCGATGGAGGATTCCAGCCCGCAGCCTTGCGTGACGGTCAGCCTGGATGAGCTGACATAGCCGCGCATAGCCTCGTCCAGCCTAACGGCATCCTCCTGCAAGCCGGACCATGACCATGGCCCAAGAATGTCTCCGCTGGATGCAAATGGCCCAATCAGGGCAATCTTCTGGTGTTTGCTCAGCGGAAGCACTCCGTCATTCTTGAGCAGCACGCAGGACTTGGCCGCAAGTTCACGTGAAGCCAGGCGATGCTCTTCACAGAACACAATCTCCTGCTCTGCCTTTGGATCAGCCCCGCGCAGCGGCTCATCGAACAGTCCCAGCTTCATCTTCAGCTCCAGGATGCGCATGACTGCTTCATCAACCAGCTTCTCTTCCACAAGACCTTCCTGAATGAGGCGTGGCAGGTAGTGGACATAACAGCTGGTCATCATTTCAATGTCGACTCCGGCCTGGATGGACCGGTAAGCGGCTTCGGCTTCATCCTCCGCAACACCATGCGGGATCAGCTCCTTGACAGCCCCCCAGTCCGAAATGATCACACCATCGAACCCCCACTCCTCACGGAGCAGCTCGCGCATCAGCTTGCGGTTCCCAGTAGAAGGAACACCGTCCACTGTATTAAAGGAGGTCATTACCATCTCGCAGCCTTCATCCAGCGCGGCCTTGTAAGCTGGCAGATAATACTCCCGAAGCTGTCTTTCCGAAAGATCCACCGTGTTATAATCGCGTCCGCCTTCCGAGAGTCCGTATGCCGCAAAATGCTTCACACATGCGGCCACACGTATCTTATCCCCCTGCAGATTTTGGCCCTGGAAGCCTCTGACAAAGGCTCTGGCGAATTCACTGTTCAGATAAGGGTCCTCGCCGGTGGATTCCATCACCCGTCCCCAGCGGGGATCACGTACCAAGTCAACCATTGGGGCGAAGGTAACATGCACACCGGATACCGCAGCCTCCCGGGCGGCAATCTCGGCGCTCTTCTCCGCCAGCTCCAGATCCCAGGAGCAGCCGATTGCCAGCGGCACTGGGAAGATCGTTTTGAAGCCGTGTACGATATCAGCCATCACCAGAAGCGGAATCCCGTGGCGGTTCTTTGCCAGGTGGGCCTTCTGAACGGCGATAACTTCCTCTGCTCCTGCCAAGCCAAGAACAGAGCCTGCTCCCTGTACCATCTCATCCGTAATGCCAAGCGACGCCATTGGCCCGGTAATCTGCCCGCCCTCATTCGCACCCTCAAAGAAAGGGGCTGCGAGCTGAAGCAGCTGGGCAATCTTCTCGTCCTGAGTCATCCTGTCTATATAACTTTGTAGATCCACATTTCTGTACTGCTCAATCATGCCCATACCTCCTGTATTAAAGAACACGTTATATAAGTTGAATTATTGATTTACACGTACCCTTATGAAATGTTCTTCCGATCGCTGATGTTCCCAGATTTCTCAATTCAATTTACAAGTGAAAGTCCGGTCACAAAAGCGAGCGCTTTGCTTCTCTAGAACCACTTGCCTATGGGCGAGTCCAAGTTCAACTTATAGTTTCTGGGTTCACTTAACAATTGCTGTGTCCTCGAATAAGCACTTTGTTTAGGATTTCGAATCGTTTTCATTCATCAAAAATCATTATTTACAGTGTATTATATAATGTAATTTCCACTAAAATTTGAAACGTTTCACCAAAAATGCATGAAAGCCCTCATCCCCCCAAAACCAGAGGAGAAGACATACCCGATTTTCTCCGTTAACTAAAAGCCATTCCAGCTTGAATGCCCCATACCCATCCATGGAAATCCCAGCCGCGAAGGTGTCCTTACGCAGCCCGGAGACAGGAAACATGAAACATATCCTGAACAGGCGCAGGGAGCTCTTCACTCACATAAGTAAAATATGCGGCTCCCTGCTTCATATCCGTGTAGTATCTCCGCTGAACCACCGGAAGCACCAGGGGCGAGGGCTTCAGCATAACGCTCAACCTGGGGCTACCGGGTCCACCCAGACTGATCTTCCGCTAAGCCCATACAGCAAGTACAGTATGCCGGCAGCTTCCCCCTCGGCTCTCCCTCAGCGGTGATTCAAGCGGCAGTATGACATAAAATCCTACCGATACTCCCAGCGTCCGCGGATAGGCTTGTGTCTGTATAAAGACCCCGATCAGCAACCCCGCTGTTTAAATTTCGGATTTAACACCTAACTTCCGGACTGATTCACGCTCCACCATCTCAATCATCAGCTTGTAGGAGTCGTTTACCTCTCCCCCGTCCAACATCTGGAAGAGGAGATGCCCTGCCAGAGAACCGGCCTCATGCTTCGGCTGGCGCACTGTAGTCAACGAAGGCCGCACATACTCGGCCAGCTGGATATCATCAAAGCCGATTACCGAAACGTCATTGGGTACCGATACCCCCGCCTCCTCGAAGGCCTTAAAGCCGCCAAGCGCCATCTCATCGTTGGCATAGAATACTGCCGAAGGCAGCTCCCCCTGCATGATCATCATCTTGGTGGCGCTGTATCCGCCCTCCCGCACAAAATTCCCGCTCAGCCGCCACTTGGCCTTCTCTTCCAGACCCGCCTCGTGCATTGCCCGTAGATAACCCTGATAGCGGAGCGCGTTATCACTTGAATTGGACGGGCCGCTGATATATGCAATCGTGCGGTGCCCCGCATCGATCAAATAACGGGTGGCGGTGTATCCCCCCTGTTCACTGTCCACGCGAACGTTGATCAACCCATCGCCCGACAGCCCCCGGTCCATTACCACAATCGGGAACCGCTCCCCGGCGGATTCCAAAAGAATTTCATCCGTAATGTTATGAGCCAGAACCACGGCTCCATCCACCCTGCGCTCCCGCAGGAACCGGACGGCCGTTGACTCCTTGCCGCCCATGGAACTGCAGGCGATCAGATCATACCCGTTAGCAAGGGCCACGTCTTGAATGCTGCGGATCAGTTCCGAATAATAAGGTCCGGACAAATCAGTCAGAATAAGCGCTATTGTGTTGGTGCGGCTTCGCTTTAAATCCATGGCAAAACCGTTCTTGCGATAATTCAGCTGCCGGGCGGCTTCGAGCACCTTTGTCCTTGTCTTCTCCGCCACCTTGGTATCTCCGTTCAGCGCATACGAGGCCGTTGAGAGAGCAACTCCCGCCAGTTTAGCCACGTCCTTAATCGTTGCCATTTACATGTCCCGCCCTTCTTACTTCATTCCACAATTAGTATAACCTTCAATAATATGCTTTTGGAAGAATAAATAGATACATAAAATCGGAAATATCGAAACGTTTCGATTTTTAGTAAAAATAAATTTTTCCACCTCTGCTCATCAACCCTTCAGATTTCCTTGAAAAAGCTTGTTTTCTGCGTCTAATGTCAATACCCTGTGTATTGCTAAGAATTAGTAGAATAATTGACTCTTATGGATTAAAAGACGTTTCAGGAATTGAAACGTTTCAATACCCACATTATAATCTCCTTTGATAGCGATTTCAAATAGTTTTTTATCTTTCACTCCGTACACACCTTCCGCCCCCTGTCTCATCCCAACTTTATCCGGGTACAAAATCTTTTTGCGGATAGAGTGTAACTAAATCACCTCCGTCACCGTGTGTGTAAAAGATTATGCATCATTTCAATGTATTGAATACTTAATATTTAAAGGGGCTTTATAGATGGATTTCCGGAAGACTTATGCTTTTGCGCGCTTACACCGCAGTTCGTTACTTCTTGCCTTCTTGTTTTTGGCTGCTGTATTTCTTCGGTACGCCTATGTATTCCTGGCAGGCAGTCCTAACTTCCTTGGAGGTGATGGCCAGAGATATTACACTATGGTCCAACAGATCATCACGGAACATAGCTACGGTTACGGAAGCGAGACCTCCAATTCCCGGGTTACACCGGGATTCCCTGTATACGCCTCCACTGTTCTTGCCATTTTCTCAATGAATCTCAACGCATTCAAATGGGTCCAGATCATGCTTGGAGCAGCCACAATTTTCCCGCTTTACGCTTTCTTACGCTCTGTCCCTGCCGCTCGTCCGTGGTTAACCTGGTCCGCCTGTGCCTTTATGGTGATATACCCTCCATTTATCTATATGACAGGCTTATTTTACACGGAAACGCTGTTCTTTTTCCTGCTCGTGAGCTTCTTCGCTTCCTGGCAGATCATGTGGCGCAGTGGTTCTGTACGGAGTGTGGTCTTGAGTGCGGTGCTTCTTAGCTTCGCAATATTGACCCGCCCTGTGATGACGCCCGTGCTTCTGATTGTTATCGTGTTCTTAGCCTGCAATCAGGCTAAACGACGGTTGTTAGTTCCCTTGCTGCTTACTGTCTTCCTATGCTTTCTGCCCTGGGTTCTCAGGAACTGGCTTGTTCTGCACGAATTCACTCTGCTTGCCAAGGACAGTGGCAACGCGCTTCTGGCCGGAGCCTATCCCTACTTCTATAAAGACGTTGACTACAATGAACTGGAACACAAATTCGGCAATGACCAGACCCGTTACGGAATCTATCTGATCATGAACGGCTTCCGGGACCACTTCTTGTCCTATTTCAAATGGTTCACCTACGGCAAGCTGAAATACCTGTTCAAGGAAATGTGGTTCCACAATAGGGAGTACTTCCCTGTCCTTCAGGTCAAAATCTCAGCCGCTCTTCACTACTTGATCATTGCTATCTCTCTGGTCACCATTCCCTATGGGCTGATCCGCAAACAGTTCCTTGCCTGGGCCATTGCCGGAATGCTTGCTTTCCAGCTCTTATTTATCCCCACTTCAAGGTATGGGACGCCATTTATCCTCCTGATGCTCATGCTCATCTGCTCATCCGGCATCCCCCTTAGGCGGTGGCAGTTAAGGAAAGCTCCATCCATGCAGGAGCCTGCAGCTGACAGCGTTAGAACCAGCAGCAGCACCAGCAACACCAGCAGCACTAACAACACCGGCAACACTGGCAGCAGCACCGGCAGTAAACAATCATCCGTATAAGGGCCCTACCCGCCCGAGATGTAAGAGGGCTCTTCTCTGCCTACATGAAAATATAAGCACAAAAAAACATCCCCTAACCAATATGGTCAGGGGATGCTTCGCTGTAATGATTTATTACAGTTTTACAACGTTCTCAGCTTGTGGTCCACGGTTGCCTTGAACTACGTTGAACTCAACGCGTTGGCCTTCGTCCAAAGTTTTGAAGCCTTCACCAGTGATTGCGGAGAAGTGTACGAATACATCGTCGCCACCTTCAACTTCGATGAAACCGAAACCTTTGTCTGCGTTGAACCATTTAACTGTACCTTGTTGTGCCATGTGTATTACCTCCAATAATTTATTTAACATGTTTCTTTTTATTCTTTTGAGAAAATAAAAAATTCACACATTGTAAAAGGTTCATGCCTTAGAATGATAACCCTTTACAATGTGTAAATGAGGTTAGCGCTCACAATTAACCTCATTATAGCTTATCCATTTTTAAAAAGCAAATAGCTGACAAAAATAAACATCCTACAGCGGATCGAGCTGCACCTCTGCTTGCTTACCGCTTACATGAATACCTGACTTGGGCCGTGCCACAGGCTTCAGATCACGGACCAGATCTTCAAGCAGCGACTTGGCCTGAGCCCCTTCCTTCCCGCTGATTTTCACCACGAGCCGGACCGCATCGCCCGTCTTCAGCATTCGCTCCGCCTGCTGCTTCTTCGTCTCGTAGTCATGATCTTCTATACGGGGAGTCAGCCGGATTTCCTTCAGCTTGGGAGGCTGGCTGGATTTCCGCTTCTGATCGGCTTCTCTTCTGGCATTTCCGGCAGATACAAGACGGCATGGGGGCGGGCTGCTCATAAGGGAGTCACATACCAGATCCACCTTCAACCGTTTGGCCATAGTCAGCGCCTCGGACGTCGCCACAATACCAAAATCTTCACCATCTAGTCCTGTGAGCCTGACTTCCGAGGCCTTGATCTTCTCATTCAGAATCATTGTGATCCCACCTGACCTTTCGCTATAATATACGGTACTATCTATATGAATGAGTAACTGAAATGAAGGAGCTGCACATATGAACCGCAAAGAGCTTGAAGAACAAATCATCGAGAATTACAGACAGGACGAGCAAATGATGATCCTCGTATTTGCCCAGTGGTGTGTGAACCACGATCTCGACCCCGCCGAGCTGTACGCCAGGGCTTATCCTCAGCAGGCGGCCAATGCCGCTCTACAGCAGGGGATAGATCTGACCGTTCCGAAGGAGGAAGCGGGAGATATCCCCCATGATACCCTGCTTAGTGTGCTGTCCTTATTCGGCAACGAAGACCTTGCCTTTGTCGTAACTGAGGAAATCGCCAAGCTGGATGCCAAGAGCAAAAAATAATTTATAATGCCTTCCGCACACTAAGAATATACTTCGACTGATCCAGCGGATTGACACCGCGCCGCTGCCGCGCCGCATGGATATCCGGCGGGCATTCCTCATAGCCCAGGAAGGAGGTTGCGATCGTCCCCCGGCCCTTGGTCAATGAGCTTAAGGCCACAGGGTACTCGAGCGACTCGGCCAAGGGGAGCTTGCCTTCAATGGTCATACGGCCATCCTGAAGTTCAGGAGCTTCGAACGTGCCCCTCATTAAGGTGAGGTCATTCATCACACGCCCTCCAAACTCTTCGGGTACGACAATGCGGAACTTCAGCACCGGCTCCAGCAGCCGGGTGCCTGCTGCGGCTAGGCCATTCATCAGGCCCATTGGCGTAGCCACCGCGAAATCCAGCGGATGGGTATGCCATACATGATGCTGGCCTTCTACCAGCGTCACCTTCAGATCCGTCACCTCCCAGCCATACAGCCCCTGCTGGAGCGCTTCAGGCACCCTCCGCGCAACCTCGTTCTGATACTGGGCCAGCAGGTCTTCTGTTCGGACAGTCGAAGCATATCGGGTACCGCTGCCCCTTTCTCCTGGTTCTATGAGGAAGCGAAGCACTGCCCAGCAAGGCTTAGGCATCGTGTAGGCGATATAACCCTCGGCTGCCTGGCTGGGGGTTTCCTTATAGATCACGGAAGGCGGGCTGAATCTGGCCTTCAGGCCGAAACGTGAATCCAGCAGACTCGTCAGCATCTCCAGCTGGATTGGCCCCATAATTTTCAGATGAAGCTCTCGTTCCTCCTGAAGCCACTGGACATCCAACAGAGGATCTTCCTCAGACAGCTCCCTGAGCGCTTGAACCATTCGCGGGTAATCCTGCTCATTCTCCCACTGTGCCTGTACCGTAAGCAGCGGAACAGCAAGCCGGGCTTCCTCAGGAATCGCATCCGGTGACCCGAGAATGTCTCCGATCTGCACCTGGGTCAAGCCGCACACCGCCGCGATATCGCCGGCTTCAAGCACACCGGTGTCTTCGGAGCGCCCGCCTTCCACCCGGCGGATCTGCGTAACCTTCTCTTCCACCTGCCGGGTCACATTACGGATTACATCCCGGTTGCGGATCGTGCCCTCGTATAAGCGGACAAAGGCCATCTTACCCGCCGACTTGCCCTGTTCAATCTTGAACACAACCCCGGAGGGCGGTGCTTCAGGGTCCCCTCCCGGCCCGGGCAAATAATCGGTGATCGCATCCATGAGCCCGGGGATTCCAATCCCTTTATTTGATGCGCCAAAAAGCACCGGATAAACTTCTCCATTCCGGCTCAGCCGCTGGGCCTGTCTCTTCCATTCGGAGAGTGATACACTCTCCCCATCCAAATACCGTTCCAGAAGCTGCTCATCCGCCTCAGCTATAGATTCAATGAGTTCCCGCTGCTTCTCCCCAGCCATCCCCTCACTCCATAGATCAGCTGCCCCTTGAAATTCCCCGCCGCTGCCAGACAAGGACTGCATAACCACAAGCCTGGTAGACAGCTGTGTGCGAACCTCCGCAAGCACCCGCCCCGCATCCGCGCCGACCCGGTCCATCTTGTTCACATACAGCAGCGTGGGGATCTCCAGCCTGCGCAGTGCGTTCCAAATCAGCTCCGTCTGGGCCTGAACGCCCTCGACCGCCGAAATAATAAGTACCGCTCCGTCCATTACCCGAAGAGAACGTTCGACTTCGGACAAGAAATCTACATGCCCTGGCGTGTCCACGAGATTCACCCGCACATTGTTCCATACGTAAGACGTGGTTGCGGCACGGACAGAGATGCCCCTCTCCCGCTCCATATCCAGCCAATCGGTCACAGTTGTTCCTGAATCCACGCTTCCCAAACTGCGGATGCGGCCGCTCGCAAAGAGGATATGCTCCGTTGTTGTTGTTTTACCAGCATCAACATGGGCAAAAATCCCCACATTCCGCCGTTCCAAGGATGGCATACTCACTTTAGCCCCGTCCTCAATCTCTTTCCACTAAATATTTATTGGTCATATAATGGGCATCGCCCTTGTTGGTCTTGACTGGAGGCTTCTTCTTATCCAGAAACACAATTTCTTTACACTTGGTACAATACCATTTCGTCCGGAAGTAAGGGGACTCTGTTGTATACGTTGTACCACATTTGCAATCAATATGAATATAAACTGAATTCTTCTTAAACTCTTCAGACAGCCGGTTATACACCACTTCCTGCTGCTTCGGAAGAACAACCTCCCGGTAGCTTGAGAATACATTTTGTACTTTGAAATCAGCGACAAGCTCCGGGTTCAGTCCGAAGAATTCCTTGCCAATCTCCGTAACAAACCGGGTATTGCTCCGGTAGCTTTCCAACCACTCGCCAATCTGAGAAGCAGAGAGCGGTACCGTCCCCTTAATTCCGCTGTTTAGTGTATATGTCATCATATGTAAAGTCTCATCTTGTTTATTGGAATACATGAGTTAACCTCCTTACTATTACACACTAATGTACCATTAAGTAAGGTCTAAACAAAGTCCGTTTATGTTGGAAAAATCATACTGTAGGCATCCCTTATACAAAAAAGAAGAACACGCAGGACCGTGTTCTTCCTCTGAGCTTATTTCAAATTAGTATGCCAGGGCAAACAATCCGTGGATGTGGCCCAGGTAACGAATGTTACTTGCTTCCTTCATCAAGGATGCAGGAGTTCCCTTCAAGCGGGTTTGGTTTGCTCCAAGCATGGCGATACCGTCTTTACGGCCAAGGCTTCCCAGCGTACCGGAGAATACCGGATTAAACGGCTCAAACGGAGCGCCCTTGATCATAGCAGACAGATTGTAACCGATCGTCTCCCCCATCTGCCATGCCAGTTGGGCAGTTGGCGGATAAGGGCGTGCGCCTTCGCTAGGAATTACAACCGCACTGTCTCCCGCGATGAATACATCTTTGTGGGAAGTGGATTGCAGAGATTCTGTTACAGAAGCTCGGCCGCGGTTAACTTCAATACCGCAGTTCGCAACCACGGAATTTCCTTGAACGCCGCCAGTCCATATCAAAGTGGAAGTATCGATGGAACGTCCATCCTTCAGGATAACGGAAGTTGGCTTCATTTCAGTGATCGGCACTCCGGTCACAAATTCAACGCCACGCTTCTCCAGACTGGTTGTAGCACGCTCAACCAGCTCTGGCGGGAATCCAGCCAGAATCGATGGACCTGCTTCCACACAGTAGAGGGAGATCTCGTTGAAGTCGATGCCTTTTTGACGGCACATTTCCGGAAGCTCATCCGCAAATTCACCAACAAGCTCAACGCCGGTAAGTCCGCCGCCGCCGATAACAAACGTAGCATCCGCCTTGTTCTTGGACTGCTTGTAGGCGTTCAATCTCTCTTCAACATGAGCACGGATGCGGTTGGCATCGTCTACGGATTTCAGCGTGAAGCTGTATTCCTGAAGACCCGGGATACCGAAGAAAGCTGTTTCACTTCCCAGGGCAATAACCAGGGCATCATATCTTAACGTGTTTCCATTGCCGAGCACAACCTGCTTATCGTCCGGCTTAATAGTCTGAACTGTATCAATCACCAAGTTCACGTTCTTGCCTTTCAGCAGTTTATCAAGTGGAAGCGCAACGGCCTTCTCGTGAAGGTTCCCGGCAGCAAGGCGGTGAAGTTCGGTAATAATCTGGTGGGTAGGGTAACGGTTAACAACGGTAATATTGGCCTCATTCGCATTCAGGTACTTACGTGCAGTCAATGCGCTCAGCAATCCGCCGTAGCCGCCGCCCAGAATCAAAATTTGCTTCGACATATCCATCCTCCGTTCTGAATTGTGTTTATTCTGAAATTAACGTTGTCCTTTTTGACGCTCACTCAGCGTATCCAAGAAAGCTTGAGTGAAACGCAGCGATTTCTGTACGTTCGGATCTTTCAGGATTTTGAGCAGGCCAAATACACCGATAGTCGAATTATCGGCTTGTGCACGGTCATTTGCTTCAATCGCTGCAGCAGCGACACCTTTAACCTTGCTTACTACCGGAGTGGCAAACTCGGAGAATCCATGTTTAAGATCGTTCACGAATACTGGATCCTTAGCGATGCTTTGAGCGAAATCATAAGCTGTTGTCAGGGCGCCCATCATCTCAGTGAGCTTTGGCAGCTGGTCTACCAGCACCAGAAGGGATTGCTGAACCTCCGGCTTCATAAGCTGATCGAGCAGCTCTTTACCAGCTTCAGAAGGTACCGCTTGAGAAGCAACTGCCTCTTCAGCAGCTGATGTCTCTTGTTGATTAGAAGTTTGTGACATTTGGAACTTCCTCCTTTACGTTGAATTATACAGCGCAAACTAGGGTCTGGATCAGATCCACACACTAGGTTCAACTGTATAGCAGTCCGTTATTTAATAAATACCTGAAATAACTTTCCTATAACACCAGACCGCTTCATTAGGCTGGGCAATAGATAAGCAATCCTGTCTTAACGTTCTTGTAGAAGCTTCAAACAGGCCGAAACGGAACTCTATACTCTTATATTACACCTTTTATCCAAGAACTGAAAAAGAAATTTTAAAAATAGGTGAAAATTTGCACATCATGCTACAATTTGTTCATAATAATCAAAGATTTATGTGATAAATCGGGCTTGATTCACAGCAATCGCCTTTGAGCGACATTTTAGGGAAAGGAGACACAAATACGATGAAACAAGAGATTATTCTCCGTTTTCTTTTGGCACTTGTCCTGTTCACCCTGGTTCCTTTTCTCCAGGAGTACCGGTGGATTGGAACCCTGTTCACTGTCGCGGGCATCTACTTGGTGGCTACAGGCGCCTCCAGGCTAATTCAAAAACGTCCTAAGAAATAACCGGAATCCTGACCCTAAAGTTCTTTAAGCTCTAGGTTCCCCTGTTCCTCAAAACCTATGCGTCTTTGGCAACCTTTATTCGAAGTGGAACAACAATAAACGACCTGCTCGGGCAGAGCAGGCCGCAACAACCATGGACGGTAGCCGCCCTAGGCTCGGAATTAATTGTGACTGTATGCTTCTTCCAGCGTATCCACGAAGATTCCTGTGTAAGCAATGGTCTCTGCCAGCTTCTGCATTTGGTTCTTCGCAACCACGGAAGATGGGTTGACCATCATGATTTTCTTAAATCCGTTGGACATATACAGCTTGAAGCAGCCCTCCAGGACAGGTAGCATGTCCTGTTTGGATACGGCCAGGTTCGTTGAGTCAATAATCAGTGTGTATTCTGCCGGATTAATCGAGTTAATGTGCTCATTGTATTCTTTTAGAAAAGCCTCAGCCTCATCCGGTTTCATAAATCCACTTACAGTAATTGCCAACGCCTTTTCCGCCTGCTTCTTCTCAAATACAAACATCCTATGGTCCCTCCAAATGGTTAATATTTCTCTCAATACCTATATCGTTATAATTGATATAAAAGTGAAGACATCGTATAGCCAATTCCTACAGAACACAGAACTACCTTATCTCCTGCGGAGACCCGGCCTGTTCTGAGCGCATCTTCAAGGGCAAAGACAGGGCTGGTAACTCCCGTGTATCCGTAACGGTCACCCACAAAGGTGTACTTGTCCAACTCGATATGCATCTTCTCCAGCGTCTCCTCAATCTCCGGCCGTGAGAATTGGGAGAAGATCCAGTGATCGACATCCGTGGCCAGCATTCCGTTACGCCCCAGGAGCAGAGTGATCAGATTCTTCCACTCGTCCGAAAAGTAACTCACATCATGTGGATCGAACCGCAGCCGCTTGTCTGCTTCCGCCACCCCGTCACGAAACATCGCCGACATACCAGCCGCCGGGAACATTACGGTATTCCCAAGCTTGGAATCCGTCTTGTAATTGGCATCAATAAATCCGCCTGGAAGCTCCGTCTTCTCCAAAATCACGGCCGCTGCCCCATCCGAAAAGTTAGGGTAGACGATCGTATCATCCTTCCGGGCGATGTTGCTGACATGAACACTACCAATAATTAGCGCGCGCTTAATATACCGGTTCCCGATCAAATGATGCCGGACTTGATCCATCGCGGTCAGCATCCCGATACAGTTCGTATTCAAATCGTATACGATATGTGCGTTCACCGCGCCGATCTCACGATGAATCAGCAGTGCATTGCTGGGATAGGTGTACTCCGGGGTATCCGAAACAAACACCACCATGTCCAGCTCCTCCGCGGAGACCTTGGATTCAGCCAGCAGCTTCTTCGCAACAGTCACTCCCATGGAAAGGGAGTTCTCTTCCTCGGTGCTTACCAGATAACGGGTCTTTCTCCCAAGATGATTCATCAACCCTTCCGCTTCAAGACCCAGCTTGTCAAAATGCTCAACGAAATAGGCATTATCATATGCCTGGGCCGGATGATAGGTGGCTATCCCTTTGATATGAACCTGCACGACATTGTTCCTCCTTAATGATTTTTCAAGAACCCTCCACTTATATCCAGACAAAAAGGCCTACTCTAAAGAGTAGACCCGAGGCTTGATAGACCTAGTTTTCATCCTCTTCTCTGGTAACCGGCTGTCATAGCATACTGCTTTAGACCCTTGGCTTTGCGTCCTTGCCTTTCAGCAAGTTTGCCTTTTTCATTTAAGAGAGCTTTAAGACCTGCTTTTCAGTCTTTATTATAGTTCTATTTTCCTGATGTGTAAATAAAAGCTAGACTATATTCATGAAATTTTC
Source organism: Paenibacillus sp. J22TS3 (assembly GCF_018403205.1). Taxonomy (NCBI): domain Bacteria; kingdom Bacillati; phylum Bacillota; class Bacilli; order Caryophanales; family Paenibacillaceae; genus Paenibacillus; species Paenibacillus sp. J22TS3. Next base: position 373,197 of record NZ_BOSF01000003.1, read on the forward strand.
AAAGTATTCTATTACTTTATTTCTTAGTGCTAAAGTGTAAAAATTACGTCAATAGGGGTATTATTATGGGGTATACATTACATATAGAGAACAGATAGGAGCGATGAATGTGGAATTGAAAAATAAAAATGCGTTAATCACGGGTGCTGGCAAGGGAATCGGCCGGGCAGTGGCTGAAGCTCTAGCCAAGGAAGGTGTCCATCTTGGATTGATCTCCCGCACTGAGGCCGATCTCAGCAGCCTCGCGGAGGAACTGCGGGGGAAATACGGAGTCAAGGTCAGCATTGCACCTGCTGACATCTCGAACGCGGAAGAGGCACAGCGTGCGGCAGCCAAGATCAAGCAGGAGCTGGGAGACGTAAATATCCTGATCAACAATGCGGGAATCGCCAAGTTCGGGACCTTTGTGGAGATGGACCCTGAGGAATGGAAGCGAATCCTTGACGTGAACCTGATGGGGACCTACAATGTCACCCGCGCTATCCTGCCGGATCTGATCGCCCAGAACAGCGGAGATATTATTAATGTGGCCTCAACTGCCGGGGAACGCGGGTTCGCAACCGGATCGGCCTACTGCGCATCCAAGTTTGCGGTCATGGGATTAACGGAAGCTCTTGCTCAGGAAGTGCGCAAGCATAACATCCGTGTCACCGCACTTACGCCGAGCACGGTCAATACGGATTTAGCCGTGAACGCCGGCCTCAAGATCGGCGACGAGGACCGGATGATGCAGCCTGAGGATGTGGCTGATCTCACCTTAGCCGCGCTGAAGCTTCCTCCGCGCGTCTTCCTGAAGACAGCCGGAATCTGGACAACGAATCCGCAGTAAGCAACCTGGTCAGAGGGGGCTCCTAGCCCCCTCTTCTCACACCATCGTGCAGTCCGCATTACGGCGCTTCCCGAATAGCGGCTGTACCTGACTCATCGTTGAAGCGCCCTCACTTTAAGAAGGAGGGCAGACTTGTATCATGCCCTGCCCGCCATCCACAATAACCCGGTCTCCTGTCTTCAGTCTGGCGGTTGCATTGCCACATCCAACAACAGCGGGGATGCCCAACTCCCTGGCTACAATGGCAGCATGGGACAGCGGCGCGCCAATATCGGTAATGATTGCCGAAGCTTTAGGGAAAAGCGTTGTCCATCCTACGTTAGTTGTGGAGGTTACCAGAATTTCACCTGGCTTAAGCTGATCCCCGTCTTCTGGTTGTGTCAGAACGCGCACCTTTCCTTCAATCCTGCCTGCGGCACCAGCAAAGCCCTTAAGTGTCTCCGATTCCGGCGAAATGCGCATAGGCTCCATTGGATTGAAGTAGTCCATTCTGCGGTTCGGTTCTTCCGCCCATTTGAACGGATCGAATCTGCCGCGGATGATGGATGGCAGGGGCGGCAAGGCCTGATACTTCGCATAGGTTGCTTTTCTGGCATTGATATGCTGCCTGGCTTCCAATTCGCCACCCTCAAGCCAACTCAGCACCTCATCCAGGTAGAGGAAGAATACATCATCAGCTATCCCGGCTAACTCACCCGCTTTGAGGGCAAAAGCCCGATTGACCCTGAACCCCCGGGTCCATTCTGAACGTGCGGCTTCCCGGACCTGCGGACCCTCTAGTACTCTTTCTACTTGCCGCTTAAACCGTTTATTTCCACCAGGAAACAGTTGCTCGAATCTATTCCACGCTTCTTCATACTGTTCACGCTGCTTATCCAGTAGCCCCTCCACGTTAATCGGTGAATCCTCTATGTCCTTAATCTGTTTCTCCAGCAAATCCCGGCTCTCTCCCGGAGAAGGAATGGACAGCTCATGCTCATGAGGACCGCGGTGCCCGTATTTGACTAAATACTCTTGGCGGGTCATGTCCCCCCGGATTACTCTGGAGATTCCAATCACCGGACCCAGGCTTTCTAATTGAGCATTCCCACCTACATTAGACAGAAGAAGATTTGCTTCTTCTGAGCCAACCAGCCTGCTCAGCTTTTCCTTTAACTTGACGTATTTCTGCATTTTTTGACTTGTCCCCTCAAAGGCGGCCCAGACCCCCTTCACATTTCTAGGCCAGAGATCCTGTCTCCAAATGCGGAGCAGCTCCTCCTTGGTTTTCACTTTGTGGATGCGGTCAATGATTTTCGCACATTCCTCTGGACTGTCCTTCAAATACTGGCTCATGCCTTTAACCGCCTCACGGGTTCGCTTCGAACTATAAAGTATTCTTGGCACCAAGGCTTTGATAATACTCCATTTGGAGAAAGGATACACAGGAATGCCGATCCCTTCAGGCAGCTTCCCAAATACATTGCTCATTTTCGCTAAAATGGAACGGGAATTGAAACCCAGTGCTTGGAATGCGGATACAGGAAGGCTGATGTTAGAGTACACTCGCCCGCATATATTCCCCGACATTAAGTAGTGACCCGGAACAACCTGCTGCTCCTCATCGAGCGCCCTGATGACAGACCAGCTAAAAGGAGTGAATACATCGGGTATGGATTCTCCCACATTTGTATTGGTCCACAGAAAATCCCCTGTAAGCGAATCGTTCCACTCAAACTTATCCCGGTTTCCTGGACTAAGAGTCGTAACTGGACGTGCCTGGAGCAGGTACACCCTCCCTTTTGAGATTGCCCATTCCAGATCCTGCGGACCTCCCAGCTCTTTCTCAAGTCTAAGCGCATAACGATACAGCTTCATTGCCTGCTTTCTAAAAACCCTTGCACCGCTGTATTTTCCTTTAGACCTTGTTAATGTAAAAGAATGAGCATTGGCTTCCCCTGACACAAGCTGCTCTCCCAATCCAAATATATAATTGCCGGTCATTACTTCGCGGCTGCCTGTTATAGGATCAGCGGTAAAAAGTACCCCCGAGATCTCGGGGACAACCATCAACTGAACGACGATCGCAATTTCGTGGGATTGTTCCATTCCTTGTATGGAACTATATACCCTGACTCTTTCTGCATACTTCGATCTGTATACCATGTAAAGGGCATCTCTGATTTCTTCATCCGTCTTCATGTTTAAAACGGTATCAAATTCCCCGGCAAAAGAAGCAGCCTCCGAATCTTCACTTAATCCCGATGATCGTACCGCAAATTGGGCCCCATTGAACATATGCCGAATCTTATTAACACGAGTTACGATTTCCTTCCAAGCCCCCTCGTTCAACTGTCCCTCTTCGAAAGCGGATGGCAGCACGACAAATCCTTCCGGAACAGGATATCCGCCCTGGTACATCCTCGCAAGCATGGTCCCTTTGCCCCCTGCAAAAGCAAACATGGAAGGAGTCAATTCATTAAAGCCGAGCACTGTATCTAACATCTAAATCACCTCTATCGGATTTAAAAGTCTCTGCCCTGATCAATAGATGTAAAATTATTACGTTAATTATGACATTAACTTTCTTTTGATACTATATATCATTTTATATTTTGCATCAACTTTTTTGTTGCTTGACGGTTTGCAATATGAATTGAGGCAGATAAAGACCATTCCCGGGAAACTTCGTGTAAAATGATGTTAGTCAGGCTGGGCGCACATAACTAAACAAGAGCCGCTGTGAGAGCGGCTCTTGTCTCAAATATCGATATGCAATTCGCGAAAAAGACTGGAACTGTTTTTATGGCACTTCCGGCAGCTGGCCGGAAGTGGACATAGCTGGATTAAGCTCTTTCACGGTCGCTAACACCCGCAATGAACTTGATGGAGTAAAGGGCACATAGACCTACGATCACATAAACGACGCGTGAGATCGCAGAGTTCTGCCCGCCGAACAGCCCGGCAACCAGGTCATACTGAAACAATCCCACAAGCAGCCAGTTGAGCCCGCCGATAATCAGCAGAACAAGAGCGACCACATCCAAGGTTTTCATGTTTGAGCCTCCATTCCTATAATATTTGCGAAACAAATCTCCTCATCCTGTATCTTATCCGTAACCCTTGCATCCTAACCGCTGTAAGTGCCAAAAAAGGCAGAAAGGAGATCCATCCAATGACAAATTCTAAAGTGATTTCCCTGATCTTTACCGATGATGGCCTGATTCCGAATAACCAGAATCTCCCCGTAATTCTGTACCGGGGTGCATTACTGGATAAACCGGAAGAGGCAGAATCGCTGTTCAACCAGAACGGCTGGCTGAACAGCTGGACGAATGGGGTATTCAGCTATCATCATTACCACAGCAATTCCCACGAGGTTCTTGGTGTCATTTCCGGCTCAGCACAGCTGCAGCTGGGCGGGGAACAGGGCCAAGCCTTCCAGCTGGAGGCCGGGGACGTCGTCCTTCTTCCCGCAGGAACCGGGCATAAGAAACTGGACGCAAGCCCCGACTTCCGGATTGTGGGTGCCTACCCGGACGGCATGGATTACAATACCCGCAGGGCCACACTCGAAGAGCGTGAAGCAGCTCTTAAGGAGATTTGCCGGGTTCCAGTGCCGGATACCGACCCTGTCTACGGACTAGACGGTCCTCTGCATGAACTATGGAAGAGCAAGTGAAATTAAATGGGGGAACCGTTGGCAGGGCCCTTATTCATCCTAGGACACCCTCAGCGGCTGGAAGGACACTTAAGTTTTTGTAATGCTATATAAAATGAACTTATGAAAGTTACCCTATTCGGGCGCTGCGATGCCGAGTGTTCTTTAAGGCCCCGGTTGTCTCCGAAATGCTTGAACTAGATATCTGTGGGGCATTTCGGAGGCAAAGGAGGACGCTCCGCTTCTTCAGAATCACTCGGGATCGAAGCTGAGATCGGTTAATTCTAAAGTTCATTTTATATAGTCGTAATATAGTGCTAAAAACTAAGGGCTCCCCCGTCATCATTTCCGATGAATTACAGGGTAGCCCTTAGTTACGTATTGTGAATCAAGATTCTTTAAAAAAAGCAAACAGGGCGATTCCAAACAAGGTGCACTGGAAGCTAAACAAGAAAATTTTAATTGAGCTTCTAGGAAATAAAATATACAGCATATACGCCACGAGGAATGCAAGAATAAAGGAAACAAGAAAAAAACCTAGTAATGAAGTGATACCGGCAGCCTCCTTTGTACTTTGATACAGGCCTAGAATCCATCTGAACCTCTACACATAGAACAGCAGCAGCCCTGTAGTAGTTTAATCAAAGTAAAAGAGCACCAGTACGATTTGACCTTCTTCAGTATCACTGAAGGCTGCCTTACAGCTTAGTTATGCATGAACGTTTACAGAGTGCTCTTCCTTAGTTGTCAGCACTTCTCTTCTCATGAACCAGCAAATCACGAAAGCCGCAACCGCAAAACACAGTCCGATCGTAAATATGCCCTGAAAGGATTGGGAGAACACCTCCTGGGTTTGCCTTACTATACCCTCTGCCAGCCCTGGCGGGATTTTGCCGGTCTCGATCTCGGCAGCCGCCCCGGCAGGAATTCCTCCAATTCCAGCGATCCCTTGATGAATATTTCTGGCCAGCAGGCTTCCAAAAATACTAAAGCCAAGCGTCATGCCCAGGGACTGTATCAGCTGGACGGTGGACAGCGCCACCCCACTGTGTTCTTTTTCCACCGATTCCTGAACAATCAGATTATCTCCCCCGAACAGTGCCCCTAGTCCAACCCCCAGAATGAAGAAGCTGGACACAACATAAAGAACTGTGGAGCTTACACCTATACGAGTTAGCAGGAAGAAACCAAGGATCGGGAAGATAAAGGAGACGATGAAGATCGTGCGATAAGGAATCTTCGTAATGATGAAACCCACCCCGATACTGGTTGGCACTGCCCCGGCCATGAACGCCAGCATCATATAACCGGATTCAGTAGGGGTAAGGCCCATCACATTTTGAGCGAAGAAGGGAAATGCGCCCATTCCACCCATAACTCCCAGCATCGTTGTAAATACCAGCAGGGAGAGCACAACCACCGGCCGGTTCTTGAACAGACTGAGTGGGATAATAGGGTCTTCCGCCCGCCGTTCAATCCGGATGAACAGCAGAATCATCAGTACGGAAACGGCCAATAGGCCGATAACTACCGGGGAGCCCCACGAATATCCTTGGGTATCCACCAGCACAGGCGCCAGCAGGACAGACAATATCGCGAGCAGAAGCGTGACCGCACCGGCCAGGTCGATCGGCTTCTTCTCTTCGCTTCCGCGTGATTCCCGCATACCGAGATAGACAATCATTGCAGCGGCAAGGCCGACCGGGATGTTAATCAGGAAGATCCAATGCCAGCTGATATGGCTCACGAAGTAACCGCCCATAAGCGGCCCAACCAGCTGTGGCAGTATCATCAAAGGCCCAACTAAGCTTTGAATCTTGGCTCTCTGTTCAAGCGGATAGGTGTCACCGAGAATCACCAAGGCAAGCGGCATCAATCCACCAGCTCCAATACCTTGAATTCCTCTCCCGATCAGAAGCACCTCCATGGAATGGGCCATCCCGCTAACGACGGAACCTGTCATGAATAAAGCCATGCAGCTGAGGTACACTTTCTTGCGGCCATGGATATCGGCCAGCTTGCCGATAATCGGCATGAACATGGTGATTGCCAGCATATATACCCCGGCTACCCATCCATACAGCGACAGCCCATCCAGATCACGGATAATTGTAGGCATCGCGGTTGAAACCACAGTCTCATCAAGCTCTGAGAAGATCAAGCCCAGCAATAGACCGGTTAGTACCAGCGCTTTATTATTTGTTGTTGTCGTCATAACACACCTCTCTCCCTTTAAAAAGAAACTAAGCAGCCTCTACTGAACTGAGGCTCTCTGGATTGACGAACCTCATCATAGAGCACAAATTTAAACTGAGTATGAACTGCTGATTCCATACAAAAAAAACCGCCCCGATACGGAGCGGCCTTCTGCGTTCAACTATAATCTTCTTATGGAATGAACTGCTGAACGATCTTCACAACTTGACCATTCTTAATAGTGATATGGTACGGAAACTCCCGGACGTCCATCAGCTTCGTATTCCGATAGATGGATTTGAACTTATTCAAGGAGACCTTCTCGTTCCATTTCAGGTCGATATCCTCCATTTTGCCTGTGCGGTCGTAGATTTGCATCATGACCTTCGCATCTGAAGCGACCTGGTAGCTGGCAGTACGTTTGCTGTCATTGGTAATATAATACCCGTCAGGCGCTCCGCCAATTTCTTTGAAGGCTTCAGGCTCCCGCTCTTTGAACTTGCGGTCAGCCTCCTTCCCAACGTACCATCCAATTGGATCAACCGTAATCCGAACGTGGCCGTCTGATGTTTTCATTTGCTTGATATATACGGTCCTCGTCTGTGTCTTAACTGCATTCTGTGCTGCTCCTGCTGCGGTTGCTGTACCGGACGTACTGAATACGGAAACTACGACGAAGCTGAATACTGCCATGATTATTGCTGCTGTTCTCTTCACGATGCATCCCTGCCTGTTTCATAAGTAGTTAAGAAGTTAAAAATGAGCTGGAATGAGAGCGGCGCTGTGATGGTTCGAATTATATATACTCTTCAATAACCAAATTAGCACGTTTCAAACGCCCCATGGGACTCTTTTTCTTAATTATATACAGAGCATGCCGCAAATGAATCACAATATCGTTACAGAGAATCACCAATTTGTAATCTTTTATGAGCGGGGTGGGTGGGTCGTAATGACAGTGATGCTGCGATCCCGCGCGTAATCCCAATCTATGAAACAATCAGCAATACTGCGGCTGAGAACACTGCTGATCACGGGGCTGTCTTTTATGTAACTCTTCTCCAGTCTTCTCTTCACATCTCCCAGCAGATCTCCAAGCTCCATCCGTATCAGTTCCTTCTCCAGATCTCCCAGGATGCCACTTCGGACTACAAGCCATGTTCTAGGATTGATCTCATAAGAGCTGATCTCCGCTGGTTCCTGCTGAATCCGGCCGCTGATCCGCATGAGTTCTCGTTCAATCTCAAGCCGTCCCCGGTATGCCTTCACTGCTGTGTCGCCGCACTCCAGAATATTAGGAAAAAGAGCAACCAGCATGCCGTTCCGACTCTCATAATCCCAATCATACAGAATCTCTTCCGGATATTCCTGCAGGACATCCCCCAGATAACTCCTCAGCTCCGGAATGATCTGCCGCATCATTCGGCTTCGTATCTGACGAATCATGAGTTCCTGATTCTGCTGCAGCAGTACCCGCTCTGTTGGAATCAGGAAATTTTTCAGGTAAATCGTAATGAACTTATGGTTAATCGAGACAATAACAGACTCCGGGCCTTTCCCGAAATGATCCCGGAACATCTTCCCCGTAAAACTTGCTATTAGCTGATGCAGCTGCTGACCATGTAATTGATCCATCGATGCCCGACCCGCGCGTCCAGCCTTCTTCCGCCCTGCCTAGTGCAGCGGCCTTTGAGGGCCCCGAAGCGAGTCTTTCTATCCCTCCCTTACCAACATAAAAAGGCCTAACATCCCTATTGAAAGAGAGGTTAGGCCATGAAATTGACTTTTATCCTAAGATAGATTCATTCATTTACCTGACATTATAAAATTAATCCTTGAACATAGAACCCTCAGTGAAACCCAGGAAACAGCGAGCATTGATGCTAATCATATATCACTACTAACTCATACCCACAGTCTTTTTTATCATAGCACATCCCTGCCGAAAGAAAAACGTCTATTCGAACTATTTCATATCGCGAGGCTGCTGCTATAATACCGCTGACTTTTGGAGGGAATAATCATGCAGTGTCTCCCGCAGGCCGTCTGCCACCGAGTAGACAGGCTCCCAGCGAAGTACCGCCCTGGCTTTATCATTGCTCAGCAGGCTGTGCACGATATCCCCTTCCTTGGCCTCCTGATAGTCAGGGCTCATATGTAGTCCGTTCAGATCACACAGAAGGGTGAACAGTTCCTGAATCGTCAGCGGCTCCCCGCTGCTGATATTCATCGTCTCACCGGAAGCATTCCGGAGCGCCGCAACGTTGGCTGCGGCTACGTCCTTGACATAGATGAAGTCTCTGGAATGGCCTCCATCCCCATAGATAGAAGGCCTTAGGCCGTCAAGCATCCGGGTGATGAAGGAAGCCACCACAGCCCCCTCCCCCTTAATAGTCTGCCCCGGGCCATACACGTTGGCATAGCGCAGAATGGAGTAGTCCAGTCCGAACTGTTTGGAGAACGAACGGATATACATCTCCGATACAAGCTTGGAGACGCCGTAAAAAGAGAGAGGAGCCACCTCATGCTCTTCATGGATAGGGAGAGCGGCTGGATTTCCGTATACGGCTGCGGAAGAGGAGAATACAAACTTGCGGACTTGAAAGTTAACACACTGCCGGAGGAGGTTAACAGTACCCATAATATTATGCTGTGCATCCAGAGAAGGATCCTGAATCGAGCGCTGCACGCTGACCTGCCCCGCCAAATGGATGACACCCTCAGGACGCTCAGCATCCATAACCTGCGCAAGCTTTTCCGAGCCAATATCCATCTGGTAGAAGGTTACCCCGCTGTGGTAGTACGACCTTATCCCTCCGTCCAGGTGGTCAATCACCACAACCTGATGCCGATCCTCCAATAGTTTCTCTACAGTATGCCTTCCAATAAAACCTGCTCCACCTGTTACCACGATTTTCATTGAATCTACTCTCCTATTCATATAGGTCCCTGACGGATGAAACCCGGATTAAAGAAGGCTTCCCAGGCCTTCACCCGTGCAATTCGATTCAATTTATGAATGCCGCAATGAAAATATGACTGAAATAATGATTCAAAGCTTCGCGGCAGGTTTAACGTTCTTTCGGCTATATAAAATGATATATAAAGGTTACCCTTTTGGGGCGCTGCGATGCCGAGTGTTCTTTAAGGCCGCTGTTGTCCCCGAAATCCTTGAATTAGATATCCAAGTAGAGGCATTTCGGAGACAAAGGCGGACGCTCCGCTTCTTCAGAATCACTCGGGATCGAAGCTGAGGTCGGTTAATTCTAAAGTTCATTTTACATTGTTCTTATAAATCCCCCTCAGCTGTGCCAGATCGGGAATCCAATAGTATAGCTCCTTCTTGACCAGAGGATCGTAGAGCTTGTCGCTATGTCCAGGTATCTGATGATACTTGATATCTTCCGCCCCCATCTCCTTGGCAAGCAAGGACAGGCTGAGAATGTCCCCATCTTCAAGATTCGTATCCAGGATATCTTGTCTCACCTGCTGGATCAGCTCGGGTAACCGGGCGAGATTCGCGGGCTTCAGCAGAGTCCTGAGGACACTCTTCAGCACGAGGGCCTGGTTCGACTGGCGCCCACGATCTCCTTCACTTAATGATTTCCGTTCCTGCACCAGCTTTAGGGCTGTGTCTCCGTTCAGCACCTGCTTGCCGGCTGGCAGGGTGCGGTGGGCATAGGTCAGCTTAACCGGTGCAGGAAGGCTGACTTCAAGCCCGCCAAGCGTGTTGATGAAATGCTCAAAACCCGCAAAATTAGTCTTGATATAGTAGTTAATGGAGCAGCCGCACAAATCGCTGACTGCCTGGAGTGAAGCCTTGGTCCCGCTATGATTGCCCCCTCGGAGCTCGCCCAGCAGGTGGGCGTGGTTGATCTTGGTAAAGCCTACCCCCGGCAGCTGAACCCGGGTATCTCTTGGTATGGAAACCAGGTCAACGGTATTCCTATCCACGTTCACCTTGGCAAGCATCATCACATCTGTACGCGAGTCTTCCTTCCCCCGGGCATCAATGCCAAGAACCAAAATATTCAAACTCACCTGACCGTTACTCACCTGATCGCTGCCTGGGTTATCCGGATTCTGCCGCTCTGGAGACCGATTGCCCTGCACGCCGGAGTGCAGAGCCTCCCTGCTCCTGCCTGCGGCCGTGGATGGCCGGTCTGCGGCAGATTGCTGATCCGGCGCGGCCAGTACTGGAATGTCCGCACTCCGGAAGTGGCGGGCCGGCTGGAGCCACCAGTACAGGAAAAGCCCGGCCGCCGCTGCAAGCAGGACCAATATGGCAAGCACAATAAACACCCTGCGTATTCTCATTGGCGGGCCTCCTTTAGGTTCTGTCCGGTTAGGAGAGCGGCCTTCCCCGCTCATCCGTGTATCCGTTTTGGCGGCGCGGAGTATTCGGCGGACCCAGCAGTCAGCTTCTCAAGTCCTGATCCGGCGGACGGCTGCGGGCTGCGGGCCACGCCTCTAGACTGCTCCCGCTTGAGGACCACCATAATCGTCTGGAACAGAATCCGCAGATCAAGCAGCGGGGAATAGTTCTTGATGTACAGGAGGTCATACCGCAGCTTATCCTCTGGAGACGTTGCATAACCCGCCTTAACCTGGGCCAGCCCGGTCAGACCCGGCTTCACCATCAGCCGGTACGTATAATGCGGCAGCTCGGCCTTGAATTGGTCGATAAAGTAGGCACGCTCCGGGCGAGGCCCCACCAGACTCATATCCCCCTTCAGGACATTGATCAGCTGCGGCAGCTCATCAATCCGGGTTGACCGGATGAACTGGCCGAGCCTCGTAATTCTCGCGTCACCGGCCTCGGCCAGCACCGGCCCGGTGCTCAGCTCAGCGTTGTCGACCATGCTGCGGAATTTGAGGAGGTGAAACGGCTTCTCATGTCTGCCGAGCCTCTCTTGGACAAATAGAGCTCTGCCCTTGGATGTCAGCGGGATAAGCAGGAACATACACAGCATCACCGGAAGAGCGGCCAACAGGAGCAGGGATGAGATCAGCAGGTCCACCGACCGCTTCATCATCCTCTCCAACAGGCTGAGCTGCGGCGGCATAATGGAGTACACCATCAGATCATCCAGCTGCTGGGACTCCGCGTTGACGAGCGACAGCTCATAGAAATCCGGAATCAGCAGCACCTCAATCCGCCTCAGTCCTGCGGCCCGGATTACAGCTGATTTAAGGTTTGCAGGCAGATCATGAGCCAGCAGAACAACATCGATATGACTCCATGAGCACTCGGGCGGCGTCTCTTCCCCTTCAGGGATGACCACAATTTGCCGGATATCCAGCCAGGTTCTGCCTTTGGCAAGGACCGTCTCTAAGCTGTCCATGGCCAAATGACCATGGCCCCCTATTACCATCGCCCGCTTGCGCCCAATTCCTTTGGACTGGATCAAGAAGATGAGCAGCCTAAGCCCAAAGGTTAAGACCAACTGCACACCGAAGGCGATCACAACCACACTTCTTGGCAGGCTGAAGGTCTTCAGCCAATAATTCAGTACGATCAGCTCCGCCACGAACACTACATGCGCAAGAACTAGGTTATACAAATAGGTAGACGGCTTCTGCCGCCCAGCGAAATCATACAAATAAAACATGTAATAAGGCACTATCGTAAACAGCCCGAGCCACGGGGCGTAATCCAGAAATGACTCCCATTCCGCCGGGGGGATATGCCCTCTGAAGATCAGCTTGTAAGCTAACAGATAACTGGCATAGACAAACAAGATGTCCAGCAGCAGCACGAACACCTTCATGCCTTTGAGACGAAAAAGCTTAATCATTTGTGAAGCGCCGCTCCTCTCTCCTCCCATAACCTCCATGCAATACCTCATTGTAAAGCTCCCTCATCAAGGAGCGAATCCGCTTCAGGTCATAACGAAGCGACATCTGGCGGCTTCGCCTGCCCATGCGTTCTCTAAGGCTGGGATCCTCATAGAGCTGAAGCAGCGCAGAAGCTGCCGCTTCGGCATCGTCCAGCGGAACGACGTATCCGTTATCGGCCTGCACAACTAGGTCACGGCTTCCCCTGACATCTGTAACCAGCAGGGGCTTCCCCGCCGCAAGCCCCTCCAGCAGCACCTTCGGCAGCCCCTCCCGCCTGGATGTGAGGGCAATGACATCCGCGGCAGCCATCAGCTCGGGAATATCCTGGCGGAAGCCCAGAAACTTCACCTGCTCCGCAAGCCCGAGCTCCCGGGACAAGTCCCGGCATATCTCCTCGCTGCTGCCGACCCCTGCAAGCAGCAATGTCACGGGAGTCTCCCGCCGGACCAGGCTGTGGACAGCATGAATAAGCTGGGCCTGATTCTTGTTCCGGTTGAGCTCAGCCACACACAGCACCGTCAGGGTGTCCCCGTTAATCCCAAGCTCCCGCTTAAGCCTCCCAACTTCTCTCCCGGGTCGGTTCAGCCCCTCAAGGTCCACCCCCACACCGGGGATATACACCAGCCGCCCCCGCACCGGGAAATTCTCCGCCCGCTTGAAATCCTCGCTGTTAATCGTTATCAGCAGGTCCGTGAGTCTGGACATCATGCGCTCCAGCGGGTAATACAGCAGCCAGCCGAGCCTGGAACCTCCCTGGTGAAAATGAAATCCATGAGCGGTGTAGACCACGCCTCTTGCGCCTGCAAGCCAGGCCGCCAGCCTAGTGATCAGGCTGGCGTTAGGGGTATGAACATGAATAAGCTCATAATTCTCCTTCCTAAGCCGCCGGATCATTTGAAAGAGAGCCCGCACATTCCCCCAGGCCAGGGGGCTTCGGCTGAAGGGAATATCCCTGCATGCAAATCCCGCACTTTCCACCTTCTGTCGCCTATGATCCGGGCCTGCGTACGCGTGAACCTTCCAGCCATCCTGGCGAAGGTCCTCCATAAACGGGAGATGGAATGCGGCCAGATGGGCATATACCGTTGCCACATAAGCCGCCTTTCTAGGAACTGAGTGATCGGTGCACGTCTTGCCCATATAAGCTCTCCCATCGTTCAACAATCGTATTTATATTAAATTTGCTGTTCACATATTCCCTGCCCGCGCGTCCCATTTCGGCACGCACAGCCTCTGGCTTCTCCATCAGCCGAAGCATACAGTCCGCCAGCTGGTCCGGATCGGACGCTTCAGCCAGATAACCGTTCACCCGGTCATGCACCACTTCCCGGTTGCCCCCAACGTCAGTCGCCACAATGGGCAGTCCGCTGGCCGAAGCCTCGAGAAGCACCATCGGAAGCCCCTCCCACTTGGAGGACATTACATAAGCATCCGCCGCACTCATCAGCCTGGACATGTCGGAGCGTATCCCCAGAAACAGAACGGATTCATCAAGCTCAAGCGTCCGGCTGAGCTCCTCAAGGGCCTGGCGCTCTGGACCGATGCCCGCAATCAGCAGCCTGCTGCCAGGATAGAGCCGGTGTACCTTGCCAAAAGCGCTCAGCATAGAGGCATAGTCCTTCTCCGGGGCAAGACGCCCAGCGGCTAGCCAGATAAAGCAGTTCCCGAGCTCCAACTCCTGCCTGAGCGTCCGTCCGGCCAGATCCGATCTGGTGAACCGGTCCATGTTGATGCCGTTGGGCATGAAGATGATTTTGTGCTTCGGTGCGGCCTTGATCTCCACATAACGGTTCACCGCCTCCTGACTCACATTCGTCATCAGATCACAGAACGGATCGGTAACCCGGTAGAGCAGGTTGCGGAGCCAACCTCCTTCATTGATACTGTGCGCCGTGCAGATCAAGAGCGGCATGTGCACGAACACCCGCGTCAGCCTGGCCAGCAGGTTGGCATGCACCATGTGACTGTGGACAATATCGGGCCGGAACGCTCGTATGATTCTTTTGAGACGAAAGATCGCCCTGGGATCAGCCACCCCTCTGCGCATATGGAGAGAGCGGACTTCCACCCCCATCTCCTGCAGCTCATCCAGGTAGGCCACGGGCTTCACCATACTGATCAGCAGCACACTGTAATCTTTGGCGCGAAGTGCCCTGCACAGCTGGACAACCTGATTCTCCGCCCCTGCATAATCAAGTCCTGTGATAAGAAAAAGAACCCTCTTCAATCCAGCCCGCTCCTTCCCGTTCCCGTTTCTTCACGAACGCCAGCGATACAAATGCGAATAACATGTACTCATAATTGAACCCGAAGTCACCGCTAAGCAAAGCGCAGCCCAGGGACTGGATCAACAGCACCATCAGCACCGGATAGGCTCTAACCGCCCCCAGGGAATAAAGATACGCCACCGCCCATAGGAGCAGGCCTGCAATCCCCAGTTCACTGGCGATCTCCAAAATGACATTATGCGGAAACTCCTTCTCCACAGGCGGAGTACTTCCACCGAGCCCCGAGCCAAAAAACGGCCGTTCCTGGAAGTCCTCAAACGCCCTGAGCTGCAAATCCACCCTGCCCAGGAAATTGTCATCGCCTTGAAGCTGGCTGCCGCTGAACAGGACGGTAAACCGGCTGCCGCCCACCAGCTGCTCCAGATCGTCCGCGTAGATCCCTGCGGCAATTCCTCCCAGAAGAATCAGTCCAGCGGCTGCGCCGGCATAACGCTTCAGTCTGCGGAGCCCGCCGCTTTTGTATTTTTTGTACATGAAGTAACCAAAGATCAGCACATTCGCTGCGACAAATGCCGCAACAGGCCCCCTGGATTGGGTGGCAAAAGCAGAAGCAAGCGCGGTTCCAAGCGTAAGCAGACGCACCGGCCAGGGAATGTTCCTGCCCCACAGCGCAGCCGTGGCAGCAATCAGGGAGATCCGCGCATTAAAGATCGGATTATCCCCAGGCAGTGTCAGCCTGCCGGGATACTCACTCGTGTACTCACCGAATATCAGGTGTACAGCGGAATAAGCGAGCCCGAACAGGGCAACCACCGTCCAGGACAGCTTGCCGTATTTTTTGTAAACAATGTATGTATAAAGTCCGGGAATCACACCCCTGGTGATCAGCAGCAGCTCCTTGGAAAGACCATTCGAGTCCAGGGATGCCCAGGCATAAGAGACCACACAGTATCCGAAGAATAAAGCCCACAGCCAGATGCCCCTGTTCTCCAGAAGGCCCCTGGCAATCGCCGGCTTCTGAAACCACGCGATCAGCACCACAAGCAGAGGAGCCCCAACCAGCACAATCAGCGTGTTGCCAGGGACATACTGCCTGTAAAAATATCCGATCGCATCGAAGAAAATGCTGAATCCGAGCACATAACCGGCGTCAATCTTAAGACCAAGCTGCAGAATACACTGAGCTCCGAAAAATAGAATGGCAATGACCAGCAGGAGAATCAGGCCGAGCTCCATATTCACCTTCCATCACCCTTCTCCCTGATTACGGATTTCATAAACTTAAGCCGCTCTGATTCCTTGGTCTTCACATCCAACCGGGTGATCTCCTTGCGCGGAACCCTGCTGCCTCTCCAGCGGGAGGCAAACTCCTCAATCCTGCCGAGATGCAGGATCAGGCTGTCCGGCTGATTCGGCAGCTTCAGAAGGAACGGTACAGGCTCGGGGAAATCCGTCTCCTCGTACGCAATGATCACCGGCAGCCCGTTCGCCAAATATTCGCGCACCTTAAGCGGGGAAGCCTCGGCCATGCGCTTGCGGAACAGGGCCATCGTGCCAAGCGCAATATCGGTCTGGTCCAGATGAGGCTGATACTCCGCTCTCGTGAGCGGGCCATGAAAGCTCATGTTGGCCGGAACAGGCCCTTCCAGCTCATCGATGGTGAGTCCGATGACATCGAACTTCCATGCGGGACGCCGGGCAGCCAAGTCTGCGATTAGATCTACCCCATGCCAAGCTTGGCCGGAGGACCCGATAAACACGAAGCGCACCGGTTCAGCGGATATGGAGCGGAGAGGTTCCGCTGGATTCGAAGCGGGCTCCACCGGATTTGGTAGGGAATTAGGTAGGGACTCTTGTTCCGATTCCGAATCCACTGTTTGTTCCAGAACCAAGACCCCGGCGGACGTGGGGCCAAGAGGTTCGTCAGCCTGACTCCTAGAGCTCACGGCAGCCCGCCGGTCGGCTCCCAAACCAGCCCCTAAGCCGCTCCCTGCCTGGGATTGGATTGACTCCTTCAGCTGTTCCTTGGATTCGTTCGGCTCCTCTATGCAGCTCTCACTCACCGCCGTCATGCTCCGGCTTACGAGGAATTCCTCCAGGTTAATGCCGTTGCCGATCACCACCTGCTTCTTCACGTAGCGGCTGAACCCGGGCTCACCGGACAGCTCCTGGCTCACAAATACAGCTCCGTCCGCTGCCTGGAGTATGCGTTTCCGGGTGTATTTATGATAAAGGTACTTCAACGACAACGAACCACTCTCCATCCGCAACTCGGTCAGATCGTTGCTGTTAACTTCCAGCACCGATGGCACGCGTCTGAGAATTCGGGGAAGCCCGAAGTAATACTGATCATACCGGTGGTAGATCACATCGGGGCCCCAGCCGAGCACCTGGTCTGCAAGCCTCTTGAAATCACGCAGCCGTGTGAGGGCACCGTCATAACACTGCACCCTTACTTCCACACCCTCGAGCGCCCGCTCCCAGTGCTCCCCCGCTGCACGGGTAAACAGAAATAGAGCAACCCGGTGGCCAAGCCGGGTCCATTCCGAAACCTGGTGCACAACCTTTTTGAACACGCCGCTCCGTGGCCCTTCATTCCAGTGGATTACATATGCGATCTTCACGATACACTCACCTTTGCGGGATTATGGCTGCCCAGCTTCTCAAGGCAGGATTGGTACAGCTGCCTGTCAGCCGACCTCACCAGCTGACTGTTGTGCCAGAGCAGCGTGAAATCCCCGTTATATTTCGCGCACTGTCCGTAATAATGAAGGATTGCCCGGAGCGCCTGGTCTCCGGCAAGGCCCATGTAGTCTGGATGCACAATGGATTGATCCATCACGATCAAGGGCCGCTCCCGAAGCTGGAGCGGACTTCGGGCAATCAGATTGAACACCGGGAACTCATAACAGACTCCACACCTGAAACCGGCAGAGTCGGCATAACTGAGTGTGCTGTCGTAATGGAGTCCGGCATCCTCCCAGTGCTGCCAGGTATCCGGGGCCCGCCACCGGAGATAATGCTGCCGTCCGCCCCAGCGGTCCTGCGTGATGCCGCACTCCTCCGCAGCGCTGCGGAGCATCTGGAACTGCCGCTTGATGCGTTCGGGATGCAGATAGGTCTGATAAGCAGGGTGCAGCCCGATCTCGTGTCCCCTTGCATGGATTTCCCTAAAGAGATTCCGGATATTTGCGTCCTCTAGCGTGTAATTTCCGTCCATCCCTGGTTCGGTCTCTTCCGCGATAAAGTAAAAGCTGCTGCGGATTCCATGGCGCTCACTTAAGCTCATGAGCCAGTCAAATGTGTTAAAAGGATCGGGGTCCAGGTTCGTCTGCTTCCGTCCAAGCATGACGGCCTTTCTTAGACCCGATTCTGGATCATGGCGGCGGAGAATATCCATCGCGCTCTCCTTGGCGATGCTCAGCCTGCTGCGGCCGTAGACGAAATAAGCGGCATCCACATCGTGGCTGATCATTGTCCTTAGGGTACGCTCCCTTCGCTGCAGCTCCGGCCACAGCATTTGGATACAGAGGTAAAGGATCTCCACATACTCGTTGACTATGGGCCGATCCAGGAATCCGGCTTGGTAAGCCACTGAGCTGTAGGCACTGAACCGGTTATGGCGGTCCCTGTCCGGAACAACCAACTCCTCGTATCTGGTCAGCATGAACAGACAGCCGCCGAAAATATCGATGCCGCACTCGACACCTCCGCCGGAAGTGAAGAGATAGGTTCCCTTCGGATTGGGCCTTCCGTACAGCACCGGAACAGTGCCCATGCCCGGAATCACCGCCTCGTTAAGCGGAAGCTGCGGCATCGAAGGCGCCTGAAGCCAGTCTTCTTCTGCCGTACGAAGAAGCACATCGGCAAGGACTAGGCGATATGCCTCGCCCTCTGCGCCTTCTTTTACAATCTCGATATGGTCCCGTTCTTCGTAAATCACGCTGTAATTCATGCCAAGAAACTCTTCAAATACGACCCGGTAAATGTACTCCCTTTCTGGTCTGTACTGCATCGGAGAACGTAGTATCAGCAATCTGGTTACCCTCGTTCCTTCTTAATTTGATCTGGGTTAAGTGGTGTTGGTGTATCCAGAAGTGCTTCAGTGTCATTCGGCCTTCCCGGTAGAATTTCTGAGAATTCCCGGGACTCCGTGAGCACCTCTGAAAATGGTTCCGGGACTGTGCCAGCCTCCGCTAGGCCACTGACTGGCACTCGCGCCAACACTCCCGACGATTCGGCAGGTGTATTGAGTTCAGGCCCCAGCAGCCCATTTCTCTGGCGTGCGGCCTGAAGAATCTGGCGTGCCGCATCCGCGTAAGTAATCCGCTGACCTGACCGCGCCAGCCCCATTTTCCGCTGTTGTCTGAACCATCTCCACTGTGCCAACTGCACATCGACGCTCTCCTGCTCTTGGCCATTCTCGTGCTCCCGATCTTGCTCCTGCTCTTGCTCCCGATCTGCTTGCTCCTGTTCCTGATCTTGCTCTTGTCCGCGCTTCGGGTCTGCCAACATCACACCCTCCGCCAGCCTAAGCTGCTCTCTTGCATCTAATCCGGATTCCTCAAGTCCCCCAGATACAGCAGCAACTGCTTCAGCCCGAGCTGTGACTTCGTATTTCTTGATCGATAGCCAGGACATGCCCAGATGGAGCACATAACCAAGCGTTGAGGCCGCACTGAAGAACAGGATTGCCATATCCGCCGACTGGTGGGTATACAGGGCAAGACCCAGCGCTCCTGCAATCAGAACGGTCCTGAAGATCTCGCGGTACAAGTGCAAATCCTGCCTCTCCATGACATCAATGGTGCTGCCCACGGAGTTCGCAACGAACTGGCTCAAATACATGACCGACAGAAGCCGGATGATCTCCCCGGACTGTCTCCAAGCGTCCCCGAACAGGAAGGAGAAGGCTGAAGGACCTACTGCGAAAAAAACAGCTATAATGACCAGTCCCAGCACAAATACATGCCTTACCGTTTTATGGAACAAGGGGGACAGCCTGGACGGGTCCTTCAGCATGTATTCCGACGACTCCGCTAAATACACATTGCGGACAGAGCTCATAATCAAGGTCATAGGGGAGCCGAGAATCCGCTGGCCCAGTGCGAACCAGCCGGCCACATGGGCCCCATAGAAGGCCGCAAGCCATATGGCGGGAAGGTAAATGCCCACACTGTTCAGCACGTTCGAGGCGAGGGACAGCTGTGGAAACCGCCTGTAACGGTAGGCGCTATCCTTAAGATCATGCCAGCCAAGCACGATGGAGTCCTTCCTCATATCCCCTCGCCACCGCCTCCACTGAGGGAGCAGTCCACCCAGGCGCCCGAGGATATCCCCCACAATCAGACCAAGCGGACCAAGGCCGAAGAGGCTGAGGCCAATTTGGGAAGACACCTGACCGATGCTTTGGGTGTATTTCGTCCGGGCCAGCATGCGAAAGTGTTTTTTGCGGACCAGCCAATAATTCAAAATTTGATAACTTCCGGCGAAGAACAGGCTCACTGCAAATAACAGGGAGTAGTGTGGAAGATCCCTATCCTGCAGCCAGACCGCCAGCGGCTTCTGAAGCAGGAAGATCGCCAGGCCGCTCACCACGCTGACACCGCTGCATATTAAGAGACACAGACCCAGCACGCTGGAGGACGTCCTGTCGTCTTCGGGCAGGGTCACGGCGCTTTCATAGGAGAAGGAGACCAGCATCAGCAGGATGCCGATGACAGACAGATAAATTGAATAAGTGCCATATTCTGCAGGGGTGTATAACCTGGTTACAAGCGGCAGTGTCGCCAGGATGATCAACTGGCTGAACAAGGTCCCTCCAGCCAGCACCAGAACACTGCGCAGAAATTGATCCAGGGCTAATTTCCTGAAGTAATTCAGCATGCGGCCTTTAGCGCAGAGCCTCGATTATGGAATCGGCAACCAGCTTCTGAACAGCAGGATCGATCATCGGTCCAATCGGAATCGATAGGACCTCCGAAGCCAGCCGTTCGGAGACCGGAAGACTGAGGCCCAGATACCTGTAGACAGGCAGCCGGTGAACCGGCACCGGATAGTAGACCATGCTGCTGATGCCTTTCTCCTCAAGCTTCGCCTTCAGCTCATCCCGTCGGCCATCCAGTACACGGATCGTGAACTGGTGATAGACATGACCCGCATAATCTGCTTCGGCCGGCAGCACAATTCCCTGTGCTCCGTCCAGGAGTGCTCTGTACCTGTCTGCCGCCACCCTGCGGCCTTCATTCCACTGGTCGATATAAGGAAGCTTCACCCGCAGCATGGCAGCCTGAAGCTCATCCAAGCGGGAATTAAAGCCGACCAGCTCATTCATATATTTCTTCTTCGAGCCGTGGGTTCTCAGCATGGCTGCCCGCTCTGCGAACACTGCATTATTCGTGGTAATCATTCCGCCATCGCCAAAAGCCCCCAGATTCTTAGAAGGGAAGAACGAGAAACAGCCAAAATCGCCGATCGTCCCCGCTCTCCGGCCTTTATACTCCGCTCCAAAGGCCTGCGCAGTGTCCTCAGCCACATATAAGCCATGCCGGTCCGCCAGCTCAAGCACACCATCCATATCCACCGGATGACCGAACAAGTGAACAGGGATAATCGCCTTGGTCTTTGCTGTGACCAATTCCGCAGCCTGATCCAAATCCAGATTGAATGTCGTGGCTTCCACATCGGCGAACACAGGCACCGCTCCAACCTGGCTGATCGCTTCAGCCGTGGCAAAGAAGGTGAATGGGGTTGTAATCACCTCATCCCCGGGTCCAATCCCACTGCTGAGCAGCGCCAGCACCAGCGCATCCGTGCCCGAATTCAGAGCCACCGCGTGTTCAACCCCTAGATATTCAGCGGCTTCCCGCTCAAACTGCTTCACCTGCTCACCCATGATGAACGTGCCCTTGTCTAGCACATCCTCCACCGCACGCATCAGCTGCGGCTTCAATTGCTTCATTTCAGGACCGAGATCAAGTATCGGTATACGGTTCATTGTTACAGGCGGCTGTTCCATTCACTACACCTCTTTCATTTTGTGAACCCTATCCTGGTCCAGCTTATATTCACGGCTGCATGAGCAGACCGCCAATGTACCACCAAATTCAAGCGTTAAACCACACTCACACACCCAGCCGATCCGCTTGGCCGGCACACCCGCATAGAGCGCATAGGGCGGCACATCCCGGTGAACGACCGCCCCCGCAGCCACCAGCGCCGATTCGCCAATAGTAACTCCGCAGACAATCGTAGCGTTGGCACCGATGGATGCACCCTTCTTGACCACGGTTCTTCTGTAATCCTCGGAGGTGTTGCGGGGAAAAGCCGATCTTGGCGTCAGCACATTCGTGAACACCATGCTGGGCCCGCAGAAGACGTTGTCCTCAAGATAAACTCCCTCGTAGACAGAGACATTGTTCTGAATTTTTACCCCGTGCCCTATGTTCACATGGTTGCCGATATATACGTTCTGCCCTAGACTGCACCGTTCACCAATGACCGCGGTGGGTGAGACATGTGAGAAGTGCCAAATTTTCGAATCCGTACCAATCTCTGCTCCTGGGTCAATAACGGCGGTGGGATGGGCGTAATAAGTCATCTATCACCAGACTCCTTTGAACTATTTCTCTGCATTATAAGTTGAACAAAAAGTTGTACGGATGGAGGCACCTGGATGAATTGCTCTTTGGGGTCGCTGTCCACAAATTTCTAAATCTATATAAAATGAACTTATGAAGGTTACCCTTATGAGGCGCTGCGATGCCGAGTGTTCTTACGCCCGCTGTTGTCTCCGAAATCCTTGAAATAGATATCCAAGTAGGGGCATTTCGGAGACAAAGGCGGACGCTCAACTTCTTCAGAATCACTCGGGATCGAAACTGAGAGAGGTTAACTTTGAAAGTTCATTTTATATAGTTCAACTTCTATAGGCCGCGTTCACTGCCTGATCTTCCGAAGGATGCTATTTTAGAGAAGCTCGTAGCGGAGTGGCTTGCTCCATCCCTGCATCGCATTGCGGGTATCGAACAAGCAGCGGCTTGCCGCACCCACCATCTCATAATCAAAGCCGGAATGATCCGTAGTAATAACTGTGATATCCGCCGCCGACAACCGTGCCGGAGTCAGTTCCATACATTCATAATCCCGTCCCCGATGACGGAAAGCGCGGATATGGGTATCACTGACCCATACCTCAGCCCCCCGATCTTCAAGCAGTTCAATGATGTGGAGAACCGGAGATTCCCGGTAGTCATCAATATCCTTCTTATAGGCCACACCCAGCAGATAGATGGTGGAACCGCTGATCGGCTTCTTCTCCCGGTTGAGAATCTCCCCGATCTTCTGAACAACAAACTCAGGCATGGCATTGTTGATCTCCCCGGCCAGCTCAATCAGACGGGTGTGGTAGTTGTACTCCCTTGCCTTCCAGGTCAGATAGAACGGGTCGATCGGAATACAGTGTCCACCCAGTCCCGGCCCCGGGTAGAAGGCCATGAAGCCGTAAGGCTTGCTCTTGGCGGCATCAATCACCTCCCAGACATTGATGCCCATCCGGCTGCACAGCACCGCCATCTCATTAGCCAAGGCAATGTTGATATGGCGGAACGTGTTCTCATAGATCTTCTCCATTTCCGCAACAGACGGGCTGGAGACGACATGTACGTGTCCGTCGAGGACCTCGGCGTACAGGGTCTGAGCCACTTTGGAACAATCTGCGGTAATCCCGCCCACTACTTTGGGTGTATTCTTCGTGTTGAACAGCTTATTGCCCGGGTCCACCCGCTCTGGTGAATAAGCCAGGAAGAAATCCTCCCCGCACCGGAGTCCAGCCCCCTCAAGGATCGGCCTGACCAATTCCTCCGTTGTGCCCGGATAAGTCGTGCTCTCCAGCACCACCAGCATGCCCGGGTGAAGATATCGGGCAATTTCCCGGGCCGAGTTCTCCACATAACTGGTATCCGGCTGCTGGTACGTGTCCAGCGGGGTGGGTACACAGATAGCCACCGCGTCCGCTTCCCTTAGAAAAGAATAATCCGAGGTGGCCTGAAGCCGGCCGCTCTGGACAAGACCTCTAAGGTCCTCATCGATCACATCGCCAATATAGTTCACACCGCTGTTGACCATGTCGATCTTGCCGGCCTGAACATCGAATCCAATAACCCGGTAACCGGCCTTGGCCTTCTCCACCGCCAGCGGCAGCCCCACATAACCCAGGCCTATCACTCCGATGACCGCTGATCTGTTCAGCAGCTTCTCTGTCAATGCCGCGCTGTAATTCTGAAGCCTGGTGGATTCCCCCTGCATGATTAAGCCTCCGTCCTTATAAATAGATACTCCCTGAGTGAGCTTACGTGTGAATTTCTTCTCTTTCGGCGGAAGCGATAATATCGTGCACAAGCTGTACGGCCCGGATTCCATCATCCACGGTCACCGCGGGGTCACGGTCGTCCTTGATCGCGTTCACCATATCCTCGATGATCCGCTGATGCCCCGGTATTCCATACGGGTCCTGCTCCACACGCTGGATAACGCGGTCAATTTCACCAGGTGTCATCGAGGAGCACTTCCAGTGCTTGATCCAGTTGGCGGTCGCTCCGCCGATGACAACATAACCGTTCTCTCCGAATACACTGATCGATTCCTCAAGATTGTGCTCATACACCGTGGTCGCTGCCTCCACAACACCCAGCACACCGCTCTCGAACCTCAGCGCGGCAACCGCCACATCCTCGGTCTCGATCCGTCTCAGCCGGGTGTCCGCCAGTGCTTGAACCCGGGCTGCCGGGCCGAACATCCAGAGCAGCAAATCCAGGCTGTGAATCGCCTGGTTCATCAGAACCCCGCCATCCATAGCCCGCGTTCCCCGCCAAGGCGCCTGGTCATAATAAGCCTGCGACCGGTTCCACCGGACGGTCGCGTTCACGTGGCTGATTTTGCCGAGAAGGCCTCCGTCCAGCGCCCATTTCAGATACCGGATAGCCGGCCGGTAGCGGTTCGGATGAACAACCGCGGCTTTGACCCCGCTGTATCTGACGGCCTGCCGAATCGTCTCTCCGTCCTCGGCCGTAAGGGAAACCGGCTTCTCGATAATCAGGTGCTTGCCCGCCCTAGCTGCCTGCTCTGCCAGCCTGGCATGGATACCGCTTGGCGTGCAGATGCAGATCAGATCAATCTCCGGCAGCATCTGAAGCATCTCTGCCATTTCTGTGAACACAGGCACACCGACACTAAGCTTGAATTCGTTCAGCCTGGACATATCCGTGTCACATAAAGCCACAAGCTCTGCGCCTTCCGTATTCCGGATTGCTTCGATATGCTTACGGGCGATATGCCCGCACCCCACTATGGCACAACGTATCATGCTCTCTCCTCCATATTTCCATATATCCAGGTATATAAGTTGAACTATGAATTTACAGGTAGGGCAGCCGTGTGAAATGTTCTTCCGATCGCTGTTGTGCCCAGATTTCTTGATTAAATTTATTAAGGTAGAACTCTCGGTCACAAAGGCGAACGCTTCGCTTCTCCAGAATCATTTCACACTATTGCCTATTAGCAATTCTTAAGTTCAACTTATATAGATCAAGCTGTCTTCTCCATGCCTCCCGGAGTAATCCGGCTCCTCTTCCGCAGCAGGCGCCGCTTCTCTAGCAGCAGGGAGATGCTCATGGCCGCGAACAGGCCGATCAGACCGCCCAGCGCCAGATTGAACATTTTCCTGGGACTAACAGGAACAGATGCCTGCTCCATGTCTCCATAATCCAGAACCGATACCTTGGCACTTGAGACGATTCCCTTTGATTTGGTGATAAAGGCATCGGCAAAAGCATTCACTATTGCCACCGCGTTCTTCGGATCACGATCCGTCGCATACAGGTTGATGACCAAGGTGCCAGGATCGGTCCTTACCTTGATTCTGTTCAAAAGCTCAACCGTCGTTTCCTTCAGGCCCAGCTTCTTCTTGACTTCACCCGCCACAACCCTGCTCTGGATCGCATCCTCGTAGGTCTTGGTGAGCATTTGGCTGGCCAGGAACTCATTGTAGGTTCCCGACTCGTTACTGGATGCGATATTGGCCATTAGGCTGGCTGCAGCCTTATACTGCGGCTGAACGAGCATATTGATGAGGTAGGCGCCGCCCACACATACCACAATGGTGAGTAGGCCAGCAATGTAATGTCTCCGAACAGATTTGACTAGAAATGCGATATTCATGGTTCTTCCCACCTTACCTAATCTTCGTGGTTCATAACTCCTTAAGATTCCCCGCTCAGAAGATGCTCGCTCAGCTCCTCCATATTTCTGCTCTCCATCCCATATCGGGAGTTCAGCATCTTATAGTGGTCGATGATCCGGGCAAGCAGCCTGAGATTACGATTGTAGGGATCAACGAGATTATAAGGATGGCACCATAGATGGTAGATCTGCCGGTGTTTAGCCGCATAGGTCATCCCCGTAAGAATCCGTCTCAGCCGCAGCGGCTCAAGCAGAGCCAGCTTCCTCGAATACGAACGCAGGAAATGGCTTGCAGGCACATTAAGAGGCACCTCGCGGCCCAGCTCTTCCGGAGCGTAAGTATGAAATCCTGATAAATTGAAATAAGTGTCCATCAAGCGGAGCACCCGTTTGAGAAAAGGATCATGCGTACTATAGCCTTCCTTGTACAGGGCATGCGGCGGGTTTCCCCGGTAGGCATAAATCCCTTCCCCGGGCAGCAGCGGCAGATACTCTGGGTTAACCTGATTGCGTGGAAACACGATGCTTCCCACCCGGATGTCCTGAAGTTCTGCCACCCGGACCGCGGCTTTCAGATCAGCCCGAAATGCCTCTAGGTCTTGTCCCTCTTCCCGGCAGTAGTAATGGGAGAAAGTATGTGTGGAGATTCGCTGATAGCGGGTATTATGAATTCTGCGGATCAATGATAGGCCATAGTGGTCAGGGTCCTCCTGCTCATCTTCGCCCAGCCCTGCCCCAGCGATATGGGGATAGGGGGACAGCTGCTTGTCAATGTAGGCAGGAAGCGGAGATGGCAGCTGCTGCTTCATCTGCTCCTTATTCTCGGAGAATAGGAGCCCTACGGTCGCCCAAGTGGCATGAATGCCCTCCTGCTCGAACATTTCGAGCACTACCGGGATAATTTCCCGCTCCCGGGCAAAATGCTTCCGGTAATGGCTAACCGGACTGACATCCCGCAGACCCCAATACAACTCGAAGTCCAACGACATAACGAATAGGCCGTGATTAAGCGTATGTATCAATGCATGAACCAACCCGCTCCCTTGTCCTTTTTCACTACAGCTAACATAGGCAGATCAGAACAGGCCCCTTAAGTATTGTCAGGTCCTCATCATGGCTGCCGTGTAGTTCATAGATATACAAAAAAGGCGGCCTTTATGCCAACAAAATGCAATCGGCATAAAGACCGCGGTTAGACGCGCATATATGATCAAGTCCGGATCGTTACGTTGTGGTTCGTTGGGGCAAGCTGGATTTTAAACGAAGAGGCGGTTATGGAGTTCCCTCCAAGTGCCAGATTCTCCTGGGTGTAACCATTAAGATAGGTGGACAGATCAATTCCCCCACCGTTTTTCATAATGATGACATTGTCCTTGATCACTCCAAAGTCGGCGTTCTGCCAGGTCCAGATGGCTCTCTCCCCGTTCTCGATCCTGTTGTTCTTGATTGTGAAATTATAGATATTTCCGAGCCGGATGGCGGTTGTCCCCTTAATTGTGCTTTTGCTGCCCATAATGATCCTGTTATTTGAAATCACCGTGTTCTCCACCGTCTCGAAAGCGCTCACCTCAATGGCCGCATAGAAGCTGCCCACTCCATCAATAAGGTTGTCATAAATAATATTGTGGCTGCCGTACACGCTGATGGCGGAGAACATATCCGGGGCCAGCTTGCCCTTGTTCGTACCCTGGTAATAGTTGTTGTTAAGATAGGAATTCACAATGTGATTCCCGCTCACCTTAACGCCCTGGGCGTAGATTTTCATTCCGCGCTTTGCACAATACTCCAGCAGATTTCCCGCAATCAGACTGCCGGTGTTCTGCCCGTTATTCTGATCCATAGCTGGGTCCTCATAATAAATCCCATCCCCGTCATCCGCCGGGCCCACATGGTGAATGTGCGAGTTGGTGATCTTCACCTGCTTCGCCACTATTTCATCCGATCCCCAGGTGGTGGTGATGTAGATCCCTCTGGCAATCATGCTTCCGCCAATGTTATTGATGGCATATATATTTTTCACTTCGCAATCGTTCACTGTAATCCCGCTCGTATTGCCGTAGATGACTATACCTGCCGCGATTTCTGAATAGCCGTCATCCGATGGATTGGTACTCTGGGTCGCATTCGAGACCATCACTCCATTCACGTTCACGTTCTGGGTCCCGCCGCCGATCACAAGGACACGGTTCACCTTATTGTTGCCGTCCATACTTAGGTTGCTGATCTCCACTTCGCTGCCCGTTACGCGGAGGAGCTCCCAGGC
Organism: Paenibacillus sp. J22TS3; assembly: GCF_018403205.1. NCBI lineage: Bacteria > Bacillati > Bacillota > Bacilli > Caryophanales > Paenibacillaceae > Paenibacillus > Paenibacillus sp. J22TS3. Next base: position 401,432 of record NZ_BOSF01000003.1, read on the forward strand.
AAATTTCTTGCCCGAAGCCTTAAGCACCGAATCCGCACCCTGACCGACAAGCTTGGTTCTACCGCCGACGATCAGCGTTTTGGCCGGATCAATCAGGTATGTTCCTTTGGGGAAAAACACGCTGACCCCCTTGCCCGCTGCCTGGTTCAAAGCCTTCTGGATATAAGGCGTATCATCATTCCGTCCATTCCCCTTGGCCCCAACCTGCCTTACATTGATGACACTGTCTGTACCAAACTGGCTGATCATGGCCTGCTGAACATTGCTTCCCGAGTTCGCCATAGCCAGAATGGCCACGACCATCTGCTTGAAGAACTTCTTCACCTTTCATCCCTCCATGACCGTTATATAGGCACATAAGCATCTGGCTCAAATAACCTGCTTCTCCTGTCAGATTGTCTATATCCAAATTCTAACATCCGTCGAAACGTATAAAAATCAGTATTGGCCTATTTTACGCTCCTTAAGCAGCCCTTCCGCTTCATCGTCATAAACCTGCGGATGCGGAAATATACATGCTGTATGGGAGACAAGCATGCCTAATCTTGGAAGATGGGAGTGTATGGACCAACATGTATGATGCTAATCTGCTGGAGCGTTGGGCGGAGTTCAACCGGCAAAAATGGGGCTGCCATGCGGTGATGCGCAGGTTCCAAGCGCCCCAATCGGACAACAGCTGCGAGAGCCTGTTCTTCTTCAATCGGCGCGGGAAGCTGTATCTTCCGCCCCTGAATTCGTATCACCCGACCCTGTTCCACCCTACGTCAACAACCAAGCCCCACCGGATCAGCACCCAGTGGCACGAGGCCGCCGAGCTGATGATTCAGGAGATGAGCGGGGTAGCCGGAACAGCAGGCTTCTGCCTGCCGCCGGAGTTCACCGATGTCCGCCCGTTTATCTGGCACGGCTTCGAGGTCAGTGTGAAATACACCTATTACCTGGACTTTCCTTTTATGCTGGAAAAGGCAAGCGGGGATATCCGCGGCCGGATCAAAAGGGCCGCCTCAGAAGGTTATTATTCTCAGCGATCCCGAAATATGAAGGATGTGCATGAGTGCCTGCACGGTACCGAATCCCGGCAGGGCTTCTCCCACAACCTTACTCTGGAAGACCTGGAATCTGCCCAGGAACTGCTCGGCGAAGAGGCCTTCCGCTGTTATGTGTGTTATTCGAAAGATGGCGAGCCTGTCAGCGCAAGCGTGGTGCTGGTGCTGAATCAAGAGCGTGGTCAGGGCTGGATCTCCGGCAGCAAGGTCGAGCATATGAGCAAAGGCGTGGTGCAGCATCTGCAAAGTTTCCTGCTGCAGGACCTGTCGGATGGCGGGATGGCCGGCTTTGATTTCGCCGGAGCGAACATCCCCTCGGTAGCTAAATCGAAGGCGCCCTGGGGGGCCTATCTGGTCCCTTATTATGTGATCAAGAAGCGCGGCTTCAAAGACGTGCTGCGAATTGCCTGGAGCTGGTGGCAGTTCGGCCAGAGCCATCGCCATCTGCCCAAAGCAAAGACGCCATCCGGTTAGGGTATGGCGTCTTTGGGGGATGTGCTGAACAGGCAGCGTTCACCGCGCTAATGATCAGCTTTGGTCTATGATTTTTCTTAAATTACGCTCATTTATTCCATTCTGGCAGAATTGAAATGGGGCTCCTGTTATTCTTTGAGTCCGGTCAATGATTATTTCCCGCTTTCCGGAATCTTGCAGCAGGGAGCTTCCGCCCCATCTGCTATCGGCTGCTCCCAGCTGCCATCATATCCTGACGGGAAATGTTGATACCCCATCGCTTCTCGTTTCGGTCCTGCTACACGGATTACGGAATCCGAACCATCGGAAAGCTTGCATAAAACAACTACGCCTTCCCCAGGATTGCCATACAGCACTTTGCTGCCAGTGACAGTCACATGCTCTGGTAGAAGGCGTGTGACCTGCTTCACAGCTGCTTTGATCCATGCCCGGTCACCCAGGTTCTTATTTTCCACCTTTATAACACCGGCAGTTCCCCAGCTCATATCCATCAGCGATCCTGTGACCGAATCTATGGAAACATGATAGCCTCGGGTTTTGTCTGAGCTCCGAGGTTTGCCGATGATAAAATACCAAATGTCGTATTTAGACGCCCATCCGCGTTGGAAATTCGCTTCTACCGTATATCCAGTCAAGTCAATCGCATAGAATTTCTTAAGAATATCCACCGCATAAGTTGCAGCTTGAGCGGCGGTCATATCCTTATCTCCTGGAGTTTTGTCAGCCCATAATCTATTATATTCCTCATCAATCTGTTCCTGGGTATGCCCTGGATTGGCCTGCTTCAGGTAAAGCTTATATGACTTCTCCTCTTCAGGGGTATCCTTTGATTTGTCAATCAACGTGTAACCTCCAGGCGTGACCGTGTTGGCCTTTGTCGGGGTCGATTCCATCTTGACATTCTCTGCATTTAGCTTCGCATTGTCTGGCAGACCATGATTTAAAGCAACTACCAATGCGAATCCGCCTCCAATGATCATTAGACCGGCCGCCACCAGAACCCACAAGTTCTTAGATAAGCCCTTCTTCAACTTGTCCATCTGTAAAAACTCCTTTATTTTAGCTTTACAGCCTCTCCCTTCGCTGTAAACCCATCATATTTCAGCGGACATTTGAGAGTATTCAGCAGGTTGTAAAGAAGTCGTAAAACTCAATCGTGCCGTCGTTCCTTCCCTCCGCAAAATGATGATCAATAGCTCGACCCCAACTTTATACTACCCTGCCCTTTCCTTATTCCTAAGTCAATGCTTATTTCCCGCTTTCCGGAAGCTTGCAGCAGGGAGGTTCTGCCCCATCTGCTGCCGCCTGCTCCCAGCTTCCATCGTATCCTGACGGGAAATGTTGATAATATTTTAGCTCCCGTTTTGGGCCTTGTACAAGGACTACGGAATCCGAACCATCGGAAAGTTCGCATAAAACAGCTACACCGGTTTCAGAATTACCAATGAGTCCTTTGCTGCCAGTGACAGTTACATGCTCCGGAAGAAGACGTGTGACCTGTTTCACAGCTGCTTTGATCCATGCCCGGTCACCCAGGTTCTTATTTTCCACCTTTATAACAGCGGCAGTTCCCCAGTACATATCCATCAGCGATCCTGTAACCGAATCTACGGAAACACTATAGCTCCGGGTTTTGTCTGATCTCCGAGGTTTAGTGATGCTAAAGTCCCAAACGTCTTTAGACGTCCATCCGCCGGAGAATTTCGCTGTTACCGTATATCCGGTCAAGTCAATCGCATAGAATTTCTTAAGAATATCCACCGCATAAGTTGCAGCTTGAGCGGCAGTCATATCCTTATCTCCGGGAGTTTTGTGAGCCCATAATCTATTATATTCCTCATCAATCTGTTCCTGGGTATGCCCTGGATTAGCCTGCTTCAGGAAAAGCTTATATGACTTCTCCTCTTCAGGGGTATCCTTTGATTTGTCAATCAGCGTGTAACCTCCAGGCGTGACCGCGTTGGCCTTTGTCGGGGTCGATTCCATCTTGACATTCTCTGCATTTAGCTTCGCATTGTCTGGCAAACCATGATTTAAAGCAACTACCAATGCGAAGCCTCCTCCAATGATCATTAGACCGGCCGCCACCAGAACCCACAAGTTCTTAGATAATCCCTTCTTTAACTTGTCCATCTGTTAAAACTCCTTTATTTTAGCTTTACAGCCTCTCCTTCCGCTGTAAACCCATCATATTTCAGCGGACATTTGAGAGTATTCAGCAGGTTGTAAAGAAGTCGTAAAACTCAATCGTGCCGTCGTTCCTTCACCCGGTTGTGAAATCAGTTGGAGCTCCGCTTCATGCAGGCGTGCGATTTCCCGGCAGAGAGTCAAGCCAAGCCCTACTCCTCCCGAATTCCGGGAACGCGCAGAATCTACCCGATAAAAGGGCTCGAACACGTACTGCAATTGCTCCTCCTGCATGCCCATCCCATAATCCCGAATCTCCAGCACCGATACCGGATTCCCATAGGTATACATCTCAATCACCGAGCCATCCGTTGAAGCTTTGGCTGCGTTCTCCACCAGATTCAGAAGCAAGGACTGAAGCAGCACCACATCACATGTCAATTTGGCGAGCTCGGAATCGGCATGAAGTGTCAGACGAAGCTTCCGCTCCTTCAGAACCAGCCCCGCCATTAGCTTCACTTGGGAAAAGATCTCCAGAACCCCAATCTCCTGCAGCTCAAGACAATGGTTCTTGGCCAACGACAGATCCAGAAGCTTGAACGCCAGATTCTTGATCCGATCAATCTCGCGAATCATATGATCCGCCGCCTTGATTCGATTCCGCTCGTGAGTATTGGCCCCTTGTAAGTACTCGGCATATCCGCGAATGGCCGTTAATGGCGTACGCAGCTCATGAGCTAAATTATCAATTAACCGCTGCTTGTCCCGCGCATTGCGGTCCAGCTCATCCATTTTATCTTGTATGCTCTCCGCCATCTGATTGAAATTTTCAGCCAAATCGTGAAATTCATCCTTTCCCGGGACCTGGATACGACTATTGTAGATGCCGTCAGAGAGAGTACGGGTTGCACTTTGAAGGATGCGGATAGGATGCGTTAGCTTGCGTAAGAACAAGAACAACACCAGCGATAGTGTAATTTCGACTGCGATGCTGACAATGACGAGATACCAGGTCAGCTGAACGTTGGCCTGATAGAGCTCCGTCAGATCCCTCACATAAACCAGATCATTTCCTTCCAGCTGTCCTCCGATTTTCCCTGAAATGATCAGATAGTGAATGCCGCTGCTATTCTTCACCCGCATTGTATAGGCTTCTTGTTCGGGCTGTTCCTTGGACAATCCCACATCTGCCGGAATATTTGAGAATATCATCTTGTCTGTTCCCCTTAGGCCCAGGAACACCCTCTGCCTCCCATAGTAATCTGCATAAGATTGCATGAGACTCTCGTAGTAAGCTTGGGAAGGCTGCCCCTCCCATCGGTAGTGAATACTGTTGATGGAGTCATTCAAACCGTTAATAATGAAATGATATTCTCCTAAGGCCCGGTCCGTGTCCCGCTTCAGGTTAAGATCAAAGCTGTACCGGGATGTCAGATATAAGGAGATGTCCAGAGAAATAATAAACACCAGCAGAATACCCACGAACGCCTTCTGCCAGAACTTCACGAGTCCACCTCCAGCCTATAGCCCAACTTGTAGACGGTCTTAATCCGGTGTTCCCAATTGAGCTTCTTGCGCAGCTTCTGAATATGTACATCCACTGTCCGCGTTTCACCACTATACTCGTAGTTCCACGCCAGCTTGAGCAGCTTTTCCCGGGACAATGCAATATTCTTATTCTTGATGAGGATCTCCAGCAGTTCAAATTCCCGTAGGGTCAGATCGACCTCGCTTCCGTTTATCGTCACAACCCGGCTGTCCAGGTTCACTACCGTATCGTCCAGTGCAAAAAGCTGCATTGACCGGTTCGTCCGCCGCAGTACAGCTTCAATCCGGGCCAGTAGCTCAATAGTTTCAAAGGGTTTCACAATATAGTCGTCAGCCCCCAATTGAAGACCCTTAACCCGGTCTGTCAGGTTGCCCATGGCGGTCAAGAAAATGACCGGCGTATTCTTCGGAACAGATGAGATCAGTGTGAAACCGTCCACTTCAGGCAGCATAATATCCATAATGATCAGATCGTAGCGATTCTCTTTCATGTAACATAATGCATGCTGGCCCCCATAGACCTGCTCACAGGTATGCCCGACCAGCGTCAGATTCATGGCGATTAAATCATTAATTGAATTTTCGTCCTCGACAATCAGCAAATGTGCCATAGCTACCTCCACTTCCACCCTCATTTTACCATTTCGGCCCAAATTTCGTTGTAAAAGAGTTGTAAAAGGTAGCCTGCTGATTCCTATCACGGCAACCACATTAACCACCTGTGACGACAGCCTTTCTTGTGCTCCAATGCCCCAGCACGATTGGTTATTGTTTAGAAAGTCTATCCAAGCTATAGTTAAATCAATTCTTTCAATGAGGTGAAGCAGGATGCTCTTCCGTATCGTTCGAGATATTTAGTTTCCGGGCTGGAGAACAACGCGTACCAGCCATCAAGGGGGAAGTCTGCCCTTTTGATCTTATGGAATCTAAATGCAGAATGAGAAAGGCGGAAGATATCAAATGAATCCAGCAGAATATAAAGAGTTTTATAATAGAGTCGGTCGAATCAACGGATGGGATTTCAGCAAAATGAAATATACTTCTGAGGGAGTAGAATGGGACTTTTACGATAAAGTGAGGAAGGCCAGCAATAAATCGGATCTATTGCTTGACATCGGCACAGGCGGTGGGGAAGCTGTACTATCCATTGCTGATTCCGCACTTCTTCTAGTGGGAATTGACCAGTCTTCGGGAATGATCAAAACTGCTTTAGAGAATGCGGCTAAATCCCGGATACCCAATGTGCGTTTTCTTAGGATGAACGCTGAAAAACTGGAATTTCCGGAGAACTTCTTTAATGTGGTCTCGTGCAGACATTCGGAATTCAATGCCGAAGAAATCTCCAAAGTCTTGGTAGAAGGCGGCCTATTTCTCACACAGCAGGTAGGCGAGAACGACAAGGCCAACCTGAAAGCAACTTTCGGGAGAGGGCAGGCACTTGGAATAAAGTCAGGAACGCTAAAGAATAAATATGTAACTGAATTGTACGAAGCAGGTTTTACTGATGTTCAATCTTTTGAATATAACGCCACGGAATACTATGAAACGGCTGAAGACTTCGTATTTCTGTTAAAACACACTCCGATTATTCCTGACTTTGGACGGAAGAAGTCTGATCTTTCAACCCTCCAACAGTTCATAAGGGACAATAAGACCACCCAGGGAATTCGCACAAATTCAGAGCGCTTTATGATCATTGCCCGGTTGTAAGAAAGGTTAGCAATATGCCAGAAGGATACCCATGTACCGGGTATCCTTCTTCACTTTTAATGTATACGATGTTCTTACCACGCACTCGGAATCCGGTGAAGCTCATCCAGAGCTTCTGCTTCTGTTTTCTTGAACAGCACTTTATCGCCTTGATTGCATTCATAGATAAAATCGTTCAAGCTCTTGCTGGTGTATCCACTAAAATCACCGACAATAGCCAATCTGGCCCTATAGTTCGTATACTTTTGCAGGATTTCGCCCGCAAGCTTTGTCTTTAGCTCAAAAAAGTCTTCAGTAATGTTTTCTTTCCTGAGCAAAATTTTGTCACACCCCTGATATTTGGCGTTCATCATGACATCCAATGCGTCATTTATGTTAGATATCACAAGCTGGTCGCTTGTAATGACGGCGACTTTGGAGTCATCCCTCTGATTTACCGTGATTTCCATTAGTTAATCCGATCCTTTCCGACTGGCTCATCCTAACTTATATTTCGCCAGTTCTCTTCATAAATTCCTCCGCGTCCTTATCCGCCTTCATCTGATTGCACAGATTGCAGGCGCAGACACAGTTGTCGGGCGTTGTGTGCCCGCCTTTGGCACGGGGCAGCAGGTGATCGATGGTATCCCCCGGTCCGCCGCAGAAGTAGCAGATGTAGCGGTCCCGGTTCAGGATATACCGGCGGAAGCCCTTGCTGGTGTAGAGTCGGCGGATCGTGTGGGGATTCACTACGACGGCCGCCTTCTCCTCTACAAGAACCTTCGCCAGCTCCAGATCAATCTCCTGCTGCCAGCCCTTGCCGCTGTCTGTCCGCCCGCGCATGCGGATCAGGCCCTGCCGATTCGGCCGCAGGGCCGAGGCATCCGCCGGGCTTACCGGCGGGGCCCCGCTTCCCCTGCGGGAAGCGCCGGGTGCGGCCCCGGACGGCCGGCCTCCCGCGGCAGGCATCTGCCGGCGGGCACCCGGCTGCTGCGGCGTACCTCCAGCGCCTGCCGCCGCACCGCCGGCCCCGCCCGCGGGGGCCTTAGGCCGCGGCTTTGCGGCAGAGCCCGGCCCTTCGCCAGGGCCTACACTCGCCTGCCCGCCCGGCCCTGGCGGCGCCGCCTCCCGGCCAACATCTGCAGGCCGGGTCAGCTCCGCTGTCGCGCCAGCCAATTCCGGCCGGGACGGGCAGGACGCGGCTTCCCGCGCGGCCGCCTTCAACCTGCTCCGGCAGGAGCGGCAGGCACCTCGGCGGGCACCCGGGGCGGTGCCCTTGCCTGTACGCCGCCGGAACTCTGTTACCGGCTTAAGCTCATGGCAGTATGCACACTGCTTGTATGTAGTCGGTTCATTTGATGTCATTGTGTGCTGACGTGAAGAATGAGCACTTCAGCGTCTTTTTGTTCACCTCATATTTATATATTTTAAATCCTGTTCCTTACTTGTGGTTACTCAATAAGCTGTATTTTCTCGTGCAATCCCATCTTCCTGCCAATCTACCTTATAAATTTATACCACTTATCCAGGTTGCTGAAGCTGCCGCGAAGTCAGGTCACCTCACCGCAGCGGCCGGCACCCTTTGAGCTGTACCCTGAACTTGGGGAACACATCTCTAGTCCGGTCGCCTGACAGAACCGTCATCACAAGCGAAGCAAGTGTAATTATAAGTATGAATAGTATAAATATACATGATTTTCACAAAATAACCACTACATATTGCAGACAGCGGAAATTAGCGGGAGGTTGCGTCAAATCAACCTTGTCCGATTCCATTTCCTGTATTGCTGATCCTGATGCCTCCTTTCCCGGCTCCCAGCTTTAAAGAAAGTAGGTGTGGCCTCTTTTCCTCTTCTATAACTTCACCCCATCACAAATAGCAGTACCCTATTTGGAAATCCTTTCTGCCAAGCCTCTTTTTTCGCATTTCGCATGCGCGAAGTTACCCGCGGGCAGTGTAGCGTTGCAGGGCGCTCCTTGAGCCCGTCTCCCCCGCCCACTTCCATTAAATTGAAATTCTTCTGCCCAATTCTGTGCTTGCTGGGTTAAATCTTAGGTCCGAATGGGTAATGCTTAATTATGCAGGTTTAGGTGCAGACTGCTGCATCGATGGAGGAGGAATCCAATTTGAAAAGAAATCATACGATTATGCAGTTTTTTGAATGGCACGTTGAACCGGACGGCATGCATTGGAAGCGGCTCGCTGAGCGGGCTCCCGAGCTCAAGGCTATCGGAATAGACGCGGTATGGGTACCGCCGGTCACCAAAGCTATTACAACTGAGGATACCGGCTACGGCGTGTATGATCTATATGACTTGGGTGAATTCGATCAGAAGGGAAGCGTGCGGACCAAATACGGCACCAAGGAAGAACTGATCAAGGCGATTGCCACCTGCCAGGAGAACGGAATTCTTGTCTATGTGGATCTGGTTATGAATCACAAGGCCGGGGCTGATGAGACGGAGCGGTTCGAGGTCGTTGAGGTGGACCCGAACAACCGGACCGAGGACATCTCCGAGCCTTTCGAAATTGAAGGCTGGACCAAGTTTACTTTTCCGGGAAGAGGCAACACCTACTCCCCTTTTAAATGGAACTGGGAGCATTTCAACGGTACGGACTACGATAACCGAAAGGGCCGAAGTGGCATTTTCCGCATTCATGCGGAGAACAAACAATGGGCGGAGAACGTCGATGACGAGTTCGGCAACTATGATTACCTCATGTTCGCCAATATTGATTACAGCCACCCGGATGTACGTCGCGAGATGCTGGAGTGGGGCAAGTGGCTGGTAGATACGCTGCAATGTGGGGGATACCGCCTCGATGCCATCAAGCATATCAATCATGATTTCGTCCGGGAGTTCGCCACGGCGATGAAGAAGAAGCGCGGTGAGGATTTCTATATTGTCGGTGAGTTCTGGAAAAATGAACTGGAAGCCTGCCGGGACTTCCTAAATACGGTCGATTACAAAATCGACCTGTTCGACGTCTCCCTGCACTATAAGCTGTTCGAAGCATCCCACGCGGGGAGCTCCTTCGATCTGACAACGATTTTCCACGATACTCTTGTAGGTTCTCATCCGCTCAATGCTGTTACCTTCGTGGATAACCACGACTCCCAGCCGGGCGAAGCGCTGGAATCCTGGATTGAAGACTGGTTCAAACCTAGTGCCTATGCGCTGATTCTGCTGCGCAAAGATGGATATCCTGTTGTCTTCTATGGCGATTATTATGGCATTGGAGGCGACCATCCTATCGAGGGCAAGAAGGAAGCGTTGGATCCTTTGCTCTGCGCCCGTTATAACAAGGCCTATGGGGATCAGCAGGATTATTTCGACCACCCGAATACCATAGGCTGGGTTAGAATGGGTGTCCCTGAGATTGAGCGCTCTGGTTGCGCGGTGATTATCTCTAACGGGGACGATGGTGAGAAGAACATGAACGTTGGAGCTCACAGAGCAGGTGAAGTTTGGATTGATCTGACCGGCAACAGGGAGGAGCAGATCACAATTGGCGAGGATGGCTCCGCAGTGTTCACGGTCAATGGCGGCAGTGTCTCCGTCTGGGCCCAGCCGGATGAGGATATTCAGCCCGGGGACGAAATCCAGCCGGGGGATCTGATCTGCGGACATGCGGATGACCGGGATGCCTGGACAGAGGAGCAGCTGTGATATCCTGCATGGAAATCGGTCAGTTCTCTGAACGTCAGAGCTAAGCTGATTAACAAGGCTCCAGATGGGGTATTAATTTCTACACTAACTGTAAGGAGTTGTTCCAAATGAGCCACGATAACGGACTTGGTGATAAAATCAAAGGCAGCGTGTCCAAAGCCAAGGGCGAGCTGAAGGATCAGATTGGCAACGCCACAGACAATGCATCCCTTCAGGCCGAAGGCAAAGCGGACAAAGTGAAAGGCGAGATCCAACAGAAAGTCGGCGAATTCAAAGACAGAGACTAACAGCGCTGCCTGACTTCTGAGTATAAATTCCGGCGAGAACGACAGAGTGATGCCTTCCCAAAAGCAAGTAATACTTGCAGCAGAGCAGGCGTTCATTCTCGGAGCCTTTCGAACACAAACCGAACGCCTAGACAAAGGAAGGGGCCGTCTTTTCAGACGGCCCCTTTTCTGTTTGCTTTTTATATAGGATAACCCTCTCTTACGTCTGTGCAGGCAGGTCCGTCTGGGTCTCTCCGGGAACCGCCGCCTGATCATTTTTGTACCGGCGAATCATTACATAGCCTGCTGCGGCAGCCAAAGCAAGCCCAGCGTCCACGGCGATTAGAAGCTGATAGCTCCTCATATAGTCGTATAGAATGCCTCCCAGCAGGGCCCCGAGAATACCGCCCCCCTGGTGGAACAACAGCAGAATCCCCACCATCCTGCCCTTGGCTCCTCCAAGCTGATCCGCGATCATCAATCCTCCTGGCACCGCCCCTAAATACGTTATTCCAAAAGACAGGGCAAAGAGCACCGGTGATGCCGGGAAGTGGGCAAGCAGGATCATAAAGCTGAACACCCGGATTCCATAAAGCATGAACATTACATAAGGCTTGTTCCAACGGTCCAGGAGAAAGCCGAAGGCAAATGAGCCTGCAATCTCCATAACACCTAAGACTGCCATAGCCGCGGCAATCGTTGTATTGGGCACGTTCGCCTCTTGATGTATGGCAACGAGGTTCATCTCCACAGTGCCCATATTGAAGCCGCAGGTGAACAGTGCAAAGCCGATCGTAAGAAGAATGGCGAGCTGGGTCCTCCCCAGAACCTTCAGCCGGGACTTTCTTTCACCGGGTACGGTTGTATCTGCAGTATTGCCTTCCCTGCGCATATTTGCACCTACAGTCTTGCCTTCCCCGGTAGTCTTGCCTTCCCGCGTAGTCGTGCCTTTCCCCGTCTTGGAAGCTCCCTCAATCCTTGGATTGCGGATAAACAGCAGAATTAATGGCAGAGTCACAACCAGCCCCAGTATGCACGAGGCGAGAAAAGTAACCTTCCAGCTGATCCATGAATTCTGTGCAAATATCGGTGTACATACGGCAAGACCAATGGAAGATGCGCTCTGAATGAGCGCGATAGCTTTGGCGCGGTGCTTGTCGAACCAACCGAACAGCAGCACATAGGTCGTAGATGCCCCAATTCCCGCAAGACCTGCAATAATGCCGTATCCTGTGAAAAAGACCAGCGGAATATGGCCGAGATAGACCGTCCCGGTTCCCGCTACACTGAGCAGTGTGCTCAGAATCATGACCCTCTTCGCGCCAAAGCGGTCAACCAGCCATCCCCCCAGCGGAGCGCAGAGGGCCGCAATAAACAGATTCGTTGACCAGGACAGCGAGATGAACCCCCGGCCGATCCCTAAGTCAGCCGAAATCTGAACCTGGTAATAGGCCATAATAAAGCGCGACAGCGCGCCGATGAATCCAACAATCCATAATACCCCAAGTCCAATCCAGACATTGCTGCGTCCTTTATGGACAGAAGCCTTTAACCATTCCAGCATCGTTCCCTCTCCTTTACTTCTCTTTATCACTTGCGCATGATGGATATGAGATGAACGTGTATGAAATGGTTTGACTTTGGATGCCGGTTCAAGTCATAATAATCTTGCTGCATAAAAGATACCGATCGGTCTCTTTTATGATAGCATAAGATTTCCAGTTGGCAATACCGGCCCGAAATTTTCTGCAGTATCATTCCATGAACGTTTATAGACTCTATGTGTTACGGGGGGATTATTTATGACCAAAGGAGAGCAGACACGCCAGTTCATCATCATGAAATCTGCGGAGCTGTTCAACCAGCGCGGATTTGCCGGCTCATCCCTTTCAGATATTACGCTCGCTACTGGTATTAAGAAAGGCGGGCTCTACCGACATTTTACCAGCAAGGATGAAATTGCGGTTGAGGCTTACAATTATGCGAGCCAGGTTGTCGGCGGCAAATTCGCAGCTGCCATCGAGCAGGAAACGACCGCCTATGATAAGCTTATGGCCTACTTCCACGTATATAAGAATGTCACCAATGAACCGCCTTTCATCGGCGGCTGTCCGATGCAGAATACCGCTGTAGAGTGTGACGATGCCCATCCCCTGCTCCGACTCAAGGCCCAGGAGAGCTCCAGCGCTACACTGAAATCCATTAGGGAGATCGTTCAGGATGGGATAAACAGCGGGGAGTTCCGCAGTGATCTGGACCCTGATGCTGTTGCCTCCTTCACCCTGTCCCTGCTGGAGGGCAGCATCATGCTGAGCAAGCTGGAAGGGACGAACAATCATATGCAGCTCAATCTAGCAAACTACTCTAATTACCTGAAGATGTTCTGTTTGAAAGATCACCCGCCAGCTTAAAATAGCAAATAACCCGCCAGCTCTGTGTGATCCTTCACACAAGCGGATTGAGCAGTCAGCGGAAGCCTCTCCGCTTGACCATTCAATCCAAGAGCTGACGGGTTATTGTTCTGCCCTACCTATTTCCATCTCTACTCATACGTTCGTTACTTATACCTGTTCAATCGTTACTAATAATCGTTATTTGACCAAATATTTCACAGCATCATCGATGATCTTGCCGCCTGCAATTGCTCCGCTGTACAGCCAGCTGCTCGATTTGCTGATCTCGAAGACATGTCCTTCCTTGACTGCCGGAATCCCCTTCCACACGGGGCTGTTCAGTGTGTCATCGGCCCCCTGCCCCTTGTCACTGTTGACGAGGAAGATATAGTCGGCCTTCAAATCAGCCAGCTTCTCCAAGGTAACCGGGTTCCAGCTTGCACGCTTGTCGGCCGGGATATCCGTCACCAGATTTGGCGGTTGGATGCCCAAGTCCCCGTACAATACGGCGCCACTGGATACGCTCTGGTCAACGAGATAGAAGTTCTTCTGAGTCAACCACAGAATAGCTGCGGATTTGCCACCGATAGCCTTGGATATGTTCTCCTTGGCCTCCTTAGCTTTGGTATCATAATCGCTGATTGCCTTCCTGGCTTGATCCGTTTTATTGAGAATTTCACCAATCTTCAGCAGCGCCTGGCGCCAATCTTTATTGACCGCGTCACCAAGCACATAAGTAGGCGCGATTTTGCTGTACTGTTCATATAAGCCCTTCTGAACCTGAGCTTCGGAACCGATAATGATCAGATCCGGGCTCAATCCAAGAACAGATTCCACGGGAAGGTCATAGGAAATCGTTGGAATGCCCTTCAGATCAGTCTGCAGATAGTCTTGAATCCCCTTAGCCACAGACCACTGGGCAACTGGCTTTACTCCCAGTGCAGTCAGGTGGTCCTCCAGATATGAGGCGAGCACCCGCTGCGGATTTGCAGGAATCTTCACCTTATGCCCCATCGCATCCGTCATTTCTTTCTCCTTGGGCTCAGCAGCGCTTTGTTCAGACGCGCCCTTGTCCGGTGTGGTTGATGAGCTGCCCGAGTCAGATGCTTTGCTTCCACAAGCGCTTAGAAGCAGGGCTACAGCCAGCAGGCTGATAAACAAAAGCCCAAATTTGCGATTTGTTTTCTTATAATAATGGATCATGATGTCCTCCCGGTCGTCCAATTTTATAAGGTAATGATAATGAGAATTATTATCATTGTCAATACTGTTGTTCCACAATTATCTACGAATTACCGCGAAGAACCGGTAAAAAAATTTTCCATACCCTCTTGCAAAATGAACCGTGTGTCATTAATATAAATGACACACGGTTCATTTATTTTATAACCTAGGATTGGCGCAATTCTCTACTACCGTGCATCTGCCCATGCACGGTGGAAATCCCGATACAGAAAGGTGATCCTATGTCCCCCAAAATTTCAGATGAAGTCAAGCAGCAGCGAATTAACATGATTCTGGACGCGGCCGAGCGGGTTTTTATCCGGCACGGCTTCGATCTCGCCACGATGAAGAATATCGTAGAAGAGACCCAAATGAGCCGAGGCTGGATTTATCTTTATTTTCAAACGAAGGAGGAGATCTTTGAAGCCCTTATCGAGAAATACGAGCAGCAGAACGAGCAGCTCTTAAGTGAGCTTATGGCCCAAGCGCCCACGGGCTGGGCGGCACTTGAGACTCTTCTGAACGAACAGAAGAAGGATATGCTCACCATAGAGAACAGCTTGGCTTCGGCTTATTATGAGTATTTCCTAGCCGGCTACCGGGATGAGAAAAGACGTATGCGCCTCATCAGACGGTACGCGACTGGTATAGACTATGTATCCCGTCTGCTGAAGGCCGGAGTGGATAAAGGCGAATTCAAGCCTGTTCATCCGATCGAACTGATCGCGAAGATCATCACGTCCCATATAGAAGGTGTCATGTCGCATTCGATGGCTGTAGGTGCCGAGGAGGCTCAAGCCTATGAACAGCTTGACGCTATGATTCCTCTCTTCAAAGCCCTGCTTGGGGTAGACGAGTAAGCTCATCTGCAGCTTAACTTTATAAGGAAATGAGGTTTTTTCATGCAGCTCTTTAAGAATATGACCTTTACAAAAATGTTCCTGGCCAACTTCACCTCCCAGCTGGGTACGGTCGTGGGTAATATGGCCTTTGTGTTCTACCTTCTGGATCACTTCAGCAGTCAGCCATCCTATGCCTCTATTGCGGAACTGATGTACTCGCTTCCCACGCTGGCAGTGTTCCTGTTCGTCGGTGTGCTGGCAGATAAGCTTGACCGCAAGCGGATTGCCATGAACAGTGACTGGATCCGCGCAGGGCTGACCGTTATTCTGCTGCTCGTTCTGCATCAGGGCTGGATTGCGGCAGCCTTTGCCATTTTGTTTCTGCGCAGTGCGGTTTCCAAATTTTTCGCGCCAGCTGAGACCAGTCTGCTGCAGGGCATCATGAAGGAAGACCAATATGTTCAAGCTGCCGGATTGAACCAGTCTATCATGGGGATTTTTATGCTGTTCGGAACAGGGCTTGGTTCTATTGCCTATAACTATCTTGGAATTGAGGGTGCAATTATCATCGATGGAGCCAGCTTCCTCATTTCAGGGATGTTGATTGCAAGATGCCGATTCGAGCCAGAGGTGCGGCTCCCGAACGGTCCGGCCAAGCTCAAGGACTTACATATCCGGGTCATTGCCCAAGAGTTCTGGCAGGGCTTCAAATATATTCGTGCCAACAAGCTGCTGCTTGCCATTATTTCCGGATTTCTCGTATTTGGTGTGATCAACGGTGTGTTCTCCGTGCTCCCGATCTTCACCATGCGGTATAAGCTGAGCCCAGAGCATTACCAGACTTACTCGGCGCTGCTCACCGTCTTTCTCGGGATCGGATTTCTGATTGGAAGCTCGATTGCCGCCGTGCTCATTCAAAAGTTCTCCAAGGTCACCGTACTGATCAGCGGCCTGATCCTATCTGCTCTTCTCACCTTCCTGCTTGGCATGATGGACGGCATTTGGATTTATATGGCCCTGGTCTTAATCACTGGGCTCATTCTGGCTCCAGTTAATGTGGTCTTTGGCGGATGGCTGCCGGAGCTTGTGGACCCGAGCAGCATGGGCCGCGTAAGCGCCTGGATCGATCCGCTGATGATGCTGGGACAATCGGTATCCTTGGGGCTCGTGGCTGTAGCTTTTCCTCAATATGTAACCATTGAATCGCTCTATATGGTCCTTGGATTCTGTATCCTGGCGGTCAGCTTGTATTACTGGGTGATCCTGCCCTCGCTGAACCGTAAATATCAGTTATCGCGGTCCGAATCTCCGGGAATATCAGCCGCTGCCGAATAACACACTTCTAACGAAGAAAAGATTGCTGAGCTAGAATTCACCTCAGTTGACGTTCAGATGGCTGCGGCGCGCTCCATTTAAGAGACTTGTTTTCATTAAAAAGTGTGTGTTCTTGGCGATTCAGACAGCAAGGTTGGTGGTAAATAATCTGAGCCGGGAGCCCAGCCGGAGCAGGCTTCCGGCTTCTCTAACTGTGACGATTTTGTGCGTTTTCATCTTATTCTAAGGTTGGGCGCATATAATGAACCTACGTCATCCCACCCGAGCAGGCACCTAGCCTGTTATGTAACCTTTAGCCTTTTCAGCCGTAGTAGTGATCAAGAACCTTTTTGTTTTGTCTCTAAAGTGAGTAATTTATCGTGCCGTACGCCTTCTACATAAAGAATCCTGAAATGAGGTTATACCTATGCATCCGAAACGTATTATCTTAAGTGGTACTATTGCAGTGGTCGTTACCATTAGCACAGGCCTGCACAGTGAGAAAATATATGCCAGCCCGCTTGTCAAGCTGATCAGCATTAATATAGACAAGGTGAGGCCGCAGTTGAAAAAGAGCGCTCAGGCCAGCCTGCCTGCCGGTGACAGTCTTCATACGGCGCTTGGAACCTCTTCCGATGAGGAGCTGTACCAGGCTGTCTACAACGGCCAGTCTCTGGCGGAGATTGCTCAGGCTAAGCAGGGGAACGTGCAGCAGGTTATTGACCTGCAGCTTACAGAGCTTGAGCAGCAGCTTCAACAGCGTCTTGCCAGCGGCAGCCTGACTGAGGAGCAGTTCCTGGCCCAGAAGGCAGAGCTCCCAGCCATTGTGGAGAGCAGCGTCTACGGTAAGAAATACAGCTAAGACCGAGGCGGCTGGGTTCGTAATAAACGCGCTATCCTATGCCGTCTGGACAATAAGGAAGCCCTGTACTCACCCTTGAGTACAGGGCTTCCTTTGTGTTTGAGAGGATGCCTCCCTGCTTGCCGGCGCACAGGCGTTATCTAAACCCGCGAAATGCCTCAAATGCCTTCACGGGATCTAAGGGATCCCATTCAAACTGGCTGAGGCGGGTCTGGCTCGTGCAAGTATCGCTGCAAATTAACACGGTTCCCTGGCAGCAGCTCAACCCCTTCGCTTTCCAGAAGCAGCATCTGCAGGGACTTGGATTCATCCTCCTGCAGTGCAATCTCCCCCTGTTTGTTCACCACCCGGTGCCACGGCAGCTGGTGCTTCCCGCTCATCGAGTGCAGAATCCGCACAACCTGCCTCGCACCTCTGGGCGAGCCGGCACAGGCCGCAATCTGCCCATAGGTCATCACCCTGCCCTCGGGGATGGATTGAATCACCGAGATGACTTGAGCCGTAAATGGGGTCATCGTATCACCCTAACTTAGCTGGTTTGGAAGCAGCTTTTTCTATATAAAACCGCTGTCTTAATTATACACTTCCGCGCTTATCGTGTGCTTCATAAATCAGAACCTCATTTGGGCTGGTGTTGATTCCTTGTTCAGGGTTATTTATCCTTAGGGTAGACTAACTAACTATCATGAAATGGAGTTGTGCCAAAATGAAGGAAGAAATTATCGGACGATTGACTTCGTACGTCAAGATTGACACCCAATCCAACGAAGACAGCGAGACCTGCCCGTCTACTCCAGGACAGCTGACGCTTGCCCACATGCTTGTGGAAGAGCTGAGTTCCATTGGCATGTCTGAGGTCACTATTGACGAGAACGGATATGTGATGGCAACCCTGCCCTCCAATACGGAGAGAGAAGTGCCGACGATCGGATTTCTCGCCCATGTCGATACGGCTACCGACTTCACCGGGGCTGGTGTAAATCCGCAAATTCATGAGAATTACGACGGCAGGGACATTGTCCTGAATCCACAGCTGAATGTGGTGCTGTCCCCTGGAGAATACCCGCAGTTGTCCAATTACATCGGACATACGCTGATAACTACCGATGGAACCACCCTGCTTGGTGCTGACAACAAGGCTGGAATTGCCGAGATTATGACGGCTATGGACTATTTAATTAAGCATCCGGAAATTAAGCATGGCAAAATCCGGGTTGCTTTTACCCCTGATGAGGAGATTGGCCGGGGACCGCAGCGCTTTGATGTTCCCGCCTTCAATGCCACGTATGCCTACACAGTGGACGGAGGGCCGCTTGGCGAGCTGGAATATGAAAGCTTCAATGCAGCGTCCGCCAAGATCACAATTAAAGGCAACAACATCCATCCCGGCTCGGCCAAAGGTAAAATGATCAATTCCGCCAAAATCGCCATGGAATTCAATCGCCGCCTGCCTGCCAGCGAGGCACCGGAATTTACAGAGGGCTATGAAGGCTTCAATCATTTGCTGTCCGTAAACGGGGACGTGGAGTCCACAACCCTGTATTATATTATCCGTGACTTCGACCGGAAAGGTTTTGAAGAACGCAAGGCTGTCATTCAGCGGCTGGTTGAAGAGTTCCGCCAGACCTATGGGGAGGCCAATGTCCTGCTTAACATGAACGACCAATATTACAATATGCGGGAAAAAATTGAGCCTGTGCGGGAAGTAGTGGACATCGCTCACCAGGCTATGGTGAATTTGGGGATTCAGCCGGATGTGAAGCCGATCCGTGGAGGCACTGACGGTTCCCAGCTCTCTTATATGGGACTGCCGACCCCGAATATTTTCACCGGCGGCGAGAACTATCACGGCAAGTTCGAATTCATCTCAGTTGACAACATGATTAAAGCGGTCCAGGTTATCGTTGAGATTGTACAGCTGTTCGAGCAAAAGGAAGCCTGATCCCATCTAGACTCCCTAGGCAGCAGGATGTATGATCTCCACCAGGGCATGCTTGAATAATGGCGTGCGCCCTTGTCTCTCGGCTCAGCAGAACCCGCAGCAACGTTGACGACAGGCATCATCACACATAATAGCTAACCGTCTGGTCGACGTGATGAACACAACAATTTGGGCATGTCGCATTCAAGATCGATCCCGATCTGACTAAAGGCGCTCATTTGGCACATAAACAAACAAGCGTGCAGGCCTCGCATTCTATCGGATGCGGGCTTGCACGCTTGTTCTTTTTAACAGATAAACTTCTCGCTCAATAGGGTTAGTTAGTTAGTTAGTTTACCATTTGCGCCTTGCTGAGCAGCTTCCAGATCGTTGCGGCTGCCATCTCCCGGCTGGTCGTAACCCCAGGGTGGAAGTAGAAGACTCCTCCTGAAATCTCACCCTGCATCAGTCCGGCTTCAGTTACAGCCTGGACACTGTCCTTGGCATACCCGGATACGGTTCCCGCATCACTATAGGTAGTGTGGGACGGATTGCTGGAGGACACCTCCAGAAGCTTCATTGCTTTGGACAGGATTACACTCAACTGCTCACGTGTAAGCGGCGCGTTCGGATCGAATTTGCCATTGCCCGTACCGTTGATCAATCCTGCTTCATAGGCTGCAGCCACATCGGCCGCATACCATGTGCCTGCCTTAACATCCGAGAATACGGATGCCGGAGTCGCGGAAGCAAGTCCCAGCGCCCGTGCAAGCATGGAAGCGAATTCCGCCCGGGTTACATTCATCTTCGGCGAGAACGTATCCGCAGATGTGCCGTTAATGAGCAGCTTGTTAGCCATAGCTTGAATCTGATCCTTGGCCCAGCTTGCAGAGATATCGCTGAAGCTTACATTTCGGGTCACCACCGCATAGGTGGAGAACCCTGGACGGCTTACCGTTACAATCGTTGTTCCGTCTTCCTGTGGTGCAAATGTGGATGCCGCCGGACGGACAACTCCATTCTCTTCATACAATACCCCTGCTGCACCCGGTTTAATGGTTCCTTTTACTGTAAAGGAGCGTTTAATTGGCGTCTTATTAGCTTGAATCGGCTTGCTTCCTTGAGCATTGACTACATTAACCTCATAGCTCACCGGAGTTCCAACCACACTGCTTCCTGCTGACTGGGAAGTGAACACACCCTGCTTGGAGGCATCCGGTGCAATAACCACCTCTACTCCGGAGTCTGCCGGAACGCTCTTCATTAATGACAGCGGAAGCGAGACAGATGAGCCTTCGCTGTTCACAACCAAAGTACTCTTGGCTGGAGCCTGAGCCAGAATCTGAACCTGGGCAGGGCTGATCGTTGCTTTAAGCTCCTGACTGCCGGTATCAGCTGCCGATACAACAAATGCGGCTGCCGATGATGCCGATTTTACCGACTTGGCCAGGTCCTCGTCCTTGAAGGAGAGGGACACCCCATTGCCGTTCTTTGCAGCTGCGCCGGCCACTTGTACCTGCGTCTGGCCTTGGCTGATCACCGCCGGAATAGAAGGATTCACTCCGGTTGAAGGCTTTGTTGTTGGTACTGGCGCCGGTGCTGGTGCTGGTGTCGGCGTTGGACTTGGCACTGGTGCTGGGCCCGGTGTCGGTGCTGGTGTTGGGTCCGGCGTCGGCGTCGGATTTGGCACTGGTGTCGGATCTGGTGTTGGCGTAGGATCCGGTGTCACCGGCGGTGCGGCCGGAGCGATCGTGACCGGTACACTTACGATTGTTGAGACGGAAGCAGTTGGAACAGTTGGAGTTAAGCCAGAAGCAGCTTGCTGCTTCAGTCCAATCTCTACTTTCAGCTCTGTATTTATTTTGGATTCGTTATAAGCCGGAATCTTCTTGAGAATTCCATTGTCGTCGATATAACTGGAGTTCGTGCTCTTGATGACTTTATAGGAGAACTCATTGTTCTCCGGGAATTTAAGAACCGCTTTGTCCAATTCTGTTGTGTTGGCGACGTTCACCAAACTTTTGAACTGATCCGCATGATGCAGCACTTTCTCCATATCCGCGGAAGTAACGCGGAATTGACCGTAGGCGGTATACACGATTGGGTTTCCGTTTACATCCTTAACCGGTAAGCCCTGTGCATCTAATTGTGCTGCAAGTACCCCAAGCTTGTACGTTCCCGGTGCAAGTTTCTGATCAGGGGTGCCACCTACATCCGTATAGGTACCATCAATTTGATTGAACGTATAGGTACCTGGCTGAAGGTACTGTCCAGCAGGAACTGTTTGGGATTTCATGGTCCCGATTAGGTTGTCGTCAAGACCATAGACATCAAGCTCAACATAGTTGGCGTCATTCGCTGTTAGTGTATAAGTCACACTCGTGCTCTTCGCTGTATTCTCCCCGTCTGTCCAGATTAACGCAGGCGAAACAGATACGTCCTGAACGCCAAATCCATTGGCCGGTCTGTCTCCAACATGAACGACAAATGGCAGATGAAGGTCTGGAGTTCCTGGTGTCGTGCTGGTTAGAAGCACTTCCCCTTCGTAGACCCCGTTCGCTGCACCCGGTGAAGGCTGCACATTTAATGTGAATTTGGATACCGCTGCGGTTCCGTCAGTGCTGCCAGCTACGGTAACTTTACCATCAGAAAGATTCACAAGGTTAGCTGTTATGTTATTTACATCTGGAGTAGCCACCGGATTCATAGGATCGCTGGTAACCGAAGGATGCATAACTACGGAAGCTGCATATTCCACCGGTTGACCTGAGAAGTTCTTGACTTGAAGCTCTTCGGTCTTGGCTTCATCGCCAACCTTCATAGTACCGAAGCTTGCAGATGAGCTGTAATTGTCCACCTCATGCGATACGAAGTACTTGTCCAAGATGTTGATCTTGTCCACGGCTTGCAGAACCGCCGGAGTATCGATCGCTTTGGCAATATTGACGCGCCCTGCACCTTCAGAGTACACATCGTATTGCACTCCATTCGCATCCGAAACCTCGTCTGAAGTGTTCGCCAATGCCGCACGGATATCGAACGGACTCCAGTTCGGATGCTCCTGCTTAAGCAGCAAGGCAAGGCCAGCCACATGCGGGGTCGCCATGCTGGTGCCGCTGATGCGCGAATAAGCTTCGCTGTATTCGTAATCCTGTTGACCGTATGCCGGCCAGGTAGACATGATGTTAACGCCTGGTGCAACCAAGTCTGGTTTAATGCTCAGATTGACATCTGAATCAGGCCCTCTGGAGCTGAAATCAGCTATGATATCCCCCCGCGAAGTGTTCTTATCATAGTTACTGCCAAAGGTGAAATACAGCGGCTCATCCGGATTAGCCAGAACTTGTCTGGCCAGTGCCCGGCCCTCGGTTCCTGTCATGTCAAACGCCGGAATGTACTCCAGGCTGTCGCCGAGATAGCCTGCACTTCCGATATGCCCGTTCCGGCTGCTATTAATCTTGGTGTCATCCAGTTGAACTTCTGTGTCACTGGAATTAATCCCGTTGAACATAACTACTGCCTTGGCCCCGTGATCCTTGGCCAACTTCACTTTATCGGCAAATGCGCTTTTGCCACGGGAAATGAAAGCGACTTTACCCGTCACATCTCTACCCTCATAGTCACCTTGTTGGCCAAGACCCACGTAAACAGCATCAATTGGGTCTGTACCGAGAACAGCGGCGAAATCCTCCTGGTTGGTCCGCCATGCCATCAAAGCCATGTCCTCTGAGCTGCCTGACTGCGGAGTTATATTCACATTCACTTGAGGAGAAGCAGCTGGGACCGCTTCAGCTTTAGTCTGAGTTTCACCCGCAGCCGCGTCTGTATGGTCTGCCTCAGGTGCAGAGCCTCCCTGTACTACAGCTGCAGCATCAGGCTCAGGGGCATTAGCCGTCTGATCTTGATTAGAGGCTGTATCTTGCTTAGCTGTAGCTTCAGTTCCCTCTAGGGCACCCGCAGCAGCAGCTGATGTACTAGCATCGTCCGCCTTCACTGCATCAGAGGCAGCCGGGTCGGAACTGGCTGGACTCGTACCGGCCGCTTCCTGGCCGCCAGCATCCTTCTGAGCCGCCGAACCAGCAGATTGTGTGTCTGCGGCTTGAAGCCCTGGGGCCGCATTAGTCAGGTTCTGACCTGGTGCTCCCAGCGACCAATTCACCGTTCCTGTATAGTGGTTGCTAGTGCTGTTCACCGCTCCAACCGAAATGGCGAGCTGGGAAGAAGCCGGGGAACCCATGGTGTAGTAATACTCCCCATTGCCTGCCGCGTTGCCGTTGGCCACGACTGCGGTTACCCCTGCCAGCACGGCGTTATTAATGGCGATGGCGTCCGGAGTATTCACGTCCTTTTCCAGGTCAGAGCCCAGAGAAAGGTTGATGACATCCATCTTCGCCTCGACTGCGTGCTCGATCCCGTCAATTACCTGAGCGGAGGAACCTACTGCCTTCTTCTCTCCAGGGTCATAACCCAGAACCTTGTATACATATAAATCGACGTTGTAAGCTACTCCCTTTTGCACAATGTCCGAGGACGTATTTGCTGCTCTGCCGGCGATTGTACCAGATACATGAGTGCCATGCTGGGAGCCCGCTGACGAACCGCCTGGAATATCCTCATACGGATCATCATCCTGATTGATCGAGTCATATCCACCTTTGTAGGCACCCTTCAGATCCGGGTGATTGTAATCAATCCCGGTATCAATGACTCCCACCTTCAGGTGTTCACCCGTCAAATTGTTGTCCCAGGCTCTCTCAACACCGATCTGCTTGAGCGGGTTAATATCATAGAAAGGGCTTTGAGCGTCAAGGCCATTCTGTTCTTCCTTGGGAACACTGAAATACGTATGGTTCTCACTGACCGACTTAACCCCCGGGATGGCGGCTAGAGCCGGAATCTGATCCGCGGGAATGGAGACTTCCATGCCGTTCAGAACCGTATCATACTTGTAATTTACGGTCAGATTGATGCCCGCAGCCTTGGCTTTGCTGAGCACAGTGGACTGCTGGCTGTCGGCTGCCTGTTCAGCCGATTCCGCAGTCAGGCTGGCAACACCCATTTTGCTGGCATACATCCCCACCGCAGCCGGTTCCGCAGTAAGCTGAACAATAACTCTTACCTTCTGGCTTGAATCTGTGTCGATCTGCGGCGAGATATAAGCCGGCTGTACGGAAGCTAGAGATACTTTAGAGACAGGCAATGAAGTAGTTCCCGTTCCCACCCCCGCTGCCGCATCCGCAAAAGCGTAAGGTGCAGCTCCTCCGGCGATCAAACCTACGGCGAGTGGAATCGATGCAATCTTGCTGATTAATCTCTGTTTGTCCAATGTCTTCCCTCTCATTCTTCTAGTAAAATCTAATATTTCTACTAGAATAACAAGGTCCACTGAACCATTTCTGAACCATCGCTGCGCAGGACTAAAGAACTAAATCAAACTAAAAAGACGCTGCTCCGCCATACCTGCGGTCAAACAGCGCCTCCCGGCCAAATCTGCTATTTCTTCATCATCTCCACCCAGTGGGCATATCTGCGCCGCGTCTCCTCTTCAGGATTCAGGCCCAGATCCTCCTGGAGCAGGCTTCTAAACTGTTCATAATAAGTGCGTAATTCCGTATATTCCTCTAACCTTCCGTAAGCTTCAATAAGCAGCCTGCTGATCCGGTCTGAGTACGGGTCCATTTCGGCTATAATCAGCAGCCGCCTAACCGCTTTGCTGGCCTGTCCACAGCCCAGCTCATATTTGGCCAGGTCGAGCACAAGCTCAATATATTTCCTGTCCAGCTCCGCACGTCTGGACTTGGCCCACTCATAATCATGCTCTTCCAGATATCCCCCGCGGTAAAGGGCAGCCGCTTGCTCGGCAATCTCCCGATGCTCCTGTCCCCCGGCTTCTCCCAGTCTCTCCAATTTAAGCTCGAACTGCTCCACATCGGTGCTGACTTTCCCTTTTTTCAGACGGTAATTCTCATGGGCGTATTCAATTTCGGCGTCGGCTCCAAGGTCCCGCAGCAGCTTCCGGATTTGATAAATGGCGGTATGGAGATGTGTGATGGACTTATCCAGGGGATACCCCTGCCACACGGCTTCAAGTATACGATCCTTCGATGCCCACTCCCCGTCCAGGTTCAAGAGATAAGCCAGCAGCTCCTGGGCTTTAGCTGTGCGGAGTCTTAATTTTTTGCCATCCAGTGCGTGAATATCCGGCAGCACCAGCCGTTTGAACAGCTGAATCCTGAAGATTCCTGTATCCTCTGTAGGCTGTGCTCGTTCAGGCACCGGGCTCATAACCGCCTCCAACCGGTCTATCGTCTTAACGAGCCTCTCAGGCATGACCGGCTTAAGCACATAATCCAGCGCATACAGCTCGAAGGCTTCCAGGGCATACTGCGAATAAGCGGTAATATAGACGATTCGAATAGATGGATTCAGCTGTTGGATGTATTCCCCCGCCTCAAGGCCATTCATTTCCGGCATGCCGATATCGAGGAAGACCACATCCACTTTTTCATGTTTTAAAAAATCAAGCCCCTCCTGAACGGAGGTGAACCGTTCCAGGACACTCACGCGCCCATCACCTAGCAGCAGCCGCTCCAGCTGCAGCAGCGCTGGTTTCTCATCGTCAATTAAAACAGCTTTCATCCGTTTCTCTCCTATTCCCTACTGGCTTGATGCACTGAGATGCTCGGCAGCTCGAAGGATACGCTTGTTCCCTGGCCTAGCTGACTCTCGATGTAAAGGCCCTGATAATTCAGTGTCTTCAGCCGCTGATGGATATTTCTGAGACCTACGCCACGCTGCGGTGCCTGAGGCGACAGCAGACTCTCCACCTGTTCTGGTGTCATGCCAACCCCGTTATCAGTCACGGTTACCTGCACCTTCTCTTTCATCACGGTAATCTGTAGATGAACTCTTCCTCCAGCGGACCGCTCCATAACCCCGTGCCTGACCGCGTTCTCCACTATAGGCTGAATGCTGAGCGGGGGAATCATGACCTGAAGATCTCCCTCAACGGTATACTCCATTTGAAGTCGGTCTTCAAACCTAGCCTTTTCCAAGTAAATATAGGACTCTACCAGTTCCATCTCTTTGTGCAGGGGAACGAGCTGATCCCTGTTGCGGAAGTCAAAGCTGCCTCTCAGGTACTGGCTCAGTTCAAGCAGCATCCTCATTGTTTTATCCGGGTCCACCGGACATAGGGCAATCATGGTATTCAGCGCATTATACAGAAAATGCGGCTTGATCTGAGCTTGCAGGAAGGCCATCTCTGTGCGGACCGCAGTCTGTACGGACTGCTTAAGCTGCAGCAGCGTTCTGACCCTTGCCCGCAGTTCCACACCATTGACCGGCTTGCTTAGAAAGTCGTTAATGCCCGCTTCGAACCCGGCCTGGACGTCCTCAGGGCTGCTGCGGGCTGTCAGCATCAGCACAGGCAGCTCGGCCAGCATAAACGTCCCGCGAAGGGTCCGGCACAGTTCAAGCCCTGACATTCCCGGCATCATCCAATCCAGAATAATGAGATCAATTCTGGGATTAGTTTTAATCTCATTAAGCGCAGCCTGCCCGCTGGCCACCGGGATAACGTGATAGCTCTCGACATGAAGCAGACTCTCCAGCACCTTCAAATTCACCGGATCATCGTCCACGATCAGCACAGTAAACTCGTGTTCTCCTCCGTCCCCGGTCGCCTCCTCTATACTTCGCAGCCTTACCTGAAACCTGGAAGAAGGCACGGCCTCAGACAGGTTCGCACGGCGATCTTTCCCGGCTGATGGGAAGGGGTGCTGCTCCCGGTCCATCTCCGCAGATTGGCCTTCTTCTGCCACAGGCAGAGTCACACGAAAAGCGGTCCCGCTTCCTTCAACTGATTTCACTTCGATCGATCCACCGGCAAGCTTGATCAGCTCCGAAACCACCCGCAGTCCGAGCCCCGGAACACTGTATTCGTTCAGAAGCGGGCTTATTCTTCGAGAGAACAGCTCGGACAGCTCCGACACATAACGTGCCGGCATCCCCACGCCCGTATCCTCCACAGTAAAGCTCACCCGGTCTTCTTCTCTCCACGCGCTTACCGTGATCTCGCCCTGGTCTGTATATCTGACAGCATTGCTGAGCAGCTTAAGCAAAATTTGCTGAAGCCGGCCTTCGTCCATATATACCTTTGGCAGATCCTCCGGCCACTTCTGAATGAACCGGATCTCCTTATTTAAGGCCGTTAGACTGATGACCTCCCACACGGTCCGGATTGTTGAGGAAAGATCGACAGGCCCCAGCTTCAGCTCCATGTCCCCGGCCCGAAGCCTGGTGAAATCGAGCAATCCATCGATCAGAAGGGCCAGTCTTTTCCCCGTTGAGGCAACCAGCGACACATGTTCCGCCTGCGCGGGGCTTAGCGGGCCAGCCGCTCCCCCAAGCATCGATTCCGAAATGTTAACGATGGCATGCAGAGGCGTTCTGAGCTCATGGGAAGTGTTGACCATCAATTCATCTTTAAGTCCGTCAAGCGTAAGCAGCCGGTTTGAAAGGTTCTCCGCCTCACGGTAAGAGTCGGTGAAGCGCCTGGACAACAGCAGCGTCTGCACCGAGACAAAAATCAAAATTTCGTAGATGACAAACACATCACTCTGAAGTACCCCGCTAACATTGAACAGCTTAACAATAATGATAGCCAGGAGACTGAGCCCCCCGGTGAGCATCAGAATGCTGTGTCCGGTGTACTGCCTCATCCCTTTTAACATCACATAGAAGATATAAGACACGCAGGCAAACCCATAGGCTAACACAAGCATGTCCCACTCCGAGAAAATCCGTGCTGGCAGCAGGACCCCCGCTCCGATCTGAACAGCGGTTAGCAGGTTGGACGCCACAATAGCCCTTCTGGAAATGACCTGGGGAATGGAGGCCGCCACATACCTGACAAGGAAAAAATACACCAAGGTGGCAGCGATCAGCTGGATTCTCAAAATAATTTCATAGGAGAGTCCCGGTACAATCACTCCGATCAGCTTTTGCCCGTGTGTTAACACGTAAACCAATCCCGCTACACAAAGGCCGCTTAGCGGCAGGGACGCATATTCATGCTTCCTATTGCGGAAAACATATAAGAAGTGCAGGCTGAACAGCAAAAAACCGATTCCAGTAATCAGGTCTTCGAGCAGACTGGCCTGATACGATCCTAAGACCGATGTTCCATCCCCAAACAAGATCGGCGTAATGATGCCTCCCGATGAGTAGCTGTAATTCGCAACTTGGACCACAATCTCGGCAAGGCTTCCACGAAGAGGGAAGAATGCGGTAAAGGGAATGTTCCCGGACGATCCGCCACCTGGTGACGGGTTCCCGCTTGCGCCGACCTCCTGCCCGTTTATATACACGCGGTTGGACATGCGGATACTATCCGTGCGGATTCCGTAAATGTGACTGCCGGTCTGATCCCTTAGCTTGATTCTCAGCCGATAGGTCCCGTAGCCAAGCGAAGCCGGCCTGCCGTCCGATGAGATGTAGGAATTCCATTCGCCCGGCACCTGAACCAGCCCGGAAAGATTTGGCCTCTGGGCCCCTGCGGCTGCCCGTTGGAAATCCTGCGGCTTCAGGAGCTGGCTCCTGTAGAACTCCCACTCCCCCTTCAGCTCCACCCGCCCCCGGCTCTGAAAGTCCCAATCACTTAAATCCAAGTATCCCCCTTGAGCCTGCGGCTTTAGCGGAGAAGACTGAATGATGGAGATCATCATGGATATAGGAAAAATAAAAACAAGGCCCATGCTGATCAGGACCCACAACCATTGTCTCTTCATGCGTGCTCCTCTAGGTGGCTTAACTTAATTCATAGATAACTTATCTTCTTATATAGGAATATAAACTAGTTTTTACCAATAATTCAATAGAAAAATGAAGAATTATGAAATATTTTGTCGAATAACGTCAAATGGAAGGTGAAATCGGTTGGACCCTCTCACATGAGATAGGAGAATTAATAGAGGAATTAGTAAAGAAGTTATATAAAATGAACTTATGAAAGTTGTCCTATTCGGCGCGCTGCGATGCCGAGTGTTCTTTAAGGCCGCTGTTGTATCCGAAATGCTTGAACTAGATATCAGTGGGGCATTTCGGAGACAAAGGCGGACGCTCCGCTTCTACAGAATCACTCGGGATCGAAGCTGAGACCGGTTAATTCTAAAGTTCATTTTAATATAGTAGAGGAGTTGAACAAATATCGCCTCCGGCGGCCCATCCCTTCCGCCGGTTCACATACAAAGAACCTTCAAAGTCCGGCAGCATGGCCGGCAGCAGTTGGCCTGTTCTATGTAGACCTGAATCTGCCCAACCCGTGCTGCCCACTTGAGGTTCTTGTTTATGCTAAGCTCTGCCTAGTGTCAGGATTCCAAAGCCTGTAACAGCCGCTCCTCTTGAAGCAGATGATGACGATAATGCATCTCCGTAAGGGCGAACCATTCCATAGCGGATAAGGCTCCGAGTCTTGGGTGAGGTGCCTTATATTGCTCATCGTAATTCTCCAGCTTTGGCTCTAAAGCCTTCATCTGCTCCAGCACCTCCTTGAACCCATCCAAAAGCTGTTCCCGGCTTGTTGGCTGCTGGGGAGTATACTGCGGGGAAGGTGGAACCTGAACCCGTATCGGAGGAAAGCCCCCGAGCTTGAACACTGCCTCGCCCACTTCTGTCTTGAATGCTTCCCGGGACAGCTCTTCCTCCCCCTCCAGACATCGCTGTGCGCTGCGGAGCTGCATATATAGGGCGGAGCCGATCAAATGCACATACATTTGGCCGAGGGACCATCCTCCTTCGGTGTGAACCTGCTGAAGCTGTTCCAGACCAAACCGGTTCACATTCTCCTCATAGTGGGCGGTCCAGTTCTCCATTTCATGAATAATCTCAGATATACTTTTAATGTTCATTGGCAGTGTGCCCCCTTCAGTATGCGTGATTCCTGGCTGGCAGGAAAATCATCTTGTAGTTAAGATACCGCATCCCTCCTGACAGCATTATGTCAGTAGCTCTCTGCCATTTGCCGCAGCTCGTCACGAATCTTCATTCGGACGGCTTCCGGTTCCAGTACACGCATTCTGGAGCCGAAGCTCAGGATCCAGCCCAGAATCTCATTCACATGACGGGCCCGCAGATCTACAATGAGCCGCCCCTCCCGCTCGGTAACCTGCTCTACATAATAGCTGCCTTTCTCCCGTAGCTGGTCTGCAAGCTCCGGATCAGCCTCAATCCGTACCCGCAGCTCCCGGTCATCCGGTGGCGAGTAGACCGCCAAATTGAAATCCGCCGGGCGAACCGCCTGTTCCTCCAGCATGCTGATATCCTGCATCCGGGACACCCGGAAATGACGGATCTCCTGCCTGAGTTCACAATAAGCCACCAGCATCCACCTGCCCCTCAGAAGAACCAGTCCATAAGGGGATACCGTCCGGCTGCTGAAGCGTTCTCCGCTAGGGCCAGTTATGGCCTTCACATAATTGAAGCGGACTTTATTCCCCTTTATCACAGCTGTACGAAGCAGGGCCAGGGTAGGATTCTCCCGGCTTGAACGGGCCCAGGACTCCGCATCCATCAGCAGACGGGTTGTGCCTCTAACCCTGTCCGCCTCCGTACGGACACGTTCCGGGAGGATCGCTTCAATCTTCATCCGTGAGCTCTCGGCAGAATCCCGGTAATTCTCCTCAAAATTGTGGATAATGAAGTCCGTCCCAATTAGGAGTGCAACAGCCTCGTCGGCGGTAAAGCTCACTGGGGGCAGGAAGTATCCTTCCATCAAAGAGTATCCCGTTCCCGGTGCCCCCACGACAGGCACACCGGCTTCACTCAGCGCCTGCATATCCCGGTAGATCGTACGGATACTCGTTTCAAAGGTGGAGGCCAGGTCCTCCGCCCGCAGCGTTCCCCTTGACTGCAGCATTAGCATGATCGCCAGCATCCGGTCTGTTTTGTTCATGTTAGGCTCTCCTTCCTTCGTTCCACAATTCATCGGCTCCTTAGCCTTTAATGCCAAACCGGGTCATCTTAACCCGCTTCACGACACCTTGATCTGATTAGAATTGTAGCATAATCTACTCCCTACGATCTGCCAGGCTCGAAAGTAACCCTAGACAAGGCAAGAGGCCGCCCTATAGGCGGTCCCTTTTTGAGCTTAGAAGTTCAGTTTGTGTTTTTAGGGGATAGCATCCAGGACGAAAGGCGACCGCTAGCTTTCGCTTGTCCGCAATGTTCGTCTCTTAAGCCGCTCCGGTGAAATCTCTCACCAAGAACAAACTAACTCAAAGCACAAAAAACCGTTCCTTGGCCTATACTTCATAAATTTCTAAATAAGCATGTAATAGTCCAAAATAGCAAAGTGCCAGTCCAGGGATAGTCACCCTGGGCTGGCACTTTGCTTACTTTTTTTGCAAAAGGCCGTCCAAACTGCTGTACTACTCGCTGTTGGGACGGCCTCCTGCAAGATTCAGCCTATAAGATTAATATCCCCGGGTATACTGTTCCGGGATATGGCGGTCATGATCGCCATGCTTCTTGGCTACTGCCGCATGCGTGGCCCAGTATGGATCACGGAGCATGCCGCGGGCAATCGCCACAAGATCGGCATCTTCGTTGCCCACCACCGCTTCGGCCAACGCCGGATCTTCCAGCATGCCAACCGCGATCACCGGAACATTCAGCGCTTCGCGTATCTTCCGGGCGAATGGCACTTGATAGCCCGGATAGTTCCCCGGCTTGCGTGCTCCAGCCGGACCTTCACCGCCCGTGCTTACATGGATGATGTCCACTCCGGCGGCAACATACGCCTTGGACAGTTCGATGGCATGGTCTACATCATAGCCGCCATCCGCATATTCAACTGCGGAGATACGGAAGATGAGCGGCATGCCAGCGGGCATTTCTTTTTTGACGGCCTGAATAACTTCAACTCCGAATCTCGATAAATCCTGGCCGTACACATCATCACGCTTGTTCGTCAGAGCCGACTGGAACTGATGAATCAAATAACCATGGGCACCATGAAGCTCAATGGTGTCTACACCAGCCTCTACCGCACGCCGGGCGGCATCCCCGAACATGCGGACTCTGTCCTGCACCTCGCTGGTTGTCAGAGCGCGGGGCATTTTATACGGGGCACCAGGGAACTGGATCGCAGAAGGGGCTACAGGCTCCGCAGCATCTTCAGCCTTCCGGCCTGCGTGGGCAATTTGAATACCCACCTTCGCCCCATTCGCATGCACACCCTGCACAATACGGGCGAATGCCGGGATATGGTCATCGGACCACAAGCCAAGATCATAATCAGAAATACGGCCGTCTGGCTCCACATCGGTCATCTCAATAATAATCAGGCCGGTTCCACCAACAGCACGGGTCACATAGTGAACATAGTGCCAGTCATTCGGAATACCGTCCTTAGCGGTTACAGAATATTGGCACATCGGTGCCATAACAATACGGTTCTTAAGCTCCAAATCCTTTAAACGGAAAGGAGTAAATAAGTGGGTCGACATCTTCATATCCTCCTTATATCTATTCGGTATTTGGTCATAACCCCCAAAATGCCAGTCTGTATGTATATCTCCACACCATCTCATCATCCGGGAAGTTTGATTATTCAATAACCATACATACATTATTCACTCTTACATAATGAAAAGCAATTACGCACAATTTCGTAACTAAGTATAAAATATATACTTTTTTATATTCTAGACCATTTCACCAGCTCCGAAACAGCCCTCATGACGGCAATCACAGCAATATTGTACCCCTGTCTGAGCAAATGCAATCAGAAAGGCAGCACAAATAAGCCAGGCAACATCGTTCCCTAGCTTGATTTGCTTCGCACTACCTGGTTGCGGCCGCATCTTTTGGCCTCGTACAGGGCCTGATCGCTGATCTGATACAGTCGGCTGATCCGTGTCTCGCGGCTGGCTGGCACACTAACAAGCCCCATACTTACTGTGAACTGAAATGGGAAGCGGGCGGGTTTTGATATGGAGATCGACGCCCGCAGCTGCTCGGCCATCTCCTCGGCCTCCGTCTCATTCATACCTGGAAGAAATATCGCGAATTCATCTCCGCCATATCTCCCCAGATAGCCCTTGTCCCCCAGCTTCTCTTGAACTAGTCTACTTAAATACTTGAGCACCTGATCCCCGACATCATGACCATAAGTATCATTAATTCCCTTGTATTCGTCGATATCGAACAGAATAAAAGAGACGGGTCCCCCCTGATTCGCCATGATCTCAACGTCTGCCTCCGCCTTCTGAATAAAACTTCTCCGGTTCAGCACTTCTGTCAGGTCATCATAGCTGGCCAGTCGCATTAAGTGATCGTCCGCCCGCTCCTTCGCAAGCAGAATAAACCCGGTGTTCCCGAGAATCATAATGAAGTATAGGGACATGAACTGAAGAACCTGATAAATTCCAGGGTAAAAGAGGCTCATATGTCCAAAAACCTCCGCCTCCATTACGGCTCTCCCGATAAGTCCAAGGCTCACCAGGCCATAGAAGAAGCCCATGGTTCTCATCAGGGTGGACGCCTTGCGGTTCGTGAGCATCCGGTAAGCTGGGTAAATGATCAGCACAGACGTACACAGCGAAGCATACACAATACGCAAACTTTCATTATTAAACAAATAGTAAATGCTCATAAACCCGGCGATAAAAAATAACGTAAACCACAGATAAAACTTTCTTACTTTCCTCGTAAACACGTTTTGGACCCGAAGCAGAGCTATCGTCTCAAATACGGAGCCGGTGAACAGAACCGAATTCAGAAGAGGAACCGTCACACTCTCCGGCAGAACATTCCGAAATGCAAGGAATCCCCAGGCAAGGGACTGCAGACATCTGGAGACAAAAAACCAATTTACCGCGGTATCCTTCATATGCTTATGACGATAAGCGCTAACCAGAATTACCGTGAACACATGTCCGATTACGATGGAGATAAATACCGTTTGCATATCCAAATTAATATTCATACCGGCTATATAGACTAAACCTAAGATTGAACCGGGTTCACTCTATAAGTTTATTCCATATAGTTCACCACCTCTTCTGCTCATTATCGGGGTTTATTTGGGTCAATTATAACAAACTTCACAAGACTTTGTGCCTAAACAATGTAAAAAAATGTTCCAAATTGGCATAAATTACCTAGTTCTTTCCTGCCTAACTCAGAAACGGGGGTGGGATTTGCCACAGAGGTTTATAATACAAATAAGGCACTCGGTTTACCCAGCCAATGCCATTACCTGAAGAAGATTAGGGAGGGACTCATTCATCATGCATAATCCATCATCGGGTTATCCGTCATCCACAAGCTCGGATGGCGTCCGCTTATCTATATTAGATCTGGCACCGATTACTACTCAAGGCACACCGGCAGACTCTTTCCGTAATTCTCTGGATCTGGCAAGGCATGCCGAACAGTGGGGCTATCACCGTTATTGGCTTGCCGAGCATCATAATATGCCCGGCGTGGCAAGCTCCGCTACGTCTCTGGTCATCAGTCATATCGCGGCCGGCACGAAGACTATTCGCGTTGGCTCAGGCGGCATCATGCTGCCCAACCACGCTCCGCTAGTGATCGCGGAACAGTTCGGGACCCTGGAATCGTTGTACCCGGGCCGGATTGATCTTGGCCTCGGCAGAGCCCCGGGTTCCGATCAGCCCGCATCCCGTGCTCTCCGCCGAGGCGCTGCAAGTGACGGGCAGGACTTCCCCGAACGCCTGGCTGAGCTGCGGGCTTACTTTAACCCCACACTGAGCTCCGGCTCCACGCTGGTTAGAGCCGTGCCAGGGGAAGGACTGAACATCCCGATCTGGCTTCTTGGCTCCAGCGGATTCAGCGCCACCCTGGCCGGGAAGCTGGGGCTGCCTTTTGCCTTTGCCAGCCATTTCGCGCCAGACTATCTGCTTCCCGCTCTCGACTTGTACCGCCGGAACTTCCAGCCATCCGAGCATCTAAGCGAGCCTTATGTCATGGTCGGATTGAATGCAGTGGCTGCTGATACCGACAAGGAGGCCCACTTCCTGGCCACTTCGCAGCTCCAGCAGTTCCTGAACCTGATTCGGGGCCGCACCGGCCCGCTTAATCCTCCAGTTGAAAGCATGGAGCCCCTTTGGAATGCTCATGAGAAGGCAATTATCCAGGATAAGCTGCGCTACTCAGTCGTGGGCACGTCTGACATCGTACGCACCCGGCTGGAACGCATCATCCAGGAGACTGGAGCGAATGAGCTGATCGTGGCTGCTCAGGTGTATGATCATACGGCACGCCTCAGATCCTATGAGCTTGTCGCTCAGGCCATGGGACTAAAATAAAAGGGTAGTGAACCTATCTATATCTGTAGAGAAGAGGCCGTCCTGATAGGACGGCCTCTGGCTTTGTTACAAGAGTTCTGTATATGTCCGGATGTCACCGAAAAAAGTTGCTCTCACCGCTGTGCCACTTAAACAAGGGAACGGAGGCTCACAAGTTGCAGAAGCACACTGTGGACCAAAACCTAGTTTCCTCTTTAAAGTATAGATTATAAACTGATGCTTCCTTACTCCGGCATCGGCATCCCCTATCTCCTTGGGTGTACAAGAAGCAGGCTTTAAACTAAACCCTGACCTCGGTCTTCTCCCCATTCTCCGACTTCACCTTGTAAATCTCTCCCCACCGCTTCATACTGAGTATGATCGGCTCAAGCGTCCGCCCAAAGGCAGTAAGGGAATACTCCACCTTGGGAGGAACCTGCTGATACACCTCACGGTGGACAACTCCGTCCTGCTCCAGCTCTCTGAGCTGCAAGGTCAACATCCGCTGCGTGATGGCCGGACAGATTTTGCGAAGCTCATTAAAGCGCTTGGCTCCATCGATCAGATGGTACAATATTACGCCCTTCCACTTACCGCCAATCACCCCGAGAGTATACTCCACTGGACACCCCTCTTCACTTGGACAGACTGCAGGGAGTTTCTTCCCGTCTTTCATTTATATCATCCCTTTCTACAAGGTATACATTTAGATACTAGATACCGAATTTGCATGTACATATAAAATGTTATCCCACAATCACAACCAAAGCAATACCATGACCTGCAGGAGCGTGCAGGACCAGCCTGACTCACAGCGTATTCAAGTAGGTCTGCTTAAGATTACACTACTAATACAAAAAGGCCCCGAAAAAAGGGGCCTTTTAATCATGAAGCAGGACATAGAAGGGCTCAGTCAGCCACGGCTTCTCGTCTTTCGCATATAGAGTTATTGTTCCTTGGTGCTGATCAGCTTATTTAAACGCAGCGAGCCGTCAAGAACAACCAGCTTGTACACCGAATTGAATTTCTTGTATTTGGTTGTTCCGTTGCTATAGCTGATGTTGTACTCCTCGGTCGTGTTGACTTCATAGCTTTTGTTGTCAGCACTGGCTTTGAAGCCGGTTACTGTTGCAGACAACAGCTCTTCCGTAATGCCTTTCTCATTCAGATGATCGATATAACTGGAGGATTCCTTATAAGCCGGACCCGCCGGGTCGATCAAGTAAGCAACGTCATTGAAGCTGCGGCTGTTGATCGCATCAACAGAGACACTTAAATAATTACTCATGAACGTCTGGAGCGCGGTAGACTCAGCTTCTGTGGATCCGGCTGAAGATTTGGTCGCGGACACCCCCGAACTTGTGAACACCTGAGGCGACTTCTCCGTGATTTCCTTAACATGGTCACTGCTGTAACTATAAGACTGCTCCTCTGAATCAATCAACCAAGCCTTCCGAGTCTCGTCATAGACCAGAATAAAACGCTCGTCACGAGTCGTGTCCTCCATAACCGGGATTTCTCCCTGGTAGAACGTATCTTCATTGTACTTGCTCTGAGCCAGGAAGGAGACATGCCACTGGCCATTCTCATAATAGAGATCAAAAGAATCCAGATCAAAGCTGGTCCCTAGATATTTGCCTTTATAATAGGACCCGGATTGTAGGTTGTACTGAATTCGGGAACTCTCATTCGTCTTGTAATTCCCGGTCACGGCAGTGAATGCGGAAGCATTGCCAGAGGTGTAGGCCTTAAGCTTCTCTACTGCATGCTTCACTATAATATTCATCAGACCGGTCTGCAGGTCAGAATTGGAGGCCAGGTTCACCCGCACATCGGCTCCACCGATAGCTACTTCCCCCGATCTCATCGTTCCCCAAGGGTAATCGCCTTCCACAGCCAGCTTCACCGAGCCATCGGTCATGACCGGCCCAAAGGAGGTTTCAGCAAATGGGTCTATCCCCACATTCTTGCCATTGATGAACAGCCTTCCCTTAAGCCCGGTGTCCGTGCCAAGCCCTGTAGAGATCGAGACCTGCTCTCCCTGCAGCTCCAAATTCTCTGAGTAATCCCGGCCCTCCCCGAACAAGTCGGCTTCCTCGGTCTTCACCAAATCCACAAAATCAGTCTTGAGTCTGGCCTCCAGCTTGTAGGTTCCCGGCAAGTAAGGCCCTACTGTCTTCTCGAAGTCCTCCTGATTGGACTTAGCCACTTCCTTGCCGTCCACCGTCAGACTGACATTCTTATAATTTGTGCCCAGCTTCAGATAGACCGGGGTCACATCCAGTTCATAATTATCGTAAATAAGCAGCTTTCTGCCTTCCTTCTCCAGCTTGATGGTACCCCCCGAATAGCTGTCATCCCCGGTTTGCTTAGCCTGTGACTTCAGGTCCTCAAGCATCCGGCTCATTTCGTCCG
Source organism: Paenibacillus sp. J22TS3 (assembly GCF_018403205.1). Lineage (NCBI taxonomy): Bacteria > Bacillati > Bacillota > Bacilli > Caryophanales > Paenibacillaceae > Paenibacillus > Paenibacillus sp. J22TS3. The sequence continues at coordinate 439,538 of NZ_BOSF01000003.1, forward strand.
GGTGTTTTGCCAGATAAGCCATCAAATTCTTAACGGAAGCCTCATTAATTACCAGCTGCTTGTCATTAGAGGTAAGCAAGGAAGCCACCGCGGCACTGTCTCTCGCCTGAAGCGCGGATTCAAACCGGCTTACAAGCCGCTCCTTCGAGAACAAATATTCACCCGTCTTATAACCGGCAATCAGAACCACGATCAATGCGCCAGCCGAGGCCAGAATCCACTTCGTCCTCTTGGACATCGGTCGTGAAGGTGACGGTGCAGAGGCTTGATCCGTACTCCGTTGAAGCGGGGCAGGTCCCCGGCTCCCTGCCGTGCTCCCCAGCTTAGTACCACATTCCTTACAAAAGGTGGCGTTCTCCGATAGCGCGTGCCCACATTCCTTACAATAAGCCAACTTGATATCCCCCATTCAAAAACACCTCCTAACAGCCCCTATTCAGGGATTAGTGGAGGTGTCTTGACCCTATATTGTTAGTTCACTTTAAAATCTCAGAGTATTAAAAACCGCGCAGCATGCCAAATGGAGTGGCATCCAGCAAAATCCGCTCAATCGCATCCCCGATAATCCCAATGGTAATGATCGTTGCTACATAAGTGAGCAGTACCCCGTAGATCATATCCAGGCCACCCTGATGGCCCGGCTTCACCCAGCTGGCAATCAGCATCGGCGGCACAATGAACATGAGTCCCACGAAGCTGGCCGCTAAGAAGAATGCAAAAATCTCAAGCTGCAAAATCGATAGAACAAAAGCGACAGCAAGCAAGGCCAGGAACGGAACCAGCATCGCCCCGAATCTCGACAACACGTCCTGATAACCGGCTTGAACCTTCGCAAGCTTGATCGCCACAAAACTGAACGTAGCTATAAGCACAATAAATACCGCCAGGGTAATTGTCGGCTTGATCACCACATTTAAGAAAGGGCTGTCCATGATCTTACGGGCACTGCCGAGATTAAAGTACACCATCAGCGGCGCAAGCACACTGAAGATCACTATAGTGATAATCGCATAAATGAGCTGATCTCTTCCCACCTGCTGTGTAACGCCAAAAGGTCTCTTCAGAATCGCTCCAAAATAATTGAAATAGGATCTGGATGCATTCTTCGCGTTCTGTAGATACACATTCGGCTGTCCTGAAGCTGCTCCCGAAGCTCCTGTGTAAGAGGGTCCGCTATAAGAGGGCCCTGGACGGCCCTGCTCTTCTTGACTGTGGCCCATCGAGGCAGCCTGCTCAGCGGCTGCAGCCGTCTCTACCGGCAGTCTTGCCCCGCAGTTCTCACAGAACTTCCCACCTTCATTCCGATGATTACAATTCGTACAAATCACAAGCTCATCTCCCATGCTTTTTATTGATATAATCAAGCATCATATAGGCTGACAGAAGCAAGCCTTAGCGCCCAAAAATTCACGAAATATGTAGATATATAGGTAAAAATGTCTATTATTCTCTCATTATTATGATATATCTTATTTCTTTAATCAACCATAATTTCTTTCACACATTAAAGGAGACACTTGCAATCGCATGACTCATATGCATTCTCAGCCCGTCTACCCGATCAGAAAGGCCCTTTCCATGACCTGTCGTCCGGAAAGGGCCTTGATTTGAACTATCCAATCTGGAGAAGCGGCAGCTCACTTGGAGCAGCCCTTATCACAGAGTTTATTCTAATTCACCAATGAACTCCTCTGGATGCTGCCGAATATAAGCCGCGATCCTCCCAATTGTTCCGGGCACAATGTCCTGAAATTTCTCCTCCAGCGCCTCTATGGAAGCCAGCAGCTTCGGATGCTGATGGAGATGATCCCTGGACAGATCGAACCCTTCAAATGAAAGCGGGTGGTTCGAATCCACCAGCACGCGCTCCGTCTCTTCGGCTACACGCAGCAGCTCATCCTCACCAAAAAACTTGAGCGACGACTTCAGTCCAGTCCATCTCTCCCCAGTGGCCAGGTAGTAGGCGCTCCACCAATAATACTCTTTCAAAGATTCAGCGGCATGTATGTAGTACGTCTGAAACACAAACATGGCCATCTGTCCCGGTGTCATCTGATTAAACATAGGGGTAAAGTCATTTCCCAGAAGCTGTTCCTCTTTGTACCTTTGAATCAGCGGATTAAAGCACGCTTCAATCAACTCGTCATCCCTAAGCAAATGGAACGTTTGTCTGTTCATCTTCACCAATAAAATAAAAATCACTCCTTCAAGGGTGATTATACAATATGGCTGTTCACCCTCCCAGCGGCTATCAGACAAGGTAAACCCTACAATCAGCGTAGGTAGAATATTCCAAAATGCAAAGTATCTTTCCCTATAAGCCTTTGCTATCCCGCTGGCACCCGTTTTTTATAGAAGGTTTAGAGAGTTATAATAAAAACGGCAGCAAATTCTCTCTTAAATGGAGCCACTGTTTATGGATGATAAATCAAAGTATCTTGCCCGTCTGTCCGAAGCCGCCCTCAAGCATAAACCTATTATCGGGGCCGCTGTCGGCTGTGGAATGTTTGCCCAGTATGCATTCATGGGAGGAGCCGATCTGATTCTGGTTCTGAATGCCGGACGGTTTCGGCTCATGGGCATCAGCTCCACCGCCAGCCTTCTGCCTTTTGGAAGCAGCAATGATATGGTTATGAATATTGGCACCAGTGAGGTGCTCCGCTCCGTATCTCCTGAGGTACCGTGCATTTTCGGTCTGTGTGCCACAGATCCGGCTCTTCGTCTGGATGAACTTCTGGCTGAGATCAAACAAGCCGGCTTCGCTGGCATAACCAACTATCCAACCATTGGTCTTATTGACGGGCAATTCCGCGAGGCGCTGGAGGAGTCCGGCATCCGCTTCGAAAGAGAGGTCGAGGCTATCCGTGAAGCCGGTAAGCTTGGACTTCTCACAATAGCATTTGTGTTTAACGAACAGGAAGCCAGGCTGATGAACGAGGCGGGGGCCGACATCATCTGTGCGCACCTCGGTTTCACCACCGGCGGCCGCACAGGTGTGCAGCACTCGGTCAGCCTGGAGGACAGCATCAAGCTTGTCCGCGGCATGTTTGAGAGCCTTCACGTGAAGGGAGGACTCCCCCTTAAGCTGGTCTACGGAGGACCCGTCAATTCGCCGGAGAACGCGGAGTATGTCTACCGCAACACGGAAGCCGTTGGTTATATCGGAGGGTCCAGCTTTGAGAGAATTCCTACGGAGGAGAGTATTGTAAGGGTTACCGAGCTGTTTAAGCAATACGAAGAGATCAAGACGGAGAACGAGCAGTTGAAACGGCAGCTCGATCTGCACGAAGCCATCCAGCGGTCGGATTATATCGGGTACATTACACAATATGTCACTGAACACCTCGCAAACCCGGGAACCTTCGCAGAACTGGCGGACACCCTGCACCTGAACCGGAACTATCTGAGCTATCTGTTCAGAAAGAAAACCGGCACAAGCTACTCCGACTGGCTGATCCGCCTGCGCATCAAAACGGCTCAAGAAGCACTTCTTGAGCCAAGCTGCACGGTTCAGGAAGCGTCCGTGCAGGTCGGTTATGAGGATGCCTCCTATTTCAGCCGCCTGTTCAAAAAAGAAACCGGCATGACCCCAAGCGACTGGAAGCGGCAGCACTCTTTGAAGTAAGCCGCCGCTTCTTGCCTGTAATCATGCCTCTAAGTTATGGCTATTGCTATGGTTGCAGTCTATTATACCGTTGCTTTGGCTTCTTCAATCAAGGTCAGCAGCAGCTTTGCACAGAATTCAGCAAACGGCGCATCATTGATGTTGCAGTCGAGCTCCGCTACCGGGATTCCCGGTCTCAAGTTCTTCTTCAGGGAACGGAACAGAGCTTCATCCGCTTCAGGCCAGTAGAACGGCTGGTCTTCGGCTGATATTACACTGATTCCTCTAAGCGGAATCGCAACCGATACCGGTCCGGTGCTCTGGTTCAGATGCTCGGCGATTCTTTTTCCCAGTTCCTCACATTCCTCTGGTGTCGTCCGCATCAGTGTGACATTCGGGTTATGCTGATAGAAGAGGCGGCCTTCAAACCGGGCAGGCACGGTCTCTCTCGCCCCGAAGTTTACCATGTCCAGGCAGCCGGGCACGACAACCGCAGGGATGCCGTTCTTGGCCGCGGCCGACAAGCGGTCCGGTCCCGCACCGAAGATCCCGCCAACCAGCTCATCCGCCCATTCCGTCGTTGTAATATCAAGCACGCCCGAGATCATGCCGGATTCAATCAGGCTCTCCATCGTCCTGCCTCCGTTGCCGGTGCAGTGAAACACAAGCACTTCATAGCCTGCCTTCTCCACCTGCGCCTTGGCCAGCTCGACCCCTTCCGTGGTGTTGCCGAACATAGATGCGGCAATCAAGGGCTTGTCCTCACCGGCCTGAACCCTGGCCGTGACCATTCCGCCGATTGCTCCCGCCGCTTTGGAGAGCACATCCCGGCTGATTTTGTTAATCCCCGAGATATCCACAATGCTCGGTATCATGACAATGTCTTTGGTGCCGACATAAGAGGATACATCCGAACCCGCCACCGTTGATACCATCACTTTGGGAACTCCAATCGGGAGAGCTCTCATGCCTTGACAGGCAATGGACGAACCACCCGAGCCCCCAAGCGCCAGCACCCCGTCAATACGACGCTGTTCATATAGACGGGCCAGGACCACCTCGGCCCCCTTCGCCATGACCGAGATCGCCCGGCCGCGGTCGCGCCCCGCCCGGAGCTCCTCCAGATCCGCCCCCGCCGCCATAGCTACTTCATCAGCGGTAACATCCACGGGCAGCGATGCCCCTTCAAATACACCGACATTAATTAGCAGCGTCTTCAGCCCTTGAGCTTCCAGACATTGACGGATATACGCATACTCCGTACCTTTCGTATCCATCGTTCCCAGCAGTGCAACGGTACTCATAGCTATTGCCTCCTTATTGTGGTCTAACTATGTTTACAAATCGCTCGGTCTGTTCGCGGATTGCCCTTTCTGTGGGTAGCCGTTCCATGGAACTTGCCCCATAGAACCCATGAAGCTTCGGACATCTCTCAAGTACATAAGCCGCATCCTCAGGCTCAGCTATAGGTCCGCCGTGACAAAGAATCAGAATGTCCTCCCGGATAGCCAGAGCTGCCTCAGCAATCTTATTCATCTCTTCCACACACTGGTCCAGCGTCTTGGCAGACTGGGCCCCAATCGTTCCTGACGTGGTCAGACCCATATGAATGACCAGGATATCAGCTCCAGCCTCAGTCATCTTAACAGCATCCTCTGCGCTAAAGACGTAAGGAGTGGTCAGCAGATCCAGCTCGTGAGCAGTCCGGATCATCTCAACCTCGCGGTCATAACCCATGCCTGTCTCTTCAAGGTTCAGCCGGAAGTTGCCGTCGATCAGACCTACCGTAGGGAAGTTCTGTACCCCGGCGAAGCCTTCGGCCTTTACCTGCTGCAGGAATCGGTGCATCATCCTCATCGGATCTGTACCGCATACTCCGGCCAGAACCGGTGTATTTCGGACTACCGGAAGGACCTCGCTGGCCATTTCCATCACTACGCCATTGGCATCCCCGTATGGCATAAGACCCGCCAATGAACCATGCCCGGCCATCCGGTAGCGGCCTGAATTATAGATGACAATCAGGTCTATTCCCCCGGCCTCTTCAAACTTGGCGCTGATCCCTGTACCGGCTCCTCCACCCATGATGTATTTTCCTTCTTTAACCTTGGTGTTCAAACGCTGCAGAATTTCCTGGCGGCTGAAAGTCATACGATCATCTCCTTATCTGATCACGCTTATGTTAAATAATGCGTTTACATCCTAATTATACGCAAGCTGATTAACCGGAGGACAGAGATTCAGGTAGGCATTACCCGGACTATTGTAAGATTAAATTATCTTTATGCTTGGAACTATAAGAAAACCGCCCTTTAAGTTAACAAAGGACGGCCTTCAGGTTTATTTTCCATTCAAGTATGAGGCAGCAAACGTAATAGCCTGGACAACCTCTTTCACAAAAGACACATTCTCCTTCTCCCAGCTGCCCGGGTTGTCCATCTCGTACTCGTCCACCCAGTCCAGAAGCTGAGCCGCTGCAGCCTGACGCTGTGCGGGCTTCACCGAAGCCCCCTTGCCCCGCAGGACCTGGGCCGACAGCTGCATCGCCTTGCAGGTGTCTTTGACGAATCCGTACTCTTCTTTATCCCATGCCTTGGGATCATTCATGTCGTAGAAGGATATCCATTTCTCAAGCAGCCCCGCTGCTTTCACGGGGTCCATTTTCACATTAGGCTGTGTCATTGCACTGCACTCCAATCTTTTATCATATAATAGATGCAGGCACCGGCCTGCAAAGTCCCAGTAAAGGATGATTATACATTGAACATACCCGAATATATATACACTTATGCTTGGCCTGAGGAAGAGGTCTCCCTCTGCCAGCTTGAGATGAGGTCACTCTTCGGCTTCATTACGAAGACCCCTCTGCTGAAGAGCAGCCATCGAATTGATCCAAGCCGCAGTCCCTTTATCCGCGAGCGCATTGACATTATGTATGAAGGTGACCGGCTGGACGATATTCTGCGCCAGGTAAGACAGATTGAGCTTGGCGAGGATACGTTCAAGGTCATCTTCGTCAAGACCAACGACCTGACCGGCAGCAGCAGGATTGAATATGATGAACGCCGGGCGATTGAACGCGAGATCGGCCTGCATATCGAAGGCGAAGCCGACGTGAACCGGCCTGATCATTGGTTCGGGCTGGTTCCTATGGAGGGACGCTGGTACTTCGGCCGTTATCACAAGAGCACGGCGGTCTGGCTGCATCATATGAAGAAGCCGCGCAGCTACTCCATCGCGCTCAGCACACGGGTAGCCCGAGCCGCCGCCAATATTGCCGTTCCGGAACCTAAGGGAGTCCGGGTCATTGACCCGTGCTGCGGAATCGGCACCGTGATGATCGAAGCCCTGTCGATGGGAATCCACATCGTCGGAAGGGACATCAATCCGCATATTGCCAAGGGCGCCCGCGAGAACCTGGCGCATTTCGGATATGATGCGCCCGTCACGCTTGGAGATATCGCGGATATTAAGGAGCACTATGATGTCGCCATTGTGGACATGCCTTACAATCACTTCTCCAAGGCTACGCAGGCGGCGCAGCTGCATATTTTGGAGCACGCCCGCCGCATTGCGGACAAGGTGGTTCTCATCAGTGTGGAATCCATGGATGAGATGATCACACAGGCCGGCTTGATCGAGAAGGACCGCGGCGCTGTCCGCAAAGGCGGCTTCATCCGGCAGGTGATCGTGTGCGGCTAGCCGCATTTTCTCTAGCTTTCAAGTGCATTAACAGGGCCCTCAGCACCCCCGGATAACGCGGTCAGCCCCGCCAGTTGACCGAGGGACGAGGGACATAGTACGTGTTGGTCGTTGACGACGCGCATCATCATCACATGAGCTGTGTCGAAACGTCATACACTCATCTGACAAATCCTTTATGCTCACTTACTAAGGAGCCCTTACCCCCGCAGCTTTATTCAAAGAGCATTAGGGGGTATTTGTACAGTCCGGTGCGAGGTCTGTCGATGCGCTTCACGGTTATTCCAGAAGACGTAAACAGCAGGCGCCCTTCGGTTGACACCCGTCATGCAGCACCACACCGCAGGCTGGAGGCTTATCTTGCTGTAATTTTCCGTTCCTTCACTTATTCGCTTTGTGCACCTTAAGCTGCTTTCCTTTGATCGTGGTGTTCTTCATCACCTGAAGCACATGCGGCCCCTTACCGTTGAGAATCTCAACGTAACTGACATTGTCCTGAATCGTAATGATGCCGATATCCTCGGCCGTTACCCCGTCAATCCGGGCAATGGTGCCCACGAAGTCGACAGCCCGCAGCTTCTTCTTCTTCCCCCCATTGAAATACAGCTTCATAATACCTTGGTTCAGCTGCTCGCTTTTTTCTGTTCTGAGCGCACGGCGGGCGTGAATTTTCTGTTCAAAAGCCCCTAGGTCCGCCCGAACCTTTCCCTCATCGGGGATTCCCACAACAGGGATGGAAAAGCCAATATAGTGCTCGATATCAGATAGGTACCGGCCTTCCTCGTAAGCCGTAACAAGGGTCATTGCCTGCCCGGCATGTCCCGCCCGGCCCGTACGGCCTGTCCGATGAACGTAGCCCTCCTTATCCATAGGACAATCATAATTGATAACATGGGTAATGTTCTCGATATCAATCCCCCGGGCAGCGACATCCGTCGCAACCAGGTAGCGGAACTGCCCGCGCCTGAACGCGTTCATCACCTCCAGGCGGTCCTCCTGAACCATCCCCCCGTGAATCCGGTCCACCGGGTAGTCCCGCCGTGCCAATTCCCTGAACACTTGATCCACTTGGTCCTGGGTGTTGCAGAAGATAATACAGCTGTCCGGATTCCGGGTAATAAGCAGCCGGTTCAGCACCTCGGGTTTGTCTTCCTCCCGGACTGTAATCCGGGTATGGTCAATTAGACTGACGGTTACACCTCCGGTTCCTTCAATTTCTACATATTCAGGGTCCTTCATGTACCGCTGGCTTAGTCCATCCACATCCGGAGGAAGTGTGGCGGACAGCAGAACCGTGACACGTTCGGCCGGAAGAGCCTGAATGATGGACTCTACCTGCTCAATGAAGCCCATATTCAGCATCTCATCCGCCTCATCAACAACAAGATATTTAAGCTTCTCAAGAGGCAAGGAACCGCGCCCGATATGATCAAGCACCCGTCCAGGAGTGCCTACGACGATATGATTCTTCTGCTTCAGCTCCAGCTTTTGCGCCGCAAAGGGCTGTCTTCCAAAGACCGCCGCCGCTTTAATCCGCTTGAACCGGCCAATGTTGGTGATGTCCTCCTTAACCTGGACCGCCAGCTCGCGCGTAGGCACAAGAATCAGAGCCTGCGGCTTGTTCTCCTCCCACTCCACCAGTTGGCACAGAGGGATGGCATAAGCTCCCGTCTTACCGCTTCCTGTCTGTGATTTGACCACAATGTCCCTGCCAGCGAGCAAACGTGGGATGACCTGGCGCTGCACCCCGGTAGGCTTTTCGTATTCAAGCCCTTTCAAGGCCCGTACCAGATCCCCGCTAAGACCCGCATCTTCAAAACGTTCTATATTCATGGTTTTAACCTCACTAGGATATGAATTCGTGCTGCATTGTCTGCATTTGTGCTGCATTCGCGCCCCCGGCATCCGTGCCGTGCGGGTTAAAGCTATTGTAGCATAGCCTGTCCGCTCTTACTCTGGCGTAACCATATTGGTTTATACCTAAACTTTTGTTGCAATGAAATTATATTATTATCTAAATCAAAAATAGAGCAGCCTTAGCTGCCCAGGGGAATTACAATATGAAAAAACTGAATTTTGAGGGCCTCCATGTGGAAATCACTCCACGATAGATCATCAGCCGGGAAGCTGGACAGGGCGCAATGGCGGCTAGGTTTGTAGCAAAGCCACTGACTGAACCGGCGGACCGGACGGCTCTTCTGGCTTTATGCTGAAGTGTATGCAAAGCCTTTAGAATCGAACAAACCAGGGGCATCATACAAAAGGAGAGCAAAATCACCCTCCTTTTAGAACTCAAGAAGTCAGCTTTGGAAGATAGCGGAGCTTATCCGGGTTCATGATAATAAATACCTGCTGAATCCGTTCCCCATCCGGTGCAAGCTCAAGGGTAATGACAACCTTGGCTTGGCCAAGCTCATCATAGTAGACAAGGCTCTGGCCGTCATGCATGTCCATGTTCCGGATATCCCATTCCCGCAGCTTGCGGAAGGCCCGCCGGGAAGTAAGCAGAGCCAAGACTCTTTTCCGGCTGATAATGGGGTTGATGGCCGATCTTACCTTGCCACCGCCGTCAGAGATCAGCACCGCATCATCTGTCAGCAGTTCCATCAACGCAGGCGCATCATAATGCTGAACAGCTTCTACGAACCGGTTCATCAATTTAAGCTTATGGCTGGGTGTGCCGCTGGCAACATCATAGTCCAGATTTGTGGCTGACTCCCCAGCCAGGCGCTGCCTGGCGCGGCTGAAGATTTTGCGGCAGCTAACCTCCGACTTGCCCAGAATATCCGAAATGGTCCCGTAATCGTACTCAAACATCTCCCTTAGCACGAACACAACCCGCTCCGCAGCGGACAGCTTCTCCAGCATAACAAGGTAAGCGTAGGACAGCGTATCGGCCTGCTCAGCAGCCTCGTAGGGGCCATCCATCAATGCCGGGGTCCAGTACGAATGAGGCAGCGGCTCCGGAAGCCATTCACCCACGTAACCTTCTCTCCGGCGGCGGGCCGATTTCATCAAGTTAAGGCAGCGGTTCGTGATCGATCTGGCTGTATAGGCCTTCCAGTTCTCAACTGTGGATAGCGGTCGGCCATGCATTTCCGTGAACCAATCCTGAACCACATCCTCCGCATCAGAGACGGAGCCGAGCAGGCGGTAAGCCACCATAAATGCATAAGGGCGGTAAGACCGGTACAGCTGCTCTAAATCTTTCCCCTGAGGGGCGTTGCCTCCGTCAAGCGCTTCAGCCTTATCCTGGTGAGCCTCTATATTCAGCTTGCCATTCACCATCGTTCTCCCTCCCGGTGTCACTAGATTCTTGGCATGGCCTCATTCGGGCGGAAGAGCTGGGCTCCACATCAGACGGCTCTCCAGGGTGCCTTGCAAGCAGTCTATCTGAACAATTGCTCCAGACTCTGGGTTAACCCATACATCCCGGGTACATCCCGGTAGCTATCGCCAGCCGGTTCCAGCTGCCAATAACATTAACAGCCATGACAAGATCAATATATTCTTTCTCGCTAAAATGCTTCCTCACATTCTCATAAACTGAGTCTGGCACACCGGCCTCAGAGATCCGGGTTACATATTCCGTCAGCTCCAGTGCCGCCTTCTCTTTGTCCGTGTAGATCGGGACCTCCCGCCACACGCTCAGCAGAATAACGCGCTGGGTTGATTCGCCCAGCTTCATCAAGTCTTTGGTATGATAATCGATACAGAAGGAGCAGCCGTTTATTTGCGAGGCCCGAATCTTGATCAGCTCATACAGGAGTGGATCGATCCCGCTTTTTGCCATAGAACTGTCAAACGTCAGCATCGCCTCATACGCTGCCGGATTTGCCTTACGGTAATTAAATCTTAAACTCATGGTCATCGCCTCCTAAGGGGATATATACAGAAGACAACACGGTCCCTTGGATTGTGACATGAGCGAATATATTCTAATCTGCCGTCCTCCACCATGTCGAGGACGGGTACTCGGCCCCCGGGCCAAGCCTAACCGTCTCACCGATCCGGGGAGTCGTTAGAACGACTCCCCGCCTAGCGGCTTCCACGCGCGCCCGCTCCACTGGCTCGGTCCAGGGATGCAAGGCCAGCGTGAAGGCGCCCCAATGAATCGGCAGCATCACATGCCCCCGCACATCCTCATGCGCCTGGACAGACTCCTCAGGAACCATATGGATGCTGGCCCATCTTGGATCGTACTGCCCGCATTCCATCAGGGTCAGATCGAAGGGCCCATATTTCCTGCCGATCTCGGCAAAATGCGGCCCGTAGCCGCTGTCACCACTGTAAAATATCCGGGCCTCACGCCCGTGAATGGCCCATGAACACCAAAGGGTTGAATTGCCGGACAGGCTTCGCCCCGAGAAGTGCCGGGCTGGTGTACATACCAGTCTAATTCCATCAAGATCGCCTTCTTCCCCCCAGTCATACTCCCGAATGCGTCCCGGGTGCACCCCCCAACGCTCGAGATGGCCAGCAACCCCAAGGGGCACGAAGAACGTCTTGACCTTGTCTCTGAGCTTTAGAATAGACACAAAATCCAGATGATCATAGTGATCATGGGAGAGAATCACCGCGTCCAACTCAGGCAGCTCATCAATCTCACAGGGCAGCCGGTCGCTGTACCGTTTCCCACCCACGATAGGGGTCGGTGAAGGAGCCCTTCCGAGCATAGGGTCGAGGAAAATCCGCTTGCCGTCAAGCTCAAGCAGCAGGGCCGAGTGGCCAAACCACGTTACCGCTGCCGTTTCCGGCGGGTTGGAACTGGATGTATACGGAACCACCTTTAATGGCTTTGCAGGTCTTCTGCCAACGTCCTTCTTAAGCATATCCCTCAAGATGGAGAAGGTATTCTTGAGGCCGTGATCCACCGAGGTTTCCAAGAGGTTAATAAATTTCCCTTTGCTGTAATGGCCCGATTGGTTCATCCGCTTCCTGGTTTCTTCTGAAGGTCTCCCACCAAATATCGGGTGCAGGCGGATATATAAATAGACCGTAACGACCACAATAATCAACACAATAGCAATAGCCAGCCATACATTCACGGTGTTACCCTCCTTCTTAGGGGATGAGGTACATACTCATGCATCATCAAGAACCCCCGTATGTAATAAATACTACTATATGGGTGAATTGAATGAAATGAACGTTTATTTCTTTTGTGCATTGACGTGCCCTTGACGTGCATTGACCTGCATCGACGTTCCCTTGACTTGCACCTGCCTTTTATGCAAAAATAGTTCCAATCTAAAAATGAAACGGCTAAGAAGAGAAGGAGTAGCTTACTTGGACAGTTCAAGCGAGCCGGCGGTTGGTGTGAGGTCCGGTACTAAAGAGTAAGTGAATGGGTCTCTTCGCTTCAGCCCGAACTTCTGCTGACGGCAGGGCAGTAGGCGCTGACGGTTCTCCCCCGTTATCCTAAGGAGGCATGATCGGATACGCCACGGCTTTGGCGTTCAATCCCGCCATGTTGGAGAGCGGCCTTGTGCCGAAATCGGGTGGTACCGCGGAGCTGACACTTCGTCCCTAGTAGGGATGAGGTGTCTTTTTGTTATGTATACTTTTTTAGGAGGAAGATAAACATGAAACGTATTCTATCCGGCATCAAACCCAGCGGAGACTTGAACATTGGCGGGTACGGCGGCGCCCTGCACCAGTTCGTGCAGCTCCAGCATGACTACGAATGTTACTATTTCGTCCCGGATCTGCACGCCGTGACCGTCTATCAGGACCCGAAGGAGCTGCATCAGCGCTCACGGGATATCGCCGCTTACTACATCGCAGCTGGGGTCGACCCGAACAAATCGGCCATTTTTCTGCAATCCCAGGTTAGCGGCCATGCCGAGCTTGGGTGGTTGATGGAGACCCAATCCTATTTCGGCGAGCTCAGCAGAATGACGCAGTTTAAAGAGAAGTCTGAAGGCCAGGACGCGGTCAGCTCCGCCTTATTTACTTATCCTGCCCTGATGGCTGCGGACATCCTTCTGTATCAGGCCACCCATGTCCCTGTCGGGGAAGACCAGAAGCAGCACCTTGAGCTGACCCGCAACCTGGCGGAGCGGTTCAACAAGCGCTATGGCCATACCTTTGTGGTCCCGGAGCCTGTGATTCAGGACCTTGGCTCACGAATCATGAGCCTGGATGATCCGGCCAAGAAGATGAGCAAGAGCAATCCGAACAAGAGCAGCTACATTCTTCTCCAGGATACTCCGGACGACATCCGCAAGAAGCTGTCCCGTGCAGTGACGGATTCCGACATGCAGGTAAGATATGACTGGGACAACAAGCCGGCTGTCAGCAATCTGATTGAGATTTATGCGATTTTCTCAGGGGAGCCTATTCCGGTCATTGAACAGCGTTATCAGGGACAGGGCTACGGCACATTCAAGAAAGATCTGGCTGAAGTTGTGGTTGCCCGGCTAACTCCGATCCAGGAGAAATTTCGGGAGATCGTAGATTCGACTGAACTGGACCGGATTCTCAAAGACGGTGCGGAGCGCGCAGCCCGTGTTGCCTCCGAAACCCTGCTTGCCGCCAAGCAAGCTATGGGGTTTGTAACCTTTTAAATATAACAGCTAATCTGGTGTATTCCACGTACAAAAAAGCAGCCCCTCTGCCTGTCTACAGGCAGGGGAAGCTGCTTTATGCTTATGCCGACTATACTGCGGATACCCGCTATTCCAATCCTTTGATCTCCAGCAATTCATATTCGATCTGGCCCATTGGCGCATCCACACTGATCTTATCGCCTACGGATTTGCCCATGAGTGCCACGCCCAGCGGGCTTTCATAAGAGATTCTATTCTCGGACACATCCGCTTCGGCAGGCCCAACAATCCGGTATTCAATCCGTTCATCGAACTCCACATCATTAAGAATAACAACAGAGCCTACCTGTACCACCGAGTTGTCGATGCTATCGACAATCCTGGCATTCTTGAGCATGCGCTCAATGGTCAGAACCCGCGTCTCCATGAAGGACTGGTCGTTCTTCGCGGAATGATACTCACTGTTCTCTTTAAGGTCCCCATAGCTGATGGCTGTCTTGAGACGCTCAGCAAGCTCCCTGCGTTTGACTGTGGTCAGCTCCTCAAGCTCGCGTTCGAGCTGTGCGTACCCTTCTCTGGTCATGATTACTTCATCTTTAGACATGACGTACCTCCTATATAAGTACTCTTCTCATTGTAACCGATTTGGAGACTCTATACAGATTTAACTATCATTTGCCGGGTCCCCTTCGGACTATTCATGTCACATCAACCGGCTGCCCCCTAAGGAATGCGTAAAGAAATCCCCCATTGATACCTCAGCTGCTGGCCAATACCTCCCCAGAGCTGGCCCTTTCCTTAAGCATAAGCCGGTACTGACCCGGCGATATCCCCATCCACTTTTTGAACGTGCTCTGAAAAGCGCTGGGCTCCGAAAAATGAAGCAGATAGGCGATCTCAGCCATATTGTATTCGGGATTGGCCAGGTAACCAAGGGCGAGCTCCCTCCTAACCCGGTTCGCCAGCCGGTTATATGAGGTCCCCTCCTGCTTAAGCTTCGCCTGAAGGCTTCTTGCGCTCATCCGGATAGCCATGGCCGCCTCCTGCAAGGAGGGGAACCGGGCCGGCATGCTTTCAATGATCCAGTGATACAGCTTATCCGTAAGCTTCGCGCCTTGGATCAAACGGTGCTTGGCCTCCTCCGCTATGGCCTCAAATACCCCTTTAAGACGGGAATCCGAGCTAAGAACCGGATAATCCCAGATATCTTGACTCATTCGCAGTATATTCTGCTCCTGCCTGAACTTGGGCATTACTCCGAAGACATGGGCATACTCGTTAATGTTCTGACCTGGTTCATGACAGAAGGCGACCTCTTTGGGCCCAATCTGCTTGCCAGCCAGTCCCTTCATGGCGTAACAAAGGGAACTGGCCATGTCTTCTATACAATGCCTGGAGAGAGCAACGGCCGGGTTGACAGCGTAGAGACGAATCACGATATCCTCCCCGTCCATCTGATAGGCGGCGTTATAACCGCCGCATGCAAGCATATTATATTTTTGATATGTGGTCAGGGCCTCCCCGATCGTCTTCGAATGCATCATCACATAACCAAGCACCCCAAGATCGGACAGGGTTACTTCCTGTCCCTGATGAAGCCCGAATAGCTCGTCTCCCGTGTAGCGGGCTGCCTCCGTGACGATCCGTGTAAATTCCTCTTCAGGCAGCCTGCTTTCCACATCCTGGAGCATGTTCATATCCACTGAAGCGACCGTGCAGAAATCAGCCCAGTCATAACCTTTTCGCAGAAGTCCCCTCATCATAGGAATTAAGAAAGCCACTGAAATTCCCCGGCTGGGCATAGCTGTTACACCTCCACTTGCGCTTATCAACAGGTTTATGACGCCTTTGATCATATATGATCAGGATTTTAAACAATAAAATTACATCTATAAACCTATTCTAGCATGAACCGTGGAACCGGTTCAGCGCAATCCATGAGCCAGCAGGCTCAGACCCAGAGGAGGAAACAAGAATATGAAAAGAATCGCGGTTATTAACGGACATCCATACCCTGGCAGCTTGTGCCAAGGACTAATGGATGCTTATGTGGAAGGAGCCCGCAGCAGCGGAGCAGAGGTACGGACCATCGAGCTCGGCAAGCTGAACTTCAATCCCAACTTAATGTATGGTTACAGCAAGCGCATGGAGCTGGAAGAGGATCTTCTCGCAGCCCAGGATACAATGAAGTGGGCGGAGCACCTGGTCTTTGTCTATCCCACCTGGTGGGGGACCATGCCTGCCATCATGAAGGGCTTCTTCGACCGTACCTTCCTGCCAGGTTACTCTTATAAGACAGAGCCGAATTCCCTACTGCAGAAAAAGCTGCTTGGCGGCAGAACCGCCCGGCTGATCGTCACCATGGATACTCCCCATTGGTATTACAGGTGGATCTTGAAGCAGGCAGGGCACCATATCATGAAGCGAAGCATTTTGGGGTTCTGCGGGATTGCACCCGTGCGAATAACGGAGATTGGTCCAGTAAAGACCTCGTCAGAATCGCTGCGGCAGGGCTGGCTGAAAGAAGCACAGCGTCTCGGGGCACGGCTGGCTTAACGGTGATAGGGCGATCTGAACAACCCGTGAACCGCCGCCCTCATCTGCTCAAAATTAGCCCGGAACTGGCTGACTCTATGCCCGTTCGCCCCGGAGGGGTGAGGGAAGCCCCACAAAATGTGTCGTCCCTCAAGCCAGCCCTCCTTCTGGGCTGCCCGCATAGTCTGTTCCACCGCCTTCCCCAGTGGAATGATCAAGGCCCTCTGATCCAGCAGCGCAAGCTCCTCCCGGATAAAACCAAGCCCCCTATTCCTTAATAAGGCATGGGATAGCAGAGCAGGACTTGCGCCCGTATAGTTCTTTCCATGGACAAATACGGGAAAACGCAGAAGTGAAGTGGTATGAAGCAGCGTTCTCTCCTGCCCGAACAGCTCCCTGCAGGTCGGGAGCTTTAGAACTGTCTGAAGCCCAAGCTCATCCAGCATGTTAATCAGATTGTTCCGCATCGGGCCGGCGAAGCTGGCTGCTTTCTTCGATTTCATACAGACCTCTGCGTCCCCGAGCCCTTCGGCCAGGCTTGCAGCGGCTGATTCGTAAGCGGCCCGCATCTGGGTCCAGCCCGGTGTAATTCCGGTGATTACCACGGAGGCTGAGGCATTCAAATACTCATTATGCGGTGCATAGTACATTTGAATCGGCCCGCTCTGCTCCATCAGAAAGTCCGGAGTTAGAAGGTCCGTGGGAGTTAACCGTCTAGAGGACGGGAGGGCCCGGATTGCGGACTTGTATACCTTCAGTCTGCCGGAAATAAGCACCATCGTTCCTCCTCTCAGCGTGTCGTATACATTCCCTCACTTCCACATGCTGCCCACTTTCCCCCAAATTCAAAAAGCCCTCTATACAGAGAGCTTCGTTAACTGCTGCCCATCGGCCACAAAACTGTCTAAGGACATTATGTGTGGGCTTTCTCGTCCTCTTCAGAAGGCCATCCTCCCCACAGATTGGACAGGTGCCCGTCCGGATCACGGAAAGTGAAGCTGTAACCGCCGCCTTTCTTATAAGTAATTTCGCTGACCTCTACACCCTTGCTCCGAATTTCCTTATGTATTTCATGGATATTATCAACCTGCAAGGACAGCAGGGTCTGGTTCTGCCCCTTCATGTTCTGGAAATCAAAGCACGGCACCTGCGGACTGCGGATTAATCCGAGTCCGACTCCCCCCACATTCAGCCAGGCTTCATCATCCCCCGGCGTGAATTCGAAAGTGAATGGAATGCCCAGGATATCCTGGTACCATTTCACGGAAGCCTCCAGGTCTTTGACCGGCAGCTGGATTACAGCAAAATTTTTGACAGCCATCTTCATTCCCACTCCTCATTATTGGATATCTTTTATAAACGTCATAACGCGGCAAAAGGAAACGGGGGGCTAGCCCATTTTTTGAAAAAAACCAATCAGATGGCCATTCGGGTCCCGAAAGTTGAAGTGCAGCTCCTCACTACGCCCCGCCTTCTCCACCCGTACGCCATGACGGACGAGGGTCAAGTACGCCCGGCAGATCAGCCTTGGGTTGCCTGTGCGAAACCCCTCCAGAAACTGCTCGAACACCTGCGGACTCAGCTTCCCCGAGTCGTAAGATCCCTGTTCCGGAGGCAGCCCGTCTCTTGATGCGGCAGCCAGGCTCCGCAGGCGCTGACGTGCCCGCTTTACTCCCTCCTTTACAGCACCGGTTGTAGAGTGCAGGTGGACCGCGGTCTCCTGCGCGGTAAACATAAATACGTCCAGCATCAGGATCAGGACCAACTGCCTGGGATTCAGGAGGTGGGCCAGCTGTTCAAAATGCTCTCTGAGACGAAGTTCTCCCTGGTCTTCACCTGAAGAAAGGTGACTGTCTTCTATAGCCTGCGAGGCTATAACCGGTCTCCGGGACATTTTGCGGTACTGATCGATCCAGACGTTTCGCGCGGTCCGGTATAAATAGGCCTGGCTCAACTGCCTTGCGGGGGATTGTCTAATCGCCAGGTATACTCTGGCAAGCACTTCCTGCATCAGATCCTCAGCATCCCACTCATTACGGGCAAGCGAAAGACAATACAGCCTTAGACCGGCCGTATAAGGTTCAAAGTCCAAGAGGGTGTTATCCGGCATCGTTTCCGTCCTCCAGCAAGCTTTTCCCTGATTATATCACTATAGCAGGATTCTTCCAGACCATAGGCAAGCAGATAGGCTGCCCCAAGGCAAGACTGGCGGCTGCTCAGGCGGTTACAGCGCAAACACCCGGCAGGAGAGAACTCCCGCAGGGTATTATCGCCAAACATATACAGACAGAGTAATTTGAGAATCATCCGTTTGCTACAAAAATATAAAATAGATGACGGCGGCAAGCACAATTCGATAAATCGCAAATGGAACCAGCTTGATCCGGTTGATCAGCTTCAGGAAGAACCGGATTGAGATCCATGCAAACACAAAGGCGCTGACAAAGCCTACGATGAGGAAAGGAATTACCGCGGGTGTAATGGCCTCCCAATTCTTCAGCAGGGAGAAGAAGCTTACCGCGGCCATAATCGGAACTGCCATGATGAAGGTAAAGTCGGCTGCGGCCCGGTGCTTCATACCCACCAGGACCCCTCCTGATATGGTCGAGCCTGAACGCGAGAATCCCGGCCACATGGACAGGCATTGAAACAGACCTACAAAAAATGCCTGCTTGTACGTAATTTGATCTACGGACACCACCTTGGGATTCTTCGGACCGAAACGGTCGGCCGCTATCATCAGAAGCGCCCCAAGTACCAGACCGATAACAACCGTCTGCGTAGAGAACAAATATTTGTCTACCAGATCGTCAAACAGCAGGTAGAGCACGCCTGCAGGAATCATGGCCACAATGACCTGGCCAAGATTCAGACGCGGCCCGCCTTGAGTCTGGCCGGGAATCTTCTTCAGACCAAGCAGATTCATGAAACGATCCCACATTAATATGACAACCGCCAGAATCGAGCCAAGCTGAATCACGATCTTAAAGGTGACAGCAACCTCAGGTGAGAACATGTTTTTCGTCTGAAACAGGAAATCATCCACAATAATCATGTGTCCGGTGGACGATACCGGTGCAAATTCAGTCAATCCTTCAACAAGCCCCAGAATCAGGGCCACAAATGCTTCCCATAAATTCAACAAATTTCACACTCCAATTCCATTTCCGTATTCAAAGAGCAGCCTTTAACGGAGGAACTATGAATCAATATCCGTTCTTTTAAAATAAATCAGGACTGCTGCCAGACCCAGCACCGCAGTAGCCAATACAGACACATACGAATAGAGAGGCGGATAATCTGGGACAAATTCCTGATTAGCGATCGAATGAGCGGCCGACCAGGGGAACAACACCCGGTGCTTTGAGTTGGCCAAAGCCACATTGCCCATTGTAATAATCGCGGAGAAGATCATCGTAGGCATATAGTTTTTATATATGAGCGTAATAAAAATCGTTGGTGTCGATAACAAGAACAGCAGCGTGCCGCCTACGATATATTGAATCAGCGTCCGCAGCAGCAGCTCCGCGCTCAGATCCTCAAATCCTCCGATTAATCCGAGAATCAAGGTCAGTCCCCATGCGGTCAACGTAAGCACGAGAATCCAGATGAAGAGCATCACCATCTTGCTGAGAATCAGACTGACCCTGGACACGGGGATGGTCAAGAGACTCTTCAGCGTATCCTCCGTGTATTCCCTGTGAAACAGAAAAGAGGTGATGATGCCATACAGCAGCACCCCGATCAGGACGATAACATAGAGATTTGTGTTATAGAACGATACCTCAAATGTCACTCTTTCATTAAGCACCCCGCGAAATCCAATAAACATCATGATGGGAGCGGCTGACGCCCCGACTAGGCTGACCAGAAACATCTTCGCGCGCTTCAGCTTCAGCAGCTCCGTCCAGATCAAATTATACATGCGGCACACCTCCCGTAAGCCGGACAAAATAATCCTCCAGCCGGGTCTCGCTCTCGGCAATCCGGGAAACCTCGATTCCGTGCTCCACAAACAGCCGATTCAGCTTACCCTGTTGCCCCAGGTGGGTATAGAGACGGATAACTCCCTCATTCAGCACCTCGTAACCGTTGATTCCATAATGCTGCTCTATCAGCATGGCGGCGGAATTTGGATTCGATACCTGGAACTCCACGTATTTGCGGTTCCGTGACTTCAAAATATCCATGTCTATCTCTTCAAGCAGCTTGCCCTCGTGAATAATACCGATCCGTTCAGCCAACAGCTCGATTTCATGAAGAATGTGACTCGAAATCAGGATCGTGACCTTCCGTTCCACCGCCAGCGTCTGTATAAGTCTGCGGATCTCTGCAATTCCCACGGGATCAAGCCCGTTCGTAGGCTCATCCAGAATAAGCAGCTCGGGATGGTGAAGAATCGCTCTGGCAATGCCCAGACGCTGCTTCATCCCGAGCGAATATTTGCCGACCAGTTTCCCAGACTCCTGCTCGAGTCCAGCTATTTCGAGCGCCTCCATGACCGCGTTCCTTGTATGTACACCCATCAACTTTGCATTGATCATCAGGTTCTCCTTGGCGGTCAAATTGCCATAGAACCCCGAGAACTCCACAATCGATCCGACCCTGCGGAGAATGTCCATCTGCCGCTTGCGCAGCAGTTCCCCGAAAATCTCAATCTGGCCTTCCGTGGGCTGGATCAGACCCAGAAGCATGCGGATCGTTGTTGTCTTCCCGGCACCGTTCTGCCCGAGGAAGCCATAAATTTGGCCCTCCAATACGTTCAATTGTAGACGATCTACCGCTTTGTGTTTCCCGTAAGCTTTAGTCAGATTTGTTGTTTTGATAACCGCATTCATATTTCTCTGCTGCCTCCTGCTTCCCAAACCATATCTCTATCATCTTTAGGTTTGTGTTCTCAGTATAAGCGGCTCTATTTAAATACCTCTTAACGAATTCTTAAATAACTCTTAACTGCCTGACCTGAGCCCCACCGGAAAAGAAAGATGTACCGCCGTCATCCGCCCCGGCTCACTCTCAAGGGCAATCTGCCCGCCGTTCTTCTCTACCAGCGCCTTGGCAATCGACAGCCCCAGCCCGCTGCCGCCCGAGACCCGGGTTCTTGAGCGGTCCACCCGGTACAGCCGCTCGAACAAATGAGGCAGATCCTCCGGGGAAATCCCTGGTCCCCGATCCCATATGCATAGCCTGATCTCTTGCGGCGCTGCCGTCAGCGTCACGCCTAGAACCCCTCCGCTCATACCATACTGCAGGGCATTCTTGATCAGATTCCGGATCACACGCTGCATGCTCAGAGTGTCGGCATAGATGACGCAGGCCTCCTCTGGGATACTGGCCTCCAGTTCCACATGCAGCTGCCTGAGCTCCGGCAAGAATTCAATGACGGCCTCACGGGCCAGCTCAGCAAGATCAATCAGCTCAGGCTTAAGTGGAACTTCATCCGCATCCAGCTTGGCCATATGAAATATCTCATCAATGAGCTCCTTCAAGGCTCCCGCCTTCCGTGAAATCACCTGAACATATTCCTGCCGCTCCTCCTCTGATGCCGGAATCTGATCCTTCAGGGCATCGATGTATCCGATAATTGAAGTTAACGGAGTGCGGATATCATGGGAAATATTCGTAAGCAGGCGCTTGCGCTGGGCCTCTGATCGGACTGTGTATATCTGCTGATCAGCTAGCTGGGTGATCAACCCATTAATCGCGAAGACCAGTTCATCCAGCAGCGGCTCCCCATTCGTGAGCAGCCGGGCATTCAGGCTTCCCTGAGCTGCCCGCCGCAGGTCCGCCTGCATCCTCTCCAACCGGGTGCTTAAACGGCACCGGTTGACGAGCAGGATAAGGGTAATTCCCAGCAGCACAGCGGATAACACTCCGACGGCAAACGGGCTCATTATCGAGGGATCAAGAAAAAAGAACAGCAGGATCGCTAGAAGTCCTCCGCCTTGAAGCAGGAGAAGATATACCATCAAGTCCTTCTTCATGCTTCGTCCCCCATAAATCTGTAACCGATCCCCCATACGGTCTGGATGTACTTCGGATTGGATGGGTCTTCCTCAATTTTCATACGAAGCCGCCGGATGTGAACCATGACGGTGTTATCGTCCTCGATGTAGTCATGACTCCAGACCTGACGGAAGAGCTGGGTCTTCGTGAACACCTGTTCAGGGTGTGTGGCGAAGAACTTAAGCAGCTCGAATTCCTTGGCGGTCAGAGAGATGGGCTCTCCCGCTTTGGTCACGGTGTATTTTTTCAAATCAATAACGATGTTGGCAAAAGAAAGCCTGCTTCTCTCCGGCTGCTGAGAACCGTCCGTACCCGAGCTGCCGCCCAATACCACATAACGCCTGAGCTGGGCCTTGATTCTCGCCACCACCTCTTGGGTGCTGAAGGGCTTGGTAATATAATCATCCGCCCCCAGGCTAAGCCCCAGCACTTTATCCAGTTCAAGATCCTTCGCGGTCAGCATGACAATAGGGACGTTGGATTGCTCTCTGACCCTCCGGCAGACCTCGATCCCGTCCACCCCTGGCATCATAAGATCAAGCACGATTAGCTGATAGGTATGTATAGCGAATAATTCAAGCGCTTCAGAACCGCCAGCCGCCGTGTCGACCCGGTACTGCTCCCGCTCCAGGTACGTTCTCAATAGATTACGGATTTCTAGCTCATCGTCCGCGATCAAGATACGAATCTCTTCCATGGCTTCACCTGCTTATCTCCCATAAGTTAAATTACTGCAGCCTGGTACAACCATGCAGGCCCAATTCTGCGGAATCCACGTGGAATCCGGCTTGTTCCAGTGTACCTTCTGAATCAACCGGCGGGCAACACTTAGGGAGCATACGGAGATGCCAAGAAGACTTTACTCTCCCGGCTAATCTCTTCGCAAATATATTGCCACTTATGAAAGTTTTATGTGCATCCGCCCAGCCAAACGGGCATCTACCTACATACATTGCATTAGCCCAGTTAAAATCGAAGGAGTGAAGTTCGCATGGCTATTAATCCGTCCCAAAGCCCTTTTAATCCACAAGGTCCCTTTGGAAGCAGCAATCCGCTTGCACCGTCAAATCCCTTTACGCCCTCACAAGGAGGTCCATTTGGCCCGTTCAATCCGGGACAGGGTCTGCTCCAGCCTCCAGGCTCGCAAGTTCCCCCGCCACCAGGCGCGCTAGGGCCAGGAGGCGTGCAGCCACCTTCTTCTCCCCCGCCTTCTTTCACACCTCAAATTTCGACCTACGCGGTAGACCCGTTTGCCATCGCCGGCTGCCTCTTCCGCAACACGTATATCTGGCAGCGTAACGGGGATCAATACTGGTTCTATCCGATCTTTGTCGGACGCACCTCGGTATCCGGCTTTCGCTTCTTCTTTGGGATAGGCTGGAGGTTTTTCGGCGTGGATCTCAGGGCCATCACCTCGTTTGCCTGCTTCTAACCTGCCACGAATAAGTCCAGCTAAATTCTCCATAATAGGAAGGTACACAGGCTTGAAAATGGAGGATTTCTTATGAACCAGAATCTAGAGAGCGATTATAACTGTGCAAGTGCTGGGGATGACCTCCACCAGCTGAAGCAGGAGCTTGCCTCCCTGCGTGCACAAGGAGCGGGCACCAAGGAACAAGAAGAGACGATCAACCGGCTTGAGAATCAGATTTCGTTCATTATGAACAAATGCGGTATTAATCACTAGCCGTCCCGGCATTTGGGCCCAACATGCCGCGCAAATGACCCCTCATCAGCGGAGACTTCCGGTGGAGGGGTTATTTTTGACGTTTTTCTTGTTTCTGCGATCAGCCCAGAGCTCGGGTTTCTCTCCCAATGCACCATCTGCCCCTTAGGCGAATATCCTATCCCATGATAAGGGGTCCATTACTAAGGAGCCCATTCCAGAAAGGTGGTAGACTCATGTATTACCTTCCCTATGGAGCTTTGAGGCCTGGCTGTACACCCTATACGGCATTTGCCGCTCCATCCTTCACACCGTGGTATAGAAACGAAGACATAGTGCTGAATCTGATTCTTCAGTCCATTCAAGGTGAGCGCAATGATGAGTTGTTCTATGACTTCCTCATCAAGATGGCTCCAGATGAGCAGCAGAAGGAGGTCATCAAAGGTATCCGCGATGATGAGCGCAAGCACAACCGGATGTTCAGGGAGCTGTATACCCGTCTTACCGGAACCGCCCCCACACCCAAGGAGGAGCCGCTGGAGCAGCTGCCGGAGACGTATTTGGAAGGTCTCGAAAAGGCGCTGCTGGGGGAACTCCGCGCGTTCGAGAAATACCGTACCATCTACCTCCATATTCAGCCTGAATACCGCGATTGGATCTTTGAGATTATGACGGATGAAATCAAACATGCCGGTTATTATAACTGGCTGTATGCCAAGAATAAGTAGACTGCTCTTATAGCCCGGAGCAGAATCAGCCCCTGTCCTAAAGTGGACAGGGGCTGATTCTGCTGTTTAGGCTTTAAATTATCGGTTCAGGATACTGTCAGCCAGCACTGCGGACTTGTCCCCGTATTCCTTGATAATGTGCCTCTCTCCCCAGGCGCACAAGGAATCGAGAATCCCCTTGAGACTCCATCCGTATTCGCTTAGCTCATACTCGACTCTGGGTGGAACCTCGTTATAACTAATCCGGTTGACAATCCCGTCACGTTCAAGCTCCCTAAGCTGCTGGGTCAGCATCTTCTGCGTGATGCCCGGCATAAGGTGCTTAAGCTCGCTGGTCCGCTTCTTGCCATGAGTGAGATGGCATAGAATCACACACTTCCACTTGCCTCCGATCACCTCTAGAGTCGCTTCAACCGATATATTATATTTTTTGCTCGTTTCCATAGGCTCCTCCTTATGGTTACTTTCTAGTAACTATAGCACTAAAAAGTGCGTACTATTCAATTCGATCCAGTTCACCCATAATAACATTTGCCTGATGGCAATTACTATACGTTAGGAGTGGACGAAATGTCTTTAGATAAAAAAAGAAGCACCTTAGCCCTGCTGGCATTGGCAATCAGCGCTTTTGCCATTGGGACAACCGAGTTCATCAGTGTCGGACTGCTCCCTTTGATCGCGAATGATCTTCATATATCTGTAACTCTGGCAGGACTTACAGTTACCTTGTATGCCTTGGGAGTCACGTTCGGTGCGCCTGTACTAACCTCCCTCACCTCGGGCGTGCCGCGCAAAACCCTGCTCATGTGGATCATGATTGTGTTTATTGCAGGCAACAGCCTGGCTGCTTGGTCCGGAACTATCACAGTACTGCTGGTTGCGCGGATTGTCTCGGCGCTGGCCCACGGAGTCTTCATGTCCATTGGCTCCACACTGGCCGCCGATCTTGTCCCCGAGAACCGGAGGGCAAGCGCCATCTCCATGATGTTCTCCGGCCTGACGATTGCCACTGTGACCGGTGTGCCGCTGGGGACATGGGTTGGACAGCAGCTTGGCTGGCGCGCCGCCTTCCTGGCCATTGCCGTGGTTGGGGTTCTCGCTTTCCTTGCCAACGTCCTTCTTGTACCAGCCGGGCTTCGCAAAGGTGTCCGCACCCCGGCCCGCGAGCAAGTCAAGCTGGTGACCAACGGCAGGCTGCTGCTGGCCTTTGCCATTACTGCGCTTGGCTACGGCGGAACGTTTGTCGTATTTACCTACCTGTCTCCGCTGCTTCATGAAATTACCGGATTCGGGGAGGAGACCGTAGCCCTCCTGCTGCTCGTCTATGGAATTGCGATAGCGGCCGGTAATATCATTGGCGGGAAAGCCGCCAACCGTAATCCAATAACCGCCCTGTTCTATATGTTCATCGCCCAGGCCCTGATTCTGTTCATCCTGATGTTCACCGCGCCATTTAAAACAGCAGGACTGATCACTATCATCTTGATGGGGCTGTTCGCCTTCATGAATGTGCCCGGCCTGCAAATTTATGTGCTTACGCTGGCTGAGCGGTTCGTACCGAAGGCGGTGGATGTTGCTTCCGCCATGAATATTGCCGCTTTCAACGCCGGGATTGCCTTGGGGGCTTATCTGGGCGGTCTCGTTACTGACAAGCTCGGACTAATTCATACCACTTGGTTTGGGGCGTTGATGGTACTGGCGGCCGTCCTTTTGACTGGGGTGAGCCGTTCACTGGAACGCAAAGACCACTTAAAAACCGATTACCCAGCTGCTGCCTACAAACAACAAGCACTATAACGTCAAAAACCCTCTGTTTATCGGACTGAACAGAGGGTTTGTTATTATATTTGGAAAAAGAACCATCCCCGGGATGTGACAGGGTTGATCTGACTTAGCTCTCGGCGCTAACCTGTGGCATAAATGTGTTGAAGGCCGCTTTAGCCCCTTCGGTATTAAAATCAGCAATCACCAAGTGGCTAATATGCCGCCCTAGTGGCCTATTAATCCAGATTCTCGAAATTCTTGATTAACTTCTCTTGAATAGCCAGGTACTGCTGGATTTCCTCCTCGCTCAATACCTGGAACATCTTGGCCCTCAGCTCCTGTCCCTTCAGCTGAGCCTCCCTAAGGATAGTAAGACCCTGATCGGTAACAGCCAGCAATACATTACGGCGGTCATTCTCGTTGTACTTACGTTCGGCAAGCCCCAGCTTGATCAGGCGATTTGCAATATTGGTCATAGCTCCTGGGGTATACCCCAGCTTTTTCGCCAGAACCGTTTGCTTCTGCGGCCCTTTATGTTTGAGCTCGCTCAATACAATAATCGGTGAAATCCCGATATTATGAGGGAAGGACTTCATCCACCTTATAATTGCCTCGTTCGTGAACAGCTCTGCTGCATGTATCAGTTTAAAAATATCGGTCTTTTCCAAAACGTTCTCCTTCATGATACGGGTATATTATAGGCATACCTAAATTATCTTAGTTTTCCTGCTTCACCGTCAACTATAATAGTCTGTCCCGTAATGTAATCCGAATCCTCGCTTGCCAGGAATACAGCTATACGGCCATATCACTCTCCAGTTGCCCAGTCGGCAAGCAGAATTTTAGCAGCATGGATTGTTAATAGCTATTTCCGTTGTCGCTTTATAAACAGCAAACAAGCCCGCTGCACACATGCAGCAGGCTTTGATATCAGATTGTTCTCAGCATAATACGCTCTATTTAATAGCAATATATATTTGAACCACCGTCTCCTCTGGATTGAAGTTCCGGGAATCATAAAGCTCAAAGTCCCCCGTGTAGGTCCGCTGCTCTTCAGATTGCCCGAAGTAAGCCCATATCTCCCCCCAGGCTTGGGCAACCACTTGGTAGACAGGTCCTTTCGCTGTGGTAAATACCTTGTACTTGGCTGCTGGAACACTGGCCTGCTCCAGGCCCGTTGCCTCTCCAACGGAATCCCCTGCTTCCAATGCTTCATGCCCGATCAGAACCGTGTATGCTCCGGAGGCATCGCTCTCATAATCGGTATAGAGCGCATAAAGCTTATGGTCACCTCTCGCAGCGGCTTCTCCCGGCAGCGGACTGCTGAAGTAGGTTTCCCACAGCTTTGGAAGATATCCATCGGGTCCCATCTCCCGTTCATTGGTTGTCCGTACGCTGACGCCGCTCAGCTTAAATCCAGGTTGTTGAATGTATGCGTTGTTGTTCATGATATGTTCCCCTTTTCCGTAATATGGTCTCATTGTACAGGGTGAACTAGGACATCTGTATGTCCGGATTCCGTGTAGAGAGCGGCAATTTTCTCTGCCCTTCTGCGGATTTCGGCGGCAGCCTCTGCAGGCTGCTCAATCCGGGCATCAGCTCCGAAGCTGAGCATCAGTCCATAGAACCAATTATCAATCAGATAAGGGCAGCTGACTTTAAGGGAATCGTCCTTCAGGATCTCTACCGAGGCCGGATCAAATACATCAAGAACCCTATAGCGAACCTTTGGCGAGAAATGGATCACCACATGCTGAGCCTTCCCCCCTGACCACTGCGGCTCCCACCGGAACTGCTCCTTCAGCTCCGGTACCGGGCGGCGGGGAACCGTCTCGCTCATAACACGGATATCCTGCATCCGGGTCAGCCGGAATACCCGAAATTCCTCCCGAAGCCTGCAGTATCCATACAAATACCATAGAGGGCCTTTCAAAATCAGAGTTAAGGGCTCAACCACCCGCTCAGTCTCCGTCCCATTGATGCTGCTGTAGCGGAATTGAATCAGGCGCGATTCCTCGGCCGCCTGTCTAAGCATATCGAATTTCGCTCTCGCTCCGGCCCCTTGGCCCCAAGGGTTAAAATCAAAGACAAACCGTGCCCCCTTCTCCTCGGTTTCACGGATGTCCTGCTTGGACAGCATCGATTGTACTTTGCCAAGCAGGTTGCCCATTGCCCGATCGTCCAGAACGGTGCCAATTCCTTTGACAGCGGCTACAACCGAGGTAATCTCATCCAACGTCAGAAACTGGCGGTGGATCGTATACTGCTGCATAATCTCAAATCCGCCGGTGGAGCCTTGATGGGCCACAATCGGAATACTCGCCTGATTGAGGGTGTCCATGTCCCGGTAGATGGTCTTGGTCGATACCTCAAAGCGTTCCGCCAGCTCTGCCGCACTGACCCGCCCCCGGCTCAGCAGCAGCACCGTCATGGCCAATAATCGGTCTATCCTCATCGGTTTAAATTCACCCTCACTATCCATGAAATCTCTCCGGCTTTGCCGAAGTTTGAGCTCCTGCTTTTTCCTGTAATTATATCTCATTAAGAAAGGGGTTCACTATTCCTAATCTAATGAATGAGGTTATGTCTGACACATTTATGGTAATACATTCAATATGCAAAAAAGACACATCCTATGTAAGGATGTGCCTATCACGAGCTCTTTTTTACCTTGCAGCAACCGGATCCTGATCTTTCTTGATCTGCTTGCTTCTCAGCTGCCCGCAGGCCGCATCAATATCCGTTCCGTGCTCCAGACGGACGCTCACACTTACGTTCTGCTTCTTCAGTGAATCGTAGAATGCCCGGATCGTCTCCCGTTCCGGCCGCTGGTACTGGCTGTGCTCATCCACCGGGTTATACGGGATCAGATTCACGTTCGCCAGACTGCGGCGGTCACCGATCAGTTCGGCAAGCTCAAGCGCATGCTCATGCTGGTCGTTAACATCCTTCAGCATAATGTACTCAAGTGTAATTCTCCGGTTCGTCCGCTCCAGGTAGTAGTCGATGGCTTCCATCAGCTTTGCGATCGGAATCGCCCGGTTGATCTTCATGATCCGGGAGCGGATCTCATCATTCGGCGCATGGAGTGAGATCGCCAAGTTCACGCGAAGGTCGGTATCCGCGAATTCTTTAATTTTGTCCGCAAGGCCGCTGGTAGACACCGTGATGTGTCTGGCCGCAATCGCCAGCCCCTTCTGGTCCTTAACCACCTGGATGAAGTTCACCATATTCGTAAAGTTATCGAACGGCTCCCCAATGCCCATGACCACAATGTGGCTCACCCGATCACCCTGGCCGGCCGCATCCAAATACAGCTGAGCCTTCATGATCTGCTCCACAATTTCACCACCGGACAAGTCCCGGCTCTTCTTCAGAAGGCCGCTCGCGCAAAAGCTGCAGCCAATATTGCAGCCCACCTGGGTTGTCACACAGACAGACAGCCCAAATTTGTGACGCATCAATACCGTTTCAATCAGATTTCCGTCCTCAAGTCTGAACAGAAACTTGACCGTTCCATCCTTGGATTCCTGCTTCACGTGCTCCGTCAGCGTCTGAATCACGAAGTGCTCCGCCAGCAGCTTAATACAATCCGGGTTCACATCGGTCATCTCGGCGAAGTCGGTCACCCGCTTCACATAGAGCCAATCCCAGATCTGGGAAGCCCGGAACTTACGGTGTCCGCGCTCTTCCAGCCAAGCGGTCAGCTGTTCGAACGTCAAACCATATATCGTTACTTTATTCATTATTGTTATCCTCTTTCTGCAAACGTTAAAAGTTGTTTCCTGCGTAGTGACAAGCGGCTGCAAGCAGCCTGCTATTATTGTCCCAGACTTTTTTTGCGAACACAAGGGTTAGGGCATTATTTCCGGCAAAAGTTCTCTTATATAAAATGAACTTATGAAAGTTACCCTTAGGGGGCGCTGCGATGCCGAGTGTTCTTATGACCGCTGTTGCCTCCGAGATGCTTGAACTAGATATCCAAATAGGGGCATTTCGGAGACAAAGGCGGACGCTATGCTTCTTCAGAATCACTCGGGATCGAAGCTGAGATCGGTTGATTTTTAAAGTTCGTTTTATATAGGCAAGCCAAAAGAACCCTATCAGCGTACTGAAAGGATTCTCGTATATCCAACGGGAAACGGGAGCGCGAACGGAATCGAAAGTTGTGCCAATTCTGGATCACAAAAACAGGCTCTCTTACCGATGGGAGCCTCCCTCGATATAAGGAGTAAGCGACCGCAGGTTCGGAACCGCCGCGCCTAGTTGATCCGCCGTTTCTATAACGGCGCGGAAGTTATCACGCAGCTCCTCCAGGCTTTCGGCCGCATGGGCGGTGAAGCGCTGCATGCTTTTGTTATACTTGTATAGGATTCGAATCATGATTACGAACAGCCAGAAGGGGAACGTGAACGTCTTGGTTTCGGGAAATTCTTTGACATCAACTCCCCGCAGGCGGCATAAATCCAGGCACTCCTGGGTGGCCAGAAAGCTTTGCTTCAACAGCTTGCGGTCCTTCAGGAATAAGTTCACATCCTTATATTTCGCAAACCCTGCCCAGATCGCTACGCTCATGGCGTTATGCAGCCACAGCCAATGCAGCATCCGGGGCTGGATGTCCAACCGGATTCCCGCATCTCCAAAGAGCTTGCTCAGGACCTTCAACCGGACAGCATCCATTTCACCCACATGCATCTCCCCGCCCAAGTTCACCCACAACAGATCTCCCTTGAATGTGCCGCCCCCATCCGGATAACCGAGAATATACCGGTCTTTAGGCAGATACTTCTGGATCTCCTGCTCCCCTCTCCAATTCGCAGACAGGATGAGTACTGGCGCGTTGGTTGATAAGGTCAATATTTTTCTATGCGCCTCCCCAGTCTGGTAAGAGTTCGTAGGCACCATAATCAGGTCGAATGGCTCTCCCTTATTTACCTGCTCCACACAGTTGATCACGTAAGACGTAATATTATTTTTGGGGTAATGCTTCCGCTCGTCAAGCACATCCAGCCTCACACCGTCCTTGTATCTGCTGCTCTTGCCTTCCCGCACCCAGTGGATTACCTCATGCCCTGCTTCCTTCAACGCCCATCCGTACAGTGTGCCGATCACCCCGGCGCCCACAATCAATATCCGCACTTAAGCCGCCTCCATACTAAAGTTTCTTA
Source organism: Paenibacillus sp. J22TS3 (assembly GCF_018403205.1). Taxonomy (NCBI): domain Bacteria; kingdom Bacillati; phylum Bacillota; class Bacilli; order Caryophanales; family Paenibacillaceae; genus Paenibacillus; species Paenibacillus sp. J22TS3. The sequence continues at coordinate 471,262 of NZ_BOSF01000003.1, forward strand.
TGTATGTATCTTAACTTGCTGGAGTCGGTCTTTCTATTGCCCCGCGGCCGGATTTCCAAACACTTCCTCAGACGGAGCATCCCAGGGTTCTAAGACTGACAGGGCCACGCTATACCCCTTCTGACAAAAGATTGATAAAAAGTCTGCACGCGCAATAGAAAGTTCCCCTAATCGCTGAAACCTTTTTGTTTAAGGAACGTCCGTGAAGAATAAGGATAATTTTGTATGTTGTGAGGGGGGAGAGCGATGAACAAAATCATTATTCTGTTAGTCTCACTATCCTTGCTCGCAGGGGTATTCGGCTGCTCTAATAACAGTCAATCATATTCTTTCCAGGAAGCAATTGATAAAGGCGATGTTGTTTATCTAAACAAAATCTATAACCTTGATAAATTTGAGCGTTTTATAACTAATCTTAGGAGCAAGAAAGCAGATACGATCCGAATAACGGGTTATACCGATGAAGGTGACCCGATATATAAGGATTTGAGGTTTGACGGCAAGACCATTAACTACACCTATGATAATTCAAATGATAAATTTGGTGGGACCGACAAAGGCATCCGGATGGATACATGCTCTAATGTGTCGAGTGAGGAGAACACTAACGGTGAAATAGACTATAAAATTAGTGGGTGTACAAAAAATGATTCGGAAATGAGCTACTTTCTTTTACGTATGTACAAAGAATGAGTGGGCGTCGTTACTTCAAATCCCTCCGAATGAAAAAAGACCATCCGAAATTACCGCAATTGGATGGTCTTTATAGTGCAATTGTACATCGGCTATCCCTGGATTGCCGTGGCGACTAGAATCGCCCATCCCGCCAGGAAAGCAAGCCCACCAAGCGGCGTAATCGCGCCCAGCTTCCGGATACCTGACAAACTTAATGCATATAAGCTGCCCGAGAACAGAATAATTCCCGCGAACAGGAACCATCCGGCCAGAAGCACCTTGGACGAATCCCCGGTCTGGCCCGCAAGCAGTCCAAGCAGCACTAATCCTATCCCATGAATCAAATGGTACTGAATCCCGGTCTGATATACCTTCATTTGGTCTTCAGCCAGCTTCTCCTTCAGTGCATGGGCTCCGAAAGCCCCCAGGGCAACGCCTAGAAACATCATAATTCCACCAAGCATCAGCAGCGTATTCATGTCCATCACCACCTCCAAGACAGATATTACCCGGTGCAGGGGCAGCCGTCAATTTGGATGGACCAGCTCGGGTGGCCCTCCGGAGTTCAACTTCCTTCCATGAACTTTACGAAGTGGCTAAGCGCTCCTATAACGGTCAATGGCAACAGCTTCTGGGACTGGACCCCATTAATGCTGTATAGAACAATTGATGAACCGGAACTTAAAGTCAAGGAATGGCTGATACCTGGATTTAATAGTTAATAGAACTAGAAACGTGCCATTAGGCGGCCCTTCTTTTCCTTTTAAGCGAAATCAGTTTGTAACATTATGGTAGAATGTGCTTAGAAATCAATCCATTACATCACTAGGACGGAGTGGGTGTATGAGCAGAAAGATGGTCATTGCAGGCGGGACCGGCTTCATCGGCCAATACCTCAACCAAAGGTTCCACGAGCTTGGATATGAGATACAAATGATCTCCAGACAACCGGGACACATCCCTTGGGAAGATAGAGCGGGAATTCTTGCTGCCTTGGAAGACTCGGAGCTGCTGATTAACCTGGCCGGCAAATCCGTCAACTGCCGCTACACCCGTAAGAACAGGGAAGCTATCCTGAATTCCAGGACAGAAACGACTGAAATTCTGGGCAGAGCTCTATCGTCCTGTTCCAATCCACCTCCGCTGTGGATCAACTCCAGTACAGCAACCATCTATAGACATGCGGAGGACCGTCCCATGACGGAGGAGAGTGGAGAGATCGGCACAGGCTTCTCCGTTGAGGTCGCAAAAGCCTGGGAGACTGCCTTTTTCTCTTTCAAGATTCCGAAGACCAGACAAGCCGCACTACGAATCGCAATCGTCCTTGGCAAACACGGGGGCGTAATGACGCCTTACCAGAACCTGGTCCGCTTTGGACTCGGCGGTGTGCAGGGCCCCGGCAGCCAGAAATTCAGCTGGATTCATGTAGAGGATTTGTTCCGAATCATTGTTTTTCTAAAAGAAAGAGAGGATCTTTCGGGGGTCTTCAACTGCTCATCCCCGGGTCCGGTAACCAACCGGGAGCTCATGGCCGAACTTCGCACAGCCATGAACCGCAGCTTTGGGCTTCCAGCAGCCAAGTGGATGCTGGAGATCGGCGCTCTGGCTCTAGGCACCGAGACAGAACTCATTCTAAAGAGCCGATGGGTAATCCCAGAACGGCTTATCCGTGAGGGCTTCACATTTAAGTTCAGCAGCTTGGAGAGCGCTCTTGGAGATATTTTGCAAAGGTAGTCAACCAACAAAGCAAAAAAGCGGCTAACCCCTACCACAAATGGGGTTTAGCCACCATCAACCACAGCATGATCAACGATTGACTTATCTAGAGAAACAAAGTTACATGTTCACCAATGCATCAAGCTCCCAATTCAACTTCCTATTTATAAATTTCACAGAGTGGCTGTTGTCCGGATTCAAATGATACAGGTTACCGCTTTATAATCTGTAAAGACGATACGAACGAGCCCTCGTCAAATGGAATAGTCTTGATTAATTTGCGAGTAGAAAGATCAAACATAGATAACGAAATGCCCCAATTGTTAATCGCAAAGAGATAATGATCTACAATAGCTAATTCCGTAGGAGCAAGGGTGTCGATTTTACCCATAATCTTCCTCTGTTTTGTATCATACACCGTAATATGGTCACCTGCTCTGTCATCATAAGCATCCTTATCACTATGAGCAATATATGCGTATCCTTTTTCATCCAGTACGATATCCCGAACACCAGGGTCAACAGATACATCCTTGACTAGTTTTCCTTTTAAATCATAGATGGATAACGTGCTTTCTTTGAAATTTTCAGCATATAAAGGCATATTAACAATATATATATAAGATCCATCGGTTGCCATTCCCTTGGGGGCATAGTCAAATGAGGTTAGGATCTTTTGAACGCCGGAAGTACGATCAATTTGCAAAATATAATTATCTGGAACATCCGTAAACCCTAAGTCACGAGCCTTTACAACAGCCGCATAGATCGATTGATCTGTTAATGTGTATTTATCCAATGCCCCCTTGATCCCTATTTCACCGATTTCCTTATCTTCGTTCGTATCAAAAACTTTAACCGGCAAGCCTCCATCTACAATCCCATTACCTCTCCCGAACATTAACAGAACATATGCTTTGTTATGCACAGTATCAGGTATGATCAATTGAGGGCCCTTTTTATCAAGGCTGATTTCCTTTAATTTCTTCCCTTCTTTATATACGACAAGACGACGGTCAGAAGCTCCACCTACTTTATCATATAAAGAACCATATATTTTATTTCCCGATGTTAAAGCTACCGTATCGAGATTCCCCTTACCTTCTTTGCTCCACATTTGTACAGGTGACGTTTCTACATTGTTTTTCTGAATTTGTGTAACTTGAACGAGCCCCAGTCGGCCGTTGATACTCATGTAAATATCGTAAACAGGGTCGGGGTCTAGTACAGGGCCTTGGTCTGGGTCTTTCGAAGCACAGGCAGTAGTGGTGAGCACACTGAGCAATAAAATTGTGATTACTTTGGCAAAATTCTTCACAGAACTCCTCCTTAAAAGGCTAGGGACACATATGGATATGCATTTCCTCTGGATTTACCAGATTCAAACTAACTTATAAACTAGAACAAAAATTCAACCCCACTAGTTTGCCGAGCGCACAAAAAAGCGGCTAACCCCTACCACAAATGGGGTTTAGCCACCATTAACCACAGCATGATCAACAATTGACTTATCTAGAGAAACAAAAAATTTGTTTATTAATGTATCAAGTTCAAGTTTCAACTTCCTATCTTAAATTTCGCAGGGTGGCTGTTGTCAAGATTCAAGTGGTACAGGTTACCGTTTTATAATCTCAAAAGACGATACGAACGAGCCCTCGTCAAATGGGATAGTCTTGATTAATTTGCGAGTCGAAAGATCAAACATAGATAACGAAATGCCCCAATTGTTAATAGCAAAAAGATAATGATCTACAATAGCTAATTCCGTAGGAGCAAGGGTGCTGATTTTGTCTATAATCTTCCCCTGTTTTGTATCATACACCGTGATATGGTCACCCGCCCTGTCATCATAAGCATCCTTATCGCTATGAGCAATATAAGCGTACCCTTTTTTGTCCAGCACGATATCCCGGACACCAGGATCAACAGATACATCCTTGACTAGTTTTCCTTTTAAATCATAAATGGATAACTTGCTTTTTTTGAAAGGTATAACATCTACAGGCATATTAACAATATAAATATAAGATCTATCGGTTGCCATTCCCTTTGGACTATAATCAAATGAGGTTAAGATCTTCTGGGCACCGGACACACGATCAATTTGCAAAATATATTCGTCGGGAACATCCGTAAACCCTAAGTCGCGAGCCTTTACAACAGTCGCGTAGATCGATTGATCCGTGAATGCGAAATTGAGCAATGCCCCCTTGATCCCTAATTCACCGATTTCCTTATCCTCGTTCGTATCAATAATTTTAACCGGCAAGCCTCCGTTTACAATCCCATTACCTCTTCCGAACATCAACAGAACATATGCTTTGTTATGTACAGTATCAGGTATGATCAATCGAGGGCCCTTTTTATCAAGGCTGATCTCCTTTAATTTCTTTCCTTCTTTATATACGACAAGACGATGGTCGGAATCTCCACCTACTTTATCATACAAAGAACCATATATTTTATTTCCCGATGTTAAAGCCACCGTATTAAGATTCCCCTTACCTTCTTTACTCCACATTTGTACAGGTGACGTTTCTACATTGTTTTTCTGAATTTGAGTAACTTGAACGAGACCCAGTCGGCCATTGATATTCATGTAAATATCGTAAACAGGATGGGGATTTAGCACGAAGCCAGGGTCTGGGTCTTTCGAATCACAGGCAGTAACGATGAGAGTAATAAGCAGTACAATTGCGATTACTTTAGCAGGATTCTTCACTGGGCTCCTCCTTCAAAAGCGAGGAACACATGCGGACATGTGTTCCTCTATGCTGTGTACATAAATATTTTCTATGGGTATATTAGGTAGAATAATTGTACAGGTGAGTTTTTGAAGAAGCAAAAAGATCATCCGGCGTTACCCAATAACCCCCATTCTCATCCAACTCAATTCCCATTGCACTATATCCATACCAAGGTATCTTTGAGCAATACCAAGAATCAGGATCCCCCTTACCGGCATACCAATAATAAGTCTCACCTAATGAAGCATCTGCCCTAACTTTGTTAAATGCTGCCGCTTCTGTCGAACTGGAGGCGTCTGTTTTCAACCCCCACACCTCATCATGTCGACGCCATTCACTAACAGCCTCCCATTTAACACCCTGATTGGGTTGTGCAGTGTAAATAGAAACATCCACAGAAGAACCGTCGTACATTCCTCCATGATTGATGTCTCCTTGGATGCTTGTTCCCGGATCGTTTTGGAGCACAATGTCTCCCTTAATTAATCCATTAGTTGTAAAACTATTCGTACCATCACCAGATCCACCGCTACCAAAACTCAATCCGCCGTTTCCATCCGTTTTCACGCCTTCATTTGAATTTAAACCTAATTTTTTATTGTATGCGTTGATACGATTTTGATAAGCTTTGAGTTCTTTTTCAAACTGTTTAGACGCTTTGAATGCAGCTTCTTTTTGCGCTGCATCAAGACCAGTCTCATTAACCGTTACACTTCCGTCTTCTTGGATATTAAAGTGAGAGACTATTGTTGGATCAAGAGAAGCTGCAAACGATAAAAATTTATCCTGACCAGTCTCATTTCGGGATTTCAGGATACTCTGCAGTTTATTAGATTTGTTCAATCTGTTTTCGACAGGGGCCGCAACTGCTAGGGACGTAGATAGAAGACACATTGAAATTAGACTAGCTACGGCTACTACATACTTTTTCATTAACATTCTCCTTATTATCATATTTTCAACACTACTAAATCATAAATGTAATTTTAGGAAAATAAGTAAAATATATCACAAATATACTATTTCGATTAATTGGAACTATATTGTTGTAGTAACGCATAATTCACCTGTATTTTTGGCAGAAACTACATGACTAATTTGAAAAATACTAATGATTTGAATGCGTTAGGATACGAAGCTATAAAGATGCCAACTTGGACTCTTCAAAGCCTTTCCCTATAACACTAGAACAAAAATTCAACCCCACTAGTTGGCCGAGCGCACAAAAAAAGCGGCTAACCCCTACCACAAATGGGGTTTAGCCACCATTAACCACAGCATGATCAACAACAAGGCGAGATAGATCCATACCGAACGGGTCAGCCTGCGCACCAGGTCCGCTTTATCTGAAGCAGGATCGGCGAACTTCCGCAGCTTCGGCGAGAATGCGCGGGCCAGGAACACAATGGAGCTGGCCATAATCAGCACCGTGGCCACAATCCACGAGGTATTCCAGGAGTAACCTGCCGCATAGGCCACAAAAATCCCGGACACCACCAGCACATGGCCCATATGCTTAACCAGACGGATGGCCGACTTGAAGGTTATCAGATAAGCATTAAGCTCTACGGGTTGTGCGGTCCTTATCCGCCGGACCAGGAAGATGAGAACAAAGAACGGCCCGATAGATGCTATCGCGCTTAGAATATGAATATATAACAGGAATTTATATAAAAGAATCACACTGGGCTACTCCTGAACCGGACTGAACTCATGCACCCATACCCGCATCTGCGGGAGCCAAGGCATCCCCGGATGATAAGACAGAATTGAATTTTTATATTCCTCCACATTGGGGAATCCTTCTTGAACAGCATGCTCGTCCGTCAGCTCGCCCAGTGTTTGAGAATATACCTTATTCACAACAAACCTCTGTCCTTGAAGTGTCATAATCTCACCCACATCGGCATAACGGCCGTTGCGGCGGGTCGCGGTTTTCCGTCCGGCAAGCACCTTGTCAATATCAGACAGGTTGGTGATCAAGCGTTCAATGGTGCAGGTTTTAGCGGGAAGTTCGTTATGATTCTTATCCTCCATCTACATAACCTCCTTGAAAATTAATTCATACCCCAATGTAACACATAATGGAAGCTCCCGCATACAAGAATAAGGCCATCCCGTGAAGGATGACCTTAAATTTAGTGTAATTATGCTTTAGTCGCGGCTGAAGATTTTCGAAAGAAGACGAAGCATTTCCACATACAGCCATACGAGTGTCACCATCAGACCAAAAGCGCCGTACCACTCCATGTACTTGGGAGCACCCTGCTCCGCGCCTGTCTCAATAAAATCGAAATCCAGCACAAGATTCAGGGCCGCAATAATTACAATGACAATGGAAATCCCGATTCCCACCAGTGAATTATCATGCAGATACGGTACGGTTATGCCAAACATGCCTAGGATGAAGCTGATCAGATATACCAGGAATACTCCGCCCGTTGCAGCTACGACACCCAACTTGAAGTTCTCAGTTGCCTTAATCAACTTGGTCTTATAGGCCACCAGCAGCGCTACGAACACACCCATGGTAAGCAGTGCGGCCTGCATCGTAATGCCATTGAATCTCGTCTCATACATAGCAGACAACGCGCCTAGGAACATGCCTTCAGCCAGAGCATAAATCGGCACGAGATAAGGAGCCGCTTTAGGCACAAAGCTGACAACCAGCCCTAATACTACGGCAACAAGTGCTCCGCCAACCGCGTAAGGAATAACTTCCTGCCCTTTAAAATACATGGACCAGGTTGCAAAGGCAGCTCCGAGCAGAATGACCAGGGTGATGAACGTCTTGTTCACCGTGCCGTCAATCGTCATCTGATGCTGATCGGAATAATGCCTTTCAAATACTTTGTCATTTAATGTGGGATTACCGCTGCGTCCTACCAACAAAGATCACCTCTTAGTTAATTTGTCTCAATTCTACCATAACCCAAGCCCTAATCCCAGGATATTCCTAAACCTCGTCAGACATGCTTCATATGCTTCAGCTTTTGCGGGGATATGAAGGCGATCTCGTAGAAGGAGCCCCAGCTTCTTAGCAAAATGAAAGCCGGCTGCACTCCGCAGCCGGTTTATCTTTATTAATCCGTATCACGGTTCCAATCACCCGAACCGCTTCTTATTTAGACATAGAAGCCACATCGCTGCAGGCCGACTCACAAGACTTGGCCAATGAGCAGCTCGCACACTTCCCCTTCTTGGTCTTACGGATATATGAGGTCAGTGTCCAGCCCGCATATCCGAAGATCGCGACACCAATAACAATACTGGCGATCATATTACCACTCCTTAACACGGTTTAATGATAACCGAGGGCTCTTCCTATCAACACGATGGCATAAGATATAACATAAGCGACGACAAGTGCGTACAGAACGGAGAACCACGTCCAGCGGGCGGACATCGTCTCTTTGCGTATAACCCCCACCGTAGCCAGACAAGGAACATAGAGCAGAATGAAAGCCATGAAGGAATAGGCCTGCAGGGGAGTAAAATGACCGGCCAGAAGCCCCTGCAGTGCGGCTGTATCCGGAGCCGCATAAATAATATTCATGGTCGAGACAACAACTTCCTTGGCAAGAAACCCCGTGATCAGGGCCGCGCCTGCCTGCCAGGTGCCGAAGCCGAGCGGAGTCAGCACCTGGCCGATCAGCCCGCCAATCTTGGCCAGAAAGCTCTGGTCCATCGGCACATTCCAGCCGTGCGGTCCCATATAGCTGAGCAGCCAGATCAGCACCGAGCCGCCGAAGATAAAGGTTCCCGCCTTGCGCACGAACCCTTTGCCTTTCTCCCAGGTACTTCGGGACAGGGTCTTCCACTGCGGAATCCGGTAGGGCGGGAGCTCGACAACAAACATCGACTCCTGCTGCTTCAAGATGGTTGATGAGAACAGCTTCGCCAGAACCAGAGCAAGCACAACACCCAGCACATACAGAGACAGTACAACCAGAGCCTGGTTGGACTTAAAGAAGATTCCCACAAACAGGCTGTATACCGACAGTCTTGCAGAGCACGACATAAGCGGAGTCAGGATGATCGTAAGCAGCCTCTCCTTCGGCTGTTCAATCGTTCTGGCCGCCATGATCCCGGGCACATTGCAGCCGAAGCCAATAATCATGGGAATAAAGGTCTTCCCGTTCAGGCCAACCAACTCCATCAGGCGGTCCATTACAGAAGCAATTCGTGCCATATACCCCGAATCCTCAATAAACGAGATGATCATGAACAAAATGAAGATTTGTGGAACAAAAACCAACACACCGCCCACACCTGCGAAGATTCCGTCGAAAATAAGCGCCTTGATGAAGTCCTGTGCCCCAATGCTGTCCAGCAGCCAGGTTGTCCCATCCCGCAGCGGGCCGTTAATGAAGGCATCCAGGAGGTCGGACAGCGGGCTGCCAATCCACTCAAACGTCAGCTTGAATGTAAGGTACATAAAGAGCAGGAAGATCGGTATGCCCAGATACTTATCCGTCACAATCCGGTCGATGCGTTCCGAGAAGGTCAGGTGACCCTCCTTCGTATGACGTACACAATGGGCAAGCAAACCTTGAATATGCTCAGCCCGCTGCTTGCGCATGTACTGGGACAGGGTTCTGACCCCGAACTCGCTGCGCACAGCTTCTTCCGCCGTCTCATACAACCGCCGGAGCCAAGCTGAGTCCATCTTGGATTCCAGTGAGGTTCGGACCACAGAATTGCCTTCAAAAAACTGAACGGCCATCCACCTTGGGGAAGCCGTTCCTTGCGGCAACTGTCCGACCAGCTCGGCCACCGCCTTCTCTAGGGTGTCTCCATACCAAATGGAATAAGGCTCTAGAGCGGTACCCGGCACATGATCCGTAATCGCCTCCAGCACTTGGTCAGAGCCTTTGCCGCTCCGGGCGACAACGGGAACGACCTGAACACCCAGCAGCTCCGACAGACGCTGCGTGTCGATGACCAGTCCGTTCTGCTTCGCCACATCCATCATATTCAGGGCAAGCAGTAGCGGCTTACCGTATTCCAGAAGCTGCACGGTCAGATTCAAATTCCGCTCAAGCTGGGAAGCATCAACCACATTCAGAATAGAGTCGAAGGGCTCGCTCATCAGAAACCTGGAAGCCACCTCTTCATCGTGAGACAGAGGGTTCAGCGAATAGAGACCCGGCAGATCTATCAGACTGCCCTTGCCAGCCTTAAGGGTGCCCACCTTCTTCTCTACGGTCACACCCGCCCAGTTGCCGACATACTCGTAGGAGCCGGTTAGCGTGTTAAATAAAGAGCTTTTGCCGGTATTTGGATTACCAGCGAGAACCGTAACCGTCATACTGCTTCCACTAAAATCTGCAGGGCCTCACAGCGGCGGATCGAAATCCACTGATTGCCCGCTTCCAGCGTAATCGGCCCACCAAAAGGCAGCCGTTTTTTTATAGATACCAAGGTACCCTCCATAATGCCCAGATCGTTCAGGCGTCTGCACACAAGCTGATTGTTGCAGGCCATATCCACGATACGTACAGGCAAGCTCAATTCAATTTCTGTTAACTTCATTGGATTCACCTCAGGTAATGATAACTATTATCAATGCATAAATTATATGATAATCATTCTCATAATACAATGCATTATATATGGAGTTATTGTTACAAAAAGGCCCTGCCCTAATGGGCAGAGCCTTCTCTGGTTATCGCTGAGATCATTGTAATGCCAACATGCAATTTTGCCGTTAAGCCAAGGTACGCAGAGCTTCCACGTTAAAAGGCACCAGGTCCTGAACCCGGTCATCGCGCACCTTCTGAGCCCAGGCAGGATCCACAAGCAGGGCCCGGCCGACGGCCACAAGATCAAACTCTCCTTGCTCAAGCCGCTTCAGAAGGCTCTCAAGGTTAGTATTCTCTGCTCCTTTGCCTTCCGTGAAGGAGCTCATGAAGTCGCTGTCGAGCCCTACAGAGCCAACCGTGATCGTTGGTTTGCCTGTCAGTTTTTTCGTCCAACCAGCCAGATTCAAGTCGGAGCCTTCGAACTCAGGCTCCCAGAACCGTCTAGTGGAGCAGTGGAACACATCCACACCGGCTTCCACCAGCGGGGCCAGGAATTGACCCAGCAGCTCAGGTGTCTCAGCCAACTTGGCCGTATACACGGAGGATTTCCATTGAGAGTACCGGAATACGATAGGGAAGTCAGGTCCAACCGCACGGCGGCAGGCCTCAATGACCTCTACTGCAAACCGCGTACGGCCAATCATCTCACCGCCGTACTTGTCTGTCCGCTTGTTCGTTCTCTCCCAAAAGAACTGGTCAATCAGGTAGCCATGGGCGCCGTGAATTTCCACCCCGTCAAAGCCAATTCTCTTGGCATCGGCTGCTGCCTGAGCGTAAGCGTCGATGACCTGGGAGATCTCCTCCTCCGTCATCGGCTCCACAACCTTCTCCCCGAAGATATTAATGCCGGAAGGTCCAATCGGCAGGGCCTCCGGGTTAGGGGAGTCACCAATCTTGCGGTCGGTTCCCACATGCCAGATCTGCGGAATAATTTTGCCCCCTGCTGTATGTACAGCCTCTACAACCTTCTTCCATCCGTTCAGGGCATCCTCGCCGTGGAACCTTGGCACATTAGGGTCGCCGGTTGCGGCAGGATGATTAATTACCGTTCCTTCCGTAATGATAAGTCCCACGCTGTTCTCAGCACGGCGCCGGTAATATTCCGCCACATCTTCGCCAGGTACGCCTCCGGGGGAGAATGAGCGGGTCATCGGGGCCATAACGATCCGGTTATCCAGATCCAAGTTTTCCCCGCGGAAAGGGGTGAATAATGGGTTAGACATTTTGATTCCCTCCATTCAAGAAAGTGATAGGCTTATATTTTCTACACGTAGAGTATTAGCTGTTTCTGCACCATATATTATATCGGTGTTTTCCGAAATGTAAATACGGAATTCTCCCCACTTAAACTTAAATACGGCCTTCTTCTCTTAAGACTTCCTCAAAAGCATCTACAACCGCTTCATCATAATGGGTTCCCGACAGACGCCGGATTTCACTCATAGCCGTCTGTACGTCTGAAGCTTTGCGATACGCCCGGTCCTCGGTCATCGCATCGAACGTGTCGCTCACCGCGATAATACGCGCCTCCAGCAAAATCTCGCTGCCATGCAGCCCATGAGGATACCCGCTTCCATCCAGCCTCTCGTGGTGCTGCTCAATAATAGGCGCAATTTCCCCATAGTACGTCTCCTTGATCATCTCCGCCCCGTCGGCCGGATGTTTCTTGATCAGCTCGAACTCCTCGGAGGTTAACCTGCCGGGCTTGTTCAAGATCTCCTCGGGAATATGAATCTTGCCGATGTCATGCAGCACTGAAGCGATCGAAAGATTCTCCAGCTGCTCCTTGTTCAGCTTGAGCTTCTTGGCAATCTTCACTGCATACTCCGCCACCCGGTCACTGTGCATATAAGTGTAGCGGTCCTTTTTCTCCACCTCTTTGACTATGTTCATTAACTTGGAGATATCCTTGCTCAAATGTCTGAAGGTCGGTTCTGTGATGACCCATAAATAAGTGATGTCTGTGAGCGCGGTGAAATGAACCGGTTCCTTTAGACCTTTGGCCGTATAATAATCCTGCGGTCCTAGCTCGATCTTCTGGTCATCCAGCTCACAAACGAGGTGTCCTGACAGTATATAAAAGAATTCCATAACATTCGGGTTGTCACTGGGGTACACGTAGAACAGCCTGTCTTTTTCTATCGTCTGGAGAAGAACCTCAACCCCATCTCCCCGGGAAAGCAGCTTTATTTCATTTTTATCAAAATGCACTTCCTCCAGAAAAGATCCTCTCTTTCCGATTCTGAACCCGTCCATCACGATCCCCCTTATATAAGAAAAAACGAGCTCATCAACAGAACTCGTTTTTTCTCTAGATTATAACGATATTACGGGTCACAGGAAAGAGCTGGACCTTAATTTATTCCAACGACCCATACCGGGTCAATCCATACCTCGCGGTCCGCGAACTTGACCAGCTTCCAATATCGTTCGACTACAATCCCCTGCTCTGCGGCCTTATCGATCGCGTAAGAAGCCAGCTTGTAGGTCTCATCGTAGACATCGGTAATGATCTTGTTCAACTTCTCCGTATATCTTCTCGTTAATTCCTCATAACGGTCAGACCCCTGATTGAGCTTGCTCTCCAGAGCTCCGATGCGCTGGCTCACTGCGCTGCCATCCTTGTCGTCCGGCGTGATCAACTGTGCCGTCGCCTGATCAATCTCCTGCTCAAGACCATGGATCTCCTGATCCACCTTGGCTGTCGCTTCCTGAATCTGCACATCAATTTGTGCTGTACGCGCCGTATCATTCACGCCTGTAGCTGCGAAGGACGCCTGCTTCTGGCTCTCCAGACCAGCCACCTTGCTCTTCAGCTTCAGTTTGCGGACATCCTCCAAATACTTGGCCTTCAGCTTGTCCGCTGCAGCCACCCCGTCTTCAATCTTCTTCTCAATCTTGTTATTGGTCTTCTCGATCAGCTCATATATCTTGTCCAGCTTCTTATCCTGGCTATCTGCGAAAGCACTTGTGCCAAAAGAAAAGATCAGCGTCAATGAGAACAGCACCGACAAAGCCTTTTTCATATTCTAATTCCTCCATTTCAATATGTAGTATGAGACCATTTCCGTCCGAATCATTGGATAACTGGTTGTCCACTCTATAATACCAGTTTCACCCAGTGATGGATACAGCAAATCCTGACGTTTTTTGTCTAAACTACCAGATGAGTCTCCCGTCTTCTTGATTTGCCTCCCCCTAGTCTGAGGGGCTCAAGTTATGTTAAGTTTGAAGGAAATTAGTGAAGCCAGGAGGACACTTATGAATACCATAGAGCCGGAAAGCCTCAAGCTGACCAAAGGAACCCTTGGCGAACTGTGTCCGATAGCCAAGACACTCGACGTGATAGGAACCAAGTGGACCTTTCTGATCATCCGTGATCTGCTGCTAGATGACACCTTACGCTTCAGCCAGCTGCTGAGATCCCTGGAAGGGATTAGCCCGAAGACGCTTGCCCTGCGTCTCAGAGAGCTGGAGAACCAGGATATTGTAGCCAGAAAGGTCTACCCGGAGGTCCCCCCGCGTGTCGAGTATTCACTTACAGAGAAGGGACGGCGGCTTGAAGGGATCTTTATTGAATTGAAAAGGTTTGGTTTAAGCTTAGATTAACGGAGGAAGTCATCCACATTAGAAAGGCCGCTGCAGCCCACAAAGGGCTAAGCGGTCTTTTTCTATGGGCAGGGCCCGAAAGCCGGCTTCTCTTAACGGGCACATTAATAACTTTAAGGTAACTATATGAATAAAATATCACTACTTCCCAAATGGAATTAATGGCGGTAAGCTATCCCTCATCAAATACATTTATCTTCAAGGAGGATTCACTTATGCTGCAAAATCAGAAAATTGTCATTATTGGGGGAAGCTCAGGCATCGGGCTTGCCACAGCCAAGGAGGCTGCTGCCCTGGGGGCAGAGGTGGTCATCGCCAGCCGGTCCGAAGACAAGCTTCGGCAAGCTGTTCAGCAAATCGGGGAAGGAGCATCCGCGTACCCACTTGATACGACCCAGGAGACCCAGGTTCAAGCCTTCTTCGAGAAAATAGGAGCTCTGGATCATCTTGTCGTAACGGCAGCAGAGACCTCAGGGGGACCTTTTCTCAGCACGGATACCACCCAGGCCCGTCAATTGTTCGAAAATAAATTCTGGGGCCAATACTATGCGGCTAAATATGGCGCACCGCGAATATCCCCGAACGGCTCTCTTACCTTATTCTCCGGTGTCGTGGCCTACAAAACCATGGCAGGCTCCTCCATGCTCGGAGCCGTCAATGCCGCCGTCTCCAATCTGGCCCAGACTCTGGCACTCGAACTCGCTCCGATCCGTGTCAATGTCGTATCCCCCGGGATTATCGACACCCCTTCGCGGAGCAAAATGTCCGACGAAGCCCGCTCCCAGTTCTATGCTTCCCTTGCCCAGAAGCTTCCGGTTGGCCGTGTAGGCACAGCAGAAGATGTCGCCAAGAGTGTGCTGTATCTGATCCAGAACAGCTTTGTCACCGGCACGGTGCTGCACACCGAAGGCGGACATATTCTGATCTGACCCGGATCTGACCCGGATTTGACCTGGCCGGTCTCTGACTGACCCTAGTCTGTCTGTGATCTGACTCTAGATCCCACAAGTAAATGCTCCTTTCATCAGCTTGAATGTTTCCCAGGTCCCCGATCCGGGCACACTCTACAAATAGGCTGAACGTTTGGAGGCATTCATGTGGATTTACATCATGGCAGGCTGCTCTGGCAAGCAGCCGGGAATAGAGAAATCCCGCTTACCCCGGGTGTAATAGCCGATCACTACGATGTGGTCATCGTGGGCGGCGGGGTGTCCGGGGCTTTATGTGCCCACGCCTTGGCCGGAGAGGGGCTGCGGGCTGCCGTTATTGACAAGGGAACTGTAGGAAGTGGTAGTACTCTGGCCAGTATAGGGCAGCTTCAGTACTCAAGCGACATTATGCTGCATGAGCTGATTGCCCAGATCGGGCAGGATAGGGCAGTAAGCTTCTACAAGTCATGCCGGAATGCTATTGACGAGCTGGGTCATATCGCGGACAGCCTGGAGTTTTCCTGTGATTTCACCCGGAGGAACAGCCTTTACTACGCGAGTGAACAGGCTCATACAGACCGGTTGAAGAAAGAACTTGAGGCCCTGAACACCCATGGCTTCCAGGCTGAATGGTGGACCGAAGGCCGGCTCAAAGCGCATTATCCCTTCTTCAGACCCGCCGCTCTCATGACCCATCATGATGCTGAGGTCAACCCGCTGCGGCTCACCTTGGGAATCCTGAACAAACTTAGCCGCAAGGTAGACGTATTCGAACATGTTAACATGACCGGGCTTCGGGACATTCCTGATGGCCTTGAGGTGCAGACCTCAGCAGGGGAGTTTCGCACTAGCCATGTAATTCTGGCCACAGGCTACGCCAGCGCACCCTATTTGGACGAACCCCGGCTGCAGCGCACCCGGTCTTATGCCATAGCGACCGAACCTGTCGCCGATCTGTCGGCCTGGAAGGATCGGGTTCTGATCTGGGAGACCCGGCGGCCCTATCTGTACATGAGGACCACACCGGAGGGGCGCATTCTCGCCGGGGGACAGGATGAAGACAAGCCGGACACCCCTGACAGCCCGGCCCTAATTGCTAACCGGGCCAGGCATTTGCTGAAGGAGGTCCAGAAGCTGTTCCCTCAGCTGGATACCCGTATTGCCTTCGCGTGGGGGGCAGTGTTTGGCCAGTCGACTGACCACCTGCCTTTTATCGGGAGACACCCTTCCAGAGAAAGGCTGTATTACCTGCTGGGCTACGGGGGAAACGGCACAGTATACAGCATGGTTGGGGCTCAGGTGTTAAGGGATTTAATTGTTCAGCGTCCAAATCCCCTTGCGGAAATTGTGAGGTTGGATAGATGAACAAGATTATGGTTGTTCTAAAAACAAACAGGACCGGCTATGCAGGCCGGTCCTGTTGAGGTTAGCTTCACCGTTACTCTGGGATGCTTTTGTAACGGTATTCGCTAAGCAGCACCGACCAGCCCGCGAAAGATAGGTTCTGCGCAGGCTGGTTTTGGCGCTATTTTATCAACAAAAAATAATTAGTCCTTCCCTGGAACACCCGGCAGCTTGCGAAGCTTGGCAAGCCTGTTTCTCTCTTCGGCAAGCAGTTCCTCAGCCAGTTCCACCCCTTGACCTTCCGCCGGACGAACAGCCTGCTTCACAGCCTTCTCAGTATGCTCAAGGCTGTTCTCCGCCTGCTCAATCAGCTGCTCTGTCGGATGGCTAAGAGCGGACGATACGGCAAAATGCAGCTTGTTCACCGAATTTTGAGCCTGTGCCACATTGCTGGCCGACTGCAGACTGGAATCGTAATGTTTCATGATTACAGATCCTCCCCTTCATCAGATGCTCTTGTGCACATTTAGCATGGCCTAAGGTGTAAGCATCTTATGCATGGAGAGCCGTGCAAGCGTGGAAGCATCTACGGTTTATTGACATATTCCGCCGCTGAGATAATGCCTTTTCCCCCCAGCAGCCGGTCTATAATCCCCTCAAGTGCGTTAAGCTTCCTCCCTAACTCTTCTTCGGTCCATCCAAAGATACTCCGGTCGAACCAGAAGGACAGACCCACCAGCAGGAACTCGGCCGCTTCTTTCGGGTCCTCCAGCTGAAAGACCCCTTCCTCTACCCCCTGCCGCACAATCTCCGTAATAAAAGGGGTAAACGAGGTAATCTTGGCCACCAGCCATTTCTGGTGCAGCACCGTGTTGCTCTCATCATGCAGATAGTCCAATATGGCCTGATCTGACTTCGGGGCCGGGAACCCCTCAAGCAATACTTTTCTGAGTTTAGATACAGCACTCAGTTCTGAATCCCCGGCCACATTCCGGACAAATTCCAGCCGCCCGGCAAGAGACCGCTCGTGCGCGGCAGCCGCAATCTCATCTTTGGATCTGAAATAATAGTAAAAGGTGCCCTGCGCCACCCCAACCTTCTTCACAATATCACTTACTGCGGTATTCTCGTATCCTTTGGTACTGAACAGCTCCATTGCCGCATCAAGAATCTCGTTTCGCCGCTCTTGAGGGTCCTTTGCAATCCTTGGCATCCCCAATCCTCCTTCTTAAAAAAGCTCAGCCAACAGCCGACACTCATTCATGTGATTTCTTAGTTAATCTTAAATATAATAGTTGACTGATAGTCAGTCAAAGTATTAAGATAACTTCAAAACTGACTGACAGTCAGTCAGTTTAAAAATGCAAAAGAATGGAGTGTGTTTCTGGATGAATCCCCGTTTCTCCCTGATTTTACTAGGCTTTTGTGCAGCCGTGGTTTCACTGGCCCAGAATCTTTACGTGCCTCTTCTTCCCCAGCTGCAAGAAGATCTGCACACCACGTTCTACCTGGTGAATCTGACCGTCTCCCTGTTCACGATTGCACTTGCTGTTATGCAGGTCGTTCTGGGACCTCTAATCGATCTTAAGGGCCGCAAACCGATCCTCCTGCCCGGCATGGCTTTATACGCTGTGGCTTCCATCGGCTGCGTATTCGCCACCTCCGTAACCGTCCTGCTGATTTTCCGCATACTACAGGGCATTGGGGCTGCTGCAGTTCCGCTCGTAGCCGCCACGATGATTGGAGACATGTATGAAGGCAAGGAACGGGCCAAGAACATGGCAACCTACCAAATGATTCTGGGCATTGCCCCTGCCGTCGGTCCGCTTATTGGCGGATTCATCGGCAGTCAGGCCGGTTACCCTGGTGCCTTCCTGTTCCTGTCTGTCAGCGCGAGTCTAATGTTCATCCTGGCAGCCACAGTCCTCCCTGAGACGAAGATCAGCCAGTCTGGAGCTTCCAGAAAAAACTTCACCCTGAAGAGCATGACCTCCATTTTCTCCAACAAGACTGGAGCAGCCGTACTGCTTGTAGGATTTGTCTTGTATTATATGTTTTATAACTTTATTGTCTTTCTTCCTGACCTGCTCACACACCGATACCACCTGGATGCCCGTGAGATCGGGTGGGTCTTCCTGATGCTGATGTCGTTCAGCTTCGTCGGCAGCAAGTTTAGCGGGAAATTGCAGGCTCGCATGGGGACTGTACCCAGCCTGATTCTCACCTGTCTGCTCGCTCTGGCCAGCCTTGCCTCATTTATTCTTCTCGCCGAAAATTCCCTGTTCGGACTGCTGGCAGCTCTGGCGGCAGTGGGCTTCACGGCAGGTCTGACCATGTCGGTCCCTCCTACACTGCTAACCGAGGAATTCGTGGAGGGCCGGGCTACGGCTATTGGCCTCTATAACTTCATCCGGTATCTGGGGATGGCAGCGGCCCCTCTCGTGGGGAGCCTGCTGTATGAGACTGGAGGAACAGTCCTGATGTTCGGATGTACCGCTCTGCTTATGGGACTCACTACTTTGTCCGCACATAGGCTGCTCAGATCAGCCGCCACGGGTCATGCCAAACTGAAGAGAGCTTAAATTTACCCCGGGACCAAGCCCTCAGCGACTCGTTGAAGGTTTGGTCCTGTTTGGATTCAAGCTCACGAAAATGCATAATTTGGAATAAAATCTCTCCAAAATGCTTGACGAATTGAAATCAGAGTGGTAAATTTTTAAACAGTTTATTAATTTATAACTAAATTATTATGTTGTGAAGCAATACGCTGACCAGAGAGGAGAAAGCAAAGCGCAATCGGAGGGTTAATATTTTGCAGAATGATAATACAGTCCTATTTGAAGTCACATCCATGTTCCGGAGTCTGCTCAAGAGCATCTCACAGGAATGGAACAAGCGCGGCAGCGCCCTTAGCCTGCCACAGTTCAAGGTCCTGTATGTGCTGAGCAAAGACGGGCCGCAGATGGTATCACAAGTAGCACACGCTTTGTCCATTACGTCAGCCGCCGTGATCGGTCTGACCGACAAGCTTCTGGCGGAGGGTTATGTCAGGAAGGAACGCGCGGAGAAGGACCGGCGGGTTGTCTATATTTCCAACACAGCGAAGGGAGCCGAAGCTGTTCAGGAAATTCAGAAGGACCAAAGCGAAGCTATTACGTCCGTCTTCAAGATGCTGCCCGAGGAAGATGTTCAACATCTCCGCCGGATCTTCGGGACCATGCTTGCCCAATTAGAAAAATAAATTAGAGGTGGAAAGAAAACCGTATGGAGCATTTATCTAACAAACGAAAAATATCGATTATGATTGCGATTATGGCCGCCATGTTCTTTGCCGCAATCAACCAGACGATCACGAGTACGGCCATGCCACGGATCATCGCCATCCTGCAAGGGATGGACTATTATACTTGGACGATCAACATTTACCTGCTGACGTCCACCATTGCTGCTGTTCTTGTCGGCAAGCTGTCCGATATTTTCGGACGTAAGCCGTTCTTGTTAATTGGTATTTTATTATTTATGGTTGGCGCGTTTATGACGGGGACCTCCTCGGATGTATTTCAATTCATCATCTACCGCGGGATTCAAGGGATCGGCGCCGGGATTATCCAATCAACCGCCTTTACAGCGGTAGGGGACCTCTTCCCTCCGCGTGAGCGCGGGAAATGGATGGGCTTCATGACAGCGATCTTCGGCTTCTCCAGTGTGCTTGGGCCAACACTCGGCGGTTATCTGGTCGATAACCTCGACTGGCACTGGCTGTTCTGGATCTTCCTGCCGCTTGGCATTGTAGCATTCATTATGATTATCATGCTGTTCCCTAAGGTCGAACGCAGACCTTCCGAGGGAATCGACTATCTCGGCTCACTGTTTATCACAACAACAATTGTACCTTTGCTGCTCGCGTTCACCTGGGCTGGTACTAAATATGCCTGGGGCTCGCAGGAGATTCTCGGACTGCTCGGCGCCTCCGTGGTGTCGGCTGCCATATTTATTTTCACGGAAGCAAAAGTCAAGAACCCAATTCTCCCGCTGCATCTTTTCAAAAACAGTGTAGTGACGATCTCCAACATCATCGGTTTTATCATGAACTTCGGTCTCATGGGCGCGATGATCTATATTTCCTTCTTCGTTCAAGGCGTGCTGGGTATTACTCCAACGCTTGCGGGTTATGTGACCATGCCGATGTCCATCGTAATGGTTGTGACAAGTGCTATCGCCGGTCAGCTGATTGCCAAGAAAGGCAAATACAAGCGGTATGCCTTGATCGGAGTTCCAATCATGATCATTGGGATGACAATCATGGTGTTCATGGACAACGTGTGGACCGCCGTTCTCAGTATGGGCGTGTTCGGAATGGGGCTGGGCCTCGGGATGCCGGTATTCTCTCTGGCTACCCAGAACGCCGTCCCTCACAAAGAGCTTGGTGTGGTGACGGCCTCCACCCAGCTGTTCCGTAACCTCGGCGGTACCATCGGGATCGCAGTTATGGGAACGGTAATGTCCAACAATCTGACCAAGAACCTGAAGTCCGCCCTGACATCGGGGGATGCACCGGACTTCACTAAGGTGGACCCTGCTATAGCGAAGCAGATGCTTAAGTTCGCTAATCCGCAGGAGCTAATGAACAAGCCTGAGTTGGATAAAGCGATAGCTGCAATGCCAGCGAACGCTAAGCCGGTATTCCTTCAGATGATCGACGGCATCCGCGATGCGCTGGGAACCACGCTGTCGACCGTGTTCCTGACTGGTACACTGGTCCTTGTGCTGGCGTTCATTCTGGTGTTCTTCCTGAAGGAGCTGCCGCTGCGCACCACGAACCAAGGTGCTGGTGCAGCTGGTCCGCAGAAAGACGGCAATGCCGGTAGTGCGGAGTCTAAGCCTCACGCCCTGTCGGCAGAACAGGCGTAATACTTTCGGTTTGAAACACAAAAAGACACCGTTCGTTTGAACGGTGTCTTTTTGTGTTGCGATCAGCAGCATGATGAGCTGTGGATTTAACCTCAGGGTCTATCTCTTGAACTGCAGGCGGAACTCCCGGACACTTCACTCGAATAAGCCCCGCTGCCTCTCCAGAGAATCCGCTCTTATCCTCAATGTCTACCCGCTCCTTACATTCCTCGGGGTTTGCTAATCTTGCTTATCCACTTGGGAATGGTTATAATTTCCATAAACGAGAACTTAGGAGGACTATTTATGCCAAGAGATAAAATCCCCCGTTAAGCCCGTGGCCCGCCATACTGGGTGCACCATCCCACCTAAATTTAGTCCATAAGGGAGATGCATACCATGTATACAAATGGCCCAATTGCCATGTCCAGAAATGAAAGACTGCAGCTTTGTGATGAGATTTTAGAAAGACTGCACAAGATATATCAGGAGCGTGTGCTTGCCGTCGGAGTCTACGGCTCTGTGGCACGAGGAACCGACGGACCTTACTCCGACGTCGAGATGCTGTGTGTGATGCGGGATGCCAGCGGTCCAGCCGATTTCAGCCACGAATGGTCGGCCGGTCCCTGGAAGGCAGAGGTGAATATCCTCTGTGCGGACACGCTGCTTCAAGAAGCTTCAACCGTGGAGGGCGAATGGCCGTTGACTCATGGCCCTTACTTCGCCCCTCTGTCTCTGTATGATCCAGAGAACTTCTTTCCCCTCTTGAAGAAAGCGGCAGAGTCGCCTACGGATGCCGAGTTCACCCAAGCCATTAATGAGGTTCTGGTTGGAGAGATGTGCGAGTTTATCGGTAAGCTCAGAAATACTACAGCCGAGGGCTCTTATACTTACCTGCCCTACTTAACCATGCAGTTCGCCCACTATGGGGCGATGCTGATCGGACTGCACAACCGGAAGCTGTATACCACCGGTGCAAGGGTTCTGCCTGAGGCGGTGCAGCTGCCTGGCCAGCCGGCGGGTTATGACCAGGTCGCCCGGCTTGTCATGAGCGGAGAACTGACAGATGCCCCAAGACTGATTGAGGCGTGTGAAGAGCTGTGGAGCGGCCTGGTGCAATGGGCTGACAAGCACGGATACACCATCGCCTCCGAACGCATCCCATTCTGATGGATCGGCCATGATGGCAACTAAACAATGAACCAAGTAAGCTCCCCTTGTTTGCAAGGGGGGCTTACTTATGATGTACAGAGGAACTGCTAGTCTCCCGGCAGACTTCCTGGTAGGCCTTCACCTAGCTCATCACGCAGATAATGGATCAGCCTGCCTGCTGCCGATCCGGCGAAATGCCCGGAAGAGCGGGTGAGAAGGCCAAAGACCATGTCGACCAGGGTCCCACCCAGTTCACGGATCACCGTGCCTTCCGGTGCAGGCTCTACTGTTATCCGCGGCACCAGAGCAATCCCGAGACCACTGAGCACATAATATTTTAAGGCAGTCATACTTCCAATCTCCATTGTATCCGGCCGGGTACCTCCGCTTTCCTGAATAGCCGCCTCCAGCTTCTGTCGGTAAGGACATGAGGCCGCTGTAATAAGCAGGCGATGATCCTTAAAGTCTACAGGAGTCAGCAGGGGTTTGGCGGACAGAAGATGACCAGCCGGGATAAGCGCAACGAACTCTTCCCTAAACAGGGGCTCAAAATAAAGCCCTGATCCTACCTCCGGTGCCGAGCACAGGGCAAAATCAAGCTCACCTGCAAGCAGCCGCCCGCTGAGATGCGGCGTATTCCCGAATTCAATAGACACACGTACTCTCGGGTACAGGTCCAGGAACCATTTGATTAATTCTGGCAGCCGGAAACTTGCCGTAGGCTCGGTTACACCAATACGGACATGCCCCGCGCTCCCCTTCTGAAGCCCGGCAATATCCTCCTCCAATTGCTCCATGTCCCGCATAATGGATAGGCTTTGTCCATACAGCAGTCTGCCTGCTTCAGTCAGCTTGATCGTCCTGCCTCGTTCCATCAGCTGAACGCCGAGCTCGGACTCCAGCTTCTGCATCTGCATCGTCACTGTAGATTGGGCATAATTCATCTCCTCCGCAGCCCGAATAAAACTGCCATGCTGTACGATCAGCTGGAAGGTCTTTAAAGCCCGTAGATCCAAAACGCAGTCCTCCCCTCTCCCTATATTCAAAAAAATTGAACTCAAACTTCACATCATTCAATTATACAAATCTAATGAGATAAATTAAAGTTACAGTTAGAACAGATAGCGAACACTCAGGAGGAATTTAAATGAATATGCATAGCAAAGTCGTCTTGGTAACCGGCGGGGGAACAGGAATCGGGAAAGCGGTCAGCCTGGCACTGGCCGACAAGGGTGCAGCCGTGATTATAAACTATTCCCGCTCCAAGGAAGAAGCGGAAGAAGTGGCGCGCGAGATTCAGTCCGCTGGCGGAAGAGCGGCTGCCATCCAAGCGGATGTGTCCAAGGATCGAGAGGTACGCCAGATGGTACAGACGGCTGTTCAGCAATTCGGCAGCCTGGATGCCATCGTTAACAATGCGGGAATGACCTACCATATCCCGCTGGACGATCTGGAAGCAGCTACAGAAGAAATCTGGGATGAACTGTACAAAGTGAATGTGCAGGGGATGTTCTTCTGTGCCAGGGCGGCTGCCCCTTATCTGAAAAAGAGCCGGGGCGCCATTGTGAATTTGGGCAGCATCGCGGGGCAGACGGGTTCCGGCTCCTCTCTGCCCTACGCTGTGTCCAAAGCCGCCGTACACGGCTTGACGAAGTCGCTTGCCCGCGCGCTGGCTCCGGAAGTCCGGGTCAACTGTGTGGTGCCCGGCGCTGTTACAACAAGATGGTGGGCGGGAAGAGAGGAGCAGATGAATAAACTCGCCCCGCAGGTTTTGCTTGAGCGCATTGCGGCCCCTGAGGATATCGCCCACTTCATCTGTTCTGTGCTGGAGCAGGAGGTCCTCACTGGACAGATCATCACGGTGGACAGCGGACAGACGCTGTAAGTGGCCATCAAGGGAACCCGTTTATGAGTTTATGTATCTTGCTTGTAAATCAATAGTTCAACTTATATAGTCTTGTTAGATTGCATTAAAAGCTGTTGAAGAGAGGGAGAGTGCGATGAACAATCCATATCTGCTTTTATATGATTATAATATTTGGGCGAATAACCGATTGATCAGCCACCTTGGGTCATTGCCAGAGGAGATTTTTTCGAAAGAGGTCAATCTAGGGTTCAAATCCATTGCTGAAGTCATAACCCACCTGATTTCAGCTGATCAGTTATGGCTTACCCGTATAACAGAAGGGAGCCCCTCCATTACTGCACCCACCATATTTTCTGACATTGAGGAGGCTGGCAAGCACATTAACATTTTGCAATCACAATTTCGTGAGCATTTAATAACAATTGATGATTTCGAGAAGAAAGTGGCCTACAGAAACAAAAATGGGCAGGAGCGTCAGAACTCGGTCTCAGAGATTATCCAGCAGGTCGTGAACCATGGAACCTATCACAGAGGCAATATTTCCACGATGCTTAGATACTTAGGTTACAAAGGCGTACTAACGGATTACATTGCCTTTATTTATGAAAAAGATGGTGAGCCAATCTTATAGATTGCTCACATCATCCACCTATAGCAAGAGGAGGCTTCATTCACTGAAGCCTCCTCTTCATCTGCCAAAAGCGCTCTTGGCTATCAAGCTATCTCACTCTCACACATTCTCCCCGTGCTGAGCTTCCCATCTTGCAATTTCCTCCCGGACCCGTGGGGCAACCTCGGTTCCAAGGAGCTCGATGGCCCTCATAACATCTTCGTGAGGCATCGATCCAAGCGGCACATGCAGCATGAAGCGGGTAATACCGACATGCTTGCGCAGGTTGATAATTTTCTCCGCAACGGTCTGCGGATCGCCAACATACAGCGCGCCTTCGGGTCTGCGGGCCGCATCGTAGCTTGCACGGCTGTAATGGCCCCATCCCCGCTCACGACCAATCACATTCATGCTGTATTGGGTGGATGGGAAGAACTTGTCCGCCGCAAGCTGGTTGTCTTCCGCAATGAACCCGTGCGAGTGCGAGGCAACCGGCAGCTTGGACGCATCGTGACCGGCATGGGCCGCCGCTTTCTTATAGAGCTGTACGAGCGGTGCGAACTGCAGCGGGCTGCCGCCAATAATGGCCAGCACGAGCGGAAGGCCAAGAAGTCCGGCGCGGACCACCGACTCCTGGTTCCCTCCGCTGCCAATCCATACCGGCAGCGGATCTTGAACTGGACGCGGATAAATACCGAGGTCATTAAAGGCAGGCCGGTGCCCGCCCCGCCAGGTGACCTTCTCGGATTCCCTAAGCTTGAGCAGCAGCTCCAGCTTCTCATCGAACAGTTGGTCATAATCGTCCAGATCATACCCAAAGAGCGGGAACGATTCAATAAACGAGCCGCGGCCGGCCATAATTTCCGCACGTCCATTGGAGATCCCGTCCAGCGTGGCAAAGTCCTGGAATACACGCACCGGATCTGCCGAGGACAGCACAGTAACCGCACTTGTAAGCCTGATCCGGCTGGTCTGTGCGGCCGCGGCAGCCAGAATGACCGCGGGCGAAGACGCCGCATAATCTTTCCGGTGATGCTCCCCTACACCATATACATCAAGGCCCACCTTGTCAGCGAGCACAATTTCCTCAACCACCTCGCGAATCCGCTGGGCATGGCTCATGACCTCCCCGGTCACCACATCCGGCGTTGTTTCCACAAACGTGCTTATCCCTATCTCCACCTGAAGTCCCTCCTGCTTCTAAGTTCCGTCTCCCGCCAGCTCTTTCTTTCGTAAAATGACGTCAAGTATCGGTGTCTATATTGTGCCCTCATTCCCTTCGGTTTTTCAAGTCTGGAGGGGAACCATACGAGAAAAGGGGCTGCATCCGCAGCCCCTCTACTATTCTATATTATATCTGTTCCGATCTTGAGAACCTTCCCACAAGCAGCCAGAACAAAGCCAGCGCAAGCACGGTAATCGCACTAAGAATGAACAGTACCGTTCCGAACGACACCGCTTCCATCAATGCCGCCGTATAAGTAATCCCGATGGAGATAGCCACGTTAAGCACCAAGTTGTAGAATCCTACAGCAGTCCCGGATTTCTCGGCAGGGATAGCACCTACACAAGAATCCAGCAAGGGCGCATACATGAATGCGAAAGACCCTGAGAACAGCAGCATGGAGAGCACGTAGATGATCACCGGGCTGGTGTTGAAGAGACCCGGCAGGGCCAGACTGCAGGCGATGATAACCATAGCAATCGACACGGCCTGTTTATTAGACAGGACTTTGGCAATTTTCCCGGACAGTGCTCCGACCAGAACGGCTGTAACATACCCGGGAATCAGCAGCAGCGAGATCGTATCCAGCTGAAGCCCGTAAAGCTTCTGAAGCAGGAACGGGAACATGAAGATGTATCCCAACTGAACGGAATAGATCACAAAGGCGATGGCAAGCACGGAGATGAACCTTTTATTCTGGAAAAAGGAGATCCCGATGAACGAGCTCTTGCTCTTGCTGATATACATCAGGAACAAAGCGGCCGCCACAACAAACAGTATGATAAACATCCAGTTGAAGTCGGTGATATACAGCATCACGGAAGTAGCGATCGCCGCAATCAGCAGCAGGCCGATGAAGTCCACATGGCTCTTCTGCGACTCCTCCTTCGGCAAATATTTTAGAATGAAAGGAAGCAGAACCAGCGACAACAGCGGGATCAGGAACAGCGCCGCCCAATTCAGATACGTAGAGACGTAACCGCCCGTGATGGAACCGATTACAAGGGACAGCGAGTAGCTGCTTGTGCTGAGTCCAAGGAACTTCTTCTGCTCCTCTTTGGGCAGATGCTTGGTTACATATATTACGTACAGTGTCTCGGCGGAAGCGAGACCAGCAGTCTGGATCAGACGGGCAATAATGACAAGCATGAAGGAATGCTGAAAAATATATCCGAGCACGGAGCCGATACAGATCAGAATAATTCCTGCACTAAGCAGCTTCCTGATGCTGATCGAGTCGGCCAGAGACGCATAGACCACCGCACCGATTCCGATCACAAGTCCGGCAAGGGTAGCCTGCCAGCTCACCGCAGTTGCCGAAATACCCAGGTCATCCGCAATCGCTACCGAGACCAGCTTGAAAGAGTTGTCAATAATTAGAGCAAACACGAAAAACAACAGGATGACAGGCACAGCCTTCTTGGCATCATAAGCCTTGGCGGGAGTCTGAGACAGGTGTTCACTTACCATTGCCATTAGCTTCAATCCTTTCCCTATATATAAAATGTCTTAACTTAAGCCAGCTCGAGAGCAATCTCCATCATTTTAGTAAATGCGGTCTGTCTCTCTTCCGGCGTGGTGGCTTCCTGTCTGAAAATGTGATCGCTGATCGTCAGGATGCACAGCGCGTTAACCCCGGCATGCGCCGCATTCAAATACAATCCAGCGGATTCCATCTCGGCGCACAGAATGCCCATCTCGCTCCATCTCTTCAGAGCCGTAGGATCGGCGTTATAGAAAATATCGCTTGAGAGAACGTTGCCCACATGAACCTTTTGTCCCTGGCGGTCGGCGGCTTTTTTGGCCTTCTCCAACAGCTCGAAGGAAGCCGTGATCGAGTAATGACCCGGTAAATTGAACTGGTGCGCATAATTGGAATCGGTTGCAGAACCCATTGCAAAAACAATGTCATACAGGTTCAAGTGATCTTGGATCGCCCCAGCCGAACCAATACGAATCAGGTTCTTCACGCCAAATACATGAATCAGCTCCCATGAATAGAGGCTCATGCTTGGTGTTCCCATTCCGGTGCCCATCACGGAGATTTTTCTGCCCTTGAAGGTGCCTGTGTAACCCAGCATGCCGCGTACCTCGTTAAATTGAACGACATTGTCCAGATAAGTCTCGGCAATAAATTTTGCCCGCAGCGGATCACCCGGCAGCAGAATGGTTTCGGCGATCTCAGCGCCCCCTGGCTTGATATGCGGAGTTTCTTTGTGCATGGATGTACTCACTTCCATCTCTCCTCTTTTTTACAACTAAGTATAGTTGTATGTTAAGTTGTCTAATTGATATATGAACAAAATACCACAACTACAACTTGTTTATCAACCACATCTTTTATAGCAAAAAGAGGGAAGCAGGCGAATACCCGCCCGGGTTGGAAGCGTACGCAAAAAAAGCAGCGGCCCCCGTGGGCTCACTGCTTCTAATGTTCTTATCGTATTATTTGATGGCGTTGATCTTAATCAAGCTGTACTGCTTGGGAATATAATACTTGTTGTATACAACCGGGTGCTGCTCACTGACATACAAGCTCTCCAGTATAAGATCACATTCCTCGCCGCCCGCCATGTTCAATTTCTGGCTTGAGGTGCTTACTGCCGTAGAACGCTTAATCTCAATAGCTGCGGAAGTGGCGAGATCATACGCCCTGTTCTCCAGAAAGTCCAACAGCCCGTCTTTATTTTGCAGATCCAAGTTCATTTCGGATACAGCTTCAATCGCCATAAAAGTGAACGCAAAGCCCACCACTTCCCCCTGGCTTCTGTACCAACGCTCAATCGCAACCACCGCGGCGGCCTTGCGGTTCAGGACCTCCTGCGTATAATCGCTCTCGAGGTCCAGTCTGAACTGCATGTCCACCTCGTCAATGACCTCAGTATGACACTTGTACATAGGATTTCCGATTCGCTCCAGACCTACCGTCCGGTTCTTCCTCTGGGATCTGGTAATAAAGTTGCCTTTCCCGTGGATGCTCCTCACCAGCCCGTCATCTTGAAGCAGTGCCAAGGCCTGTCTCAGCGTCATCCTGCTGACCTTGAACATCTTCGCAAGCTCGGGCTCTGTCGGCAGCTGACTGTCCGCAGGAAAAGTTCCGTTCGTAATTTGTTTGAAAAGCTCATCATACACCGCCAAGTACAGCGGCTTCTTCCCTTTGGCTATCTGTTCCGGCTTAACTTCCATTTGTTCACGCACCTATATTCTCTTAATCGATAGATAAGAATAGTATACCATGAGGTGCCGGGAATTTCTTAGATATCCGTAGAGTTCGTCCATAGAAACCGGGGAATGCGGCCGAGTGCGGACGGAAGCACACTTACATGATTTTCATCCGCAAACTTCACCCATTCCATGCGTACTCCCTTACCAGAAAAAGGCCTCAACCTTTGGGCAACCTGCTCCGCCCCCTCCAGCATATCGGGAAGCTCGTCGGCCCCGATGGTAAGGAGAAGATGGACTGGGCACTCTCCCTTCCAGACCTCTGTAAAGCTGTCGAGTTCCTTAAACAACAGGTTCTCTGCCCACCAGGTGGAGGGGCTCCCCGCGACATAGTGTGTAAAAAGATGTGTTCTTGTAAATAAAGCGTGCAGGGTAAACAGCCCTCCAAGGGAGTGACCCACAATTGCCTGTCTGCTCGGGTCAACAGGCCACTCTTGGGAGATGGCCGGCTTCAGCTCATGCTCCAGAAAATCAAGAAAGTCCTCCGCTTCGCCATGCGGGGGCCATGGACTACCGTCGGGCCGAACCGGAAGAGAGGCGTTGCCGGTCTGCATGGTGAAATCGCGGCAGCGCCGGTCCGCATCGAACGGCTCTTTGGACGGATACCCGATGCCGACCACCAATATCGGGCCGAAGCCCTTCGGCTTCCGCGTCTGCAGCCTTACGGTTTCCACCAGCGTCTGGAATACCGCATCTCCATCCAACGCATAGATGACTGCATATCCATCTGGTGGGGGTTCATCTGCCGGAATGGAGATCATGATCCGGTATTCAAGCTGCTTGCCTGAGGTCATCCGGTATTCAAAGCACCGGTCCGGAACATATGGATTGGCCGTCATTCTGCTCATGGCGCCAGAAACCTCACAATATCATCAATGACTTTACCCTGAGCGATGAACCCGCCGCTAAGCCAATAATCACTGGCTGTCTCGTAGACCTGCCCTTTCTTGACGGCAGGCACACTCTGCCAGATTTTGCTCTCCTTCAAAGTCTTCAGTGCGGCATCTCCCAGATTGCCGTCATTGATCAAGAAGATATAATCGGCATCAAGCTCGGGCAGCTTCTCCAAGGAGACCTCATAGGCACCCGACTTGACCATGCCGCTCTGGCCAAATCCCAGGTTCTTGGCAAGCACGTAACCGCTGTAATAATCATAGTTCATAAAGAACATGCCTTTGGCGTTGAACCGGATGATCGCGGCTTTGCTGCCCTTCGTTAGGTCAGCCAGCTTCGTCTTGGCCGCCCCGACCTTGGCTTCATACTCCTTCAGCACCCTCTCGGCTTGATCTTTCTTGTTCAGCAATTGTCCTACAACCCGGATCGAGCTATCCAAATCATTAGACGCACTCTTAAACACATAGGTCGGGGCAATCTTGGAATACTGCTCATAGGCCCCATTCTCGGCATAGAACGAATTGTGCAGGATGATTAGATCCGGCTTATTTGCCAAAAGCACTTCAAATGACGGCTGCCCGCTGGCAAAGCCGATTTCCGGCACCCCTTCAAGCTGATCCTTCAGGTACAGCTGCGGCTGAACCCCATTAGACCACTGCATCACCGGCTTAACCCCCAAGGCTAGCAAGGAGTCCTCCATCATCGGAGCGAACACCTTGTCAGGATTGGCCGGGATCGTCACCTCATGGCCCATCTCGTCTTGTACAGTCAGCGGATAAGCTTGATCCCCCGCTTGATCGTCTGCCTTGGCAGCTGTAGACGCTGCCGTTGTTCCTTCGGCCCCCTCTTTCGGCACACCCAACTCACCAGCTTTGCTGGAGCTGGAGCCGCATCCGGCCAGTAGTCCCATTGCCAGCAGAAGAGCTGCCAGCAGGACCCCTACTTGCCGCATCTTACCTTGGCGCCAATTATAAACTGAATTCACTTTAATCTCTAACCCCTTCCATTGATAATCATTCTCATATGAAGGGATTATAAGTGAATGGCTGACGGGACGCCATGGACAGGAACAGGAGATGGATTTGGACTTTTCCCTGTCAGCATAAGCAGCATTTCCTCCAGTATCCGGTTGACGGCTGTAGCCGAGTATTCGAACCATGGATTAGACGGAATCAGATAGACATGCCCGCGCTTCACAGCCTCAAGCCTTTTCCACTCCTCACAGTTCTGAAGTGACAGCCAAAACATCCGGGTGACCGCATCCGGGCAGATCAGCATCAACAATCGGTCCGGATTGACCCCTGACAGCTGCTCTAACGTAATTGGTTCATTACACCGCCCTCGCATTTTAGAATGCACATGAAGTCCAAGATCCTGGTAGAGCACATCCCGGGTGCCTCTATTGCTATACAGGTAAATTTCGTCCCCGGATACTCTTAAAGTAACGAAGATATCGTCTCCCACCGCCCGGTTCAAGCTCTTTCTGGCCTCTAAAGCTCTTATATCATAAGACCGGATCCAGTCTTCACAGCTTGCTGACTGTCCAAGCCCGGCAGCTGTTTCTCTCATCTGCCCCCTCCAATGCTCCGCTTTAACGCTGATGAGCTGTATACCGCTGTTCATAATCCTGCTAATCACAGGCTCCGGGAGCGCGTTATGGACAACCAGATAATCCGGCTTCGCGGACAACAGCTTCCGGAGGTTATCTTCATGCTCTAAATTTGAAGAATTCAAATGCACCTTGATTCTCGATTCATAGAAATAATAATAGTATGGGCTCCACTTGGGATCTAACGGAGCGGCTACAGGCACAATTCCAAGCGCAAGCAGATTCCCTGTGGCCTCCGCAGAGACGGCGGCTACCCTGCGGCGGCAATCCCGGCTGTACACCGACGGTGAAACGCCGACTTCTTTCTTAAACTTCCTGCTAAAATAAAACTCATCGCTATATCCCACCCTCCGCGCAATATCGCGCAGATACAGATCGGTGTCACGCAGCATTTGCTTGGCCTGGCCAATCCGAAGTCCCGTTATATAGTCCAAAACACTCTGGCCGTAGGCCTTCTTGAACGCTTCCCCGAAATAATTCGGACTCAGCCCAGTCAGCTTGGCGAGATGATGAATCGTTAATGGCTCGTGAAAATGAGCGGCCATGTAATCACGGATCTCAGCCAGCGACATTCCCTTAATATCTGTACTTGCTCCACCGCCGTTTCCCTTATGCTCAAGCATATTGTACCCTCCTGCAGCCAAAGATTTATTTCAATTGATATTAATTATCATTCTCATTAATATTGATAATAGAGGATAACCAGGCTGACCGCAATAACAAGAAGGAAGAGCATCCAAGGTTGATAGGGTCTGTCCCTTATGAGCGCAGGCATGACAAAAGCCACCCAGCGGGTGGCTTGCTGATCTTATTTCTCAATAGGGATCATGATGACGAATTCAGGGTCTGGGGTAAAAGGGTCCTGCTGCATCGGATACTCCTCAAGGTGGGTATACTCCCCTACATTCGGCTTATAACCTTGGCCTTCTATCCATGCGTATATCCGGGAATACGATTCGGAAATGTCCTGTCCCTTGGCGTGTTCATACCTGGCGTAAGCCGAAGCCGGAACGGTGACTGCTTCCATTCCCTCTGGAATCTCTTCAGCCCGGTCCACCAGGACAGCTGCATAATGGGTGAATCCACCCGGGATGTTCTGATAGGAGAGTCCCAGCAGCTTATCCGGATCGAGAACATGTTCGATCTCGCCCAGCCGCTGGTGCATCTCGTTATGTACCTTCCGGATTTCTCCTGCTGCTGCCTCAGCGAATGTCCCTGTCCACTTTAATCCCACCACCTGAAAACCTTCTTTAATGATGATGGAATACGCATTTTTCAGTTCCAATGAAATCCCCCCCAGATTTTACAATATGGTATATCCTATAATTTACCATATCAGCTGCCCCAAAGTGAAATAACTGTACTACAGCCGCAATGATGTTCAAACTCTCTACTTTATAAATTGAACTTATGAAAGT
Organism: Paenibacillus sp. J22TS3; assembly: GCF_018403205.1. Classification (NCBI taxonomy): domain Bacteria; kingdom Bacillati; phylum Bacillota; class Bacilli; order Caryophanales; family Paenibacillaceae; genus Paenibacillus; species Paenibacillus sp. J22TS3. The sequence continues at coordinate 504,754 of NZ_BOSF01000003.1, forward strand.
TACCCTATTCAGGCGCTGCGATGCCGAGTGTTCGTATGACCCTGTTGTCTCCGGAATCCTCGAACTGGATATCCAAGTAGGGGCATTTCGGAGACAAAAGCGGACGCTCCGCTTCTTCAGAATCACTCGGGATCGAAGCTAAGATCGGTTAAGTCTAAAGTTCATTTTATATGACCTTGAACTGGACCGGTTGTACGCTCGATCGCAGACAACGCGATTTTGTTCAGCACGGCATCATCCATAGGCGGATTATGAAGGCCTGCTCTTACATCCCGATAGTAGCGCTGCAGAGGGTTATCCAGCTGCAGACTGCGGATTCCGGCAATCCTCATGGCCTTGTCTACAATTGAAATAGCCGAATTAGTCACCGCATGTTTCGCGGCGCCAAGCTCTGTCTCCAGCCGGCCCCGGCGCAGCTCGTCGTCATAGGCTCCAGCCACACTGTACAGGAAATGCCGGGCCTGCATTAACTCAAGATCCATCTCTCCGATCAACTGCCGGATGTTCGCCAATTGGCTGATCGGACCGCTGATGCTGTTCGGCGTATACTCACATGCAAACCGCAGGGCATAGTCACGGGCTGCCTGGGCGATGCCGAGATAACATGCCGGAATATGAAGCAGCCATGCATTTAGCGGAGACTCCACTTTGCGGGGGTGGGTGCCGAGCTCCACCAGCTGGTCTTCGTCCACCTCCACATGATCAAGAACAAGATCATGGCTGCCCGTTCCGCGCAGCGACATCGTATCCCAGGTTTCCTCGATACGAAGGCCTTCCAAATTGCGGTGGAGTAGGAACTGCCCGATGGTCATCTTCTCTTCAATCCACGCTGATACTACAAAATAAGTAAGCATTGGAGACAGCGTGGTATAGATCTTGCGTCCCGTGATCACCCACTTGTTGCCCTGCTTCACCGCGGTCGTTCCCGGGCGCCCCCCACGTGTCGGGCTTCCGGTCTGAGCCTCACTGGCTGCCCGGTTGATCAGTGCACCTTTAGCGATTTCTTCTGCAATGAAGCTCATGCTTCCCTGCTCCCACAGGCTCTTCTCAAACAGCTCACCTACCACAGACAAATGCCAGCCGATGGATAATGCGGTAGACGCATCATATGAGGCCAGCATCTCTTGGAGCAGCACCATATCATATATGCGAAGCCCTTCGCCTCCATAAGAAGAAGGCAGCGTTATCTTGGTGTATCCCATGTCAATCAGCTCGGTCACATTCTCGCTAGGGAAGGTACCGCTCTTGTCGATCCCATCTGCCCGGTTTCTGAAGGAGTCTCCCTTCCCGCTGAGCCGCCCGAGCCATTCCTGCTGCAATGGTGTATGTATAAATAAATCCAGCACCGTGCTCACCCCCGGGTCCATATTTTATAACATATAAAGATATGCCTCTAATTATAAGTTCTCCGATTGCCTGGATACAAATCAGATCCTGCTGAGACACGCCCTAACCCAACTTTATGTTATGATAGAAAGGGGATTCCCCCTTGTTACCTTATCAGATTCGGAGTGATCCTCTGTTATGATCATCAAATTCATTCGTTTGCGTTAATGAGAGGTGCGGATAACTGACCTGCCTTTTTTTGAACCAACAGGGCTAGGTTTATTTATCTGCGCCTTTTTTCATTCAACCAATACGAATGAATGGGGTGCTATACATTGTCTCATATCCATAGAAGAACGGCTGCCGCGAATCTGCTGACTGCCTGTACAGACCTGCTCAGATGTCCGGTATGTACCCGGCCTATGAGTGTAGTTAACAACACCAATTTAACCTGTGCCAACAAGCACAGCTATGATATATCCAAATACGGCTATGTGAACCTGCTATCCCGACCTGCCAGTACCAAGTACGGCAAGCCATTGTTTGAATCACGCCGCGTGATCAGCGAGCATGGTCTATTCGAACCGGTGGACCATTGGATTTCCCAGTATATCCAGGGGTCCAGCCAATCCTGCTGCCGACCTGTGGCCCTGCTCGATGCGGGCTGTGGTGAAGGCTCTCATTTATCGTACATTCATGAGAGTCTGACCAGTATTTACGAACATACCGGCATAGTTGGAGTAGGCCTGGATATTGCTAAGGAAGGGGTGCAGATGGCCTCGAAGAGGGGTTCCAGCCTCGTATGGCTCGTTGCCGATCTCGCCCGCAGCCCCCTATCCGATGACCAGTTTGATTATATTCTGAACTTTCTCTCGCCCAGCAACTATGCTGAATTCGGCAGACTGCTGAAAGAGGATGGAAGAATCATTAAAGTGGTTCCAGGACCGGATTATCTGAGAGAGCTGCGCACCCTTCTCTACGGGGAGCCGAACGAATCTCCCCATTCCAGCCAGGATATCCAGGACCGCTTCCTTGAGCACTTTCAACTGGTAGACTCCGAGCGTCTGTACTATAAGAGAAGGCTGGACCGTGAGCTTACCCGGCATTTGGTACACATGACTCCACTATCCTGGGGGGCAGATGCCGAGCGTCTTCATGACGCACTTCAAGTCGATTCCTTGGAGATTACGGTCGATCTAGACGTTCTTATCGGCAAAGAAAAGGAATAAATTCCCTCTGCGGAGAATAATATGTTTCTGTTGACAGCGCTTTTATTTTAAATTAATATAACCTCAAGTTAATACTTGGTGGCGGAGATCATGGAGACTCACAAATTTATCCTGCAGTACGGGGACAATTTGTCGGGTCTCTTTTTTTGTGCAGCCACTTTCGTCAAGGAATTGAATTTCAGGAGTTAGACTTGCTCATAGCAGACAGGTTCCTGAAGAAATGGGAGGGGTTCGTTCAAAGACTGCAGTAACAAGATTCCGTAAACATAATAGATTGGGGGTAAAGTCTTGAAGATCATAGGTCATAGAGGCGCAGCGGGACATGCTCCCGAAAACACACTGAAATCAATTGTAACCGCTTTAAATCAAGGCGTACAGGGCATTGAAATTGATGCTCAACTAACCAAAGACAATCACGTGGTCATCATCCATGACTTCACTGTAGACAGAACGACCAATGGGAGAGGGAAGATTCATGAACTGACCCTTGAGGAAATTCGAAGTCTGGATGCCGGAAGTGCGTTCCGTCCGGAATTTGGGGGCGAGCTTGTTCCCACGCTGGAGGAAATCCTTGAACTGATTCCAAGTGATGTGCTCTTAAATGTGGAACTGAAGCAGATTGCTTATGAACGCAGAAATCTGGAAGAGAAGGTAGCCGAAGCCATTGCCAAGTACAACCTGGCCGATCATACGATTATCTCATCCTTCGATCATTACAGTCTTAAGCGCATTCATGAGATTGATCCAACTCTCCAAACTGGACTGCTCACCTACACCCATATGCTGAATCCCTGGAAGTATATTCAGGATAACGGTCTGAATGTGTACAGCATTCATCCCGCCTATGAATTTCTCACCCGGGAGTATGTAACTGAAATTCATCAGCACGGTTATAAAATATACTGCTATACGGTTAACGATGCCGTGACCGGACAGACTCTGGAGGACTTCGGCGTTGACGGAATCATCACCGATTATCCGGACCGCTTCTTTGAGTAAATAAATCCGCTTCTTCTATGAAGTCAACTACATCTTGATTTGCTAAAAAACCAGTTCGTTACCTGTTATTTATATCACTTTACTTCATGACGAAAGAGGGACACTATGACATCTAGCACACGCAAATGGGTAACGCTCTTCGTGCTGGCTTTCTCCGGCGGATTAATCTATCAGCTACCTTATTTAAGAGAGCAGTTCTATATTCCAATGCAAAATGCGTTCCATATTAACAACACGCAGCTTGGGAATCTGATGACCATTTACGGGATTATTAACTTCTTCCTGTACCTGCCGGGCGGCCTGCTCGCGGACAAATTCTCCTATAAGCTGCTGGTTCCGTTCTCCTTGATCCTTACAGGGATTACTGGATTCTATTACTCCACCTTCCCAGCTTACCATATGGCTTTGACCGTTCATGTTATCTGGGCATTCACCACCGTATTCACGTTCTGGCCAACGATGCTGAAGGCAGTCAAAATGCTCGGGGAAAGCTCGGAGCAAGGCAGGCTGTTCGGCTTCCTGGATGGAGGACGAGGCTTGTCCGCAACCTTAAGCGCCTTTGCGGCTTTATGGATATTTAAAGCCTTCGGGGCAACCAGTCTGGGGCTGCGCGGGGCTATTCTATTCTACTCCGTAGCTCTGATTGTGCTTGGAATCGCCGCCTACTTCCTGCTGGACAACAAGAAATCCGAGGAAGAATCCAGCGGCAAATTGTTCGAAGGCATTGTGGATGTCCTGAAGATGCCATCCATCTGGCTGGCAGCCATTATCATCTTTACAGGCTACAGCATTAACGCTGGGCTGACCTATGTAACTCCTTACTTGACCGATGTGTTCCACATGTCCGTATCGGTGGGTGCTTTTATCGGGATTATCAGAACGTACGGCTTGCGGCTTGGCGGTGGCCCGCTTGGAGGAATTATTGCAGACCGGATGGGCTCAGCAACGCGGTATATCCGTATAGGCTTTGTGGCGGTCATCCTATTAATGGCCTTGTTCACCATCATCCCTGGGAATCCAAGCTACCTGGTCATCATGCTGGTGAATATGCTGGTGGTCTCCCTTCTGGTATTCACAATTAAAGGGGTATACTTCGCCCCGTTGGATGAAATTAAAGTTCCTAACTCACTGGCGGGAGCCGCATATGGGGCCATAAGCCTGGTAGGTTATCTGCCGGATACGTTCATCTACACTTATTTCGGCAATCTGCTCGATAAGAACCCTGGAACGCCGGGCTATAAATACATCTTTTTGTCCCTGATCGTTCTTGCGGTAATCGGCTTCTTAGCCTCATTCCTACTGTACAAGCGGCTTAAGAAGCAGAAGACTCAAGCTCCAGCTCGGATTGATTCTTTAGCCAGCTAATCAAGCAGCTCATTAAAGTAGTTCCTTTCCCCATAATATAAACCCCCTTCCCGAGGCAAGCGTGCAAAGCACGGCTTTGATCAGGAAGGGGATTTATGTTGTAATTCAAGAGGATAAGATGACCGCTTAGCGGATCTCTTGCAGATGCTCTTCGAGACGGTCCCAAGTCTGAGTAATTCCTTCTTCCATACCCATATCCATAACTGCTTTCACAGCTTCAATAGAATCGTATTTGGAACGGCTGGTTACCTTGGTCTTTCCATCAGCATCTTCGAAGATCACAGTAGTCGTTGAGGAGGGCGCACCCGGAGCCTCATTGCCATCCGCATCCGAGAAGTAATCCGTGTAGACAATTTTCTCCCCGTTCACGATTTCGTGATAGACTCCCTTGCCCCAGGATTCCATTCCATAGAAATCGCCCTGGTTCTTATCTTCACATTTCATACAGTAGTGCCACACACCACCCGGGCGAAAATCAACATGACATACCGGCACTGTCCAGCCTCGCGGCCCCCACCAGTTCTTCAAATGCTCAGCCTCGGAAAAAGCCTTAAATACCAGCTCCCGCGGTGCATTAAAGATGCGCTCGATAATAAATTCCGTTTCTTCTACCCGGGTCATCGACGTGTTCGACATGAAAATTCCTCCTGATTGATTTTATTAGTTATCCTCAGATTGAAGCTTCTGCAAATAATTCTCTAGGTTGTCGAATCGTTCGGTCCATACGGCACGATAGCTGTCCAGCCAAGCGTCGATAGCTTGGAGAGGCTCCATACGCAGCCTGTAATTCCGCCGGTTAGCATCCACTTCAGCCTCTACCAGTCCTGCTTCAAGCAGGACCTTAAGATGCTTCGAGGCCTGGGGCTGCCGCAATTCAAGCCGGCTGGCAATTTCGCCTACCGTTAGGGGCCCGGTGAGCAGCAGCTCCACAATTCGGAACCGGTTCGGCTCCGCAAGCGCACTAAACGTTGTAATATCCATAGGCCTTAATTCCTTCTTTGTCCTGATCATGCTGCATACGTGGCCGCCAGCAGTCTTCGCAATCATGCATGCCACCTTGCTATTCATGACAGGTTGTGCTCTAACAACTTCAATATACCATAATAGGAATATTCCTTCAAGTGAATATTATAAATATTTTTGTTTAAGGTCAGTAATCGTTTCGCACTCTAACTATAGGCTTAAATTACTTTCCATAACTTGACATAACCTAGCCTGTAATGTTAGGCTGATCCTACATTTATAACGAACGGAGGGTTACGTGTGGTAAATTAATTTTTCGATTTCATTTGCAGCCATGGAGAATAGTAGCACTTGTAGGCTATGTGGTGTGCATCGTAATCGAAGAATGGTTTGCCATATGGTAACCAGTCAGTCATAGGTGATCCTAAGCCCCGTTGGGCGGCTTTAATGTGGGGACACTTATGTTCTGTAAAGAAGGATTTAAAGGAATAGATGGTCCGTGATGAACATCCCGGAGATCAGTCTATTCTCATTCCCTTCTTCTTTCCTCGATTACGGAAGCACAGGCAGCAGCCTGTGTTTTTTTATTTTTTCTAATAAGGGGAGAGTTTAACTATGAGAGAACAACAAATCCAAGTGAATGGCATTGAACTGTGTACGGAGACCTTCGGAGACCCTTTGAATCCGGCTGTGATCCTCATTATGGGGGCTCAAGCCTCCATGGTCTGGTGGGAGGATGAGTTTTGCCAGCGTCTGGCCGACGTGGGGCGGTATGTGATCCGGTATGATAACCGGGATGTCGGACAGTCCACCACGTATGAACCCGGGAGCCCCGGATATACATTTGAGGATATGGCCGACGACACCATTGCGGTGATGGATGCCTACAATATTGATAAGGCCCATATCGTGGGCATGTCCATGGGTGGGCTGCTGACCCAAATTTCGGCTCTTCGTCATCCCGAACGCCTGCTCAGTATCACCTTAGTCTCCACCTCCAATTTTGCTCCAGATCTTCCTCCAATGGAACAGAAGGTGATAGACTTCTTCTCTAGATCGGGAGAAGTTGATTTGACGAATGAGGAGGAGGCCGCACGCTTTGCGGTTGAGAAGTGGAGTATCCTTACGGGCACTAAGCGCAAGACGGATGAGGCCAAAATATACAATCTCGCCAAAAGAGAAATTAGACGAAGCCGCAATATGGCCAGCATTCATAATCACGGTCTTGTGACCGGCGGAGAAACCTATCTCACCAGGACAGCGGAGATCGCCATACCTACCCTCGTGATCCATGGTACAGAAGATCCGATTATTCCCTACGAGCATGGAAAGGCCCTTGCCAGTACTATTCCTGGCGCTGCCCTGCTGACACTGGAAGGTGCAGGACATGAACTTCATGCCGATGACTGGCCTGTGATTATAGAGGCCATCGCCGCCCACACATCAAGCCGGTCTTCCTAAGTAGATTGTTCAATGTACTTCAATACGACATAAGACCATACAACGACCAAGACCACTCCGCCACCATGGAGTGGTCTTTAGCTTGTTTGCGAACATCTACTTAGCCGGACTATACTCGGGCGTGAGATCTGCGGTCTGAGATGGCGGGGGGAAACTGATCTGTAGACATTTCCATTTAAAGAGCCTTCTTCAGGCGATCCGCATGGGGTCCACTGCGGTAGCCGAGCACCCTTTTCTCTCAATGTCCCCTCTGCCTCTAATAGTAGACTCTATTTGAATGCTGCCATTCTCTCATAGGGCTAGGCAACCAAACCGCCTGAACGCAGTGGAGTTAAAACCACATCCCAAACATTAACAAAATATTACAATCATTAAGTATATCTTACATATATTGTATTATATGTTGGGCGCATGGTAATCTATGGATATATCCCAAATAAGGAGGTTGATAGATTATGAAACTCTCAAAAGGTAAAATGCTGCTAGCTTCGCTGTCCCTTAGTCTTTGCATTGTTGGAAGCGGTACCGCCCTAGCGGTCGATAATTCCAGCCAGGCTGGGGAATTCACCGCAGCGTCTGTGACTGCCCAGGCAGTCTCCCCCAATAGCTTCTATGCCGGCTTGAACTGGTCGTGGCCGACGGACAGCACAACAATTACCGATGGATTCGGATACACAGGCTCGCGCTTCCATAAAGGCGTGGACATCGGGGTGAAGCTGGTCCCTGTCCGTTCTGCCGCTGCCGGTGTCATTATTCAATCAGGTGCCTACTCTGACGGAACCCAGGCGGTAACCATTCGTCATAACACCACTGATCCGGCAACAAATAAGAAGCTCGTTACCCGATACCTTCACCTGAAGGCAAGCAGCCAGGTTTACGCTACCGGTACCCACATTGGCCAGTATGTTCAAATTGCCACTTCGGGCAACACCGGAAATGTGGGATACCATCTGCATTTTGATGTGAATAATCTAGATCTTACTTATCCTGCGGACAACCAAACGATTGATCCTATGCCGTTCTACCCTACAGTCCCCCACTTCACAGCTAAGTCGAATGAGTCTGCCCAAAAGCAAGAGGCTCATTCTCATGATAACTTAGGCGACTTCTTTGATAATAATGTCATCCATGCCATCGGCAAGGACAAGTTCTACAAGTGGTTCAATGCCACCAAAGTAGAAGACCGTACTCTCGAAAATTTGAAAAAGGAATTCAATCTTACAGACAGCAAAATCAATGAGCTAACTGTAGACAAGGTTAGAGAAGCCGAATTAAAATACTTTGGCGAGGCTACTGAATAAATGATAAAAGAGGCTGTCCCCGGTCATTTCGATTTTGGGGCAACCTCTTTAATTTTTATTGTACCGTTAAACCAACCTACTCCGCTATCGTCAACACAAACCCGTTGTTGTCCAAGATGGCAAATTCCTTCGTGTCATAGAACGTTTTATGTATCGGTGTGATCACCCGAACTTGATCCTGGATATTCTCGAAGATACGTTCCACGTCATCCACTTTGATGAACAGGGACAAGCCGCCCGTACCGCCTTGATCCCGTAATACAGGATATTCCTCTTCAAGATTGGTTTTCTCCTGGAACATTAGCTCTGCTCCGCCGTTCTTCACCATACCCCAATTCAGTACGGGCTGGTCATACTCAGGCACTGTTACAACCACTTCAAACCCAAGCACGTCCCTGTAAAATGCTAACGTCTCTTTGACATTATTTACTTTTAAATTTGCAGTTATACTTTGCATAAACCCTACCTCCTTCATAATTGTACTTATCATAAAGGAGCCGGGGGCGATTGTATTGGAAAAAGAGGACATTCCCCTGCAATCAATCGGCCCGGGGTTATCCCGTAGCGCTTCTTGAACTCATTAATGAGATGCGACTGATCATAATATCCGGTATCCACCGATAAATCAGACCAATTGATATGGCCTCGGCTGATCTTCAGATAGCGAAGCACACTTTGAAACCGGATAATGTTCGTATACTCTTTGGCGGTAATGCCCATTAGAGACTTAAACGTCCTGGAGATATGCCTCTCGGATACGGTATAGTAATCCGCAAGCTCAGCGATCGACACGATGCCCTTTTTCTCCGTGATCAAGTTCAGCAGGGCGCTCCACCTCGAATCAGCCGTGTCCTGTGTGAACCAGGTGAGCAATGCCCTCTCTGTGGCTTTAACCTTTTGTTCGGCAGACAATCCCGGGATAGATACCTCCCCCAGAAATGCAGCTCTCTGGCCCCATATTTCTCCTAGCTGCACCATACCGTTAGCCACAAATCCTGCCTCCCCTTTCAGCAGAACAGGAAGACTATGGGGTAGAAACCGGATTCCCATGAGGTGAACCTCGCCGATCATCGGCACCATATCCGCTTCACTCATCACACCAACAAAGTGGGTTTCTCCTGCTGATAAGTCAAGCAGAATATCCACGCATCCATCTGGCAGGACCCTGTGAGGAACTGTCTCCTGTAAGGGAGAGACCGAATCCAGGAACCAATAACATGCCACAAAAGCCTGCAGCGGGACAGAAGGAGTGATCTCTCTATAGGAGAGCTGGGGATGGAGCAACCGGGAATCAATAAACTGGATAGGAACATACATTGCATTCATCTCCATCGGGTAAACATATTGGGCTCTGCCTCCATAACCATGTATATGTCAAACACAAATGACAGCTAGTCGGTCCAAGCTAACCTCACAGTAACCAGAAACGATTGCAGTCCCTTTCAAGTAATTTCTCCATCCTACGTGAAAAGCCCTCTATTCTTCTTGGTCCTACCCCGGAGTTATATTCCTCAAAAGTTCACTATAATAGCATCCCCTGTCATAGCGGCTGCTATCGTTAAGAAGTCTTCCCGCCCGATCTCGAAATGTCCGAAACGGAACTTATAACCCCAATTGCGGTTCCCGCGTGTAAAGCTTAATTCATGCAGCAGACTGGAAATCTTAACCGGGCTGCATGGAACATAGTGGATATCCCGGCGGAAAGGAATAAAGGTCTCCGACATTTGAAATTCGTACACTCTGTCATCCACAACCTGCCCAATTGCAGTGAACGCCTGAAGTGCTTCGCCTTTCGCCATATCGGTCCGTGGGGAGTAGTAGATTAACCAATCACCGGGACGCATTCGGCGCAGCGGCCCCTGCTTGCCGTGACAAAGCTGGGCGAATCCGCCCTGTACTCCCCGTTCCACGTGGCTCGCAGATACGACCCCAATCCAATAACGGGTCTGTTCATTTGTTTCTGTTATCATATTAAATCCCCCTCATTCTTATAGAATAGGGCAGCTCACTGAATTAGAACCATCCACGAGGCTTCCCGATTTGCTCTGAATATAACAAAACACTACTGACAACCTTGTGTCAGTAGTGTTTTGCGTCTGGGTGAACATTTAAGCCCTGCCGTTTGATCGACGGCACCAAAGTGCTTAGGCTTTCAAAAAGTTGGATTCATGAAGCTGGGATTGGAATAAAGTGCATCCAAACAAGGATATACAAAAAAACAGGCCATGCCGCTAGGCATGACCTTATTTGGCCCGGTGGACCGTCAAGTTAACCCGGTTGGTCTCACACATAAAGGTGGAGAGATGAACCGGCTCGTCGTTCGCGTCAAAAGCTATTTTTAAAATCCGGAACAAATTAGCCCCGATATCACATTCGAGCAGCTTGGCATAATCCTTGGTCGCCCCAATGACGTCGATGATCTTGTCGTTGCTTACAATCTCCGTATGATATTCCTCCGATAGGATCTTGTAGGTCGATTCGTTCATCGCTATCTTCTTCTCCAGATCAGGGAACCGGGTGAGCGAATAATGGGCAATATCGTAGAAGAGAGGGCGGTCATCCACATACATCAGCCGCTCTAACTCAAGCACAGGGCTGCCTTCTTCAATCTGAAGATGTCCAGCCACCTCCTCCGAGGCCTGAATAACCTCACTCCGGAGAATCCGGGAGTTCGGGATCATGCCGAGCTGATGGCTGAACTCCGAGAATCCGCTTACAGATAACAGCTCATTGTGGAATTTGTTCGAGGCCACAAAGGTGCCTCTGCGGGGAATCCGTGTCAGCGTGCCGTCCCGCACCAATTCCTCGATCGCCTTTCTGATCGTGATCCGGCTTACATTATAAGTATCACAGAGCTCCGCCTCGGTCGGGATCTGTTCATCGGGTTTATATCTTCCGTGCTGGATATCATTCTTCAACATTTGCCGAATCTGCATATACAGCGGCTGGGGGGTTGAAGGATTTAAATTCATCGTTAATTCATCCTTATCCATCAATGATTATATACTACGTATTATACATTGATGGCTTACATCAGTCACCATGCCCCGAAATATCCAATGGTCTTGGCAGCTGTGGCCGCACCAAGCTCCAGGCACGCCTCAATGGAAAGCCCTTTTAATCTGCCATAGATGAATCCAGCAATAAATGAATCCCCAGCGCCCATCGTATCCACAACATCAACCTCACCCACGCCGTACGTATAGAACCGCTCCCCGTCATAGGCAAGTGAACCGTTCTCACCCAAGGTGGCAACAGCAATTTGAGCTCCTCTCTGCTTCACCTCCATCAGAAGTCCCCGGATATAGTCATCGTCCTGGGTATACGAGAAGAATGGATAATCCACATGAGGCGGTAAGGTCTGCACCAAATCATCATTTAACTGGTCCGAGAAATCAAAGGAGGTGATGAGACCCTTTTGCTTAAATTCAGGAAAATACTTATCGGCATGCCCCCATATGCCCGAATGTACAAGCTGATAGTTTCCCGCAAAGTTGATTTCCTCCGGGGTAAGGGAGAAGTGCGCCATAACCCCTTCATCATAATCGCCAAACTTGCGGTCATTATCCACCATCTCGACTTGGGTGACCGCTGTTTTTCCCGTTTTTTTGGATACTCGGGAAGTATTCACGCCTTTTTCCTGAATTGCCTGGATCATGATATCCCCATATATGTCAGTACCTACCCAACCTATATAAGCGGCCTCTGCACCTAGTTCAGTCAAATAAACGGCCACATTCACCGGGTTGCCTCCCGGATAAGCCTTGCCGCTGGCCTGATAGACATCCATGCAATTATCTCCGACTGTAACAATTCTCATCTTGCTCCCACCTTCCTTGCGGTTAAAAGAGGAGCACTACGAAGTAGTGCTCACGACATCTTAATATTCCATTTGACGATAGTATCTTCTAAGCGTTAACGGATGGTTTCTCTCGCGCTCCAGGTAGGCGCTGATGCGGCTGAGCACGGACCAGTTGATATTTACGGAGAAATGCTTTCTGAACTCTTCGCTGATGCCTTCCATTTTGAATGCTTTGGTATCAATAACGGTCAGCTTCTTCGTGATTTTCTCGGCAAAACGCTCTACACGGTCCATGAGTGGACGGGTTTCGTCTTCACCTTTTAGCAGAATTACGCTGGTATCCTCAACCACAAGCTCAAGTGTGCCGTGGAAGAATTCTGCTGCATGGATCGATTTCGCATGAATCCACTGCATCTCTTCCAGAATACACATCGCGTAGGAATACGTGTTCCCCCACAAGTTCCCGGAACCCACCATCATGTGGTAATCCGTATCCTTATGCTCCTTCGCGAAGGCTTCCGCTTTCGGATCGAAGGTCTTAACCGCATCCAGAATCGCACGCGGCAGCAGGGCTACTTCCTTAACGAACTGATCATACTCAGGGAACTCGTTGTTGTTATACATAAAGCGGAATACGACCATGTGCAGCAGCATGAAGAATGTATCAAAGGAATGCTTCTCCGATCCAGTGGTGATGCAATGATCCACAATCTTCGTCAGCGGTGTGTCCGGTTCAGCTACGAGAGCAATTGTTGTTGCGCCGCGTTCCTTACAGAACTCAGCTGCAGCCACAGTCTCTTGAGTGGTTCCGGATACCGAAGTGAAGATACATACGGAATCTTTGCTGAAATGGCGGTTGTTCATCACCATGAACTCAGCGGCGATCTCCGCATGAACGTCAATGGTTGAATTCGACTTCAAAATATATTCATAAGGATACATCATCGCGATTGTGCCGCCTGCACCAATCATAAAGATGTTGCTGTACCCTTTCTTGCAAATCCCGTCCACAATCTTTTCAATCTGTCCTCTAAAAGCAAGGCCCTCTTGTTCCACTAGCTTAAGGAATAACTGTTCATCAAAGTTCAACATGTTCGTTCCCTCCCCATATTGGAGCCAAATTCCAATATGATCCAATTTTATTTATTGTGTTTTGTATTATAATTTAACATTACAATTTAAACAATGCTTTTGACTAGGCAACGATTTGGCTGTCTCCGGACCTTTTGGACCCATATTTCTTCTCCCAATAGTAGTACACGGGCAGGCCTGTGGCGATAACAATTGCGGCGGCAATCATACCTTGAATCGGAGCCCAAGTAAAGGTTCCCCAAGCCAGCCACGCCGCCCCGGCGATCGCCAGAATCGTGGTCACTCTCCACATTGGCATCCGGTAAATCGGGTTGTAATCTTCTCTCTTCCGGCATTTGTAGACAGCGGCAAAGTCCAGGATGTTAATAACCAGCTGAATGAGTGTGAAGTAACCCAGCAATTCGGTTAGATTGCTGAAGAACACAAGAATACAGGCAAATGTAACCTGAGCGATAATCGAGAAGCTGGGTGTTTCGAATTTCGGATGGACTTTCCCAAAGCGCTGGAAGAACAATCCGTCCTTCGCCATGGCATACTCCAGGCGCGGCTGAAACATAATACACGAGCTTAAGGAACCCAGAATAACAATGATTGCCGTAACAGCCACAAAGGATGAGGCGATCCCGGATAATCCCGGAATGTATTTCACGGCATCGGATACAGCAGCACTGGAACCCATCAGTTTGTCAAACGGCATCAAGCCGGTGACACATACCGCTAGCAGGGTATACAGACCCAGTACAATCATTACCGAGCTGATTAATGCCTTAGGGAGAACTTTCCCTGGATTTTTGAACTCTCCAGCCATAAAACAAATGGCTGCCATTCCTGTGTACGCCCAGGTCGTAGCGGATACGCCCCCGATCAGACTTGAGCTTCCGGCTCCAGGCGCCGGGGTGTAAGCAAAGTTGTCAAAATTCATGTACATCAGACCGAGCACAATAACAATCAGGAAGGGAATGATTTTGATAGCGGTAATAATGACCTGAAAGCTTCCGCCACCCTTAACGCTCCGGTAATGGATGGACGTAATGATCAGAATGATTGCCACCCCGAGCAGCTTGCCGGCGAACCCGGCGAAGAACGGGAAGAAGCTGGCCAAGTAGGCCACGATGGCCAAGGCCATAATTGAGATGGACGGTGGATCGAGCGCCCAGAATGTCGCCCACCCGTACAGGAAGGCCAAGGGCCTCCAGCCCGCTTTATTCAAGTATACGTAACCGCTTCCATTTTGCGGGTAAGCCGTTGACAATTCGGCCAGCACCATAACTTGCGGAATTGCGATGATCCCACCAATAATCCAAGCCAGTATGGAAATCGAGGGAAGACCCGCCGCTTTTGCCACATCCCCAGATGAGACAAATATTCCGGAGCCTATCGTAGTTCCAACTGCGATAGCCAGGGCCGACCAGAAACCCAGTTTTCGTGTAAGTGTCCCATTACTCATAGCGAGTTCCTCCAAATCAAGATGATAAGACTTTCATATCCCATATTTTCCTGACTGATTTCTTAAGTGCTTCATGCAGACTCTGGCATTAACCAGATCCCATAATCTCTAAGGTGCAAGCTCCGTTATAACCGTGGCTTTGAAGGGTCGTTATATTCTCTCCAATTCAGTCCCCCGTCATCTAAAGCAAGATGCGCATCAGACGAGCCGTCTCCATCAATCAAATGGAAATGACACAGCTCAGACAGTTTCGTAAAATAATCCTCCGGCTTTCACGTATTGTTCATTCCAGCCAGGTTTAATGCTTCACCTCCCCTTGATGAAAGCGTTTTTTTATTTGTTATGTTTTGTATTATAACTACACCTTACAAAAATATCAATCCCTTTTTTTAAATGGTTAAAAATACCTGATATTTGTTCTGAACTGGCTCGCGAGATCCATGGATGGGTTTTCCCAAGGGCGGGCAAACTAGGTTCGGGACCCGCGCTGATCCAAACAGCTGCGATTCCATACCACGTACAAGGAGGGAAACAACATGTCCGAGAATAACAATAAACAGCAACGTGATCGTGGTGGCAAAAATGATTTCGATACCAGTGAAGCTGTAGGAACCGTGGGCGGTGCCGCAGCAGGCGCTGCCGTAGGTTCAATTCTAGGCCCAGTAGGTACAATAGTGGGTGGAGTTGCCGGAGCTGCACTTGGCAACAAAGCTGGTGAAGGCATGGGCGACAATGATAACCAGTCGGGCCAAAAAGATAAACATGGATCATCTTCGAGCCGGAGATAACCTCCGCGCCATGACAAAGAAGGAGAACAGAGTTCACTGTTCTCCTTCTTTGATTTTGCACCTTTTCTCCATCCAGGGTTCTCTAGCATAATAGACTATATAAAATGAACTTTAGAATTAACCGATCTCAGCGAACCTTCATAAGTTCATTTGGTATAGAGAACTGAAGTTTGCAGCGTAAGCATCAATCACTTGATAAGGCAGGTAAGGCTATGAAAGTTTCTATCGTAGAGATAAGCCGGGACGAGGATGAAGAAATCCTTATCAGGTGCTATGAGGTAAATGAGGAAGTGCAAGAAATCGTGAATAAGCTGAAGATGGACAATCCGATTATGCTCGGGTACCTTGGCGAACATGTCCACCGGATTAAGCTTAGCGAGATCTATTACTTTGAGGCGGTAGATGGAAAGGTATTTATTTACTGCAAGGACAGGGTCTTTGAGGTCAAACAGCGGCTTTACGAGCTGGAGGAGCTGTCCCACCGGATGAACTTTTTCCGTGCATCCAAATCCACGATTCTGAACATAGCTAAAATTTCATATGTTCATCCTTCTCTAAGCGGCCGGTTCGAGGCGGTGCTGGATAATGGGGAACGGGTCGTCATATCCAGACAGTATGTCCCAGTGCTTAAGAATAAGCTTGGACTGTGAGAGGGGGAAGCAAAGATGGCATTATCTAATTTCATCAAAAAACTGGTTCGTGATTTCCTGGTGATCTTCGCATCAATCATCATCATCATTACGGTACTTCGGCAAATATATTACCCCAGCCTGGCCTTTGATTTGAAGTCCATATATATCATTATGGCATTTGCGCTCGCCGGCGCTTTAATCGGACTTATTATGTATACTCCGCGGAATATCAGCGAGAGGAGCATACGGATTAGAATAGCCGTTCATTTCTGCGCGCTGGAGACGATATTAATTACCCTTGCAAGCATTATGGGGATTGTAGACAATCTACAAAGCTTGATCATTCTTGCGCTGGAGATTGCTTTTGTTTATGGCGTGGTGCATATCCTCTCCTGGGAAAATGACAAACAAACCGCCAAATCGATCAACGAGAAACTGGAAAGTTTCAAGAAAAATCTCCCTGAATAATCCGATTTTTGCAACTTACTGGCCTGTAGCTACAGCTTATCGTTATTCTATATACTTCCTTTCTCCATGTTTTATATGATGACTTCATCACTAAGAACCATATGAGAAGAAAGGGAGTCGCCATCATGGGAACGTTATTATTTTTTGCTGCGCTAATCATTGAGATTGCTCTTGCCGCATGGTGTATCATCACAAAACAAAATCATAAAAGGTTTAAAGGCTGGCTCAGAGTCGCCGAATTTTTAATCTTTGGTCTGCTTATCCTATCTGCAATCATTGTCTGGAGCTTCCGCTGGGTTCTGCCCGCGGTTCTGCTGCTGGTACTTGCCATACCCGCTGTGGTCTCGCTCCTTCGCAAATCGGCTCTTGAACGGACATACCAAGCCTCCCGAACTGTGGTTAAAACCGTCCTGATGATTTTGGTGCTGACACTCGCTTTTGCACCCGTACTTATCTTCCCACAATATAAATCACCTAAAGTCACAGGACCGTACGAAGTTGCAACCGCATCCTACACTTATACGGACAAAAAGCGGGTGGACCCCTTCACCCACGCGGGGAACCGGTTCGTCAACGTGGAGTTCTGGTACCCTAAGAACGCTAACGGAACCTATCCACTTCTAGTATTCTCACACGGAGCGTTCGGGATTAAGTCCAGCAACAGCTCAACATATACCGAGCTGGCCAGCCACGGTTATGTTGTAGTCTCTATCGACCATCCTTATCATTCCTTCTATACCGTATCCGACGATGGGAAGGTGACGCTTGCGGATAAGGGATTCTTGCAGGAATTCCAAAATGCCAATACCGATGGAGTTTATACAAACAAAGAGGTTTATGGATTATTCCAAAAATGGATGAAGCTGCGTGCGGATGATATGGATTTTGTAATCGATACTATACTTGAAAAAACCAGCAGTGACACGGACAGCCTCTATAAGCTGATCAATACAAGTAAAATCGGGGTGTTTGGCCACTCCATGGGCGGCACGGCGAGTATGTGGCTTGGGAGAGAGCGTTCAGATATCAGCGCAGTGGTCAATATTGATGCGCCGATGTTCAGTGAGCTTGTCTACAATAAAGCAGCGGATGACTTCGCGGCAAGCGGCAGACGTTACACCACACCACTTCTCAATATCTATTCCGACGATGTGTGGAAGCAGCTGGGCAGAAACACCATCTATGCGGCCAACCAAGCCGCGGATCAGAACACCGCAGAGATGTATACCGTTCATTTTCAAGGGGCCAAGCATTTAAGTCTTACGGACTTGCCTTTGTTCTCACCATTCCTTGCCAATCAACTTCAACGTGGAAGCGCAAAGATCGATAAGTATTTCTGCATTGAAACGGAGAATGCGCTGATCTTGAAGTTTTTTGACTATAAATTAAAAGGAATAGGCAGCTTCAATCCTCCTAAGGCCTATTAACCGACCGGGCAAGTGACATAGAGCCTCCCCTTCCAGAAAAAATGGCTTTGCAGAGGGATTCCATCTGCGAAGCCTTTTTGCGTTTACGAACTGTCAAAATAAATCCCTCATATGACGTTAGACCATACATGTATGGCCCTAAGTGAATAACCTAACCAAAAGCCCCCGCTCTCGTGATTGTTCATCCTTAAACTTCTTCAATGAATCGAGGTTGCCTATGAAGGATTCCTACACTAAACGCCAAATCCGCGAAATTACCGGCCGCTACGGCCTGATCCCACTCCGCTCGGAGCCGGTCTCTTCCTTATACCGGAGGAACGCAGTGTTCAAGATACACACGCAAAGTGGAACCTATGCAGTTAAGCCCTTTCTCCGCCAGCCGTCCCTCGGCTCAAGTGCGGTTCACCAAATAGGAACAACCGCCAAATATGTAAAGCTTCTGGCAGACAGCGGCTTCAGCCACATGCCTAAATGGCTCACCACCCGTTCCGGGAAACTGTGGACTTTAAGCCATGGCAGACCCTTCTATATGACCACATGGATTTCGGGCAGAGGTATGGAGAAACCTGAGGATTTCGAGCAATTAGGCCGGGCCCTTGCGACGCTCCATCTGACTCCCGGCCTTGGCCTCCGCACGAAAGGTTCTCCCACACTTGAGCAGATTCGGTTATGGCAGGTGAAGGACCAACTCTTCCGAAAACGAATGGCCCAAGCATTACAGCCGGGTGGCCGGAACCGCCGATGGCTCAAGAAATACGGAAAGACCTGTACGCGTCTCTCGGATCGGGCATGGGCTATTTTAAAAAGTCCAGAGCTTGTTGGTCTTCTGAAAAGAGAGCGGAGCCGTCCGGCACTGATCCACAACGATATTACCTCCCCTAACGTCATTATTTCGGGGGAAAATCAGCTTTTTATCATCGATTGGGACCATATCAAGGTAGGTTCACCTTATGTGGATATCGCCAAAGCTCTTATGAACACGACCCAGTTCAATCCCGATTTCATTCTGGCGCTGTTGAAAGGGTATGAAGAGGTTAACCCCTTAGAGCGGGCTCAGCGCAAATTGATTTATTGCTTATATGGATTGCCCCGGGAGGCTTGGCAGGCTATCCGATCCTCCAAAGGCAAGCGAAGTCAGGAAATGCTGCGCATCCTGGAACAAACTTGGCCTCTCCGGTTGGATGCCATGAAGCTGCTTGCAGATTGGTCAAATTAATAAAGGGAAGTGAACTAAAGGATGTCCCTCAAGTTACGGGTAGAACAACAATATGGGCTAAAAATTAAGGATATCCAGCAAGTCAAAGACGTGTATAAGCTTCGGACTTCGGATAAGGTCTATTGTTTAAAAGGATACGCCTTCCCCGAGGAAGAAGTCCGATTCATTACCCGGATGTTCACTTTCATGGCAGAGAAGGGATTTACACGCGGGCAAAAAGTATACCCTACGGTAGAACAGTCCCTCTACATGACTTATGAGGGAAACCTGTACACCTTAACGAATTGGGTTGTTGGACAAAGGCCGATTTTCACAAAAAGAAGGGACTTCAGGAACGGGCTTCGAACCCTGGCCAAATTCCATTCCATGGCTAACGGGTTTCCCATTACGGAAGCTCCCGAGTCAAGAATCCGGTACTGGGGACTGGGCAGCGAAATTTCGGATTATCAGCAACTGCTCAGCCAATACAAAGAGACCCGGCATTTAGCAAGCCGTTGTGAGGAAGTGGCGGATTTCTTACAGCAGCCTCAGTCTCTGGAAGCCATCCGGGCGGAACAAGAAACCTCCGCCTTTATCCATGGTGATTACAATTATCCGAATTTAATTAAAAGCCCTAGGGGGAAGCTGCATTTAATTGACTTCGATAATACTTCTCTTCATACAAGAATGAAAGACTTGTCCCATCTGCTTCACCGAAATTGCGGCTGGAACGGGGTCAGGATGCTTCGCTCGATTGACTATTATCAGAGACACCGCCAATTAAGCGCTTCAGATGCCCGCCTCTTGTATGCGCTTTTATGCGCTCCTTATCATGTGGTCCGAAATATCCGAATCGGCGGGATTCGTTCTGCCAAGCCGCTTATCGTCACCTCAGCGCAATTCAGCAAATATCAACGCGAGCTCAGGTCCTTGCTGTAAGCCGCGCGATTCGGCAATTCTTTATACCGCTGCCCCCATTTCTCTTTGAACCGAGAAAAAAACTAAAGGGGCTTCTCCTGAATCTCAAGCCCCCCTTAGTTCACTATTTAGTTCAGATCAAGCTAGAGTTCAATCACCTTGGTGGCGATATTCGTACAGAACTCACGGTCATGCTCCACAAAGAGCAGGGTTGGCGCGTGCTCCAACAGCAGCTCCTCAATCTGCATCCGGGAGATGACATCAATGAAATTCAGCGGCTCATCCCAGATGTGCAGATGGGCCTGCTCGCACAGACTCTTGGCGATCAGCACCTTCTTCTTCTGCCCGCCGCTGAAGGACGACATGTCCTTCTCAAACTGCAATCTTGAGAAATCCAGCTTTCTAAGGATCGCCTTAAACAGGCTCTCCTCAATTCCGTGCTCTCTTGCATAATCGGTCAGATTGCCCTGCAAATGCGAGGTATCCTGAGACACATAGGAAATCTTGAGCTGGCTCCCAACGCTGAGCTGCCCGGTATAGCTAATAGGCTCGCCGCAGATCAGCTTCAGAATGCTGGACTTCCCGGTGCCGTTCCGGCCTGACAGGGCAATCCGGTCCCCCTGCTCAATCGCAAAGCTGATCTCCGGGCTCGCCTGCCGATCCCCATAATAAACGGCAACCTGCTTAAGCTCGGCCAGCTGCTTCTTGGGATAGACCAGCTGGGAGATCTTCAAGCTCTCGGAGCTTTCGATATTTTTCAGCAGCTTGGACTTCTCCTCTATAGCCGACTGCTGCCTGTTCTCCATAGACTTAGAGCGCTTCATCATCTTCGCAGCCTTATGTCCAACATATCCCTTATCTACCTTGGAACCGGAATTTCTCGTTCCATTCTTGGTTTTCTCCACCTCGTGAGACCAGCCGCCCGTTCTTTTCGCTGCTTCCGACAGACGATGGATATCCTTCTTCAGCTTCTCATTCTCGGCAAGCTCATACTGATCCTGCCTCATCTTGTTCTCCCACCAATCGGTGAAGTTGCCTTTCTGGATATCGATATGGGTCTTGTTAATCGACAGAATGTGGTCTACACAATTGTCCAGAAACGCACGGTCATGGGATACCAGAATAAAGCCGTTCTTCGTATTCAGATAGTCGCTGACCAGCTTACGGGAATGCATATCCAGATGGTTGGTGGGCTCATCAATAAGCAGGAAGCTATTCTCTTTCAGAAACAGGGCAGCCAGCAGCACCTTGGTCTGTTCGCCATTCGACAAGGTCTGAAATGGACGGTACAGCACATCCTCGGATACCTTCAGCCAGCTCAGCTCGCGCAGAAGCTCCCAGTGCGCAAAGTCTGGAATAATACCGCTGATTACATCCAGTGTGTTCTCTTCCTTATTCTCAACATGGAATGGGAAATACTCAAAGCTGACACTCGATGAGATATGTCCGCTGTAATCATATTTACCCAACAGCAGATTCATAAAAGTGGTCTTCCCTCTGCCGTTCCTTCCGGTGAAACCCAGCTTCCAATCGGTATCAAGTTGAAAGCTGACATCCTCAAAAATATTATCGTAACTGCCCTCATAGGCAAATGTCAGGTTGCTTACTTGAATCAAGGCCATGGTCTATATCCTCCTGTACATAAAAAAATAAAAGCCGCAAGAAGTTACCTTCCCGCAGCTCAAAATAAATACAGCAAATCCAACCCTACAGGGTTAGATAAGGATATATTGACAGAGCCTTAGAGAGAGTAATCTTCTTGCATCACAAATAAAACATGGGCGATAACACCGCTATGACTGTTTTATTGGGATTCGCAAGAATAATTACATGCTCTTCAGCTCCTGTCTTAAAATTAACACCATGGTAACACACCTGATTTTGGAATTCAAACCCAAATACATCCGTTACGTGCGGCCAGCCTCTATCAGACTTCCGTACCCCTCTCTTAGTCGGGCGTGTTCAGAAGCTTCTTCATCCGGTAATTCCGCAAAGAAATCCCCTTACGTTCCACGATCTGGGGCTGCATCACTTTGTATCCTTTTGCTTCGAAAAAAGGCTTTGCAGTAACGCTTGCCTCTGTCTCAACTTCGGCTAGCCCCAATGTCACGGCCTCGCTCTCCAGTGTATCCACCAGAGCCGCGGCAATGCCTTGCCCTTGGTAGTCTTTATGTACGAACAGCCGGTCGAGGTAACCCTCCGTGGTCATGTCCGTAAATCCCACGATTCGCCCGTCCCGCTCAGCCACATAAGAAATATGGCTGCCCAAGGACTTCCGCCAGCTCTCCCGCCGCTGCGGCTCCTCTGCCTTGGAAGCCCAAGCATCAAGCTGCTCCTGGGAGTAATCTTTCTTATTCACCGTATGTACCGTCTCATAGAATAGAGTAACAATTTGATCAATATCGTAGTCCTGGAATTTCCTAATCTGCATGTGAACCCCCCACCCATATTAAACCAATTTTAATCAAGATCCCTCCTTCATTTTAACCCAGGATTGTTACGATAAGTAACATTCAGAGAGTAAAGGGAGCGTGACGAATGCGAGTATTTGAAATGTTATTAGTTACAGCCTGCGCCGCAGTAATGATCGTGCTGCTGCTTCGCAAGGAAGCGAACCGGATGGCCGGGATAATAACCGGTATCACCTGTGGTGCATTGTTGGCCGCTCAGCTGTTGTTTGAGGGTTACCGGTGGCAGATGATTCCGGCTTATGCCGTTGCCGTTGTGCTTGTTATCGCCGCCTTATTCAAACGAAGGAAGGCTGGCAAGACGGTTCGCTACACTGTATCATCCCTATTCGTATTGCTGCTCGGCGGCTCGGTTGCCTTGTCGCTGCTGCTGCCGGTCTTTCAGCTGCCAAAGCCAACCGGTGAGTTCAGGGTAGGAACGGAGACTCTTCGCTTTGTCGATAACAGCCGGGAAGAGATCTTCACTAAGCAGAAGGGGGACAAGCGGGAGCTTATGGTCCAAGTATGGTACCCTGCTGCAGAATCCGGTGGGTCGGGACCGCGCCCGGTGTTCCCGGAGGACCCGAAGGTGTTCCAGGCTTATACGCAGGGTTACTCCGGCTATATGAAGCTTCCCGCAGCTGCTTTTGACTACTGGAAATACTTCAAGGCCAATGCCTACACGGGTGCGGGGATACGTCCTGCGGGCACGCCGTACCCGGTAGTGCTGCTGTCTCATGGCATGGGGGTTGGCAGGATTCTGCATACGTCCCAGGCCGAGAACCTGGCCAGCCATGGCTATATTGTATTCGCTGTCGACCATACCTACAGCACAGTTGCGACTGCCTTCCCGGACGGCCGGGTAACCGGTTTTCTGACGAATCAGTCTTCAGAGAGGTTTTATGAGGACAGCCACGCCATCCTTCAGGTGTGGAATAAGGACATCTCATTCATCGTGGACCAATTGGAGAAGCTCAATACGGGCGCCATTGCCAGCATATTCAAAGGGAGGCTGGATATGAATAACATCGGCATGATGGGTCATTCCTTCGGCGGGGCGACCGCGTTCGAAGCCGTGTATTCGAACCCGCGTATCAAAGCAGGCATCAATATGGATGGCACGATATTCGAGACAAAAGGCCGGGACGACATGAAAAAGCCGTTTATGTTCATGGAATCGGGGGATTTTGCTAAAGTGAACGCGGAGCAAGCGAAATTCCGCAAGACCCCGATCACAGATGAGGAGCTGAAGGCGCTCAAATTTACGCGTCAGCAGTTCGACACAGTCTTAAAGAACCGGGAACTGGAGCTCAAACTGATCGACCGGGCAACCCAGCAGGGCGGCGGCAAAGTCGTTTATGTCGAGGGAACGGGACATTACAACTTCACCGATCTTCAGCTGTACTCGCCGCTTATTAGTAAAATCGGCATGACGGGAAGCATCAGTGGCACCAGGGGAGCGGCGCTCGTAAACCGCTATGTGCTTGAATTCTTCAACCAGCATTTACGCGGAATGAAGAGTACGCTCCTTGCTGGTCCGAATCAGGAATACCCGGAAGTGAAGTATCCAAAGTCAATGTCTCTGGGAGAATAGAGAGATGGAGGCTCATTAAGCCGAATATCTAGAGATTTAATACTTGAAGAAACGCCCTTCGTATGAACAAGGGCGTTTCTTCTATGTTTGTTCAGCTTTTTCAGATTTTGTCGAGTTTTGTAGTTTAGAATAAAAAGGCTTCAAGGAGGTGGAAAGACTTGCGGACCGACGATATTCTTAACGAAATGCATAAGCTTAGCCACGATGATGAACAAAGGTACCGCCTGCTTATGAGATATTTGCGGCTGGTAGACCAGGACAGGAAACATCGGGGGTTTCTAGACAAATTCAGGAGTCAGTGGAGGTTCTATAATAAACATAAGCATCTACACTAAACTTAATGTTAAGTGGATTAAGGTCTACTTTCGAGTGGGAATAACCTGGGCTTTAGAGGCCTATTTGCAGAAAAACGCCCTCGTGTGAACGAGGGCGCTTCTTTTTTGCAGATAAGTCTCTAGTTTCTGGTTCTGTCTATCCCCCTATAAACTCATCCCAACTAATTTGGCGGGATTCATAATCTGCCCCGATGCCTTTAAGCTGGACTTCGATGTTAGCAGCCCCCCGGTCAATGCCCTTATACACGAGCAAAGGCACTGTCTCCAAATGAGCCTTGGCCTGGGCATAATCGCAGGAAAATACTTTTTTGATGAACACCAGGGTCTTGATCTTGTCAGTGCCTGGACCCGTGATAAACACTTTATAATAATTGTACTGCTCATCTTTGTCCATTTCCCACTCCTCGTCCTCGATGCTACGAGGCCGCAGGACACTATGAAGAAACTCGGTGAGATTATCATAAGCAACGGAGAAATCCCAAGTCCCCGCTCCATGCTCCGCCGTATAAATAACCGTATCCCCCCGGGAGAGATCGATACAATACGGATCGCCTTCATCCGAGGCGATGACGAGATAATCCTTCGGCCAATCTGTGATAGGTTCATCCGTAACATGATTATAATTGTAGCCCGACTGTCCCCCGATCAGATCCTTGGCGCCGTAAATGTCCAGGTTGATATATTCGTCCGTGCTCCAGGATACCGATTTCGGGGCGTAGTGCTTCAAGAAGTACAAATATTCCTCCGGCAGGCTCCACTCGCGGGTGGCCACACGTATATCCTCATCTTCAGCTTCAGTTCGCAGCTCCATAGGATACTTGGCGTAGAAGTCAGGCTCCTGCTCCCTTGCTATTTTCAAAGCTACTTGCATCTTCTCCAGTACATCATCGATTTCCTGATATGTAGGTTTCAATATAATCACCACTTTGATTGAGAATGGCCTTACAAAATGAACTTATGAAGGTTACCCTTTTGGGGCGCTGCGATGCCGAGTGTTCTTACGACCGCTGTTGTCTCCGAAATCCTTGAATTAGATATCAAAGTAGGGACATTTCGGAGACAAAGGCGGACGCTCCGCTTCTTCAGAATCACTCGTCCTCTCCGCTGTGATCGGTAAGTTCTAAAGTTCATCTTATATAGTAAATATAATACTGCCAAAAAAAGGAGAAGACCACTCCAACCCCGGAGTGGTCTATTTGTTCAACTGGGCCCAGCCATTTAATCTGGCCTTTTCCTTAGGATCTAAAGAGGCAAGTTGCTGGCATTCATGGAATGCAAAATGCCTGCACCCCCTGCATTGACCGTGGTTAATTTTTGTAAGGGCAGCGCTGATCGCCTCACCTGTTTTGTCAAAAAAGTGCTCCTGCCCGATCAATTCGTCCAGTCCTGTCTTACTTAGCACCAGACGCGGCTGATTCTGGATTTCGGAGATGAACAATGTGCCGCCGTGCTTCTTAAAGTGCTTCACCAGGCTTGCCAAATTGGATTCACCCGTATTGTCCATATAGGGCACATTGTTCATTTTGAGGATCAGCACTTTAGGCTTGTAATGAATCTCGTCCATAATACTCTTCTCAAACATGTTGGCCACCCCGAAGAACAACGCCCCCTCAACCGTGTATATACTGATCTGGGGGCAATTATGCTGCTCCTGAACCATATGGGCAGCCACTTCTTCGTTCCTGCTATTTGGATCAGGCAGAACCTTGGCCGTGGTCAGAAGCTCACTCATATGCTTTACGAAGATGATCCCGGATAAGATCAACCCGGCTTCAACCGCCGTAGTTAAATCTGTAAAGACGGTAAGAACAAAGGTGATAACCAAAACAGCCGACTCAGCGCTCTTGGTTCTTAGCACGTGGGCAAACTCTTTGCGTTCACTCATATTCCAGGCTACCATCATTAAGATAGGCGCCATACTGGCAAGCGGGATACGGGAGGCATATGGAGCAAAGAGGAACAACACCATCAACACCACAATACCGTGGATGATCCCGGAAAAGGGTGATACCGCACCACTCTTAATATTGGTGGCGGTTCTGGCAATAGCCCCTGTGGCTGGAATTCCCCCAAACAGCGGGGTAATCATATTGGCTATCCCTTGACCGATAAGCTCCCGGTTGCTGTTATGCCGCGTTCCAGACATTCCATCTGCGACTACAGCCGACAGCAAGGATTCAATCCCACCTAACATGGCAATAACAAAAGCAGGTTTGATTAAATGCTGAATATTCTCAAGGGTAATAGCGGGAAAGTGGATACTGGGCAGGCTCCTCGGTATAGCCCCATAAGTAGAACCGATAGTTGCCACCTGATCGGGAAAGAACACGGAAGCCACCACGGTGGAGAGAAGTAAACCCATAAGTGAACCAGGCACCTTAGGAAGCAGTCTCGGTGTAAGCAGAAGGGCTGTTAAACAGATGGCCGCGGTTAACACACTGTACATATTCGTTCTATATAAATGAGTGCCCAGCTCTTTCATATTAGCCAGAAAGGACTCGTGCTTGCTTAAGCCGGTTAATCCAAGAAAATTCCCAATTTGCCCTGCGAAGATTGTAACCGCAATACCGGTTGTGAACCCAATCGTAACAGGTCGTGGAATAAATTTAATGACTCCGCCAAGCTTAAAGACTCCCATAAAGAAAATAAGTACTCCTGCCATGAATCCTGCAATAAGCAGGTTATCATAACCGTACTGCATTACTATCCCGAACAAAATCGGAATGAACGCACCGGTCGGTCCGCCAATTTGGAATTTGGAACCGCCAAACAGCGAAATTAATATACCTGCTACAATTACCGTAAATAAGCCATATTCCGGCTTGACTCCAGATGCAATGGCAAACGCCATTCCTAATGGAATGGCGACAATTCCCACAATCAAACCTGAGATCAGGTCCTTCTGCAACGATTTTACATTATACCCTTCATATCTCCCGCTAAATCTCATGCTCTTCTTCACCGCTTCATAAATATTTGATTATTTGAATATATGTAGAATCATATATCCAAAGTAACACGGTGTCAATTTCACTTTTGCCTAATAAACGCCCAGAGTATAAGAAAAAAAGGGCTTCATGGCGAATACCTCTCCATTAACCCTTTATTACAGCTGGTTTGTTATTCATTTTTGATGTTCTCCAACAACGTGATAGTATCAATAAGATGATTATCAAAAATCTGCTTTGCTACTTTTAACAAGTCCTTAATTAAGGGGTCCCTTAATGAATAAATGACCGATGTTCCGTACTTGGTCCCTACAACAACGTTCTTATTCCTGAGAACGGCCAGCTGCTGCGACACCGCCGAACCTTCACTGCCCAGAATGGCCTGGATCTCATTCACGGTCTTGTCGCTTTCCGACAATATTTCAAGTATTCGAATCCTTAATGGGTGTGCTAAGGCCTTGAAAAATTCAGATTTGAATTGTGGGACTTCCTGAATCATTGTATTCTCCCCTAATATTTGAAGATTTGAATATAAGCTATCATATCATACTGCATGGCGAATGAATAACCTGAAGCAAGACATATAAAATGAACTTATGAAAGTTACACTTCTCGGGTGCTGCGATGCCGAGTGTTCTTTAAGGCCGCTGTTGTCTCCGAAATGCTTGAAATAAATATCCAAGTAGGGGCATTTCGGAGACAAAGGCGGACGCTTCGCTTCTTCAGAATCACTCGTCCTCTCCGCTGAGATCGGTATATTCTAAAGTTCATTTTATATAAATTACCCGATATGAAAAAAAAAGAGAAATCATCACGATTTCTCCTTCTCTATACATGGCATCTGCCTGGACCTTTGCCAATATGCTCAGTCATTAAACGCCCCCTTAAACGCCTGAATGGTCTTACCATCCCTGGAATTATCCAATACCGCGAACCGGATTTCGGAGAACAGCAGCCCAAAGCCCTCATCCTCAAGCAGCTCGCGCCACCACCCGGCGACCTTGACCGGATCGTTGCGGAATACACCGCAGCCATAAGCCCCCAGGATGAGACTCTTATCGCCCTTATGTGCAAATATCGCCAGGGCGAGCCGCATCCGGTCCTTCATCACACATTCCGCCTCTTGTGGGTCCTCGCCTTTGAGTAGAACCTGCCCATAGTTCACAGCCGGCAGGGTCAGGACCGAGGCAGTCACAGGCTGCTCGATAAGGTCAAACCGTGGATTACGGAAAAATACCACGTCCGGCGAATAGATGGCATGATCGGTGTACATCATCGATTTGCAGGCCCGGTTGGCTTTATAGTAGCCCTCGTTACGCAGCTGAGTTGCATACAGCCCGCTGGAAGCGGCAATACTCTCCTCCTGGGCCATGGCTCCGTTCAGGAACCCGCCTCCAGGGTTCTTCGCACTGGCGAAGTTCAGCACGCCAACGTGCGGCTTGCCTGCCGTCGCAAAGTCCAAGACCGCCTTCACCGTTGCCTCATTGGCGACGGAATAACTGGCCGTCTGCGGCAGCCGGGGCAGCTCAGCGCTGCTCCGTACGAGCTCCGCTCCCTGTGCAGGAGTGATCAGCTCGCTATTCTCCTCCGAATGCTTCTGCGCCGCGGCGAATTCAACTCGTCGTCCCTCATATTCATAGAAGCCCATCTGCTGGATTCGCAGAGTGTCCTGGGCAATTCCTTTACGCTTCATTTCCAGTCCCTTCTTTCCTCATCAACTCGTCCCGGGCCTCGCTCAGCGCGAAGCCCAGCAGATTTCTCCCCCGCCACTTCACGGGATTCTCCGCGTCCGGATTGGACTGGCCCATCCCAATTCCCCAAATCCGGTCCCGTGGGCTGGCTTCAACCAGAATGCGGTTCTTCGTTGACCTTAGGTAGCGCCCAAGCTCCTCATTCTGTGAAAATTTGGCCAGACTGCCTCTAAGGACAATACCGTAGCATTCTTTATCCCAGATATCCTTGTCAAAATTCCGGACCGCACGCCCATAAGCCTTCATCTCTTTGGGATGTTTGGCCTTCAGAATCGCTTCCAGCATCTCCTCATCCCCGAACAGCCGGGCTTTCTCCGCCATCATGAACTGCTCGGCACAGGAGTACAGCGTGCCGTCAACCTCAAACGGACTCATCCACCACTGACTGAAGCAGCTCTTGTCTACGCCTCCGTCCTTTGGCGGAGTATGCCCCCAGAAGAACACGTACTTGAACTTTTCGCCCGCATTATAAGCCCTTCTTAACTCCTCAATATTGTAGATCATCAGGTCTCCTCCCAATTTCTTCGATACAAGCGGGATGGCCGGTGCCCCGCATTCTCTGTGTAATGGTCTGTTTCGGCCACCAGATCCGTCACCTTGCGGCGGAATGCAGCCTTCAGCAGCTCTTTATCCAGGATCACCTCATACACCATCTGCAGCTCCGTCAAGGTGAACAGCTCCGGCATCAGATGCAGTGCGAGGTCCGTATAATTCACCTTTCCGCGCAGACGTTCGATAGCGTAGGCAATGATTTTGGCATGGTCAAAAGCAAGCCCCTCATTGGTCACGATCGCATAAGCCGTTTCCGTTGAAGATCGCTTCACTGTCACCTTTCGCTCCACGACCGCCGTGAGCTCATCTTCTCCGGCACTCAGCTTGAGTTCATATTCCCATGTCTTGATGTGCCCTCCCTCGGTCATGTCCTTCCGCTCCCTAAGCAGCCGGTAGGTCACTTTAAACCAGGCGGCCTCAGCCGCATCGTCTCCCGCCTTCAGCTTCAATTGGTCGCTGTTGATAAGCGCCATGTAGCTGCAGCTCATCACCCAGGTGCGAGGGTCACGCCCAATATCGCTGAACGTATACAGCTGCTCCAAATAAACATTATCCACGCCGGTCTCCTCGCGCAGCTCCCTTGCCGCAGCCTGCTCCGTCGTCTCATCCGGCCGGACGAAGCCTCCCGGCAGCGCCCATTTGCCCAGAAATGGGTGCCCTCCCCGGCGAATGAGAAGAATGCGCAGCTCCTTGTCCGGAAGCTTGCGATAGTTATCTTCTTCCGTATCGGTTACGGTGAAAATCACCATGTCCGCTGCCACCGACGGCCGCTCGTAATCCCCAACCTGGTATCGTTCCAAAAACTCCCGTTCTGTAAGTCCATCGCGATCAACTATGTCCACCAGCTTTACCCCCTTGGTTATTTATCTTAATTACTCAGATCAGCCCGCCAAAATAATTATCGTAAGGCCGGAACTCCGCCAAGACTTCGTCTACCTTGCGCATCCGTTCCTCAAGGCTGCCCCGCAGCGTAATAAACGGAATCCGCCGCTGCTTCAAATCCGCAATAATCTGCTTGTGAAATATATGCCGCTTCTGATCCCCGCTGCGGTCCCACGTATCATCGTAAGGAATATCATCGTCGCAAAGGAAGAACAAATCATACCGCTGGGCGTTCTCCAGCGCGATCCGCGTTAACCGTTCCGGCGCCCGCCCATGATAATCCATGGCGAACATGTACGTGGTAATCGCATTCGTATCCACGAACAGGTAACGGTTCGCTTCCAGCAGGGCCTTCTCCTCCCGCTCCAGATGCCCGGCTGCAATCTCGTCGAACGCCTCGAAGCTGATTCTGCGGTCCACCTGGTGCTCGGTCCAATAATCGCGCCCATACTCGCTGGCAAATGTAGTCCCATACCGCTGCGCCAACGCTTCGGTGATCGTAGATTTGCCCGTTGACATCGCTCCCACAAACACCACCTTGGTGATTAAATCGCGGTACACGAAATCGCTCACGAATTCCCGGTGTTTATAAGGTTCGGACCGCACCATCGTCGCCGAGACCGGAACCCGTTTACGGGCTTCATCAACCCGCCGGTCCACCGCACCCAAAGCAATGCTCATATGCTCGCCGTAGAACTCGCTGGAGTAGAAATGGGTCACCTGTTCACCCTTCAGCAGACCGAGGATATACTGCTCCTCCCGGATCTCATGCTCCCGGTCATTAGAGTAGCCATCCGGCCCATCCCAGGCCTCAATCACCCGGACTGCCGGATAGAGCTTGCGAATCCAGCCCGCCCGGATATGAAGCGGAATCGTGGTGACGGTTGTCTCGTAGATCACCACAATCAGCTCATCGACCTCCTGCAGCGCCGTCTCAATCATGAACTGGTGGCCTTTATGCAGCGGGGCGAACTTCCCGAGCGTGAGTCCGAGTGTCTTCATACCGCCACCCCTTTAGCTCCTTTATTCCAATTGTAGTAGCCATAACCGGCGTTGATCAAATAAGCGCTCCACATCACAATCATCAGCAGGCCGTCTGCACTGCCCTCCAGCATCCGAATTACCCAGAGCACTACCGTGAACATATTGAGCACAATATAGACCAGCCATTGTTCCTTGAATCTTCTGACCATCAGAAAGGTAGCCACAATCGACAGCACTGTTGTAATGGCATCGATATAGGGCGAGTTCTGTCCGCGAATGAACGATAGCCCCAGCCCGAGCAGCAGGCTGCTTAACACACAGACGGCCGAGACAAGCAGCAGTCCCTTAAGCTTCATCTGACGCATGGACAGCTTGCCGTCCTGCCGGTTATTTTTCCACATGTAGAAGCCGATGACGTTCATAGGTACGAAGAAAAATACGTTCAGCATGACCTCTCCAAACAAACCATTCGTATAAGCCAAATAAGCGTAACCTACGGTATTGTACATGCCGAATACATAACTCATCAGGCTTCCCTTAGCCGCAAGTACCACGCACAGCACCCCTGTAATAAAGACGGTAAACCCGAATATAGAATCCTTGGAGGCTATCGTGAACCCGACTGCGACCAGGGTAAATAAAAGCAGCCATGCTAATTCGAATGCATTCCATCTGCCCGTAAATTTCTTCATCCTGCATCCCCTCAGCTTTCACCAGCTTATAGACTGTCGAAACTTCCAGTCTTTTCCTATTTATGAATTGATAATAACATATAGTTACTATCAAAGGCAATATATAAAGTTAAACAGCCAGTCCTCCGGAATTGCTCCGGCGACTGGCCACTTTTCTAGCACTTATACAAGATATTCGCTCATAATTAGCTCGATATCAAATGGAGTAACCCCCTTATCCACCGAGAATACCGATCCTGCCTGGTCCCTGGCATCTACCAACTCTCCTCTTGCCTGCGCATGGAGCATGAATAGATCGTACAGGTCCGGCTTCCGAAGGGCTGTCATCGCTTTGCCCATCAGGACCATCCCTTTCTGGTTCCCTTCCACATTGTTATAGTAGTAAGGATGTCTTGTCAGAGATAGATCGGTCCAAATCACGGTGCGCTCTACAAGATCCAGGATCACTGGGATGGCGATCTGTGTATCGGCAGTGACATCGATTTTATTGGCAACCGTCCTAGGCTCGAAGATTTCCCCCGAAGCCGGTTTCTTCCGCATCATCCAGCCCACAAAGCACTCCGGCAAATCGCAGTAAGGCTGGGTTGTGAACGAGTGAAGGGTTGCCACAATATAACGTCCGCCATAATCAACGATGGAAGGAATGTGCAGATCAATGAATTCGCACGCCCCCTGAGGCGCTGACACAATATCTCCGCTGTGCACGGCCCGGTACTTGGAAGAGCGCAGATTGGTATAAGAAATATGCTCCACATACTGCCAGTTGCGATCATACATAACAGCGGACAGGTCAATGTCCACGCGGCCCGTCGGCTTACCGTCCACCGTCCCCTCTTTCCACCAGCTGAAGAAACGGAGAGTGTCCCCCTCCATCATAGACACGCGGCTTCCCCGGACAATGGTATGCAAAGCTTTGCTGGCCGATCTTTGAGAGAACGGAACATGGTAGGACTTCAAGCGTCCGTCAATATAGGTCTTCCCCAGCGGGGGCAATGCGGAGAACCGCTGTATAAGCGTCTTTTCGCATAGTTCTATGATGTCTTGGCACGCCGCCTGGCTGATCGCCGGAAGCGTATTTGGGATCGCAAATGCCTTGGCCACATTCCCTTTTTGGAAAAAAACTCTAAGCTCCTGAGGCACATTACGACGGGCAAAATGGTTCTTCACCTGCAATAGGACAGGTGTGGATACTTGATCTGCGACTTCACCAAAAGCCAGCACCACATACTCGGGGTCTTCGGCAACCCGCAGCAGATGATCCAATCTTCTTGCGAATTCACCTGGGCGCTGCATCAATAAATCCATCAGAACCCAGACATTATGATACTGAAAGGCCAGTTCAACGCTTCCGTTAAACGTGGTAAAGGGCTTGTTGTTCCGTAAAATATCAAAGGCTTCCTCAGTCCGCTTATACCGGTGCCTGTATTCCGAAGGATGCAGAATTTCACCTAGGCGAATCCAGCGCTCTTTATAGCGGAGCATATCCTCCGTAATCTGTCCGCACTGCTCCAGTAATCCAAGCAGCAGCCGTCTCTCGGAGCGTTTGAACTTGCGGAAACGTGTGGCCTCGGCCAGGCTCACATCGCCCTGCGACCAAGCCACAGCCAGCCGGAGAACATCGGTTGCCGTCTTGATGTACCGGCCGATCAGCTTCACATTTGCCTTGTCGTGCTTCAACAGAGAACCTGCAACGAATCCCACATTCTCCTTGAACGGAATTTCGGAAGGGAGAATCTCATCCAGTTCTTCTAAATCCGCAAGCTCAATGGCAGTATCGATATTTTGTTTGTCTGTCTCGGAAATGGAACCCTTGGCCTCAATGAGCTGGCGGATCATCATATTGAATTCCGCTTTATTTCCAAGATCGATCACCTTAAGGCTTGCCGTGTCCAGCAGCGGAGGTCTGTCCGCCATCTTCGACTCCGGCAGCTCCAGGGTAAGATAGTGATAAATTGCGTTCAGATACAGATCCGCATCGTCTTCCTGCATCACCTGCAGCGGGAAGTCCTGATACATCGGTCTGTATTCCACATGGGCGCCTACAAGCACCTTAAGATCGGCAACCAGCTGATGATACAACGCTTTGAACTGCTCTCTGGGCAAGGTTCGCACTGCGCTTAGCAATGGCATGGAGAACGTATATCCCAGGTGTTCGATATTTTTCAAGGCTGCAGCCAAATAAGTCTTCGGGATTCGCTCTGCACCTTGTTCCCGGTTCACAATAATTTTGTTCGCTCTTCGCAAATAGATGGTATTGATTATCATAAAAGACTCCAGGAAAGCAATATCCCTAATTTCATTGGAAGTGAGTGTAGAAGGAAGGAATATTATAGCCTGGATGCCTCCTCTCTTGTAGACATCCTTCAGGAAAGCCGCGGCCCTAATTCACCAAATTGAAATAGAAGGAAGGACCGCAATAGCCTGAAGGTTGGTTAGAACGTTCGAAGTCGGGTGACTTGAACTTCTGATGTGTCCATCATCACATACCTCGGGGCCGTGCGAACAGGGTGGAAGTATTACGACTATTGACTTCGCTGGCATATTCGGACGCTGCGATGCCGAGTGTTCTTACAACCGCTGTTGTCTCCGAAATGCTTGAACTAAATATCAGTGGGCCATTCCCTACCCATGAACTAGAAGGAATGCTTCACCTTATGTCGAAGACTTTTTAGATGGAAATTAGAGTTCTTCCAGCAGTGCGTCAGTCGATTTGAATTATAAACGATCCGAGAGGGTATATAACCGATGAACTTTCAATTCCTTTTTAATGAATATCTGAATCAAAAATTCAACAGAGGACTGCCATCCATGCAAACGGACAGCTTCGAATACGCCCCTCTAGAGGAAGGCGGTGCAGAGTTATTATTGGTGGGGCATGAGAATGAATGGTTCGTAGAGTGGGCAGATGAATTGCAGCCGAGGGATCCCAATTACACTCCAAATCCGGACTGGAAGCCAGTGCTGTCGGAGGTTTTTGAACATCTGGATGTATACGATGAGCTGATATTATATTATCTGTTATTTACCATCAACTCGACAACGTCGGTTGTTAAGATCAATGCGTACAATGCCATGAATGACTTTATGAAACATTATTGTTTCTTTCAGTTAGCCCAATTGACGGACACCACCAGACTGGGCGAGGAACAGAAACATCAGCTCAGAGACTTTTTCTTCTTTTTCTATCTGTACGCCCACCCGGTTAATGAAGAGACCCTCTACTCTTTTTCATTTCGCGGGCAGGAATTGGTTCATACCAAAACCGGCATAAATATCGAACATTACTTTACTACATTTCACAATTACTACAGCCAGAATCATGACAAATATAGAAGTGAATTATGTATAGCCCCACATGAGATACAGAACTGCGGCAATCTCACGATGGATCTGTTAAGGACAATCGAAGGCAAGTCAGTAAGACTGGTAATGCCTCCAGAAGAAGGTCTAGAAGATATGCTGCGGCTGATTAATAACGTCGATGATTTGATCCAAATGTATTCGGAGAAGAAAACCGCATTATTCGGCATTATGGGAGAGTTCCTCGCTAGTCCTCACTCTAACCCTTACCGTGATCACATCTTTAGTACCCTGCTGCAGAATTATGTTACCTATATTCTTTATTTTAAGTTTGATGAGATTCACGATTTGGTTGATTACTTCAAAAGCACCCCATCCCGGTGCAGAATCATCCTCAATAAAATTTTTGCGGATACCATCTTCATTCAGAAGATCCTGAGACAGAACCATATCGATATTACCGGGTATCCAGATATCATTGAATTCTTCGACGAGAAGGCCCAGAGGATCTATTTGTAATCTAGAATCACTCCCCCGATCTCCTATCATACAGTTCAAAACAGCAAATTTAAGGCCACCTCCAGGGTGGCTTTGAAGCTAAAAAAAGCCCCTAATCCGGGGCGCAAAATTAAATCGTTTCAGTAACGGTTTGTGCCTGATCATCCAGCTTCTGAGCAAATTGACCGATGCTGCTGAAGTCTTCCATAGTTATACGAATTTGCTGCTGGCCTTCCATGATGGAATCTTGAATACGGACAATACCGTCTGAAATCTCGGATATTTCCTTCGTAATGCCGCTAATAGTCCCCTGAACTTTGCCGATTGATTCCGATACTTCATTAGACAGCTTGCGCACCTCAGCAGCTACTATGTTAAACCCTTCACCATGCGGACCCGCATGGGCTGCCTCAATGGCAGCATTCAAGGCGAGCAGTTGGGTCTGTGATGCAATATCGCGGATGGTCTGTACAATTCCCTGAATCGACTTCGTCTGGGCCTGCAGATCCTTAAGGGTGAGTGTATTACTCTCCGAAATCTCTGCAATCCGATCCACACTTGTCAGCAGCTCCTGACTCCGGTTAATTCCCAGCTCTGCCCGCTGGGTTAAGGACCGGGAAGTTGTCTCCAGTTCTTTTACCACTTCAGTCAGACTGAAATGTCGTCCGGTAATATCAACCGCAATTTTGGAAACTCCGATAACCTCGGATTCCTGCTCATCATATACCGGCATGTAAGTGGCTTCAAGCCACACCCGCCCACCACGGGAATTTCTCCGTTCAACCTTATCCTGAAAGCTGTGTCCCGACAACAGGGCTTCCCAGAACTGCTCATACTCAGGTGAGCTGACAAAAGAATCAAAACATAAATCCCGATGATTCATGTTCAGTAAATCCTCTGGGGAATATCCCATCGTCCGGGCAAATACCTCGTTAACATAGGCTACCTTCCGGTCAATGCCAAAACGGATCATTGCCAGATTCCGCTCCATCGCTTTGACGACCAATTCGTCCGTAACTGGTTGCATGTTCATAATTGAGCTTTTCGACCTCCACTATTAAATCAAATGGCGCATGAGTACAACCCTCAGCACTAATCTTATCAGTCTAACAACTTCATCTATACAATTAATATACATTTTGTTACAAGCGTATATAGATACCCGCTATATACAAGGGTCGTTTCATTCCACGTACGCCTCTCGATGCAATTCAATATATTTCATCAGCTCCGCGATGCCCTTGAATTGTTCCTCTAATCTGCCGTTTAGTCTCTGGATGGCATACTGAAAGGACTGGTCTATTTTCGAAAAAGACTGGGTTTCCAAGTCGTGCAGAAGGTCTTTCAAACTTTCAATGTAATAAATTGATTTCCGCAGACTGCTAATCACCAGAACCTTCCGCAGCTCGGTTACCGTAAACGTCCTGTATCCATTCTGCTTGTCCCGTACCGAATGAATAAGCCCCTCCCTCTCCCAATGCCGGATGGCAGATGTGTTCACTCCGGCAATTTCAGCGACCCTCCCGATAGTCATCGAATTAGATAATTTTATATTGCGGTATTGGCCGAAATCGGCATTTCTGACCATGCTCAATATTTCCTCAACCCGCTCTTTCTCTTTCTGGATCAGATACAGCTGGTGGTTTACGAGCCAGAGTGCACCGGAAACATCCGCCTCCTTGATTCGCCTCATGACCTCATAAACCACAGGTATCTCGTATCCCATTAATAACGACCGGATGGTGATAAAAGCCTGTAGATGCACCGGAGTATAAAGCCTATGGTTGCCTTCCGATCTTGTCACATCAGGGAGTAATCCCTGCTCCTCATATCGTCTTAACGTGGTAGTGCTTACGTTCAATTGTCTCGCAATTTGCGCAGGTGTGTATGTATCTGGCAATATTCCCACATCCCATGATTAAAGTGAAACCTTAAAGTGCTGCGTTAATATAAAAACCTCAAATCTATCGTATCACCGATGCTCCCCCTGCGAAAAACCGGAATATTGCATGAATGTTGTACGCTTGAAATATAACAATTTAGGAGTGATAAATAGTGACTGTGACGAAGAATGTAACTTTGAATGACGGGTCCAGCCTGGAGGTTGGCTTAACCGGAAATTCGGGTGGCAAGGTCATCATGCTGCCCATAGCCAAAAAGTCTGTTTTCGGCCAAGAAGCGGAGAATTTGAAATTGTGGGGGGTAGATCCTGAGCTGGGAAAACACTTTGTCGAAGGACTATCCAGTACATTTCAGGTTTTGTTTTTTGATTATGAGGGGTACCTGTTCGAACACCCTAAGCCGGATCAGCTTACCGCCGGGAACGTTGCATCGGATTTCTTACACATCGCAGATGCGATGAACGTTAACACATTCAGCTATTACGGCTACTCCTGGTTGGCGCTAGCAGGCCTGCAGCTCGCTATCCGTACGAACCGGCTGGACAGTCTAATTATGGGAGGGTTCCCTCCCTACCGTGGACCGTATCAGGAAATGCTGACCGTAACCACCAAATCTCATAAGCAAGCATTAAGTCAGATCTATAATGGGTCCCAGCCAGAAGTAACTGGTATTAACACCGAAGAAGTGGATTGGAATAACGTGCAGGTACAAATGGACCCCAATCAGACTAAGCAATTCCTGACCCTGTATCAGAGCTTAATGGACTTCGATGATACCCTCGTCCAGGACAAGCTGGTCTTCCCTAAGCTTGCGTTCGCTGGGGAGAAGGATACGATTGTGTATGGAGAGAACTTCGGGAAGGTCACCGTAGACATCGCAGGGTTATTGAACAAGCACAAGGAAGCATTAAAGCACTTTGGCTGGGATATTAGAATTCTAAAGGGAGAAATGGACCACACGAAGGCCATGCAGCCCGAAGCGGTTCTCCCCTTGATCAAACCTTGGCTGGTGGGAAAATTATTGGGATAGCCCTGGTTACGGGCGCACTGTATTTGTGTCTACCCCATTGGAATTCCGGCGCATAGGCCGATGACGAAGGTAGTAGATTAGGATGGCTAGGCTCGCGGACAAGAAGACGATCTGCATCAGGGTGCGGGGAAATAGAGCACTTTCTGGTTTCACCGCGAGGCCGGAGAGGGCGTAGTGAACATTTGCAGGGAACATGATGATCAGCAGAAGTGAGAGTCCTCCGGCTGCCCAAGGCACCGTCGGCCGCCACAGCACACCTAAAGCCCCCGCCAGCTCCAGCACTCCGGTAAGCGTCACAAGGAATCCGGGATAGGGCAGGTAAGGCGGCACCATGCTGATGAGCTCTTCGCGCATCCACACAAAATGAACCGTGCCCGTCAACATGAACATGGCAGCTACACCGCCCCGAAGCGCCACAGGCCAAGGCCTCAGACGTTTTACCCCCGCAGCACCCGCAATGAGAAGGGCTGCTGTAATCCCGATAAGAACAATTAACGGTTCCATTCGTCTTGTTACCTCCTCCGTTATGATTTGATTTTAGAGAGCATGCACCATCTAGAAACCCTTCATCACCATCAAATAAAGGATCACGATGGGCAGTAAAGTAGCGGCGGTGCCGTAAATAGCCCAGCTTCGGGAAGCACGGCGGTATACTGGAGAAATCGTGCCCTTCTCTACACAATCAGCACTAATTCGGATCATTTTACGCTGCAGCGGGATGAGAATGGCCAGCCAGATGAATCCGGTCACCGCGAGTAAAATCAAGGACACGGTAAGCCAGTTGATTCCGATGAGAGAGACACCTGATTCACCCGCCATTACACTGCCAGAGGCAATGATCAGCACGAGACCCGGAATGGTAAAAGCATAATCAGCCATCATGACATTCTTGGCCGCATAGTGGATAACCAGCGGTTCCCCCGTCAGATCAGCGCGGGTTTTCCAGAATGCCGCGGTAATGATATTTCCAGCCATCAATAACACCCCAATCAGGTGCAAGGTTAGCCACACATTCATATTCCTTCACCTCTCCCTGCACTGCCTTGATTCAGGATACCGCTTATAAACTCCGATAAATCCTGAGCTTTAAAAATGGCCCGGGCCTGCGGAATGCTTGAGCGGATTCTTAATCCAAGGGTCATCAGCGTGAACATATCCGCCGTTCTCTCCGCTTGGACTGTTTCAGGGATTACTCCATGCTTCTGCCCCGATTCAATCCACATCCTGGACAAATATACAGACCGCTCATAATACTGCTTGAGTGCTTCCGCAACCATAGGATCTTCTTCTTTGCCAAGCAGGTACAGCAGAACTTGATTCGTTACGTCATCCGGATTCTCGTAAGCCATGATGCTCTCTTTAATCTTCTGCATCGGAGCGTCGAAAGTCCGGCGTCCTTGATCAATCTCATTCATAAAGCTATCGTTGGTTTCTTCAAGGCGCTCCTGCAGCACCCAAACGAAAATCTCATTTTTACTCTTAACATAGTGAAAAATTGCCCCCTTGGACAGCCCGGACCTGTCCACGATGTCCTGCATCCGGATAGAATGGCAGCCCATTTCCTTTATTAAATCCTTGGTTGTATCCATCAGCCGTCTAATCGTCTGCTGCCTGCGCTCCTCTTGTTTCAACCTCTTCACCCCTCGCTCGCTGGAATTAAATTCTATGGCTTCATTATAAATACCGACCATCGGTTTGTAAATGGTAAAAGTATAATATTTTTATCTTTCCTGTCGCAAAAAGACAGCAGCAACGCGGTTAACATACCGATCTACTGCCCGCCCCGCCTTATAGCTAAACCCGGCACATGTGCCGGGTTTCTACTTTTCATTTATGTGCTATGGAGTTATCCTTCATTCACCAGCACGGCGTTCAGCCGGTCAAGGTTCTGCTCATTGGCTTCGGCGCACATCTTCTTCGATTGCTCGAAATCGGCAGCGTCCATAAATAGCTGACGGAACGTCATTCTTGTCCGGCCATTGTCCAGCTCCTCGAAGATGGCCGTCAGCTGAAATTCATGACCGGGTAAATGCCGGATCACGATACGCTCGGACGGCACGATCTCCTCAAACCTATTATGGTTCGCATAGTCTGTCCCATCAGGCCCGTGCATCGTAAGTCGCCACGTGCCGCCCGGCCTCAAGTCGAACTCGTGAAATGTATTGCTGAAGCCGTTCGGCCCCCACCAACGAGCCAGCTGGTCAGGGTCCGTCCAGGCTTCAAAGACCCGCTCACGTGGATAATCAAACTCGCGTGTAGAGATGAGCTCATTGTTACCTATGATAGCCGCCATTTAAAGATACCTCCCTTAGAGTGTTTTGCCTAATGCATCAAGCATCTCGTTCGTGCCCTGCTCGCGTATTTCCGGCGTATCGTGCCCGTCGAAGAACGCCCCCTGCTCGGTGAAAACCAGCTTCGTGCCGCTCTGGACCGGGATTAGCTCAATGGTTGTAAGGGAAGCGGAGATTCGCGTCTCATCCGAATCCAAGGTATAGCTATAGACGATGCGCTGCTCCGGCACAATCTCCTGGTAGCAAGCGTCAAAGGTAAAGACCGGTCCCTCAGGTGGACCCCCGCGGCTGTATTCGCGTCCTCCAACCCGGAAGTCAAGAATATCGGGCTTGGAGAACCACTTGGCTTTGGCAGCCGGATCGGCCCAGGCTTGGTATACTGCTGCAGGCGATGCCTCGTAGGTGCGCTCCACTACAAATGTGGCGTGTTTAACAAATCGTTCAGTCACGTTTCGTCCTCCTTAAATTCCAACTCTTCCTGTGCCTTGATCAGAAATTCTCCCAGTGCGCCCAGATGACGTTCCCAGCTCATCTGGCGCTCAAGAACCAGCTTGTCATGACTCCTCCTCATCGCCTGTAGGAGCTCAGTGAAGTCTTGAGCGGTGAGTTGATCTTGTCCCTGCATCGACTTGGATACATACTGAAGTTGTTCCAGGAGCTTTTGCTGCTGATGGATTTGTTCCTTAATTCGGGCGATCTGCAGGTTGACGATCTCAAGCGGGCTGATCTGATCGCCATTCAGAACAGACTTAATCTCATCAAGGGTTAAGCC
The DNA here is from genome assembly GCF_018403205.1 of Paenibacillus sp. J22TS3. Taxonomy (NCBI): domain Bacteria; kingdom Bacillati; phylum Bacillota; class Bacilli; order Caryophanales; family Paenibacillaceae; genus Paenibacillus; species Paenibacillus sp. J22TS3. The sequence continues at coordinate 547,144 of NZ_BOSF01000003.1, forward strand.
CAGCTCCTTCAGCGATAATATCTGCTGCAGGCGCGACAAATCGGATTCATTGTACAGCCTGTGACCGCCCTCCGTCTGCCCGGATGGGGAGAACAGGCCGATCTGATCGTAGAATCGCAAAGTCCGCACGGTGAGCCCTGTCAATTTGGAAAGGTCACCCACCTTCCAGTGTTGTTTCATAAGGAACTCCTTCGTTAGCGCTAACTGTTTACCGGTAGCTTTAGTATAAAAGATGACGTTACGTAAGGTACAAGTAGATTTTTTAATTAGCCAGATGTTTTATGAAGTGCGCCGTTTGGAGAACCGGCTCTTTGCTATTCCGTTCGCCAGACTCTTAAATAAAAAAAGGGCTCAAAAAGTCCTTAATTCAGACTTATCAAGCCCCCAGCTTTATGCCTTCTTAACATATTCCGATTTCAATTGCATGGCTCCAAAGCCATCAATTTTACAATCAATGTTATGATCTCCCTCAACCAATCTTATATTTTTTACTTTTGTTCCGATTTTCAAGACGGAGGAACTTCCTTTAACTTTGAGATCTTTTACCACGGTTACAGAATCACCGTCGTTTAGAATATTTCCATTTGCATCTTTAACAATCTGTTTCTCCTCCCTATATTCAGCTTCTTCTAAGTCCGGTCTCCACTCATGGGCACATTCGGGACAGATCAATTGATTTCCATCTTCATAGGTATAAACGGAATTACACTTTGGACAATTTGGCAAACTGGACATGTATAGATGCTCTCCCTTGGGTTCTTTTATGTATTTGCTAGCTTTCATAATAACATAACGAAGCCATAGTAACGTAAATTCCTAAATAACCCATATGCCAAGCAATCTGGGCGCTTCCTATACATAAAAAAACAACCGCCACCGGCTCAAAGACCGAAAACGGTTGTTGCTTGGGAATATGAGGGGAGCGCCGCCCCCCGTTAGCTGGCTTGTTTGGAGTCCCAGATATCCGGTGCCGTCAGCTGGGCTCAATATATCTTTTTTAACAGCTCAATAACTTCATCCAAGGTAAGTCCAAACGATTTGTAGTATGAAGTGTCGTTAACCATTTGCTTCAGAATCATTTCGTTGCGCAGGCGCAGCTTCTCCTCTGATGAGAATTCGGCCACAAAACACCCTTTTCCCGTTATCGTATGAATCAAACCGCAGCGTTCGAGTTCCTCCCAGGCCTTCTTCACGGTGATGATGCTCACACGCAGCTCCAAGGCTGCTTGCCGGATTGGCGGCAGGCAATAACCGCTTTCCAACTCACCTTTCAGAATCTGAGCACTAATTTGCTCGAAGAGCTGCTGATAGATCGGTTTTTCAGATGTGCTCGAAATCGCTATGTTCATTATATCTCCACTTTAAGAAATCGTTTAAGCGCAATATGGTTAGCTATCATCGTAAATATTGTAAATATAACGACTCCTGCGATCAAGATGGATGCTTGAAGTCCCATGTTCTCAGCGCCCGCGCCATTAAACAAGTCGTATACGTAAGAATTCTGGATCCCCAGCCACTGCGCAATACCGGCAAAAAGCATAGCAGCCGTAACAGATGCTAGCATCGCCCCGCCAAATTTATACGCTGTCTTGTAATACATCGGTATAAAGATCAGATTAAAGATTCCCAGCATAACAAAGCAAAGTCCCCAGAATCCCAAATGTGGCGCGAAAAAGATGTATTTAAAACCCGGATACAAGCGCAGGCTTATCATGCCAAAAATCATGGCAACCACCATGTGCAATAATTCCAGAATAACAACAACGGTCACTCGTGCTTTTACAATATCCCTTTTGGTTACAGGCATCATGGCCGTAAAGAGCAAATCGTTCTGGGCTTTGAAGCCTCCAAACATATTCGGTACGGTTATCCAACAAAAATACAGAATGACAATAAAATATAACCACCCAGGCACAAGCATTAACGCGCCCAGCAGAGGCATGAAAAAAAATAGAGGACTTACCCCTAATTTTAAATCCTTCAGCACTAAATTATACATTAGATATTCTCCTTTTTCGCAAAATAAATCATGATTTCCTCAAGGCTCGGTGTGGCCGCTTTAATATCTGAAGATGGATCAAAGTCTTGAGAGTGGATTAGCCCTGTAAAGCCAAATGAATTTATTTTGTAGGAAATCAACTGTTCCTTGACCTGATTCAACTGACTTTCTGCACCATTTAGTAACCGGTATGACTCAACAAATTCCTCTTTCTCACAGCTGTTGATAATTTGTCCGTTATCGATAAAGGTAATAAAATCCGCGCACTTCTCCAAGTCAGACGTAATATGCGTAGAGAACAGGATGCTGATCTCGCCATCGACTACGAGGTTCTGGAAAATATCCAGTAATTCATCCCTTGCAATCGGATCCAGCCCGCTTGTCGGTTCATCCAGGATGATTAGCTTCGAACCATGAGACAAGGCAAGAGCCAGGTTATACTTCACTTTCATTCCCGTTGACAGCTCCGTAATTTTCTTATTCTCATCCAGTTTGAATCTTCTCAAATAGCTGTAATAGGTTTCATCATCCCAGTTGGTATAGAACCCCTTAACCACACTGGTCAGCTTCTTTATCTTGCTTCGGCTGTAGAAATCAAAGCCACCAAGTGCGTATCCGATTTCCTGCTTCAATTCGGTTTCGTACTCGGCAATGTTCCTGCCCAAAATATGCACCTCACCGCTATCCGGTTGAATCATATTCAGCATCGACTTGATTGTGGTTGTTTTCCCTGCGCCATTGGCACCGATAAATCCCATAATATAACCCTGTTCCAATTGAAACGATACATCCTTCAACTGAAAAGTAGGGTAGCTCTTATTTAAATTCTTAATGTTTAGTGCCAGCATAAAGGGCCTCCTCATAATTGTGTATATCGTATATGCACAATATAACATCCGAGATAGATTAATTCAAGGCCCTGATAAAATATTAAAAGAGCACCCCTGCCTGATTTACAGGAAAGGGTGCTCTTTAAATCAACTTTTACGAAGTGTAACCTTTAACCCTATGCCCCAATGGCGGTTTCTACAGTAGACACCGGTTTTACGAGCGCCTTCTTCTCCCAGGCCCGGCTTCTCCAGCGAAGCAGCATAATGACCCCGCGCAGCCATTCGTCCACTGCAAAAGCGATCCATACGCCAAGCAGCCCGATCTCCAAATGAACGCCCAGGAAATAAGCCAGCGGCACGGAGACACCCCACATCGAGAGCACACCCATCAAGACAGGAAAACGCGCATCCCCGGCGGCGCGCAGTGAGTTGATAATGACAATGTTGAAGGTCCGGCCAGGCTCAAGCACGATAGATAGCAGAAAAATCCCCGCCCCGGCGGCAATAATATCAGGGTCCTTCGTGAACATGCCAATCATTTCATGCCGGAATATCGCAGCCGTGCCGACAATGACCAGCGTCAGCACAAAGCTGATCCTGACGCTCTTCATCAGTCTCTGGTATGCCGCCTTCATCTCCCCGGCACCAACCATTTGGCCAACAATGATCTCCGTACCCGCACCGATCGCCATCGCAAGCGCCATGAAATAGTTCGATACATTCATGACGTAGACATGGGTGTTCAGCGCCGTGAGGCCAATCATATTAACAAAGCTCATAATCATGAGGTACTGCGACTGCCAAGAGAGATGCTCGCCCGCAGCCGGCAGGCCAACGCTCATAATCTGCTTCACATAGGAACCGTTCCAGGTCACGTAATCCTTACGGCGAATCGGCGCAGGAATCCGGCGGTACAGGATCACGAACAGAACGACAATGCCAAGCAACCGGCTTACGACCGTTGATATGGCCGCCCCCGTAACGCCCCATTGTGGAAAGCCCAAATTCCCGAAGATGAGCAGATAGTTCCCTGTCATGTGGATCACATTCACACCTAGAGTCACAAACATGACACTTTTGGTATGCCCACTTGACCGGATCACAGACGAAACCGCGTAGGACAGCGCTTCGATCCAGATAAACCCACCAATAATTTTTAAATAATGACTTGCGATTCCGATTTGTTCAGGACTTAGGTTCATCAGCCTGAGAAGAGGCTCTCCAAAGCTGACGAGTACAATGCTGACAATAATCCCGAAGATCAAGTTAATCGTAATAGCCAGCGCCGAAATGCGGCTCGCTTCCTTCTCCCGCCCCGCACCGATATACTGGGACACCGCAACGCTGGTGCCGATTCCGACAAATCCGAACATCAGAATGCAGAAGAAAATAATTTCGTTGGCCAGCCCTACCGCCCCCGTCGTCTTGTCGGATATGCGGCTTAACATAAATACGTCCACCGTACCCAGCATCATCCGAAGCACGGAGTCGATGAAGATTGGCCAGGTAACGGCAAAAAGACTAAGTTTTTTCCAAGATGGAATATGATCTGTTATGGTCACGTTGTACATGCTCCTATTAGGCCTATTTCTACTTGCTTACCCTAGTGTAGCGCCTGCAGGTAAATACGTCTATGGCCAATAGCTGCGGAATGAAACTAGATATGATATTGGCTTTTGAACGCGAAAATCTCATCAACAGCCTGCTTATAACCGCCTGATTGCTGCAGAGATTCCCTCATGTTTGCGGCGGCCTGCTTGAAAGATGGGTGACTTAACACATGATCCACCGCATCGCGCAGCTCATTTGCAGTTAAGCTGTGCATTTGTAAGGTCATGCCCGCTCCAATGCGAGCCACTTGCCCGGCAATCATCGGCTGGTCCGCACTCTGCGGAAGGACAATGAGCGGTACCCCGTTGTAGAGACCCTCATGGGTACTGTTCATCCCGCCATGGGTAACAAACAATTTAGCATGCTGCAGGACACCTGTTTGCGGAACGTAGTTTTTCACAATAAAGTTGTTAGGGACTTCCCCCAAATCTGAAATTTGGACATGATTCCCAATCGACATGACAACCGTATGTTCCGTGTTCCCAAGTGCTTCAAAACAAAGCTTATAGAAATCCACGGCTTGATTAAAAACCGTACCCAGTGAGATGTAAATGAGGCTGGTCCCCTTGATTACTGAAAAGTCGAAGCTGTCTTGAGTTAACCGTGAGGAGATGGACGGGCCTACGAATTTATAACTCTGGTCGAAGGCTGCTCCGTCTGGCTGGAAATCCTTTATTGTATATACGAGGTTAAGTGGGGCTGGATTACAGAACACTTCGTAAGGAGAATAAATCTCTATGCCATAGTTCTCCTTCACCATAGCGGTAAGATTCTGATATTTATCTTGTATGGATTCAACTGCTTCTGAAGGAGCCCCTGTAAAAGACTGCTCCACAATTTGCTCGAATGACACTTGGGTCTGGGCAAAAGAAGTGCACGAATTAACTGCCGGCAGCTTAAGAATCCCCGCAATCAAACGTCCACAACCAAACATGGAGTCATGGATAATGTAATCAAAATGCTCGTCCTTGATCTGTTCAAGCAAGCTAGGTATGACGATATCAGCCGTAAGGAGAAGACCGTTAACTCTTTCGAGTAAATATGTTCTTCCGCCTGAGATAAAGGCCTTGATAAATTTCTGATCGTCAAACGTCCGAACCGTGGCCCCTGTCTTCTCAATCTTCTCCCGATAAGCTTCGATGCAGAAGTACACAACCTCTTCCCCACGCGCAATCAGCTCCTGAACTACCCCAATCGTTGGATTGATATGTCCCTCTGACCCTGCATTAATAAATAAAACACGCGCCATTTCTATCACTCCTTAGGATATCGTTATAATCTAGTCTATATGAAATCCCTCCAAAAGCAGAGAATATTCTCGATCGATGTGACATTCAATTATAGAAAATTAATCAAAGAAAAGGCCATCCATTTCGGATGGCCTCGCTGTGAAGCCAGGCAGTCCTTTTGGGAACCAAACACGCCTACTTCATCTTCATAATATCAAAAGTTTTCTAAAACAATTTTTCCAATGGTCTGTCCCGTTTCCAACTTCTCATGCGCCAAACGCAGGTTTGCTGCATTGATGGGTTCTAGTCGTTCAGTTAGTGTAGTTTTTATTTTTCCATCATCGATGAGGTTTGCCAGTTCATTCAGCAATTCGTGTTGTTTGATCATATCTTTGGTATGATACAAGGACCGTGTAAACATGAACTCCCATACAAACGTTACACTTTTAGAAAACAACAAGTCCATTTTCAAGCTCCCCGCCCAGGTCTCCTTGTTTGTAGGTACGATAGAGCAAATTTTCCCTTGTGGAACAATAACCTCTGCCATATTTTCAAGATGTTGAACTGTATCATTCAAGCAAAAGATATAATCTACAGTATCCATACCAACCTCTTTGAGCTGGGGTTGAAAAGGCTCATTGTGATTTATGATAAAATCAGCACCTAAGCTTTTGACCCATTGAATGGACTCTGAACGAGAAGCCGTACCAATGACAGTCAATCCTGCTAATTTGGCAAGTTGAATAGCGATCGATCCTACTCCTCCAGCTGCACCGATAATCAGTATGTTTTTGTTTTCATTAGCGTGTAAGCTAATTCCTAAACGATCAAATAGGCCCTCCCATGCAGTAATCGAGGTAAGAGGTAATGCGGCGGCGGCAGCGAAATCCAAGCTGCTTGGCATATTTCCTGCAATTCGTTCATCAACCAAGTGAAATTCACTGTTACTGCCTGGCCGAGATACACTCCCCGCATAAAAGATCTTGTCCCCAGGTTTAAACAATTGGCAGTCTGGACCAACTTGTTCTACAATTCCAGCGGCATCCCAACCAAGAATTTTCGGTGATTCGGCTTCGTAGTTATGTTTTTCGCGAACGCCTACGTCTGCAGGGTTGACAGAGATTGCTTTTACACGGACAAGCAAATCGCGGCCAGTAGGGTTTGGCTTATCCAGATGAAGATCAATAAGGCTTTCTGGATTGGATATTGGGAGGTATCGGTAAGCGCCGACTGCTTTCATCTTTTGGTGTGTATTCATAGGTAATCTTCCTCTCACACAGGTATTGTTGTACAGTTGCATTTTAATCAATTCAATTACTTTAAGTAAGTACGCAGATTTTTATGGTATAGTATGAAAAATCAAACCATTGGGGGGATCAGCTGATGGGCGACCGAAGAAACAAATATGGAGTAAATCCGGATATGCAAGCATGTCCGGTCGAAACAACGCTGGATGTTATTGGGGGTAAGTGGAAGGGGATCCTTCTCTATCAGCTCTTGGAAGGAACCAAAAGATTCAATGAATTCCGGCGCCTTAATCCGGGAATTACGCAGTTTATGCTAACATTGCAATTAAGAGAGCTAGAGCGTGATGGCATCATCCATCGTGAAGTATTTAAAGAGGTTCCGCCAAGAGTGGAATACTCCCTTACTGATTTCGGAAGGACCTTGGAACCGGTCATAACCTCCATGAAAGCATGGGGGGAATCTTACAAAGAGCGGCTTAATGAAAATCGAACGGTACAAGGGGAGGAGGATTAACCCGAACGCGAAATAGAAAGGCCATCCCTTTTGGGATGACCTCACCGATTTCGATGGATGAAAGGTTACAACGTAGGTGTAATTAATTGTTCTTGTTCGAATTCCGGCTCATTTGATTCACCGCGCTGAACAAAGCTTTTAAAGACGAAGTCATGATATCAACGTCAATGCCGCAGCCCCAGTATACACTGCTGTCTGAGGCCGTAATTCCGATATAAGAGACGGCTTGCGACTTAGAACCAATCTCCAAAGCGTGCTCCGTATAGACCAGATCGCCATACTGCAGTCCGAGATAAGCTTGAAGCGCATTGCTGACTGAATCCAGTCTTCCGTCTCCGGTGCCTGTAATCTCCTGAACTCCGCCGTCCGTCTTCAGTACCACATTCGTCTCAAAGTTGTCTCCGTCATTAATCCGGTATCTAACCAACTCGATAGGCGAATTAATATTTACATATTCCTTGATGAAAATGTCGTATATTTCATTCGGAAGCAGCTCTTTCTGCTGGTGATCGGATACGTTTTTAACACAATACCCGAAGTGCTCGCGCATCTTCTGAGGAAGATCGAGACCATACTTTTGCTGCAGGATATAACCGATTCCACCCTTGCCTGACTGGCTGTTGATGCGGATAATATCGCCTTCGTATTGTCTGCCGATATCCAGCGGATCGATCAGCAGATATGGAACCGACCAATGCTGCGGCTCCTTCTCTTCGCGCCACTTCATGCCCTTGGCAATCGCATCCTGGTGCGAACCGGAGAAAGCTGTAAATACAAGCTCGCCACCATAAGGGTGTCTTTCGCTCACTTTCATTTTGGTCAGCCGTTCATACACGGAGAGGATCGCCGGGATGTTCTCGAAGTTCAGCTTCGGGTCTACCCCATGCGAGTACATGTTCAGGGCCAGTGTGACAATGTCCACGTTCCCCGTCCGTTCCCCGTTTCCGAACAAGGTGCCTTCTACCCGCTGGGCTCCGGCCAGCATCCCCAGCTCGGCGTCCGCCACGCCCGTTCCCCGGTCATTATGCGGATGCAGGGATAGAATAACATGCTCCCGGTAATTCAAGTGTTCACTCATATACTCAATCTGGCTGGCATAGACGTGAGGCATCGACATGGACACCGTTGCAGGCAGGTTGATGATCACCGGATTCTCCGCCGTCGGCTGCCATATGCCGAGCACCTGGTTGCAAATCTCCAACGCAAAATCAATCTCCGTACCTGTAAAGCTCTCCGGCGAGTACTGGAACTGGAAATTCCCTTCGGTGTCCGATGCGCACTCCTTGAGCAGCTTGGCACCGCTCACCGCAATGTCGATAATCTCCTCTTTCGATTTGCGGAATACTTGATCCCGCTGGGCTACAGAAGTTGAGTTGTACAAATGCACAACTGCTTTTTTCGCACCCTTCAGCGATTCAAAGGTTTTGCGGATAATATGCTCCCTCGATTGGGTCAGCACCTGAATCGTCACATCATCCGGGATCAAATTCTGCTCGATCAATGTCCGCAGGAAGGTGAATTCCGTTTCCGACGCGGCGGGGAAGCCGACTTCAATCTCCTTGAACCCGATTTCCACCAGCATTTTGAAGTATTCCAGCTTCTCCTCCAGATTCATCGGAACGATCAACGCCTGATTGCCATCACGCAGGTCGACGCTGCACCAGGTCGGGGCTTCGGTGATATATTCCTTGCGGGTCCAGTTCAAGCTTGCCTCCGGTGGCATAAAATATCCTCTGGCGTATTTCTCAACGTTTTTCATAGGTATCCATCCTTCCATCATTTTTGACATTGGTCATTACAAGGCAGGCTTAACGCAAAAAAAGCCTTCCGTCTCCATGAACAGAGACGAAAGACTGTGACATCTTACGCGGTACCACTCCGAATTCATGCCATAGGCATGCACTCTACAGATACGGGTTCCCGGGCTTGCGGATAACCTCATATCCTCCTGAAGATAACGGTCAGGACTCCGGCTCCGCCTACTTCTCGGGTTCAGCGGGCAACTCCAAGGTGAGTTCGGTTTCTCCTCGCGGCTGTTTCGCACCAACCAACAGCTCTCTGAGCGCTTAGAAAAGCGTACTATTCCTTATCAACGTATTAGGATATTAAAGCCATGCTATAACACCTGTGCCTCGTTGTCAATTGCCTTTTTGCAGTTTTATGTTTTTCCAGCACACAAAAGATCCCTGAAGGAGCATCTGCAACAATGAGACTCGACTCAGTCCATACGCTAACACAACGCTCTGGCCAGAAAGATGAACCGGTGCTGGGTCACTTCAAAATAACCCTGCTGCTTAATAAGCTGATGTATGCTGTACAGCTCATCTCTGTATTTATCGACTTCGAATTCCGGGACCTGCCACGGAATGGCATTCAAATAATAAACCAAAGCGCCGACATCATAGAATCGTTGACTAACAAACTGCTCAGACTGTTTCACCACTTCAAATTGATTCTCCCGCACTCCCTTCACGGCAGCCTCGAGCTTCCACTCCGCAAATTCACGGTTTAACGGTACGCCGAATCGTTCGTTGATCTCGTGACAATCCGTGCCTCCCGACTGTTGAGTAAGGAAGTAGCCGCCACCTGCGAGCACCCGCCGAACCTCCCGCGGCGAATATGATTCGTGCTTGTTCAGCACCAGATCGAACTGGCCGGTCTCAAAAGGAAGCTGCTCGTCATCCTGGACAGGATGGACATTCACACCCAGCGGCTCCAGTCGTTCCCTGGCAACGGACAAATTCGGCAGATAGCCCTCGGTTGCGCAAACGGATTTCGGCCACGGTCTCAACCTCGATAACAGCTCACCACCGCCGGTTCCCATATCGAGCATGGACCCGGCTTCCTGCATGAGCGGGATCGCCATACTTCCGTAAGACCATGCCAAGCAGTCGCTATTCATTCGCCCCGTTTCCACAATATAAGAAAAATCCCATCCTGAGAACGGATGGCTCGCCTGCCCGATCAAATATTCAAATTGTTTATCTTCTCTTCTCATCTATAAGTCCCTCCAATAATGTGATCTGCAAACTGAATATTACTTCATTTACAGATCCAATCCGGTGGGCCACGTGCATAAGGAGATAGGACTTAGTACTCGTGTTCAATCGATCGCATTGAAGATCTCCTCTCCATTGATACAATCACCTTTTGCCACATTAAACAAGTTAACGTTAGCTGATAATCTGATTTTATCATTTCAGGGAAGAAACCCCAACCATTGGGTTTGAATCGAAAACGGGATTCGCCAGTTAAGGCATCCCGGTTTTTGAGTATTATTGAAATCCGTCTTTCAGCCAAGCGCCAGCTAATGCCGTCGCACCGCGGGCGGCTAATGTATCCGCCAAAGCATTCAGCATGACGAAATCATGAATGATTCCTTGATAGCGCACCGTCGTGACTTCCACACCAGCCTCCCGCAGCTTATTCCCGTAGGCCTCGCCTTCATCTCGAAGCACGTCGGCTTCAGCCGTAATGACGAGAGCCGGAGGGAGATCGCGAAGCTGGTCGACGGAAGCTCTCAGAGGAGAGGTATAGATTTCATTCATCTCTTCCGGTTTGTTGATATACTGTTCCCAGAACCAAGCCATCCCATCACGGCGAAGGAAGTATCCTTCGGCGAATTCATGGTACGAGTCCGTATCCATTCCGGCGTCCGTAACCGGATAGAACAGCAGCTGACGTTTGATCTCGGGGCCTTTTCTTTCCTTAGCCATCAACGTGATAGCCGCTGTCATATTGCCGCCGACGCTATCGCCCCCGATGGAGATATGGTCTGAATTCAGGCCATGATCCCTGCCAGAGGAAGCGATCCATTGCAGTACAGCATAGATTTCTTCAAGGGCCGTCGGATACTTGGCTTCGGGAGACAAGCTGTAGTTGGGAAATACGATAGCGGACCCGCTTCTAACCGCCAGCTCGCGGATCAGCCGGTCATGGGTATGGGCATTGCCGAACACCCATCCTGCGCCGTGTATGTACAAAACAGTCTTGAGCAATTGTCCCGCCGTGTTCTTCGGACGCAGGATCCGAACGGACACTTGACCGCTTGGTCCGCCTGGGATGCTGAGCTCTTCTATGTCTACATCCTGTTTCTCGACATCTCCCGATTGAACTTCGTCTACCGTAACTCTTCCCTTCTCAGGTCCAAGATGGAATAAGTAGGGCGGATTCGCAGTAGCCTCAACGAATTGTTGTGCAGCGGGTTCAAGAATAATTTTTTTGGTCATGGTTTTCATTCTCCTCTAATGTGATTAATTGTATAAAATTAAGTTGTGCAAAACCAATATGGACAAAAAAAAGGATTACAACTTGCGCAGCTCCCAGAGAATATCCTCCGGCTCCATCCTCTTGGTAAAGTCGGGATTCACGTATGCGGAACGGATAACGGAGTGTTCGTCAATCATAAAAGTTCCCGTCACCGGAAGCAGCCAATGATCCGTCCCATTGTACTCGTGAAGATCAATATTATGGCTTAAGTATAAGCTTTTCAGATAGCCGGGCACTTCATATAATAGTTTATATTTAGCGGCAACGATTCCCTTAGGATCGCTGAGAACCTTAAAGGACAGCTCATCTTTTTCTTGATCAGACAGCGTATAATCCGGCAATTGCGGACTGATTGCGATAAGCTGAGCGCCTAGCGCCTGAATATCGGGGAGAATCTCCTGGTAAGCTCTTAATTGCCGATTGCAGTAAGGGCACCAGCCTCCTCTGTAAAAGGTAAGGACAACGGGACCTTTCGCCAATTCATCAGCTAAATTAATTGGGTTTCCAAGTGAATCTGGCAGTTCAAAGTCCTTGGCCTTCGTCCCGACCGACAGTCCTGTCGCGTTACCTTCCTCTTGAAGCTGCTGGATGACACGTTGGTGTATAGCCTGCACTTCAAACGGGTTCGCTGAAGTGACCTTCTCTAACGCTGAAGTTAAAGTCGTTGTCTGCATGGTCACACCTCCAATGGATTATTTGCCGCTGAGCTGAACGACTTTGTCCGCCAACGCTTTGATGGTTTTGTTTAATTCCGAGACTTCCTGGGTAGACATTCCACTGGCTGACAGGAGCGCGGATGGGATACAATCGGCTTCTCCTTTAAGGGCCAACCCTTTCTCTGTGAGCAGGACCAAGACGACCCTCTCATCTTCCGCCGATCGCACTCTCCGAATCAGTTCGTTTGCTTCCATCCGCTTCAGCAGCGGCGTCAAGGTGCCTGAATCGAGGTCTAACTGTTCCCCTAATTCCTTAACCGTTCGCTCATCACCTTCCCAGAGGGATAACAGCACAAGATACTGGGGATAGGTAATTCCCATTTGCTCTAATAGCGGTCGATACAACCGGGAAATGGCTCGGGAGCAAGCATATAATGAAAAGCAAAGGTGTTCGTTTAGTTGCAGCATGTGAGGTCAACCTCCATTTATGATTGTGCACAATTTAATTATACACAATGATATTGGACTGTCAACCGCTTCTATTTGATCTGCGCTGTCAAAATGGCAAATTTCAAGGCCATCCTTTGGTGGATGGCCCTTGCATATATACTCGCTCAACTAACTGTTGTATAACGTCACTTCATTCGTTTCTCCATAAAGTTTAACAGATGATCCTTCTCTTCGTCAGGAATCCATTCCGACAGTCTGGCAGCCGCTATCGGCAGCATCCACTCATCAATGTCATTACGCTGCAGACCGGAAGATGAAAGATATTGTTCCAAGTATACCTCGCTTATTGTTTCCCTCATCTGTTCAAATGCCTCTTTAACGCGATGCGGAGCTTCATCAGGCATCATACCAAAACGGAATAATAACAAAGTGCGGGCGACATCGCCAGCGGGATTGCCAATCATCCCCGTCATCCAATCTATTACCCAGTTGCGCTCACCGATCAGAACATTCTCCGGGTGAAAATCACCATGGCATAACCGATTTCCATCCGGCAGGCTTTTCAAATAATCAATGATCGCTTCCTTCACTTCTTCGGATAGATGGGGAGCGTTCTGAATGTTCTGGGCCAATACCACTTTTTGATGAAAGACAGGAGAGCCTTCAATATGCTCCAGGTCTAGTTCATATTTATGTATCCGATCATGTAAATCGGCAAACTCCCGGGTCAAGTGATGGAGTTCGTTAGGAGATTGAACACACCTACGAAGCAGGGTTGAGCCCTCAATTCGTTCAAACACAATTCCTTTCTTATGGTCAAAGTCCATTAAGTCGTACGCTCTTGGAGCGGGAATTCCAAGCAAAGCCACAATCCTATTGACTTCATACTCATATTTCACCGCCTCCATGGGAAATCCGTTCCTATAGAGCTTTAATATTTTATCCTGGCCTTGAGCAAATACTTCGGCTGTGCGACCCTCGCTAATTTTGTCCAATGGATCATCTCCTTCTATGAACGGCCTCCTTGGTTCCCGGAGTTATTTTATGGTTTGAATTTAATAACGTACCGTCGATATCGCTGAAAATCATCTTATATCTCATCTGGTCCCTCCTATATCACCAAGAACCCTTAGTACCATCAGATTTCAAGCGGACCCCTTGACCCCATATATATTTCTCAAGAAACCCACATAAGTCACAATGAAATAAACAAGATAGATCACCGCAAACACCAGTACTGCCAGAAGATAATATGAGACAATCCCTGCCTGAATGCCTGTGTAATAAACAAACCGTTCGCTGGCGAACATGCCGATGAACATACTGAGAACAATCGAAATCACGAACGGACATAGATAATATACAGCCAGCTGTTTTAGAACAACACGATCCGTTTCTTTCCTGCTCAGTCCCAGCTGCTTGAGAATAGCATAACGGAATCGATATTTAGAAGAGTCACTGAGCTGCTGGACCGCAAGAATCGTTAACGCAGCACAAAGAAACACAATACCGATATAAGCCAGAACAAATGCTATGGTTACTAAGGATAATTTTACTTCCCCAATGTCAGTATCCCTAACCTGGACGACTCCGGAATGCCTGAGCAGCTTGCTGCTCCCATATCCATGTTGGATCTTCGAGTTATGTTGTTCAAAATCATCAGAAAATGGTTGAATGGATCGGAGACGGTCGCTCAAATCAGAGGGTGCCTTTCCTTCTAAGCTTACGGCCAACAAGGAATAATACGGGTGCATGGATTTCAAATATTGATCAGGAACCACAATGAGATAATCCGCTCCGTTCATTCCACCTTGACCAAGGGGGTCGGTATACGTCCCTTTGTACATCAGAGCGTTGTTACCCGTTAGAGAACCGCTTGCGGCTAACTGTTCCAAGAAGGGCTTTACTCTATCTATACATTGAATCAAGTAACCGTTATTGCCAATCTCTACTGTTTTATAGCCAAGCATGGACCGGATATAATTATAGTCGCTTAGGCCAATATAGGTGTCGTAGCCATAATAGGAGCTGCCGTTGGCCCCCTGCCATGCCCCATCTACATGTTCATATAGATCCTGATTAATGGTATTTGTACCGTTCTCATAGATACGGTAAGTGTGCTGATCTTCTATCTTGGCACCCTCAGATATGATGCTTAGCTCATGATTAAAGTTATATGTTGTATCTTCACTGAAGACCAGCACATCAAATGGCAGGCTTCGATCCAATTCTTTATTCTGATAATCCGCGGCCATCATGACAACCATCCATGCAAGCAGCGCCGTTGTAAATAGAATCGTCAGGGTTCCCATCGTGAAGCGCATGGTCTTAATTTTTGAAGACAACTGCCGAAAAACAAAAATATTGGCTTCCCTGTATATCCCCTTGTGCCGTTTTTGAATATAGCTGATAAAGAACGAAGAGAGCCCTATATATAAAAGATAAATGGCCACAATCAAACCGGCAATATAAAACCACACCGATCCATTGCTCAATTTGGAGGTTAGTACAACCACGTTAAATATAATAATATAGGTTACAGAGATGAACAGATATATTCGTTTCCACGTTTTTTTCTCGTTATTGATGAACTCGTTCTGTTTATCCATGTAGATCAAGCTGTTAATGGTCATCTTCTTGAACTTACGCTTTACCCTAAACAAGGCCAATATATAGGCGAATAGAAACAAACCGAAGGTCAACAGCAAATTCCATAGACTGAAGTCAGGTGAAATAGAGTACTCTGCATCGACAATGGAATAAAAGATGTTGGTAAACGCAATCTGAAAAAACATGCCCGGAATTATTCCCGCAAGCAACGAAATAAACCCAAGAATCATATTCTCCTTACGGAAACTGGAAGCAATTTGTTTCTTCTTCATACCCAGTAGCAAATAGGTCCCAAACTCCTTGCTGCGTTTCTCCATCATGAAATTAACCATGTAATGAACGAGCCAAATGACTATGCATATTATGAAACATGATGCCAAGGCAACAAAGGCAATGAACATGGTAAATTCCCGATAGAGATTCTTCATATCTGTGGAGAACATCATGCCATTGAAGGCAAACATAAGTGAAGACACCACCGCCATGGTCATGATGTATAGGATATAATCTCTCGAGGATCGCTTCACATTGCGAAGAGTGAGTCTACTCAGCATCTGGAACGTCACCCCCTGTGAGGGAAAGAACATCCAGGATCTTATTTAAAAATACGCGCCTTGTATCGTTTCCTCTAACTAACTCGTGAAATATTTCACCATCCTTGAGGAACAAAATACGCTTGCAATAGCTAGCCGAGAATGCATCATGTGTAACCATTAGAATTGTTGCACCCATATTTTCATTCATAGATGTAAATGTATCCAACAGCGTCGTAGCTGATTTGGAATCAAGCGCACCTGTCGGTTCATCGGCCAGAATCAGCTTCGGCTCATTTACCAGCGCCCTGGCACAGGCGCAGCGCTGTTTCTGCCCTCCTGACACTTCGTAAGGGAATTTATCTTTGATTGGATAAATACCCAGCTGGTCCATCGTTTGCCTGGATCTTGCATTAATCTCCTTTTTCTCTTTACCTTGCAGGGACATTGCGAGAATGATGTTTTCTTCGATCGTCAGGGTGTCCAGAAGATTAAAGTCCTGAAACACAAAACCAAGATTATGCTTACGAAATAGCGCAAGCTTCTCCTCGTTCAAAGTGGTAATATCCTGATTCTCAAAATAAATATGACCTGAGGTCACCGTGTCAATTGTAGACAGCATATTCAGCAGAGTTGTCTTTCCGGAACCTGATGGGCCCATGATTCCCATAAATTCACCGGAATTTATTTCGAAGCTAACTCGATTCAGCACCTTAGTCATGTTAGCTTTGGTTCCGTAATATTTCTCCACATCACAAATTCTTATGAATCCACTCAATAGGTCTCATTCCTTTCGCAACGGATAACACAAATATAGTTGTTAGCATTCCTATATTGTATGTAGTTATCTTTCATCCATCTTTCAGTTTTGAAAGAAACGAGTTCTTGGGAAAGAGTAAGGTGATTTCTGTAAATTCCCCCAATCTGGATTGTGCGCTGATTTGAAGCCCTAGCTTAAGGCAAAGCTTCCTGCAAAGATATAGGCCAATCCCCGTAGACTTGCCTCTGCTGCGGCCGTTGGAGCCAGTGAATCCTTTATCAAAAATACGGTTCTTCTCCCCCTCGGGTATCCCAATTCCATCATCCCTCACCGTCAGTTTGATTCCGCTGTTCATTGTGATACTGCAGATAGAAATCAATCCGCCGCCTTCCCTCTTATATTTCATGGCATTGAGCAGAATTTGTCCAAGAATAAACTCCAGCCATTTGCTATCAGAGAATACGGTTGTATCCTTACACTCCACTTCGACACTCATTTGATTCTGTATCATTAGATACTTATTTTTCTTAAGAACGTTGGATACAACTTCCTGTAACTTCGTTTCTTTTATTATGTAATCTTTATAGACCTCATCGGACCGGGCATAGAATAACGCCTGCTCCACATCGTTATCCAGTTCGGTCAGATATCTCTCTATGCGCCTGCTGTAATTATGCTCTTGATTATGACAGGCCAGACGTATTTGGGTGATAGGAAGTTTAACCTCGTGAATCCAGCCTTCGATAAATTCACGGTACTCCTTCTGCTCATGTTCCAGCTGATAGATCCTCTCGACAACCGCTTTGTTGGATTTCCTGAGGATTTCCCGGTAAAGCTGGTCTTCTAAACGCCATGAATTTTCTATACATTCATGAACAAGATAGGGCTGATCAAGCTCTTTCATTAATGCATCGATCTTTCCAAAATAAAGCTTGCGTCTCCAATAATCGGCCGTGGCCCATATCAAATAGACAAGGGACCATGTGATAGCAATGAGCAGCACCGTTGTCCTGTTGTTCCGAACTGCCAGCAGATAGAGGGAGAGAAGTAATACGCCTATTCCATTTAGGAGAATCAAGATGATTTTATCTTTCAGATATCCACCCAAGGTCATATTATATAACCCACCCCTCTTTTGGTCCCGATAAAGTCCGTTACCCCTAACTGCTCCAGCTTGCTTCTGATCCTGGTCACATTCACACTGAGCGTATTGTCATCAATGAACACATCGTTATCCCACAGATATTCGATAATATCCAGTCTTGGAACGACCTCGCCCTTCCGCTGGAACAGGTAATGCAGCAGCTTGAACTCATTTTTGGACAATTCCTGCGAATTGCCCCGGTACACCAACTTGTAGGAGCGTTGATCCAGCGTAAGCCCCTTATGCACAAGAGTCTGCTCCCCGCCTCGATCCTCACCTTTTGTACGTTTCAATACAGCAGAGATTCTAGCCAAAAGAACAGTAGGGTGATAGGGCTTCGTTATGTAGTCATCGCCCCCTGATGTAAATGCCTGCAGCTCGTCAATTGAACTGCTTCTCCCCGTTATAAAAATAATAGGAACTTTCGAAGACTTGCGGATAGCCGTGCATATAGAGAATCCATTGTATTCCTGAAGGTTGATGTCAAGCAATATCAAATCAGGGTTGTTCCTTACATCCCATTCCACAGTCGAGAAATTTTCGGTACATATCACATCGTATCCCGCATTTCGCAGCAGAATTTCCAGCTCTTCTCTAATAGATTCTTCATCCTCTATAATCAAAATTCTCGCCATAGTTGGTTGCCCCTTTTGTCTTAATGGAGTGAGCAAGTACAGAAGTTCAGGATAGGGAATAACCGGCGTAGCTTGGCGCTACCCCGGTCATCTTATAGGCTAAATCCCCTGTATAATGAACAAACACCTATATACATTCGACGTTTTACGTCAAAAACCTCCACCAAGCCAAGCAGCAAGATCCCTTTAGAAGCTGCCTCTAGCGTGAATGATTTAACTGGTCTGCCAATCTTCTTATTTCCACGCTCATTCTGGTATTAACGGGATACGCTTCTTCCAGATAACGAAGAATATGCAGCGCCGACTCTGGCGTCCGCTCGTATCCCAGGATCATATCGCCCACCTGAGCTGCAAAGGAAGGGTATCTTCTTTCCATCCGCCGTTCTTCACCAAACACATCCGGGAAGTACGCCTCCTCCTTCTCCAGCAAATGCAGAACGGACAGGATGTTATCCACGGCATAACTCTGCACGAACCTGGCCGCGGAGAGCTTCTCTCCCCGAGCATAACGGCATAGTCCCACGTACAAGTTGGTCAAAGCCTCGTTCAGCGGAAAATCAAGCTCCTCCCTTCGCTGTGTCTCCGTTCTCCTTCCACCCTTAGCGATCTCTGCAAGCCTCGAATTTGCGAGATGCGGGTCTATCCACACAATCCTTCCCTCCGAGTATGCGATATGTTCCATCTCCTCCTCCTCGAACACGGCAAACTCCCCATAGATCCCGTCCTCGAACAGAATCTTGTATCCGTCCACCGTATTTCGGAAGGTATACGCTAGCGGGCACACCTCCTCCAGCCAATCCAGCCGCTCAATATACTGTTGTTTATACCCTGGCTTCACAATCACAAAAAAGTCTAAATCCGAATAGTCATCAATCCGCTCCATTTCTACCCCGACCGATCCAACTCCTAATAACAGCAGCGCCTCACCTCTTTGCTCCAGCGACCCTCCGATTTCATCAAGTCTTCTAAGAAGCTGTTCCTTCCTTGCCATCCCTGATCTCCTCCATTCAATCAATAAAAAAAGGTCCAACCCCACTGCAGCGAGGTTGAACCTTTCGGTTACATGGCCTTTAATTTAATCTCACATTACTTGGATACTGCTGGATTGTCAAGATCGTATCCACATGCCGGATACTTCGCCTTAATGACTTACTCCTAACACCTCTGCAAGTTCATATAAGGAGTGATATTGTTTAATTTGATAATACCTTCCCTCCTTCTGTAAGTACCCTTTATCACAAAATTGGGTTAGCACATACAATAAGTGACGGTAGGACACGCCTAAATAATCACACACCGTTACGTGTTTCTCCTTATAAATCCCTTCATCCGCGGTTTGCAGAATAAAATCTGCAAGCCGGTTTTCAAGCGGAAAAGCAAGACTCTGTGAATACTTTGTAGCCATAAATGTCGCTTTTATACTTAAAAACTTGGTTAGTTCACGCAGGAATTTGGTATCCTCCATCAATAGTGTCCGGCAGCGATGAGTGGGAAGAGCGAAGCAAAGCGTCTTGGTTAAGGCTTGAATCCCTTTGGTATAGTACACCTCATTTAATAATTCCATTTCCCCGATGTAATCATGTGCGTTGATAAAATTAATTAAGGAAACCTTCCCATTTTGATGGGTTACATAGATTTTCGCTTTTCCTTCAATCACGTAGAACAGAAAATTGGGCCTTGTGCCTTCCCGGATAATCCACTCATCACGTTGGTACTCATGCACTTCCACCCACTCTTCAACTGGAATAGAAAATAAATGTGAAATGGAGTTCTTCTCCATCAACAATCGTTTTTTCTCACCCTTGTAGATTTCCATCTTCCCACCTCAAAACCTGAGATATCTCCTATTTTATACTCGTATCTCCATGATAGCATGCAAAGCATGGAGGGAAGTCAAATGAACACACATCGCTGGATGAGTATACAATTTTTCTGCTTTTTTATCACATGGGGGATTTTTCTGCCCTATTGGACGGGATGGATGGTTCATACCAAAGGGATTTCGGTTCCTGAGGCCAGTCTGATTATGAGCTGTGGTCTGGTTGCAAGAGGCCTTTCCACATTAGTTGCATTCCCCTCTCTATCGGGGAAGTTTAGCAGCAAAGCTTTATTATGTGGAGCTGGAATCGGCACGCTGATTGCTATTCTGTTTTATATTCCGTCAAGCTCCTTTACCAGTTTGCTTGTAGTTACATTAGTATTTCACTTCTTCTACCCGGTATTAATGCCTACCTTGGATAGCGCTGCTGGCCTGCTCGTCCAAAGCAACCAATTAAGACATTACGGGAAAAGCCGGCAGTGGGGATCGATTGGATTCATCTTGGCAGGCATGATTCTATCTATTTTTACAGGGATGTTTGGAGATCAAGTGATTTTATGGGCGTTCTTAATTGGTATAGTGGTATTCGTATGCCTTGGCTTCATGCGTGCGCCTGATATTCTAGCTGCAAAGCCACCTGTAGATCAGGTACAGCAAGGGGGCGTATTAAAATTATTCCGTATCAAACACTTTGGTTTGGTACTGATTATCGTAATCTTACTGCAAGCAGCGCATGCTTCTTATTACAATTATGGTTATCTCTATCTGCAGGAAATCCATGTCCCCCAATATTTAATAGGCGCCATTATTAACATTGCCGTGGTGGCAGAAATCATCCTGTTCTCCATTGCAGATCGGAAGCTTGGTAAGTACTCGACAGGCACCTTGCTCACCATAGCAGCATTAGGTTCTTCCTTACGTTGGATATTAGTATTTGCCTTTCCTAATGTCGTTGTGTTCAGTATTGCTCAAACCCTGCATGCATGCTCATTTGCTATGGGGCATTATGCCTTCATGAAGTACTTAATAAGAAACATTCCACCTGCGCAGATTCCGAAGGCCCAAGGCGTCTATTCAGCACTAGCTCTTAGCTGGAGCACTGCGGTGTTTACCATTTTTGGAGGCTATTTATACGAGATTGAGCCAAGATACGCCTTTATTGGTATGATTGGATGTACGATTCCAGCAATGATACTTGCGCTTGTATATCGAAAGCTGGAACACTATTTTAGCCCTGAGAGTTCTGAGAAAAGAATGCCTATTTAACTACAAGCTTTAAGGACCGTCCTTTTGAGGAACGGCCCTATCGCTTTGTTCAACATCGTTTTCTTATCTAAACGCGTTTGGTACCGCACATGCAAACATGAGGCCATCCATTTGGGTTGGCCTCATGCGCATTAAGGTTAATTTGTGATCTTCACATTGCCAAATACGGCCTTATTCCCCGCGTCATCTCCCGGATTGCTGAGCGCCATGCCGATATACACCTGGCGGCTCATCGGGATCTGAACGGTTCCAACCGTCTTCCAGCGTTTCCCGTCAGACGAGACCGCGCCTGTGAAGGTATTTCCCTTTCGGCTCAGCTTAAGCCAGCTTGGAGCAGAGGCATCCGCTGTCTGGTCGACCGTACTGCCCGTGGTCTCTTTACGATACTGGAAGGTTGCCCCATTCTCAGGGGTAATCATCATGTCCGCGTGCTTCGCATCATGCCCCAGCGACTCCCGAATCATAATGCCAGCCTTGGCCCAGCCGTTCATGCGTTCTGTTGAACGCAGCTGAACCAAGATCTCCGAATCCCCTTTCACAGGCTGATATACAAAGTTCAGCTGATCCGCTCTTCCCCAAATATCCGTGGATGTACTGCTCATGGTAAATTGCTTATTGGAGGAATTATATACAACATTCCCGGGCTTGGAGCCGATATTTCTTGCCTTCCAGCCTGCAGGCAGCTGAGCCGGATAGTCATGTTCACCCGGCGGTGTCCAGTCCGGTGTCGGCCATGTCGTGCGTTCATCGATCTTGGCCAGCTGAGCTTCAGGCCAGGCCCCATAGGAGAAGAACGACAGGCGTTTCACACCAGGATAATTCTCGCGGATTCCCTTGTAAATCTCCTGGTATTCATCATCAGTCCAGTCATTATCCAGCGTTGCTACAATTTCTACTTGGCTGCCACTGATCCGGTCGTTCGTATCCTTCAGGATACCGTAGGCCTTGCTGTACACCCAGTCACTGTTGAATTCCCAGTCATCAAAGTACGCCATAGGGGCGACAAAGTCGATAGAATTTTTAAATTTGGCCACATTCTGCCCCACCTCTGTAAATTCCGGCGGCAAAATGTAGACACCAAGCTGCACATCCGGGTTTGAGGACTGGGAAATATCCTGACGGATATCGCCTACATACTTTCCGATTTGATCTGATCTCCATTCATTCCACTGCTTCCGCTGAGTGGAATCCACATCGAAATTAATACTGAGCGGTGAGTATCCGAATTGCGCCTTATATTTGGCCACGGTATAATCGCTTACATCCATGTTGTAATTATCGAAACGGATCCAGTCCAGCACAACGCCGTCAACCGCATAATTCTCGACTACTTCCTGAATGATGGAG
Organism: Paenibacillus sp. J22TS3; assembly: GCF_018403205.1. Classification (NCBI taxonomy): domain Bacteria; kingdom Bacillati; phylum Bacillota; class Bacilli; order Caryophanales; family Paenibacillaceae; genus Paenibacillus; species Paenibacillus sp. J22TS3. The sequence goes on from NZ_BOSF01000003.1 coordinate 570,063, forward strand.
CGTTCATACTGCTGCACTTCATGATGAATCGGATTGACGAAGTATTCGTTGCCGTTAGAACCTTTAAACGGAGTCTGAACCCCACCCACCAGCGCCTGCATCTGCCATTCCTTGTGCTTCCGGAAGGCCTCCTGATCATGGAATTGCGGGATCCAGGCATGCACTTTCATTCCTGCGGCGTGGGCTGCTGTAATGACCTCCTGAAGAGCATCGAAATTCTCGTAGCCTTGTGCAATCGGAGCGATATCGCTCTGATAGAACACCCGTCCGGACGGGACCTCGTCATCTTCATCCTGCTTCACGTTCATACTGATGACATCAACGCCGTAGCGTTTGGACAGCGTAATAAAGTTCTGAACATCCGCCTTGTTCTTAAACTGGTTAACTGTTCGTACAATAACCTCTGTTTCAAAAGGGGGATTACTCCCCTCCTGAGCCATAGCGGGAAACGAGGAACCCAATAAAGAGACAACCAACGCCAAGCTTAACACTGCAATAGACCTTGCTTTCCGTGCAAATGTCATATTCTCGCCTCCATAAAATAGTTGAATTTATGTTATTAACAAGAATTACTTCGCCGCGTTAATTTTCCGGAGATTCTCCTGCCATCTTTGGGTTTTGAACTCAAGCAGCTTATCCAGCCCAGCATTTTGGGCGTTCTTCTTAGCCGTCTCCAGAGCCGACAGCACCTCTCCATCCGACTTCGCTTGCACCATCTGAGCGAAAGCAAGGGTATGAATATTCTGAATATTTTGGGCGATGATGCCGATCTCTGTATCGGGAACCGGGTCGGTATTCACAAATTGTGTAATGTCCAGAGCGGTTTTCCAGGTCACCGTGGACTGTGCCACCGTCTCCCACGATTTCTGGTTCGCGGAAAGCGAGGCCTCGAGGCTCATTTTCGCCTTATCGATAAAGGTCGTATTTCCCGCCCAGTTGAAATCTTCGAATTTCCGCATGGTTTCCGTACGCTCATTAGCAGGTGTCGTCTTGTATTTCTTATTCGGAATCGGAGCGCCATCGGCATTCTCTTCATCCCAATATAAACCTTTCGGACCGAAGAACAGAACCTTCTGTCCCTCCGGACCTGTGATCCAGTCATAATAAGCGAAGATGGCCTCCGGATCCTTGGCACTCGTCGTAATGACACTGACGTTCCAGCCCAGCGTCTCAAAGCCGCTTACAAACACCTTGTTCTTGTCTAGTCCAGCTTTATGGATCGGCCAAATAATCTCATATCCGCTGTCCGGTTTGCTTGCAGTCAATGCCCGGTGTCCCTCGGCTCCATACGTAGTGATGTTGGACTCTACCATGACCGCTACGCGCCCGGTATTCACCTTCTCCTTGACCGCATCCTGAACTTGCTGCAGGGCATCTTGAGTAATCAGGCGTTCACGGAACAGCTTATTGATATACAGCATCATTTCCTTGTAAGCAGGATCGTCATAGATGGGGAGCAGCTTGTTGCCTTCCGGATATCCCATGAGAGAAATGAACTTACTGGTGGAATTCTCCTTGAATCCCCCATACATAATTTCAAGGCCCGCCCCTTTCTCCCCAACCTCAAGAGGCACTACATCCGGGTATTTGTCCCGCACCTGGAGCAAATATTGGTACAGATCATCGAAGGTTTCCAGCTTCGGTCTGCCAAGCGCGTTATAAATCTCTTTATTGACCATCCAACCCCCATTTCCGAACTGCCCTGAGGTGTACCAATTTGGGATTTGATAGATCTTCCCGTCCTCAGAGCGGAGCAGGTTCAGGGTGGATTCCTTTACATATTTCTTGAAGTTTGGATATTTCTCATAGTATTGATCCAGCGCCACGAGTTTCCCTGCCTGCACCAGCCGTTCCACCGTAGATCCCCGGTCGGTGAAGATCACATCGGGCAGATCATCGCTGACGATCATCGTATTCAGCTTCTCCGCGGCCGCCCCTCCAGATTGCACTGGTTTCACAGTAACCTTCCGGTTCTCCTGAATCCATTTCGTTGCCGCATTCTCCCCCCAAGGCGCTGTTGTAAGCCAGTCGTAATTTCCAAAGAAGCTGAAGGTAGTACCGCCATCTGCCCCGGTATTCCCTTTGCCCTGACCTTCTTCCTGCTTCCCGCCTCCGCTGCAAGCCGTGACTAGAAGCAGCAGGCAGACCAGCAGAAGCGATACCCATTTCAACCGCATACGCATTCTTTCCCCTTCTTTCTACACGATATGGAGATTGCTAGTGACGCTATTCTTTCAATGAACCGATCAATACCCCTTTAACAAAATACTTTTGCAGGAAAGGGTACGTCAGAATAATTGGAATGGTGGCGATCATCATCGTAGCCATGGTCAATGACTTCGTTGTAACCGTCCGATTCCGGTTCATATGATCCAGTGCGATGGCATTCGATGAGCCGAGTTCAGTCATAATATTAGAGTTCATAATTTGCCGCAGCAGCGTCTGTATCGGAAGCAGGTGGTCCTTCGTAATATAGATCGCTCCCGTGAACCAGTCGTTCCAGTAACCCACGGCTGTAAATAAAGCAATCGTAGCAAGCACTGGGCCTGAGACGGGAATAACGATCCGGAAGAAAATGCCGTAGTTGCTGCAGCCGTCAATTTTGGCCGATTCCTCCAGCCCGTCGGGCAGAGCGGAGAAGAAGGTGCGGATGACAATCATGTTGTAGACGCTAATGATGCTAGGAATAATCAGAACCCAGAAGGTGTCCAGCATACCCAGCGAGCGGATCAGCAAATAAGTGGGAATCAGCCCTCCGCTAAAGAACATCGTGATCATGAAGAACACCATATACTGCTTGCGAAACAGCAATGTCTTCTTGGACATTCCGTAGGCTAACAATGCCGTGAAGAAGACAGATAATACCGTACCGATCACAGTTCTAAGAACGGTGATCAAGAAAGAGTTCAACAAGCGGTGATCCTGAAACACAATGTAATAGTTCTCCAATGTATACACTCTAGGCCATAGGGTTACACCGCCGAGCGCCGTATCACTCCCTTGATTGAAGGAAATAACAAGCGCGTTCCAAAACGGGTAGAGCATGATTACGGCCATCAGTGTCAAGAGGAGATAGATCGTCCGCTGCATCATTTTATCGCCCAGGCTTAGTCTCATTGTTCACCCCTCCTATAAGCTGTAGGTCTACCAGAGACTGACATCTGCCCGGCGGGCAATTTTGTTGGCGGTCACCAGCAGAATTACACTGATTACCGCTTTGAACAGCCCTACCGCTGTCGCATAAGAGAATCTGGCATTCAATATCCCAACACGATACACATAGGTGTCGATAACATCGGAGTAAGGCTGCAGAATTGGATTGGTTGCCAGCAGCAAAATGTCTTCAAAACCCGCACTGAGCAGATTGCCGATAGCAAGAATCATAAAGATAATAATTACAGGGGAAATACTGGGGAGTGTAATGGTGTAAATTTGCTTAAACCGGCTTGCGCCGTCTATAGAAGCGGCCTCATACATAGAAGGATCAACGCCCGCGATCGCAGCCAGATAGACAATGCTGCCAAACCCGATCTCCTTCCACACATTCACGCTCACAAGAATCGACCAGAAGTATTCCGGTATCGCCAGAAAGTTGATCGGCTCATGGGTCAGGTTCAGCTGCTCCAGCAAGTAGTTCACTGTTCCGTTATCCACCGACAGCACCGAGAATACAAGGCCGGATACAATGACCCAGGACAGGAAATACGGCAGGTAGCTGACCGTCTGGATAAATCGTTTAAAGGCCATATTCCCGATTTCATTAAGCATCAGCGCAAGCAGAATCGGGGCAGGAAAGGCAATGATCAGTTTCAGCAGACTAATCACAAGGGTATTCCTCATTACAGTCCAGAACTCAGGCGCCTCAAAGAACATTTTGAAATTCATCCATCCAACCCAAGCACTTCCCAGCACGCCTTTAAAAATGTTGTACTGCTGAAACGCCATAACCACGCCATACATCGGAATGTAACTGAATATTGCGATAAAAATAATTCCCGGCCAGACCATGGACTGTAAATCCAACTGATTCGTAAATTTCTTCCATACACTTGGTTTAACGGCCGCCTTCATCCACGTTTCCTCCTCTGGCGCCTTCTAGTGAAACATAGGCAGATACGGTTTGTTTTTCTCCAGCATTTCATCCAGCAGCTGTTCAGCTACAGTGACCGAAGGCACCAGCGGGTGATGAACCAATGCCTGCAGGGCAATGTCCCGGTCCCCGTGTACGGCTGCCTCGATGGTCAGGCTCTCGTATACCTTGACCGCCGCAAGCAGACCTTTAATGGACTCTGGAATTTTCCGCAGCGGAATTGGCAGCGGGCCCTGCTTGGTCACTATACAGTTCACCTCAATGGAAGCATCGTCCGGCAGGAAGCCAATAATTCCGTTGTTGCGTACATTCAGCGTCTGGATATCGCGGGAATCATTATAAAGGGACCTCATCAGCAGTACCGCCGCCTCCGAGTAATACGCCCCGCCGCGCTGCTCCAGCTGCTTCGGTTTCTCCTTCAGCTCCACGTCCCGGTACAGCTCGAACAGCTCTTCCTCCACCTGCTTCACCACTTCCGCACGCGAGCCGGTCGTTGCCGCCGCTTCCTTCTGTTCCTCCAGCATAGCGTCCGTCATATAGTAATAGCTCAGGTAATAGGAGGGGATCGATTTCAATCCATTCAGGAACCGGTGGTCCCAGGAATCAAACGGCACATTGCTCGCCTTGTAGCTCTGAGGGTAGTCAATAAGCTCCTGCAGCTTGCTCTCTCCGTCAATCACGACATCGGATACCCAGTGTAGATGGTTAATGCCGACAAACTCCGAATAGATCTTCTCGGTAGGAAGCCCGAAGAACTCAGAGAGCCACTTTTGAAAACCGATCGGCGAGTTGCACAGGCCTATGCTTTTGACCGAGGAATACTTGTGAACAGCCTCAGTCACCATACCCGCTGGATTCGTAAAATTCAGCAGCCAGGCATCTGGCGCAAGCTCCTCGATATCCCTGCAGATATCCAGAATGACCGGGATGGTCCGCAAGCCTTTCATCATTCCTCCGGGGCCAGTCGTCTCCTGACCGATGACATTGTACTTTAGAGGAATCAATTCGTCCCATTTCCGCGCTTCCAGCATGCCTACCCGGATTTGCGTGCAGACAAAGTCCGCTCCGGCGATAGCCTCCCTCCGGTTAAGCGCTTCCACAACTGTGATCGGCAATCCGGACTTAGCAATCATACGCCTGCTCAGTTCCGCAATCGTATGCAGCTTTTCCTTCCCCTCCTCAATATCCACCAGCCATACTTCCCCGATGGGAAGCTCTTTGTGGTGCATAAGGATGCCCTCAATAAGCTCAGGTGTATACGATGACCCAGCTCCGACGACAACTAGCTTTAATGTTTCCTTCATAACCAGACCCTTCCTTCGCCTTTTTCATTTTGGTTGGATGATAACTAGCTTGTTTTATTCGGTACTTTCTCCAGGGACGACAGACGATCAAGTATCTCGCGATTAACATGCATCCCGCTGCTTTCCATCGCCAGAACAACCGAACCTACAACCGGCTCACGGCTTAATATCCTTAAGGTGCCATTGGGAGCCGACTGCTTCACCCTCTGCTCAATAGCGTGCCGGATAATACCTGAGCGGTCTCCCTTGGTCAGCAGGCTGCCTGCCAGTACTATGTCAAAAGAATCCTCCTCCATAGCCAATTGGCGTATAGTCGCCGCCGCGGCCAATCCCAGCTCATCCCCTTGCTTGATCAGCAATCCGGTGGCAACCTGGTCCCCTTCCTCTGCCGCCTGAAACAGCAGCTCGGCAATATGGGCCGGCAAGTCTCTGAAATGATCCAGGTAATCCTCCCGCAGCTCTGAAACGTTGGAATAACCCAGCAGTTGAGTTAAGCGCTCTGTCAGCACCGTCTTGCGCTCTCTCCCCTCGTCCGCCCGGATAACGCTGCGGAATACCTCTACACTTAAATCATAGCCGCCGCCAAAATCACCGAACAGATAGCCGAACCCCCCGCATTGGTACGTAGCTCCCTTCGAATTCTTGCCTGCACAGTTCACACCCGAGCCGCAAATCAGCACGACTCCATAGTTCTCCTCAGTACCTGACCGCAACGCATTCCAGGTATCGCAGGAAATCTCCGTCCGGGGAAGACCGAGACGGCTGATGATAGGCCGCAAAATCCGGAAATCGGGCTCCCTGTCTGCTCCTGCCATGCCAAACCAGGAGTACTCCAGTTGATCCTTGGTCAGTCCTGAAGCCGTAAGCGCTTCCGATACTGCCAGCCGCAAGCTGTCCTCCGCCTGCTGACGATTCTTCTGGTGGTTCCCGTTCCCTCCCCGGCCTGCGCCGATGACCTGGCCCTGTTCATTGGCAATTATGGCATAGGTTTTACTGCCCCCTGCATCCACTCCCAAGTAATACTTCAAGATCGTTTCACTCCTAATATTCAAGTTAATCTTACAGCAGCTGATGACTCACGCACGAGAAGCTGAGGAGCGAGCTTCGTTACAACGGGCGGCATCACCTCCCCATGGATCAATTTCATCAGCAGATCAACGCCGATGCTGCCCATTTGCGCCTCAGGCTGCCTGACCGTCGTCAACCGCGGGTAGAATTCACCTGCGAACTGCTGATCATCAAATCCTACGACCGAGATATCATGGGGTACCCGAATTCCTTCTTCGCGCAGCGCCTGGACAAGACCAAGGGCAATAAAGTCATCTCCGCAAAAAAAGGCTGTCGGAAGCCTATCTTCCCGAATCCATCTCTTGGCAACTTCATAGCCGCCGCTTACCGTAAACCCGCAGGAATCTGTGCCGAAAGGCGTTAACCCTGCTTCCTCCAACGCATGGCCATAGCCCCGCTTGCGCTCCGCAACACTGAGGAATACCGAAGGGCCGCCGATATAGGCAATCTGGGTGTGTCCAAGATCAATCAAGTGTTTTGTCGCTTCATATCCACCCTGATAATTATCAACCACGACACTGGGAACATCCTCATGCTGGAACTGGTTATCCAGCAGCACAAAAGGTATGTTTTTTCTTTTCAGCTCCTCTACATCTTCCATCTCTTCAAGCGGGGACAACAGGATAATCCCGTCCACACGGTCCTTCTGGAACAGAAAATTATCGCCTTCGTCCTCATTCTCAGCAATGGATAAGGCCAAAAAATAACCTTGCTCCGTCAGCTTCCGGTTCACCACGCGAATCACGCGGTCATAGAAAGAGTCATTAAAGTTGTTAATTGACATCCCGATGACTCCTGTCTTGCCGCGCACTAGACTCCGAGCCGCAGAATTGGGCTGATAATTCAATTCCTCCATCGCTTTCAGCACTTTCTGTCTATTGGACTCACGCACAGACTGTGAATTGTTTAGCACTCTGGATACGGTCACTACCGAGAGCCCCGACTTTTTGGCTACATCATGAATGTTCATTAAATTTCTATGCCTCCATCATCTAAAAGTTTAAACCTTTAAACTTTTAGGATAAAATAAAAAACCTTACCTGTTATATTATATCTACGATTTGACTAAAAATTAGACAGTATATGCCATGTTTCTCCTATTCATGACATTATAACATTCATGAAAGTTTAAAGGTTTATACTTTGGTATAATATTACTACTGTTCCTGTTATCCGTCAATCCAAAAGTTTCCACCAAGTTATATTTGCATTGCTCGATATTCTAATCGAATCCTTTGCCTGGTACCGGGTAAAATCATCGCCCACTCCAATGACCAACCCAAAACCGATTATCATATAGCGGAGGCCTAGATTACAATGAGCCTACAAAATATACATCAGTATATAAAGAAAAAGCCGCCCCACAAAATGGAGCGGCTTTCTATATCCTGTATATCTTGCCCCAACGGTCAATTGAACTCTCCTATTATACGATGCAATATATTTTTGCTATCTTCGTCCTTGGCTCGAGGTTGCCTGCCGATTTGTTTGTAAACCTCCTTTTCCTCCAAAAGCTGTCTCGGATGTAACACATGAGCCGATAAACCGTTTAACATATAGCTTTGTGGTAACAACGAATCGTCTCGCCATACCCACTCTGGTAAGCCATTCATAATAATGCTTCCATCATTGGTATTGGTTATGTAGCCCAATGTAATGTCTACGTCATCCTTACGAAAATCGGACTGTCTCCCGCGAAACTGCTCTTTTACAGGAACCTGTTCATAACCAGCTTCGGCAAGAGCGCATTCTAACTGCTCTCTGTTCTGTATCCATGTTACCAAGTCTATATCGTCATGTAGACGGGTGACCTTCCCAAGTAAAAAATCGATAGCCCATCCACCACGCAACCAGAACTTGCAATCAATTGTTGTGCAAATTGTACTGATTTCATTTAGTACCTTTAATTGTGACTCTGTTTGATCTCCGAATATTGGCTCTTTCATGTCAAACCCCTTTTACAAATGAAGTTCCTACCTGTTTCCATTAATAGTACCCTATACTGGAATACCTCTGCTATATTGTCTCGGGTCAAAATCTCCGTCTATTGTTCGTCTATTGGATGAAGAAAAATCAGTATTTTCCTCTGCATTTTTTTGTACATAATTAAATCTTACCAGCCATGCGAGGCTCTACTTTAGTTAGAGTCATAAAAATAGGCCAGCCCGTATAATTCCGGTTGACCTAGCATTACGAAAAGCCTACTGTACCCATAGCATGAGAATAGCACTTAGATTAACGGCTGCTGTTATCAACCAATCCTTAGCGGTACCTATTCCTCATCTTCGCCTTCGCATACAACTTCAGTAAACAGATTTAACGGAAACAGAGTAGGAACCCTCCGGCCCGGAATCTTAATAAACTCGACAAAATTTCTTCCAACACGGATTAGCCTCCCATGAAGCTCACCTATGTCTTCTGCAGTGGCCACCAAATCAAATGGCAGTGTCTTTTTAACACGCTCATTAAGGACAATAAAGAAGGAGGTTTGAAAATCAACTACAGTTGATCCTACTGTAAAAGAGGTCGAGGTCACTTTGGAGAGCTTCCCCGTCGTTCTCGTTAGCTTCGGAAAGCCGGGTTGGAACACCGTTACGATCCGGCCTACAACGGGCTGCAGGCGCTGAACCAAAGTGATGTTCTGAGGAGCAGGACAACCTTGAATATCAATATCGCTCAAAGAAACTCCCCCTGTAAGGTAATGTTGACTCCTATTTTATTCTGATCCCGAGATAATGTTTGGGCACCATAACTGTGAAATCATTGGAACCTAACCCTATGACTCTCACCGATTTGGGTTTCCCGACTGCCTTCGAAATGTCCTGCCCCATGATTTGGTTTGCTCATAAAAGATTGCACTAGTGTCAAAGTCAATATGCAAAAACGGCTCCAGAGCATTTTTCATGCTTCGGAGCCGCTTTAAGTCTATCAATTTCTTTTCCTGATTGTTATGCGCTCTGCCTATCCAGTAATACGCTTTTACCTAACCTCAAATTGGTTCTCCCTTCGGGACTTCACCCCTTTTCAAAACTGTTCAAGCACGATCTTGCCCACAGTCCGGCCGGTCTCCAGAAGAGCATGCGCCTTGCGGAGGTTCTCGGCGTTAATAGGCGCAAGCTTCTGTGCCACAGTCGTCTGGATGATCCCTTGATCCACAAGCCGGGCGATCTCATTCAGCAGGTTATGCTGCTCTATCATATCCGCCGTCTGATAACTCGAGCGGGTGAACATGAATTCCCAGACAAAGGTTGCGCTCTTGTTCATGAGCAGCGTCAAATCCAGTGATTCCTTTGTCTCTACAATGGAGCAGATTTTGCCCTGCGGCGCGATGGCCTCAGCCATGCCCTTCCAGTGCTGCTCGGTATGGTTCAGGCATAATATGTAATCGACCTGACCTAATCCATTCGCCTGGAGCTGCGGCATGAACGGGTCGTAATGGTTAATCACGTAATCTGCCCCCTGCTCCTTGACCCAAGCTGTAGAATCCGGACGGGAAGCCGTGCCAATTACCGTTAACCCAGCATGCCGGGCCAGCTGCACTGCGATCGATCCCACCCCGCCGGCGGCTCCGATAATCAGAATGGTTTTGCCGCTATTCACAGACTTGTCGGGTGATACGCCAAGCCGATCATACAGCCCTTCCCATGCCGTGATTGCGGTCAAGGGCAGCGCCGCCGCCTCAGCAAAATCCACGCTGGCCGGCTTCATGCCAACGATACGCTCATCGACAAGGTGAAATTCGCTGTTGCCTCCCTGGCGTACAATGCTGCCAGCATAGAAGACCTCATCCCCTGGCTGAAACAGTGTGGAGTCCGGTCCGACCTGCTCCACCACTCCAGCTACGTCCCAGCCCAGCACTTTCAGTTCACTTTCGGTACGGGCTTTGGGGGCTCTCACTTTGGTATCCACCGGGTTGACCGAGACAGCCTTCACTTTAACCAGCAGATCCCTGCCTGTTGGCACCGGCTTCTCGATTTCCGCATCTATTAGACTATTGGGATCCTCAATGGGCAGGTATTGGAACAGGCCTACAGCTTTCATCTTTTCTTGGGTCATCGTTAATCTCTCCTTAAAATTGTAATTTTCATAGATTCTTCATGTAATGTGATTTGTCTGGATTCCGTCTTACCAAGGAAGCTGGCTATCCATATAGTAGAAGCCGCCCGTCGGGCCATCTTCAGGCAGCGTAGCCAGACGGACTGCCGTCTTCGCTCCATCCTCCGGTGACAACTCGGCCTTTTCTCCGCCCATTTGCGTTTTAACCAGGCCAGGGTGCACCGAGTTTACCTTCAGGTTCGTTCCTTTCGTCTGCTGTGCCCAATAAGCTGTAAGCATATTAAGGGCTGCCTTGGATGCGGAATACGCAGGGGTGGCAATACGCTGTGCCAGCCCATCGGATAGCATATATTGGATCGATCCCAAGGCACTGCTCTGGTTCACGATCCGCCCAGCTTCGCTCTTCAAGAGATGAGGCAGCAGCGCTTCTGTGATGTAGTAAGGGGCGAACGTGTTGACCTCAAATGTATCCCGGAATGCGTCCCCTTCGTATCCACTCGCTTCAGCCCATATCCCTGCATTGTTAACCAGAATATCCAGCCGTCCATAGGTGTCACCAATCCATCCAGTCAATGCAGCAATATGCTTCGAGTTCGTTACCTCCAGTTCGACGCCAACCGCATCAAGGCCTTTGCCCCGCAGCTCGGCCGCCACTTCATCAGCTGTCGCCTGGGTACGTGCCGCAACCAATACCGTGATGCCCTGTTCCCCCAGTTGTTTGGCGATTTCATACCCGATTCCTTTGTTCGCTCCCGTAACCAAGGCCACTTTTTTGTTTGTCATGTTCATTTCCTCCTCAAGAGTTATAGGTTTGTTATTTGTTAATTGTTATCAGGCCGGCCGTCTGTACATGGCTTATAGTTCTCAGATGCTGAACATACGCAGCCTGGGCTTCGGTTATCTGTTCATCCGTGATCTGGTTCGCGTTATGGACGGCAAAAGGAGGCAAATAATGCCCACTTACGTAGTTGGCGAGCGCCTCCATCGGTTTAGCGATCTCCCGGACTGTGAAGAGATTGTATCCCCCGGGCTGATACGAAGCGGCTGTACCCGCCGTTGAGATCGCAATGCCAACCTCCTTGCCCTTCAGGTGCTCCCCACCCGGACCAAAAGCATAACCATAGGTCAGCACCTCATCGAACCACTTCTTAAGAAGCGGAGGCGTGCTGTACCAGTAAAGCGGATATTGGAAAATAATCCGGTCATGGCTATCCAGCAGCGCTTGCTCATGAGGAACGTCCAGTGGGCGATCTCCGTAAAATTCATACAGCGCGTGCACCGTCGTATCCGGCTGCTCTTTCACGACCTGGGCCAACGCCCGGTTCACCCGGGAACTCTGTAAATCCGGGTGAGCAACAATAATCAGTGTTTTCATGTCTTTCGCTCCTTCAATTTTTAATTAATGAGAACGATCGTTCTAAATAACTCAAAAAAATTTGTCTGTTTACTTTACTTCTCTAATATTCGCATGGTCAGGGCAGAAATCCGCTCAAGCTTTTCCTTCGGCACCGACGTCCGGGCCATCACTCTCAGCCCCGTTAAGGCATTATGCAGATACTCGGCCAGCTCCTGGGCTTCGTACCGTTCGTTAAATTCACCACTTTGCTGCCCCCAGGATACAATCTTCACCAGCAGCTGCTCTACCTTCTCGAAGGCACTCACGGCTTTGGCATCTATGTCTTTATCCCGGCATGCCAATTCAACTGCCGAATTTACAAACATGCAACCGGATGGCACGCCTTCCTCACCAAGGCTCATATAATCGAAAACGAACTGCAGAGCTTCCTTAGCCGTCTTCGACTGCTTGACACCCGCCGCAAGTTTGGCATCCGTACGGTCCTCGAACCGGTCCATCGCCTTGAGATACAAGGTCCGTTTGTCTGTAAACGTATCATAAAGGCTTCTGCGGTGAATCCCCATATGCTCCACCAGATCGTTCATCGAGGTGCTCTCATAGCCTTGCTCCCAGAAGAGCTTCATGGCCTTATCCAAGACAGCACTTTCTTCAAATTCTTTGCTTCTAGCCATTAGGCAACCCTCCAGTCTATCGTATCCAAGACATCATACCACTTCCGGGAATGACCGGTAAAGAATAGCGTTGAAAGTCCAGCGGTTAGCTCGGTATTAGACCTAATAGATCATTCAGGATCTCCGACATGGATGGATGGGTAAAGATCATATCCCGCAAAGCGGTATATGGCTGCCCTGAGTTCATGAACACGGATACGATGTTCACCACTTCACTGGATTCAACTCCGAACATGGTGAAGCCTAGCAATTGCCCGGTATCTGTATCAACTACCGCTTTCACAAGCCCCTCGGTCTGTTTCAGTTGACGAGCCCGGGTTGAAGCCGTAACGGGCAGTTTAGCAACCTTGATGTTATAGCCTTGTTTCTGAGCCTCAGCCTCTGTCAGCCCGACATGGGACAAGGGCGGATCGATAAAGACCGAGTAAGGAATCTGCTTGCGGTCCAGCGTGGTCCGCTCCCCGCTTCCAAACCATTGATCCTTTATGATGCGGAAATCATCAAGAGAGATATACGTAAACTGCGGTCCTCCATTCACGTCGCCAAGTGCCCAGATGTGGGGGATGTTCGTCTGCAGCTTTTCATCAACCTGAATGAATCCACGCTCCGTAAGCCGGATACCTGCTGCTTCGAGATTCAGGCCATCCGTATTGGCCATTCTGCCGGTTGCAACCAGGACCGCATCGGCTTTCAGCTCCTCCGTTCCGTCAGGTGAGGATAGGTGGAGCGTGACCTCATCTTTGCCTTCGTCAACGATCCGATCCACACGGGTTGTGAGCCGGATTCGGATTCCTTTTTGCTCAAGCACCTTCTGAACCTCGTCGGCAATATCCCGATCGTCTCTAGGCAGAAACCGTTCGCCTTGTTCAAGGATCGTTACCTCGGTACCAAAACCGGCATAAATGGAAGCAAACTCGAGGCCGATATAACCGCCACCAATAATGGCCAGCCGCTCAGGGAGCCTCGAAAGGTCCAGCATTTCCGCGCTTGTATATACCTTGCTGCTCTGGATGCCTGGTACCGCAGGAATGACCGGCTTGGCACCCGTATTAATAAAGATCCGGTCCGCTTCCACCAGAACGCTTCCCTCTTGCGTGCTCACCTCTACCACATGTGCGGACTGGAAGGACGCCTTCCCTGTAATAACCGTAACTCCCGGTTGATCGTTCACCTGGTCGAAGTTCTTCGCACGCAGCAGAGCGACCAATTCATCCTTGTCCCGGATCGCCTGGGCATATCTCTCCCCAAGTGCTGTAACATCACCGATTCTCATCTGTGAGACCAGATGGGATTGATGAGCCAATGCCTTCGTTGGGATGCAGCCTACATTGATACAAGTACCTCCGTACATCTCAGCGGATTGTTCTACGACAGCAACGCGAAGTCCCTGCTTAGCCAAGTAGGGAGCCAGCGTCTTACCAGCCTTGCCAAATCCGATAATGAGCGCATTCACTTTATGTTTCATCTTGATCACCTCCGGCTGTTATACCTATTCATTGTCATTTTTAAACCTTGGCCACTCTTTTGAGAACGATCATTCTAAATTGGGTAAAGAGGTTTGTTTTTCCTGTGAGATCATCCTAACATATTGAGAACGATCGGTAAAGAATTATTTTTTTTTGATCGTCCTCATGTAGAAGTAGAAGGCACTGGTGAGATCGGCTTGAAGATGTAAAAAAAGGTCCAACCCCCTTCTTAGTGAGGTTGAACCCATTGGTTACATTTCCTTTATTTGTGATACCATCAGTCGTAATCCAGCCCCTGCACCGTGAACGATTACTTTGTTCTGCGGTTCTGGAGCGTGCAAAGGGTCCACCTTGTTGTCGATCAGGAGTGGAGTCTTCGCCCCATGGGCAATCCGTGCCCCGTTGACCACAAATCTGTAGCCAACTTAGAGTTGGCTAGATTGACGAAGAGCTATATACTAAGAGGCTGTCTCTACTCTCGACTTTGCAAGGTTCTCCTTATTAAACCCCTTCGCAATTAACCAGACTGCCAGGCTCATCTCATAAACGCCCACGGGCAGCGCCATCAATCCTTTTACCGTCGAATAGGTTCCGATGACCCCGAACATTTGCAGCAATCCAGCTATAAATACCATAACAGCTGTAGCCATTCCGAATATCGCTAACGGTTTAGGCACATAGCCTGTTCGATAAAGCAAATAACTATACAGACTAGTATTTATGCCCAACATGAAATTTGGCCCCAACATAGCTGTCCAGCGGTAAATCGTTTGCAGCAACAGCCCTATAGGCTCGAGATTAGTTTTTCCCGTTAGGTTAGCCGCTTCATTATACGAACTAAGTTGTAATAAACCCAATATACTTACGACCCCAATCGCAATAAAAACAGCTTCCATAAATCGAAAACAAAGATACCCTAACGCAATATGCTCATTCCAATGCCTTACGTAAGGAAACAGCATGACTGCTGTACCAACAGCCGTCACCACAAGCAAGAGGTCATTTAGTACACCGATTAAGACCTTTGTTTCCGATCCATTTGCCACAGCTCCCTGCCAATGTTCTGACAAAACGGGCCCATACAAAACTACCGCTATAATTGACGTCACTGCAGCAAGGATATAAAAAATCCCCAGTATTCTTGCATTCCTTCGGTCTTGCATCATCTTTTTATTCCTCCCAAGACATTAAGTTTTTTGCTGATGACGTATGGTATACTTGGAACAAAATGACCGGTAAACACTTGATACAAGGAGTAATCATGGACCATAACCAAATCATCGAAAGTGCCTTGATCCA
The DNA here is from genome assembly GCF_018403205.1 of Paenibacillus sp. J22TS3. Lineage (NCBI taxonomy): Bacteria > Bacillati > Bacillota > Bacilli > Caryophanales > Paenibacillaceae > Paenibacillus > Paenibacillus sp. J22TS3. Next base: position 585,374 of record NZ_BOSF01000003.1, read on the forward strand.
TATCGAGGACCATTTACACCAGCCCTTAACGGTAGAATCCGTCGCCGCTTCCTTCAACATGTCTAAATACTATTTTCACCGGCTGTTTTCTGCTATGATGGGCTGTTCGTTAAACCAATACATCCTTTCCAGAAGATTGAATGCATCCTTAACCTTCATCCAAAACAAAAACAGGTCCCTAACCGATATTGCTTATCAGCTCAACTTCGGTACCCAAGCCTCATTCACCAGAGCCTTCAAACGACAATACGGCGTGACTCCAAGTTCTTTAGTAACAGGAATTACATCTATTTCTCCTACCCCCATACCTGGAGTAGTGAAAAGACCCATTAAAAATATTAATGGGGATATCGTTACGGATTTCACCCTGACTGAATTCAAAGAGACCCGAATCAGCGGGATCGCCTTTGAGGTGAATATTGCCGATGATGATTACAAAGAGCAGATTCGCGCACATTCACAAATGCTGTTGAGTCAAATTGATGAAACCATAAGCGGGCCGGGTTATGTCATTTATTCCAACTGTCAGCCCGGTTCAACCCGGTTCAAGGTTCTGTTCGGAATCCCAAGCAGCCTTGAAATTGATCAACCTTATTATTTCACGGTTGATGTGCCGCAGACTTTTTGTGCCAGGTTCAACTATTATGGTGAACTGCTAGACATTGGTGATGTGTTGAAAAGCGACTATGCCCGATTTTTAAAGATCTCCAGACAGGAAACGGCGGAAACTGATATTGAACTCATACAAGCTTTTGATGACGTCCACCATCTGGATTCGACCTATCATATCTATGCACCGATCAAAAAGCTCCCTGCCGATTCTGACTTGTAAGATCGCGGATTGCCTATCATTCTATCTGCCCCTTTCTTTTCTGAATTTGATCATTTCTTTTCTGTAAATAAAATAACATAACCGGTTTCACCCGACTTTCCACATCTTGCTGTAATTTAGGAAACAAAAAATGCACCCCTCTCTTGAGGTGCATCCTGGTAATCAGCTATGGATGGAGCTCATTAACTCGAAGAAGTACTTGGGTTCATGAGTCTGATAAAGATAGAACCATGCCTGCAAAGTTTCTGGTGCAAATACATCCAGCACCTTCAACACATGCATCGCAAATTCCAACGGAGCTATGCCTGATGCGGTAATTAAATTCCCATCCGTTACCGCAGGCTCCATCTCATAATGCTTTTCTCCAATATAATTAGGGCACACCATCTTCAAATATTCCAGATCGTTGCTTGTATGCCTTCTTAAGTCCAGTAAACCCATCTTTGCAAGTCCCATGGTTGCCCCGCAAATCGCCGCAACAACAGTGCCTTCTTCTAAAGCTTGGGAGGCTTTATTTAATATAGGCTCGTGAATGCCTTCCAGCCAGGTCTCTCCGCCCGGAAGAATTAGAACATCAGTACCTCTCAATACACACTCATCAATAGAAATGCAGGGTAATATTTTCAACCCGCCCATTGTAGTCACCGGATTTTTATCAACGCCTACGGTAACTACCTCTAAAGGCGCTAACCCTTTTCTAAAATACCTTCCCGAGTTGAGTTCTGCGGTTAAATATCCTGTCTCCCAGTCTGCCATAGTATCAAATACATAAAGATATACTTTTTTTGTATCCATCACACACACTCCTTGTTTAATTGACTAATTGATCTCCTCTATTGTAAAAAACCTTTACTGACATCTTCAGTCAGTAAAGGCTGGGTGATCTTTTTATATTTTTATCGGTGCATTGTTCATTTGAGCCTCAAGTGATCCGTGCCGACCAAGTAAACGAAGCCTATACTATTCATTGCTTATAATCCTGCGACTCTACTATTCCACTCTTAAGCAGCTGATCAATTGTAATACCCGATAACTCGTTCTCCATCGTTGTTTGGACTTTCGTGTGTACCTTATCCAGTAGATACGGCATTTTACTTCCTACCGGACAAGCCGGGTTTGTATCTTGATGAATCATAAAAATTTGCTGACTATCTTCCTCGGTAGCACGATACACATCCAGTAGCGTAATTTGCTTTGCCTCTCTGGCAAGGCTTATCGCTGCATTTGCTCCAAGCGTAGAGATAATGAGACCCGCTTTAGTAAGTTTTCTCATGATTCTTCTAATAACCGCAGAATTAGCGTTCACACTCAAAGCAAGTAATTCGGACGTGGTACGGCCCGCTTTATTAAATTCAAGAAAGCATAATATATGAACGGCTACAGAGAACTGTTGGCTTCGGTTTGCCATTTTGCAAGGTCCTTCTTTCTTTATAGAGCTTATTTGTAGTGTATTGATTTTCGCTAAGCAAATCAAATTGAAAATAAGTAGTTGCGAAATCGACTTGACTTTCTTATTAGAACGTATTACTTTAAACAGTAACAGTTGCTGATACTATTACTATTATGAGGAGTGAATTACATGCACTATCGTGTTAATGGGGTTGAAAATAGAATGTTCAAATTAACTGCTTTATTTTTCCTCATCATGTTTGTTATCGGTACGGATACATTTTTGATTTCTCCGCTAATCCCCACTCTTCAGAACTTGTTTCATATCCCGACCGAATATTCCGGTTGGATGGTGGGGGCTTATGCTTTAGGTTATGCCATTTTTGCACTGATTGCTGGACCGCTTTCCGATGGATGGGATCGAAAAAAAGTAATGCTAGCCGGCATGGTCTGCTTCTCGGTTTCAACCATGTTATGCGGTTTTGCTACAGGTTTTTGGTCGATGTTCTTATTCCGTTTTTTGGCTGGAGTCAGCGCAGCATTTACGGCGCCTCAAGTCTGGGCCTCAATCCCTGCTCTGTTTCCAACACCAAAAATCGCTAAAGTATCAGGAATCGTCATGGCAGGCTTGGCTGCATCCCAAGCGTTCGGCATCCCTCTTGGAAGTCTGCTAGCCTCAACCCATTGGTATTATCCTTTTTTTACAATCGGTGCATGTGCATTATTGGTAGCGGTATTCATCTTCTATGCTTTGCCTGAAATGAAACCGAATCAAGGCCAAAATACCAAATCTCCGATTTTCAGTAGATACATCCCACTATTGAATAGCCAAATGGCGAGAAGGGCTTTCCTCGCTCATTTTTTATTTCAATGCGGATTCTTTGCTGCCTTTTCTTTTATTGGAAAATGGGTGACGGATCGCTTTCATCTTTCAATTGATCAAGCGGGGTACGTGATGTTTTTTCTTGGTCTCGGGAATATAGTCGGGAGCTTCGGCGGTGCCTATGTGATCAAAACATTAAACCGTTTCAATACGCTGGTTGTGGGCTTTCTTGTCTCTATCGCATGTTTTATTGTTTTGCCTCACTTGAAATCGGTTGCGGCCTTCGAAGGGGTCTACTTTTTCATATTCGTTAACATGGGAATCGCATTTCCGCTGATATTAGGAATGTTGAATTCGTTAAATCCGACCATCCGCGGCACGATCTCCAGCTTGGCCAATTCAATCATGTACGCTGCGACAACGCTCGGTTCTTGGATCGCAGGCCTGATTTACGCGACGTTTAACGGCTTTTCTGCCGTAGGTATATTTGCGGCTATATGTTTTGCCGGTTCGTTGTTATCTTTTATAATCAGTGGTATTCTGACCAGTCACACGAAGACAAAGAAGGAGCTTGCATCATAAAATGCAATTCAACGACTAGCTTAAAGGGGATCGTCCGAAAAGACGGTCCCCTATTCGATTTAAGAGTCCGACTTTTGTTCGAAAGGCTCCGAGGACGATTACCTGTTCCCATCTCAGCAAGCGTTCATCTCTTAAGCAGCTTCGGCTATACCGTGGACCAACGGGTTCTGCCCATTTATCCCTCCCGGCAGATCGCCACAGTCGTGCAACTTTGTTTATATTTTCTACAACTCCTTCTCCTGCTCCATGATCACCTGCTCGGTCCCTAACAGAATCAGCTTCAAGCCGAACTCAAACGCTCTGTCGGTCCCCATCAACTCAAACAGGCCACTCTTGAACATCCTCCTGAACAAACCCGCTTCCGCATCGCTCATGGAGTCCAGCAGGCGGATCATCCCCTCACTCGGAAGCTCTATCTGCTCCTTAAGAATAACGGAGACGTTGCGCTGATGCTGATAATCGTCCAGAACGAAGTAATAGACATAGTTCACAAGGGTGACAACTACTTGCATTTTCTGTTCATGGTCAAGGGGGGTTGATTCTACGCAGAGCAGCATACGGTTGGTGAACCGGATGATATCCGGCTCATGGGGCAGCGTCATCATCATAAGCTGCGTAGAGCAGGGATACCGGCGGAGGACATTTCGCACCGTAACAGCCAGCTCTGTCAGCTGCTCCTTCCAGTCCCCATCAGAATCGAACTCCTCCAGGATGATCTCCGATACGTGGTTGGCAAGACGCTGATAGAGGTCCTGCTTGCTCTTAAAGTACCAATACAAAGAGGGAGCCTGAATCCCCAGCCGATCAGCCAGCCGCCTCATGCTGAACTTTTCAATCCCCTCCTCTCCAAGAAGCTCCCACGACGCCTCCAGAATCTTATCCTCTGAAATCTGAGGCTGCTGTTTTTTCATCATGATCCGTCCTTTTATCTAATAGTGTAAGTTTGTGCTTTACAAGTTTATAAGTCCATGATATCATCTAACACTGTAAGGTTCAAACTAACACCGTTAGACGGGCCGAAATTAAAACAGAAAGTGGTGATCCCTATGGATGCAGAAAACCTTCATTACTTTGAGAAAGCACCCATCGCCAAAGCTGTAGCTCACTTTGCCGTACCTATGATGTTAGGCACGTCAATGAGTGTCATTTATTCCATCCTGAATGCCTATTTCCTAGGCACCCTCCATAATACAGCCATGTTAACCGCACTCGCGCTAACCCTGCCGTTATTCGCGGTCATTATGGCGCTGGGCAACCTGATTGGTATCGGCGGCGGTACTTTCATCTCCCGGTTGTTAGGAGAGCAGAAATATGATGATGTAAAGCACGTATCTTCATTCGCCTTTTACAGCAGCTTAGTTCTCGGTCTTATCGTAATAGCGATCGGCCTCCCATTGATCGATCCTATCGTTCATGGACTGGGGGCAACGCCTGACTCCTTCGGATTTACGAAGGACTATGTCATGATCATGATTATAGGCTCGCCATTTGTTGTATTATTCTTTACGCTGGAGAATATCGTACGTTCGGAGGGTGCAGCAATGACCTCGATGACCGGCATGATTCTCAGTGTTGTCGTGAATATTATTCTCGATGCGATAGTCATCTTCGTGTTCCATTGGGGCGTAATCGGCGTTGCCTCTGCTACGGTCATTTCAAACCTGGCTGCGAGTGCATTCTACGCCTTCCATATGGGATATAAGAGCCAATTCTTAACGGTCTCCGCAAAATGGTTCAAGGCTACCAAGGACATTCTGGGCAATGTAATCAAAATTGGAGTCCCCGTCTTTATTATGAGTATCTTCTTGGGTGCAATGTCGCTTATCTTTAACCATTATCTTGTTGATTATGGGGATCAGGCCGTGGCGGCCTACGGAATTTCAACACGTTTATTGCAATTTCCTGAGTTTATTCTGATGGGGTTATGCGAGGGGGTCGTGCCGCTCATTGCCTTCTCTTTTACAGCAAATAAATTACGCATGAAGAGCACCATTGGATTTACGATAAAAGTGATAGTGGCGCTAGCTGTCTTGTTCGGCGTCATCGTCTACCTGATTTCTGACCACTTAATTGGTTTGTTTACGAATGACCCGAAATTAATTGAAATGGGCAGCTATATTCTGCATGTGACGTTCTTATCCTTGTTCATTACAGGAATGACCACGCTGTTTACAGGAATCTTCCAGGCCACAGCGCAAGGGACAGCCGCTTTTATTATGTCAGTTATCCAAGGGATTACTCTGATTCCTGTACTTTATATTGCCAATCGTATGAACGGCTTTCACGGGGTAGTCTGGTCACTCGTTATTGCGGATGCTGTCGCGTTCCTTGTTGGTGCGATCATGCTGTATGCTCTGCGGACCAAATTGCAGCCGGATTTGGAAAGTTTAGTACATTAGATAATATATCCATGCAAAAAGCAGGATAAGAGCTCTTCTTATCCTGCTTGGCTTCCTCAGCACACTTGGATTAGAGTGCTCCCGTAATTAATCCAAACCAAAATTACGAGGGCATTTTTCTTTAAAATAAACGGAACGCTTTCTTTCTTAGACCTCGTCTCCTAACGCAAAATCAACCGCTGCCTCAGCGTGTAGCCGTGTTGTATCATAAACCGGGATACTGCAGTCTTCTTGTGAGATGAGCATGGTGATTTCCGTACATCCGAGAATAACAGCTTCCGCTCCCTTTTGGATAAGACGGTCAATGATATCCAGATATTTTTTCTTGGAATGTTCATCTACAATGCCGAGACAGAGCTCCTGATAAATGATTTCGTGAATGACTGCCCGGTCGGCTTCATCCGGAACAACAACCTCAAGTCCAAACTGACTCTTAAGTCTACCCTTGTAGAATTCCTGCTCCATAGTAAAAGCAGTCCCAAGCAAGGCGACCTTCTTGATTTGGTCGCTAACAATTTTGGCTGCTGTTGCATCTGCAATATGAAGTAAAGGAATGGATACGGAGTTCCCCACTTCCGGCGCCATCTTGTGCATCGTATTGGTACATATGACTATGACATCAGCTCCGCCTGCTTCAAGCTTCTGTGCAGATTCAATCATGACCTTCGTCGCCTCTGCCCAGTTCCCTTGATCCTGGAGATCCTTGATTTCCTGGAAGTCTACGGAATACAGCAGGCTCTTTGCCGAGTGGTGTCCACCTCTCCTTTCTTTAACCCTCTCATTGATGATTTGGTAATAGAGCATGGATGACTCCCAACTCATACCGCCTATAAGTCCAATTGTTTTCACTACCTGCTCACACCCCGTCCTTTTTATCTTATTTTGGCATAAGTATATCGTGTTTGTAAAAAGACGGACTTCTCCTTAGAAAGACACCCAATCGGGTGTCTTCGCTGAACTGCTTTTCTAGAATCTTCTTTTTTCAGGAAAATATGCAAGCGAAGCAGCCTGGGGCATCGGCTCATACTGTTATGAAGAGATAATGAGGCGCCCAATTTGGTTGCACTCTTCAGCGAACCAAATTTCGCCGTCTGCAGCAATCGCTATACCATGAGGCTCTGCGTGTTCCGTGGGGATTGAATACTCTGTAATCATTCCTTGAACCGTAATTCGCCCGATCTTGTTGCCACCCCATTCTGTGAACCAAAGATCCTCATTTTCCCCGCAAATGATAGCGTGAGGCTTGGCATTCGGTGTCGGTATCATAAATTCGGTTACTTCGCCTGAAGTTGTCATTTTTCCGATTTTATTGCCCATAATCTGCACAAACCATAATGCCCCGTCAGGGCCGCTCGTAATACCTACAGGGCCGGAATTCTGTGTTGGAATCGGAAATTCCGTTATATCCCCTTCGGGGGTGATTCTCCCAATCGAATTCCCCTGATTCTGTGTAAACCATAACGCCCCATCTGAGCCGGGAACAATGAATGAAGGGAATGTATTTGAGCTAGGCAGCTCAAACTCGGTCATCTCCCCAGATACGGTTAACCTTCCGATTCTGCCGCTATTCATTTCTGTAAACCAAATTGCACCTTCCTTATCTTCCGTTATGCCGAAAGGAGCTGAATTTGTGATAGGAAGTTCATATTCTGTAAAATAGCCATCCAGCGACATTCTCCCGATTTTATTGGCCTGATACTCCGTGAACCACAAGTCGCCGGCCCGGCCCGATATAATCGTCATAACTCCTGCATTCTCTGTCGGTGGAGAGTAAGAAGTTATCTCGCCTGCAGCGTTTATCCGCCCGATTCGATTGCCCCGTTGTGCCGTAAACCACATGGCACCGTCTTTTCCCCTCGTTATTCCGTATGGCCCTGAGTCTTGCGTTTTGACTATATATTCATGGATCATCACTGTCATATATGTTACCTCCCAGGAGAAAAATCACTACCATTTGTTATTTAATGATCACGGGGACATACACGGGTAAGAATAACCCAAGAAGACAAAGCCCTTCTGTTCCAAGATCGGACGCGACATCGGACTTGCCTCTACCATCAGCATCCGGTAGCCGTGATTCCAAGCATGCTGAGCCCGTGCGGCGAGGAGGGCCTTATAGTGTCCCTGACCTCGGAGAAGTTCTAAAGTGGCGCCTCCCCATAAGCTGCAAAACGAGGTTCCCTCATGAAAATACATCCAAGCCGCCGATACCGTCTGCCCCTCATGTTCAGCAACGAATATTGCAAGCTGTTCAGGAGTGGAGGAGAGCTCCTCTTTTAACCGTTTACCCAATTCCTGATGAGATTCTTCCCAGACGGAATCTTCTAGAGCTATAATTCCATCAATCTTACTACTGTCCGTAACTCGGCGGATCGATGACGGAATAGGAAGCCGAAGCAGTTCATGGTCAGGCTGCAGCTCCAGGATCAAGAGAGCCTCCGCTTCCCCGGGATTAAATCCTCTGGCGATAAGGCGGTCCTTCAAGTCGTGCGGACGATCGAAATCGTAAACTTTCCACTCGAATTTCATTCCTTGCTGCCGAAAATAACGAAGTTGATCCTCAATCGCCTCATCCGCGTTCCGATCGTCTAGCTCTGAATAGATGATACAATTATCAATGCCATCTATAGACAAGGATCGGATAATAGGACCCGCAAACTCCTTGCGTACTCCCGGATAATCAGCCTCTATCCGCTGCTCTTTGTTGAAGAGCTTAATCAAATCGGCTTTTCTCAAATGGCATACCCCTACCTTTCGCAATATCATAACAGGTCCAGCTTATTAGCTGCTGGTAGGAAAGGCAAACGAAATTTCTACTATAACCAAACTGTAGAGGGGGCGGCATGTCTATCGCGTGACTAGTGACACCACGTGGATAATTCTGGTGGATTTATTCTTGGAGTAACGATATATTGGGGGAAGGTTGCTAGGCGGAGTATTGCGGTAAAGCCTAAGTCGGACTATACTTTCAGGCTCATATTATACATTTTGTGGAGGGCGTCGGTATGAACAAAAGTACTATTCATAAAACAAACAGCTTTTATTGGGATACGCAAGGAAATGACTTTTTAAGAGCAATCGTGCTTCCTCTCTATGGAGCATATATCTCAGAAGAAAAGTGCCAACTTTTTGGTGATGTCTCCGGGAAAAAACTGCTGGAGATCGGCTGTGGAAACGGTCATTCCTTGCAATATCAAGGGGAACGCAAAGCATCTGAGCTATGGGCTGTGGATATATCAGAAAAGCAACTGGAAAAAGCAGCACAGCATTTGAAGGCATGCGGCCTTTCAGCAAAATTGATCTGCTCTCCCATGGAAGAAGAATGCGGCATACCCGTAGATTATTTTGACTTTGTATATTCGATTTATGCTATAGGCTGGACCACCGACCTTGAGGGTACTTTTGGCCGAATCGCTTCTTACCTAAAAAAAGACGGTGTGTTTATCTTCAGTTGGTCTCACCCTATACACAGATGTGTTGCCTCGGAAAACAATAAGTTTGTTTTTCAGAAAAGTTATTTCGATGAATCCTGGTGTTCTCTATCCCTTGATGAAGGTGAACTAACCTTATCGGATCGTAAACTATCAACCTATGTAAATGCGCTGGCCAAAGCGGGATTTGTAATTGAGCAAATGATTGAGCAATCTGATGATGAAATTATACAATTGCGGAACGATAACAGCGATTTAGCAAAAAGAGCACAGATGATTCCTGTAACTTTTGTAATCAAAGCAAGAAAACTATAGAGTTATCCAGAAGGTCCTCCGGTTCACCAAAATATCTGCAGAGGCAAGTTTAAAGGCCTTCCTTCGGAAGGCCCTGTGCCCTAAAATATCTCATTCACAACTAGATTTTCTTTCTAACCGGCCGTAACACGGCATAACCATACCCTTCCGGGAAATGCCTCTGGTAATCTTGTCCGATCTCCTCATTCCATTCATACCCCATTTCTTTGGGGTCGAATTTCGCTGCAGCTTCTTCCACGGCGCCCATCACAGCCCCATTATCCTTCAGATAATCGAATGGCGGATGGAAAAAGACCAAATACTCCGACTCAGGGATATCCCTGCATTCCATTCCCGCTGGAATGGTTCCATCGTACTCCGATGGAACGAGGATTCCATACAAGTACCCCTTCTGACCATTCTGATAAAACCACCCCGCCGTCTGACCGAGCTGGCCGGGCAGCACGTGGTTCGACATACTCTCCAACGTACCACTAACTTCATCACAATTGTGGCCATGGTTCCAGAAGTCCCCATAGTTTTGCACAGAAATGTCCCAGATCCCGATGAATTTGTGGGCCGGAATGAACTCGACCTTGGTCTCAACCGGCTTCAAGTGTACATTGCTCATCTTTTCGCGCTCCTTGATCCCATAATGATAAGGCGAGAATACTTCCTGACGAATAGCCAGCTTAATAGGTCGGGGCGCTTTCCGGTAGGCTGTTGGAGTAAGCTGAAAAGCTTTGCTGAATGCTCGTGTAAACGCCTCTTGCGATGAAAATCCGTACTTTACGGCAATATCCAGAACCCGCTGGTCCGTGTCACGGAGCTCCAGAGCGGCACGGCTGATTCTCCGGGTCCAGACATAATCGCGTAATGTCATTCCAGTTAATTGATTGAACTGTCTGGAACAATAATAGGGGGAATACCCTAATTGCTCCGACATTTTTAATAGAGACTTGCTCTCTGTTATGTTAGCCTCCACCCAATCCACCATAAGCTGCACCATTTCGTTCCATTCGTACATGGAAGTGCTCCCTCCTTTCCACTAAATCATATCACCAGCGAATGCGGCATATTTGATTCCAGTTGCATATCAAAGGCTAGATGTAATCATCTTAAATGTGCCCAATCATTCCCTTTATCTCCTACATAAATTGGAGCATTAAAAAAAGGAGTTGATCTTGTGGTACGTATCCTTGATAAAGCGGCCGTCCAGTCGCTTAGTCGCTTCAACCCGGCCAAATCGTTTACGATCCGGCGTTCCCCACAAAAATCTGGCATAGCATCGATCCCGATACAGATTCCAGCAAATTCTCAACCGAACCGGGTAGATTTGGTGGCAACCGTTGGTGTCAGAGGCATCACAGGGATTGGGCAAATCCGCTTTAGGGTCTTCCGCGGGAATACAGAAATTTTCAACACCCAGCAAGGGATCGAATCTAAAGGTTCCGAGCAAAATTATACAATTACCTTCCAAGCTGAAGATAGAAATGTAAAAGCAGGTACTCATTCTTACACAGTCACCGCAGAAAACCGTACTGCAAATACAAGAGTAGATGTTGTAGGACCTATATCCTTTGGTGGATTAGCTGTTAAAACCAGAAACTAACAGCTCTTCATAACGAGCTCAGGGTGTCGCTTACCACGAGTGGATCTACGCTAACAAAAACAACCATCGACGACGAAGGTCAGCAATGGTTGTTTTTTTGTATTGAGAAGCTGCGGTTTACCCTTTGTACCCTTTGATTATATCAATCCATCCCCGCGAAATGAATATCGTCCATTACCTGTGTTGATTGTCCGGAGCGAGCTGATTCTCCAAGAGCAGCTCCGCCGCCCTCCGGAAATACTCCGGATCAAGCTCGGACTTATCCACGTATCTCTTCATGACGAATCCCTCATACAACATCCGCAGCTGCACAGTCAGCTCCTCAGGCTGTCGTGCCCCGCCTTCCCTTGCAAGCTCTTGAACCCGAGACCAGAAGCTCCTCTGAATGCCCAGCAATTTGACGTGGGCGGGGTGTTCCGGATCCGGGAATTCAACCGCCGCGTTCAAGAACGGACACCCCCGGTAATCCGGCGTCCCCATCTGTTCGGTCACATCGTGAATGAGAGCGTCGAGCTGTTCCTTAGGGGAGTTTGGATACAGCTGCCTCAGTTTTTCCAGTTTCTCTACTTTTAGTTCATCCCTGGATTCGAGATAAGCAACCATCAGATCATCTTTCGTTGCGAAACTCCGATAGAAACTTGCCTTGGCAACGCCGGATTCCTTGATAATCCGATCGATCCCAACCGCCCGGATTCCCTCCATGTAAAACAATTCCGAAGCAACCCGCAGTATACGATCTCTAGCCGATTCTTTATTCATCTTCAATCCCCATCTCTGTAGGCTTGGAAAAAAGTGTATTGACACAAGACAGATCTGTCTGTATCATTTCGTGATGAGACAGACCTGTCTACTCCAGTATATTAAATCCTCTCGCCTTCTGTCAATCGAGCGAGTAGTGAGAAAGGGGAACTTTCTATGCCCAATAATACACTTTCAGACGCTTCCGCCCAGATGGGACGGACTCGAGATGCCGTTTCCAAAAAAGATAGGCGCAAATCGCGTCTGATGCTGCCTGCTCTGCTTTTGTCTGTATTTATGGCAGTATCGAACGTGTTCATCGTGAACGTAGCCACGCCCTCGATCCAGAAAGGGCTCGGGGCCAGCTTCGCCGATGTGCAGCTCATGCTTACCGGGTATACTCTTACGTTCGCCGTTCTGCTGATTATCGGCGCCCGGCTGGGCGATCGGTTCGGCCGCCGGAGAATGCTGTTCATCGGAGTGTCCTTATTCACGATCGCTTCTCTGTTATGCGGCTTCTCTGACCAAGTCACTGTGCTCATTGCGTCGCGCGTTTTGCAGGGCGTGGGCGCTGCCCTGTTCATGCCGCAGATTTTATCCCTTATACAGGCCAATTATACTCCGGAACGCCGAGGTGCGATCTTTGGTATGTATGGCGCAACCCAGGGGATCGCGGCAACAGCCGGGCAGATCATCGGCGGGCTGCTTCTCCGCATGAATTTATGGAATTTGGACTGGAGAGCGGTCTTCCTGATCAGCGTCCTACTCGGGGCTCTGACATTAGCCCTGATTCCATTCATTCCGGAATCAGGCTCGCCGGATCACGCCAAACTGGATTGGACTGGAGCCGCACTTGCTGCGGCCGGCTTGCTGATGCTCGTCTATCCGCTCGTGAGGGGACAGCGTGAAGGATGGCCTGCCGGTCTCGTTGTCAGTTTGCTCTTGTCGGCCCCAGTGTTGGCTTTGTTCGCCTGGTACGAACGGCGACTGCTGCGCCGCGGCCGGCTCCCATTTATGAATGTCGACCTCTTTAGACAGAAGGTGTTCACGCTCGGCATTCTCGTTGTGCTGCTGTTAATGTCGACACAAGGGGCCTTCTTCCTTGTTGCCGCCTACATGCTTCAGCTTGGACTTCATTTCTCAGCTCTGCAAGCAGGTCTTGTAATCGGGGCGATGGGCATGGGCTATTTCCTCGCCTCGCTGTTCTCCTCCCGAGTCGCTGCGAAGCTTGGAGCTCATGTGCTGACCATCGGTTCCATCTTGACGACAGCAGGCTACCTGCTGCTTAGCTGGGCGGTCCAAACGACCGGGGTGTCATCGGGTGTCGGCGTATGGATTCCGGCTCTAGCTGTGCTTGGCATCGGTCAAGGCTTCGTCGCCGCACCACTGACGAATATTGTTTTGGCGAAAATCCGCACAACAGACATCGGCTCCGCATCCGGTGTCATGACAACCAGCATACAGATCGCCTCTACGATCGGCATCGCCCTGATCGGCATCGTTTGGCTTAGCGCTCTTGAAGCCCATACCGGCTCAGTCTTGGCTTATCCCGACGCGTTTAGCATTTGCCTATATGTGCTGGCTGCCGTTACTGCACTCATCCTGCCACTGGCATTGATGCTGGCGGGGAGAAACCAAGTTCGCCAGTCGTGATAGAAAAGAAGCCCACCACGCAACGAGGCCAATGAAGAACTTGTTTTATCCTGCCATCAGTTGCTATTTATTGTCTATTTCGGAGGCCCTCCGCGCTGTCTGAAACAACAAGTTTAAGGGCCATCCCCTGCGGATGGCCCTTCTCTAAGTCGACTTCTTATTCTGGAGCTTCAAATCTCTATTTTTGTCTCCAAAAACTCAAGATACTTGGGGTCGTCTTCCATAAAAATCGCAATCCCGGCACCCATGTACGCCCGGGTCAGCTCATCTGCGGCCTTTTCAAGGTTCTCCTGTTCATAATACATTTGTCCTAGCCGAAGATGGATGTAGGGATTCCCAAGCCCCTTTGGACACTGAACAGCATTAATAAAACACTTGAATGCCTTATCGTAACTCTTCGTTTTAAAATGGACATCCCCAATTGCAACATATATCCACGTTGCAGCCTCCCATTCACGGTGATCTGCCGGCAATAATCGGAGGGCCGCGATGTACTTCTGCTTCCCCGCCTCAAGATCGCCTGCCCTCACCAAATCATCACCTTGTTTACACAGCGCGGTAATTTCGGCATGGGTGGAATCTGAAAGTTGCACCGTCATCTCTCCTATCCTATTCTATTGGATTTCAAGCGCCGCATATATTCCTCTTTACTATATAAAATGAACTTATGAAGGTTACCCTTTTGGGGCGCTGCGATGCCGAGTGTTCTTTAAGGCCCCTGTTGTCTCCGAAATGCTTGAACTAGATCTCCAAGTAGGGGCATTTCGGAGACAAAGGCGGACGCTCCGTTCTTCAGAATCACTCAGCCTCTCCGCTGAGATCGGTTAATTCTAAAGTTCATTTTATATAGCTGCGAATTACCGTTACTCTAAGGCAACATTCTGGGTGGCTTTGTTGGAACAGGCGGCTTCCAGGCTAGCAGGATTCCGGCTTCTCCGCACCATTGGCTTACGCCCTCAAGATCATCCCTTCCAATCTCCCACAGCCACAGGTCATGGCTGATTTTCCTTAGAGAGCCGCGGCCCCCCTCTTTAACAATCCACTCTCCAAGCGTCATGCCTTGAATTTTCATATGAAGATGGTTCCCGTTGATCACATTGCAGGGATAGACCATTCTCAGCATGTCTCCCCTGTAACGAGCCTTCCCTTTAAATCTCCCAGGAGTTTCTTCTTTGAAAATCCTAGGATTCTCGTAGGGAAATAATTTGACCAGATTCTCACCCTGAGCATAATAAAAGGCATCGGACACTTTTGGGGCAGCATAAACAATTCCATACGGACAGCTGATTTTCTTCGATACATCCTCCACAAAACCGATGAAATTTGTATATATGTCATCCATAGGCACATCACACTGGGCATCGATATGATGAAAGCTGCCAAACTCATCGTTCATATACCCAAAGGATGCAAACCATGGGGAATGGCCAATCTGTTCATTATATAATCGAAACGCCGTAACCTCTTTAGAGATTATTTTACGCTTGAGTTCTGAAAGCGAGGTCTCTATCAAATCAACATAACGTTCGTCTTCATCCTTGTTGTATGTATAATAACAGGCAGCTGTAACCTTTGCACCAATAGCCTCGAAGAAGGACTCGCCAGCAATGCAAGCCTCCATTGGAGTAACTTCATTTGTGTCATACATGGCCAAGCCCGTACCCATATCTCTCACCTCTATGACATAGATAAGAACCACGTGCCTTCGGTCGGGCAGCATGCACGAAGCAGCGACCACCACGTGGAGCTTCTGACCATGCCCAGGCGGATTTCACTTCGCCCGAAGGCCTGGACATGATCTTTTTGAAGCAACCCTAACACACGAAGGGAAATGCTGTCAATTGAAATAACCGAGCTGAAATTACATAGGAAACAACAAACAAATCTAATCGAACGTTTTCATGGATTCGAATAATCGTCTTAAATGATTCAATAAGTCGCTTTGTTCCTCCACAGACCAATCAGCCATAGCTTCACGCATAATACGCTCACGGGTGAGGTTAATCGTAGCATTGATTTCCTGCCCGTATTTCGTCAATTCTGACACACGAATGCGGGAGTCTGAACTTGATGGATAAGTATGAACCAACCCCGCGGTCTCTAACTTATCAATCTGCCGACTGACGCTCGAATAGTTCTTCCCCATCATGTCAGCCAAATCACCGACACTTGTCGATCCTAGATGCCCGATGCCAACGAAGACGCGAAAAGCTGCAGCCTCCAAATTTACGCCAGCATGTGCAACCATTTTCTTATCGCGATCGGGCCGGTTGATAAGGGAGTATATATCAATGAGTGCTCTAAAAATCTCATTTTCCATCATTCTTTATTTCACCTTTACAACTGGACGGGGCGACAGTGGGGCATTCCAAGCCTCTTCAATCTCTTCAAGAACAAACTCAGCTGTATTAATGGTTAACTTCCCCTCGGCAGCCATTTCAAAAACACCTCTAACCGCAGTTAGCATGTCAGCTTTAGAGACACTATCTCCCCCGCTGCCTATAAGCTCAATTGTGGATGAGCGTAATATAGATGAAGGCAAATGAATATTTTCTTGGCCAGATGAAGTTCCAATGCTTACAAAGCGGGCAACACGATCCGTATGGGTCTTAGCAAGAGCTGACATGATGGCAAGTGCGCTGTCGCCCCAAAGGTAATCCAAGATCACATCAACACCTTCAGCAATAACTGGCATTAGGGCATCTTCAAACCTTTTTTGTCCGCTGTCGGCTGTCATATCAAATGCAATGGCTTCATCGACTTCAAGTGCCTGCAGCTTCGATTCATTGCGTCCCGTTACAATGACCTTCTTGGCCCCTAGGCCCTTAGCAATCTGAACGGCTAAACTGCCGGATACACCCGTAGCGCCATTGATCAATACCGTTTGACCGGATTTAAAGCCAGCCCGATACACCAATGCAGCCCATGAGGACATACCGGGGTTGGCGATAGCGGCAGCAGTGACATCATCAAGGTCATCTGGTAAACGGACAGTCAGCTTTCTGTTAACTAGGGTATGCTCAGCCAAGCTGCCATAAGGTGCAGCAGACAGCGCAAAGTAAACACGCGAACCATCTTCCATCGTTCCAACACCGTCCATACCGGCTACAATTGGAAAGTTGAATTCAGATAAGTAGTGCATACCCATGGAACGGAACTTGCTGACCCGGCTTAGGCCTGCCGCCGAAACATTAATGACAACTAGCCCATCTGTCGCAACTGGGGAATCCATATGACCGATTACAGGTACGGCCCCTTTTTCCTTTACGATTGCTGCCTTCATTGTTATTGCACCCTTCTTTCATTCCATATTATGTGCATATTGCACGTAATACAGTATACCACTAAATGTGTGCAAAATGCACATTTATTAGTGGAAAATCAAAAATGGATAGTACAGTAAATAAATTACCATACTATCCATCTTCATTTTATCGTTTGAAATGCACCTTATAATTTGCTTTATCCGGGCGTGTATAACTTCTTGAATATTCAATTACAGTGTCTGCATCATTATAGCTTGTGTTAGTAAATAACAATAACGGAGCAGAGGAATCAATGTCCAAGAAGCGGGCATCTGATTGATCCAATTGAGTGAGGTCAAGCGTCTGCTGCGAATATGAAATCTCAATGTTATAAAAATCATAAATCTCATATACAGAGAAAATGGTTAGATCAATGTCTCCCAATTGAGGAAAAACATGGTGTGGTATATAGATTTCCTCCAGCGAATAGGGTTCATTATCAATATAGTCAACCCGTTTAATGTAAAAGATCTGCTCCCCTGGCTGAATATTAAAAATCTTGCTGTATTTATGTTCTGCATTTCGCAAGGACTTCGTCAGAATTTGGAAGGAAGGATTCGCATTTTTCTTTCTGACCATTTGCGAGAAGCCTTCCAGGGTTTCCAAATCGTGCTCTCTTTTCTCTCCTAGGACAAATACGCCTTTCCCTTGTATTCTTTTCAGCAAGCCTTCATTAACAAGAGAGGAAATGCCATTTCGAACAGTCAATCGGTTAATGCCATAGGTTTTCGCCAGTTCATGCTCGGTGGGGATCGCCGTACCCGGAGGAAATTCACCGTCTTCAATTTTCGTTCGGATGATTTCTCTCAGCTGCAAGTACATCGGAGATTGATAATCTATATTAGACAAAGACGTTTTCCACTCACTTTCGAATAAATTTCATGACCACGCGCCCCTGCATTGCTTATGCTTCCCTTAATTGCTTATACAAATCGGTACAGTTATTGCTGGCAGCTTAATGTTTATGTTTAAGTACGGAAGAGAAACGGATCAGGTCTGCTCTTTTGATGGATTTATAATATTCAATCGGCTTTTCGTTTTTAGTATATACATGACCGGTAACATAGAAAACAGGGGTCCCGTTCTCAACCTCCAGGAGATCGCTTTCCTGCTCGCTCACGAATGTAACACTTAGTGATTCTGTACCGTGGTCAATATCCACGTTATAGACTTCTTCTAAAACTTTATAAAGGGAATCCTGGGAAAAATCATATTGCTCAATGCCTTTGCACAATGAATAGTCGATATAAGACAGTTCAATCGTAACCGGGACCCCATCAATCAATCTTAATCGCTGTAGACAGAAAATCTTGCTGCCAAGTGTTAACTTCATCCTTTTGGATAACTCTTTATTACATTCCATCATGTCCGCATATAACACTTTTGCTGTTAATGTTTTATTGGCTTCCATTGCGCTTTTCGACAAGGACTGTATATTTTGCAGGTTCTGTACTAGCTTTCCAGGGGAGACAAATGTCCCGGCCCCGCGTTTGCTGTAGAGAACCCCTTCGATAATGAGCCTCTTGATCGCGCTGCGCAAGGTCGTTCTGCTGGTCCCCAGAACCTCACAAAGCTGCCTTTCGGATGGAAGCTTATCATTGGGGCGCAATTCATTTTGATCGATAAAATACTCTATTTTCTCCACCACTTCTTCACGTGGTTTTAAATAACTGTTGTCCATAACCGGTGCGTTCCTCCACACTTTTGACCTGCATCACTACTTAAAATATATCATAAAGAGTGGAGGCGAATAAAACAGTTAATCCTATCCGGGCCCTTATCCCTCTTGTATATAAATCAATATCGTTCGCTCCGACGGCCCATCAAATTCACAGAAATATACCTCCTGCGCCCCACCCCGAACCATCCTTCCATCAACAATCGGAAAGTGGCAGTGATTACCTGTCAGCAACGCTTTAATATGTCCGGTTGGATTGCCGGCTGTAGAACCATAGTCTTTTAACATGCGGGCATGGGCATAGGGGTGATCTTCCGGCACCATTCTTTTTAAAAATTCATCTATATCACTCTCAAGACATTCTAATGCTTCATTGACGGTAATCCCTGTTGTCGTATGCTTCGTTTGGACTGTGACCACACCACTCTTAATCCCGCTTTCGGCAACAATCCGCTCAATCTCGTCTGTGATTACAAAATACTGATTGTATTTATCTGTGAGGATCGTGATACTGTCTACATGCATGGCTCATATTCCTCCTTTCACAAAGAGCATCCCAGAAATTCCAAGGCATTCTTTCCACGAATCAATTCCACGGTCGATTCCCGGAACCCTAAATGATTTAACGCCTCAGCCATTCTGATTTGCTCAAAACGCGGATTGTCGCTGCCAAACATGACTTGATGCCTTAAGCTCCGGTCGATCCATGTCGAAGGAATATCTTTCGTAAAAACTTGAGTATAGAATTCTTTGGCATTATCAAAATATAAAATTGCTGTATCTGCATACACATTTGGATATTTCAACATTAACATAGCTGTCTCCTGCACCCACGGCCAGCCAAAATGCGCGAGACAAATCCTTAATTTCGGCCTGCTGTCAGCCAGTTCTTCAAACTCAACCGGCCTTGAATATTTCGATAAGGTTCCTGGTTCCCATGACAAACCACTGTGAAAGATAATCGGCTTATCGTACTTCTCACAAATATCATAAATATCTTTTAGCCTAGGATCAGCAGGATAATATCTCTGCTTGCTTGGATTTAATTTCAGTCCAAGGAGTCCCAGCTCGGTGAAGGCCTTCTCCAGTCTCTGGGCAGCGCTCGGGTCGAACGGGTCGACACTGGCAAAACCAAAAAATCGATCTGGAGCCTGGTCAACAATGGCTCTAATCTCCTCGTTGGTGACCGTTGCCGCCCCTTCCACAGTTGTATAGTCTTGGGGCAGCAGGCATAGCTTATCCAAACCGGCACACTTCATTTGATTAAAAATATGCTGTAATGGCGGGGTCCCATTCTTGTGAATATTCATTACCCTATGTCTGAATTCCAATCGCTGCTCATCCCCATTGATCAAACCATAGAAGTCCGGATGAACGTGCATATCGATAAACATGGCAATCACTCTTTCTTCCTATTTAAATGCAGTTAGTCCATTAGTGATCTTAAATTATTAATGGCCCGGCGGGCAAATAATCTTGGCTCATTGATATAGGCGGTTACTAATTCAATAGTTGCTGTGCCATCGTAGCCCCTCTCTTTGAGCTCCATTAATAATTCCTTCATTGGCAGCACGCCTTCACCAGGAATCATATGAGTATCACTCGTTCCATCACTATCAATGATGTGAAGGTGCTGCATCTTATCCTGCAATTTATCGAAATAAGCCATCATGCTTTCATGCTGGACGAATGGCGGCACAATATCACACATGCCCACTAAATGATTGGACTCTACTTGTCCAAAAACCCTAGCCAAATCATTAGCAGTTGTACAAACGTTAGATTCCATCGGCGTGAGGGCCTCGAGAATAATTTTATGATCGATTTTCTCTGCATAATCTGTTAATTCCCTCATGGATTGAATCAATCTTTGCCAAATTTCGGCTTCGGAAGTTAAATAACCGGCATGGGCGGGAGACATTAACGTATACTCAGCCCCCATTTCCTTGCCCATTTCCATCGATAACTTCAAATAATCAATAGCGTCTTGTCTCATTTGTTCTGTGCCAATCATAAAATTATAAGGGTATGCATTATGCTCGGGAGTATAAACCCTGACCGGAATCTCATATTGATCAATCAGTTTCTTTACCATTTCAATATCGCCATTCTTCAAGTCAGGCGCAAATGCATGCGGGCGGCCTCCCCATAATTCAATATAATCGTAACCAAATCTCTTGGCATCTATAAAAGCATGTTCAAGCGGATTGCGTTGGTAACCTGAAGTAAATAACCCAATCTTCATGATCTAATCCCCATTTCATTATGAATTGAATTCCGCTTCACCCAAGGCTCAAAAACGGACACCACTTCTGCGGCAATTTCCGCTCCTTTGTCCAAGGCCTCCGGGATAGATTTACCCTTTAAAATAGCAAATAAGAAACCCGCAATAAAGCTGTCTCCGGCTCCCACTGTATTGACGACTCTCGCCGGATACACGGCTCCTTCATAAAAACGTTGGCCATCATATGCCAGACTGCCTTGTTCCCCGAAGGTGGCAACAGCCAATTTCATGCCGCGGTCTGTCTTGTCCTTCAAGAAATTCTCAATGTAAGCATCCCTCTTGTTCTTATAAGAGTAAAATCCATAGTCTACATAGGGGAGCGTCTGTTCGACAAGGGGATGATCCAACCGATCGGCATAATCAAAGCTAATGACTGCCCCCTTGGCTTTCAATTCGGGAAGCGTGTCCTCGGCCTTCCCCCATAACGCGGTATGGACTAAATCGTGTTCAGCGGCAAACCGGATATCTTCCTCATCGAAAACCATCGTCTCAAGGACACCTTCAACATAGTCGCCGTGTACACGGTCAAGGCCATCCATATCCATAAAGGTCACAGCTGTTGGCCCATCTCCCACCTTTAAGTGACTAATATCGATTCCTTCCTCTTGCAAGGTATGAATCATCCACTCCCCATTTGTATCATTTCCAGTTGTAGAAATAATGGATGTCGGGATGCCCAGCAATTGCATGTTCACTCCTGTGTCCACTACGTTTCCTGTTGGATATCTTTGATTAAGGCGCTCATACACATCAATACAATTGTCACCGATAGCAGCAAATTTCATATTGGACCTCCTCGTTCTCCAGTTCCAGCAGCGATCACCTTAATCGCAGCTCCCCGATAAAACGCTTACATACGATTTAAAAAACAGAACACATGAAATCAAAGCTTGGCAGGAAGTCATTTTGATTTCATGTGTGTTCATTCTGTATCTTAGTATTTCAATTGGCGGTAATAACGTCTGATTTCCATTGGATGGCAGTTGAGTTTCTCAACATAAGCATCAATCCGTGAAGTGATCGCGCGTAGAACCAAATGAGAGATCCGGCCTCTAAATTCCGGGCTTATTCCTTTTAATTCATAATCCTTGGTATCGATAATGGTATATCTGGAACATACTCTTGGTAAGAACTCGGCTACTCTTTCCGATAGCGCACGCTGTTCGTCTTCTCCAATAAATAATGTGACTGCTGTATCACGGTCAACAACTTCCAATGTTCCATGGAAAAATTCTGAGGAATGAATTGATTTCGAACGAAGCCAGTGCTGTTCTTCCCAATAACACATCGCATAGGAGTAAACCGCTCCCCATTGATTGCCTGCTCCGATGAAATAATGCATGGAATCATCCTTATGATCCTGCGCAAACTTCATTCCAAAGGAATCAGCCGCCTTCTCCGCTTCGACTAACGCTATTGCCAAATGTTCATCAAGTTCTTTATAGAATTGTTCATATTGCGGGAAATCACCGTTGTTAAACATGAAGCGGTCGGCAACCATAAAAAATTTGATTTGTTCGTTGGCCGGATATGAAATTAAGTAATCGACGCTTTGTGCGAGCGGTGTATCTTTTACATCAATGAATCCCAGAATACGAGCCCCTATTTCTTTCACCTGTGAAACGGCTCTCACCATTTCCTCCGTACTTCCGGTAACCGATGATATAATCACTACCGATTTACTCGTTAACTTGCGGTTTCCGGTAGTTAAGTATTCCGCCGCATTCTCAACATATACTGGCAGTGCGCTCTTGCCGGTAATGTAAGTCACCGCTTGCATGCTTGATGCGTAGGTTCCTCCAATTCCCAAATAGAAAATATTATCAAAACCTGCCGCATAAATCTCATCTACTATCTTCTCAATGCTTCCCCGTAATTGAAGGGCTCCGTTTACACTTTCCACTTGTTTCTCTTCGTTAAATTTTAGCATTTCTAATCGTCAACCTTTCCTGAATACTGTTGTTATTACTCTCTTTCAGCTATGAGATTTATTCAGATGTGCCGCATCAAAATCTCATTCAAACTAGATATCATTTAACTTATTTAATACCAATTTATTTTGTTGATAATCGCATTATAGCACCAGCCTAATTTACCGTCAATTTTATTCTTTAAAAAAGACTACTATTCATTCGAATTATCAAGTATGTAAACGTGTTATTTGATTGTTGTTACGGTTTGCGATAATTGGTATCTAAAAACACGATTTTTATTTATGGTTATCATATCTCTTCTTTATAACGCAAAAATAGACATGAGATAAACAATCCCATGTCTATTGATCGACCATCAACACTAAACGATCTCTTGTTTGTTATTTTTTCTTTCCCAATAAAAGTATGCTGGAAGACCTGTTGCCACTGCGACAATGGCGGAAATGATCCCCGGAATTGGCGCCCACAAAAAGGTGGAGACAATCAATGTTCCCGTGACAACCATTGCGATTGCCGCCATTAAGTAGCCCATGGGCATTCTCCACATGGGATTGTATCCCGATTTCTTCCGGCGAAGCACAAACACCGTGCCAAATGTAAGGAAGTTCTTCAATAACGCTACGATGGTGAAATACCCCAATAAGCTGCTGAGTGAGGATGCAAATACGAGAATAATCGCGAAGGCACACTGGATGATAATGGAGACATGGGGAGTCCCCCATTTAGGATGGACTTTTTCAAAGGATTTAAAGAATAAACCGTTTTTAGCCATTGCATATTCCATACGAGGCTGGAACATGATGCAGCTGGACAGAGAGCCAATGATAACAATAATCGCCATAATAGCGGTTAGGGAACCGGCAGCGGACCCAATTCCAGGCAATTGCTTCATTGCCTCAGACACTGGTGCACCACTTGTTGCCAACGTATCCATCGGCAATAAGCCTGTAATAACCACACTTAATAGGACGTACAAAAGAGTGATTAGAATGCCGCTGATAATCAGCGCTCTAGGCATTGTCTTCTTAGGGTTCTTAATTTCCCCTGTCATATAACACACGGAAGCCATGCCATCAAATGACCAGGTCGTTGCTGAAATCCCCGCCACTAAAGCCATGATCCCAACCGGTGCTCCCGCCTTTACTGGGGAACTGATTAGGTCAGGGCTGAAATAGTAGAAGCCAACGCCAATTAATATGGCAAACATGATGATTTTAAATGCTGTGATAAAGGTCTGGAATTTCCCTCCCCCTTCAACACTTCTCAGATGCACGAACATAAAGATAAGGATAAGTGCAACCGCAATAAACTTCATCGTTAAATCTGAGAAACCAACAAAATAGCCTAAATAGCTTGTAGTTGCAATCGCCATAATGGAAATAGATGGTGTATCCGTAGCCCAGAAACTAATCCACCCGCATAAAAAGGCCAGTGGACGCGAGCCCGCTTCCCTGAAATAAATATATTGACCGCCATTCTCCGGATAGGCCGTCGCTAATTCCGCATAACACAGATTCGCCGGAATATTCACTAAACCACCAATCAAGAAGGCCAGAACAGCAAATAAAGCTGTTCCACTTGCTGCTGCAACTTCTCCCAATGAAGAAAAAATGCCTGATCCAATCGTAGTACCAACACTAATGGCAATGGCAGCACTTAAACCTAATTTACGCTGGAGGCCGCTAGAACTTTTCTCTTCGACACTTTGTGCAACGTTCCCAAGTTCACTCGCCATATGACCTAATCTCCTTTTTTAAGAATCTATCAACAAAAGGAAATAAAAAGGTATTAAACCAAAAGTAAGCGGTATCATTTTAATTAAATAATAAAATGCTGGGTGCGGCAGCCCGACGATTTTATAACAATTAATCAAATTTAATACTTTTTAATACCACTTTAATTCAAAATAGCACATGCTTCGACTTAATTCAATAGATTCTACGAAAAAATGTATGCGCTTTATTCTCATGGTTTTTTAACTACGACCCCTGTTGTATTCCGAAATCCTTGAACTAGATATCAAAGTATGTATAGTTCACCGTACAGCCCGCCAAGGCATGGAGCATCTATAGAGCAAAATTAAAAGGCACCTGGTTTCGGTGCCTTTTAGCTTCTCATGGAGGTTGTATTTGTCAATCGCACCGAAGTGCCGACTGCAGTGAACAAGATTACGCGGTTTCGATTCCCTACTCATCCTTTAACCGTCGTTGATACAACATGACAGACGCAATAGTTAATAAGGCCGCCCATGCCAACATAATAAGCAGGGGTTTTAATAAATCTCCCGTCGTAAAGCCTGCATTATGTAGAGTTAGCAAATGTACAAGTTGAACACTTGGTGCATACTCCAACACTTTAAAGAGCGGAAAATTATCTGCTAATAACACTCCCCATGGTGCCCCAGTGAACACGAGCGCCACAGGCATTATAGATAATGAGGCTTCAAGCAACGTCTTGGAGAATAAACCACATATTGTGCCGGCGGCTGTATATAGAATAATCGAAAGAATGATTGCTGCCACAAACGCCCACATACTAGTTGGCTTATAACCCAATATATATATTGCAAGGGTCAGAGCAGCAGCTGACACTACAAAGACTAAAGTACTTTTCCCGATTAAAACATCCATGGTCGTGGCCGGAGTCATCATTAAGGATCGTAAAGTATTACGCTCCTTTTCTTCCGCAATCAAGCAGGCTTGTACTAAACACGTTAGTAACACAAACGAAGTATTTAGGAGAAAACCGATAGCTCCAGGCAGAGACGGGCCTGCACTTCGAAAAAGAAATGCGAAGAGAATTGGAACAATCACACTAAAGGAGACCGCATAATTGCGTGAAAACTCTTTATAATCCTTCACGAATATTGCCCAGACACGTTTTAATGAGATACTCATAGTAACTCACTTCCTGTCATTTTAATAAAGATGTCACCTAGACTGGGCTCTTTCGTTTCTAATCGATCAATGACCCCCCGCTTCATCCAATCCGCTATTTGATCAGCCGCTATCTCACCGATGGGAAGCTCGTAGGTTTCCCCATTGATCAAGTCCACGCAAACTACGTTATCCCGATGCTGTTTCTTAAGTTCCTTCGGTGAGCCAATGGTTTGGACTTGTCCTTGATACAAGATCGCTACACGGTTACACATCAATTCTGCCTCAGTCATATTATGCGTAGTTAAAAAAATCGTTGTCCCGTTCTCATTCAAGTAGCGTAGGCCTTTATAAATATGTGCTGAATTTACTGGATCTAAAGCCGAAGTAGGTTCATCTAAGAACAATAATTCCGGCTCATGGATAACTGCGCAGGCCAATAGGACACGCTGGCGCATCCCTTTGGATAAGAGGTTGACTTTCTTTTTGCGCTCTCCGCTTAAGTTAACAAACTGCAGCACCCTATCGACCGAAGATTTAGGAAGATCATATAACTTACGATACAGCTCCAGATTTTCCTCAATCGTTAATCTCTCATATAGACCACTGTTATCGGTCAAAATGCCAAACCGCATCTTCTGTGAGGACTGATGCATCATCTCTGCCGGTTGGTTAAATACACTTGCCTGCCCGCTTGTCGGACTTAATTGCGCAGTTAGAATCTTTATTAGTGTCGTTTTTCCTGAACCACTTGGACCTAAGAAACCAAAAATTTCACCTTTCGGAATTGAAAAGCTCACATCATCTAATGCATCCTTATCTCTGAATCTCTTTCGAACATGTTCTACTTGGATAACATCCATAAACACCACTTCCTTAGAGTTGATGCCTCAAGCATATAAAGATTGTATGCTCCCAGCTATCAAAATCCGCCGAAATGTAGCTATTATCCCCTGAATGGTACCCTTGGTTGCTGGATTGGTTCGGTATTTCCCCGGAAATGTCAGATGCTTACGAAGTTATGTTTGCTATGCAAGCATTTTAAATGTTAAGAAGCACTTTTAATTCATGCAATTTTGAACGAGATAACGGTACTACAGCATCTTTAGCTGTATTTAATCGCAAGCTGTAGCTATTCTTCGTCCATGTAATAATCTCTCTTACCTTTTGCAAATTAACGATATAGGATCGATGACACCTAAAAAATCCAAAGTTTAACAACCTTGCCTCAAGCTCGGTTAGCGTCAAAGCACAATCATAATTTTCTCCACTTACGTGAACAAGGATGGAACCATCTACACTTTCTATGTAATCGACTTCAGGCGGATTAAATAAGATCAATTTGCCATTTCTTTTCGTAGAAATCTTCTGCAGGATGATATTGGCCTGATCTTGCTCCTGAACCTCCTGCTTATCCTCTTCGGAGTCCCGAATATCCAATGGATGAAATCCGCTTTCGTTCAATCGGTAAACCAAATCACAAGAAATAAGGGCATCTTCTAAATTTGATGTCAAAATTAAAATTTGCTTTTCTTTCGAAAGGTCATCCAAAATCCGCTTAAAATGACGACGATCTCCCTCTTCCAAGTAAAAATAGGGTTCCTCCAGAACGATTATAGGCTGATGCGCAAAAAAGACACGCAGCAATGTCACATACATCCGTTTCGATGAGGTTAAGTTCTTGATCCTTATCTTCCGTTCTTCTTTTAAAGAAAAATAATCCATCAACGGTGCAACACGGTCACTCCTCTCCGTTACTCTGATTAGAAAGGTGATTAGCTCTTCCACCGTTAAATGCATATATTCGGCTTGTCCAGCCCGGAATAAATAATATTGGGAATGATTCACGAATTGATTCATTAAGAGCTGCTTTCGCTTCAAGTCCGTTATAATGCCAACCGATTCGTTCAAGGTCATATTTAATTCAATCTTCGGTAGAAGTAATTCTCCATTATCATAAATTGGTTCAAATTGCATGCTGCCCTCCCGGTCATTGCCCCTATAAGATATATCAAAAAAGGGCTGCCCCACGCTAAATCAAGAGAATTGCCAAAAGCCTGCTACTGGATGCTGTATCTCGGACGTACCTATTTTGGCGAAAATATATAGTGACCCAAAACCAAATGGGTAGCTGTAATCGTGTTGAAGCAGCGTTTCGGGATAACCCTCTTCATCTACTTGAAATAAGAAAGAAAATGACTCTTCCCTCAGCTTCGTAAAGTAATAGTCTTCATTTTGAATAAGTCTCGGGTTTCCACCTACTTTGATCAGAAAAGACTGATCCAGCGATTGTTCTTCATGGCTTACTTCCCCATCCGAGATGGTGTGCTTTATAAGGCCTGGGTTAGTAAACGTATCTTTGACGCTTTCGGTTGAAATAGGATGCTCCATCACCTTGATTGAGCAATTAGGATAAATGTTGTTCTCCAAATACTCCTCATAATCTTCAGGGATGAAGATCGAAATCATGCTCCCCGGTTTAAAGGGATGAACGAGGCTCAAGTAAAAAATATATCTTTGGCCGCCTTCGTGGATGAGGTCCTCTTGATCATCAAAGAAGCCGGGTGCATTTCCGCCGATCCAGCCTGCACCCTGGTCTTGCGGCAGGCCAGATGCCGCATAATAAAGTATGCTGTCAGTTCTGTCCATTAAAATTTTCGTTTGATGGTCCAAAGGCATACTACAACTCTCCCTCAAGAAAGTTAATGAGGTACCTTTCAGGCTGCGCAAGGAACTCTGTAAGGCTGCATAAGTCCGCATAAGTCTGGTGCTCCACGTCATAACAGCCGATTATGCCTTTTTTCTTTGGATTCCAAACCAGCTGCAGATCAGAGTAATTGTCAATATCAGCTGAAAGACGCAGCAGCTTGAGCCGGCCGACCTTCGTCTCAATCGTATCGGTCAGTGTAAAAAAGTCGATATGCCCGATCCCATACTCATTTGGGGCCAGCTCAAGGCGCAGCTTATCTCCTGTAAGAAAGCTGACCAGTTCATCGGTTAATTTATATTTCTTCAGCTCATATCTCTTGTTCTCCACATTGTGAAGATCATCCGGCTCCAGCGATTTCAAATACTCTGCCATGGCTGTATGCTTATTGCTGACCGCAATCGTATACGGCCGATCGCCGTCTTTTTCCGCCAAAGTAACGTCAGCGCCATGTTCAACCAGAAACTTGACCATGGCCAAATTCCCCATACGGGCGGCTACAGTTAACGGAGTCGCTTGATAAGGATAGACCATGTCCGGTTGATTATAATTGATGTCCACCCCCTGATCGAGCAAATACTTGAGTGTCTTCAGGTCATGGTCAGATACGGCTTGACGCAATACGGCACCGCCATGCAGCTTGATATCTAACCCCAGCTCTTGAATAAGCGGGATATTGTTTTTGTTGCCATAGTAGGCTTGTGAATATGCACCTGATCCCGTTTGATTGATCATGTCCAGCTTGGCTCCTTGCGCTGCAATGTACCTGACCATGTCTTCCTTGCCATAGCGGACAGCTCGCAAAAAGGCCGGATTATGATGGACATTCAAGTTGGCACCGTGCTCTACCAGCAGCTTTACCACCTCCATTCTCTGTGATACAAGCGCCAGATCAAGCGGACTTAATGTGATATGCTTGCTAAGTGCGATGCCCTCCTCTATATCCCAGCCTGCTGCAAGTGCATCATGCAAAGCCGGAATATTACCTTGGTAAATATGCATTGCGATTTCCGGAAGCTCCTTGAACCTCCCTATATCTTTCAGAACGATCACTCATATCACTCCTATTACTTAATTTTAAGCCCTGCTGAAAATTGTTAAATCTGAGCATTAGTAATTACGCGCTGCATCGAACCAGCGTTGAGCCATTTCATCTGTTATAGGCTGGCCAATCAGGTGCTCAGACTGGCTGAGCTGCCAAACGGCTTCCCCAAGGTCTTCCCGTTCGGTGGTTTCGATGCCTTTAAGCGTGTTAAAGCGCACGGTGAACGCAGTAATAACCGCCTCGGCATCAGCAAAGCTGCGAGCCTGGGCCAAATCTGCCTGGGCCACGTTGTAGGCCTCGTTAGCCAGCTTGGCCAGACGTTTAGGCCAGGACGAGAACGGGCGCCCGAACTCGGTCAACCACCACTCAGGCTTACGCAATTGGCTCACTGAGGCATGGTCGGTCCATGGGCGGGTTTTGGCGCGTGCTTTCATTTGCTGCCTTAACCACTTGCCTGTGGCCTCTTCCACATTGTATGCGATGAAACGGTCAAGCAGCGGCCATACGTTCAAGGCTGGAAGGCCCTCCAGATCAGGCATGAAGCGCAGCTCCAGATTCGTTAACCGGGTATGCCGGGCCAACAAGTCGAGGTCGCAGAAGTTCCCCCACAAACTCAGTGAGTCTAGGTTCGGGAACCGGTCTAGACACTCTAGTGAGATGGGCTGCCCCAGCGGCGCATTCTGCAGCGACAGGCTTGTCACCTGATGCAATTCACCCAGGTCGGGCATCAAGAAAGGGGTATCACCCTTGCGTCTGCTGGTGCGCGGCGCTAGTATCAGAGAAGCTGGCATCTCGCCATTGGCCGAGAAACGTGATAGATTACCAGACACGCCCAGACGGTAAAGCTTCCTCGGAAGCTTCAAGTTCAAATATTCTCCGGACGGGCCCAACTCGATATGCAAGCCATGCAAAAGGGACTGGCTGGCGTCCACTTCCGTATCTTCAGACAGGATTGGGGCCCACGTCATCTCTTCAATGGGACGTTTCTGTGCCCAATCCAAGAAGCCGGTGTCCCCTCCGGTATAATTCAGAAAACGCGGCCAGGGCGAGCCTGCCGGTGTGGCAAAGGCATCGAATACACTCCAATCCATACGCATGTCGGGCGCGACGTGAAGGTCTGCCTTTTTTCCCAAGTACGATGGGCCAATGGAAAGGCTGCCCACCCCGGGCTGAATCACCAGCGTGTGACTGCCTGGACCTGTCAGGTCGATAACATAACGACCCGCTTCTCTAATAGAACCAACGGGAGGACGATCTTCGTGATCACTCGGCATTTCTATCACCCTTTCTTCTAAATCCTATAAAGCCATTTAAAGTACTACGTGCCATGCATGGCCCTCTTGAAGATAGTACTCATATAAACGGTTTAGGTTTCGAATGTTGTAAGAAAAGCCCAGTAAATTTTGACAAGCAAAGTGGGAGAGTGATAGGTTCTATGTATACTATTACTAAAATTTGGGTGATCCTATGAGAAAAAAACTTCAAATTTACATATCGTCTACTTACTATGATCTTATTGAGGAAAGACATACCGCTGTTGAAGCCATCCTTCAAGCCGGTCATATCCCGGCTGGAGTCGAGCAATTTTTCAAGGAAAGTCCAATGAAAATCAGGAAGAGATGGATCGATGAGTCCGATGTATATATCCTGATTCTCGGTGGATTCTATGGTTTAACGCTCCCTGAGGATGAATCCAAAAGCTATACGCAATGGGAATATGAGTATGCCGGAGAAACGGGCAAACCTAGATTTGCTTTTGTTGTCACAGATGAAAGATTGAGACAACTGCCATACGATTTCACAGCCATTGAACACTCCCAGGAGTTTCAAGCGTTTAAGCAAACGGTCATGGAGCAAGTCCCTATTTATTATGTTGAAGATATGCGGCACATTAAAATGGTACTTCGTGATCAATTGCCAGGGTATGCAGCAAGAGACGATTTGTATGGCTGGATTTCCGGCAAGGATATTCCAGACGTTCAGAAGCTGATGGAAGAGAATGCAAGATTAAAGGCGGAGTTGGAGAGGAGGAAATGAGTACCCCTGCTATGTACTTCAAGGAATTCAGCCATAAACTCACCGTTACTTGAAATACGGTTCACCATATCGGTTTTTAGAGTATATTCGGATGAATCAGATGCTCCTTTACATTAACATACAACGGTTCATGCAGGCACGCGAAGTCACTTTTACGTGTCTGCTTAGTGTGTGTCTAAGAACCAATGAGCGTGATATACTATTAATGAATGGAGCTGATTGCAGATGAACGAGCTGCTTGATCCCCGTAATGACTTTTTATTCAAACGAATATTTGGCAGTGAGGAAAATCGGGATGTTCTGCTTACCTTCTTGAACAAGACCTTTATAGAAGCTGACAGACCACCTTTGACAGAGATTATCCTGCTGAATCCTTATACCGAAAAGGACGCTCCCCGCGATAAACAGTCGATACTGGACATTCGCGGTAAAACAGCCGATGGGGAGCTTATCAATGTTGAAATGCAACTATTCAACAAATATGATACCGAGAAGCGCACTCTTTTCTATTGGAGTAAGCTATACAATGGACAGCTTCAAGAGGGCCAGTCCTATAAAATGTTGAAGAAATGTGTAACCATCAATATCCTGAACTACTCATTTCTGCCCAACGACCAATATCATAACGTTTTCCATCTCCGTGAAGATCGAAGCGGCATTTCGCTTGTAGATGACATGGAACTGCATTTTCTCGAATTACCTAAGCTTGGCGATCAAGCGGCTCCTGTAGAGAGCGGAGGGCTAGTTAACTGGTTACTTTTTTTGAAAGGTGCCGATAAATCCAATTGGGAGGTGCTGACGATGAACGAGCCTGTTTTGAAGAAAGCAATGGACACGCTGGAATTTCTTAGTCAGGATGCTGAGGCACGCCGATTGTACGAAGACAGACAGAAATATCTGCATGATGAAGCTTCCATGATTGAAGGAGCATTGGCTGAAGGCGAGAGAAGAAAAGCAGCTCAGATGGCTTTAGAGCTTCTCAGGCTTGGAGTGGATACATCTATTATAATCAAAGCATCCGGGCTGTCTGAAGCTGAAATTAATACTTTAAAAAAGCAATGCTAAAATGACGGGGTGAAGAGTCAGCCAAATGATGGCTGACTCTTCTTACTATTTTATGAACGCGGGGTAAGCTTTACATAAATTTCAGTGTGTATGCTGTCAGCGACAAGATGGAAAAGTTCTATCTTGAGGCCACCTACGATGAGATGTTCACCTTTTGTGTCAATGGCTACAATTGCATCATCAACCCAAACAATAAAATCAGGATCGGGGGGCATCATGGAGGTCCCTTCTATTTTACCCTTAAAGTCGATACTGTTCACCGTAATATCTTTGTTGGAACAGAGGTTGAGCAGTCTCTCTAACGAGCAAGATCAACCAAACCGACTGTCTAATTATTTCCCCATCGCTTCGATCGCGTACTTCAACTCAACGTCCTGCCCCTTCATCACGCTTGCTTTGAACGTCTCTTCATTTAGGGGGATTTTGATATCGGGAACCACGCCTCCGACTCCGGTATTGTCGGCATCCCCCTGCACCTTCATGTCCTGATTGAGCGACCTTCCATCGGGGAACTGGATGACGTAATCTTTCGGCATCTTGATCTCGATTGGGCTGCTCACGAGTCCGAACGAGCCGGCCGTTGAGGTGAACCCTACGATTTTGACATGGGGTGCGCCTTTTAAAACAAGAGGTATTCCTTCCCCCGAGCTTCCGGTTCTGCTGTTGATCAAGATGGCCACTTTCCCGTCAAAATGAAATTTTGCAGGCTTAACCTTAAGAACTTCATTTCGATTCAGTTCAAACTTCCCCGTATATCTGTTGTAATAACTGACATATTCGTAGTGTTTCGTCTCCTTGACGAAGAACCCGGCCAGATTGGCGGCAAGCTGATCGTCCCCGCCGGGATTGTTCCGCAGATCAATGATCAAGCCCTTAACGTGCCTGTCCTGGAACATGTTCAATAGGTCCGCCAGGCTTTCTTCAGGTGAGGTGCCGTTTGAATTGGGCAGAAAATGTTTGATTTTCACATATCCATAACCGCTGTCAAGGATTCTCCCTTCAATGGGGGAAGCCTCCAGATCAGCTTGGGTGAGTTTGATTTTCGTCTTCTTCAACGTCTCGAATTGATCGTCATAAGCCGTCAGCTTCGTTCGGGTCAGCTCAGACTCTCCCCAATTGCGAAACTCAACCTGTACTTCCTTGCCGATGGGCGCACGCACAATAAATCGCCCCTGATTGAGCCTCTTCACCTCATCTGTTGCCATGCCGCTCTCGCTCCAAATTGTCTGGTCGAACGCTTCCTTTCCTGTTTTCCCATCCCAAGCGATGATTTCCGCACCTGGCTTCATTCCACTCTTGGCCGCAGGGCTATTCTCCAAAACCAGACTTATGAGAACTTTGCCGTTATCCAATTGGACGGTGCTCAATCCAAAGCCGCCGCCAACTTCCTTTTTGAATACTTTATTTCCATCGTACACATTATCGTTAACGATTTTGATATGGCCGTCCCGCAGCGAAAACAGATATTCTCTTAACGTTTTATAATACAAGTCGAAGTCTTTGTTGTTCTCGGCCTGTTTGAAGATAGGCTCGTACCTGCTTCGACGCTCATTCCAATCGATGCTCTTCCATTCCCCAAACGGATATTCGCGCGACAATCTCTCATTCATGGCAACGAACGCCTTGGAATAGCTCATGCCGCTAAAATCGCTGACCGGGTTGTACCGCATTACCCCCGCGTTGGCTAACGCGAACACCATGGGAGCAGCTCCGCATACACAGATTACACTCCGAACGATCCTGAATGCTGTCCTTTTCGGAGCCGTCCAGACTTTAGGCTTTAACAGTCTTCTAATTGTGCACAAAAACACGAGCAGCGTCAGCGACTCGATGATGAGAGCCAGAAGGGTCATGTCCCCGGACAGGGCACTTGCAATAGCTGCGAGCACACCTACGCTGGGTAAGAAATCAAACCACCTGTAATACTTCTTGATAGGTACTGCGTACACCGCCAATACGAATAAATTAATGATGCACATCATGAGCTCCCAAACTGTCAGCCATTTTACCGAATCGATCGTACCGATAACACTCATTTCCGTTTCCTCCATTCATGTTCTCCTGCCAGCCGCCGTTGCGGCATACTCAAAAGAGTATGAGAGAAATATGAACGGAGCGTGAACCGGTTTACGCTTGATTAGGCGGGTTGGCGGGCAGATGAACAACGACTTTCGTGCCTTGGCCAACCTGGCTTTCCATAATAATATCGCCATGGTGAAGAGCGACAATTTTTTTGACAATCGCGAGTCCAAGACCGCTGCCGCCGCTGCGGCTCCGGGACCGGTCCGTCTTGTAGAAACGCTCAAAAACACGGCCCAGTTGTTCAGGTGCAATACCGATCCCGGAATCGGATAAAGTCACAGCATATCCGTCCTTGCGGGTCCTTAATTGAACATGGATGAGTCCGCCATCCGGCGTAAACTTGATGCTGTTGCTAAGCAGGTTCGTCCATACTTGATTGAGCTGATCCATATCGGCTGTTATTACGGCAGACTGAGGCAGATCCAGAGTAATATCCAGGTTTTTCGCTGACCATAGAGGTTCACAGTTCACAACAACCTGCCTGATATGTTCGTCAAGATGAAAAGTGGTGTACTCCAAAGGATGGTGATTGGAATCGAGGGACGCGAGCTTGAGTAAATTATCGCTGAGCCTGGATAATCGGCCGCTTTCTGCCAAAATGATATCCAGATACTGAATGCGCTCGTCTTCGGCAATGACGTTTATATCCTTCAGCGCTTTCGCAAAACCGGATATGGACGTTAATGGAGACTGAATTTCGTGCGACACGTTCGAGACAAAGTCCTGGCGCATCTGCTCCAACTGCTTAAGATCAAGCGCCATTTCGTTAAAGCTCCGAGCTAAATCCCCCAGCTCATCCCTGCGCTTCACTCCCAATTCCACGTCGAAATCGCCCTTCGCAAGTC
Source organism: Paenibacillus sp. J22TS3 (assembly GCF_018403205.1). NCBI lineage: Bacteria > Bacillati > Bacillota > Bacilli > Caryophanales > Paenibacillaceae > Paenibacillus > Paenibacillus sp. J22TS3. The sequence continues at coordinate 620,985 of NZ_BOSF01000003.1, forward strand.
GTTTCGTCGCGGCCGTAAGCGTCTTGATCGGTCTTACAACATAAATTGCAGCTATAAGAATGCAGATGCTTCCTGTAACGAGAACCAGTAACAGAATGGTTAGCAGCAAGTGAGTGAGGGTCGATTCGTTTTTGGATGAGGGCAGCAAAAATAAAGCCTGACGCTCACCGCCGACCTGGAACGGCAGCCCAATGAACGTCATCTCATCCTGGGAGGAAGATCGATATACCCCGCCTTCCCTTACTTTCCGAATGGATTCCTGCGAAATCGCAAGATCGTCCATGCCGGAGTCGTACTTGAAGGATTTCATGGCCCCAGAGCCAGAGTATAGTTGAATGGAGTAGGAGGTTAGCTTCACCATGCTTTCCATGAACCGATCCAAATCTGCCGGCTTCGTCTGTTCGTAGACATGAATGATCTCCTCTCCCGCGGCTGTCAAGTCATTCTGCCCGATCCGGTCGATTCTCTCCTCGAATAAGGCGAGCCCAGCCAGAACAGAGACAAGCAGGCCTATGCCCATAGCCGCTAAAAAAGTTAGCACAACGCGGACGTATAAAGACCTTGTCATTTCTTCACCTCTAGCCGGTATCCGAGACTGCGGACCGTCTCAATGCGGAAATGCTCAGCATCCCCGGCGAAACGTTCCCTAATTCTCTTAATATGGACATCGACGGTTCGGTCGTCGCCTTCGTAATCCCTTCCCCAAATTTGAACAATGAGCTGTTCTCTGGTCAATATTTGCCCCGGGTGACAAGCCAGTCTGAACAGAAGCTCAAATTCCTTTAGCGGCAAAATGAGCTCTTCGCCTTCCCGGATCACTTTGAAGGCCCGCCGGTCCAACACAATTCCGCCTAATTGAACGATCTGGGAAGAGGCGATCCGATAACGCTTTAACAGCGCCTTTACTCTCATTACAAGCTCCACGGGATCGAAAGGCTTGGTCACGTAATCATCCGTACCGAGCTGGAAGCCCTTTACCTTTTGCCCAGACTCTCCTTTGGCCGTTACCATAAGCAGCGGAACTTCCGGATATAGGCGGCGGATCTCCCTGCACAATTCCCATCCGTCCATATGTGGCATCATAATATCAAGAATTACAGTATCAACGGCCGAATTCTCCATGATGGAGAGCGCCTCGATCCCATTTGCCGCCTCGACCGTGTCAAACCCTTCGTTCCGCAAATATAAGGTGATGAGCTTGCGAATATGCGCATCATCGTCTGCGATAAGAATTTGAGTCATTTTGCTGTTGGCCCCCTTTCGAACCTTCATCTCACTCCAGAAGAGAAGATGGGCTTTTGAAGGGATTATAACATGCAAAAAATGTAAGCCGGAGTACGTGATTCATATCACAACCGCGAATACCTGGACGTGTATACTTTTTATAGAGTAAAGATATCCTGGGGGGTTCTAACATGGGGCGATATGAACAGCAAAGAAGCTTCTTGAAGTCAAATTTTCTTGAATTTAAGCATGTGAAAACAGACAAGATAAAGGGCCTGTCAAAACCACTGACGGTTAAACCTTATTCCTCTTCCTCCATCATGATTGACTTCCCGGAATGTAACGAGGACGTTGTAAAGAAACATAATATCTATGACTGTATCAAGGATAGAAGGAGTACCCGATTTTATTCTGAGGAAAGTTTGCGTCTGGAGGAGTTATCCTATCTATTATGGGCCACCCAAGGAATAACAAGTACAACGAAGACCGGGCTTACCCTTCGAACTGTGCCATGCAGTGGCGCAACCCATACTTTTGAAACCTACCTTTTCATTATGCGGGTGGAGGGAATACGCCAAGGAATCTACAGGTATTTACCAGTGGAGCACAAGCTCTTATTTATGTCCGAATTGGATGAAATTGACCAAAAAATCGATGCCATTACCTTAGACCAGCCATTTGTCCCAAATTTTACGAAAAAGGCTGCCGTCATGTTCGCATGGAGTACAATTCCATACCGTTCCGAATGGAAATATGATATCTCCGCACATAAAAAAATCCTGATTGATATTGGACATGTCTCTCAGAACCTTTATCTGGCAAGCGAATCAATCGATGCTGGAGCTTGTGCGATCGGCATTTATGACCAAAACCTGATCGACGAGGTCTTAGGTCTAGATGGTGATGAAGAATTTATTCTTTTCCTAGGCGCTGTTGGGAAAAAAAGAACATAGTCACGATTTCAGCAGCACTGTTTGTGCAGCTGTATAATCCTCCTCTGCGCAAAACAACCCCCGCCTATAGCACGGGGGTCAGCTTTACCTACTTGTGATACGGTTCGCCATGCTGTCCGTAACGGCAGGTTACAAATATGTAGCCCTCTTAAGCACAGGACGAATATCCCCCTCATCACAGGTTCCACAACCCTTCTTCAGGACAATCACATCAGTGGAACAACCGGAGAACAGAAGCATACACATCGGAGAAATTGACCGATGCTCCAAGGAAATAGCCGATGGATATAAACAAGGCACACCATAACAAGGCCCCTAAGACCGAGTAGAGTAAGTATTTCCTGAGGCTCATAGCGCTCATCCCCGCCAGGTAACAAGTTAGATGCCGAAACCCTGGAATATAGTAACCTATACATATTGCCCAAGGGCCATAACGCTCGAACCAACTTTCTGTTTTCTCCAATCTTATTGTCGTGAGCCTGATCCATTTCCCATACTTCCACAGCAGCGGCTTGCCGAATTTCCGCCCAAGGGCGTAACTGCACAGCATTCCAGTCATGGCCCCGAAGACGCTAACTGAAAGCGATAACGGGAAATAAAGCAGCCCAAGTGAAGAAAAATAACCGACCGTCGTCATTAAGATTTCATCAGGCACAGGCAAACCAATAATACCAAGCGCCAAAAAGCAGAAAATAGAGATGTATCCGTGTTCTATAATGATGTTCTGTAATAAGGCGATGATGATCACGCTCCGTCTCTAATGGCTCTAGGTAAAGAAATGTTATTCGGCCGTTTTAGAGAATCTTAATCCTTATATAGTCATAAATCCTAGTGCCTAATTGTCACATTACATTTTAAATTGTCTTGGCATCCTGGGTGACAAAATGAAATTTGTCGATATGTGACGAAATGATACTTGTTGATATGACGAGCCTTTTGCCATACTCGGTTCAGCCAGTTCTAATCAGGCAAATTCATTTTGAGGAGAGACCATGTATGAACAAAAAGACTCGCACCCTTGCGGTTCTGTTATTATCCGCTATGGCAACGACCGCAATTATCCCACCTAGCAGCCAGGCGGCTGCCGCAACAATGTCCACAACTAATGCACCTATAAATGCTAGCTTGGAGGGGCCTCGCGATACCAAGGAGCTAGAAGCATTTGCAGATAGCGTTTTTGCGGACGTGATGAAGAAGTATAATACAGTCGGTTCTAATTTTGCAGTCGTGGGCAATGGGAAAGTGTTACTAAGCAAAGGTTACGGTTATGCCGACAAGGAAAAGAAAATTCCCGTTGATAAAGACACTGTTTTCCAGATCGGCTCTGTTACCAAGCAATTCACGGCCTTGGCTGCTATGCAGATGGTCGATAAGGGGAAAATCGATTTGCGAGGCGACATTCAAAAGTACTTAGGAGGATTGAAGATTCCGAATAAAACGGGGAAAAAGCTGACCATGTATAATCTGCTTACCTATACAAGCGGATTTGAATTTCCCGATACCTCTTCGTATTACTCACCGGAATATGTTAACAAAAACTATCCAATAAAGGATTTTCTCAAATCACATATGTCAGCAGTTGTGAGGCCTCCGGGAGAAGCCTACGTTTATGACAATCTTGGGTTTTTGCTAGCGGGGTATGCGGTAGAGAATGCCTCGGGAATGCCTTATTCGAAGTATATGGAGAAAAACATTTTTGGCCCGTTAGGCATGACCTCAACGAATGTACGGTTTACGCCTGAACTACTAGGCAGAATGGCTGCTCACTATGGGCCGAAGGGTGAGCTGATCCCCATGGATGGAACTATGCCTACAGAGAAACCTGAAGGTGGTATCATCTCAACAGCAGATGACATGGCGAAGTATCTCTTAATGCATCTGAACAAAGGAAAGTATGATGGCAAAGAAATTGTGAGCCAAAAAAGCATAGAGCAAATGCACACATACCAGTATTTTGCTGATAAAACGATTCCTATTACAACAATAGGGTTCGAAGGCTATTTCCCTGAGAAAATGAATGGTCAACATGTGATTATAAAAGGAGGGAATGTTACAGGGCATTCATCCCTGATTGTTATTCTGCCTGAGAAGAATGTAGCCTTTTATCTGTCCAACAATGACGACAACGCCCAGTTTAGCATCGACGTGTATGAAGCGTTTATGAATCACTATTATCCAAGAAAGACAGAAGCTTCAAAGCCAACCTATTCAGCAATCAGTGAGCAGCAAGCCAAAGCGTATGTCGGATTATATAAAAACATTCGTATGGATGCTTTGAGGAATAAGATTTCTTATTCGAACGGGAACTTAGTTTCGGAAACACCTTCTGGCAAGCATACGCTGAAAATGATCCACCCTTTATTGTTCGAAGATGAATCAGGTACTAAAGTGGCGTTTAAGAAAAACGCAGCTGGCCAGATTGCATATATGTATTCTACGGGTCTACCAGACTTAGCTTCATTTGCAGAAAAAGTTAACGTTGATTCACCATTCTCGGATGTACCTGCGAATAGTAAGTATAAATCATATATTAACAATCTCAAGGCTTTGAAAGTCATGAACGGGAAGTCTTCCCATATCTTTGATCCAAAAGGAACGATGACTCAAGCTGAATTCTCAGAAGTGCTGCTTCGCGCCCAGGGGTGGCATAAAATGCCTTTCTTGCTTGCAGCCAATACGAAGCAGATGAAAGCCGGACTGCCTAATTTTCATCCTAATTCTCCGATCACTAGACAAATGGCGGCGGTCATGATCCAAAACCTGAAACAGGTAGAGCCTAGAACGAAGGTTAAACTGAGTGGCACAACGGATGCTTGGGCAGTTGAAGCCATCAAAGCGCTTGTATCCCAAGGGATCATGGACCCGGATACTAAGGTCAAATCTGATGGCTCCGTGAACTTTCGTTCTAAAGAACTTTTGAAACGCCAAGAAGCTAGTGCTTTATTGGATCAAGCATTTAATCATATTTTACCCATCCGTCACTAATGAATTCGATTCATGAGCTCTAGGCAAATTTAAGGCCTATATAGTAAGAAACAAGCGGCTGTATAGGCAGTCGCTTGTTGTTTTAGTTATTGCCGTGTCCAAGGGCATTCTATACCGGGCGATAAAGATTACTCCAGCCCGGGCTCTAGTGCTTTTTGCACCCGCTTCGGAAGCCCAGATTTCAATAAGCTGCGGAACGGCTAATCGCAACGTTAAATTAACTTCATTGACTCCAACTCCCGATAAACTTCCTCTGCAGCACAGTCAGGGTTTAGCATTTGAATCATCTCCATAGTAATAGGAACACCTTCGTAAACTTGTTCAACAACTTCTACTGGCAGGGCTAACTCATAGTAATCCTTCGCAAATTGCACGAACTCTTCGGGTGTCTGATAAATTGCACCTATTAGAAAGGCAGACCCATCATCTGCTCCTTCTGGCATTTCAACCTCACCCTTCTGCCAGCTCGAATCACTATTTTTACGCCATATACAAAAAGTCACATCTTCTTTTTCAATGTCTTCATGCTCCAGCAGCGATAATAATCCGCTTGGAACGTCATCATAGATGCCTGGCCATACTTCATATTCGTCTTGTGCATGCGGACTTAATTGAGATTCATGATCGAACCCCTTCATGATGGAGCCTATAGCGGAAAACAACATGATAAGATGATCCCCCGCCCCATTATGTATTTTTGCCATGCAAACTCCTTCATCCCATTCCTGAACAAAGCTATGATAACGAAGCCACTCCGTCTCACAAAGAATTGTATTCAGAGCTGCTTGGGCAATCATTAGCTTTTTTAAGCTTTCCGGTTCTGGTAATTGTTCTAATGCATTCATAATTTGCACCTCGTCTTTTTTAATTTAGCCAGCAAACTTGTCTGCAGGTGTGATGTCCCCAAAGGGAAATGGAATTTAGGGGAAAACACCACACCACAGCTTCCGCCAGTGGTCGGCAGCTGTTCTAAAGCCGGCCTTCGACGCAATGGGTTGAATGGAGCTTTAGAAGCCCGAAGCCCCGAGAGCCTATTCTATAAATACCAGAATGGCAGAGTTACGTCCATTTTTAGAAAAATCAGTATTATCAGACCCCTTTTTGAATTGGGATTGACGTTTGCGCGATCACGCAAATATCATGCGGCAGATACGGATTTGCCGCAGCTTTCTATTTGATATATTAATGTTGCACAAAGTAGAAGCGGGCTGCGAAATAGCTAACGCTTATACATTTCAAGGGGGAGAAATCGATGACAACCATCATTCGCAAAGGGTTCAAACCCGCTGTCCTTGCCATGGCAATCCTCATTGGATTGACGGCAATGACACCCGGCATACCGGTATATGCCGCACAAGATCACAGCACATCGGTGCAGAAAACAGCCACCGCTTCGAGAGAGGCCAATCCAATCACAACCGAATCGGTAGAGAGGTTTGCCGATTCTTATTTCTCGCGTCCCGATGTCAAGGAGCGGCTCAAAGGCGCACTCTTTCTTGTCGTCAAGGATGATAAGGTGCTGCTCAATAAAGGATACGGATATGCCGATGTGGCTGCCAAGAAGCCTGTTGACCCGGATAAGACGGTATTCAGAATGGCATCAATATCCAAAGTGTTCACAGCAACGGCAGTTATGCAGCTCGTGGAGCAAGGCAAAATCGATCTGGAACGTGACATATCTAAATATATGCCAGGCATCACCATCCCTAATAAAACGGGCTTCCCGCTTAAGGTGAAACATCTGATGACCCATACAACCGGGTATAACTATACCGATGGTTCCGCAGCAGCAGGCCGCATATCTCTGGATCGCTATGTCAAAGACAATATACCAACGGTCATACGCAAGCCTGGAGAGGCCTACCGTTATGACAATATAGCCTTCGTGCAGCAAGGATATATCGTACAAAATGTATCCAAGCTCCCGTTTGAGAGCTACATGAAAGAGCATATATTTAAACCGCTCGGCATGAATAGCTCCGACTTTGCAATGAGTGCCGATGTCAAAGCAAATCTCGCTAAAGGCTATGATCCTGAAGGCAAAGAGATTGCTCTATACGATAATACCCCCTATATTGACCCAACCGGAGGATTATTCTCAACCGGAAGCGATATGGCCAAGTACATAACCGCGATGTTAAATGGAGGCAAGCTCGGGGACAATCGAATATTGAAGGAACAAACGACCAAGACCATGGAGTCCTTTCAATACGGCATTCATTCGAAGCTGCCTGTAATGTCCTATGGGTTCGAATCCTTCCTTAAGCACCTTCACAATGGAGAAGTGGTCATCGGGAAAGGCGGGGATCTTGCTGGAGCTCATTCCTGGATGTGGATGCTGCCCGAGCATAAAGTAGGCGCGATGGTTATTGTGAACGGCGAGTCGATCGATCCGAGAATCGAACTGTTCGCCGCCTTCATGCAGCAGTTTTATCCGGATCAACGTTCTACCCAAGCGGATAAGCTTAAGCCGGCACAGAAATCGTTGACCCGATTTGAGGGCACATACCGAAACCTGCGAAATCCGATGGCGGTCTCGAGTATTACGGCAGCTAAGGACGGCACAATTACGGTAAAAGATCAGATGGGCACTCATAAGCTGAAACAGCTGGAAGCTTTATTGTTTCAAGACGAGCAAGGCATGACTGCGGGCTTTAAGGAGGATCGTAACGGGGAGATCAACTACTTCTATTACAACGCCCCAGACAGTTTTTCTGAGAAACTGCCAAACCCTAAGTTATACCGTGACGTACCTAAAAATCATCCGTATGCCTCTTCTATTTATATGTTAAGAAAGCTTCAGAATGTAAGCGATGGCGGCCCAAACACCTTCAGACCTAAAAAAGCTATAACCCGCGCGGAATTCCTTCAAATGCTGGTGCAGATTGGCGGATTTCAATTAAGCAAGCAGCCTGTCCGATTCTCCGATTCGGCGCGTCATCCGCTTGCACGGGAAATTCAGACAGCCGTAGAGCATTTAGATGTCGCAGGATTACAGGACGGACGTTTTGAACCGAATCGAGCAATAACGAGACAGGAAGCTGCTTCATTTGCATGGAAATTTGCGCAGACGTTTAGAACAGACCCACCGCAAAAAGCAAAGTTAAGCGGCAAACAGCCCTCACCTTGGGCCCGGGATGCCGTACAATTTGTTGCTGCCGCAAAGCTGTTTGGCCCTGAAGTAAAGATTGGAGCGAATGGAGCGATAAATTATGAACCTACGCGCCCAATGCTTCGCCAAGAAGCCGCTGCATTGTTAGCCAAGCTTGCCGTACCGTCGGGATCATAAGGCTGGCGTGCTCACAGTCCAAATCCGTACTTGAGGAGTTGGACGCATCGCGTTGGCTCCTCGCCTGCATTTGCAGCAGGAGCTGCGCGCTAGCTTAGTACGAACAGGCACTCAATTCGTTAAGAACTTATATCCTTAGATCAAAAAGTCCGCACGTTATGCGGACTTTTATACTACAAATCTATTTATTCTTCAATTCAATTTTAAATACATCGCCCGCTTTCCCGCCAAAAACGATCATCCCATCTTCAGGCAGTACTACCGAATGATTGTTAGTTACCTTTGAGAGGTTTACAGACATTCCATTCTTATCGTAAACGGCAAATCCCCCACTTACCGGAGTCTTAACGTTCATGACTCGATTGGCTGATTTTTCATCAATTTTATACCATTTAGCCTGACCATTGGAAAGTATGATGCTGGTTGAATCCTTCCCTTCATAAATGGGTTGAATAGCATCTTCATTGATATAAGAGAATCCATCAATCTTTAAATACTCCGTATGTCCTTCTTTATAAAAGTTGAGATCAAATACATCTCTTCCGGCCATAATCGGAATTTGGATAACATTTACTGCTTGATTCTCATTAACAATTTTAGTCCCATTTGCGTATCCATGATCCATATCAACGGATATTTTCTTTGTTAACATCGGCGTGGCCAGATAAAATAAAGAAGTTATCTTTTCATCCACCATATAATAACTTTTTCCGTTTCTATTTTCCCATACCTTTTTAGTTGTTTGTTGGAGTGGATTGGAATCCAGCTTTTGATAGGCATAGAACACCATCATGGACTGACCTAATCCTTGGTTATTCGTATAGGCGTTAAGCTTAACATATGTTTTTCCATTTTTTTGTTTGTCAAAACTTACTGTTACACTGCCATCTTTGCTTTTGAATTGTCCATCGCCCGTATACACATATGTTTGTGCGGGTATCAACCCTCCGTTTTGTGCAGGTAAATCAATCTCTCCATTCTTAATCTCTATATTTATGGTTGAATCCCTTGTACCATACAATCCAGCATAAGAAAGCATTTTAGACGGCATGTTCACCTTCAAGGAAGGTTTAAATGTTTTCTCGGGTAGAATTTCCTTAATATGCCCCTTGTCTTTTAAGTATTCTAATAAAACTTTAGTTGCAAATGGAAGATTGAATACTGAAGCTCCTCCTGATGAAAGCACAGCCATAGAAATATTATGTTCTGGTATTGTAATCAAGGAACCGTGATAAGTAACGACGTCTCCACCTTTGGATAATGCCGTTATTCCGTAATCATCAAACTCTGGCAGGCGAACCGTGTCCCAACCAAGACCATAGTTAAAGGCGTTCGCTTTTTCAGAAACCCATATTCCTCTTTTATATTCAGGACTTTGCATGGCTTTGGCTGATTGTTTAGATAGAACATCCGTTCGATTACCCATTAACATACCTGCAAACCTAGTTAAGTCTTCTGCAGTTGAGTAGAGCCCGCCTGACCCAAGGGTGTTAGCATTCTCAATGGGTAAAGCCTGATCAATCCCAGGAAAGTAAGCTTTGGCTACCCTTTCTCTATCAAATTGATCAAGTGGTGTTTTAGTTGAGCTTAAATTCAGAGGCGTGCTCACATATTTCGCAAGGAATTCGGTATAGCTTATACCGCTCACTCGTTCAATCATGATTTCAAGCAAATCAAACCCGTCGTTACAATAAACGGAAAATTCACCGGGCTTTGATTTTAAATGTTCCGACTGTAACTTGTTCAATAATTCATCGTGGACTATTGTATCATTGTCATCGAATAAAGAACTATTCGGAAGGTGAGTACCGTAAAGCCCTGACGAATGATTCATTAACATACGAGGTGTAATTTTTTTATATCTTTCATCTGCCATTTTGAAGTCTTTGATATATGTTGTAAGTGGCTTATCAATATCAATTTTTTTAGCATCAGCTAGTATCATCGCTGCAGCAGACACATGCATTTTACTTATCGAACCTATACCAAACATAGTGTCTTTGGTGATCGGAGTTTTGGAAGCTTTATCATTTACACCAGCGTTATCTGATAAAACAATGGATCCCTTATCCATAATGGCATACTGTACACCACTTGCACCGGAGACGGAAAGGAGCTTCGAAGCTAGCACCTGTGCCCTTTCTTTTACAGTAGCCGGATTCGTTTCAGCAAAAGCAGGGGTGACTGGTATGGCAATAAGCATAGTGGTCATTACTACAGAAAACAATCTCTTCACTATTAATACCTCCTGTAACTTTTTTCTAGATTGTACTTACTGAATTCATCATACTTAAGAGAAGGCAGCTGTATTAAAAAATGCCCTGAAACGAAAAAAACAATCCCTAAACGACATTGTCTAAGGATGGTTTATTTAAATTCCTTATAGATTTGGCCTCTTCTATCCCTTCTTCTATCTGCTGCAGCTTATGAACAGTCTCCTCATATTGACCTTGTACCAAATCCAGCTGTGCCCAGTACATTAGTGGCCAAATCTTCGTTTAACTCCTCCAGCCACATTCCGATTCACCTATCATTGGGAGAGGGGGAGGGGGCCAGATTCTACACCTGTTGAGCGCGTCGACAGTGCTAAAAGCTTCGATTAATCGAACAGGTCTGTCAGCGAAAAAATAACATGCTGGAACAAAAAACAACCACCGACGACAGTGGTTGTTTGGGTAAAGTTGTTACTTGTCGATCTGGCCCCAACTCATGGAATCTATTAGGCCAGCTATATACGCTTTATATTTAGCAGCACTAATGGACTCGAATCTTGTCTCCCTCCTGCAATGGATCGCTGCTCTCGAGTATGATTTGTTCCTGATCAAATAAACCCTGGGTCACAGCTGATTGAGTTTCATTCGAATCTATGATTGTAAGGTATACTTTACGCACGTAAAAATCGTTGCCAAGAGGCCCCTTTCTCTCCTCAACGCCAAACACGTACCTTTTGTCTCCCTCATTACGAATGGCTTTATTGTCTACCAAAATTACATTTTGCGTTGTTTTGGTTAACACGACATCAGCCCGCTCCCCTCCCTTCAAAGCATCGTCCTGAATCGCAACGATCAGTCGCTTCATTGCAGTATACGTCGTATGTTTTTCATCTTCGCCTGTTTGAGTAAGCTGCTCTGCATCCTGAATTTCTTCAATACGGCCCTCGACTTGTCTGGCATTTCTGCCACCCAATTGAACATCCAGCTTATCTCCTTTTGCTAGTTGGCCAATCGCATCAACAGGGGCAAGAAACTCGAAATCAAAGCCAAGGCTCGTGTTGGCAATAACGATATCAGGTGCTCCTCCAGTTGAACCCAACCCCTCCACCTTACCCACTTTCGTTACGATACCGTCAAAAGGTGCAGCTAGCAGGCTATTTGCCGAGAGATCCTCCTGCAGTTTTTGAATTCTACGCTGTAAAACATCCTTATCGATTGAGCTAGTCTTTAAAGCGTTTCTAGCGCTTTCAATGCTCTTCTCATCCCCATTATGATAAATCTCTTTATAACTATCCTGCAGCTCTTTAATAGAAATGTTTAACCTATCAAGAGCGGCCTTCTCATCCAGTATCTGATTTTCAACAGCCTTCGTATCATATACGAGCAGCGCCTGTCCTTTCTTGACAAGATCCCCCGCCTTGACATTGACCTGCTTGACTTTCCCTTCCGCAACACCCGTTAAGACCGATTCCATACGCCATTTCACAGTCCCGCTGGCTTGAAATGTATGAACAAGTTCACCCTGGCCCACCGTTATTAACGCCACTTTGGGTGAGGTTAATGACATCAGCGTATTGCTGAATAGGGTAAATCCGATCAACATTCCGATCAACAAGCCGAAAAGGATGCGAATTTTCCGTTTACGTCCGATTAACGCTTGATCGGCAGGTTGAATTTCCATTAAAAGCCCCCCGTAATTAACTATCCTTTAATTCCCGATAATTGAATACCTTCGACAAAATAGGATTCCGCATATAAAAACAACAGCACCATCGGTGTCATATACAGAACGGACGCAGCAAAAGCGACGCCCCTTGCCCCTTCATTAATTTGCGACAAATACAGGGATAATGGCTGTTTGAATGCATCCTCCAGAAATATGAGTGGCTGCTCGACCATATTCCAATAGTCAACAAACAGCAATACGACAAGCGCTGCAATCCCCGGATGAATTAACGGAACTATAATTTGATAAAAAACTCTCAAATGTCCGGCCCCATCTATTTTGGCCGCTTCGATATACGAATTCGGAATATGCAACATGAACTGTCTAAGCATAAAGACGCCAAAGGCGCTGAATATCCCAGGTAATATGATGGAGGAAGTTGTGTTCATAAGCCCCAGCTTATCTGCGATAATATAATTTGGCACCAAAGTAACTTGAAACGGCATAAGCATGGTCATCAGATAGATGACAAACAGTTTGTCCCGCCCCCAAAATCGAAGCTTGGCAAACGCATACGCAGCCAAAGACGCGACCAGTACTTGCCCCACAATAATCGGCACGACCATAAACACTGAATTCCAGAACATTTGGAGGAATACAGGCTTATCAAACAGTACCTCCATATATTGACTGAATGACACCCAGTCGGGAATCAGCTTCAAATTGATAAATTGGTCCTTCTCCCCTGCCGCAACATCGACCATTTGGCCAATGAGATGATAGTTATAGTTAATCTCAGCTTCTGTCATGAAGGAATTGGTAAATGTGACTACCACGGGGAATAACATCGCCAGGGCTAGCCCCCCCATAATCAGCGTCAGCACTAGCTTGCGGAATACAGTCAATCTTCTCATCGCCTCACCCTATTCCATGAAATTCCGAAAGCGACGTTCGATAGCAAGCATACCCGTCACAAAAACAAGAATACAGCCTACCATTAAGACTGCAGCTGCTGTCAGCTTCTGAACATCGAGCGACAAAAACATATTGTTCATGTAATGCTGCAGCATATAAATACGATCATGCGGATATCCGCCAGCGATCAGATACGTTTCACGGAACACTTTGAACGAGTTAATAATGGATATCAGAATGACAAAGAACATCGTTGGAGTTAAGTAAACAAGCGTAATATGAATCCATTTATGAAGTTTGCCCGCCCCTTCAATATCCGCCGTCTCATAGTAGTCCTTCGGAATATTTTGTAGACCAGCCAAAAACAAAATAATGCTGTATCCTATATTTTTCCATATGTATACGATTATTAACACACCCATGGACCAATCCGATTTCATCCAATCGATCCGCTCCACATGAAGGCTCTGCAGCAATACATTTAATGTGCCATTCCAATCGAACAAGATTTGCCATATCATCACAATTGATGCAACAGGAACTACAAGCGGCAATACAAAAGCAGTCTGCAGCCAATTCCGAATAAACAGCTTTTGATTCAGCAAATGTGCAAACAGCAAAGACAAAGCTATAATGATCGGCACGCTTATGCTGGTAAACAGAAAGGTGTTTGATGCCGCTTTGCGAAAGGAAGCACTCGCCTGCAGTGCCATGTAATTGTCCAGGCCGACAAATGAGCCGTCGACCGTACGATCCTCAAATGAATAAAGGAATCCTATGGCAAACGGAATCAGATAAAACAAGGCAAAGCCAATCAGGCTTGGTGCCAGAAAGAAGGCTGCCACAGCCCAATCCTTCCGCAGCAGCCTGATCAGCTTATGCCAATAACGCTTGTTTGTCATGTTCATACCACTCCCTATTCATTTAGAACAGTCACCACTCTATTCTGAATCAGCTTTGCTACTTCTTCGGGTGATTTCTGTCCAGTGAAATAGGCCCCGGATTCTTTCAATAGAATCTTATAGCTACTCCTTATTCATTCAAATAGCTCATTATCCGGTTCTGCATAAGCTTGGCGGTGGCTTCTGCAGTTTTCTGTCCAGTGAAGAATGCTTTCGCTTCTTCTGTGATGATGGCTGAAAGCTTGTTGTGTTCGTCATTGTATCCATAATCTCTTAAACGCGCCTCAGATACCATTTCCTTAAAGGGTTGAAGATTCTCTTCGGATGCTTTCAGGGCTTTGCCAGCCTTAGGATTGTTAACGCTCCCTTGCTTCACTAAATCTTGCACAGCTTTATCATTAACTGCCTTATTTATAGAAATACCGTTTTCCTTCGTGAGGGACTGTATCTCTTCCGACATTAAAAACTTCATGAAATTCCATGCTTCCCCTTTGACCTTAGAATTTGCATTCATCGCTAGCTCTCTGGTCACGCTAAAGGATACACCTGATTGTTGGTCAGCCGAATGCGGCTTTTGATAGATCTTTCCGTTACTATAATATAATCCGAGACGGAGAAGATAATCCGAAGGAGAAGTGATTATAGAATACGTGAAGTTGGTCTTTTTCGAATCAACGTTTTCCGACTTTATAATATTGTTGTCATACAATGACTTTACTTGCTTAAGCAAATCTGTAAAAAACGCGGAGTCAAAAGATGCGGTTTGCCCATTGACCAATTTGGGATAATTGTCCGATACAAGGTTATTTAACAGCAGCTCCGGGGCCCAATTGGCCAGGGAGACGGAATGCCCTCCCTTATCAGCCAGCTTCTTGCTTATTTCTGCAAACTCACTCCACGTCCAGTTCTTATCATCGATGGTGACACCAGCATTCCCGATATTTGCAGCATCCCCAAACAGAGCTTCCATGTAAAACTGTAAAGGAAGGGTATAAATCCCGTTATTCATTCGGGAATTTTCAATAATATTCATTTGGTACAGGTTAGGATCAAAGGTTTTATCCCTCTTGATTAGCTCCTCTAAATTAACGAAAGCTTTTTTGTTAACATATTTATCAATGGGCAGGGGAATCGTCGAAACAGCATATAAATCTGCTCCCTTACCTGATAAAACCTCCGTAGTGATCTGTTTGATATATCTTTCCACTTCAGCAGGGTTCAGTGTTGCCCCCTCGGCAGGAAACTCCTTGAACTGAATCGTCGTGTTCGGATGCTGGGCTTCGTATTTCTGCTTCGCTTGCAGGTAGAAATCGTCTGCTGCAAGCATAGATACAACAACGGTTTTCTTGCCGCCCTTCGTTTCGTCAAGCGGCATTCCTTCTTCACTTAGCGCAGTTGCGTTGTTGGAATTGTTGCTGCTCGTCTGGCCACCGGTAGGGGCGCTGCAAGCAGAAACTATGACTATGATAAACATGAACAGAATTGACATAGCTTTTCTCATTGTTTCTCTTCCTTCCCATAATCTATCTTTTCGCGGGCATCCCACAGCGTTACTCCATCAGTATAGTGCGGAGATATATAAGGAGTTAGATCGACTTGTATTGAAGTTGTAAATAATTTAAAAAAAAGAACCCTCAGGGATGACTTGTTCCCTGACGATCCTTGTTTGCGCGGCTACAAAACCGCAGGTGTGCTCTTGCAGCACTGGGTTAGGCGGGTAGATCTTCTTAGAGCCTGGAATAATAACTAAGCAGCGCCATGACGTCCTTACTGAACCCGACAACTTCATTTTGTCTCAAATTGACCGCAACAGCGTATTTTAACTTATCGCTATCCTTGCTCATGTAATACAATTCCGCAATACCGCCCGAGCGGGTTATGCTCTCGTTCAGCGATAGATCGGACAACGGATAGCTCCCTTTATCCTGAATAAACTTTATTGCAAGAGAGGTGATTTTGTCCTTTCCATATTTCAACAATAGATCATCTTCCTCTCTAGTGCTGGCGAAATTCTGCAACTTTCCTGCCCTAGCAACTTTAATGACGTCGCCGTCCCTCGCATTCAGCACGATATCATAGACTTCATCAGGATCGGTCAATTTGGTCAGAGTCGTGTAATACAAGCCCCCAGAGTATGGAGCAAACTCGGTTTGATCGTTTAGTCTTAGTTCTGGTTTCACTTTCGGAGCATATTCCGCCTCACTTAGTAAATCTTTAAACTTGGTCTGATCAATAACCACTAACTCGAATTGAAACTCGTCCATCGTCGAATTCTTATTGAAGTACTTATTTACCGCATTTAGACTGAGTGTCTTCACTACATCCCGGGACAGAATGCCCTCATATTCCACCTCATTGGTCTCGTTCACTCTAGTTATTTGTTTTACCATGACTGTCTCCTTCGGTATCGTATCGAAAACACCTTGGCAGCCCGTCCCCAGAATCATGAACGAAACCCATATGATAATTAAAATAAGCTTGTTCATTCCTTTATCCCGCCTTTCGGATGGGTAGGCGCGAATACGACTTCTACCTTCGTGCCTTGGCTTTCACCACTGGTTACCCGGATGATGGCATTGTGGACGCTCGCTACATTTTGACATATTGCCAGGCCGAGACCTGCCCCTTTACCGCTGCTTGTCCTGGATTTATCCACCATGTAAAAAGGTTCAAAAATTTTATCCTGATGTTCCTTCGCGATCCCGATGCCCTGATCTATCACTTCAAGAATGCAATGCCCGCCGTGCCATGTGATCCGCAGCGTAATGGTCATCTGTTCTTCCGAAGCTTTGAGCGCATTGTCCACCAGATTGAAGATCAGAACTTTGATCAAATCCTTCTCCAATCTCAGCTCGCCCGGTTCGCACTCCGTAACAATAGTCACCTGCTTTTCTTTGGCCAGCATGTCCAGCGCAGGCTTAATTTCAGCTATAACCGCTCCCAAATCGTGCAGCTCCATCTCGAAATTATCCTCTTGCAACACAATCAAGTTCATCAGCTTCAATGACAACATCTCTAATCGCTTGCCTTCTGAATAAATCACATTCAGACCATCCAGGAACGTTTCCTCATCGTATTTGGTTGTCCTCATAAAATTTGCATAGGCGATAATCGAAGTCAGCGGTGTTTTTAACTCATGCGTAAAATTATTGATAAACCGCTGTTTTTCTTGATTGTTCCGCTCAAGTTCAGTGATTGTGTCCTCCACAACAGCGGCCATATTGTTAAAATTGTGGGCCAGCACGCCGATTTCGTCCTTTGATTTTAACTGGACTCGTTCAGAGAAATTCCCCTGTGCAATGACCTTAGCTGTTCGACCCAGCCGATCAATCGATCTCGTCAGTCCCCGGCTTACAAAAAACATGATCAGCATATAGAGGAAACAGGCAGCCACATCCACTTGTACAAAGAACTGATATTGATCCACACGCTCCTGATACAAAGAGGTGACATCTACCATATAGGTAAATAGATAGCTTGTATGATTAATATTCACAATGTTCGAGGTGAACAGGATCGTTCGCTCATCGATATCCCGCAAAATATAATTGATTTCATCCGCACCCAGGTTATCCAGTTCCTTACGCTGTGCCGGCATCTGGAAATCGGCATTACTGAAAACCGCCCGATTCGTCTCATCCCTGATATCCAAATAAGCACGCTGTTCGGTGTTCGTGCCAACAAATCCATTGGCGATTCTCGTTAATACCGTTTTCTCGTAATCGATTGAATCGTAGATGCGAAGGATTGGCACAATCGCGTTGACACTGGAATGAATGCTCATATTCTGGCTTATCGCGCTATTGATCTCCTGTTCAAGCATTCTATTGTGGCTGCGCTCGATAACTATAATAGAAGCTGCGTTAAAGACAATGACAAAGACCAGAACCGAGAAGACATAAATTTTTTGCCAAAATTTCATCCCCTTAATCCTCTAGACGATAGCCGAGTTTATAAATGGTCTTGATATGATCCTGCAGCTCTAGTTTTTTACGCAGTGATTTAATATGCATATCGACTGTTCTTGTTTCTCCATAATAGTCGCCACTCCATACTTTATCGATGAACTGTTCTCTTGATAAGGCAATGTTCTTGTTTTTCAGCAGAACGACAAGCAAATCATATTCCTTCGGCGTTAGCTCTACAACTTCCCCCTGTTTGGTTACTTCACGTTTGTCCAGATCAACAAGGAGGGTTTGAAATGCCATTACCCGTTCTTCTTTGCCATATCTCCTCAGTACCGTCTCTATACGAGCCAGCAGCTCAATCGCTTCGAAAGGCTTGACCATGTAATCATCAGCCCCCAGCCTCAACCCGTCCACTTTATCATAAACCGAGTTTTTCGCCGTCAAAAAAATAACTGGGATACGATAAGGTCTGATTCGTTCCATTAGCGCAAAACCGTCCAGTTTCGGAATCATAACATCCAGTAGAATAAGGTCGAACTTCTCCCGCTCTATCAACTCCAGCGCCGCCAAGCCGTCATAGACCTCGGTCGTCTCGTAGTTCACAACATTGAGATTCATTTTAATGATTTTGGAAATATGAACATCATCTTCAACTATCAAAATCTTTTTATTCATCCCCTGAATCTCCTAACACGAATAATGGGTATAAATGGTTAGATGCTCCATCTATAATAGCACCTTGTGGGAAATAATCTATCCCTTTATATACGACAATATATCGGCTATTTGCCACAGTACCCGGTTTTTTCCCTTGGATGAATGCCATTGAATACCTCGTGTTTACGGGTCAGCTTTCTGGACTGTCTAAGACCAAGGCATCGACGCGTGCTGATGAGTTACTTGAACTCTTAGGAATTGCTGATGCTAAAAAACGCAAGATCGGGGGTACTCAGGGGGGACGAAACAGCGTCTTGGCATCGCCCAGACACTGCTTCATGAACCAAAATTGCTGAAAATCTGAGTGCATGGGCCTGAAGCATTGAACAATGGAATGTAGTCTCCAAAGTCAACTCGAATCATAAGAATACGATTGAAATTTATGTAAAGAATGCCGCAGAGGCAAGAAAACAGCTTTTAGTTGAAATTGCCGAAAGGCAGCTGCCCATTACGAGCTTCACAGTGGCACAAACCAGTCTTGAGGACCTGTTCATGGAGGTGGTGGGAGAATGAGAGGGTGGTTCGTTCTTTTTCTCACTTCCGTCATTCTTACAATCCTTTTCCTAGTTCTCGCGACCACCCGTAAACTAAAACTTTAACTGCTGGGATAACCTGTTTCGGAGGATACACGGCTACTCTAAAAAAATGCAGCCAATCTCCGCCCTTTTCAAGAGAGCTTCAGATATTGAAGCAGCTGTCCGAAATCCGCGGAATAGACATTTTCAGTTCCATGATAGCCTTCTCTTTGTCCAATAACGCGGGAAAACTTCGCGTACAGCCGATTTAGATAAGTGTTGTCGATCTGAGCGCAAAATTGTAAATATTTAATGTTGGCATTCTCTGCGACGATTTGTTGTACCATATAGCGGAATCCCTGAATAAAGACGCGGCTGCTGCGATAGGAGGGGTGGACAATGACAGAGTTAACAAAAACGATTTCACCTTCGGGATCACACTCATTCTCAGTGTTGAGATAACGATAATGCCCCCAACCTATCATGGCCCCCGTCTTGTCCGTTATTAATATAATGCAGGAGTTCGGGATAGACTCCAACACATGTACAAGTGCATCCGCAAGTGAGAATTGGCGGTTAAAATCTTGTCGGTTGCGGATAAAATATAAAGTAAACTGCGCATAATCCTCATCATTTTGGCAATTCCGGTAATGGGCAAGCATAAACCGCCCCACCTCCTAATCGTTCATATAAGCTTAGTGATCCCGGGGATCACAACACAGCAAGCACTACGAAGTGAAATAGATTTCATGTCTAAACTTCATTGCGTAGGCTTGCCATTCCTTGAATTTGGCATGATATTCATCAATCTCACCATGCGCTGTATCCCAAGTCGCTGTTTTCTCTGCAAGCTTGGCTAGAAGTCCTTGCAGCCGGAGATGGGCCGGGACCCAAAAACGAAGCTCGACAATAGGCTCAGGTAGTTGTGATATATATTGCACCAGGAATTGCAAGCTTTCTAGGAACAGCCTGCTTCGGCGATACGTTTCAACAAGGAACACAATCTGGATTTGCGCCACATGCGTATCCTTGTAGTGGTTCTCCGCTGTTCCGCAAATGTAACCAATCGCTCCGACAACCTCATCCTCATCGTTAAAACACAAGATAGCTTCTTTTTGCAATAGAACGGAGCTTGCCAGGAAACTCAGTGAGGTGGAGAAGGGATAAGGCAGATTTAGTTCATTGTAATGTTCCAATAGAAATATCATGTATTTATCCTGATAGCTCTCTGAACTGCAGACTTGAAAGTAATAGCTCATCTGATGAATTCCAACTCCTTGTATTATGTAGATCTGCTCTCCCACAAGAAAAAGCTGCCCCGAAAGTCCAGAGACTTAGGTGCAGCTCTTCCCATACCGAATGCTTATTTCGCAGGTGCTGTTCTCACTTGCTCGCTTCTCACAAGTAGGTTCACTACAATTTGAAACGGCTTTCTGCCGCCTCTGTCATACAGTCCGGTTCTTGGTGGATACATATATGTCACCCTCTCCTCTTCATATTCAGATATTCATTGCTTACTTCGACATTTTATTACGTTCCCGTCTACACATACATACCTACAAAGGGGTATCTTTCACGATTTGATTGATTTATAGGCTGTCTGTAACGGCAAGATTCCAGCAATCAACTCTGCAGTCCCTCGAGGGAAATCACCCTAACAGCTCTGAAAATAGCATCCCTTATCCTTTCAACATTTTCTGTGCTCTTTGGATCAAGCGATGGCCCAAAGGGGTTAGCCGCTGTCCAAGCCGTAGCGATCGTCATAATGGTTGTCAGAATAAATTCGGGAGGAAAGACCGAACCAACCCGCCCCGTGTTTTGTGCCTCAGTCAATGATTTAACCTTCTGGTCGTGAACTTGTCCGCGTTCCGCTGGACTATCCGCCTTTTGTTCCAGATTGAACCATGCCATGAGACGCATCAAATCAGGATGTGAGATGGCGAAGTCAAACACACGCACTGCGTAACCCGGAAGATCGTCGGGAGTAAAGGCTATTTCTTCATAGACGCGGGTAAGGTGCTTCTGCAGAATTGTAGTGAAGAGCGTCTCTTTATTTTCAAAGTAAATGTAAATCATGTTCTTATTGCATCCAGCATTTTTGGCTATGCGATCAACCCGGGCACCTGCAATGCCATAAGCAGAGAACTCCGCCATAGCTGCTTCCAAGATTCGTTCTCGAGTTGCTTCAGCATTCCTTGTAGTCAATGAGATCATCCTTTCGTGGAAAAGCACTTGCTCCATTAATATATCATTTGACAAACCAGTTAGATAGATGTAGGTTATAACTAACTAGTCAGTTACTTTATTGGCTATAATTTATCCGAAAGAAGGTTTTGGGGATGACCCAACGTACTTGGTTCATTACAGGAATAAGTAGCGGTTTTGGACGTCATATGACGGAGCAGCTGTTAGAACGCGGGGACCGTGTAGCTGGCACAGTCCGTAATATGGAGGTTATGAATGATCTCAAAGCCAAATTTGGCGACTTATTATGGATTGCAAAACTCGATCTTACCGATACTCCCGCTATTCGTCAGGTGGTAGACAACGCTTTTAACACTCTTGGACACATTGATGTCGTAGTTAACAACGCAGGATATGGCCTTTTTGGAGCAGCAGAGGAATTGACGGATGAGCAAATAAGCCATCAACTCGAAACAAACTTGATTGGTTCGATCCAAGTGACCCGCGCGGCCCTTCCTCATCTGAGGTTGCAAGGTCATGGGCGAATCATTCAGTTGTCCACTGTAGGTGGTCAAGTCGCGTTCCCTGGCGGTTCTTTGTATCATGCGAGCAAATGGGGAATTGAAGGCTTTGCCGAATCCGTCATGTATGAGGTTGCCCCTTTTAATATCAGCGTCACCATTGTAGAGCCGGGTAGCGCAAGCACGAACTTCCGGTACCGAAGCTCCACGCTTGCTCCAAAAATTGATGCTTATGAAGCCTCCCCTGCCTTCCATGCACGCCGTATTCTCGAAGAAGCCAAGGCACCCTCGCTGGGCGATCCCGCAAAAATGGCTGCCATCATCATCGAAAGTGTAGATCAAAATCCGGCACCTAAAAGAATCGTTCTGGGCAGCGACGCCTATTCAACGATCCACAAAGCGCTTACCGAGCGGCTGGCAGCACTGGAAGCTCAAAAAGATCTAGCCTTCTCAACCGACTCCCCTGCGAATACTTAAGAAAGTCATCAAGTTGGGCTTTAATGGAACAGGTGTAAGGCCCCATCTTACTTGCTAAAGCGAATCAGCTAAAATTAAAGCTGCGTAATTCGACAGCTAAAGAAGTCGGAAAACAAGTAAAGGACTGCTCTTATCCGGGCAGTCCTTTACTTGTCAGATGGCTTCAATATTACCAAATTTTTTTGACTGATTAGTCCGAATATATTTGACCGTTCAGTCCGGAAAGTGATATAGTGAGTTTAGTCCTTCCACCACTTGGATAAGACACCCATTCTCTGAAGAAAGCGAGGCAACTGAAATGAGTACCTTGTCTTACGAGCAAGCTAAGCAGCTCATTCAACTTTTCGCAGACCATTATATTCATAAGGATTATGCTGCATTTCTCGATTTGTTTGCTGACGATATCGTCTTCGAGTTTCCTTATGCCCAGGAACCCAACCCTAAACGTCTTGACGGGAAGGCGGCGCTGCAGCAGTATCTGGAGAAGTTGGGAAAAGTGCTAGAAATAAAGTCATTCACCACACCAGTTATTCATGTAGCAGCTGATGCGCCTGTATTCTTTGCTCAGTTCGAAGCAAGTGGCAAGAACATGGCCACAGGCAGGTCTTATGAACAAAGCTATATATCCGTAGTCGAAGTTCAAGATGGCAAGATTGTCCGCTATCAGGACTATTGGAATCCACTCGCATGAACTTGATACAGAACAAACATACATGAGAACTAAAGGAGTGACCGTATGCATACCGAAACAACAAGACATATTCTACTAACCGGAGGACAAGGTAAAACCTCCTCCCGCATTGCAGAGCTGCTGCACGGCCAGGGCTATCTGATTAAAAGAGCCGGGCGTAGTGTACCCAAGCCCGGGGATGAACAAGTCGGTGAACATGTCCCATTCGACTGGTTCGATGACTCCAACTATGATGACCTCCTGCAGGACGTCCATGCCGTATATCTGGTTGCCCCTGCGAGCATGCATCCTGAAGAAGTCATGATTCCTTTTATCCGCAAAGCACTTGACGCTTCAGTTAGGCGCTTCGTTCTGCTATCCAGTGCCTCAATTCCGGAGAGTGGCCCCATCTTCGGACCCGTTCACCGTTACCTGCGTGAGCATGCCCCGGAATGGGCCGTATTACGCCCATCCTATTTCATGCAGAATTTCACAGATGCCAGACACGGGCATGGGCATTCCTTGCGCCAAAGCGGGCACCTCTATACTGCAGCCGGAGACGGCAGGATAGGCTTTGTCGACGCAGATGATATTGCAGCTGTTGGCTTTCATGCCCTTACCGACAAGGAGCCCCACAACAGGGAGCTTATCATTACCGGTCCAGAATCCCTCACTTATGACGATGTGGCCGGAGTGATCCGCAGCGTTACCGGCCTGAACGCCAAGCATATTCGTGTTACACCGGAGCAGCTTACAGAGAGGCATAAGGCAGCCGGCTTGCCGGAGAGCTATGCCGAATACCTGGCCGGAATGGATGTCCGTATTCGCCTCGAAGGAATGGAAGATCAAGTAACGGACACGGTACTTCGTGTTACCGGGCGGGAGCCCCGTTCCCTGGAGCAATTCATTTTGGAGCATAAACATAGTTTCGACGTAATTAATCAAGAGGTACGCTAAGCTAAAAGGCTCTCCTGTCATCACCGTTTAAGATGACCCTAGGAGAGCCTTTTGGGGTTTACATTTAATTGAAATCTGCCGCTTTGCTGCCTTGCAACGTCCGAAAAACCAACAGGACCATCTGCAGAATGCCAAACAGCCTTGGCTCATCCATCCCCAGCTTGGCTGACGTGATCAAGGCGATCCGCTCATGCACTAGGAACCGGGCCAGGTCCCGGATATTCACCTCTGGGCCTACTTCCCCTTCCTGCACCGCGCGTTCCAGCATCGTGTAAAAGATCTGCTCCGACACTTCAGTATTCGCCTGCAGATAAGCCGCCAACTCTTCATGGTGAGGCGCCTGCTCGATAGCGCTGCTAATAATGAAGCACTGCAGACGCAGCTCAGAGTCTATAAGGACTTTAATGATTGTGGTGAATGCCTCTTCCACCTTGGCAATGACTGTTCCGGGACCCTCGCAATGCTCTCTTAACTCCTGATTCTTCTGTTCCATGTAATGCTTGACCGCTGCAAAAAACAACTCCCACTTCGTTCCGTACGTATCATATATGCTTTGGCGGGCGATACCCAGCCCAGTGATCAAATCCGGCAGTGAAGTGCCCTCATACCCACGGTTCCCGAAGACATTCATAGCTTTATACAGAATTTCATTCGTATCAAAGGCCTTCGTTCTTGCCATCATTAACACCCCTTTCTTCAGTTCTTCATATAAGCAATTATACTATAGCTTTGAGAACCTTATTTTTACGCAATAGGAATACCATTAGGTATTTCAACCTCAGGCATGTGACTTACGAACCGAGGACGAGTAGAATACGTCACTATGCATGTGCTGAATTTTGTCCCAGTGGGCGGGATTGGTTGTGTCTGGGGAGCGGTGCTCCAGAATAGCCTGATACAGGGCAGTTTTCTCCTCCAAATGGGCAATATGCCGTTTGGCTTCTTCGAGCTTAACGAGCGCCGCCTCTTTATGCTCCATCATGAGGGCGTAGCGCTGTGGAATGGTCGAATCCCCTTCAAGACATAAATCGACGTATATTTTAATGGCTTCAATTGGCATTCCAGATTGCTTGAGGCATTTGACGCCATGCAGCCAGTTGATCGATTCTTCATCGAACATCCGGATATTGTTCCCATTGCGCTGTACGCTCGGTACCAGACCTTTATCCGTATAAAAACGCACGGCGTGCTCGGTGAGTCCCGTGATCTGGGCAGCTTCTTTGACCGTATGCATTTAAAATCCTCCTTGGAAAAATAAAATTCTGAAGACCACTTGACTTCGTGTAACACGAAGGTTCTAAGCTGATTGTAATGCAAATTGGCCATAAACGAAAATCCCAGCTTCGTTGTGCCGATGCCCGGGATTCACGGCCGTTTGCCTCTATACATTTGAGCCATAGGAGGAATTAACATGCAAACCGTAACATTGAACAACGGAATAACAATGCCGATCATCGGCTTCGGTGTCTACCAGGTTCCCGATGCGGAAGAATGCGAGAACGCCGTATATGAAGCGTTGATGGCCGGTTACCGCTTGATCGACACTGCCTCAGGTTATCTGAACGAGGAAGCCGTCGGACGCGCGATTAAGCGCAGCGGCATACCGCGTGAGGAACTGTTCATCACGACCAAGCTCTGGGTTCAAGACGCAGGCTACGAGAGTGCCAAGCTGGCATTTGCCAAATCGCTGAAGAAGCTGCAGCTCGACTATCTCGATCTGTACCTTATTCACCAGCCGTTCGGCGATTACTACGGTGCTTGGCGTGCGATGGAAGAGCTGTACCGCGAAGGCACAATCAAGGCAATCGGGGTCAGCAACTTCCTGCCTGATCGTCTGATGGACCTCATCATGCATAACGAAATCGTACCCGCCGTCAACCAGATCGAAACGCACCCGTTCTACCAGCAGACGGAGAGCGCCGCTTTTATGAAAGAGCAGGGAGTTCTGCATCAGTCGTGGGCGCCGTTCGCTGAAGGACGGGGCAACCTGTTTGGCAACGAAGTGCTGGCCCTGATTGCAGAGAAACATAACAAGTCCATTGCCCAAGTCGTGCTTCGCTGGCTGGTCCAGCGTGGAGTCGTTGTCATTCCAAAATCGGTGCGCAAAGAACGGATCGTCGAAAACATCGACATTTTCGATTTTGAGCTCCACGCCGACGATATGGAACAAATTTCAACGCTTGATACGGGGGAAAGTCTCTTCTTATCTTACCGCGATCCGGAAGTCGCCAAGAGGATGGGCAGCTGGATAATCGACCTGTAAACCTCGGTCGACAGACAAACTCATTACGCGCTCATTCCCATCTATTAAGAAGAAAGGACAGGCTGGCATGCACTGGCCCCTGTCCTTTTTTCACATGAATTGATAGCGTTCTGAGAACTCCCATGAGACGAGCTGATTAAACCTGGTTGGATCTGAAAATATACGACTACATATCACGAAGCAATGAAGTATTGAATTCCGTTCTTCATAGGTAGCCGCTGCAAATGACAGGGCGGTACGCATAGATATGGTCGCCAAACTTTCCTACAGATTGATATCTACCTGTTTTCAGGCGAATGTACTCGTTGTATCTCAAGGTCATCACTCCATATGTATCAACTGTCATTGCTTCATCTCCGACAGACGCATCTGCACCAACTCATAACCGGCCACGCTGAGCGTATTGAACTTGCCATACTCATCCTGACTAAGATTCCGAATGTACTCATCCCCACGGTACAAATGTCCGGCGCACTGGAATACTTTTAGCTCTTCCTTATCGGGAGTCAAGGGGATATTGCCTACGAGTTTCCACGTTCCGTTTCGAAGATTTTCTGGAGAGGTAAAAATCACGCTGCTTTGCCGGCTTCCGAACCGGTACCTAATAAAGTCTCCATCCTCCACATTTATATCATCCATCTCTAGGCGCATTACACCGAACGAAAACGCCCTTTTGAAACGGCCTTTCAGCGCGCACACCACCTGGCATACAGCAAATCGTCCATCCTGCATGGGAATGATAAATATATCGCCTTCACGATATCCTTTTCTCATACGTACTTGCCCCCCCAAGGTTGATAGATCATTTATTCGAACCTGCCTACCCCAATTGACGCTCAATATAGCTTCGCACTAGATGTAAGTTAAATAGAACGTGAAATCGTCTCACACCCGTTGAATAACGCAAATCTTTGCAGACAGCTGTTCAAGGCTGTTTGCAATTGCTTTGTTTGCTTCACACCGTTCTCGTACCAGATGTTCTTAACAACGAGTGTTCCAGTCTTTCGCTCCGCGATGATTTCGGCTCGTCCAATGAAATTCTCTCCATACAATAGAGGCAGCACATAATAGCCAAATTTCCGTTTGATTGCGGGCGTGTAAATCTCCCAGGTGTAATCGAAGCCAAACAGTTCGTTGATCAGTTTTCTGTCCCATATTAAATTATCCAGAGGGGCAATCAGCTCGCATCGAGGCTTCGGCTCCGGATTTTGCAGGACGGCTTCAATAAGCGGCAAGTCCTCCGCGCGGCAGTACAGCGTATCCTTGATTTGTTCCACGGCAACAGCAACAATGCGAGCTTCGTCCAACAACTGGCGGAAAGCCTCGTTGCGCTGTGCTGCTTTCAACCCCCAGATATTCAGCCAGGCATCTGACGCACGATTCCATAAGAGACCCACCGCGCCGATCCGGCGCAGTACCCGCCACTTATGATGCTCTAGCTCATCCTCCAGCGGCTCGGGTGCATTCAGCAGGTTTGGCTGTATGTACTTCTTGGCTATATCGTAGTATTTGCGTGTTCCTTTTTTATGATGGATAATCAACTCACCCGTCGAATACATCTGTTCCAGCACCGACCGGGATGAATTGTTTCCACCGCTCCAGTGGATGGCCGATCGCCAAGAGAAATCCCCATCCAATTTTAAATCATCCGAACTTAGTGCACCATGATTTTGGATATGAGTCCGCACCTGCGCTGTCAACGCATCCATTTCGGGATAGCGCTTGGCATGCTGCCTTGCGGCTTGCCTGTATCGCTCAAAATATGGCCAGTCCTGGGCAGATATAATAGCCAGGTTCTTGTCGGGATAATCGACAAGGCTTCTATCCTCATACAGCAGATCGGCGAGCATTCCTTTGGTAAATCCCTTAATCCGCGACTGCAGCACCAGTTCGGCGTTCTTCCCGCAGACATCGATGGGATCGTATTGAATGCAGCCGACCTGCCGAGCGAAGTCCAATACGCCCTGCTTCCCACTAAATTTATATTCGCCAAGAAGTCCATGCTTCAACAACAGAAATTGCCGTGCTTGGCGGTTTGTTAATTGGATCATGTTCCACCTGCCTCTAGACATCTATTCATTATTGCATTTCTTTGGTTGGACCCATCACAGGCGGTACGGGTAAGCCTGCTTGACGTAACAGCACCATCATTTGGCCGCGGTGATGCGTTTGGTGGTCAATTAAGAAACGTAGTATCGCACCTTTTGTTGCAAGAGTCGCAATGCCTGTTTCTGTTAGCAAGTCCTTATCGGATAGCTTGGCTGCCTCTTCCTTGACCGCCTCTGCTGCTGTTTCGTAAGCCGCTACGATTTCTCCTGCTGTCGCTGGAACTGGCTCATCTTGACCCATCATGGGTACCATTAAACCTGCCAAATGACTAAAATAACCCTCCGTTTCTACTAAATGCCAGCCTAACCAACCCAGTGTACTATGCCCTTCCACAATACTTTGTTCTAACTTGTCATCTGTTACGGCTTGTAATACCTGCAATGTCCTTCTCGCGGCCACTTCCCAGTCCTTTAAAAAATCATCCACTTGTCGATACACCGAAGCTCCTCCTCTTTCATTTATGTCTCTTTTGATCATACAAAGTATTTACTCAAAAGAAAAGGGAAATACAAACATTTGTTCTCTTATATTTTCTACCCAAGTTTTTCAAATTTCCTGTATGATGATGCTATGAAAAAAATCTTATCTTTCATGGATTGGGGTATATTCGCTCTTCGTTTATACCATTATATTTTGCTGTTATCCCGGGTTATGGCAGTCAGCGAGTTTTCGAACCGAACGTTATTAAACGTGATCTGGTTGAGCTTAGCTCTTGTCGTCCCTTTGCTGTTCTGGTTTCCTGGGCGACGGATGAACAAAGTCTGGTTTTGCATACTGGAGCTATTGCTTGGCGGTTCTTATTATGTGAATTCTGTCATTCATCCGGATTTGACTTCAAAAGCGGACTATCTGCTGCCGAGTCTTGTCATGGGGTATTTATTGACTAAGCAAACCCTTTGGATCATTCCCTTGCTTGTTTTCATCCCCTTTTCCTTCCAGTCTTACTTAAGATTATCTTGGGAGCAAGCTCTAAGCATCGGAACAGACAATCTGCTGTTCTGCTTCATCGGGATATGGGCCAGCTCCGTCGCCAATGCGTATGACCAGAAAAATAAACTGGCAGCGGAAGTAGAGCAGCAAAATAGGCTGTTAACCCACTACACGGCCGAGATCGAAAAAATGACTTTGCTTGAAGAGCGCAACCGCATGTCCAAGGAGCTTCATGATACGCTAGGGCATTCCTTTATCTCACTCATCCTGAGCCTGGATGCCTCTATTGCGCTTATGGATAGCAAGCCTGCCGAGGCTAAAGATCGGTTAATTCGCTTAAGAGCATTGGCTGAGAAAAATCTGGACGAAATGAGAAACATCGTACATGAGATGGGGGAAGAAGAGGAATCCAGTCTGATCCGACAGATTGAATCCCTTGTGGCCCGTTTCCGGGAGCACACAGGTACAGCCCTGACCTTGAGTCTGCCGGAGGCAGAACGGCCCATACATTTTGAAGTACGGCAGGCGATTCTGCGGGTCATCCAGGAATCCTTCACAAATGCGCTAAAGCACGGAAATGCATCTCAGCTTCATCTGGAGCTTGAGTTTTCTGAGAGCAATCTGCAATTGTCGGTTCGAAATAACGGCAAACCGATCGACAAGCTCAACTATGGCTTCGGCTTGACCACGATGAAGCAGAGGGTTGAGCGGTTGGGAGGAAGCCTACACCTATCATCTGTGGAGGGAACTCCAGCGCTAACCGAAGTCCGATGCGAAATCCCGATAAAAGGAGTGATGCCGCATGGCGAAGATTAAAGTGCTGCTTGCCGATGATCAAGAATTAATTCTCGAAAGCTTACATATCGTGCTGTCCATGGAAGAGGATTTGGAAATTGTCGGTTTAGCCAAGAATGGGGAAGAAGCCGTAAAAGGCTGTGAGCAGTTTATGCCGGATATTGTGTTAATGGATGTGAACATGCCGGTCATGGACGGTGTTGCTGCAACAGCCCTGATTAAAGAGCGAATGCCTGCAATCAAAATCATCATGCTGACCTCCTATAAGGAAGTAGAGTATGTGCTATCGGCGTTAAGCTATGGAGCAGAAGGTTATCTGCTCAAAGCCATTCATCCCAGAGACCTGGCTGCAGGCATACGGGTGGTTCATGCGGGCGGGACTTTAATTTCGCAGGAAATGGCGAGCAAAATGATCAAGAACATAAACATGGTCACCCCTGCGAAAAATAATGAATTTGGGCTCACCGCCCGTGAAATAGAAGTGCTGCATAAGCTGGCTGCTGGCCTGCGTAATCAAGAAATTGCCGAGGTGCTGCATCTTAGTGAAGGGACGGTTAAAAATTATATCTCAACGATTTATTCGAAGCTTAATGTGAAAGGAAGGCGGGACGCCGCCCGCAAAGCCCGCGATTCGGGAATTACAAATCATTAAAAACCTGATCCCCCAAAGGCTGGCAACTTATTAGAGGTGCCGGCTTTTTTGAATATAGCCATAGACTAAACTATGACTAAAGCGCACTGTCTCTTTATGACTTTTTCAGCCTATACTCATAACATCAAACCACAGGAGAGGCGATAAGACATGAAGAAAACAAAACCTAGAAATAAAGGGCTGCTGCACAATAACAGGAAATTAAGCGCTTGGAGTTCATTTTGGCGCTTTCCAATCGTCTGGATGATTGCGGGGGCTATTGGGATTACTCTTGTAGATACGTTATTCCGGCAGCTGACAGAGCGAGTAGAGGGGACCGCCGTTTCCCTTGTTTTCACACTAGTAATGGGATCGCTGGCCATCTTGGTTTATAAGCTTACGCTCACATCCCTGGCCCGGCGGTCCACTCCGGAGATATCTAGACAGCACGCAGGGAAGCACGCGGTTCTGGGTGTACTAACCGGGACCCTCTTTATCACAGGGTCCGCCGTTATTATTATGGCTCTGGGAGGGTACTCCTTTCAGTGGGCAGGTTCTGCGGATACAAGTTCTGTTCTAATATCCTCCATTGAAACCTCCTTGGGAGCAGCCATTGTCGAGGAACTTATCTTTCGTGGACTTATGTTTCAAGCCATAGCTCAATTGGGGGGAAGAGCGCTCGCGCTTGGTGTGACCTCTCTATTCTTTGGAGCTGCCCATCTTGGAAATCCAGGGGCAACATTATGGAGCGCGTTCGCCATAGCCCTGGAAGCAGGTGTTCTGCTCGGAGCCGCCTTCTTGTGGCGGCGAAGCTTGTGGTTTACCATAGGGCTGCACTTTGCTTGGAATGCCATTGAAGGTTTGCTTGGCCTTCCTGTTTCTGGGCACTCTGCTGCCGGTCTCTTTACTGTAAAGGTGAACGGTGCCGCACTTCTCACCGGGGGCGACTTTGGACTTGAGGGCTCTATTGTTCCGGTTATAGCCAGTCTTCTGATCTCCATTCCTATGCTAATTGGTGCTGCAAGGAATCGAAGGGTTGAAGTTGGGGGCCTTCCTGTATCAAAGTAAACGGCAGGCCATTGGCTGACCAACAGGAAGCCTGCCTCCAGCGTATAGCTTACCTTTTGAGGAGTCCGAGAGGCCCTTTCTTAAGCGAAGCCCTTCCCCTGACAATAAAGCGGAAAGGGCTTTTGTCATGACGGTCGTTCTCCCGTTGAACTGGCTTACGAGTATGCCAATTGAATGTCAATGAACTGAACAACGATTTGGCAAATCTCTCCCGCTTGGTCGTATCCCCAATAAACCGGATAAGCGCCGTCACCAAAACCGGATTGAAACATGGGGATATGGTAATCGGTATCTGGAATCGTCCAGTTCAGCCAATCGCCGGCATCGCGCTGATACTGCGGATTTTCGCGGAAACTCTTGGCAAATAGGGCTGCAAAATAATCATCATAAAGATTGCCTTCCGGATGTTCTTGATGCCACCGGCTAGCAAAGTCGCAAAAAGCTAGGTGTGCCTGCTTATCGCAAATACATGCCAGACCGGCATCTACATTGAAGCCAAAAAACTCATCATCCTCCATCCCCAATATATCTTCATGTCCAATCAGAGCTTCCTCGAACCGGACGGCAGGAGCATCAGAAAATCGCAGACGAACAGCAGCATAACGGGCACAGTCCCCATCCTCGTCCGGCTTCACCACACAGACCTCAGTTGAGTAGGTTCCAACGGGCGCCGTTTGGAAATAAGGCTGCTCCTCCATATGCTCCAAATAACATAGCGGATCGCGGACAAGAATTTGGCCGGTAGGAATAGAGGTGGGACCGATATCTATAACCGCCAGCTGCTTGCCTGCAATTTCAGGCAAAACAAAATAGTCATTCAAATCTACAGGGCATTTCAATTTGTCACGCTGCTGCCCTCACTGGGACAGCCATTCACTTGTTGGTGCCATAGGCATTCATCTCCTGAAAGTAGATTTATATAAGTAGCGCACTGCATGAGCATGCCTACCATAGTACTACTTGAGGGCCACCGAAGAAATCGAGGCCTGAGCGAACTTGGTTCAACTCCCATCTCTCGATGGCTTAGAACGATGTTAATATTCACGCCTGTTGCCTTTCTTCACAAAGTCCCAGTCGATTTCGACATTTTTCCTCACTCGTTGAAGATAGTGAAGCAGCGTTTCCTTCTCCTCTTCACTAAGACCCGCTAATGCGACCTTATCGGTGTGATCCGCTTCTCTTTTGAGGAAGGAGTACGCCTCATCACCTTTTGTTGTGGTGAATAATCTTTTGATTCGTTTGTTAATTGTGTCGTCCCTTTTTTCAATAAAACCTTGCGATTCAAGCTTTTGTATCGCTCGTGACGTTGTCGTACGGTCCACTTTCAACATTTCAGCTAACTTTTCCTGAATAATCCCTTGATTTTCGTAGATTCGAACCAAGTAAAGATATTGGCCTTTTGTGAGCTCAATTTCCTTAAATTCCACATTGCTTATTGAGTCTAATGCCCTCGCTATCATGCCAACTTCTCGAAGGATTTCTCGCATTCTACCACCAACTTTCCCTGCACATTAACCCTATAACGCTAAAGGCCATCACCTCGGCCAATTTTACTCTCGTCCACCTGCCGCATACTCGCCTGGACAAACGTCCATCACTTCTCTGGAAGGCTGAATCAGCGCCATTTCGAACCTGCAAGGCCATTGCACGTCCGGTACCATCTCCCCGTTCAGCAAGCCGGCGATCGTCTCGCCGTCTTTCACCGGCACATCTGCTTCAAACAAATAGGCTGCGACAGCGAATGCATGCCGTGACACATCGTTCGGATCTAATGTATGAAAGTGGTATTGGACATCCGGAAGTCCAAGCGCAAAAAGGCCGAGCGAATCGACCAAGCTGTCTTCGGTCCCATGAATGGAAAAATAGCGGATATTCATGCCGAACTGCAAGAACCTCGCGGCTCCTTCGTACGGATTATCCGCAATTTCGGACGGATGCAGCAATTTCCCGCTCGATGGAATCCAGATCGCTTTACAGGTCGGGAACAGGCTTATGGCAGCCTCCAGCCAATCCGCCAGCAAGGCGCTGCGCGATTTATAGTCCAGCCCCGCCGCCATGAAGTCGCTAATCAGCAGCTTATAGCGGCATTTTTGCAGAACGTCCTCCGCATCCGGCATCGTCCAGAACTGGGTTCGCTCTAAGTCGGTAATCGTCTCCGGTTGAAAATCAGTAACGTCCGCCATCATCACCTGAGCCGGCAGCTCCCCCTCCTGGTAGGTTACTTTATAAGCCTCTACAGCAAACAACGACAAAACGTTATCTGCTGATACAGTATCCGTTTTTCCACATTGGGTTTCCAACACGTTTCGGATCGCTTCCGTATTCGGCCGTTCCGCCTTCTCCTCAAACAGCAGATACATTTGGAATAACCGCTGAAACTCACTTTTTTCATCTAAATTTTGCTTAAGCACGCGTTCGCTCTCCATTTCTCCCTCACCACTTTCGTTCATAATGCCGTTCCTCTCTACTAAGCACCTTAATATTTCCCAAACCCTTTTTCACATATAATATCTGACGTGAGAATGTCATACAGCTGTTGCTTGGATTCTTCTAATTTTTGTTGAGCGGCTTCAATCTCCGCAATTTTATCTTGGAGCAGGTTTACATGCTCACCCTTCGGTATTCCGTTCTTCGAGATCATGGACTGGATATCCCGGATCGTAAAGCCAACCGCCAAGCAATGTTTAACAACGTTCAAATGATGAATGATGTCTGAAGTATATACGCGGTAATTATTGTGATCCCTGATTACGTATTCATCCGTGATAATGCCAATTTGCTCATAATAACGGATCGTTGAAATCGGAAGATCAACACTTCTTGCTACTTCACTTATCTTCATAACCATCACCCCGTTTGTAGTGCTTGCTATAAAGTATACTTTATAGTTTACCATCTTGTTAGCCGTGATGAATAACATCATTGCCAAACTCAATCGATAAAGGAGCGAAACCTTCATGAGCATCCATACAGGCAACTACCACAAAACAAACGACTTTAACAAAATTGTTTTGGAACGTCGTTCCGTTAAAGTCTACGATCCCGAAGTAAAAATCAGCCGGGAGGAAATGAGCGAAATTTTGGCAGGAGCTTCCCGTGCCCCCTCTGCCATTAACATGCAGCCCTGGCGTTTCCTTGTTATTGACAGTGACGAAGGAAAAGAAAAACTTGCCCCACTAGCCTCCTTCAACCAGACACAAGTTTTGACATCTTCGGCTGTTATTGCAGTATTTTATGATGCTAACAATGTTGAATATATGGACGAGATTTTCAATAAATCGGTAGAACTTGGCTACATGCCGCAGGACATCAAGGACATGCAAGTGCAGCAGGCCAGGTCGTATTATGCAAGCCTGACTCCATCTGCCTTGCGCGACATCAACATGCTGGACTCTGGTCTTGTTTCGATGCAGCTGATGCTTGTAGCTCGTGCCCACGGATATGACACCAATCCAATGGCGGGTTATGACAAGGAACGAATCGCAGAGGTCTTTGGCATGGACAAAGAACGCTTCCAGCCGGTCATGCTGCTGTCGATTGGTAAAGCGAGTAAAGAAGGCTACCCATCCTACCGTTTACCAGTAGATATGATTACTAGATGGGCTTGATCGAATTTTTGGGGACAGATTCTGAGGGTAGATGTAGGGCAAAAAGAACGTCTGCATTTAAACGGCCAGCCCGTAATAAAATAAGAAGTACAAGAAAGAGGGAGGCCCGTTAAGGGTCTCCCTTTCGCCTGTCATGATTCACTTCATTGTTGACGGTGACTCTCCGTGACTATAGTAACTGCATCCCTCCGAGGTCAACGCAGGTCATGCGCCCATGCCGAGAGTATCGGCGTAAATTCGAAGAAAGAGAATCTCTTATACTACCAAAGCTATCGCTTTACTGCTGGTCCGGCAAGCCTAATGCGTTAGCTGAAGTTTGCGCTTGATCTAAAAACTCCTCTGCTCGGGTCAATTGCTGCCGGGCCGTTTCCAAAGCTTGTGAATTTGTTGCCGCATTAGATTTACTTATCGAGCTTACCGCCTGATTTAAAGCCGTTTGCGCCTCAGAAACCGCGTTAGATGCATGCTGCTCCAGCGTATTGCCGCTCGAGTTAAGTGTACCTTCTGCCGGTTTTCTTGCATTTTCGGTGGCTAGATCAATCTTGTTTTCATTGGGCAAGGTGAGTCCCCCTTCCTTGAGCAAAGATCAATAAATTAAACAGAAATAAGTATGCGGTTTAGATTTTGTTTATATGCTTACGACTGCATGGGAATATCCGGACCCACACAATCATTTTTAGTATAAGTTCCGATGAAGCCGGAGAATCTAACGTTGATGAAAAAGGAGGGAATAATTTCTCAATGAATACGCCTACGCTAGCACCGCACGAATCGATGGAACTGCATGAAGCATTAAACTTCAAAACGCTCTGCCTCGCCAAATCAAAACTTATGCAAGGCTTGGTCTTTGACCAAGAGCTAAAAGCGTTAATGCAGAAAGACGTAATTCAATCCACACAACAGATAACGGAGCTGCAAGCACTTTACGCAAGGGCTCCTTTCCAAGCACCTGTTCCGAATAATCCGACACCTATAACACATTAAAGGGGAACGCAAATGAATACCGATTATTTAGACCCGATTAATTCATTAAACATGCCGGAAATGGCAGACATGACTTTTGCAATGGACTTCCTTCTTCGTGCCAAGGAGGGGGTGCGAAATTTGTCCATCGCCCTGACGGAAACGGCTTCTCCAGATGTAAGAGCGCTGCTGCGCAATCATCTTAAGCAGGGGATTGCAATGCACCAAGAAGTCTCAGAGCTCATGATTCGCAAAAAATGGTTTCATCCTTACGAGCTGAACGAACAGTACCAACTCGACCAGCTTTCGGCGAAAAATACGGTGATGATCGGGCAGATGAATTTGTTCCCGGATGATACGTCACGTAAAGGGATGTTTGATCGAACCCCAGATGAACATATTGGAGGACATGAGGCATGAAGGCAGTAACGTATCAAGGGATTAAAAATGTCGTGGTCAAAGAAGTACCCGATCCAAAGATTGAGAAACCGGACGACATGATCATAAAGGTCACCAGTACCGCCATTTGCGGTTCAGACCTTCACCTGATTCACGGGATGATCCCTAACCTTCAGGAGAATTATGTCATCGGGCATGAACCGATGGGGATCGTAGAAGAAGTAGGTCCCGGCGTGACAAAGGTAAAGAAAGGCGACCGAGTAATCATCCCGTTTACCATCGCATGCGGAGAATGTTTTTTCTGTAAAAATCAGCTGGAAAGCCAATGTGACAAGTCAAACGAACACGGGGATATGGGAGCATATTTCGGTTACTCTGGAACGACCGGCGGATACCCTGGCGGGCAAGCCGAGTATTTACGAGTCCCATACGCAAATTTCACCCACTTCAAGATCCCCGAAAGCTGTGAACAACCGGACGAAAAGCTAGCCTTGATCGCCGATGCCATGACGACGGCATTCTGGAGTGTAGATAACGCAGGCGTAAAAAGTGGGGATACAGTCATCGTGCTCGGCTGCGGTCCGGTTGGACTTCTGGCCCAGAAGTTCTGTTGGCTCAAGGGAGCCAAGCGGGTCATCGCCGTTGACTATGTCGATTACCGCTTACAGCATGCGAAGCGGACGAACCATGTGGAAATCGTAAACTTTGAACAGGATAAGAATATCGGCAACCATCTCAAGGAAATGACCAAAGGCGGCGCCGATGTCGTGATTGATGCGGTAGGAATGGATGGCAAGATGAGCGATCTCGAATTTCTAGCCAGCGGTTTGAAACTTCAAGGCGGCACCATGAGCGCATTTATCATTGCGTCTCAGGCAGTCCGCAAAGGCGGCACCATTCAGGTCACTGGGGTATACGGCGGACGTTATAACGGATTCCCGCTCGGCGACATCATGCAGCGCAACGTGAATATTCGTTCCGGACAAGCTCCGGTCATTCATTACATGCCGTATATGTACGAGCTGGTTACTTCAGGCAAAGTAGATCCTGGCGACATTGTTACGCACGTCATTCCGCTCAGCGAGGCCAAGCGTGGTTATGAAGTGTTCGATACCAAAACCGACGATTGCATCAAAGTTGTCTTAAAGCCTTAACTATATAAATAGGAGGAAAATCCAAATGAATTCCAGTTACGCTTTGCATGAGATGCTCGAGGTTCATGAAATGGCTGCGTTCAAGACCGTTTGCAAGACTAAATCCCAAACCATGCAAGCTCTCGTAACCGATCCGGAGCTCATGCAAATTTTGCAGCAAGACGCCCAATTATCACAGCAGCAGCTTCAGGAGCTCAGTGGAGTGCTGTCTAAAGCCACCCAATAGGAAGGAGATACAACATGAACACAATATTAGAACACATGACAGGGCTTAATACATTGACTGACGACGTGATTGCAATGGATTTTTTGATGAACGCCAAGAGCGGAGTCAGAAACTACGCCATGGCTGTGACCGAGTGTGCCACCCCCGAAATTAAGCAAATTATGATGAAACAGCTCGACGAAGCTATAGACACTCATGAGAAGATAACAAACTACATGATGCAGCGGGGCCTATACCATCCCTACCATATTTCAGAGCAAATTCAGCTCGACCTGAAAAATATTCAGACCGCAGAGAACATGCCGTCCTGATACCATATTCGTTCCGACAAAACGCGCAAAACCATCATGGTTTAGGCGCGTTTTGATTTTAACTGATTTGTGATACGTTTCTCCGTATTACTGCTGTACGTTAATTGCCACTTCCAATCAGATGCTTCTCAACAATTTTGCATAATAGATCAGGGTGTCGTTACTCTTCATCGCTTTTCTTTTGTCCACCATCACATTTCCTTCTGATATTTATTCATGTAATATAGACCAATTGCTGTATAAGTCAGGAAAACGGCGACGACCACCAGCGTGACCCATAAGGGGGCCGAAATGATGATCGTTAAGTAAGCGATGCCCATAATGAGCCAATGGGTGATGTCGCCGGCTTTTGCCTTGGCCCGATAGCGGATCAGCGTGTTCCGCTCGTCCTTGAGTTCGATTTCCGTCCGCTCCGCGTACTCGGGGTGTTTGGATTCAAACCGATTCATGTAGATCTGAGCCACGCTCATGCCGACCAATCCCGCTCCAACTCCGATCAGCAGCCCGGAGACGGCCTTCGCCGCCTCATTCCGGAGCAGCAAGCTGGCCGCGATGCAGCAAATGCCCCCGATGAGCGCGGCAATATAAACTGGTGTCTTTCTTTTCACGATGATTCCTCCTCGTAAATGAAAATTTCCTCAATGCTCATCCCGAAGTAACGGGCAATTTTGAAGGCCAGGATGATGGACGGGTTGTACCGCCCATTCTCCAGCGAGCCGATTGTCTGCCGCGATACCTTGAGCGCCTCCGCCAGTTCTTCCTGCTTGATTCCGTGCCGTTTGCGTATTTCCTCCAGCCTGTTTTTCACAAATTCACCTCGATTGCTCGAAATGGAAAGTTAACTTTACATCGAAACTATCATATATAAACCGCTCATGTCAAGCAAGCTTTCCATATTTATTTGCCGCTCACCACCTTTGTGATCTAGCGGAAAGCGAAATCCGAATAATCTAGTTTTTCCAGCTTTGGATTATAATTTGTCTCCAGTCTTGAGATTTAAACCATCTTAGGCTCTGCAAAGCCGTATTTTGACGGTGAGTATAACCATCTAACATCATTACATAAAGAATACACAGCGTATTATTGGACAGCTTTTATTCCCTGTTTCACTGGAAGAATTGCTCAAGTAGTTGTGCCCCTCTCTGTCCTACAGAGGGGGGCTAAAAATAAAAACATGGTTTAAAGCCGCTCCGCAAAAGGAGGCATCTTCTATCGCCTTAGTAGGTAGCACTTTCAATCTTAAAATCTAAATTGATTTCAAAATCCGCGGGTCCCTTCCTCTCTGTCTTTTGCAAAACAAACTCAAATGTAGGTTCATAATATGAATCCTGCAACGTTTCCCCACCCAATATTTCTATGCTGTACCAGCCATTTTCAAGTTCAATCATCGGCTTTTGGTTTTGCCGATAATGATTAAGTAAAGCGTTGACTCTTTCGTTAGTGAATTGTTCTAGGATTCGCCAAGTAAACAGCATCAGTATGTTGTTCTCAACTTTAAGCGAATAGCCACTACGTCTAAATTGTAAACGGCTATCTGATTTTAACAATTCCGGTGTATCGCCAGAAAGATTAAATATAATTGTATAGGGATAGTTCTCAATCCCTGCCATTGGAAGTACGATACCTTCAAGCACGGCATGATCGCCGCTTTCGTTTGTTGTAAACTCTATGGCTAAGTTGTCTGAAAGATGATTGGACTGTTTCCAGCTCTCCAGCAGCAAAATATCCCCGAGAATAAAATAGTCTATCAGATCATTTAACACTTCTGTAAATTTGTAGATCATTTAAAGCTCCTTTTAGGAATTAATTACAAGCCATGAGAACAGTACTGCTTCCGTTTCACTTTTTTCATATACGTTTGTTTTTCCAAATTTAACCTGAGTTCTCTTTCATTCGGCTTATATCCACTTTAGGTGGAAAACCAAACATACGGGAATATTCCCGACTGAATTGCGATTGACTTTCGTAACCTATTCTAAAGGCGATATTGGCTATATCTGACGAGTCAGCTAATAACAAACGCCTCGCTTCCTGCAATCTCAATTGTTTTTGAAACTGAATGGGGCTCATGGCGGTAACTAATTTGAAATGCCGATGGAAAGCTGCAACACTCATGTTAGCCATTTCCGCAAGTTCCTCTATTCGGAATGAATGCTTAACGTTTTCGATAATGTACTCAATCACCTTTTTAATACGAAAGGCCTTACTTCCTTTTAGTGCCATTTGAGCCAAAGTATCTTTATACGGTCCTTGTAGAATCCAATAAAGGATCTCCTTCTTGAATAAAGGGGCGAGCTTCGGAATGTGCTCTGGATTGTCTAACAAAGCCGCAAACCTTACCACTGCGTCCAACAAAGGCGGTTCCACTTCACCTGTAAACATCGCCCTCCTCGTACTTTTCCTATGTGCTGCTCGAACCTCTTTATCATCTAAGAACTCTAAAACTTCGCTCGGTGCAAACCCAAGTTTGAGAGCTAAATAAGGAGCGTCTATTGAAGCTTTGATGTGACCTACTACAGGGGAGTCAACGGACGTTACCAGATACTTCCCGACACCAAACCGAAAGTGTTCCTCCCCCAACCATATCTCCTTCTCCCCCCGCACAATAATGCAAAAAGAAGGTTCGTCAACAACATAGATTGGCTCTGCCATATCGGATGCATAGATAAGGAATAAGGATGGAATGGAGGTAGCATGTACGCCGTCTCCATCCGAATAATGCTCAATAAGCTCAGTAAGTTTCTGCTGATGTGCATAACTTTTCTCAGACATCACTTACTCCTCCTTCCCGTAGTCTTAACAAATCCATTCTAATCGATATTTTGTTCAGATTGTATGGTCCTGATAGGATTAGGCAAAAACCCGATATAAATAGGCTAAGGGTTTCGAAAACACTATGACATACTAATAATGGAAATGGAGACTAATGGGATGTACGATTGGTCTTCATGGAGTTTATTTATTAGGGAGGAATAATAAATGAATAAAAAGCTAATCGTCGTGGTTGGTGCAGGTCCAGGTGTCGGAAATCATGTTGCTAAAAAATTTGGAGATAATCATTTTCGTGTTGTCCTGGTCTCCCGAAATCAGGAAGCGCTAAATCAATATGTTCAGGAGTTGAACTCGGAAGGAATAGAAGCTTACGCCATCGTAGCGGACGCAGCGAATCCTCTGTCATTAACCGAAGCGTTTGACCAAATTAAGAGAAACTACGGTACTACAGATGTGCTGGTGTACAACGCTGCTGTTCTAAAGGGCGGAAAACCAACTTCCCTAACCGCAGAATCTCTTGTGTCTCATTACCAAGTGGATGTAGCCGGTGCATTACATTGTGCACTACAAGTTGTCCCGGAACAAGTAAAACAAAAATCAGGAACAATTCTCTTCACAGGTGGCGGGTTTGCGCTGTATCCTATGGCAGACCACGCTTCTGTATCCATAGGCAAAGCGGCG
Source organism: Paenibacillus sp. J22TS3 (assembly GCF_018403205.1). Taxonomy (NCBI): domain Bacteria; kingdom Bacillati; phylum Bacillota; class Bacilli; order Caryophanales; family Paenibacillaceae; genus Paenibacillus; species Paenibacillus sp. J22TS3. The sequence goes on from NZ_BOSF01000003.1 coordinate 662,991, forward strand.
CTGCGCAATCTAGCCTTTACTCTGGCTGATGAACTAAAACCTCAAGGTGTATTTGTCGGAACGGTTACCATTGCAGGGGCGGTAGCACCGGGCACACATTTTTCACCTGAACGAATTGCAGAGAAATATTGGGAGCTGCATGTTAACCGCAAAGAGCACGAAATTGTGTACAGCTAGCTTCAAATCCTAAGAGAAATGACCTTACACGAAAGAGGCAATCCCCAGGGTAGATCAGATCCATTTGAGGGGACTGCCTCTTTTACGGTATTTAGGCGGCCAGTTTCAGAAGCATGAGATGATCCCTATTGTAAATTATATGCCTAATGTCAGGAAGATTAAGCAAAACGGCGTAAAAATAGCCGCAGCCCCAGGTAAGATGACGCTCGATAAAAAGAAATATTACGGTCCAATGTTAGTTGGTACTAAGCGCCAACAAGCGTTTTAGATTGTCATCGATAAATTTATTATCGGCCCTGTTGATTCCGCGACCGGCAAAATGGCCCCAGATCGACTCTATAGGATTAAAAGTAGCATTAGGTATACGCTCAGCCTCGTATTCGTTATCGTCTGCCGGGCAGAAGAGATCTGTACTCCCTGGCATGACGCAGGCCAGCGCCTTAATGCTTCCCAGGGCCCTATCGAAATCTCCGTTATATGAGGGGTTTGCACTAATATCTGCATTTTGTCCTGTCCATAACATGGCCAGGACATTGTGCGGATCCATCTGCATAAAGCTATTTTCCCAGACGCCGACCATAAAATCCGTCAAGAAGTCAAATCCCAGCTCACGATAAAGCTCCTCTCTGTAAAACGCCTGCGATACGCCCCATCCCGCATAAACCCGGCCAACGGCACGCATGTCTGCAGAAGTCAACTGGTTTAGTTTGCTTGAATCAAAGCAGACTGCAGCCATGAGCGCGGCTTTCATGCCTTCCAGAACCACATACGTTTGAGGCCAAGTCTTGGCCACACCGGCGAAAGGCGCAATTCGTTCCACCATGTCGGGATAACTTGCCCCCCATTGGTATGCTTGAATACCTCCCATTGACCATCCAACGACGAGAGCGATCTTTTGAATGCCAAATTTCTCAGTTACCAGCCGATGCTGGAATTCAACGTTGTCATAGATGGTTACCTGCGGAAAATTCGCCCGGTCGAATGGCGAAGGCGTGTTGCTGGGAGACGAAGATAATCCGTTGCCCAGAAGATTTGGAACGATGATGAAATATTTTTGCGGATCCAGTGCCATGCCACTCCCAATCAACCATTCATTCTGCAGATGCTGGTCACCAAAAGCCGTCGGATAGACGATGACATTATCTTTCTTGTCATTCAATGTTCCATAGGTCTTATAAGCAAGAAAAGCGTCCGGTAACGTCACTCCGGATTGCAAGGTTACGTCACCTAAATCAAAAATCTCATAATCCATCGTCTTGTTAGCTCCCTTCAAAATAGAACCATACATTCAAAAATGCATTTCTTGTTGTTAGTATAGTTCTGTGATACTCTCAATAAAAGTGAATGAATTTAAATGTAACATTCAATAATATTGAAAATTAAAGGGGGATCGTATATGGAATTGCGCCAACTGATTACGTTCCGTACGGTTGCATCAACTTTAAATTTCAGTCGGGCTGCGGAAGCGTTGAACTATGTCCCCTCCAACGTCACGATGCAAATCAAAGCATTGGAGGATGAGCTTGGTGTTCGTCTCTTTGACCGCTTGGGGAAGCAGCTTGTTCTCACACATGCGGGTAAACGCTTTTTAACTCAGATCCAAAGTGTTCTGGATAAATTGGACGAAGCTCGCAGCGCCGTTCACGACAATGAAGTGCTGAGCGGCACTCTAACGATCAGTGCTAACGAGGTTATTTGCGTCTACCGGCTTCCGGCTGTCTTTCAACGATTTCGCTCCCAGCATCCGGGAGTTCGTCTGATCTTCCGCTCCGTTCCCAATCAGGAGCTCAAGCAAGCACTCTTTGAGGGAACTGCCGATGTCGTCTTTATGTTGGACGAACCCATTCGCTCAAGCGGACTTGCAGTGGAGCCTCTACTGGAAGAAACCTTCCGCCTTTTCGCCGCTCCTGACCACCCGCTAACAAAACGAACGGTGCTGCAGCTGGATGATTTTCACGGAGAAGTGTTCCTCACGAATGAAAAGGGCTGCCCCTACCGAACCATGTTTGACCGGTCATTTGAGAAAGAGGGCATTGAAAGTATTACGTATTTAGAGTTTCAAAGTGCTGAAGCCATTAAACAATGCGCAATTTCGGGAATCGGCATTGCCTTTCTTCCCGAAATCGTAGTGGAAGCCGAAGTTGAACGGGGTGAACTTGTTGCTCTTCCATGGCAAATTCCAGACCTTCACGTGTATACACAGATGTCATGGCACAAAGACAAGTGGCTTTCACCCATTATGTTATCTTTCATAGAAGCAGCAAGGGAAGTTCTCCTGCGGGATATTTGACCCTCGAACCGCAGCTGTTAGAGAACAAGAGTAGAATTTCAGAATAAATAAAAAGTTAGCTTAGGACGTGTGGATTACTCAACTTCACTCCTCAATCTATGGAGTTATCCTTCCTTAATCTTGAAAACTCCGTCGCATAATACGCCATGGCGATGACCGGTAAGGCTATTCCGATAAGCAGTGCCGCCTTCCAGCCCCCCGCTGCGTAAGCCCATCCCCCTGCAGCTGAGCCGATAGCGCCCCCTAAAAAGAAAATGGCCATATACAAACCGTTAAGCCTACTGCGGAATTCCGCGCCTAAAGAGAAAATCACCCGCTGCCCGAGAACCATGTTGGCGGAAACCCCCATGTCAAGTAAAATCGCCGCAACTACGAGGATGGGGACTGCAAGTACAGAACTTGATGGAACCAGCAAGGGAAGCAGCCCGGACAAGATGACGATGGCCAATGCCCATCCCGTAGCCGGGCGAACCCACCCACGGTCTGCCATACGGCCCGCCGCTGGCGCCACAATTGCCCCCATTACCCCGACTAATGTGAACAGAGCGACCTCCTTCTGAGTGAAAAAGAACGGCGGACTTGTCAATACCAACGGAACGGTAGTCCAAAACAAGCTGAACGTTCCGAATACACAGGCATGATAAATGGCCCTCCGGCGCAATGCGGGTGTCGCCTTCAGCAAGTGCAGCATGGAGTGCAGCAGCGCCGGGTACGCTGTAGCGGTCGAAGGCCTCCTTGAGGGTAGGGCCTTTGCCAATACCAGAGCCAGCGCGACAATCAATGCTGCGGAGATGAAATATATGGCGCGCCAGCCCATATACTCCGCCACTAAGCTTGAAATGGGACGCGCGAGCATAATCCCCAGAAGCAGCCCGCTCATGACGTTGCCGACATTGCGGCCGCGCACGGCTTCAGGCGAGAGATGAGCCGCATACGGCACAAGGATTTGTGCGGCTACGGAACCTACTCCGATCACGAGTGAAGCGGTGAGGAACAGGATGGCGCTTTTGCTTACAGCGGCAGCTGTCAAAACGGTCGCTGTAAGGAGCAATGATGATAGGATCAACTTACGATTTTCCAGAATATCTCCGAGCGGTACGATAAATAACAAGCCGATTCCGTAGCCAACTTGAGTCAATGTAACGATGAGTGCGGCAGCCCCGGAGGAGAGCCCGATAGTCGAACCGATCGAGCCTATCAATGGTTGAGCATAATAAAGATTTGCCGCTATGATACCGCAAGCGGCTGCCAGGATAAAAATCAGCGATGCCGAAACCGATTTTTCCGTTGAATTGGAAGCTGAATGCATAGAAAGTCCCCTTTGCTCACCAAATTTTTTCGGAACATTCGTTCCAGAATGTGCAAAAAAAAATATGTTTATAGCATTTCCATTACCATGTCTATCATCTGCTGCATCTTGCGGCGGTCACCCTGCACCTTCGCAACGATATTTATACTATGATTCAGGTTTGAGAGCAGATAGGATAAAGTCGTGATATCCTTCTCAGGCATGATTTCTCCCGTCTCCTGACCTTTGCGCAGCAGCTCATAGAAGGATTTCTCCAACTCGTCAAACCGCTCCCTGATCAACGCATTCAGCTGCTCATCTGGCGAATCCATGCTGGCTGCTGCATTCGTAATGAGACAGCCCTTCGGCGACTCGTCGTCCAAAGCGGAATCGATGTGTAGCTCGAAGTACTGCCGAATTCCCGATTTTGCAGATGTCGCATTAATGAGGATATCCCGTTTGGCTTGCTTCCACTTTTTGTACCAGTTGATCGCCTCGATATAAAGCGTTTGTTTGTCCCCGAACGTTTCGTACAGACTTGATCTGCTCAGATCCATAGCCTCCAGCAAATCGGGAATGCTGGCCGCCTCGTAACCCTTCTCCCAAAAAACGAGCATCGCTTTATGAAGCACCGCTTCTTTATCAAACTCTTTGTGGCGTCCCATGGTTCTCCCCCGCTTTCGTAGGTACAGTATATCCTTTTTCGGAACGATAAGTCCAGTATTTTACAGATGCTACTATTCTGGCATTTGCCAACCCGATTCCTCATCCCACACGGCATCCGTATCATCTAGATGCACATGCCAATCCCCGCTAGAAATACTTCTTCTAATATCCGTCAAACAGGCCAACCAATAATACAGCGCATCCAATGTATCTTCAAAATCATCTGAAAAGGGCAGCTTTGTCGAACCTGAAAAGATCACCGTGGGTTCATCCTGATCATAGTCATAAACATAAAATGTTTCTCCAATATCCTTCATTTCAAAATCGGCATTGTATTTATCAATGATGGCCGTGATCTCCTGCTCCTCACTGTTGGTAAGGTTATGATCTCTCACACAAGTGTAATAAACAGAAACTCCCATGCTTTATTTCTCCCCTTTTGTGCTGGTTAGTGATGACGAGCAGTGCTGCTGCGGTACATTATAGCATAAAAAATGTATAATAATCCCACGCCATTCTACTTATGATACGGTTCAGCTTAACGTCGCTTTCAGAAAAAAATACGACAGTATCTGCCGCGGCACATGATTACCAGCCTTTAAGGGCAGATAAGGATGAGGAGGCTTAAGGATGATGAGGAAGAATACAAATTCAGGCAGAAGGTCTGCAGTAATTACCGGGGTGTTATTATTAGCCGGATTGGTTACAGGTATATTTAGTGTTGTTCCAGTTATAGATGGAGCAGACTACCTTGTCCAGGCTTCTACAAATGGAAATCAGGTACTGATAGGAGCATTTTCCCAGTTGTTAATGGTTGCTGCATATGTGGGTATTCCTATTGCGTTGTATCCGATTTTAAATAAGCATAATAAAGGTTTAGCTCTTGGATCTGCTGCTTTCGGCATCATTTCGGGTGTGTTCATTATTATTGGTGTAATCATTCTTCTGTTGCTATTGACATTAAGCCACGAATTTGCAAAAGTTGGAACTCTGAATGGCTCGTATTTTCAGACCTTGGGTGGATTGTTACGGGAAGGACGTGATTTGGTGAATCATGTGGCCACGACACTGACATCTGTTTTGGCGATGTTCTTGTTTAACTGCATCTTTTACCAAGCAAAATTCATCCCACGCTGGTTGTCCGTTTCGGGTCTTATTGGATCTATATTGTCCATATTGGCGAGCTTATTATTTATGATTCGCTTCATCGGTCTCGATGCAACCTACATGACGTTGAACGTTCCAATAGCCTCTCAACAATTGGTTTTGGCTATATGGCTACTCCTTAAGGGATTCAACCGGGCGGATTATTGATTTATGCAATGCCATGCATGGGAGATAAGAAATTTCTACACAGCTTATTATTCATTGCAGGTAGAGTTGGCCTAACGCCGAATATAAGATACAAAAAGGAAGGCGGGATTACAATGGGATCGTGGGGAAAGGCATCACTGGAAAGCGACGAAGGGCTGGATGTTCTTGATGCGTTAATCGAATATGTAAAGGACCGCAAATCGGTCAAGCTAAAGGATCTTCTAACTCATTACAGAGAGCTGGGATTTCTCTCGGAGGACCCCGAGGAGGAAGATTTCCTTTACGATAATACAGCCATTGCTCTCGCTGAAATTGTATGTGCCTATATCCAATACGGCAAGACGCAGTACGAGGAGTTGAGCGGTCTGAAGGAGATCGTCTGGGAAACCGTAGATTTGCTGGAGCTGAGGAAATTGGTTCAGCAGGTACTGGATAATAAAGGCGGAGAACGCGAGCTTTATGAACTGCGGGATGGAGATCCGGACTGGATTGAACATTTGGAACAAGTTGTTCGTATTTTGTCGGAACGGTTATAAATCGCTGGATGCCGCTGCTTAAAGCATCTGATTGCATCCTATAAGAAGCCGCTGAATGCGGCTTTTTTGGTATAGTATGACTTTTAAGGAGGGGATAAAGATGAACCTTTTGGCCCAAACGACAAACCATGTTCCATGGCAGCGGCTGACTACCGCCTATGGAAGAGGGACGGATATTCCGCGGCTTATGGAGACGGGACAATATGAGGAAATCGCCAATCTGATCGAGCATCAAAGCACCTTGTGGCAGGCGACGCCATGGGCTCTGCTTATTCTCCTTCAGGAACTTGCCAAACAGAAGCCGGATAAGGTCTCTTCGAAGGAAGTTCAGTTGTACTTGGCTGTAGCTTCTGCATTAACCGTGGATCATACGGATTCGCAAGATACGGTTGGAACGATGAACGAGCTCCTAGATGAAAAGTATCTATGGCCAGAGGACGAGGACGAAGATGAACTGCTGTGGGAGGAAGAGATGCCGCCGGGTTATGAGAAAGAGGCATTTTTCAGCTATTATTATTTCAGTTATTTGCTGCTTAAGGATGCAATTCCTATCTACACCGCAATAATGAACGGTAACGATAAGCTTGCTCCGGTTATTCGGGAGCTGCTGCTTCTGATCAAACCGGAAGGTGTCAGCGAGTAAGAGACAGGCATGTTGGGCTACTAATTACAACCATCGACGACCTTAGAAAATGTCAGGTTCAGCTGCCGGAGCTCTCTGCGCAAGGAAAATTTCTCTTATTCTTCTCATTATCGCATTTGATTATTGCCTTCATAATATCAAATCATTCCCTTTTTTTATAAACTTTTGATTCAGTTAACCCAAGCCCCTCTTTTGAGTGAAGAAACGGAGTGATCCTTTCCACCCGTCTTCGTCAGAAGCTTGAACGTGAGAATAAGTTGAGTCTTGAGATTATGAGACGGCAATGGGGCCGTAAGCCTCAAACCCAAGTGGTTATGAACCCGAGAGCAAAACAGCGCCGATCGCAATGCCGGAAGAAGTGGCATGACGATGGCGCTGTTTTGTTATGCTTATAAATTATGATTTGCTTTGATAAATAAGTAGTGCATTGCTCAATTCACGACCAGGAGTTATTAGATAAGAACCTTGATAGATCAACCCGCTCGATGCCCCGCCATCTAATCCCATCGCTTGATACGCACCTGCCTGCAGCATCACTTTTGCCAGTTCTGTCACTTTCGCACCCGGTACGGTGACCAAGATGAGTTTATGGTCTTTTGTTACCCCCACTGCACTGCGAGCACCGCTGTTGGTAAGAATCTTTGGATCCCTGAATCCTTCTGTTGCTGGATCAACCGTAACTTTTCCGTTTGTCACCAGCCGCGGACCCGCCTGCAGGGCCCCATATACTTGTTCTTCCTTTAAACGTGTCTGAAAGTCGTTCCCTGACACTATTTCTACCTGATTATCTTTCGTGAACACCAATACGGATCGATTATCATCGGAATTCTTATTTACAACAGCTCCATTTTGTACGATATACCCGAAAGGATACTGTATCCCTGTATTGGAATACGCATCGAAATACGTTCCATTCATTGCTGCCACAGCATGATTAACCGCTGCCATATGCTTTAAAGAATCTACTGACCCAATCTTGTTGTTAGCTACAGCAACGCCTAACTGAATATCCTTGCTCAACAGATCGATTTGAAGGATCATGGCTTTAATCTGTTTTTGACCAACACTGAACGTTTGCTGTTTCTTCGTGATTGGTTGTGACGACATCACGCGTTCTAGCGATATAACAGGCAATTTCGAAATTTGTTCACCGTTTTGAAAGAGCAGCGTGGAGCCAGATGTATCCCACTTCAAAGGCAGGTTCATCGTATCTTTCATGATGCGAATCGGTATATAGGTAACTCCTTCGCGCACGAATGGTGCTGCATCTACCTGAATCGTGTTATTATTCCAAATTGCCGTCTTCTTTCCTACTGTGAGAACAATCTTATTCTGCCCCTGACTTACAGTAATCTGTTGAGCTTGCTTATTCCAAGTTACACTATACTTCAATTGCTCACTCAAATAGCGAATAGGCACATACGTCCGGTTGGACTTTGTATCCATATAGCCAAAATTTCGTGCTCCCCCTGCTTCTGCAACTTGCTGCCACAGTCCTCCAGCCAGTAACAGCGTCACTCCCAACAACACTAGCCAATAGTTCTTTCTCATCTCTGTTTCTTCAGCTCCTCATGCTTTCGATATACCCCACAATCAATAAAATGGGTAATATTACTTATATCGACATTTGGAGAATATCTATTTATGCTCGCCATAACGAAAAGTTACCATCGGCTTAAACAACAGGCGAATAACGTTTGGGATAAAGCACACTTACCGCTAAATTCGTTTACAAGCTGTAGATCCTCAAAAAGAACCTATTAACGGGAGTAACATCGGTGCTCGTTATAGTTCTCTTTTGTGGCAACGAAACCTTAACAGAGATTATAATGACCGTATACGAAGTGCCTTGAGTCCATTTGGTTAACGATGCGTATTCTTCCATATAAGTAATTAGAGGTGAGCTGCTTGAAAACAAATCGTTTCTCATCCGCATTGGGTGAGTTCATAAAATCGCGCAGAGAACGCTTGCAGCCTTCAGAGGCAGGGATTCAGCCGCTGCCCGGACGAAGACGCACTCCGGGACTTCGAAGAGAAGAAGTCTCTTATCTTGCCAATATAAGCGTGACTTACTATGCCTGGCTGGAGCAAGGCAAGGAGGTTAATCCTTCGCCGGAAGTGCTGCTAAGTATCGGCAAAGCGCTTCAGCTTGACGATGATGAGCAGAAGCATCTGTTCGATCTGGCCAATGTAGACAAGGCAAGCGTTGTCACAGTGCCAAATAGTAGCGAAGGGCCGAATACGAGAGTTTTGCAGCAAATCGTTGATCAGCTGCATTATCCTTCTTTTATCACGGACGAAGGTACGGACGTTATCGTCTGGAATCGGGCGGCAGAACTGATCGTAGCCGATTTCGGCAGTCTGCCGGACAACGAACGGAATATGATGGACATTATGTTTTTAAAGCCTGATTACCGCAAAAGACTGGTGAATTGGGAAGGCGCTGCCCGTTACTCTGTAGCCGTTCTGCGGGCAGGCTTCGATCTTTACAAGAACAACCCGTTATATATGGAACGGTTTGAACGCTTGACTCGGGAAAGCGTGGAGTTCGTACATTTCTGGGAGCTATATGAAATCAAACAAAAACGCGTAGCCACCGCTTTATTCCGTGTTCCTGGCGTACAGGAGATGGAGTTCGAACTCCATTCCGCGTCTGTAATCGATAATGACCCGGGACTGCACTGGTGTTTCTTTGTTCCGGTGCCCGGTTCAGGCACGGAGGAGAGATTATTACGTTTACTTGAGCAGGACAGGCAGCTGCCGTAGACTGTTACTCCTGTTAATAGAATAGACGTGCTGTGGCTAGCTCCCTCTAGTTGTTTGTATAATTCAGTGCATGACAACGAATGGAGGGTGTTTAGCATGCAAACTTGGTTCATTACAGGAGCATCAGGAGGCTTGGCATCACGTATAACTCGCCAGTTGCTTGATAGAGGGGACCGTGTAGCCGCAACGGTACGCAAGCCGGGGGTGCTGGATGATCTGCAGGCACAGTATGGCTCTGGGCTTTGGCAGGCTAATTTAGATCTGACAAACTCTCAGCAAATTGCTGAAGTGGTGGAACGTGCATTTTTAGAACTGGGCACGATCGATGTGTTTGTCAATAATGCAGCCTATGGCTTGTATGGCGCAGTAGAAGAAGCAAGCGACACGCAAATTGAGCATCAGTTTATGACCAATGTGCTTGGCTCCCTACGTGCAGCGCGTGCAGTCCTGCCCTTTTTCCGTAAGCAGGGTGGCGGTCACATGGTACAGATTTCGAGTATGGCGGGTCATTATTCTATTCCGGGTATGGGACTGTATTGCTCTTCGAAATGGGCGGTCGAAGGAGCCTTTGAAGCGCTAGCTAAGGAAGTGGCTCCGTTCAATATTAAGACCACTATGGTGGAGCCCGGCGGAATCCGAACGAATTTCCTTACAAGCAACGCCGTATTCGGTGAGCGGATGGACGAATACCGGGATACGGAGGCGGGCCAATTCGTTAGCCTGATGAAGGGAGAACTGCCTGGTATAGATATGAGCATGTTCAATCAAATGGTTGTCGGCGATCCGGATAAAATGGCGCAGCAGATTATCTGTCGTGTCGACCAGGGCGAGGGTCCGATACGTATGGCGTTGGGCAGTGACGCCTATGAGCAAATCCGGGCAGCCCTGCTGGACAGACTGGCCGCTCTGGAAGCACAGAAAGAGCTGGCTTTCTCCACTGATTCAGATGATGTGGTAAAACAATTTTAAAGGATACCATAGAATTCGACATCCACGGCAACTGATATGCTCCTCTGAAGTAACCGGTTTATTTATTAATCCTGTCTACTTAAAGGGGAGCATATTTAAAACTTGCCCTTATTTATGATACGGTTCACCGCGCTATCTGTAACGGCAAGTATTACGAAAAAGAGGGAGCGCTGTTATGTTCCCTCTTAATCTTCAACTCATTCCAATTCCAAAATTGACTCACCACTAATTATTGTGCCATTAACTTTCCCCTCACAAATTTCTTTCATTGAGCCCGGCTTGTCAAAATTAAATACATGCATTGGCAGATTGTAGTCTCTAGCTAAGATGAAAGCTGATTGATCCATTACCTTCAAGTTATATTTTAAAACATCGTTGTAGTGAAGTGACCTGAACTTCCTTGCTTCTTTGTCGAACTTAGGGTCTGCATTGAGAACACCGTCTACGCCTTGTTTTGCTACTAACAATGCTTCACAATTAACTTCGATTGCCCTTTGAACGGAAGGGTAATCCGTTGTAACGTAGGGTTGCCCGTTTCCTCCTGCAAAAATTACTATGTAGCCCTTTTCCAGATGGTGAACTGCTCTTAGTCTGATGTATGGTTCTGCAACTGATGTAATAGGTATTGCTGTCATCACACGAACTTCTTTGTCTGTTTTGGCTTTAAGAACTCCTCGAAGCATCAAGCTATTAACAACAGTAGCAAGCGTCCCGATGTTGTCAGCTTCTGCTCTTTCTATTCCCCAGTTTTCTGCCATATTACCGCGAAAAATATTCCCTCCACCTATAACTAATGATACCTCAACACCTAGATTCACAACTGACATAATTTCATTAGCAATATGGTCCAACCTTTCGGGCTCAAAACCAAATTCCGTGTTTCCGGCCACTGCTCCACCACTTAGTTTAATAAGAACTCTTTTGTACCTTGTCAAATTAACACCTCCGCGCAAATAAAAAACACTAAAGCAACGAATGCTTTAGTGTCTTAATGGAACGAGAATATGAAATTGTAACAATCGACTTATCATAAGCCTTTCGTTTCCTCCTCATATTCCCACTCCTTCCAGTAATTTTTTATCAACTCATTCTATACTGTGTGAGGGTAAAATGCAACACCGAAAGTGACAGAATTTCAACCATATATTTTTTCCATGAGCTCTTGATCTACGAGGCTATCTACGACAGTGTCTGGTCGTCGCAGCCTCCATGTGGGGGCAGTTACCACGGGTCAAGGAAATGTCGTTGTCTGGCTTGTCACCTGTGTCAAGCCTGTCGATTCGAACGCAAGCTGCGCCCCCTACCCTAAGACTCGCGCCTTCGCATCAGTTCCTTCTCAAGGCTCTCTCTCGCTAAGAACGGGCACTTCCAGAAAGTCGTACGCCTGCGGCTGAACCGGCTCTCCCGGAAGCTCAGCGACCTGCCCTATTTGTGATACGGTTCACCATATTATCTTTAATGCGAACTTAACTCCTATCAAAAGAACTCGTCCATAAGGTAATAATCTCCCAGTCTTCTGAGCTATTCAAGTTTGACTAAATACAGTGTTTATATCTGACTGTAGCAGTAAATAAGTGCATCACAAAGAGATCGTGCTAACCTTTGATGAGTAAGTAGAAGATTATGATAGCAATCTAATTTTTTATATCGTATGATTCTTCACATAGTATTACATTTTAGGGGAATAAGGCGTACTGCGGATTATTTATATTTTCCGTACGGGAGTTTTTTCGAAATGGAGAGACTATGAAAAAAATTATTGTCTTTATGATTGCAGTACTTATACTGTTCACCGGATTCGCAACACCAAGTTATGCATTATCAGATTCGCAATCTGATTCAATACAAACATTGTTGGATGATGCAAGCCGTATATCAGGCGTACCGGGAATGTCAATTTCAATACTTGAGAACAATGAAGTGCTCTACTTCTCTTCCGGGTACGCAGATCGTGAAAAGGGACTGACGGCAGGTGAAAATACTCTATATGAGCTGGCTTCGGTAAGTAAAGCTTTTACCGGCATGGGTATTCTGCTGCTGGAAGAACAAGGACTGCTGTCAATGTCAGACCCTATCCAGAAGTATTTGCCTTGGTTTACGTTAAAGTATCAGGGGAAACACGTTGATATGCAAAGTATGACACTCAATAACTTTTTACACCATACTAGCGGCTTAACAAATGGCAGTCACAGTCAAAACATTCCACAAGGCAATACGCCGGATATGTTGCAAAAAACCGTAGAAATGCTTGTAGATTCTGAATTGTCGTTCTATCCTGGTGAGCAGTATAATTACGGAACTGTTAATTATGACGTATTAGGTCTGGTTATTGAGATTGTGTCGGGACAAAGCTATGAAGACTTTATGAGGGAACAGGTATTTCAGCCGTTGGGTCTTCACCAGACGTATGTTTATAAAGAAGATGCTCAAGCCACCGGACAGTTGGCACAGGGCTACCGTTCTTCCTTTTTTATGACAACTCCATATAACGCGCCGGATTATTCCGGGAATAAACCCGCAGGCTACATCATTTCTTGTACAAAAGATATGGCGCGTTGGATGGGCATACAGATGGGTATTGTGCAGGACATACCCGAAATATTTCATACGGTTATCGAAAAATCACATCAGGGTGATATGTCTGTTCCGGCTGTCAACGAGATGTATTATGCTGCGGGCTGGTCGGTAAACGCCAACCAAACGATTATAGAGCACCCAGGGGGCAATCCCAATTTCGGAACCGAAGTGGTCATACTGCCAAATGAACGAACAGCCATCTGCTTGCTGACCAACGGCGCAAATATCAATAGAAGCATGGTACTAAAAGTTAAAGATATATTAGATGGCAATCTGACGCAGTCATATGGAATAAGCGGCACACAGCTTTTGGACATCATTTTGTCGTCTGCCACAATTATTCTTTGCCTATTGGCTGTTCTGTTCTTTCTCTTAGGATTACGCAGAAGAAAGACGAATGAGCGGCAGCCAATGACAAAAAAGCGAATAATCGTAACCTCTACTTTGCTGATTGCTACGATTGTCCAGTGTATAATGTGCTGTGCATTAGATTGGTCAACGATACTTATTTGGCAAACATATAGTGTTCTTACAGCTTTAATTTCGTCGGCATTATTAACAGCAAGCTTTACATGGTTTGTATACACTCACCGATATAATGCCTCGCTCCGAAAGTAAGCATTTCATTCGTTCTCCTTATTGAAAAAACGAGCCAGGCACCCCTATTTTTCGCTCTACTATATGATAAGATTCACCACGCTGTATATAACGGCAAGCTTTAGGGCCATCCTTTGCAGAATGGCCCTTTCTTTGCAAGAATAAACCGGAAACAGCATTCACAACCCATCTACAGGTAAAGACTCTTTTAAAAAGTCCCTTAGCATCAACGGAGGTCGGCCGATCAGGTCAGCTAAAGCGTTACTCGTTGGCGCAAAGTCCCCGTTGCGGCTGGCACGGAATAAACCCAAGGTGATTGCAATGCGCGCTTCCGGAAAACCTTGTGCAGTCAGATACACCCGATATGCTTCGTCCGTTACAACCTTTCGATAGATAGGCCGGCCGACGATATCTGATACCATCGCCGCAACCCGCTCCATGTCAATCGCTTCAGAGGCCGTTAGATTCGGAGATGGACCATCCCAGTTCTTCTCGGTTAAGATCACTGCAGTAGCTTGGGCCAAATCCGAGTGCGTTGTCCAGGCAATCGGACCGTCCTCGGGAACAATCAACTCGCCTGTTTTGATGGCATCGCCTATTAATCCAACCAATGAGGAGGCGTAAAAACCGTTGCGAAGAGACGTGTGGCGCATACCCGACTCTTTAAGCAAATCCTCTGTCGCTGCATGGTGAACCATAGGCGGAAAATACGACGTCGAAGAAGAACCCATATGACTCGTGTACAGCACCCGGGTGGCGCCGGATTTCTTTGCTGTGTCAATCGCGGTTTGGTGCTGACGGATCCCCGCATCTCCCAAAATACCAGTTGAAACAAGAAGAACCTGCGACGCGCCTTCAAAAGCATTCAGCAAGCTCTCCGCCTGGGCGAAATCGCCATGACGAACACGCACGCCGCGCTCCTTTAAATCCTGCGCCTGGCTCACATCCCGAACACTGACACCAATCTGCTCAGCCGGGATGCGCTTAAGCAACTGCTCAACCACGCCCCTGCCTAACTTCCCATTCGCTCCAGTCACGATAAGCATGCTACTCTCACCCTTTCTCTGTAAAATGTTTGCTAACTATACGGATTTATGTAACCATATATCGCATAAGTAAAGATAAAGGGTTGAGCCCGATCAAACAATCAGCAAAAGGCCGGTTTCGTTGCGTTCCCGACACAATCGCCGTTTTGTTTGTTTTTGAAATCCGAAGAAAGTGTGGTTTAGCATGCCAGTAAATCCAAGCGACCCTCGTGTAAAGAGAACCCGCCAGTTGTTTATTCAAGCCTTTAATGATCTGCTCGACGAGAAGAAAAACCTCTATTCCATTTCCGTTCACGACATTGCGAATCGAGCGGCCGTCAACCGCGCAACCTTCTATGCCCATTTTGAAGAAAAATTCGCTTTTCTCGCATATTGGATGACGGAGAAGTTTCAACTCATTCTCAAAAAAAGACTGCCGGATGATGCTGCCTACAGTCCGGACAATCTGTATGTCCTTGTTCAGACCGTCTTTCAATTTCTTGTACGTTTTCGACAGTACCTCACTCCGGGAGACAAGCAGTTTGAGCCGCTATTGGAGAACGCCATGCAAAAGGAATTGTATCGTCTCCTGCTCCAATGGCTAAAATCAGGGCCTAAACAGAGCGGCCCGCAAAAAAAGCCGGAAGCTACGGCTCTTGTGGTCAGTTGGGGCATATTTGGGTCGGCCCTGCAGTGGAGCAGGGAAGTTCAGGCCCGCACGCTGGAGTCGATGGTAGAAGAGATTATCGAGGTTGTAACGGTTAACTTGGGCGCTTTTTGGGGACAAGCAACCGGATGAGCTTGAACGTGAATGGCCGCAATCTCCTGCTATCTGCGTAGTCACACCTAGAAGGCCTATTCCGCATAAGCCTCCTCCTATAATTTCGTCGTCACTTATGGTACGGTTCTCCCCGATAAATCTGCTCCACCAACACCAGTCGCCGTTTCAGCGCAGATCGCAGCTGCTTGTGTATATTAGGGAAGCCCCTTTCACTTGATATGGTTCGGCATTAGGCTATATTCCCGTCCAAGCTCAATTCAATCTTAGCGCTCTTCTTAAATTGTTTTTGCCCTTCCTGTTACGGTAATCGCTTGACTAAATGCTTCTGATCTGAATAAACCTTCCGGGGTTATATGCTTCATTGTAATAGTTGACATAGGTTTGGTTTCCTCCTTCGTGATTTGTGTTCTATATCTTAATAATAAAAAACTTCACTGACAGTTATCGTCAGTGAAGTTTAATCGGTTCCGTAATGTTGTGCGATAGCCGATGACCATCTCCTGAACCCGACGCTTCAGCGCCAGCGGCTCGTGAATGTGAATGGCTGTTCCAAACGTCAACAGATACTTCGGAAGGTGCTTGTTCATCGTCGGGACATCGAGCAGAAACCGCGCCTCCCGATCGGTTCGTTCCGTCAAATAGTGACGCATATGCCAGTGGTTGCAAACCGCATTCAGCGTATCGGGCTCTCCCTCGATGCGGATGACTGTCAGCGGCCCCTTCGCCTCCCGTTCCCGTTCGGATTGGTCTCGGAAATAGACCGACGTGGAGAAGCTCTCCGGCTTTTCGAACCGTGCTTCGGTCGGCTCCAGCCGAGCGATGCGGTCTACGCGGAACGTCCGCAAAGCCTGCGACCGATGACAGAACCCGACAGCGTACCCTTCGTTTCGGTCGTAAGCGAGTCCGTACGGATCAACTTCACGTTCATCGGCCTGTTCCGCATTCGCTTTGCGATAAACTATACGCACCGTCCGCCCGTCATTAACCGCCTGCTCTAGATCCCTGAGCAACGGAACAACGGAAGGTGGACGCGCCGGAGAAATCACATCCAAGCCTCCCGTCTGGCGGGACAGATCATCGCGCTGCTCATTGTGCAGCCCGTTCTCCACCTTCGTAAGCGCGCTTTCCAGCTCCTCCGTATACGGATAGCCAGCGCCTTGCGCAAACTTATACGCGTCCACAAGCGCCTTCAGCTCTACAGAGTTGAAGAATAGTGGCGTTTCCTGGAAACTTCCTAGAATGCGAATGCCGCCGTCATGGCCTGATTCCGCGACGACCGGCACGCCGCTAGCACATAATGCGTCGACATACCGGTACACGGTGCGGACACTAATCTCCAAATTGTCTGCGATCTGCGCAGCAGTGAGCTTCCTTCCGGATCGCATCATCCAAATCATGGATAGCATGTTGTCCCATTTTGCCACCGGGAACACCCTCTTTACTTATGAAATGAGACTGATTTTAGTGGTTGCACAATAAAGTATTGGGGAAAGGAACCTAAGTAATGAATTCAAATCACTCTAATTTGTCTAACTACAATGGTTCTCGTGCATTCCCAAACATATTTTTCGCCGTCACTTATGATACGGTTCGCCGTAACGCAGTTACCGGCAAAAAAAGAGGACATCCTTGTGGGGATGCCCTGTTCCTTAGCAGAAGCACTTCGGTGTGTGCTTCGGCTGCACCTCTGTTGACGTTTGCTGCTCCTGAGACATGCCTTCTTCATAGGCAACCAAGGAATGGGTCGCATGACTCAGCACGGCACCCGCACGTGTGCAAGTTGCGACAAGAACCGCTTCGAATATCTCCTCACGTGTTCCGCCAAGGGACTGAAACTTTTTGACGTGCGTGTCAATGCAGTAAGGGCAGCCCGTTATATGAGCGACGGCCACCGCAATAAGTTCTTTCGTCCGTAAGGGTATTGCCTTAAGCTCCTCATACACTTGATGCTCGAAGTTTAAGTACGATTGGGTGGCTTCCGGCGCAAGACGAATAAGGTCAGGAATCTTTTTCAAGTTATTGCTATCATAGTAGTTCATTTGTGCTGCGCCCCCTTGCTGCCGCGGTAAGTGCTGATGCCCAGCCACCTGTAGATAATGCAAGTCCCTAAAGCAGCTGTCAGTAAGGGGAACACGCCCAGCAAACCGACATACCGCCAGTTGGAATCAACTTGAAAGAAAACAACAAGCATACCGATACCGAGCAAGACCCGCAAGGATCGATCTAAACCACCAAGATTTCTCATCTCATATCACCTCAATAGAAGTTTGGATTTGAACCCATCTTAGCAGCATCCTGCAGCGTGTTCCGTGACTAAGTCACAAGACCCCGTCCTGAAGAACTTGGGACAGCCCGTCCCGGTCCAAGACTTCTATGTATCCTCTACCCTGGGAAATTAGACGGTTATCCGTTAACACTTTCAGAGCGCGGCTGACGACTTCCCTGGCGGTACCGAGTTCAATCGCAACTTGTTCGTGCGTAATGCGGAGTGTCGCGTGATTCTCGTCGGTGCATCTTAGCAGGAACTGAGCAATTCGATGCGTTATCGGCCGGAATGCAACATTGTCGAGCAGGGTCATGACGGACGTAATTCGCTCAACCATTTGGCCAAAAATAAATTGCTTCAGCGGTTGGCAGATTTCAATCCACTTCTTGAAAAGTGGGATCGGTACGAGTAAAAGCACCGTTTCCGCCTCGATCTCCACAGATGCTTCATATGGGGTATCCCCTAAAATACTGGCCATCATGAGAACACAGTTTTGGCCATCCTGCACGCGATAAAGGGTAATTTCTCTGCCCTGTTCATTAACCTTAAAGATGCGAACCGTGCCGCACAGAACAAAAGCTGCATGCTGAAACATATGACCCTCGCGGATGGAGGGGGACGTACTTGGCGAGACGGTTCTAATCTCGCACTGCATCCAATACGAGTCAGGAATAGAGGCCAAGCAGGGGAACATTATAGATGCTTTATTTTTAATGGTAGGATGCATAACAGATACCTCCGTATTTTCAAGGTGACTAACAGTAGGTGAGTGCTACCCTCGTTCAGAACTCTCACCCTAAAGATTATGCCGATGCTGGGCGTACACTGTCAGAAGGGTCGTTCAGTTCTGGCTTACGCTTCAATTATTCCACCCTGTTAAGAAGACCCAATCGAAATGCCCGATAATTCATTTCCGGAACTTCTGTAAACTCTCTCAACTTGATAAGCTAAAATCAATCCCCCTTTATTGATCAAAAGTATAAATACGGTGCAATACCGTTTTAAGCCCTCCTACCAGGAATTTTGCGTCACTTGTGATACGGTTCAGCGCGCTAACTATTACGGCAAGTTTGATAAGCTATCATTCCAGAATAAATTTGGCAGATTTAGAGCAAAACTCTGTGTTCCAATATATTTTTCAAACTGATATGAGACTTGGAGGGACCCAGCTTTAAAAGGGAATCTTGAAATTCGGCAAGTTCCTCAATCGATGCCGTTTGTACCTTGATAAGATAATTGTATTCTCCGCTTATTCGATATAAATCCGTTACTTCCCTAGCCATTTCACAAAAATCAACGATCATCTGGCAATGTTCTGTTTTGACTAGTATAAACGTAGTCATGCCCCGATTCAGATTCCTTAAATTTAATTCTGTGGAATACCCGGAAATTATCTTCTTGTCTTCAAGCTTCAAAATCCTCTCTTTAACTGAAGGTTGGGACATACTGACTTCTTTACTGATTTGAGAGATAGATATTCGTGCATTGTGTTGAAGCAGTTGCAAGATCTTTTTATCCATATCATCGATTAGATGATCCATACCCATCAGTCCCTTGAATTGAATTTTAAAAATTAAGCCATATCCATTAAAATAGCTTATATTTAATAACCATCCTATCATTATATCCTCATATAACACATGTAATTCAACAAGTTAGTAGCTGTATACTATAAACAACATTCAAAATATACACAAGGAGAAATCAAGAATGAGCATAAACGGCCTTTCACATGTGGCGATCCAAGCCAAAAACTATAAAGCTACTATTACATTTTATATTGAAGTTCTAGGATTCAAGGTTGGTCATCATTGGTCTCTGCCATCCTTTCAAATCAAAGAAGCCTCCATGCTAGTTTCACCTGACCAAAGAACCTGTATTGAGATCTTTGATAACGACGCTGTCATCCCTGCTCAAGGGAAGAAAGCATCGTCTGAAGAAGATATAACTTACGGAGCGTTATTACATTTAGCCTTCTACGTGAATAATGTGGATGAAATGTATCAAAAAGCCCTTGCTCATGGAGCAAAGGCTTTTATAGAACCGGATTACCTTTCACTTGGCGAACCCCCGCTTGTAGTCAAGAATGCTGTCATTCACAGTCCCAACGGAGAAGTTATCGAATTTATTGAAGAGGTTGATTTTGATATGTCTACCAAGACCCCTGCAAATTAAGCTTTATAACGAAAACTTGCCGTTACTTGTGGTGTGATACGGTTCACCGTTTTATTTATAGAGCGAAATGGACATAAGGATATATCCTGACTTGTTGTCTTATCTGTTATTTTGAACAAGCATACTGTTAAAGAGCCAGCGAAAGTTCCATCTGAAATACTGGGGCAGATGCCAATCCTCATAGCCTTTTAATACTCCTTGTTCCAACCAGTAAGACTCCGATTTTCCGCTTGCCACAGCTTTAGAAACATAAGCGATCATTTCCTCCAAAAAGCGTATGACATCTGTGATACGATCCGAGTTAGACACATCCCCATGTCCCGGAACGATAGTATTGACCTTACGATCTTTTTGGATGCGTTTAAGAATGCGAATCCAAGCGTATGGATTACCATATGGCATAACTGGAATTGTCTTCGTCGATATTAAATCACCGGCGATCAAAGTTTGCTCTTCCGGAACGTATACTACAGCATCACTTAAAGAATGACCGCCTCCGTAAGATAAAACTTCTATTGTTCGCTTTGATCCTTGAATAACGAGCTTATCTTCAAAAGTTATCGTAGGTATCACCCTGCAAAGGGAAGGAATGGCATTATACAGGGCTCGCTGTACGGAAAGATCATAGTCGATTTCGATTAGCATGTGGGGATCTCCTTGCTGTGAACGTACATGATTTAGGCTAATTATTAACTTTTGAATGTTTTGTTGCATGAGATCAATATTCACTTTTCCCATATCAGCCAGCAAATCTCTTGTCCAAACGGTAGATATAAATTCGCTATTCATAAATTCCTGGTTTCCGTTGACATGATCTCCATGAAAATGTGTATTGACTACATATTTAACCGGTTTGTTTGTTAATTGTTCAGCAGTATGACGTAACAAAGCACCGGATTGCGGAAGGTTGGTTGTATCCACTACAACTGTTTTATCTCCCAGATCAATAATGGCCGCATTCCCCAGAGAACCACTGCCTGGAACCGAAATAGCACCCCAGATCCCTTCCGACGCTTGTTGAATTGTGAAATATTCATTGTCCATTTTAGTACCCCTTTAGTGTTTCCTGTATTTCCGTTAGTAACTTTAACTTACAAGTTAGAGCTAACTAGAAGTCAAGGGGTTTAATAAGGAGTAATTAGGGATGCTTGTAAAAATTGACTTTGAGTTAACTGCAAGCAGTATAATAGTTTTCAATACTAGAATATAAAAAGGAGGGGCAGAAATCGGATGCTTACGATCAGTCAAGTGTCGGAAAAAACGGGATTAACTCCTTATACCATACGTTATTATGAGAAAATTGGGGTGCTTCATGAACCCCAGCGTAAAAATGGAGGGGCACGTGTCTACAAGGAAAGCGAGGTTCTATACATTCAATGTCTAAATAAACTAAAAAAATTGGGCTTATCGCTTGAGCAAATTACAGAATTTACTCATGAGGGCTGTGTGGTGGATAAAATTCAACAAGGAGAGGATCTTTCCAATTATACACCTACCTTAGAAAGACGGATTGAAATCCTTGAGATGCACCTGATGGAATTGGAATCTAGACGGCAAGAAATTGATGATACTATTTCTCTCACCGAAGAGAAACTTGCCCTATACCGAGAACTTACGAAAGATGTCACAGTAGATACTAGATAATAACGTCTTGATCCGACGTGAACACTGTAGGGGCCTATTGTAGAAAATCAGACAACGAATCATTTGTGGTGAAAATAAAACCAATGCCGTACACATGGAGCATTTCAAATGATTTGTCTCCAGTTTTTTGGAATACAGTAATTTAAATACATATGACCTTAAGATTATACCTTACCTTATGTGTATTTTTATCAAAATCTTGTAAGGCTTGGAGACAAATGAACATGGTCGTGTAGTTATACCTTTTTAGATTAAACTAAATAAGAAATATGGAGATGAAGCGATATGACAGACTATCCAACTGGCAAGGATATTTTTCGGGAATGTTGTTCCAAGATTGCCGCGGCCTGCGCGCCATGCGGTTTCAAATACTATAAATCCAGAAGAAAGATGATTAAACCAATCGGTTCCTTTACAGCTGAGATACGTTTTTTAAGTCACTCTTCCAATATAGCCGGCATTTATTTGGAGTTTAATACCAATTGCCGAATCATAAATACGCACAGCGGAAAAGTATACTGGGAGATCAGCTTGAGCAGCTTCCGGGACAAAGGCAAGGTATGGAATTTGGCCAAAGAAGCCACCCGAGAGCGGGAACTGGCAGAAATAATCACGTTGATTCAAAATAGGGTCGTTCCATTGATGGACAAGTATGAGACTAATCTTGAGGAGATCCTTGAGGAGGTCATCCAGACTGGATGGTTTTTGCCGCAGGCGAATCCAATTTTGGAATTCTATGTGCTTGACGTTCTAGACCTAGTGGTTGATTTCGGCTCACCTGAACAAATACGTGAATGCGCGCATCGATACATCCGCCACTTACCGGAGGAAATGCAGAAAACCTTCAAGAACGATTATAATGCATATCAACGGGATGGACAGGCTGCAAGCACAATAGCATTTCGTAATTTAATCCCTTTTATGACCGAGCGCAACATTTCACTACCACTATAAAATGAAAGGATACCGGCTAGCGCAATCCACGGCTCATGCCGATCCTGAATGCAATCACTTCTCACTTGCTGAAGAATCTGAAGCGACTGGATCATTCGCCAAATTCAGCAGGCTTTGAAACAATTGTTTTTTGACAATAGTCATTCGTAACGCATAATGCCTCAAACAGACGTTTATTAAAGATCTCGAGGCAAGGAAACAGCAGTTTTCGCCCTACTTATGATACGGTTCACCGTAACATTGATAAAGCGAAATTATTCAGGGCATCCAAAAATGGTTGCCCCTATGAGAGTCCTTACCGAGAAGGTACGATTTCGTTACGGTGACAGACGCTAAGTTAGCAGAGTCTGTTCGCTTCATCAACCATCGTTCCAGTAAGTGTCCAAACTGCTAATATTGCGGTGATTAGATAAAGCGCTCCGAGGAGATAGAACACATAGTTCCAACCTAAGTTCTCGCTAACTATGCACATAGTGATATATAGGCTGGATATAACCACTAAACCGCACCAGAAAAGTATTGCCGCTATAAGGGAATACCTTCTTTCTGATCCTCCATGATTCAATTCCACAACTGCTTCTTTCATTAGTAAGAACCTTCTTTACCAGCTCGGATTCCTCATCTCCTACTAAGCATGTAGAACCTTCCGCAGTGCGCTTATCGCATGCTCCTCAGCATTTCTTCCTTGTTCATATGCGCCTGTTTGGAGGATGAAGCCATGGACCATGCCAGCATAGCGCTTCGCTTCTACTGGAACCCCGGCTGCTTTCAATTTCTCAGCGTAAGCTTCCCCATCATCACGCAAAGGATCAAATTCGGCAGTGAGAACGAGTGCTGGCGGCAGACCACTAAGACTGGGAGACAATAACGGTGAAGCGTATGGGTTCAGTCCATCCTGTTCTTTCGCCAAGTAGTGGTTCCAAAACCATCGCATGGTGTTCGTTGTTAGACCGTATCCTTCTGCATTTTCTCTATATGAATCCGTATCGAACGAGTAATGGGTAACCGGATTGACCAACAGCTGAAACTTGACGGATGGGAAGCCTCTGTCCCGAGCCATTAATGACACAACCGCGGCAAGGTTTCCACCTGCGCTATCTCCACCAACCGCAATCCGATTCGGATCCGCACCAAGAGCAGCGGCATGTTCTGCAACCCACACCACTGCTGCGTGGGAATCCTCAGTTGCAGCGGGGAATTTATGCTCCGGTGCCAAACGGTAATCTACAGAGACCACAATACTGTTCACACCATTAGCCAGCCTTCGGCACAACACGTCAGCTGCATCAAGATTCCCAACCACCCAACCTCCACCATGATAATAAACGATAACCGGCAAAGGTGCTTCCCTTCGAGGAGTATAAATCCGAACCGGAATGCAGTCGCTAGGACCCGGGATTTTTTGATTTTCAATCCTCCAAACTTCTTCCGGCTGTGCAGCCATCCCGTTTAAATTGATTTTTCTCGCATCCTCCACGGATAAAGTATGCAGAGGCGGAACACCCAACTGCTTCATTTTTTCTAATACCATTTGAACCTGAGAATCGAGCGGCATAAGAATCTCCTCCCTATTGTGTCATGATTAATCTGGCTTTAATGAATTACAGGTGACAGTAACTACACCTTTCTTGATGTAGTATACTTACTAAGTATGGAACACATAAGTACGCACTTTTTCGTGACATAGTACCCAATTCGAAACTGTAAGGATAGGATGTGTTGTACATGAGTGGATGTCCTGTGGAGGCAACACTGTCCGTGATCGGGGGCAAGTGGAAGATTGTTATTCTTTGGCGTCTGGCACGAGGTACCATGCGGTTTAACGAACTCCTACGTGCAATTTCACCCATTACCCGCAAGATGTTAACGGAACAACTACGAGAGTTGGAAAGTGATAACTTGATCGTAAGAACGGTCTATCCCGTAGTTCCACCGAAAGTCGAGTACTCACTCAGTGACTACGGCAAGACCTTTATCCCTGTTATGCAATCGATGGCACAGTGGGGGTCAGCTCATCTTGAACGTAATGGTTGATTAATTAGTGGAGCTTTGGTAATGCCATTCAGTAACAGCTGATGTTGTGTCCGTACTTTAAATTCGATCAGCCCCCATCTAGCGACGGGAGCTTACGACTGGGGAGATACGGTGTCTTTACCTGAAAAAGCCTCGCCCTTCTTGCTTTCTAGCAACCGAAACTAGTTCTTCTGATGGAACAGCAGCCTGAACACAAGGCGAAACAAGCAAACACAGGTAAAACCGAATTTATTTTCGAATCCTGGGCCACTCAAGTGTTTCAGTACATTTAGTTCATGAAATGCAGACTTTACTTCGTTTGGCGGTTGATCGAATGATGGTTGTTGGGCTATCGTGTTGGGAGGCACCTCTTCGGTCTGGTAGTGATTGCTCGTCACTCTCACTTTACCAAACGAAGCGGTGTCTTTCTTTGTTGTCAAGATAACGATTATCGATGGCTTAGTTCCATGTTTAGGCTGGTTTAAGCTACGAAAGTTGAATTTAGAAGAATGAAATACGGATTGAGCACTGTTATTTCTATCATTCGTCCCCGAAATTACGCTTCCAGCAGTCGATACACGGTGTCCACATCCGGAAAATACTCGCGGATCGGCTCGCCGAAGAGATGTAGGCTTGCGGCTAGTCCCTGCAAAGTGGAGAGGTACAATACGCAGAGCCGGTTCGGGTCTCCGCTGCGAATCTTTTTCTCCTGCTGACCCGCTACAATCAGTTGACACAATCCCTGCTGTAAGTAGTTGCCCATTTCCGCTAAAGCTTCCTTCGTTTGTCCAGGTAACGCTTGCGCTTGCGAGATCAACCGATGTCGCTGCGAACAAGCCTGAATGTCGTCCAACATGAGCCGGGTCAGATCGTGCAACCGCTCGGCGGCCGATTTATCCGTATCGGCCAGTATATCGTGCATCGGCCGGATCAGCGAATGAACAGCCTTTTCCACCAGAACGGCAAAAATCTCCTCTTTACTCGAAAAATAGCGGTACAGAAGCCCTTGGCTCATTCCCGCCGCTTCCGCAAGCTCACCGATCTTGATCGCAGCAATGCCCTTTTCGGCAAAAATTGCCGCGGCGACCCGCAAAATCCGTTCTCGGCGTTCATCGCGGATCTGTTGATTCACCTCTTGCTTTCTAGGCATAAAAAAAGCTCTCCTTCCGGTAAATAATATTCATTCGTAAAAGAATATCAGCCTGCATATGCTCTGTCAACCGACTCGTTCACTCCTCGAAGCCTGGCATTTTCGACTAAACAGTTCTCTTGACAAAAAAAGTAAAGGGATATATTATTGAATAAATTTTATTCATTGAATGGAGTGATGACGATGTCCATTACGGCTATTACTAATGTCCGTGTTTTTGACGGAAGCGAGCTGTCCTCTCCTACCACTGTAACGATACAAGACGGTCTGATTGTATGGCCCAAACTCGAAACTGGGTCTATCGAACAAACCGTGGATGGCGGCGGTCATACCCTGATTCCCGGATTGATCGATGCACATATCCATCTGTCCGAAGATACCGGAGTATTAAAAAACGCCGCCCACTGGGGAATCACAACCTTGCTTGATATGGCCACCACCGATCCTCGTCTGGTCGACAGCCAGCGCAACCTGGCCGGTCTGCCTGATATACGCAGCCCCTATCATCCGGCTTCGGCGGCGGGCGGCCCTTCTGTTTTGCGGATGGGCTTTCCAGAAACGTCGATCGTCGCCCGTCCCGAGGATGCCGAAGCGTTTGTTGAGCGGCAGGTCTCATTCGGTGCGGACTATATTAAGCTTATTCTTGAAGATCCAGCGCTCAACCCCGATACCGCGCTGACGCCAGCTGCGGCCGCCGCGATCATCCGCGCCGCGCATCGGCGCGATCTGCGAACATTCGCCCATGCGCCGAATGTGGGGTCTTTCGAGATCGGCATCGAAGCCGGCGTGGATGTGCTGACTCATGTCCCGCTGGACGGTCCGCTTCCGGAAGCGCTGGCGCAAACGATGGCGGAACGCGGCATTGTCTCCGTCCCGACCGTGCTGATGATGAAAGGTATTGTGGACAAGTTCAAAGGGATGAATCCTAACTTGTCCTATTTCCCCGTCGACGAAACACTTCGTACTTTGATCCGATCAGGCGTTCCCATCGCCGCCGGCACGGATGCCAACGACAATCCACTTGCTCCGCACCAGTTGGCACACGGCCTGTCGCTGCACAGAGAATTGGAAGAATACGTTGCGGCGGGCATGACGCCGACTCAGGCGCTTCAAAGCGCAACGAGAACGTCTGCGGCTCTGCTTGGCTTCGAAGACCGCGGCGTTATCGAGCCCGGTCGCCGAGCCGATCTGGTTCTGATTAATGGCGATCCGACTAAGGATATTCGAGCAACCCAGAATATTGAAGCCGTGTGGATCGAAGGCGTACGGGTCAGGTAAGCGGAGAAGCACCCATAATAACCCGGAAGTGTGGAGTGACCATTTTCGTTAGGAGATTCGGCATTAAAGGATTTTCACCGCCAGTATATGGAGTGGATCGTAGAAGGAGAAGCCACTATTGAACGTCGGCTTGACATGATGAAGAAACATAAGCAAAGAGTGCTGGATGAAATTGCATTGCTGACCGAAACCCTACCGAAAATTGATGCTAAAATTGATCGCTATATCAAACATTTGGAGGAGGTACAACCGTGAAGCTCTAGGAAATACAATTCTAATTACCGGGGGAGGCTCCGGCATCGGGCTCGCTTTTGCGGAAAGATTTATCAAAGCCGGAAATCGAGTCATAGTTTGCGGTCGACGCGAAAATGTACTGCAACAGGAAAAAGGGAAAATTCCCCATCTCATCACTCATGTGTGCGATTTGGATCTGGAATCCGATTGGCTTTTACACCGTTTGCAATTGCTCCCATGTATTCGGCAACCAAAGCTGCACTCCATTCATTCACCATAAGCCTAAGGCACCAACTTTCCGAGACAGCTGTCGAAGTGATTGAAGTTGCCCTCCTGCGGTAAATACAAGCTTAGGAGGGACAGGGCTGCATACGCATGGAGAACCCCTAGATGCCTTCGCGGATGGGATTTTCAACGATTTAGCTGAGGGTAAAATAGAAATCGGGTATGGTACTTCCGTGGCCCGCTTACGTATGTCCCGAGACGAAATCGACGAATACGCGAAAAAACTGTATCAAGCAACGAAGAACCAAATTGAATAACCACACCAATGAAAAATAAAGCTTGCCGCAGTGACGGCGAGCTTTGTTCTTGCTGAAAAAATGTCTGAAAACTTGCCATTACTTGTGATACGGTTAACCGTAACGGGGTATCGCCGAAAAACCCTCTTAGCATTTTTCATGCAATCAACCTTGCTGATGAATAATCGACTCTTTCAGGACCTCTCTAAAACTTTTCGGAGACCGGCCGATCAAATGAGCCAGAGCAAGATCGACTTGAGCGAAATCACCCTGACGGCTAGCTAGAAACATCCCCATCCGCATATTTATACTCGCTTCCGGCACACCCTGAGACATCATGCGCTCCCTAAACTCTTCGTCTGACACAATAGTTCGACGGATATTCCGCCCCAAGACTTCGGATGCAATTGTCGCAATTCCCTCCATGTCAATGGCTTCGGGTCCCGTTAGATTGGGGGTCATACCATACCATTTCTGCTCACTTATGATCGTCGCTGCAGCTTCGGCTAAGTCGGAGTGAGCAGTCCAGGCAACTGGACCGTCCACTGGAGCGATCAATTCCCCTGTCCTTATTGCTCCATCGATCATCATTAGTGCCATTGAGGCGTAATAGCCATTACGGAGCGACGTGAAGGCAACTCCTGAATTCTCCAGTAGTTTTTCGGTGGCCGCATGGTGAATCATGGGGGCGAAGTGTGATGTTGGGGAGGAACCCATATGACTTGTGTATAGCACCCGACTAGCCCCTGCCTTCTTTGCCGTGTCAATCGCGGTTTGATGCTGCTGAATACCATGCGGGATTTCAGCTTCGCCCATAATGCCGGACGAAACGATGAGAACCTGCGACGCCCCCTCAAAGGCATGGTGCAGATTCCCGGCATCGTCAAAGTCGCCCCGACGGACACGAACTCCACATTCCCGAAGCTCTTGTGCCTGATTCGGTTCACGGACGCTGACACCGATCTGCTCGGCAGGAACACGCTTAAGTAACTGCTCTACCACGGCCCGCCCCAATTTCCCGTTAGCTCCGGTAACGATAATCATAACTTACAACATCCTTTCATTATGTGTGATCATGTTTATACGCGAACAGTCTTACCGTTTCTAAATTGCATATTGGGAAAAGAAGCGCCGGCGATCTCCTGCTCTGGGATCGCATCTTCAATTTCCATGACATCATCTTCAGTCAGATGAATATCAAGTGACTGCAAAGCTTCTTGAAGATGAGCCGGCGATACGGTACCAATAAGCGGTATGATGTCTTCTCCTTTGGATAACATCCATGCAAGCGCCAATTGGGATAACGTCATTTGTTTTTTTACGGCGATCTCACCCAGCTTTTGAGCCATAACAACGTTTTTTTCAATATTCTCTTCAAAAAACAACGGAACGTAGCCGCCTTTGCTCCTTTGGATTCGCTCGTTTGTCCAATGGCCGGCAAGAAGACCATGAGCCAACACCCCAAACGCAATAACGCCGATACCCAGTTCCCTAGAAGTCGGCAAAATATACTTCTCGATGCTTCGGTTAAAAAGCGAGTATTCGACTTCCAGCCAACTGATCGGATGCGTGGCATGTGCCCTTCTCAACGTCTCTGCATCGACCTGGCTGACTCCGATCTGCCTGACATAGCCGGCCTTAACCAGTTCAGAAATGGCGCCGATCGTTTCTTCAACAGGGATACCCAGATCGATTCTTGCGGGCTGATAAAGATCAATATAGTCAAGATTGAGGCGTTTGAGTGAATAGGCGAGGTAGTTCTTAACATGATGGGGGGAGACATCCAGTCCGTACATGGAGCCGCTCGGCGTATTCAATGCCCCGAACTTCAGCGATATAAAATAGTCATCCCTTTTGTACCCCTTTAGTGCTTCGGCGATAACCATCTCGCTTTGGCCTGCACCGTAAAAATCCCCTGTGTTGAGATGATTGATTCCACTCTCAAAAGCGGCATGGATGGCGGCAATGCCAGCACTTTTGACAGCTTCATTGACATTTGACAAATGAGCGCAGCCGAGTCCGATTCTGGATAGCTCCAATCTGTTTTGTTGATCATTCATCATGACCACCTCCTTCAACTTTATTAAAGTTAAATCATGTAGTTGTCTACACATTTGTTTAAAAAAATAAATATTGATGGCAGATTTATCACTTTGGGAGCCGTTTTTCAACGTTTTCAAAAGCTCGGGTCAGCAGAGAAACAAACATGGCTTTTTCGGCATCAGACATCCCTTGCGTGATCAACTCTTCAGATTTCGAGAAGGCATCACTCCTCTCACTAAGAAACTTTTTGGCTTTGTCTGTTATATCGATACGGAGGTTTCGCCCGTCGGCAGGATTGCTGCTGCGCGTGATATATCCGGAGTTCTCCAGACCGTTCAACAAGTTTGTCACAGACGGACCACTTAGGGCCATCGTTTTTTCAAGAAACTTTCGGTTGATCTCTATATGGTCCTCTATGGATTGATAAATATGTGACAGGAGAATCGCTTGTGAGCTGTTCAAGCCATGATCCTTCAGAAGCTGGTCGATGATTTCCCGGACCCGTTGTGCGATAAGTTTAATGTATAGACTATAGGGGTACATTTCGAAAACACTTGGCATATATTTCTCCCTCACATTATGTAGATGCCTACACTATAAATTGGTTGTTTTATTTTGTCAATTCCATAAAACCAATGATATATTCTTTGTTGGACGATTAATCCCAACATAGTCTAGAATTTATTTGCGTCACTTGTGATACGGTTCACCGCGATTTATCTTCACCGCCCGATAAATCTGCTCCACCAGCACCAGCCGCATGAGCTGATGCGGCAGTGTCATGCGCCCGAAGCTGAGCTTCTGCTGGGCGCGCCGCAGCACATCTTCGGAGAGCCCGTGGCTCCCTCCGATGATGAACACGACATGGCTCGTCCCGTAGGTGCCGAGCCTGTCGAGTTCAGCGGCCAGCTCTTCCGAACTCCAGAGCTGGCCGCCGATGACGAGGGCGACGACATGTGCGTCGCCCTTGATGTGCGCGAGGATGCGCTCGCCCTCGCGCTCCTTGACCTGCCGCACCTCCGCCTCACTCATCGTCTCCGGCGCCTTCTCATCAGGTACCTCGATGACCTGAAATTTCACATACGGTGTAAGCCGCTTAGCGTATTCGGCTATACCCTGTACC
This sequence comes from Paenibacillus sp. J22TS3, assembly GCF_018403205.1. NCBI lineage: Bacteria > Bacillati > Bacillota > Bacilli > Caryophanales > Paenibacillaceae > Paenibacillus > Paenibacillus sp. J22TS3. The sequence goes on from NZ_BOSF01000003.1 coordinate 694,021, forward strand.
AGATATTTCTCCTTCAGCTTACCAACCCCAATAATTTGAATAAACATAAAGCCTCCTATATAAATAAAGACTGGCAAGCCAGTCTGTAAATTCTGAATTCAGCCTATTATAGCATGAGAAACCCACACATACCCCCGAAGCTCAAATGAAAAAACAGCCCTCTCAAAGGACTGATTCACCACTGCGATTATTGAGCTATCGTGTCCCGTTAGCTCAATAGTTCTATGGGATTGGAGACATTACTTTCCACTTACATTTGTGACTACAAACCCCAAATCATAACTATAACGGAATGTAATTTGGTATCTGTCTGTTTTCTTTTCAATCTTATTATTTCTAACCTTATGAACACTTGCTAAAATATCTAATTCAGAAAAGCCCCCCTTAACTTCCCTGATATCTGTTACTTGAAACGGATCAAAGTAATAAACATTTTCTTTCCCTGGCTTTAAATATCGCTTTTCTTGGAGTGCCCTTAATGTCCTTCTTTGTAGTTCAGTTGTTAAAATACGTTCCAGTTGTTCTTCCCTTGTTTGAGGAAATCCCCATAACGCCACCCATTCTATCGAATCCTCTTCCTTAATGATTTCATCCTGAGGTTTAGCTAAGCTTGTTGACGACATGAATAGGACGGTGGCAATGGAAAGGATCAGAGTGGACATCAGTTTTATTCTCATATGATCACCCAGTCCCTATGCTCCCACATCTGGATGGATTTATGTACCGAAAGAGCACATAACCTACACCACATAAATCAAAAACCTAACGATGAAACCCTAATAAATTTTCTCATTGTGAAGGTTGGTTATGGAGTAACAAAGGGGCAGAGAAACCCGCTGTTTGAGGCATTAACCCCAAAGGCCCTGACTGCTTGGGAGAGCTCAGTACCCGGGCTACCTCTCTTAATCTCTTCCCTTTCCATGGTCGTTATTTCAACCGGGCTTGGAACTCTTTTACCCCTTCGCACAGATAGAACATTTCGCTCCCGCTTCATTTCGTTAGAGCCTCAACTCTTGCCTTCTCCACGGCCTCTTCCCGGCCGTTTACCTGCAGCTTCAGGTATATCGAGGAAATATAATTTCGGACCGTTCCCTCTGACAGATACAGCCTCTGGGCAATTTCCTTATTGCGAAGTCCTTCCGTAAGGCACCGGAGAACATCCGTCTCCCGCTCGGTCAGCTCATACGGATTCGGTGCACTCTCCTCAATCTGATGCTGAAACAACTGATGGGCCACGTCCTGCGAGATCATGGTCCCTCCACCATAAATAAGCCGTATCGTTGCGGCTAATTCCTTAGGGTGTATGGATTTCAGCATGTAGCCCTCCGCCCCGATCCGAAGCGCCTCAGCCGCCATGGCGACATCTTCTATACTCGTGATCATAATAATCCGAAGCTGAGGCCACATCTCTTTCATCTGCTTTGTCGCCGTGATCCCATCCATCTCCGGCATGTTGATATCCATTAATACAATGTCGGGAAGCTCCTTCTTACAGGCTTCGATGGCCTGCATGCCATCCCCGGCTACCCTGATTTCGAAATCCTTTTCTTCCCCCAGCAGTAGTCTAAGGCTTTCACGGACCAAGGGCTGATCATCGGCAAGCAGGATTTTGATTTTCTGTCCACCCTCTTGAGAAGAATTCGGGATCGTGCAGGTGACCATCGTGCCGGCATCCGCCTGTGAATGAATGTAGAGCTTGCCCTGAAGTGAGGCTAGGCGCTCCTTCATACCCGTCAGACCGAACCCATATTGGAGGTTATCCGCCCCTTTGCCATTATCCTGTATCTGCAGCATCACCTGAGTGTGATCATATTGCAAAAGCACTTGTATCGTGCTGGCCTGCCCATGACGGCTGGCATTGGTTAGAGCCTCCTGCAGACAGCGGTACAGAGCAAGCTTGACCGGCTTCATGGCAGGATAAGGCTCACCCATCGTACGAAATACAATCCGGATTCCGGTATTAGCCTTGAACTCATCCATAATTTGCAGCAGTGACCTATCTAACGGCACCGCCTCCTCGATAGGGTCCATCTGATGCACCTGACGGCGAATGTCGTCCAGGCCGGTTCTTGCCAGCTTGAGTATTCCCTGCAGCTTCTCTTCACCCTCTTCTGTCTGGATATGAGCCTTAAGCGTCTCCATGCCCAGAATCATGGAGGTGAACGTATGGCCAATCGTATCATGCAGTTCTCGGGCCATGCGGTAGCGTTCCTCCAGCAAGGTCATTCTTTCAATTTGAGAAGAATACTGCTCCAGGATCGTATACTGCTCTTTAATTACCGCGAGCTTCTGCTTGATGGCATTGATCGCCAAGGCCCCTTTCTGCAGGGCATAACTTGCCGCGTAGAGAATGAGCGCATCACTTAAGCTTTTCCATATGACAGAATGTGACAACGAGGAGCTGACAGAATTCCCCCCACTGAGTGCAAACAGCGCCACAGAAATCGGCAGTGAGTAGGCATGGGCCCGGCCCCGGCTGTAGAACGCTATCGTGAAGAGAGCGGGAAAGAACAGTCTAGGCAGGCCAAGTTCATAAGCAAGAAATAAAGACAGGCCACCCGCAAATAAACACTCGGCGATCAAATAACGGTAATAGTGACCTTTTACAAATATAAAAGGGATCAAATTACACAGCACAAGAGGGACAAATACCCCCCAGAAAGGAAAGACAGGCTGATCCTGATACATCAAAATGATCACGGCGACAACCCATAACATACGTATGGTCAACATCGACCAGTCCTGCCATGACCACCGGTTCAGGTTAAGAAAACGCATATATAACAACTCCGTTCAACCTTATTGAAACAAGCGAAAGTCGGCCTGTATAGGCCCGGGTTTTCCTTGTCATATCCAGAGATGACTGCTAATCACTCGGCTTTATGACAACGCCCTGATAGTGTGGGGATAGCTGAGATAGTCCCTTTAGAATTATGGAAAATTATATCTCATTCTAATTCCCAATAAAAGGAGTGGTTGCATTGTCGCTGCTGCAAATCCGAGGCCTTACGAAAAAAATAGGAAACAAAGTCCTCGTCGATCAGCTAACGCTAGATATGGAGAAAGGGGAAATCCTGGGCCTGCTCGGTCCGAATGGAGCCGGCAAAACGACAACGATCCGGATGATCGTTGGCCTAATGTCCAAATCCGCAGGACAAGTCTTGATTAACGGTACGGATACGAATACCAACTTTGAACAGGCCATGAGACATGTAGGTGTCATTGTGGAGAACCCGGATTTGTACAAATATTTGTCCGGTTATGACAATCTGGTGCACTTCTCCCGGATGACCCCAGGTGTCACGGAGTCAAGAATTCAGGAGGTCATTACTCTCGTAGGATTAGAGAACAGCATCCATGACAAGGTTGCCACCTACTCGCTGGGCATGCGGCAGCGCCTGGGGTTAGCTGTCGTTCTGGTCCACAAGCCCTCCTTGCTTGTGCTCGATGAACCCACTAACGGGCTTGATCCGGCCGGTATCCGCGAGCTGAGAGGCCACCTGAAGCATTTGGCTGATCAAGAAGGCGTTGGCATTATGATCTCCAGCCATCTCATGTCCGAAATGGAAATGATGTGCGACCGCGTTGCGATTGTGCAAAAAGGGCGGCTTGTCTCCATTCAGAAGATAGGAGATATGGCGGCTGATGAACGGGCCGGGGTCCAATTTGAGGTCGATCGGCCGGATCTGGCTGTACAAATTCTGCAGACGATCATGTCGGGCGACGAAATCACGACCGATCAAGGACATATCCTGGTACACATCCCTAAGACGAGGATTCCGGAGATTAATCGGAAGCTCATGGAGGCGGGGATCAACGTATTTAATGTCAACACGATCAAGAAGACACTGGAAGACAAGTTCATGGAGATCACAGGAGGAGAAGACTATTGATTCCATTCATTCGCAATGAAAATATGAAAATCTATAAACGGAACCGCACATGGGTGATGATCGCCATCGTCCTGCTGTTCGTGCTGCTCCAGATCGTGAATATCAAGACAACTGGAAGAGATGCTGTAAGCGGGAAATGGAGAGCCCAGTTAGAACAACAGAACGTGAAGCTCCGTGAGGAAGCCTCCAAACCGGGTGCACTGAACATTGAAGTCAAGCAAGCGGAGAAGAACATGCTGCTGAACCAATACCACCTGGACAAGAACATTCCGCCCAGCACGAATGCATGGAATTTTGCAGTGAGCCAAGTGCGGAATATTATTATTGCCGTAGCCCTGATCTCCATTATTATCGCGGGTGAGATCGTAGCTGGAGAATTCACATCTGGAACGATTAAATTATTGCTGACACGCTCAGCGAGCCGTACCAAGATTTATTTCTCCAAGTATATCGCCGCCCTTCTGTTTGGCCTTCTGGTAACCGCAGCGGGCATACTGGTATCTATCTTGGCCGGAGGCCTCATATTTGGTTTTGGCGGATTAGCGGACAGCTATTTCTTTGTAAAAGATCACGCCGTAGGCCAAGTTCCGATGCTGCAGGCTTTATTAGCCGGATTTGTACTCAACATCCCGTTCCTGCTCATCACAATCACGCTGGCTTTTATGATCTCTGCCGCCTTCCGGAGCGCGACGTTCTCCATCGTGATCTCCCTGATCGTATCGGTAGCCGGATTTGTAATTGCAATTGCCATGGACGGCTGGGACTGGACGAAATACTTCGTCTTCTCCCATACGGACCTTACCCCGTTCCTATACGGAAATCCATCCGTAGATGGTGTAACGTTAGGTTTCTCTCTTGTATTTATCGTGCTCCATCTGGCAATTCTGCATCTGATATCCTACCCTTTGTTTGTCAAACGCGATGTAGTCTAGTCTGAGCAGCGTAAATTCGAATCTTACATCTGCCATGCAAGGTGCTCCGCTGTTATTCATAAATATCGGGAAATTCGGACAATTTCTGAAGGGAAATGGGGAACGTACAAATGAACAAGGTAAAGAGAATCCAGTCTACTGTGCTGATCGTGTTATTACTGCTCCTTTCAGGCTGTGGGGGTCAGGAGCAATCAACTGCCAAGAAGATGGAGCTGCCTTCAGCCGGTCTGGCAAAGCTGGTCATTAACCATAAGAATGGAAGTGTGAAAATAACGGGGCGTTCCGACTCAGACAAGATCGAAGTCGATGCTTCCGTTAAGGCCAGTGGAATCAGTATGGACAATTTAGAGCTAAAGCTGGAAGCTCAGCAGGATACCGCATCGTTAGATGCACGGTTTAAGGGTCAGTTCCTCTCTATGGGAGAGGGAAGTGTTGACCTGGAGATCAAAGTTCCGAAGCAGCTTAACCTGGAGATCACGTCACACCGTGACGGCAAGATTCAAATCTCGGATGTATCGTCTAACGGGACAATCGACAACATCAATGGTGACATTGAAGTATCCAAACTATCCGGCACCCTGAAAATAAAAAATCAAGACGGCGGCATCAACGTTCAGGATATCGGCTCTGATGTGAAGATTGACAACAACAATGGTCATATTGTGGTCAATCGGATAGGCGGCTCAGCCGAGATCCACGTAGGTGACGGCAGTCTGGATATCGACCATGTGGAGAAGGATGCGACGATTACGCAGACCGGCAGTGGGGAAGTTAAAATGGGTGAAATCAAAGGCAAGATCTTTCAGAACTTATAAATAAACTACCGTATTACCTAATCTTTCTTTAGTTCAACTTCGATAGACTATAACAGGGACCACTTCGAACCCGCAGCCGCGGATAACGGAGTGGTTTTTGTGCGTACTCAGCCTTATAGGGCTGATATGTGTCCTTCGCCGTGTTGCAGGGTGGTAATTCCTAACATTGATTTTGCAAACAATCATTGTCACAATAGGATAGCAGCCAGATATTACGAAGTTGTTACTTTTTTTGAGACAAGGCAAAGACCTGGGAAGATCATGTTCGGCTGTTCTTGAGATGAAGGACGCTGCCTGATCCTTCATAAGGTCTTTTTTTATATAGAAAAATACCTTGAGATTATATAAAATGTCTGGATATTAGTGAAAGCCGGCTGGCGTAAGTGTAAGGAGGAGCTGCAATGCCCCAAAAAAGTATTTATCCAGATCAAGCTGAACCGGCTGCGCAGAAGTCCCGAGGTTCAGCGGAAAGCTTGGCTCTGCGTCTGATTGAGCTGGCCGGAGGGACCGGCAATATATCAGAAGCCGTTCACTGCACAACCCGGCTTCGCCTTAGACTGCGGGACAGCTCCCGGGTAGATGAGGCCCGCCTGTCGGGCATGCGGGAGGTCCAAGGCGTATTCTTCCGGGGAGAACAGCTGCAGATCATCCTGGGCTCGGCGGTCGTCTTCAGAGTATACCGGCAAGTAGTGCGCATCCTTCAAGACGGGGGGCCAGGCCAGCAGCAGGCGGAGGAGCAGCCTCCGGTTCCGATTGAACCTCTCAGCCAGAGCAGCCATACCGGGACTTTCTGGACGCGGTTCTCCTTCTTGCCGGCTTTACTAAGACGGATTACCCATGCGGTCAGCTTCTTTTCCGATATCGTTGTCCCCATCATTCCACTCTTCATCGGGGCTGGCCTGCTGCTGGGCATACTCAGCATGATCGAGGTCTTCGGCTGGGCCTCCCATGATAGCGTCTGGTTCCGGACCTTGGCGTTGTTAACCGGGTCAGCATTTCAGGTTATGGCTGCCATGTTCGGTTATCACACTGCCAAGCGATTCGGAGGCACTCCGCCGCTCGGCGCCGTCATCGGCATGGTAATGACCCATTCCGATCTTCTACGGGTCACCGGACTCGGCGGAGCACCCGCAAGCGCTGCAGATGTAATCATGGCCCCGCAGTTCTGGTACCAAGGGGCCGTCATTCCCACGATTCTTGCGGTATTGCTGATGACCCTGATCGAGAAGGGGCTGCGCCGGCTGCTTCCATCATCAACTGCGGGGATGCTGATTCCTTTTCTAAGCCTGGCTATTGGGGGGATTATTGCTCTCTTGGTTATAGGCCCGCTTACTTCCCGGCTTAGCGGCTCTCTCAGCAGCATGCTGGCGTTCATGTACAGCTTCGGCGGCATGGCCTTTGGGCTGCTGCTCGGGGGAATCTACAGCCTGATCGTCGTAAGCGGACTGCATCACGGCATTCAAGCCGTGGAGATCGGACTGATAACCAATCCGGATATCAGCGTCAATTTTCTGCTCCCGATCTGGTCCATGGCTAATATCGCCCAAGGGGCGGCTGGACTGGCCGTCTATGCTAGAACGAAGGACACAGCCTTGAGGCAACTAGCGCTGCCTGCATCGATCACCGCCTTTTTCGGCATCACCGAGCCGGTTATCTTCGGCATCAACCTCAAGCTGGGCCGCCCTTTCCTGGGCGCTGCGGCTGGAGGCGCTGTGGGAGGGGCTTATGTAGCCTTCCATCAGGTAGCAGCCGATTCCTTCGGCTTGACCGGAATTCCGATGATTGCATTTATCGTTCAACTCGGACAGATGAATCTTATTCATTATATAATCGGTTTTCTGCTGGCAGCAGTCACCGCCTTTGTGGTGACCTGGTTCCTTGATGTGAACCATACTCTGCCTAAAGAACACGAAAGCATAGGAGAATTAACATGAAAATCAAAAAAATTCTGAACAACAACGCGGTTGTGGTGAACGACCTCGGAGAAGAGAAGATTGTCATGGGTTCTGGAATTGCTTTTCAGAAAAAGAAGAACGATATTCTTGATCCCTCCCTTATCGAGAAAGTATTCATTATGGACGACCCGGATCAATACGGTCATCTGCAGGAAATGCTGCGAACCCTTCCCGAAGAAGAAATCGCGGTGTCGGAGCAGATTATCTCTTATGCAGAACGTGAACTGGAAGTAACGTTCAATGAGCATATACATATTGCGCTGACCGATCATCTCTCCTTCGCCTTGGAGCGGATCAGCAAGGGGATGATCATCCAGAACACGCTGTTGGATGAAATCCGCATCCTCTATCCTAGGGAGTTCCAGATTGGGCTGCACGCCCGAAACATCATTCGTGAAGCCCTGAAGGTTGATATTCCCGAGGATGAGGTGGGATATATCGCGATGCATATCCATACCGCCTGGCAAAATGCCGGAGGACCCGGAACCAATGCCGAACTGGCGGCCATGATCCGGGATATTGCCGAAGGAGTAGAACAGGCCGCTGGGACTACGCTCAAGCGGGGCTCTGCCAACTACGAACGTCTGGTGACCCAGCTTGAGAACATTCTGCAATCCGATGAGACCGGCAAGCTGCTCAACGAGCTGAATCCCGAAATTGTACGAATCGCCAAAGAGCGCTGTGGACTAGCCTACCGGCAAGCTCAAGAGGTTGGCGCTCAGGTGGAGGAGGATTACGGATATACGCTGAGCGACAGCCAGCTGGTATTCCTCGCCCTGGAGATCAACCGGATCAATACCCGGTCGGGAAATGGGAATATAATGAAGACCGGCATTACGGGTCCATAGTCCCTTGAAATTGATCTCAAATTACCGGGGGCCCTTGTTATCGCCGGATCAAAATCAGGAGTTTCAGTCTATAGCCACCCTGTGCTACAAAATTATAAGATTAACGCGGCAACATCATATGTCGGGATTGTTACTGTTAAGCAGGCAAGACCTAAAAATCCGCTTGGGGACAAGATACGGACACGTATCCCCATTGGAATTTTTAGGTCTTTTTTTCTGTTTAATAGAGCAAATTTCAAATCAAACAGAAGAGGAGACAGGAAACATGAATATCAGAAAGTTTGTAAGAAGAGCAGCAGCCGTAACCTTTACTACAGCTTTACTCGCAGGCGGCGGGACTTCAGTTATGGCCAAGGACAAGACCAGCCAGGATTACCAAGAAACCTACGGGTTCTCCCACATTACCCGTTCTGACATGCTGAACATACCGGCGCAACAAAATAATCAGCAGTTCCAGGTCCCTTCCTTCAACGGGTCCACAATCAAGAATATCCCTTCAGCAAAAGGCACCGACCAGTGGGGCAATCCCATCGATATTGATGTCTGGGACAGCTGGCCGCTTCAAAATCCGGATGGGACAGTTGCCGAATATAATGGCTACCACATCGTATTCGCCTTGGCCGGTGACCCGAAAAGAGGCTGGGACACCTTCATCTACATGTTCTATCAAAAGGTAGGCGATACATCCTTAGATAGCTGGAAGAATGCCGGCAGAGTATTTAAAGACAGCGATAAGTATGTTCCGAACGATCCGATCCTGAACAATGAAGCCGAGGAATGGTCCGGTTCCGCCACCTTGACGAAGGATGGCAAGGTTCGTCTGTTCTATACCAACCGCCAAGGCTGGGACCCGGAACATGGATTCTTTGGCAAGCAGACCCTGACAACCGCTCAAGTGAATGTGTCAAAGCCGGATGCGGATACCCTGAAAATCGATGGCGTGGAAGATCTGAAATCAATCTTTGACGGAGACGGCAAATTCTATCAAAATGTCGATCAAGCCTTCAGCGCAGGAGATTATTCAGATAACCACACCCTGAGAGATCCTCACTATGTGGAAGACAAAGGTCATAAATATCTTGTATTTGAATCCAATACCGGAACAGAGACGGGCTATCAAGGAGACGACTCGCTGAACAACAGAGCCTACTATGGTGGGAATAAGAACTTCTTCCAGGCTGAGAGAGACAAGCTGCTGTCCGGCTCCAAGAAATCTCTGGCGACATTAGCGAATGGCTCGCTTGGTATTATTGAATTGAACGATGACTATTCGTTGAAAAAAATCATGAAGCCGCTCATTGCCTCTAATACCGTCACTGATGAGATTGAACGCGCAAACGTATTTCAAATGAATGGCAAGTGGTATTTATTCACCGATTCCCGGGGCTCCAAGATGACGATTGATGGAATCGGCGCCAATGACGTATACATGCTGGGTTATGTAGCTGATTCATTGACTGGCCCATATAAACCCCTGAACAAAAGCGGACTGGTTCTGCACATGGGTCTGGACCCTAAAGATCTTACTTGGACTTACTCTCACTTTGCCGTTCCTCAGGCGAAAGGGAACAATGTCGTGATCACCAGCTACATGACAAACAGAGGTTTGTTCGCCGACCAGCATTCTACCTTTGCTCCTAGCTTCCTGCTGAACATTAAAGGCTCGAAGACTTCGGTTGTTAAAGACAGCGTCCTTGAACAGGGCCAACTAACCGTCAATTAACACTTGATTGTGAGTAAACGAGGATTTCAGCGGCCTTTCCGTATTTGCTGTTTCATCGGACTTGGCTTGATCATCATAACAGGACTAGCAGCCTACTATGCGGAGAAGAACAGCAGCATCTCGGAGGCTGCTACTTCCTCTTCTCCCCAGACTTATCGGGCTGGCTATCATTTCACCACGCCTGATAAGTGGAAGAATGATCCGCAGAAGCCGATTTATTTGGATGGGGCATACCATTACTATTATCTTTATAACCGGGATTATCCCAACGGGAATGGCACCGAATGGCGGCATGCGACCTCTACAGACCTGGTGCACTGGAAGGACGAGGGGGTTGCCATCCCCAAGTATACGAATCCAAACGGCGACCCCTGGTCAGGCTCGGTTGTGGTTGACAAGGCGGGTACAGCGGGGTTCGGCCAAGGGGCCGTGGTTGCGATTATGACACAGCCCACCGCTGGAAGAAGACAGCAGGAGCAATATTTATGGTACAGCACCGACCACGGATACACATTCAAGGCTTATGGCAAGGCTCCCGTCTTGCGTAATCCAGGGACCGCTGATTTTAGAGATCCAAAAATTATTTGGGACTCCTTATCCCACAAATGGATTATGGCCTTGGCGGAGGGCACAAAAGTTGGCTTTTATGAATCCCAGAACTTAAAAACCTGGCGTTATATGAGCAGCTTTGTTACCAAAGGCATCGGATTGGTGGAATGCCCCGACCTTTACCTAATGCGTGCGGATGACGGAACCTACAAGTGGGTGCTTGGCGTCAGCGCCAACGGCAAATCATCCGGAAGGCCTAACACCTATGCCTACTGGACGGGTGACTTTAATGGAGCGAACTATCTGCCCGACCACCAGGAGCCCCAGTGGCTTGACTATGGATTTGATTGGTACGCTGCCGTTACCTTTGAAGATGCAGTTAGCCAAGATCCCACCCGTCAGCGCTACGCTTTAGCCTGGATGAATAACTGGGATTACGCCAACACTACTCCGACTCTGCGGGAAGGCTTCAACGGTATGGACTCGATTGTGCGCCGGATTGAGATGAAGCAGACTGGCACAGGCAGCTACCATCTCGTATCCCAGCCTCTTGAAGCCTTAAGCCAGACGCCTAAGGCTGCTGTTACCTATAAGCAAATCGTTGTGAACGGGTCAACGACGCTTCCTTTTACAGGGTATTCGTATGAGCTTAACGCCGATATTACCTGGTCAGAGCTCCAGAATGCAGGATTACGGCTTCGGGAATCCTCGGACAAGAAGCGGCATGTAGATGTCGGAGTTTTTGTAAAAGGCGGGTACACCTATGCCAATCGGGCTTACACAGGAAACCCCGATAAGACCGGGAGATATCTGGAGAGCAGGGCTCCCTTTGACGTGAGTAAGAAGAAGGTTCACTTGAGAATTTTTGTTGATACAACAAGCATCGAAGTCTTTATTGATGATGGATCTGTCGTTTATTCCAACGTTATTTTCCCCGAATTGAAAGATCAAGGGATTTCTCTCTTCTCTGAAGGGGGTACCGCGATTTTCAGCAATGTTGTGATCAAACAGCTTAAATAAGTTTCTCAGCCTTCACCCGATTCCGGCTTAGCTGGAGTCGGGTATTTTTCATGGATTCCCTTCTGCCCTACTCTAATACCTCCAAAATTTAATCCCTGCTAGATACCTTCCCCTTCCGGCACCCCTTCCAACTTCTTGGTGAATTTCTGGAAACCATGTAGTACACTGGACTGGACCCTTTTGCCAGAGCTCACTCCAATCAGTTCATAATCAGTCAGATAACCAATTACATAATCAATTACATAATCAATTACTACATGACAAGAAAACAAACACTCAAGGTGGTATTTAGCTCGTGAAACTATTTCGAATGAACCAAGTAATCCTGCTTCTGCTTGTACTAATAACACTGGCGGTCTTAGCAGCATGTTCACCGGAAGCTTCCAAGAATGCCGGCACACAGGCACCCCAGACTGCCTCTAAAGAGCATGAGACTTCCCAAAACTCAGACCCCACACAGATATCCAAGGACCAGCCTGAGGATAATCTTAATGTCCAGGGGCAACCCGACAAACTTCATGCCAGCACCCAAGATCAAACCCAAACTTCGACCCCGGCTGAGACCTCATCTAAGGCTCCAGCTCAAAAAACGAAGCCAGCTAAGTCCCCTCGTCCCTCTCAGGCTCAGAGCAAAACTGTCTATTCCTTGACGGACTACGAAGGCGACTGGATAGATACCCAGTATAATCTAGCGACGACCAATGATAGTGAGAATTCCGTTGAGATTCACAGCAGCAGCCGGAACAGCGGCACAATTTACTTTACGCTGTATAATGAAGGCGGTCGGGTAACCGACTCAGGCGCCGAGATTAAGATCAAGAACAATAAAGCGACCTTTCAATTCAACGATGATGCTGGCAAAGGGACTGGCATCCTTAAGCTTGAACCCGGGCAGATTAAGATCAGCCTCAAGCTGCGCTCAGGCCAGGATGAGCTTAAACAGCTTTTCAAGACCGAACGGACCCTGGTCCGTAACCCGTATAAGGACATGACGTATCTGGACCCCGTAGCTTTGATCAGGGAATACACAAAGAACAATAAGGATACGAAGCCTCTGACCTACAGGCTGGACCGTAGTGTGGAATGGAACGAAGAACTCTACGCAACGAAGGAGCTTAAGGTTGTGGTTGGTTTGGATAAGAGTGGCAGAGTTATAGCAAGATACTCCGTCAATACCTTAACAGGACACATTGATGACCTGTCTCCAACGTCCGAAGATTCACCCGAGTATTTGCGGCTGGACTCCGATTAACTTCCTTCAAAAATACAAAGACCGCCGCCGGATTACCTGGAGCGGTCTTTATCTTTATCTTCGTCTTTGTTTTTGTCCCTATCTCTATCTCTGCCTCTGTATCTATCTTTCTTTGTTTCCAAATTCCCCAAGTGCGCATTGCAGGGGAACCCTCGGCCCCTCCCCAGCTTGTTGTCTGTCAGCCAAAGTTAGATATGCTCCCTGCAAAATGTTCCACGTGAAGCACTTTCTCCCCTTTATCCCTTCTAATTGTCACCCTGTCCCCTCGTTAACTGCGATATCTCAAGGTGTACTCCATATTGCTTATTCTTCACCATTGCTTATTCCTCATCCTATTGTTTGAGGTTCCCGCCTTAATTCGTCATACCACGCGAAGCCCCCAGCGCACGGTGTGGCGCTACATGGCGGCTGTCAACCTCCGGCAAACTCAAGCCTTTACAGTCCCTTATCCTCCATACCTTACCGGATCGGACTTCTTCTCTCTCGGGCGCGCAGGGACCCGTTCAGGCATCTTGCGCTCGCGCCCAGCCAGCCCTACTCCGATCACACCGGCAATAACCATAGCTGCACCAATGAAATGGTAGTAGGCCAGCTTCTCATGAAGAACCAGAACACCGGCGAACAGGGTGATTACCGTGGCCAGATTGCCGAAGATGCTCATTTTGGACGCTTCCAGCTTGGACAAGGCATAGTTGGATGACAGCGATGAGCCTGCCGAACTCATAATGCCAAGGTACAGGATCGCCCAGATGAAGGCCGGGGCTGTGAACGGAGCGAAATAGCTCCCGAGTGTTCCCTCTGCGGTATGCCTGAATACCGAAATCAAATTAAGCAGAATGCAGCCGATAAGAGTTACCATGAACGTCATGTCCAGAAAGTGATACTTCTGGGTCTGCTTGCGAACCAGCACACTGTAAGCTGCGAACGAAAGCGCCGAGAGCAGGATAAGCACAATCCCTAACGTGCTGGATGAAGCAAGCTTTACCCCGTTCATTAGGAAAATAAAGATCACTCCTGCCACACTCACCAGCGTGAACAGCTTCTGCAGCCAGGTAGAACGTTCCTTCAGGAAAAAAGACGCCAGCAGCATCGTGAATATAGGAGCTGCGGCATTCACGATTCCTGCCTCTGCAGAGGTTGTATACACAAGGCCAAAGGTCTGTAAGAGGAAGAACAGAAACGGATAGAACAAAGCGATTGGGAGCATCGTCAGCACGGCCCTCCAGCTGAAACGGAACGGTCGGCGGGCAATGATCATGACCAGCCCAATCGAAATCAAAGAAATAGTGAACCGGTGCGCCAAGGTATCCAGTGGATTGGACACGGTCAAGGCCATTTTTACAAACATAAATGAGAACCCAATAATCAGGGCATAGGTAATCGCGGCGGCATAAGCGCGCCCTGTCTGCGATATTTTCATAGATATCCCTCCATATCTGCACTTCATCGTGCGTGCAGCCATGCTTCTAACTTTCAGACCGCAGTTTAATAGTAAGGCCCCAGACGCTGTGTTACAATTCAAGAAAAACCAATCTGTACCGGTACAGATTTCATCTTACCTTCACCTGGAGGCTCCCCATGCTGAAATACATGCAATTGTGCAATGAACTGGAAAACGCTGTTAGAAGCGGCTTGCTCAAGCAGGGAAGCAAGCTTCCCTCCATTCGCAGGCTGGCCGAACAGTATCAATGCAGCACAAGCACCATCCTGGCTGCTTTAGATGAGCTGGAGCGGCGTCATATGATCTATTCGATTCCGAGAAGCGGTTACTACGTGGTGCAGACCTCATCTAAGAAGGAGAAGGCTGAGGCCCAGCCGATTGATTTTGCCGCATCAGCCCCTGACCCGGAGCTGTTCCCTTATCTGGACTTCCAGCACTGCATCAATAAAGCCATTGACACCTACAGGAATGATCTGTTCATATACGGAACGGCGCGGGGGCTACCCTCCCTGCTTGCTGTCATGCAGAAGCAGCTGGCTGATCTGCAGGTATTCACACCGGAACGCCATATGGTGGTGACCTCCGGGGTGCAGCAGGCACTTGCGGTGCTTGCGGCTATTCCCTTCCCAAACGGGAAGAAGACCGTCTTAATGGAGCAGCCGGGTTATCATCTGTTCATTCAGCATCTGGTGACACACCAGATTCCGGCACTTGGCATATCCCGGACAGCCGGGGGGCTGGACCTCGATGAACTGGAGCAGCTGTTTCGTACGGGGGATATCAAGTTCTTTTACACAACGCCCCGGTTCCATCATCCCTTAGGTACTTCCTACACTAACGCCCAGAAAAAAGAGATCGTGGAACTCGCCCATAAATACGATGTCTATCTGGTGGAGGATGACTATATGGCTGATTTGGAACAGGACAGCAAAGCCGACCCTATGTATGCGTTCGACCGAAATGAGAAGGTGATTTACCTGAAGAGCTACTCAAAGATTATTTTCCCGGGGCTGCGGGTGGGACTGGCGGTTCTGCCAGAGTCTCTTGTCGAGGTCTTCACCCACTACAAACGCACCCTGGATATCGACAGCTCCATGCTGTCCCAGGGCGCACTTGAAATCTATTTAAAGAGCGGCATGTTCGAACGGCATAAAATGAACATCCGGGCTTCCTATGCGAAGCGGGGAGAGCAGCTTGCCAAGTCCATCACACAGGAGCTTCCGCTCTGCGGCGGGACGTTCACGTACCCCGCGAATGGTTATCCGAGCATTCATACCCATCTGGTGCTTCACGAGCGGATCTCCATCCCTCGCATAATTCAGCGGATGAAGAAGCGTAACGTTCTCCTGGGTCCCATAGACAGTCATTACCTGCCCGGTCACCGTCAAGAGAACCTGCTGAAGCTTAATGCCACCACGATCCAAGAAGCTGACATCGGGCTGGGGATTGCCCAGCTCGCAGAGGAACTGCGGAAAGAAAGGAACAGAAGATAATCACCGTGAAGTAACCGCTGTATCCACCCATATCCCTCTTTCCCCTAACTACGATATCCTAGCCCCCGCCCGGTCTTCCGCCCTGAACGGAAACCGGGTTTTTTGCCATCTTCGCATCGGAATTCCCCACCATTTCGATGAGAAAATACGAATTAGGATCATCCATCAATTTTGTCCGAATCCCAACCGGGAGGAGCTGCAGCAGAATACACTGCATTATCAAACAAGCGGAGGTGATCACTTTGTACGGATATGACTTCGGTAAAAGCTGCCACTGTGACGGACATCGTCGCCATCATCACAAGAAAGTAAAGGTTGTTGTCCTCAAACCTGGTCAAAAGGCTGTCGTAGTTTGCAAAAAGCATAGAAAACACCACCACAGAAAACACTGCTGGTAAGGATCACTTGTTCCGGAGGGCCCTATGGGCCTTCTCCTTTTTGAATTCACACACATCTAGCCCGCATTATATGGAAACAGAGTCTGGATTATGCCGGTGCTCAAGGGCCACCCTCATAACCGTAATACATACTAAAGAAAGGCCCTTCATCAACGTGAAGGGCCTTTCTTTCATTCAAATCGTTTGTAAAAGGCGAGTATCCTCATCGCTCACCTTTACGAGCATTTTTCCAAGGTTTGAGCCTTGGAACAGCTTAAGGAAGGCCTGCGGTACTTGATCGAAGCCCTCGATCACCGTCTCTTCGTATTTCAGACGGCCCTGGGCCACCCACTGCCCAAGCTCCTGCATTCCCTCACCCATCCGGTCCGAATAATCACTAAGCACGAATCCTTGAATCAGGGACCGGGTCTTGATCAGCTTGGTCTGAATGCGGGGACCGATATCTCCCTCGGGATTGTTGTACGAGGAAATAGCCCCGCACAGCGGGATTCTTGCGTGATCGTTCAGTGCATTCATGACGGCGTCTGACACCGGTCCGCCCACGTTGTCAAAATACACATCAACGCCTTCCGGGCAGGCCAGTTTCACGGCTTGCTCCAGATCGGCAGCGGTCTTGTAATTAATTGCCGCATCGAACCCAAGCTCCTCCTGCAAATACCGCACCTTCTCATCCGTTCCGGCGATTCCAACCACACGGGCGCCCTTGATCTTGGCAATCTGCCCGACAATCATGCCTACCGCGCCAGCTGCACCGGACACCACCACGGTCTCCCCCGCTTTGGGCTTTCCGATATCGATCAGCCCGAAATACGCGGTAAGGCCGGTTAAGCCAAGGACGCTTAAGTACGCCGACAGAGGGGCAAGCGAACTGTCAATTTTGCGTACGGAGCCTGCATCCGCTACATTATAGAGCTGCCATCCGAGCATACCCAGAACGTGATCTCCCACTTTGAGCTGTGGAGAGCTGGACTTTACAACCTCACCCACCACACCGCCGGTGATGGGCTCACCCACCCGATACGGCTCCACATAGGACTTGCCTTCACTCATCCGTCCCCTCATGTACGGATCGACGGACAAATAAATGGACCGGATGAGCACCTCATTCTCCTTAAGCTCACTTACCGGGGATTGTATAAATTCGAAATTGTCTTCCGTCGGCAGCCCCTGCGGACGGGAACGCAGGAGGATAGAACGGTTATTTAACATCTGTGTCATACGTAATCACTCTCCAGTAGGCAAATATTTTATTTAATAGTTCTAATATTTTAGAACTATAATAATAAAGCATTATTTTCAGAAAAGCAATCGAGACAAGGTCACCCTTCTTAATACTATCCCTTGAAAATAAATACTTGATTCTGTTTAAAGTCTTTTATATTTGCACTCTTGACCTTGAACTTTACCCCAAAGTTATGGTTGTATTGGGATACAAAGGCTTTAATGAATACAAAGTTGTGACAGAAATGATCTCGATCAAGGAGGGACTGAGAATGACTCATTCGTTCCATCCCGTTCATTCTCCCAAATTGCAGCCAGAGCTGCATCAACCATGGTATAAATGCCGGGAATATCCGCCTAGTCCTCGCTTGGAATCGCATGTGGCTTCTTTTTGGACAATGGATTTCCGTCCTGTTCCGGACCAAATAGGCCATCGGGTTATACCCGATGGCTGTGTCGATATTGTCGTGAATCTTCTTTCTCCCGCCAGTCGGAAGGCTGCCTATGTTGTGGGGCTTACAACTCAATCAGAAGTACTTCAGTTCTCGGAAGCACGTTCCTTATTTGGCATTCGGTTATACTCGGAGTCAGCCCGTTCGATTCTAAAAACGCCCCTTTCGGCGTTAAAGGGAGAACGTATCTATTTGGAAGATGTCCTGAGTCTTAAAGGAATGTACTGTGTCGAAGAAATATTGGCCGCTCAAACGATCCCTGACATTCTTGCGGTTGCCGAGCAACATTTAGATCGGATTTTGGCGGATAGCGATATAGCCATTTCCCCACTAGTGTACCAAAGCATGCAGATTATTTATGACCGCAAAGGGAATCTATCCGTAACGAACTTGGCCAATCAAGTTCACTGTAGTGAACGGCATCTTAGAAGGGTATTCGATCAGGAATTCGGCTTAAGTCCGAAGGAGATGCTGGGCATTGTCCGGTTTCAAAGCACACTGCAGGAGTTTCATCAAGGCAGGTATTCCAGTTTAGCGGATCTTGCGCTCAAATATGGCTATTACGACGAGTCGCATTTTACCAATACTTTTACACAATATTATGGAATGTCTCTTAAAGGCTTGATAAGAAAGAGGTAAAAGGAGTCCGTTTTTTCCTATTTGAGCAGTCTTTGTCATCGATACAATGGGAGGTGAACAATCAATTCATTAGATGGGAGCTGGGAAGCATGGCAGTTAAGTTAAAAAGAATAGCGTTTTTCGTAAAAGAAATGAAAAAGTCCTTAGAATTTTATCGGATATTGGGCTTGGAAATACCGGAAAGCGCAAATGGAGAAGCACATGTCGAAGTAGCATATCACGATGTTCTCCTTGCTTTTGATACGTTGGAAGCAGCGGAGATGGTTCTAGGCGTCAAGCAGGAGCCTGCCGGTTACCGGATGGAGATTGCTTTCCAGTTGGACAGCAAGGAAGCGCTGGATGAAACCTATGACCGATTGACAGAACGGGGATATAAAGGGCATCTTGAGCCGAACGATACGCCTTGGAACGAGCGTTATGCAATCATAAAGGACCCTGATGGCAATTTGATCAGTCTGGTCGCTTGATTCGGAACAAATTACGATTCTAAAAAAATTCGAAAAAAAGAGATGCGGCGGTTTAGGACTGCATTTATTTGTCCTTTGCTGTCGCTGTCTCAATTTCTAAGGTCATTCCAATACTCCTCTCATTTGGAAAATATCATTTACTTTCTCCGCTTCCCTAAACCTCTTTGTCCTTGGCCAGCTTTCAGCTATTCCCCACCCACCATTCGCTTCACCGGCGGGCGCCTTTTCACACAAAAAAAGGACGCCTATGGGCGCCCCTTGTTGATGATTCTATTATGATATCCGCTCGTTCACCGGATTCATCTGCACATTTACTTTACACAACCAGAAATACAGCCGCCTGGTCACACTGCGAGCACTTGACTGGCGGATCCCAATCCGAGAACTCCGTCTCCTTCAAATCCACGATATCCGGGGCATCCTCAAATTCGTCCACGAACATATCAATCGCCAGTTCCACATGATCTTTGCATACTACGTACATAAGCTAAAGCGCATCCTTTCTATGCTGCAATCTCCATTTGGTCTGTCAGGGGATTCTCCCCTATATCAGTTCTACCATACTCCCAGCCAAAAGAAAACCGCATATGTCCCACGTCCAGGGACACGAAAGGCATTTGATCCTATCCATTAACTGATCTTCTGAGGCTCTCTCGCCTTACTTGAACGCAGATTTTCCGCGTCTTCAGGAACAACCGCATCATGCAAATACATTTCAAGCTCGCTGGCGTAAGACATTTTCTGTTCCGGGCTCCATCCAAGGGACTCTGCCATATAGTTCACGACATGCTGCTTCCAAGTGCGTACCCACTGGATATTGAAAAATAGGGCTCCCGTGCGCCGGATGAAGAAATCCGCCGGCTTAACCGTCATCTCTTCTTCCATCGCATACCGGAGAGGAACCAGCACCTCAAGAGGCAGAGGTCCTGCCGCAGCCTCAGCCGCGCATTCGGCAGCAATCTCATACAGACGGTCCACATTGGAGCCGTAAGATGAAGTCCATTTGGCCGCAAGCTCTCTTGTCAGCCCCTGATTCATTCCCTGCTCCACCTTCTCTGCCACAAAAGTCTTGAATTTATCAGAGCCGCCAACATGTCCACCGGATATCGGCATATGCTTGGTGGAACAAGCAGGGAACGCGGAATGGCCTTCAGCCTGCAGCTGGGAGGCAACCTTATCCACGACTGTCTCGGCCATCTTGCGGTATCCGGTTAGCTTGCCGCCGGCAATCGTAATCAGTCCGGAATCGGACTGCCAGATTTCATCCTTGCGGGAGATTTCCGAAGGGTCCTTGCCTTCTTCATGAATTAGCGGACGCACACCCGCCCAGCTGGATTCGATATCCTTCTCGGTAATTTGCACCTCCGGGAACATGTAGTTGATGGCATCCATCACATATTTCCGGTCCGCTACCGTCATCCGGGGATGGCTGGTATCCGCTTTATAGACGGTGTCGGTCGTCCCCACATATGTCTTGCCGTCCCGGGGAATGGCGAATACCATCCGGCCATCCGGCGTATCGAAGTAGATCGCCTGGCGAAGCGGGAACCGCTTCTGGTCAATTACCAGATGAATCCCCTTGGTCAGCTGCAGCGTCTTACCGATCTTGGAATGATCCATTTCGCGAAGCGTATCAACCCAAGGACCGGCGGCATTTACAATCTTCCGGGCGCGGACCTCATACGTTCTGCCGCTTAGCAGATCGGTGATAACCACCCCGGCAACGATATCCTTATCATAAATAAACTCCGTTACTTTAGCATAGTTCACGGCCAAGGCCCCCTTGGACACGGCCTCCTTCAGCACCTCGATCGTCAGTCTGGCGTCATCGGTACGATATTCAACGTAGTACCCGCCGCCCTTGAGGTCCTTCTTCTTGATCAGCGGCTCCTTGCTGAGCGTCTCCGACACCGACAGCATCTTGCGCCGCTCGCTGCGCTTCACCCCAGCGAGGAAGTCATAGACACGAAGGCCCATGGAGGTCGTGAACTTGCCAAACGTTCCTCCCTTATGAAACGGAAGCAGCATCCATTCCGGTGTGGTCACATGCGGGCCATTCTCATATACGATCGCACGCTCCTTGCCGACTTCAGCTACCACGCCGACTTCCAGCTGTTTCAAATATCTAAGTCCCCCGTGCACGAGCTTGGTGGAGCGGCTAGAGGTACCAGCAGCATAATCCTGCATCTCGACCAGGCCGACATTCATACCGCGGGATGCCGCGTCCAGAGCGATACCCGAGCCTGTAATACCTCCCCCAATAACCAGCACATCAAGAGTCCCATTCACCATGTCCTGCAACGTCATCTCTCTTCTCTTGCTTGAAAATGCGGTTGTCATATCCTGCTCCTCCTCCAATTAACACAAAAGAGACCACAAATACACTCCAGCCGCCTTGCATAGGCTGTCATGTAATGTGGTCTCTCCTGATCTCCTGACAAATTATTAACTTGTAATTATAATACCATGATAATCATTACAATCCAACCGGGGAATTGGCCCATTTTTTATTATTTAAAGGCCATAGCGGCATGAACTGCCTTTTTCCAACCCTCATAAAGCTTATTCTTGCGCTCTTCTTCCATTTCCGGCTCAAATACGCGCTCTACACTCCACTTGTTGCAGATTTCCTCTTGATCCTTCCAATATCCGACGGCAAGCCCTGCCAGATAGGCGGCCCCAAGCGCGGTCGTCTCATGAATGACCGGACGCTCTACGGGCAGGCCTATAATATCACTCTGGAAATTCATCAGGAAGTTGTTCATTACTGCTCCGCCGTCCACCCGCAGAGTCTTCACCGGAATTCCGGAGTCCTGCTCCATCACATCCAGAATATCCTTCGTCTGATAAGCCAGCGACTCCAGCGTAGCACGGATAAAGTGCTCTTTGGTCGTGCCCCGCGTCAATCCGAACATAGCCCCCCGGACCTCACTGTCCCAATACGGGCTGCCAAGACCTACAAAGGCCGGCACCAGATATACGCCATCCGTCGACTCCACCCGGGCCGCATACTGCTCACTGTCCTTGGCCTCACGGAACATCCGCAGACCGTCACGCAGCCATTGGATCGCCGAGCCACCGACAAAAATACTGCCCTCCAGCGCATACTCCACCCTACCGTCGATTCCCCAGGCAATTGTGGTGATAAGCCCATGCTTGGAGGTAACCGGCTCCGTACCGGTATTCATCAGCATGAAACATCCGGTGCCGTACGTGGACTTCACCATGCCCTGCTCATAACATGCCTGACCGAACAACGCCGCCTGCTGGTCTCCGGCTGCTCCCGCAATTGGAATCTGCTCCCCGAAGAAATGATAATCCACCGTATGGCCATATATCTCAGAGGAAGGACGAACCTCTGGCAGCATAGCCTTAGGTATATTCAGAATCTCCAGAAGCTCTTCATCCCACTTAAGCTCATGTATGTTGTACATCAGTGTCCGCGAAGCATTGGAATAATCGGTCACGTGTACGGCTCCCCCCGACAGCTTCCATATCAGCCACGTATCAATCGTGCCGAACAGCAGCTCGCCGCGCTCCGCCTTCTCCCGGGCTCCATCCACATGGTCCAGAATCCACTTCACCTTCGTACCGGAGAAATACGCATCGATCAGAAGGCCGGTCTTCTGCCGGAACAAATCGTCGAGCCCCTCTGCCTTCAGCTGCTCGCAAATATCCGCCGTCTGGCGGGACTGCCAGACGATCGCGTGATAGATCGGAACTCCGGTCTCTTTATCCCATACAACTGCGGTCTCACGCTGATTCGTGATCCCGATGCCTTCAATCTGGCTAGGCTTTACGCCTGACTCCGCAAGACATGAGGCAATAACCGCAAGGATGGAGCTCCAGATCTCATTGGCATTCTGCTCCACCCAGCCCGGCTGAGGGAAATACTGGGGGAACTCTCTTTGTGCTGTATATACGATCTCGCCTTGTTTATTGAACAGTATCGCGCGGGAGCTTGTCGTACCCTGATCAAGGGACATAATATATTTTTCCATGAATGATACCTCCAGTACTTAATTTAGGAATCTTATAAGGATCAAGCAGCGGCCTTGCCTCGACGGGCTGGTGGGGCAGGTTTGCGGCTCGCCACAAAAGCAATTAACAATATCATAATATTCGCGGCCAATACATACCAGAATGCCTGAGTCCATACACCCTGGAACACCGCTTTGTAGAACACTCCGGCAAAACCTCCGCCAAGCAGGGGCCCGACCACCGGAATCCAGGCGTACCCCCAATTCGATGATCCCTTGCCGGGAATCGGCAGCAGCATATGTGCAATCCGGGGTCCAAGATCCCGTGCTGGATTAATCGCATATCCTGTAGTCCCTCCAAGGGATAACCCGATCGAAACAACCAGGAAACCGACAAGCAGCGGATTCAATCCGTCTGTGAATTTGTTGGCACCCATCGCGAGCAGGGCCATAACGAAGATGAACGTTCCTATGGTTTCACTGAGCACATTGGAAAAGGCATGAGGAATGGCGCCTCCTGTGGCGAACACGCCCAGCTTAGTGCCGGGATCCTCCGTCTCTCTCCAGTGCGGCAGATAGTGCAAGTACACGATCACCGCGCCCAGAATAGCGCCGATCAGCTGCGCAAGCATGTAACTAGGTACCTCTGACCATGGGAAATCGCCCTTAAGTGCCAGTGCCAGCGTCACCGCCGGATTCAGGTGAGCCCCGCTAAACTGTCCGACCGCATAGACGGCCACAGCCACCGCAAGTCCCCAACCCATCGTGATGACTATCCAGCCTGAGTTTGCGGCAAAGGATTTCTTCAGGGATACCCCGGCACATACGCCAGCTCCTAACACAATAAGGATCATGGTGCCTAACAATTCAGCAACAAATGGCGTCACAATCTTCTCCTCCTCTTTCATCGGGCGCAAACAAAAAGAGACCTGCATCAAAAATCCCTCCTCACGGAAGAAAATTGATGTGGGTCTCCATATCTCCGCCACAATTATGAACTTGTCGGGCCCGAACTAAGTCATGAGGTAAGTCACTTAGTAAGAGTGTTAGTTCGTACCTTGTAGTTCAACAATAGATCATAATGTAAGCGGTGTCAACAACTAAATTTCATTGACAATAAAAATAAGCCAAAAAATGGGCCCTTGCCAGGCCCCCTCTTTACCGGCTGTACTGTTTGATAAGCTGTTCATTGGAAGTGGTTACCGCAGAGGCTCCCGCTTTAATGGCTTTCTCTACGTCCTCAGCGCTGCGGATTAGCCCCCCGGCCAGAATCGGAATATTCGTGCGCTCATGCACCTCAGTAATAATTTCAGGCATAATTCCCGGCAGTACCTCGATGTAATCTGGCTGTGTTTTCTCCAGCAGCACATAACTCTTCTCCAAAGCCAGGGTATCCAGCAGGAACAGCCGCTGAATTGCAACTACGCCCTTCTGCTTCGCCTTAAGAATTACACCGGCCCGGGTAGAGATCAGCCCGTAGGGCTTGATATCCTGACACAAATATTCCACCGCATAATCATCGGTTTTCAGCCCCTGAACCAAATCCGCATGCAGCAGCATTTTTTTACCGTGATCCCGGGCCATTTGGTAAATGTTCTTCAGCTGGGCCACATGCGTGTCCAGAAAGACCGCATATTCGTAAGAACTTTTCAGAATCCGCTCGAAATGCTTCATATGCCGGGCGGCCGGCAAAATTTTTTGTCCATGAAAGGCCATATTGTCCCTCTTTCGATCCTTTAATATATATAAAATGAACTTATGAAAGTTACCCTATTCGGGCGCTGCGATGCTTCTTCAGAATCACTCGGGATCGAAGCTGAGATCGGTTAATTCTAAAGTTCATTTTATATAGTCTCTGTTATATTGCCATTTAAGTCTGCCTATTTATTTATCATACTGAAATACATGCCTGCAATACTAATCTACGAAGTCCTACACCAAAAAATAACCAAACCGCCTCCCAAGTGTCCAATCCTTGATCCCCCCCCCGATAAATAATGCTATATAAAATGTACTTATGAAGGTTACCCTTATGGGGCGCTGCGATGCCGAGTGTTCTTTAAGGCCGCTGTTGTCTCCGAAATGCTTGAACTAGACATCCAAGTAGGGGCATTTCGGAGACAAAGGCGGACGCTCTGCTTCTTCAGAATCACTCGGGATCGAAGCTGAGATCGGTTAATTTTTAAAGTTTTTTTATTTAGCAGCCCGGATGTCCCCTACAAAAATTCCCCCCGCAAAAAAGACACCTTCTTAGAATTCCACATTCCAAGAGGTGCCTTCGGCTAGATTTTGTTTTATTTCTGCGAATCGGCGTCGCTGTCTTCGGTCGGCTTATCGGTCAAGGTGACACTCACCGTCTCTTCCTTCCCGCCCCGGTACAGCGTCACTTCCATCTCTTCGCCAACCTTCTTCACATCATACAAATATTTGCGGAGCGCGAGCGTCGAATCTACAGGCTTGCCATCGAGCTTCGTAATCACATCATTGAGCTTGATACCAGCCTTCTCCGCTGGTCCATGGGCTTCCAGCACAAGCACGCCATCCTTGATATCCGGCGGCAGCTTAAGATCCTTGCGCTGATCCTCGCTCAAAGGGGCATACGGATTGTTCAGATCTAGGGAGTA
Source organism: Paenibacillus sp. J22TS3 (assembly GCF_018403205.1). Lineage (NCBI taxonomy): Bacteria > Bacillati > Bacillota > Bacilli > Caryophanales > Paenibacillaceae > Paenibacillus > Paenibacillus sp. J22TS3. The sequence goes on from NZ_BOSF01000003.1 coordinate 719,723, forward strand.
TACTCCAAGGTACGGCCGGACTATCTTGCCGTGCTCAATCAGATTGTTCACGGTGCTCATCACATCCGAGACCGGAATGGCAAAGCCAATCCCTTCCACGCCGGTATCCGAGATCTTCATCGTGTTGATGCCGATCACTTGACCGTTCAGGTTAACCAGGGCTCCGCCGCTGTTGCCTTCATTGATGGCGGCATCGGTCTGGATCACTTCCTGCTCCCAATCATAGACACCATCCTGGTTCAGGGACACCGGAATAATCCGGTTCGGATAGCTGACAATGCCGGAGGTCAAGGTATCGCCAAGTCCCAGCGGGTTGCCGATGGCAATTACCGTCTCGCCCAGCCGGAGAGCCTTGGAATTGCCCATTTCGGCTACCGTCTTGATCCCTTCCGCATTAATCTCAAGCACCGCAAGATCACTTACCGTGTCCTTGCCTACCACCGTTGCTGTACGGGAATCCCCATCCACGGTGACGATCTCCAGATCCTGCGTATTGGCAATAACGTGGGCATTAGTAATAATGTACGCCTTGTTATCTGTCTTTTTGAAGATTACACCTGAGCCGAGGGCCGCATCATCAGGTGCCACCTTGGAGGATTCATCACGGTGATTCAGAATACTTACCACCGCCGGACGTACCTTGGCCGCTGCCTGCACAATCCGCTCATACGGATCATTATCCGTCTTATGCAGGAAGCTGCCGCTAAGCGCTCCCGCCTGGGTTCTGGAGGGGGGACTTGCAATCCAGGTGTACAATGCCACGGCCACAACCGCACTCAGTACTGAACAGATCAGTGAAATTTGAAAGGTGCCGAGGCTTTTGCGCCGCTTCGTGCCCGAGGACCATCTGCTGCTGTCCGTATTGCTCCTGCGGGTAAGCCGTTTAGATACTTTTGTGGAATAAAAGTCGTCGTCAAACAATCCCATGGTTGATTCTCTCCCTCCGTTACTTGCGCTCCGCCTTACCTGTACTCATCTCTATATATGAACTGCATGGTTGTCAGACTCTATCTAAAGCCACCTGTTCGCCCGTGGCTTACTGCTCTTGGTTATGGAGGGGACTGCCTGAGAATAGTTCAGGTAATCTGATGCCCGGCTGTATGAGAGAGCAAGCTTTAAGCTGAGATTCGCCTCTTCATGTTATGCGCCGGATGTGTTCCCGTATGCCCGGCAAAACGCCGGATTTTCCATTTTCCTGTCAGACCCGTCTCTTCAATCGAACCATACTGGCTTCACTCTGCAATTGTTGACGTAACCAGAACTCAAATAGTTACCCGAATGTAAGATAAAAAACAAACTTTTTCTTTCTGAAAAAGGAATGTTTCTACGAGTCTTGGACTACACTAGTACAAGCTTAGTAGATATGTCCATTCTATCAAATTTTATCCCGTCGCAGGTGAATTAAATTACGGTTTTTAATGGAAGAATGTAAAGCGGGTATTAGGTAGTACTGCACTGGGGCAACCGTATAGTACTTTTACCCTTTTTTCGGGCTGTTTACCCGCAGAGCCAGGACGTTTTTTGCAAAAAAAATACGCTCAAGGAGCTGAACCTATGGACCGGTTATCATCCCCAATGAACGAAGTGAATGTGATGGCCAAGCTGGCGGATCTGAAGGATGAGCACTATCATACCGTGCTTGCGCTCAGCGTAGTCATAGAACTGCTGATTGAGAAGGGCATCCTTACCCGGGAGGATATCGCGGGGAAGGCCGCCGAACTCGATCAATTTATGGTTCCCCCACCATATCCCATGGCGTAGGCCGATCATAATAAGTTTCACACAGCTTAAACTCACTGTCCTTGTAGAAGCAGCCCCGGTCTTCCATCGCACCGCGGACCGCAAGCTTGGCCAGGTCAAGCATGTTATGCTCCCGGCTCAGGTGAGCCAAATACGTGCGCTTCAGCCGGCCGTTGAGCAGCTCGCTCAGCACCTCGCCTGAAGCCTCATTGGACAAGTGCCCCATGTCGCCAAGAATTCTGCGTTTCGTATTCCATGGGTAGCGGCCCATACGAAGCATTTCGATATCATGATTGGCCTCAAGCACAAGCACATCCGAATCAGCAATAGTCGTCTTCACTTTGTCGCTGGCATAACCGAGGTCAGTCACGACACTCAGCTTATGCTTGCCATCATGGAAGACGTAACCCACCGGATCGGCAGCATCGTGGGAAATGGAGAACGACTCCACCCGCAGCGACCCGAAGTCGCGGGCTTCCCCGGTTCCGAAGACGATACGCTGGTCGTCAGCAAGCGCCCCGACACTTTTGCCAATAGCCTCCCAAGTCTTCTCATTAGCATATACCGGAAGGTTGTACTTACGAGCCACCGGCCCAAGGCCTTTGATATGATCGGAATGCTCATGGGTGATGAGTATTCCGTGAAGTTGATCTCCTGTCATTTCACGCATGCCGAGCAGCTCGTCGATACGCCGTGCGCTGAAGCCGGCATCGATCATGAGCGTGACTTGACCGTCCGTCACCACTGTGGCGTTCCCGGTCGAGCCGCTGGACAGCACTGTAAATTGTATTCCCATGCTGATTACTCCTTTATTTTCTCTGCATCCGGACTGATCACATCTCCGCTGCCTAGTACGTAATACTTCTCCCCATTGCCCAGAGTGAATCTCCAGGCTGGCGCAGCCACCTGGGCCTCCGAATTGAACACCTGTCCGTAATAACCAAGCTCGATATCGGTCACAATCGTCCTTTTCGGCAGAAATTTATCAATCAGAAACCCAAGCGCCTTGGAAGCGGGCAGCACCGGCTGCGCCTTCTCCTCATCCATCTGAACCACCTCAATCGATTCCATCCGGTACGATGTAACCTTCTGATTGCTATAGTTCAGCTCCAGATTAATATTAAACAGCGGCCATTCCTCCAGAGCTAGGGGATGAAGGATGAACACACTGTCCATGCTGCTCTCCTGATCATAACGGTAGCTGCCGATCTGAGGGATTTGAGACTCCAGAGCACTTACGAGCCCCTTCGCATTAAAAATCAACCGACTGTCGACCGGCTCTGCCAGCTTGATCGGCTCGCTTCCAGCAGGCTTAATCAGCCTATAATTAATCTTGGGCAGGGCCGGGGTCTCTGCCGGAATCTGAGCCCGCACCTGAATCTGTTTCTCATCCATACTTCGCTGTGTGCTCTCGGTCAAGGAGGTGAGGTCCAAATTGGCACTCGCCTGATCGCGTTTATCCATCCACAGCTGATAACCGAGCACCAGATTAAGCAGCAGAAAAGCATAGATCAACACATTCTTCGCTCTTCCCCAATGCATCCCTCATCCCCCTTTCCCGGGTTGATTCTCAGAAACCCTGCTGCAAAATTTGCTTCTCACCGCTGCTGAATACCAGCACCCAGACCGGCTGAAGCTGAAGCTCCTCGCCTGTAAGGAACGGCTGATACGCAGGGTACAGCCAGCTTACGGTTCTGTCCTTCGCTGCCTTATTCACCAGCGCGGCAAGCTCTTTGCCGCCAGGCAGTTGTCTCTTAACAGTCTTGCTCATATCCATACTCCGGGTATAAATCAGTGACCGCTCATAGCTTGTCACCATCCCCTGATGCATGTCCAGCCTCAACACGCCATAATGGAACGTATCCAGATCCAGGATCGGCAGGGACTTATAATACTGCTGGAACGTCACCAGATCCTGACGCCGCTTGCTGTCTCCGCTAAACTCAGCTTCGCTGGTTACTTCCATCCGGTAAGAGGAACCGGCCGCATTATCCCATCCGCCGTGCTGGTTGACGAACTCCACCGCCGATAGGGCATTCTTTCCGATATTATTATCTGTACCGCCCGATGCCGCCGGGTCGGTATAGTTAATCCAGTTCTGATTCTGCTTGAATTGCAGACTTCGCTTGATATCTGTATAAATTTCGGAGCCATCCTTCTCCCGGATATTCCGGGTAATGCTCGGGTCCGCGAACAGGCTCTTCTGCATTTGATCCGTCGTAAAGACTCCTGTCTTCAGAGTCACCTCAAAGGCACCAATTTTCGTATCTGGCACATAATAACCGCTGTCCATCAGAGTGTAGGAAGGTGTCCATTCCTTGCCGAAGCCGACATGCTGCCGCACATCCTGCACCGTCAAATCGGCATTCTTGGCTTCATACACCGCCCCGCCCCGTGAGCTGAAGAAGAACGCCCGAACCTTGTCCTCGCTCTTCACATTGTAGATCAGAATCCGGTTGATCGTCTCCTCTTGAAGCATCAGATCATTGGAGATCTGCATAACCTTCTGCAGCATCGCTACTGGAACTCCTGCGCCAAACCGCAGCTCAATGCCCTCATTCTGCTTCCGGATGGTATTCCAGTTCATTCCGCTGGTGTCATATCGCTGGAACCCGGCGAATAACCGGCCCTGCAGGCGGGAATTAATCAGCTTGTAGAAGGTTGATCCTGGATAGAAGATCGTATGCTTGCCATTGCCCATATGCATAATCATTTCCGCCGGGTAGACCAGCTCCTCTGCCTTCATCTCCGCACCCATATTGTCCGTCTTCACATAGTCGCTCTCCGACTTTACCACCGGATTGTTGCCGGGAAGCCGGTAAATCAGGAAATAACTCTGAATCAAGCTGCAGAGGATCAGCAGCAGAAGCACCGTGGACTTCACTGTCTCCTTCACAGCTCTCCGCCCCCTCTCATCTCCATCGGTAAGGTGAAGGTGACTGTCGTGCCCTTGCCAAGTTCGGATTCCAGGGATATCGTTCCCCCATGCGCTTTGACAATTTCCCGGGCAATGGATAATCCAAGCCCAGTGCCGCCCATATTGCGCGAGCGGGCCTTGTCCACGCGGTAAAAGCGTTCAAAAATACGGTCCAAATCCTTCTTGGGAATCCCGATACCGGTATCCTGAACCGAGATCGCCAGCATTCCATCTTCAGTACTGCGAGCCTTGATTGCAATCGACCCGCCGGCGGTATATTTCATTGCATTGGAAATCAGGTTGTCCAACACCTGGTCAATCTGATCCCGGTCAAGCGCCACCTTATGGATGCCTTGCTCCACTTCAACATGGATGTCGATCTCCTTCTCCTGCATCTGAAAAGAAAACCGGTCAGCCACCTCGTCCAGCATCTCGGCAATCCCGGTCATCTGCATCCGCAGCGGCGATTCCTTGGAATCGAGCCGGGACAGATGCAGCAGATCCGTGACCAGACGGATCATCCGTTCGGTCTCGTTCTGGATCACGCCGACGAAGCGGGGTCCAAGAGCCGGGTCCTGCAGCGCACCGTCTTCCAGCGCTTCGGTGTAGCTCTTGATGGTCGTCAGCGGAGTGCGCAGCTCATGGGAGACATTCGCCACGAACTCACGGCGGGATGCCTCCAGCTTCTCCTGCTCTGTGACATCCTGAAGCACGGCGATTGTACCGATGATCCCGAATTCACGCCGGTGGATCGGCGTAAAGGTCACCCGGATCAACGATGTCCCGCCCTCCGGCGTGTCGATCTCCAGGAGCTCGGTCGGCATGCCGCCCTGCACGAATGTGGTATTCCCGTCCTTCGGCAGGCTGAGCAGGCTCTGGATGCTCGTTCCAAGCTTGTCCTCGCCTTCCGTGAACAGCATCGCGCTGGCCCGCCGATTCATGAGGATCACAGTCCCCAGCTCATCGGTGGCGATCACCCCATCGCTCATATTGGTGAGAATCGATGCCAGCTTCTCCTTCTCCTCTTCATTCTGAGCGAGCGCATCCCGCAGCCGGCTGGTCATATAGTTAAAGGCGTTACTGAGCTGGCCGATTTCGTCGTTCCCCAGCACAGGCACCTTCTGGTACAGCTGACCTTCGGCCACGGCTGTAGCCCGCCGGGTAAGCTCTTTGATCGGCGAGGTAATGGTATGGGCTAGAATTACGCCCAGGATCGCCGTCAGACCGAGAGCCAGCAGAATCCCCGAGATGAAGATGCTGTTGATCCGGTCCATGGTCGCATACAGCTCACTCATCGAAGCGGCAATATAGATGGCGCCAACGATCTTACCGTCACTTACTACGGGCTTGGCTACCACCTTTTTGCGGATATTGTCATCATCGATAATATATTCCTCGTTATCTTCAATCCCCTGAAGCGCCATACTGACTACTGTCTGTGTATTCTTGCGGCCCACATAATCAGCATGGGACCACTTGGATGTCTTAAGCACCTTGCCGCTGGAATCAAGCACCTGAATCTCCGCACCCGGCTGATTGAATAAGTTCTCCACCAGCACACCGAGGTTATCGAGCTTCTCCCCCCGGGTCTCCGCTGTCCCTGCGGTGCCCAGATTCTGCGCGGCCAGCACCGACAGCAGCTCAGCCCGGGCCTTCAGCTCCTGGGTGAAATTGCTGGTCAGGGAATTTTTCATCGCACTGACGAAATAAACCCCGATCAACTGCATCGCGATCAGGATTAGCAAGACATATATAATAATCAGCTTAGCTTGAATTGTACGGAAGAAAGCAGGCAGCTTCAGCTTCAGTCTCATGACTAGAAACCACCCGTTTTCGAGCTTCTCATCAAATAACCAAGTCCCCGCCGCGTTAAAATATATTCCGGCTTGCTCGGGTCATCCTCAATCTTCTCTCTAAGCCGCCGGATCGTCACATCCACCGTTCGGACGTCCCCGAAATACTCAAAGCCCCATACGGCCTGCAGCAAATGCTCGCGCGTCATCACCTTTCCGGCATTCCGCGCCATATAGTAGACAAGCTCATATTCCCGGTGGGTCAAATCCAGCGGTTCACCATTCTTATATACGGTATACATGTCTGTATCTATGAATAAATCAAACAAATGAAGTCCCTGATTGCCGGCCCCATTCCCTGCCGCCTCTTCCGGCTTGCTCTGGCGCCGCCGCATTTGAGCCTTGACCCGGGCCAGCAGCTCTCTTGTGCTGAAAGGCTTGGTCACATAATCATCGGCACCCAGCTCAAGACCGAGCACTTTATCAATCTCCCCGTCCTTCGCTGTGAGCATAATAATAGGGGTCTCAAGCTTCGCCCGCACTTCCCGGCACACATCCATGCCATCCTTGCCAGGCAGCATCAGGTCGAGCAGAATCAGGTCCGGGCGTTCAGACAAAGCAAGCTCTGCGGCGCTGATTCCATCGAAGGCGAGAATAACTTCATACCCCTCTTTTTCTAAATTAAATTTTAGAATATCCGCAATCGGCTGTTCATCATCTACGACTAGAATTTTCCCCTGCATTCTCTCTTTCACCCCATATTTTCAGGCTGTCGCCCACACTTCCTCTATTTTAGCACACCTGAGGCCCCGTATCCTAAACTGTCATAAAAATAACCATTAAAATCCAGATTCCCTCTCAGGCTATCTCATAACCTCCACTCTCCACTCACAAAAAAGCACCCGGAACCCCTTACTTGTCCCGGATGCTGCAGTATATATTCACGAATTCCAAATTAGCTTGGAAGAGCGGCTAAGCCCTATTTTATCTCACCAGGATGCCCTCATCCGTGCAAGCAGCTGTTCAACCTGCTTTAGCTCAAGTACTTGATCGGATTCTGAAGCTCTCCGTTCCGGTGAATCTCAAAGTGAAGGTGAATTCCGAAGGAATGGCCCGTATCGCCCATCACTCCAATATGCTCACCCTTCTCCACCTTGTCCCCCCGCTTCACATCAATACGGCTAAGGTGCCCGTATAAGGTCTCATATCCGTTGCCATGTCTGATGATGATACAGTTGCCATAGCCAGTCTTCACGCCCGCAAAGCTTACAGTCCCGCCGTCCGCGGCCATGATGCTGGAGTTGGATGAGATCATATCAATCCCTTTGTGCAGCTTGTTCCAGCGTTCCCCGAAGCGGCTTGTAATCGAATGAGCGGAGACCGGCCATGCGAACCGGCCGCTGCCTGCCGTGCTGACCACCTTCGTCCCTTGCAGGATCACCTTGGGCTGGGACGCGCTGATCACCTTTTGACTCAAGAACAGCTTCTGTACAACTTGTCCATTCTCCTTAATGACGCGGAAGGACATCAGCTTCTTCCCTTCAACGCCGGGAGCTACCACCTTGGTTACGCCTTTACGGAGCTGATTGGTTTTACGAATCTGAACATCCGGCTTGCTCGCCGCTTCCTTCGAGATGCTCTCCACGGTCTTCACTGTTAAGATCGGCTCCGAAACAGACAGGTTCAGATCGGCTCCGATCTGTATCGCGGTCTCCTTGACACCGGGGTTCATGCTTCTCAGTTCCTTTTGGCTGATTCCCGCAGCCTTGGCAATCGAGCTGATTGTATCGCCGGGCTGAACTTTATAGGTTACTGTCTCTTTCTCTCCGCGAACGAGCTTGTTTACGGCCTCTTCCGGGGTCATCACCTTTGCAGGGTCAGTCTCAACAGTCCTTTTCGCAACTTTCTCCACAAATACAGCAGACTCTATATGTGCGGCTGCCTGTCCGGCTGCCGGTTTCTTGGCTTCACCCGGTGTGTAAGAGGTCCGCTGCACTTTACTTGCAAAAACAGGCACTGCTGCTTCCGGTATGTACTTACTCTTCACCTGGTTTAGTACCTTGTCGGCCGTCGCCTGATCTTTGACAATACCAACCGTCTTCCCGTCTACCTTCAGCTCCACGCCCACAGCGGTGGGCTTAAGCAATGTGCCAAGCTTCGCGATAGCCGTATCCTGTTCTATATCCGCCTTATAGGCCTGCTCATACACTGTAGTAATCCCTTGGGTATCCAGCTTAATTTCCGCCGCCGGATATTTCCGCTCGTACTCGGCTTGGGTGCTGTCGTACAGTTTCTGTAATGACTCCTTGCTTCGCACGGTGCCAACCTCCCGGCCATCCTTATATACCCGGTAATAGGGAACCGTATTCGCCTCCACATATTGATGGCCCGCCCACAGCAGGGTGCCAGCAACCAGCAAACCTCCAGCCGCAGCAGCCATACCGATTCGTAACCTCTGTATCTTGTTGGAACCCTTCATGATGCTCTCCTTTTTATTTCCTGATTTCAAAAAGAGGTGGATAACTCCCCAAATAGTGTCAAAAAATTAACCTTTTAAACACTAACTAACCTTAACATAATTCGAACGGCTATTTCAACTTTGTCAAAAATATGAAAAACCCGCTAAAATCGCGGGTTTTCCTATTATGGCTTATATCCGGCACGTTCATCCGTTAGTAACAATATTGTTAATTTTTTCTGCTATGATTATTTCCCTAACATCTTCATGATTTTAGCATATTCCGTCTTGTCCAGATATTTGGACAGCACCTGCTGAATATCAATCATTTCGGTCTCTGTCAGACCGTCTTCCAGCGAAGCCGTAATCGACTGCATTTCCTTTTGTGGAAGCTTGTTCATCAGAATTTGAAAGATTTCCGCTTTGTCCTTGTCTGCCAGTTCCTTCTTCTTCGCCGCCAGATCATCCGGTGTAATCACCATCTCATCTTTTGACGCCGAGGAAGAAGACGAAGATTCCCCACCCATTACCGGTACAGCATTCTCTGGAATCCCCTGGCTGGTACCTTTCGTGCCACCGTTGTCTTCCGCACCATCACCAGACTTAGGCCCTTTCTCCGGCACTCCTGCCCCGGTGGACTCTTGTCCCAGGGCGGCAGCATTATCGCCCGTTGATCTTTGCTCTAGGCTCCCTGTCTCCTCCTTATGTTCAGACTCGCTTAGGCCCTGATCTTCTCCATGTGTCCCTGTCTGTGTTCCTGCTGGCATACCTGTCTGTGCCTTCGTTTGTTCTTGCTCCTTGGACTCGGCCTTCTCCTTCTTAGCTGTGCTCCCACTACCCCCACCAAGTCCCACTGCACTCTGAAGCATGCCCCCAAAGCTTGAAGGCTGCCCCTCCCACTTAATATTTAAGCTTGTTAACAAAGACTGAACATACGCATTAACAACATATCCCGTTGTCAGAATAGTCATAGCGCAGACCAATAGGGTTCCCAGTGCAATCACAGCAGCCCTTGAGGCCCATTTCATCCGTTACTCCTCCTTTTCCCAGCCGCACATTGGCTTACTTAGGCTTAAGTATTGCCCTTTTAAGCACATTTTCTACCTAGAATTTGGGGAAAAGTCCAAGAGGAGGACTCTTTGATCCCGCGGCTACAACGGGTTTGGGTTTGGGTAACTATCATTGAAATCACTGAGGGATACCAAAAACCGTAGATATTTCCGGGTCAGCAAACATCAGCATTCCGTGCTTGTGAAAATAAAAAAGCTGTTCCCCGCGGTCCATACCGGACCCGGGAACAGCTCTCTACTTTGCTTATTCGTAAATTGGAAGCACCTGATTCGTCTGATTCCGGTTGCGTCCAACGGAGAAAATAGCAATTGGAATACCCGTCAACTCAGATACACGCTTCACGTAATTCCGTGTTGTCTCAGGAAGATCCTCCAGCGTCTTAGCGCCGGTAATATCTTCGCTCCAGCCTGGAAGCTCTTCATATACGGCTTCGCACTCCGCTAGCATCTTAAGGCTTGCCGGATAGTGTGTGATTACCTCACCGCGGTACTTGTACCCGGTACAGATCTTCACGGTCTCTAGACCTGTAAGCACGTCCAGAGAGTTCAGTGACAACCCTGTCAGACCGCTCACACGGCGGGCATGGCGCACAACGACACTATCGAACCAGCCCACACGCCGCGGGCGGCCTGTAACGGTTCCGTACTCATGTCCAGTCTCCCGGATCTGATCGCCGATTTCATCATGCAGCTCTGTAGGAAATGGGCCATCACCGACACGCGTCGTGTAAGACTTCGCCACTCCGATCACCTGTTTGATCTTCGATGGTCCAACGCCTGAGCCAATGCATACTCCGCCAGCGGACGGGTTGGAAGAAGTAACGAACGGATAGGTCCCTTGGTCAATATCCAGCATAACGCCCTGCGCACCCTCGAACAGAACCTTCTTATCCTCATCAATTGCATCGTTCAGAACAACAGAAGTATCCGTGACATACGGACGGATGAATTCTGCATACTCCAGATACTGCTTGAGAATCTCCTCCACATTCAGCGGCTCGGCACCATATACCTGCTGAATAACATGGTTCTTCTCCTTGACCAGATGGCGAAGCTTCAATTCGAACTCCTCCGCATCAAGCAGGTCTGCGATCCGGATTCCGTTTCTGGCCGCCTTGTCCATATAAGCCGGACCAATCCCCTTACGGGTCGTTCCGATCTTGTTCGGCCCCTTGCGGTCCTCTTCCAGCGCATCCAGCAGCATATGATAAGGCAGTATCACATGTGCGCGGTCGCTGATTCTCAAGTTCTTTGTACTGAAGCCATTGTCATGAATATATGTGATCTCCTGAATCAACGCTTCCGGATTGATAACCATTCCATTGCCGATGACACAGATTTTATCTTCATAAAAAACTCCGGATGGAATCAAGCTAAGTTTGTACTTCTTCCCATCAATCAGTATAGTGTGACCGGCGTTGTTACCGCCTTGATAACGGGCCACCACATCGGCGCTTTCCGCCAGATAATCCGTGATTTTGCCTTTGCCTTCGTCTCCCCATTGTGTCCCCACAACGACTACTGTTGACATGTACATTCCCCCGCCGGTGCACCCGCACCTTTATTTTCACTCAAAATAAACACCCACAAACCTTCAAAGCAAACGGTACTGCCATTCGCTTAGCTTATGGAACGTCTTGGACATTATACGCATTGCAACCATTTACTGCCCTAAAGCAGCAATATCAGTGTACCAGTCCGCTTTTTTAAAGTCAAATCAAAAACGAACAATTCCACACCTCTGTGCAGAATTGTTCGGGAATATACAAATTTATAAGGTTAAAAGTTCGATTGCTTTCTCTATTTATCCTGCAAAAGGATCGGCATGCGCCCGCTCATAATTCGCAAACTTATTGTAGTTCTTCAAAAAGACCAGCTCGACTGTACCTACTGGGCCATTACGCTGTTTGGCAATGATAATCTCGATAATATTCTTCTTCTCGGTCTCCTGGTTGTAATAGTCATCGCGGTACAAGAACGCGACAATATCGGCATCCTGCTCGATAGAACCGGATTCCCGAAGGTCGGACATCATCGGACGCTTGTCCTGACGCTGCTCCACACCCCGGCTGAGCTGGGAGAGCGCAATAACCGGCACTTCAAGCTCACGGGCAATCTGCTTCAGGGTACGGGAGATCTCCGAGACCTCCTGCTGACGGTTCTCGCCCGCTTTACCCCGGCCGTGAATCAGCTGCAGGTAGTCGATTACAATCATGCCGAGGCCTCTCTCCTTCTTGAGGCGGCGGCACTTGGCACGAATATCCGCCACGGTAACCCCTGGCGTATCATCAATATAAATCTCCGCTTCAGACAGGGCGGCAATGCCCATCGTCAGCTTGGACCAATCATCGTCGCTCTTGAAGTCCCCTGTCCGCATAACCCCCGCGTCCAGGTTCGCTTCCGCACAGATCATCCGCTGCACCAGCTGGGCGGCGGACATCTCCAGACTGAAGATCGCTACCGTCTCCTTGCTGCGTACAGCCGCATTCTGGGCTATATTCAAGGCAAACGCCGTCTTACCTACGGAAGGACGGGCAGCCACAATTATGAGGTCGTTACGCTGAAATCCGGAGGTCATCTTGTCCAGGTCCACGAACCCGGACGAGACTCCGGTAGTCGTGCCGCGGTTCTGATGCAGCTCCTCCACCCGCTCGAACACTTCCATAAGCACATCGCGGATGGCAATAAAGCCGCTGCCCGAGCGCCCGTTGGATATCTCCAGAATCCGGCGCTCCGCATCGCTCAGCATGCCGCCCACATCGTCACCGCTTGTATAGCCATCGCTGACGATCTGGGTGGCTGTGCGGATCAACCTGCGCAGCATCGACTTCTCTTCTATAATCCGGGCATAATAATCCACGTTGGCCGCTGTCGGCACGGCATGGGCTAATCTGGCCAAATGGCTGACCCCGCCGACCTCCTCCAGCTCGCCTTTATCCTGAAGCCTTGAGGTCAGGGTAATCAGATCAATCGGCTCGCCAGCCTCCCCAAGCTCAATCATGGCTTCATAGATCATTTGATGAGACTTATCGTAGAAGTCCTCGGTACGCACCCGTTCCATCGCGGTAATTAACGCTTCAGACTGCAGCAGAATGGCACCGAGAACCGCCTGCTCTGCTTCCAGGTTCTGAGGAGGAATTCGGTCGATAAATAACTCTGCGCCCATCTTACTCCTCCGTCACTTGGACCTTGAGCGTTGTTTTTACTTCTGGATGAAGCTTAACAGTTACCTGGGTAACCCCCAACGTACGGATCGGATCATTGAGCTCAATTTTGCGCTTGTCAATCTTGATACCAAGCCCCTGAAGACCTTCCGCAATCTGCTTGCTGGTGATGGCCCCGAACAGACGGCCGCCTTCCCCTGATTTTGCTTTCAGACCTACAGTCAGCTCCTCCAGCTTCTTGCCAAGCTGGATCGCCTCTTCCTTCTCCTGCTGCTTGCGTCTAAGCTCTGCAGCAGATTGATTCTCCAACGTCTTCATGTTACCTTGGGTCGCCTGCTTAACCAGACCCTTAGGCAGCAGGAAATTCTGTGCGTATCCCTCAGAAACCTCTTTAACCTGCCCCTTTTTACCTTGTCCTTTAACGTCCTGCAAGAAAATTACTTTCATTCGAATAACCCCTCTTTCTTCTCAATTTCATCAAGCACTTCAAGCAGCCGTTTCTCCGCTTCCGCCTGCGAGCAGTCCAGCTGGGCTGCCGCATTGGTCAGATGTCCCCCGCCGCCCAGCCGCTCCATAACCACCTGCACGTTCATCGTGCCCAGCGATCTCGCACTGATGCCGATCTTCCCGTCCGGCCGCTCACTGATCACGAACGAGGCCAGAACATTGGTCATGTTAAGCAGGGTATCGGCCACTTGGGCAATCAGCAGCTGCGGAATCTTACGGTTCGGCTCCGTCACCGCCAAAGCGATATGCCCATGAAGCATGCGGGCATGTTTAATAATCTCGGCCTTCTCGATATATTCTTGAAGGTCTTCTTTCAGAATCCGCTGCACCATAACGGTATCCGCCCCGCTCCGGCGGAGGAAGCCCGCCGCTTCAAACGTCCGCGATCCCGTATGCAGCGCAAAATGCTTCGTATCCACAGTGATCCCGGCCAATAGGGCCGTGGCCTCCAGTGGACTCAGCTCCACCTTCTCGTGAATGTACTGAAGCAGCTCGGTGACCAGCTCACATGCCGAAGAGGCATACGGCTCCAGGTATACCAGAACCGCATCATTAATAAACTCCTCACCGCGCCGGTGATGGTCAACAATCACAACCCGGCGTGCGGCTTCCACCAGCCGCGGCTCCATCGTCATAGATGCCTTATGTGTATCCACAATCACAAGCAGCGTATTCTCCGTTACCATGGCCATCGCCTGCTCAGGAGAAATGAATCTTTTCCTAAGCGGTTCGTCCTTCTCAATCCGCTCCATAATTCGCTCGACCGCTGGATTCACGCCTTCTAAGACAATGTGAGCTTCCACACGGTACATATCCGCTGCTTTCAGCACTCCGATAGAGGCGCCAATTACATCGAGATCAGGCACCCTGTGGCCCATAATCATCACTCGGTCGCTTTCCTGCATCAAATCACGCAGGGCATGGGCAATCACCCGTGCACGCACGCGGGTCCGCTTCTCAACAGCTGTCGTCTTGCCTCCGTAGAAGCTCAGCCGCTGTCCGGACTTCACAGCTGCCTGGTCTCCACCACGGCCCAGAGCCATATCCAGACTCGACTGTGCCAGCTCGCCAAGCTCACTGATGCTCTCCGTACCAAAGGCGAGTCCTATGCTGAGGGTAATCGGCACCTTAAGCTCGGCTGTCATCTCGCGCACCTCATCCAGGATGACGAACCGGCTCTGTTCAAGCTCCTTCAGCGACAGATGGTTGAACATCATCAGGTATCTCTCGGAGGACAACCGCCGCAGATACACTCTGTACTGCTTCGCCCACGCCGTTAAAGCGGCAGCCACTCGCGCAATAAGGGCCGCCCTCTGCTGATCATCCATCCCTTGGGAGGCCTCATCCAGATTGTCGAGCATAATAATACCCAGAGCGAGCCGCTCGTCTTCATACTTCTCCCTCAGAACGGCAAGCTCGGTCATATCATGAACATAGATCAGGCGTTCGTCAGCCTGAATCGTCAGCTCGTAATAGCGGCCATTGACTACAACCTCCACCGTCGAACGGTTGTGCTCCCCTTCCCGCTTGTCACGGCTTAACTGAGGGAGGGGCGGCAGAAGCTCCTGCAGGCTAACCCCGACCACACTCCCGCGGCCGAACATGCCCTTCACGAAGCGGTTATGCCACTCTACCGTCTTATCCTCGGCGTACAACAGGACGCCGAATGGCAACCTGCTGATGGCCTCCCCTTCCACCCTTTTGATGCGAAAGGTAAGCTCCGTAATATATTGAATCATGTCCTTCCGGAATCTTCGCTCCGCTTGAAGCATGATGTAGGCTAACGCACATACCAGGCACAGACCTACCAGACCCAGAATCCAATTGTAATAGGATACGAAAATGACAAGCAGCAGCATGAGCATGAACGCCCACACGGTCTGATAGCCGTACCAGCGCTTTTGCAATAAATTTGGCATGCCTTCTCACCCTATCGTCTTGATCTAGTAATCATGTCCCGCAGCGGAAAAGCAATGTCAAACACACCAATGAGCCATAGAGGGCGAACGAACACAATCGCGATGGTCAGCAGGATAGGTATGGCCAAGTTCCATTTTCTCTGATAGGCCAGAAAGAAGAAGAAACCTGCTGTCTGGATAATGAAACCGAATTGAAGCAGCGGCATCAGGTTAAGCAGCACTGTTCCAAGGAATCCCTGACGAGCCGCCTCGCCCGCAAACATCTGCACGATCAGACCAATAATATAATACCAGACCAGGGAACGAGGCAGTCTCCAGTCCCGCAGCGGCTTCATCTTCGGTGTAATCTGCCCCATGCTGCTGAGCGTCGGCCGCGTCACCGCATGGGTCACGATCGCAATAGCAAGCGAGGTGACCGTCATGGTGAAAGGAATCATCCGCACCGTGAGACTGGACAGCTGACGTGTCATTTCTTCCGTCCAAGCCAGGCCTGGCGCAAGACCACTGCCGGCCATGTCCCTGAACGGTGAGGCAGTCGAGTTGATCACATCCTCAATCGTTTGTACAAGATTGAAGTCGAAGAACAGTGTGCTGATCAGCAGCAGCAGAATGAACTCCAGCAGGATCGTTCCCGCCCCGAATAATACAGTCCGCAGCGCGGACGCTCTTTTTTTATACAGATGTCCCATAACCACAGAAGGAACCAGGAAATAGAGCGGGATCAAGATAAATAGAGAGTTAGACAATACTGAATTAAATACTAAAAATAAGAGAACTAATACAGGCACAATGTGCACAATAAATGATGTTTTGGATAAAGTTGAGTAGAGCACTACGCCTGGCACCAGAAGGAACAAAGCCGTGATCACAGTCAGCGGCGTTATCAGAGATAGCAGGAGTAGGAAATAGACCACGCTCCAGGCAACGGATGTCCAGTGAAATTTCAAATAGGTTCACCTCTTACGCATATGTTCTTCCAATGCAGAAATGTCTTGATACCAATCCTCAAGCTGATGGCCTTCCTGCTTGTGCTTCTTCAGCTTCTCCATAATATTCTCATCCAAGTCACGATATGAGATGCCCAGTCTTCTGCCTAATATATACCCGCTCACAATCAGACTGGCGAGACTGTCGGTAATCCGGGTCGTGCTGCCCTCCCACAGAGCTTTGAACAGACGGGATACATGATCGACAACTTCCGTTTTCAGCCACTCAATGACCTTCGCCCGTTTGGCTACATCCATTTCTTTATGCATAGTAGACCAATCACTCTCTCTCCTAGAAAAAGCTTTATTCTCCATTATAGCATAAAACCCGGTGGCCAGCCCAAGGCCGGTATGTGACTGACAGGATGCTCCCGTGCCCTATTGTCTGGGCGCTGCTTCACCACGGGATACAAATTTCTCACAGTATTCGATGATTTGGCTGCGGCGGACGATGCCGATGAACCGGTTCATGTCATCCACAACTGGAACAAAGTTCTGAACCTTGGCCAAATTAATCAGGTCCTCCATATCTTCGTCAATCGAGACTGGCTTGATATCCAGTCTAAGCGGAATATCCTTCAGCAAGTATTTCGAAGCGTTCTCAAAAGTCACCTTACCTTGAGAATTCTTCATGTACCACAACAGATCCCCTTCCGTAATTGTGCCAACATAAACCCCGTGTTTATCAATAATCGGGACAGCCGTATAACGATGGTACTCCATGCGTTCCAGCGTTTGTCTTAGTGTGGAATCCAGAGTAACCGTTGCGACCTCACTTTTCGGCAGCAGGAAAAACGCGATATTCATTGAACAATAAGCCTCCTCTATCCTTTCTTAAAGGTCAAGAAAGTATAAGCCCCCATGGACCGTATGGACCCCTGCCCGTTTTCTCTCAGGGCGAAAAAATCGGCAGCCGGTACCCCGGACTGCCGAACAGACATCTCCTCCATACAAAAAGCAGATGTACCCATCCAGTTTCTGTATATATTATGGCATCTCTAGGACGCTCATTCAACGGCCTGCTTCTCAGGAATCATAAGCTGTGAAGCTGCTGTATTCGGATCAGACCAGCTTTCAATCAGCTGTTCGGCATAAGCCACATCCTTCTTATCAGCCAGGTCATAGAAGATATTATTCATACGGACACCCTTGCCCATGATTGTAAAACTGTAAATCTGCGGCGGATTCTCCCCGGTCAACAGCTGTTTAGCAAGATCAATAATATTGTTTGGCATAATATCTGTCTTGAAGTTCGCACCCGCGATGTCCATCAGCTCAGGAATTTTACCGACTTGATCCAGCTTTAGAACCCGGCTAACCATTGCATTCAGGAAGACTTGGTGTCTCTTGGTCCGGTTAAAGTCACTGTCTTCCCGGTAACGGACGAAATTAAGGGCGTCCTTCCCGTTATAGATAGGCTGGTTTGCCTTGATCGTGAACTTCTCGTGTTCCTTGGCTTTGTTCACAATATCCTTCGTAATTGGCAGCTCCACGCCGCCCAGCGCGTCAACGACGTCCCGCAGACCTTTGAAGTTAATGGCAGCATAATACTCTACCTTATGCCCCAGGAAAGCTTCTACGGTATCCTTAGACATCTTTTCCCCGCCGAACGCGTATGCATGGTTGATCTTATCCTTTTTGTGCTTGCCTACAATCTCAGTGTACGTATCCCGCGGAATTGAAATGAGCAACACCTTGGAATCTTTAGGCCGAATCACCGCATAGATCATCGTATCCGAACGTGCTGGCTCGTTATCCCGCTGATCTACCCCAAGAAGAAGCGCGGTAAACGGCTTGGTCTGATAGACCACCGGCTTGGGTTTCTCCCCTTGAAGAGGGGCATAGGATTTCTGCAATTTCTGCTCCACATGATCAGACAGAAATAAATCAAATGCCATAATGGCAAGAGGTTTCCTGTATACATAAGCGCCTGAACCCAGAATAACAAGAACCAAAAGGACAATTCCCCATGTTCTTAATCTATTCTTTTTCTTTTTGGGTTTTGGCTTTACCCTGCTTAATTGTTTATCACTCATTCATTTGCCTCCATTTAGACGCAGCTCAGATCCCTGAGTACATCTTCATCTTCATGTATATGTTATACATGTCTTTCCTAGCAGAAGACATGATTAAAGTCCTACTCGAAAGTATAGTAGAATACCATACGACATATTTTTACGGCATAAGTGGCCTTGGGCTTCAAATGAACGTATTCGTCCCCCTTCCTTAATAAACGCTAGAGCCGTTTACCGAAGCACGAGAATCAAGGCTTTTGCAACACAAATCTACTTTATCTTCCATTGTACTGAGTTGTTTCCAGCAAAACACTACAAAAAGGTTAAAATACACTTGCACAACGAACAATATAACCTAATTAACTATCATCTATCAACTATTAAACACTGGGATATGCCTGATCTTCTATCCTAATAACGCTTCTATAATGATAAATATCCTCTAACAAAATACGAATGAAAGCTGTAAATGTTCCTAAATAAGACCTTGTGAGCACACAGCACTTAATTATCCCTAGGCACCAAAAAAAGCGGGTAAAGGACAACTCCTTTACCCGCTCCTAGGCTGCATACTATTGATGCTTCTTGAGCGCATCGCTGCCTTCCAGCAATGGGAAGTGGCAGGCCACTTGTCTGCCTGGAAGAGCTTCTTCCAGCAGCGGTTCAACCTGGCTGCACTTCTCTTGTGCAAGAGGACAGCGGGTATGGAACCGGCAGCCGGATGGCGGATTTGCAGGTGACGGAACATCACCCTTCAAGACGATACGCTCCCGCTTACGGCTTGGAGTCGGCTTCGGAATAGCCGACAGCAGTGCCGCCGTGTAAGGATGGAGCGGATGCGCAAAGAGCTCTTCCGTCTCGGATACCTCAACCATTTTACCCAGGTACATAACTCCAACGCGGTCCGAAATATGGCGCACCACATTCAAACCGTGAGCAATGAACAGGAAGGTCAGGCCCAACTCCTTCTGCAGTTTCATCAGCAGGTTGATAACCTGGGACTGGACGGATACGTCAAGCGCCGATACCGCCTCATCCGCTACGATAAACTGAGGGTTCAGGGCAATTGCCCGGGCAATTCCGATCCGCTGCCGCTGTCCACCGGAGAATTCGTGCGGATACCGGTTTCGGCGGGACGGATCAAGTCCGACCAACTGCAGAAGCTCGACCACCCGGTCGTCAATCTCCTTGGCGGACATATTGCGGTGAACGCGCAGCGGCTCACCGATAATATCTTTGACCAGGAAGCGCGGATTCAGGGAACCAAACGGATCCTGGAAAATAATCTGCATCTCTTCCCGAAGCTTGCGAAGCTCCGAACCACTCAGGGAATGTACATTCTTCCCGTTGAACAGGACTTCTCCATCGGTAGCGCTTTGCAGCTTGAGCACAACGCGGCCGAATGTGGACTTGCCACAGCCTGATTCACCAACAAGGCCAAAGGTCTCACCCTTGCGGATCGTGACGGATACGTCATCAACCGCTTTAACGTTGCCGACAACGCGGTTAAGTAACCCCGCCTTAATCGGGAAATACTTCTTGAGATGTTTAATCTCAATCAGATTCTCATTATCTTGTACTTGTGGCTCTTTCATACTCATTTGGTGTCGCCCCCGTTTCTGCCGATCTCCACAGGCGCCTTATCCTCATACAGCCAGCAGACGGCACTATGATCGTCGCCTACCTTGAAATTAAGCGGCTCCTGGGCTTTGCATTTATCCATCACGTGCGGACAGCGGGGATTGAAACGGCAGCCACCCGGAAGATTACCGATACCCGGAATCGTCCCTTTGATGGTGTACAGTTCTTTTCCACGCGTGCCTTCAAACCCTGGAATGGATTGCAGCAGACCTACGGTATAAGGATGGGATGGGTTGGAGAAGATCTCCTCAACAGTACCCTCTTCTACAATAGCTCCAGCGTACATAACCGCGATCCGGTCTGCCATTTCAGCAGCTACCCCCATATCGTGGGTAATAAGAAGAATGGACATCCCCAGCTCTTCCTTCAAACGCTGGAGAAGATCAAGAATCTGTGCCTGCACGGTTACGTCAAGTGCTGTGGTAGGCTCATCCGCAATCAACAGCTCGGGATTACATGCCAAGGCTATCGCAATAACGACACGCTGACACATCCCCCCGGACAATTCATGCGGGTACTGCTTAACCCGGATTTCCGGCGCAGGAATACCAACCATTCTCAGCAGGTTGATCGCTTCCTTCTTCGCTTCTGCCTCACTCTTGTTCTGGTGCAGAATAATACTTTCTGCGATCTGATCGCCTACGGTAAATACAGGGTTAAGTGCGGACATTGGGTCCTGGAAGATCATCGCGATCTTGTTACCGCGAATCTTGCGCATGTCCTCCTGGTCTTTGGAGGCCAGATCCTCACCATGAAATTTAATTTTGCCATCCAAGATGGCTCCGCCCGCATAATCGATCAGCCGCATGATGGACAAGGAGGTTACACTCTTACCGCTACCGGATTCGCCAACAAGGCAGAGTGTCTTTCCTTTTTCTATGTTTATAGAGATATTGTCTGTCGCTTTGACAAATCCCTTTTCTGTCATAAATCCGGTTGTCAGATTCTCTATTTCGAGTAATCTTTCCGCCATTGTTTCAGCCTCCTCCGGGATACCGTCGCTTTTTGTCTAGGATCAAGAGCATCACGGATGCCGTCACCGATAAAGTTAACGGACAACACCACGATAAAGATACATAGCCCTGGATATACCGCTTGGATAGGATCAATGAGCATGAATTCCTGTGCATTACTCAGCATTTGTCCCCAGCTTGTATCCGGAGCCTGTATGCCAAGCCCAAGGAAGGATAGTGCTGATTCACTCAGGATAGCGCCCCCTACCATCAACGTGGCATTAACAATAATCGGGAAGCTTGCATTGCGAAGCAAATGTCTGAATATAATTCCCCAGCTGGACACACCAATTGCTTTGGCTGCTTCCACGTACTGGGACTCTCGAAGCTGCAGGAAGTTCCCCCGTACCAGCCGGGCTACGCTCATCCAGCTTGTAAATACCAGGATCATAATCATGTAACTTACTTTTGATCCAAAAATAGCAAGGACAAGAATGTTCAAGAATAATAATGGGATCGAGTTCATAACGTCAACAAGACGCATAAAGATCGTATCGATCCATCCGCCAAAATAACCGGAGACAGCTCCGACAAACGATCCGATAATAACCGAAGCTGCAGCCACGGTAAAGCCGATAAACAAGGAGATTCGGGCACTATATAACAATCTGGAAAAAATGTCACGACCAATCTCATCCACGCCTAGCAGATGATTGCCGCCGGTCATATCCCCGTCCAGATTAATTGCATCCGGCTTATAGGGAGCCAGCACTGGAGCCAAAATGGCTGCCAGCACAAAAATAAGTAGAACGACCAAACCCGTCATCGCATAAGGATTATGGGAGAACTTCTTCCAGACGATCTTCCATGGACCCGGCGGTTTCTGGGAAGGTGCCGTGGAATTGAACTCCTCCATTGGAGGCTGCACGCCCGGCTGACCGCTTTGTGCAATTTCTGTATTTACGTTCATACTCATGCCGATTTTCCTCCCTTACCAAGCTGAACCCGAGGATCGACTACTGCGTAGAGGATATCGGCAATCAGATTACCAACAATAACAACGACTGCAGTAACCAGGGCAATCGCCATCAACACCGAGTATTCTCTAGCATTTGCCATTTCAACAAACAAACGGCCCATACCCGGCCAGTTGAACACGGTTTCCGTAAGTGTGGCACCACCCACCAGGATCGGCAGATCAAGACCCAGCACCGTAATAATAGGAATCAGTGCATTACGCAGAGCGTGACGGAAAATAACCTTATTCTCTTTAACCCCTTTAGCTCGAGCCGTACGGATATAATCCTGCTCAAGCACTTCCAGCATACTTGCACGGGAGTACTTGGAGTAAGAGGCCAGGAATCCTAAAGTCAATACAGATACCGGCAGAATCATATGCATGAACAAATTGCCCAGATTTCCCTCTTTCCCCATGGTCCACATATCTGAAAGTGGAAGCCAATCGAGGTTTAGGGCGAACAGTTCCTGAAGCAAAATACCGAACCAGAAGGCTGGCATGGCAAAACCAATATAAGCAACAAATGAAGCCGTTTGGTCAGAAAGACCGTATTCTTTAGTACTGTTATAAATCCCCCATGGAATCGCTATCAGCAAGGATAGCAGCCAAGCTACACTCATCAAGACAAGAGTGTTTCCAACCGTTGGCCATAAAATCTGACCTACAGGAACATGGTTCTTAAACGTGTAACCCAGATCGCCCTTAAGCAATCCGCCAACCCAAGTGAAGTATTGCTCGTATACTGGTCTATCAAGTCCTAAGTTATGAGCCTGTATTTTGGCTGCTTCCTGGGATAAGCCCGGAGCTAAGAAAATTTGTGTAGGGCCGCCCGGTGCCGCATGGATCAGACCGAAAGTGACGATACTGACCAAAACAATAACCAAAAGAGACTGCAGGACACGGCGAATGAAATATTCAGTCATTGACTATCCTCCCATGATTGTACATATGGTACAACCGATTTAAGCCTAAAAACAAAAAAAGGGAGAGGAGAAGACTCTCCTTCCCCCTCGTTTAGTAGTCGTGTAATTATTGAGTTACCCACCAGTTTTGAATATGGAAGAAAGCTCCATATGGAAGTGATGCTTCAGGTGCATCGGCTTCAGCAAATTTTACACGTGAGCCTAAACCTTGCGGTTGTCCATATTGGTACAAGAATACATATGGCAGGTCAGTGGAAATTTCCTTACCCACTTCTTCATAAATTTTCTTACGCTGAGCTTGATCAACTGTGGAATATCCATCTACCCACAGCTTATCGAGCTTCTCGTTTTTATACCATCCCATGTTTTGACCATTTGGTGGGAAGTATTTGGAGGAGAAGGTTTGCTCTCCATCTGGATCCGGGTTGTTCAGAGACCAAGACAACAGAACTGCAGGGAACTTACCTGGTGTCAGGTTGTTATCAGCCCAGGAAGAGAAGTCAATCGCTTTAGGTTTAACCTCGATACCTACTTCTTTCAGGTTCTGTTGGATAACGGTAGCCACTTGTTGACGGCGGCTGTTACCCGCATTGTATTGAAGCTCGAAGGAAAAACGGTGGCCGTCTTTAGCCAAGATACCATCAGAGCCTGCAACCCAACCGTCTTCAGCAAGAAGCTTCTTAGCTGCTTCTGGGTCATACTTGTACTCAGTTACAGCTGAGCCTGGATCAGCCCAAGTATTTGGAAGGAACGGAGCATTCAGCTTAGTACCAGTTCCTTTCAGGATGTTGTTGATCATACCTTCGCGGTTAAGTGCTGTAGCAATCGCTTGTCTTGTCTTCACGCCAGTGAATGGAACGAATTTGTCCGGGAAGTTCTCAGGCTTGAAGTTGAATGCAACATACTCATATTGAGGTCCTGGAGCAAGAAGAACAGTCAGGCCTTGTTTCTTCTTAACAGCTTCCACTTGGGTTACAGGAATCGCTTGGACCATGTCCACATCGCCTTTAATCAGAGCTTGAACCTCAGTGTTTTGGTCCGCATAGATTTTGTAGACGACTTTGTCAATGTGAGGTTGTTGACCCCAGTAGTTAGGATCTTTCTCAAATGTAAGATACTGCTTTTGTTTCCACTCGGTCCATTTCCAAGTACCGTTAGTTACAGTCTTGGCAGGGTCCTTACCATATGCATTGTTCTTCAGTTCTTCCGGTTTAACATCCTTCAACACGTGATAAGGAATCAACTGGTTGAACAAGCTGTATTGGAACGGTGCAAATACTTGCTTCAAAGTAATTTTAACGGTTTGATCGTCAATTTTCTCAAGCTTATCCACTTTGTCAAATTGCCCGATACCCGGAGAACCTGCTTTAGGGTTACGGAACGTGTCAATTGTGAAGATAACGTCATCCGCTGTAACCGGTTGGCCGTCACTCCATTTAGCTTCTTTCTTCAGCTTGATCTCATAAGTTTTGCCGTCTTCGGATACTTTTGGCAGCTCAGCTGCAAGAGACCAAGGTTCAGCAGCAAGGTTACCCTTACGGTCAAGATCATACAGGTTAGCCATCACGAACTTGGCTGCATCTGCAGAAGCCGTGTTATCGATATAGATCGGGTTGATCGATACGATATCAGAGAAGCTGCTGAATGTCAGTGTTCCACCATCTACCGGTTTATCGGTAGACTTATTGGCATTTGTTTCGGAGCCTGTAGGCGCTTTAGTAGATCCACCTTCAGCGGATTTGTTGGAGTTGCTGCAACCTACGAACAGAGCGCCAACAAGTGTAAGCGTCGCTAATAGGGCAACCCATTTTTTTGTTTTTACCATTAACGTGTTCCTCCCATTTTTAAAATTGTACTGCTGTAAAGCGCCCTCCGGGTCGAAGCTAACCTCACGTCTTTCCTAATTCTGTCTACGATATGAATTGAACTAAAGATACAACATGCTATTGCTGCTTCAACTACACCTCCAGCATGGCTGACTTCACCAGTCTTTAGTTCATTTCACATGCTACGTGGGCTTTGACCCCCCTCATGGTTCAGAATCTGAGAAGCTGTTTAATTAACTTCTAATATATTGTTGATCAATATATCCTAATAAAAAAAGCACAATATACATGGGTTTACTCGGAATTATATTCTCAAAGACAATTTCTTGCTGCGGTCCCCTAAAACCAATTTTGTTAACCACGGGTCAATTTAATGTTAATGTCTCCCTATTACATTTCCGAACAAACATCTGAATTATTAATGCTATGTTTCATTATTAGTAAATAATATACATTAAATTTACCAAAATTCCAACTAATTTTATGTTTTGTTTTTAATTTTTTTTTAATGTCATGTATAGAAAAAACTTTTCAATCTACGATTTGCCTGGAAGGTCCCTCAGTAGCACCCTCTTATTTTCATTTTTCTTTAAGAAAAGGAGCCTCCAAAACTTCCATTTTCAATGCATAAGATTGTATAAATTCCTAGATTTGTGCATATTTATAAATCCTGCTTAAAACAAAAAAGCAGCCGATTTCTCGGCTGCTCTGTTAACTTTATTACTCCGTCGTATAAGGCAACAATGCGATTTGACGGGAACGTTTGATAGCAATTGTCAACAAACGTTGGTATTTTGCGCTAGTGCCAGTTACACGGCGTGGCAAAATTTTACCGCGTTCGCTGATGAATTTCTTCAACAGTTCAGTGTCTTTATAGTCAATGTGAGTAATTTTGTTCACAGTGAAGAAGCACACTTTACGACGTTTGTTACGGCCGCCGCGGCGAGCCGGTCTCTTGTCGTTGTCTCCGCCTTCTCTTGGTTTAAAAGCCATGCTGTTTCAGTCCTTTCCAATATTAAAATGGCAAATCGTCATCCGAAATATCAATCGGCTTACCGTCATCGGAGAATGGATCCTGATTGCTGCGGGAGCTGCTGCCGCTGCGGTTACCACCGCTGCCGCCTCCGAATGGAGCTTCTTCCCGTTGCCCGCCGCCACCTTCTCGGTTCGACTCCAAGAAACGGACATTATCGGCGATGACTTCGGTCACGTATACACGTTTACCTTCGTTATTATCGTAATTCCGTACTTGAATGCGTCCTTCTACTGCGGTCAAACGACCTTTACGCAGGTAGTTGGCACAAGTCTCAGCCAGCTGTCTCCACGTAACGACCGGTATAAAGTCCGCTTCGCGTTCTCCGCCTTGGGATGTGAAAGGTCTGTCTACGGCAATCGTAAACTGGGTGACCGCCACGCCTGATGGCGTATAACGCAATTCCGGATCACGGGTTAGTCTTCCGATGAGAATGACACGGTTTAACAATCTGGTCTCCTCCTCTGAGCGAATAATTTACAAACAGGTCTTAAGCAACGTCTTTGGTAATGAGATAACGGATAACTTCGTCGGAAATCTTCAGAATACGTTCCAACTCGTTTACCACATCTGGAGTCGCAGTAAAGTTTACAAGAACATAAACTCCATCACGAACCTTGTTGATCTCATACGCAAGCCGGCGTTTACCTAAAACATCATGTTTTGTAATTTCCCCGCCGTTTTGGATGATGCCTTGGAATTTTTCGACTACAGCTTGAACCGCTTCTTGTTCAAGATCAGGACGAATAATGTACATCACTTCGTATTTGCGCATATCTTTCACCTCCTCTTGGACTCACGGCCCCCAATGCAAGGCTTGGGAGCAAGGAGCGAGCCTAAACTCGCACCATAATAATATAACAAATCCGAACATCCGATGCAAGTCTAATTAGGCTCATCGCAGCCTTTCACCATTTTCCATACGCAGATCATCGTGATGTTATTTCCTATCTTCTCCCGGAGCCAGGAAGCAGTCATCCCATGAACTACCTTACCGCTCTCCCGTTCGCTTCACATCAACTTCCCCATAATCGTGCACAATAAATCCGTACTCTTTATAACTTAAGGAAAGGAGCTTAATCTGATATGGGTGAGCAGACCGAATACGAACCAGGGGATAAAGCCCCGAACCCCGGCGTTTATACCGAGGTAGGCGAAGCGCGGAGCTTCCATACTCAAATTCAAAATCCGAAACGCATTAAGCTGGAGCGTGGAGACACGTTCCCGGATACGACGAACAAGAACAGAAAGTGGAAGAAGGCCGAGAAAGCCAGAGTTCACTAAAGCAACCGGTTACCTTTTTCAGAAGCAATTCGTATATTCCACTCAGCTTCTGCACATTCTATATTCAGACGGCGTACAAGAGAGGTGTGGTTCCGTTGGACCGTTTCAGCGAATCATCTGTTCAGGAGTCTTATTCACAACCAGTGTTCAGCATAATGTGAAGAAATATCTGACCTCTGTGAAGATGGCCGGATGTAAGCTTTGATTATCTGTGAAGGATCGTATCCTGCATTTGTGTGAGAGAAGAATTCCATTCGTACGCCGTCAACCATAAAGAGGTCCCCATTCGGGGGCCTTTTTCCTTAGATGGCTTCAACTTATATAAGTTGAACAACTTGCTGCACGGATGAAGACTCCGGGTGAAATGTTCTTTTTCGTTCACAAAAGCAAACACTACGCTTTTTCGGAATCATTTCCCTTTTTGCCTAATTCCCTTATCCTTATTTAGTTAGTTCAAATTCTATAAATAAGCACTAAAAAACCCCCGTCATCGACGGAGGCGTTCATGTTCATATATAGTGGCGGAAAGAGTGGGATTCGAACCCACGCACGCCTTGCGACGCCTAGCTGATTTCGAGTCAGCCCCCTTGGGCCTCTTGGGTACCTTTCCGCAGCAAATAACATTGTAGCATAAACTATGTTATTTTGCAACATTCTTAGTTGGCTGATTGTGCACCTTGCGAAGCTCCGAGCACAAGGTGGGTGCTTCATGACGGCCGTCAACCATGCCAGGTCCCTGTGTTTCAGGATTCAGCCCCTAAGTAAGGTCGTTGGGACTTGCGTCTGCACCCATTTCAGCCTCGGCAGACCGAAGAACCTTCTTCATGTTCTTCTCGAATTTGGCGCGCGGGATCAGCACGCTGTGCTTGCATCCGACACACTTAATCCGGATATCCATTCCCATGCGGATGATCTCCATTTCATTGCTGCCGCAAGGATGATTTTTTTTCATCTGTACGATATCGCCAAGCTGAAATACTTTGCGCTCCAAATCGATACAACTCCTTTACACCTATAGATTTATCCGCCGTTGGCCTCAGACAACTGCCTTGCTTCAACCTCTTCCAACGCTTCCTTGGCGTAGGTCTGGATTTGACGCTCCAGATCAGCACGGTTACCAGGCAGCGTCTCCGCGATAATCCGCACCACATACTCACTTGATGTGATCGACTGAATACCTAACACATTGGGCACACTCACCATAGCCTCGGAGCTATCCTTAAGCTCCTGCATGGATTTGCGCAGAACCGCAAGGGAATCATCCAGCTTCTTCTGATTGCTGAAGGGGATATCTACTACAGCCAGCGCGTTATTCAAGGAATAGTTGGTCACATTCGTGATCATACCATTAGGAATAATGTGCACCTCTCCCGTCCAGCTGACCAGACGTGTGGTCCGAAGTCCGATAATTTCCACCGTCCCCTTAAGCGTTCCCGTCTGAATCACGTCACCCACAGCAAATTGATCCTCCAAGATGATAAAAAAACCAGTAATGACATCTTTCACGAGACTCTGGGCTCCAAATCCAACGGCCAAGCCGATAACGCCCGCTCCAGCCAGCAGCGGAGCCAGATTCACGCCGAATTCCTGAAGCAGGAGCATGATCATAATAAAATTACTAGTGATAGTTATGATATTTTTCAGCAGGGCTCCTACGGTGACAAAGCGCCGCGGATTCAAGTTAATCCGGCTTTCTTCATGCCGCTCCAAGGAGTGGTCAATAAACTTAAAGACAATGCGGATAAATAACCGCGTTATTACCATGATAAGAATTATTCTTAAGCAGGAAAACATAAGCTTTTCCCACATATCTACATCCGTGAACCAGTTCCAAATCTTGTCCTTTAAAGTCATTACACCCTTAAACGCTTGATCTGCTGCGCCATCCGAATTGTTCAATGGAAAGTACATGGCTCTCCCTCCTGCTTCCAACCTCCGCCTTTCTTTACGTCCTCTATGGCGGCTTTAGTCTATATTTATATCAATGTTAACATAACCTCTGCCATCTTTCGAATATATCCCCCGGATCTCCACGGTTTCTTCCAGGACAATCCGCTGAACCCTTGGCAGATCCACTCTGTCAAATTGAATAGACAGTGCACAGCCGGCTGTAATCTCCTTCGGCGTGGGAAACAGGTCGATCTCAATCTCCGCATATTCCAGCAGCATTTCCGCCCGCAGCGCCTGCTGTGTGGAGTCAAAAGCCATAACCAGCCAGTTATCCATCATCAGAATACCCCTTTGCTTCCAAACTTCAAAATACCCTGCGAGTATAAAATCTTTCATACATTCATATACTGACTACTATACAAGTTAGAGTCCATAGGCTATTCAGAAGTTTGTTCTTCTTATATTGAATGGAAAGGAAGATACTATGTCCCCTACAGATCCAACTCATGCTGCTCAAGAGACACCTTATTTAAAAATACCCCACACTGAGCCTGGCATACATTCGGCTATTATCCACCGGCTTCTTCTCCATTTCACCAAGCTCTCTTCCAGGCAAGATATCGTAATCGTATGTATTGGCACTGACCGCTCTACAGGGGACTGTCTAGGCCCTCTGGTAGGCACAGCCTTATCCAAACTTCAAAGCGGCAGCTATCATTTATACGGAACACTCGAGGAACCCGTACATGCCATGAATCTTCAAGATACCCTTCTTCATATTCAGCAGGTTCACGAGAACCCTTTTGTCATAGGAATAGACGCTTGTCTTGGCCAATCTTCCAGTGTGGGATGCATCCAGGTAGTGCAGGGCCCTCTGCGTCCTGGTGCCGGGGTAAATAAAGAACTGCCGCCGGTTGGCGATATCCATCTTACAGGCATCGTCAATGTCGGCGGCTTTATGGAATATTTTGTGCTGCAGAACACCAGATTAAGTCTGGTCATGCGTCTATCCGACATCATTGCGACCAGCCTGTTCGCCGCCATTAAAGAATGGAATCGAAGCTTTAAGCCTCTTGCCCGGCGAGACGAATGGCGTCCTTTTCCTCAGGAGATAATGAATAAGGCGAATCTCCATTAACTACGGGCTTGGCGTATACATAGGAGCCCTCCCGGCTGTAAATCCCGGTAAGTACTACCCCATCCAGCTGATTATCAACAAAAGCGACAGAAAAGCTTAGCTCGTTGCCACGTTCTTCAAAGGCATTATAACGCTTAATGCCTATTTTTGCTTTTTGCTTCGGGAGGAGCTTGTGGATGGACTGCAGTTGCCGCTGCTGTTCCCCCTGCTCATCCTCAATTTGATCCATCTGCACTTTAAGATCAATCAATAAAGTCTCCAGGTTCTCAACGCCCGCACCAGCCATCATTACTTCATATTTCCGGCGCATCTTCTTCAGCTTGCTGCCCTGTACGATATTCCAGATGAGAAATAAGATAAACAACAGTGCGGTACCTACGATGATTAATCCCAATTGCTCGCTGACTAGTTTATTCCACTCCCACATGCCTGGCTCTACCCCTCTATAGTAATCTATGACTTATATATCTCCTGCATGGCCGTGATCAACGCCTGAACTTCCTCTACCGTTGTGTTATATCCGGCGCTCGCTCTCACAGCCCCGCTCTGAAGTGTACCCGCTGTCTCATGTCCAAGCGGAGTACAATGAAAACCAGCCCTCACAGCAATTTGATAATTGCGGTCTAACTTGAATGCAACCTCTGCTGCATCCATATTCTCCACGTTAAAAGATACAATACCCGTTCTTGGCTTGCCCAATGCAGGACCAAGTATGTGTATTCCAGGAATCTCAGCCAATCCCTTCATGATCAGCTGAGTCAGCATCCACTCATGCTTATGGATGTTATCCACGCCCACAGACAATACTTCACCAACCCCTTCTCCCAAGCCGGCTATTCCAGGGGTGTTAGGTGTCCCCGCTTCATATCGGTCCGGCCGGACTGAAGGCTGCTCCAGCTCTTCCGACTGGCTTCCGGTCCCACCATGCAGATGGGGAACCAAATCAATTTCCGGGCTAATATAGAGCCCACCGGTTCCCTGAGGCCCCAGAAGTGCCTTATGCCCGGGGAAAGCCAATAGATCAATGCCCATGTCCCCCACATCGATGGGATACGCACCAGCGGTCTGGGCAGCATCGACCAGCAGTAAAGCCCCATTCTTATGAGCCAACTTAGAGATTTCCTTAACAGGAGTAATACTTCCCAACAGATTGGAGCTATGGCTGCAGACAACCAGCCTTGTATTATTGGACATAAAACTACGTTCGAACCCCACCAGATCAATCTGTCCTTCTTGATCCGCAGCTATATAATCAACCTTAACCCCGTATGCCCTCTTTAGAAACTCCAACGGCCTACGGACAGAATTATGCTCCACCATTGTAGCTATCACATGATCTCCTGGCCTTAACAGCCCTTTGATCGCTAGATTCAGGGCACTGGTAGTATTGGAAGTAAATGCAATATCTGCTGAATTCTTAACATTAAACAGCTGTGCTATACGGCTTCGCGTCCGCATCAGAACCCGGCCCGCCTGTATTGCCATCCCATGGGTACCACGTCCAGGATTGGTTGTGCCGCTGGTAAGAACTTCCTGAACAGCTTGAATAACACCTGCCGGTTTGGGCCATGAGGTAGCTGCATGATCCAGGTAAATCATTTCCTCCTCACCCTCCCCCTCTGCTCACTTCAATCTTTGACTTTAAGATCAAGAAAGACATACCCCTGCCCCTGACTACAAGGAGAGATATGTCAATCCATCATTGAAGCATGTCAAGTAATCGCTGTAGATCCTGTTGGCTGAAATAGTTAATTTCGATTTTTCCTTTGTCCTTAGATGACTTGATTTTGACCGTTGTCTTGAAACGTTCCCGCAAACTTTCTTCTACTTCTTCAATATAAGGGTCCCGTTTCTTAGTTGCAACTTTCACTTTTGCTGCATCCAGCTTCTTACGATCTAATTGCTGAACCGCATCCTCAAGTTCTCTAACACTCCACTCATTCTCAATACATTGCTTAGCAAGCTGTTTAATCATAGTCGCATCCTTCAATCCAACTATGGCTCTTGCATGCCCCATAGATAATGTTCCACGTGAAACATAATCCTTCACCTCTTCAGGTAGGGCTAGCAAACGAAGGAAGTTGGCAATATGAGAACGCGACTTTCCTACCTTTAAAGATAACTCCTCCTGTGTGAGATCAAACTGATCCATTAGCCCCTGATAAGCGACCGCAATTTCCATGGCATTTAAATTCTCACGCTGAAGGTTCTCAATCAAAGCAATTTCCATAACCTGTTGATCGGTAAAATTTCTCACTACAGCAGGCACGGTTGTGTTGCCGCAATATTGAGAAGCTCTAAAGCGGCGCTCCCCGGCAATAATCTCATACCCCTTGAGAACACTTCGTACAATAATAGGTTGAATAACACCATGCTGACGAATCGATTCCGCAAGATCACGAATGGCTTCCTCATCAAAAGTTTTACGTGGCTGGTATGGATTCGCCCGAAGTTGATTAAGGGGGATTTCAACCACCTTATCGTCCTCACTCACAGTAAGCGATGGAATCAACGCATCAAGACCTTTTCCCAGGCGCTTACTCATAAGAAATCACTTCCTTTGCCAATTCTAGATACACTTCTGCCCCTTTGGAGCGAGGGTCGTACGTAATAATTGACTGACCGTGCGAAGGCGCTTCACTAAGTCTGACATTTCTGGGTATAACAGTTTTATATACCTTCTGCTGAAAATACTTTTTCACTTCTTCAATAACCTGAATACCAAGATTTGTTCTTGCATCAAACATGGTAAGAAGCACACCTTCGATCTGCAACGAGGTATTCAGATGCTTCTGAACAAGACGTACCGTATTAAGCAGTTGGCTGAGTCCCTCTAGAGCATAATACTCACATTGAATCGGGATCAGCACCGAATCGGCAGCTGTCAGTGAGTTAATCGTAAGGATACCAAGCGAAGGAGGACAATCGATAATAATATAATCGTATTGGCTCTTCACCATCTGCAGCGACTTCTTCAGTCTCACCTCACGCGAAATGGTGGGAACAAGTTCAATCTCAGCACCCGCAAGCTGAATGGTTGCCGGAATCATATCTAACCCTTCAATTTGCGTTGAAGTGATGGCTTCTTTAGGATGAACCTCGTTAATTAAAACATCATATATGCAATTGGCAACGTCCGCTTTATTTATACCAATACCGCTGGTCGTATTTCCTTGAGGGTCTATATCCACAAGTAAAACTTTCTTCCCCAACGTAGCCAGCCCGGCTCCCAAATTGACCGATGTTGTTGTTTTTCCTACACCGCCTTTTTGGTTGGCAATGGCAATGATTTTAGACAACCTGTTCACCTCAATATTATTTAAAAATCTTCTTGTAGATCCATACAGAATACAGGCTGTGCGGAAGCTGGAAGAACGATTTAAGCTAAGTTAAACTGCTGAAATAAGGGGATTGATTAATACAGAAAATCTCAATAGTGAAATTTCAGGACCAGTCCTTTTCGTGAATAAAATGTTCCTTTCATCGTTGTGCCTCGGCTCCATGATTTCATGGCTAGTCATACAATAGAAATCTACTTACCAAAGCAAGCACTTACGTTCCAAAGGATCACTTACTCCCTGCCAGTCACTGTTCATCACTATCAGACAATTCACCCTGTATCAGCATAGCTGACCTAAAGTGTAATGTCCCTGCCTTATTCAACCAGAACACCCTAGTACTCTTCCCCAAGCATCTCGGTTAAGCCTATCATATCTGTACAACTATGCCAGTCAACACCAAGAAGCAGCTACAAAAAGACAGAAAAAGCGGCTCTGCCGCCGCCTTCTAGCGCAAATTTGCCCGTTTTAGCGTTTGGGAATTTTGATTACGATTTCATAATGATCTTCATGATCTGTTTCAGCCGTCTTAATCTGCAAGCCGGATCCCGATACCATATCAATGGATTGACGAATCGTATTTAAGGCCAGACGGACATCTTTAGTGAAAGAAATACGCTTTGATTTTTTGTTTTTAGCTACTTCTTTGTAGAAAGCGATTCTTGCCTCCGTCTGTTTGACATTTAGGTCTTTGGCAATAATCTCTTCCAGAATTTTCAGCTGCAATTCCTCGGTCTCCAGGGAGAGCAAGGCTCTTGCATGACGTTCTGTAATTTTACGCTCCATTAAAGCATTCTTCACGACTTCCGGCAGCTGAAGAAGACGTATCTTGTTTGCGATGGTAGACTGGCTCTTTCCAAGTCTCTGGGCCAGACTTTCCTGGGTTAGTTGATGAAGATCAATGAGGTTCTGATAAGCAATCGCTTCCTCAATTGAGGTCAGATTCTCACGCTGAAGGTTCTCGATCAATGCAATCGAGGCCGCTTGAGAATCATTGAAGTCCCGGATAATGGCAGGAATCGTCTCGATACCGAGCTTTCTAACCGCACGCCATCGACGCTCACCTGCAATAATCTCATATTTCTCATTCCGGAGACGAACCACAATGGGTTGAATGACGCCATGAGTCTTGATGGTCTGACACAACTCATCAATCCGTTCATCATCAAAGATTGTCCTTGGCTGATAAGGCCCACTGACAATATTGTCCACCGGAAGCTGCTTCACTTCTTCCCCATGATTTCGTTCGGTCAACCCAAACAATTTAGAAAATTGTTCTTTCATTCCGTAGATTACCACCTAATTTCAAAGTAGCATAAGGCTCTCTTGCCTTATGATCTTCATTCCATGGGAATGAGTTTAATGGCATCCTATAAGGTCCTTAAGTTACCTCAGGTCATGCGGGATATCCATCCCATTTCAGAAGGAAATTCGTTAGCTATACATATAATCTATTCTATCACTTTTTCCTCTATAATCCTATTCTCTATCTTACCAGTTTCTATAGAATCATACCAGATTTCTGATAAATGTAGGTTTTGTAAACACGTTATGTATCATCACTTTACATGAAACCAAACTGCTCTTTTCCACCCTTTAATGAAGTGGCGACTCCAGAACATTTTGAAAAGTGGAATTTACTTTACTTCCTCAAGTATTTGTTTCACGTGGAACACAAAATATACCAAAAAATCACCCCTAAATTAGAGGTGATTTTAATGGTGTTCCCGCTTTTCGCGGATATTTTTTTGGAGTAGCCGCCGTCTTTTTAATCAAGATTATATGCCGTTCTGACTGCTCAACTGGAAGTGAAAACTTGAAGTTTTTAACTACTGAACCTTTAAGCTCTTTCAAACTAAAAGCAGCTTCCTTTAGCTCTTCTTCTGGATCATTGCCCTTCATGGCGGTAAAAGTCCCACCGGGTTTCACAAAAGGTAGACAGAACTCATTCAGTACAGCCATTCGTGCAACAGCGCGCGCCGTGGCCAAATCATAAGAGTCTCTATGCTCTGCCAGTTTGGCCACGTCCTCTGCTCTGCCATGAATTAACTTAACCTGCTCCAACTGCAAAGCATCCACTACATGTTTAAGAAAGCCAATACGTTTATTTAATGAATCAACAATCGTTAACCGTAAATGAGGAAAAGCGATTTTTAGCGGTATGCCTGGAAAACCCGCCCCAGAACCTACATCGATGAGGTTGCTTATCTTACCCATCTCCATATAGAAGCTAAGACTCAATGAATCATAAAAATGCTTCAGATAAACCTGATTACGCTCCGTAATCCCGGTTAGATTCATTTTTTCATTCCATGCCACCAGTTCCTTGAAATAAATCTCAAACTGGTTCAACTGATGCTCGCTTAATTCCATACCTTGATTTTGAAGTAATTCTATAAATCCCGTCTGAACAGAATCCATTCCTTATCCCCCTGCTGCGGTTACCCGGTTATAGTGTTCAAGATAGACAAGCAGGATCGAAATATCGGCTGGGGTAACTCCCGAAATCCGGGATGCCTGCCCAATGGAGATCGGGCGGATCCGATCAAGCTTCTGACGGGCTTCCATAGCGATGCCATGGATATCTTCATACTTAATGTTCTCCGGTATTTTTTTCTTTTCCATCTTCTGCAAACGTTCCACGTGGAGCAATTGCTTTTCGATGTATCCCGCGTATTTCACTTGAATTTCAACCTGCTCTTTGGTCTCTTCGTCCAGTTCTACCGAAGAAGGAGACAAAGGCTCAATATGAGCATAGCCAACTTCAGGACGACGTAAAATGTTCAGCAGTGTACTGCCATCCTGAATAGGCGCTGACCCAATCGATTCCAGAATTGGATTCACATCCACCGGTTTCACCTTCGTGTTCTTGAGCCGCTCAATCTCTACCTCCACATTCATCTTTTTGGTGAGGAATTGATCATATCGCTCCTGCTTGATCAGGCCAATCTCATAACCGATTGGAG
The DNA here is from genome assembly GCF_018403205.1 of Paenibacillus sp. J22TS3. Classification (NCBI taxonomy): domain Bacteria; kingdom Bacillati; phylum Bacillota; class Bacilli; order Caryophanales; family Paenibacillaceae; genus Paenibacillus; species Paenibacillus sp. J22TS3. The sequence continues at coordinate 756,302 of NZ_BOSF01000003.1, forward strand.
TTAAACGAAGATCGGCATTATCATGGCGGAGCAGCAGACGGTATTCCGCCCGGGAGGTCAGCAGACGGTAAGGTTCATTGGTTCCTTTGGTTACCAGATCATCAATCAGCACCCCAATATAACCTTGAGAGCGGTCAAGCACAACAGGCTCTTTGCCTTGTACTTTACGTGCGGCATTAATACCTGCCATAATCCCTTGACCAGCCGCTTCCTCATAACCGGAAGTCCCATTAAGCTGGCCGGCTGTGAACAGGCCGGGAACAAGCTTGGTCTCCAGCGAAGGCCAGAGCTGAGTCGGCACCATGGCATCGTACTCGATCGCATAACCTGTACGCATCATCTCCACATTTTGCAGGCCTGGAATCGAACGAAGAATCTGCAGCTGAACATCCTCCGGCATGCTGGTGGATAGCCCTTGCACATAGTACTCAGAAGTATTCTTGCCTTCCGGCTCAAGAAAAATCTGATGCTTAGGCTTATCGCTGAACCGCACAATTTTGTCCTCAATAGAAGGACAATATCTTGGGCCAGTTCCCTCAATAACTCCGGAGAACATCGGAGCTCTGTGCAGATTCGCATTGATAATCTCGTGGGTTTCAATTGAAGTATAAGTCAACCAGCATGGCAGCTGTTCATTATTCGAACCCTTGGTTTCGTAAGAGAAGAACTTCGGCTTATCATCCCCTGGCTGAATTTCAGTTTGGGAGAAATCAATCGTATCTTTATGAACACGCGGCGGTGTGCCCGTCTTAAAACGAACCAGTTCAAAACCAATTTCCTTCAAATGGTGAGCCAGTCCTACAGAAGGCTGCTGATTATTAGGGCCGCTTTCGTACATCAGTTCACCCATTATAATTTTGCCGCGAAGATACGTACCGGTGGTTAACACCACCGCTTTCCCGCGGTACTCTGCTCCAGTCTTCGTAATAACGCCGACACAGTTTCCGTCTTCAATAATTAATTTCTCAACCATACCTTGGCGAAGAGTTAGATTCTCTTCCTTCTCCATCGTTTCCTTCATCGCATGTTGATACAGGAACTTATCCGCCTGAGCCCGCAGAGCATGAACAGCCGGTCCTTTCCCTGTGTTCAACATCCGCATTTGGATGAAGGTCTTATCGATATTCCGGCCCATTTCGCCGCCAAGCGCGTCAATCTCACGAACCACATGGCCTTTAGCAGGGCCGCCAATGGACGGGTTACAAGGCATGAATGCCACCATATCCAGATTAATGGTGACCATTAGTGTACTGCAGCCCATCCGTGCCGCAGCAAGCGCAGCCTCCACACCGGCATGACCCGCGCCCACGACGATTACATCATATTCACCCGCTGGGTATCCCATTATATTTTGCCTCCTTATATAGAGCGTTTCTCTCGTCTTATGATTTCCATCTTCACCGCATCCGAGAAACGCTGATCTATCTCATTATTACCTACAACGGCTGAACTAATGATGGACAAGAAAAGTACAGCACGTAAAATGCTCCTAAAATCAACTATTGTTCCTGGATTTATGGAATAGAAAAGTTGATCTATTGATTTACAAGTAAAGCAACCGTGTCATCCGATCGCTGTTGCTCCCAGATTTCTTGAATTAAATTTATAAGGTGGAAGCCCGGTCACAAAGGCGAACGCTTCGCTTCTCCAGAATCATTTCACACTTTTGCCTATTGGTAATTTTTTAGCTCACCTTGCATTACAATCCTTCACCATCATATCATGATCCGGGTCCTCTGAACGGCACACCGGCATAAATCCTTTTATTTCCCCAAGCAAAATTGTGAGAAAATTTGATCAAGCAGCGAATCTGGAGCAGAATCTCCAATCACTTCACCCAGCTGTTCCCACGCAAGCCGTACATCAATTTGATAAATATCAATAGGTATTCCGGCATCTGCGGCCGCATAGGCATCCCTAAGCGAGGCTGCAGCTTTATGAAGCAGAGCAATATGCCGCACATTGCTGACATACGTCAGATCGCCGGATTCAAGCTGACCCCCAAGGAACAACTCTGTGATTGCCTCCTCCAGCTTCTCCAACCCCTCCGTTGTCCGTACCGACAGTTTAACCCGGTTCATCTCCGGAAAATAACGGCTGACCGTTTCAAGATCAATTTGCTGAGGAAGGTCACTCTTGTTGATGAGAACAATAACCTGACGGTCTTGGATTTGCTCCATCAACTTAACCTCATCCTCATGCAACGGCTCAGCCCCGTTCAGTACAAGCAGGATCAGATCGGCTTCATTCACCGCCGCTTTGGAGCGCTCCACACCAATCTGCTCTACAACATCCATCGTCTCCCGAATCCCTGCGGTATCGAGCAGCTTCAGTGGGATATTGTTAATCGTAACGAACTCCTCAATGACATCCCGCGTTGTGCCCGGGATATCCGTAACAATAGCTTTATTCTCCCGCGAAAGTGCGTTCATCAACGATGATTTGCCCACGTTCGGACGGCCAACAATTGCAGTTGTAATCCCCTCGCGCAGAATTTTACCTTCGTTCGACCGCTTAAGCAGCTTGTCGATTTCCTGTATAGCAAGAGAACATTTATCTTTAATAAAAGCAGAAGTTAGAGACTCCACGTCATGCTCCGGATAATCAATGTTCACCTCAATATGAGCCAGCGTCTCTAGAAGCGTCTGACGGATGTCTTGAATTCTCCGGGATAGGTCTCCCTCGACCTGCTTTAGAGCCACTGAGAAAGCGCGGTCCGACTTCGATCGGATCAAATCAATGACGGCCTCCGCTTGGGACAAGTCAATCCTTCCGTTCAAGAAAGCCCGCTTCGTGAACTCACCCGGTTCAGCGAGACGAATAGCTGGCTGCCGGAGCAGCAGATCCATCACCCGCTTAACTGAGATCACTCCGCCATGCGTGCTGATCTCCACTACATCCTCCGTGGTGAAGGAACGTGGGGCCCTCATAACTGTAACCAGAACCTCTTCCAATTTATTTCCCGAATCCGGATCTATAATAAACCCGTAATGCACGGTATGGCTGTCAGCTTCGACCAGTGGTGTTCTGGAACGGAGCAGACGGCCTACCTCAGCAATGGATTCAGAACCGCTCACACGTATAACCGCAATTCCGCCTTCTCCCACTGCCGTTGAAATGGCAGCAATCGTATCCGTAACCATAAGTCACCTCTTCATATATAGATAAAAAGAAATGACGATTGCCTAAGCAAACGTCACTCCCCATACATTCATTTACTTTGTCTTACCGTAATGACAACCCGGCGATTTGGTTCCTCGCCTTTACTGTAAGTTTTGACATCGGGATGATCCTGCAGCTTGGAGTGAATAACCTTCCTCTCCTGAGGGGACATCGGCTCCAAAGAGACCTCCTTCTGTGTCCGAACCACTCGCCCCGCGAGCCTTAAGGCAAGCTCCTCGAGTGTCTTCTTCCGGCGCTCCCGGAAGTTCTCCGCATCGAGTACCAGACGTATGAAACTATGCGAGTATCGGTTGGCTACAATGTTGGTCAAATACTGCAAAGCATCCAGTGTCTGACCTCTTCGGCCAATCAACAGGCCTAGATCAGAGCCAGAGATGTTGAGTATTGCGCTGTCTTTACGCTTTACTATCTCAACTTCAACCTGCAGGCCCATACTTGCACCCACTTCAGTAATAAATGACGCCGCCTCTTGATAAGGATCTTTATCTTCATGCTGAAATTCATCGCTGCTTGTAACGGGCGGCTCTACAATCTCTGCATGAGCAGATTCAATCTCAGGCGGTTCTGATCCGTTGTCAGCCAGCAGAGTAAGCTCTACCTTGGCCTCCTTGACTCCGAACAGACCCAGGAATCCTTTTGACGGCTGCTCTAACACTTTCACGGCGACTTGACTCTCGGTGGTGCCGAGCTTGGCCAATCCTTGTTTTACAGCATCTTCAATGGTTTTTCCCGACGTCACAACTCTGTTCATTTTTTCTTGTTGGCCTCCTTGTTGGTGCCTCTTGCCGGAGTTCCGGCCTTCAAATTCGATCCGCCTCTCTTCGATTTACCGCCGCCTGTGCTAGGTCCACCGGCAACAACAGCCGCTGTTTCACCAGCTGGCTTCTTGTAGAGGAAGTAGTTCTGAATAATCGTATAGATATTACTGAAGAACCAGTACAAAGGAAGTGCGGAAGGGAAATTGTAAGCCATGATGAAGATCAGAACAGGATAGATAAACATCATGAACTGCATAGGTCCCTGCATTCCCGCTGGGTTCATATTGGACATCATTTTGGTTTGAACAAAGGTACTGATCGCAGCTAGAGCCGGCAGGATGAACAAGTGATCCGGCTGACCGAGCTGAAGCCATAAGAACGGATGCTCCCGAATAGCGGAGTTATAGAAAATCGAGTTATACAGCGCGATGAATACCGGCATCTGAATAAGCAGAGGGAAACACCCAGCCATCGGATTTACCTTATTCTCCTGGAACAGCTTCATCGTCTCCTGCTGTTGAAGCTGAGGGTTATCCTTATACTGTTCCTTGATCTTAGCCAGCTGCGGCTGAATCGCCTGCATCGCCTTCGAACTCTTCACTTGCTTAAGGGTAAGCGGAAGAATAATCGTCCGCACAATAATCACCATGACCAGAATAGCCAGTCCATACTCGCCGCCGAACCATTGGGCGAACGTATCCAAAGCATACGAGAAATAATAAACCACATTCCTTGTCCACCACGAACCACTCTTAGCCATATCCGCCGTGGTATGTGTGGCGGTGGAACTTGGCGCACAGCCCGCTAACAGAACAAGCAATCCTATGGCCAATGCAATAAGCAGCCACTTGCTTTTATTTGACTTCAATCGCGACACTTCATAACCCCTCTCTTAACCAATCCATCAGCCTAAATCATACCATATTTGAAAGGACAAATAAACAAGCCCCTCAAGCACGTGAAGCCCTTACAAGGCCTGCTTTTCGGAGCGCATGAAGCACACTCTTCTCAAGCTCCTTGTACTCCATCGTTACCGCGGCTTTTCTTACGATAAAAATAATGTCAACATGATCCCGGATCTCAAGCTTATGCAGCCTGACAATCTCCTTGATCAGCCGCCTCATCCGGTTGCGGACTACCGCATTGCCAATCTTTTTGCTGACGGAAATGCCCAGCCGAAACTGCTTCACATCATTTTTAACAGACCAATATACCACCAGCTGGCGGTTGGCAAAGGACTTGCCATAACGATATACCCGTCCAAAATCAGCCCGGTTTCTCAAACGCAGTTTTTTATGCACGATAATCTCCTTGAATGCACACCCAATTTACCGAAGAGATGTACGTTAATTGCTTGTATTATGAACCATCTCCGTAGACCCTAAACCAGCATCATATTCAAGAAAATCCGATTGATCTACCTTTTTTACTGCCATTTATGAAAAAAAGACCACCGCAGTGGTCTTCACGCGCATCATTTACGCACTAAGTACTTTTCTACCTTTCAGACGGCGAGCAGCCAACACCTTGCGGCCGTTTTTTGTGCTCATTCTCTTACGGAAACCGTGAACCTTACTACGTTTGCTCACATTCGGTTTGAAAGTCGGTTTCATATATTGCACCCCCTCACAGGATTACTGTCTTCTTCTTACTTTAAAATCACCGCAGAAAAAGCCTTTATACATTTAACCATGAAATGTGCTGAAAGTCAACCAATCCTCTACCCCTTAACCTGTATCTTAAATTCAAATTTCAGTGGATAATTTTTTATAAATGCAGTTATCCACATGTTTAATGCCTTTGAAACCCTATTTTGACTTATACACATGTGAATAATTTTTTTTAAAATAAACTTATAAAGAAAAAGCCCGGTCCCCCAGGCGGACGCTTCGCGCGGCGTGACGTTGCATGACGGCTTCACCCTCTTTTTGAAGCATTTCACACTCCTGCTTCTTCTTAAGTTCAACTTATCTCCCTCTTTTTTTAAGAAGAGTGTGAAAAAATATATTGCGCTTTTTTGTTATCGCTTACAATTTCCTGTTTACAGTTATAGCTGGTTGGGTTAATATACACTTACAAGTTGTATACAAGTATACCAAATGAACAAGGAGTTGATTTTACAGATCAGCTATGTGCCATAGAACCTGCTCATGCACCTGTGTTAAGATCGGGATATACGTTTAATGTAACGTTACTCGAACTTGATAGGAGAGTTACAAATGATGCAGTATCCTTCATCATGGCTGCAAGGGGCTTCACTTGGTGAATCTATCGCTTGCGAGCTGAGGTTACAAATTATAAAGGGGACCATCAAGGTGGGTGAGGTTCTGTCTGAGAACCGGATTGCAGCCGATTTCGGCACAAGCCGCTCGCCCGTGCGTGAAGCAATGCGGGTTCTTGCCAGCGAGGGACTAATCCGGCTGGAACGAATGGGAGCCGTAGTTCTGGGGCTTAGCCTAAAAGATGTGGAAGAGCTGTATGATGTTCGTTACCTGATTGAAAGTTTCGTTCAGCAGCGGGTATCCGTGATGAAGCTTGGCACGCTGATCCCAAGCCTTAAGATGATCATTGATAAGATGGAACTGGCTGCGAAGCATAAAGATGTCGTTGATTTTTCTTATTTGGATTTATCATTCCATGAATCGATGGTGATGGAAGCCGACCACACCCGGATTCTCCATCTCTGGAAGAGCATCCGCCATATCGTCATGACCGTCATGCTGATTACTACAGAGGAAGTGTTCTCCAAAGGTGAAGACAAAGTCCAGTTTGTCATTGATAAACACCGTCTACTGGTAAAAGGACTCGAATCCAAGGACCCGAAGCGTATTCAAGAGGTGGTTCGTGAATATTTCTCCGATTCCAGAAATACACTTCACCACAGCTTTCCTTCTTTATAAATAAGAAGGCTTTGGAATGAACTAAGGGCTTAACACAACCTCTTGTCTTTGGTTCTTCATTTAGTTCATTCCTATAAGACTTTGATGAGCAGCACTTGCTGCCACCAAACTTGTCGACAAGTATACACCGCCAAGAGTGATTTATCTTAATTTTAACCATACTAGTCAAAACAAAGAGTTATTGTAAGCGCTTTTAAGTGGATGAACAGCTTTTCCACTCTTATGTTCATACCCTTGAAATAAAAAAATTTACAAACAGAGGAGTCATTGCAATGAACAGCATCTTTGGATTAAGTCATAATGCAACGTTGTTAGTTTGGACGCTGGTCGCTATCGTCTTCCTGATTGTGCTGATTTCCAAGTACAAATGGAACCCGTTTGTGACCCTGCTTATCTCCGCTCTGATGCTTGGTCTGCTTACTGGCATGAAGCCGGAGGAAGTCATTAAATCGATCACCGGTGGTCTTGGCGGAACGCTGGGTACCATTGCGATTGTCATAGCTCTTGGGACCATGCTGGGCAAAATGATGGCCGAATCGGGCGGGGCTGAACAGATTGCCACTACCCTTGTGAATAAGTTCGGTGAGAAGAGAGTTCACTGGGCGATGATGTTTGTTGGTTTTATTGTCGGTATCCCGGTATTTTTTGAGGTCGGTGTGATTCTGCTGATCCCAATTGTATTTACCGTGGCCAAGAAGACAAAGATGTCTTTGCTGCAAATTGGGATTCCGATTCTGGCCGGTCTATCCACCGTTCATGGTCTTGTCCCCCCGCATCCAGCTCCGATGATTGCCATTGAAGCCTACCATGCGGATCTGGGCAAAACGATTCTATACTCGATTCTAGTCGGACTCCCTGTAGCCATCTTCGCAGGTCCTCTGTTCGGTAAATATATTGGTAAGCGCATTAAAGTAGAGCCACCAGCCAAATTGGCTGAACAGTTCGCCCTAAAAAGTGAACGCGGCCTACCCGGCTTCGGCATCACCCTGTTCACGATCCTGCTGCCGGTCATCCTTATGCTCATTGGATCTGTTGCAAATATTATTGATCCCAAGGCCACAAGCGGGCTTACCCGGTTCTGCGAGTTTATTGGCCATGAAATTATTGCGCTTCTGATTGCAGCGGTGTTCTCCTTCTTCTCACTTGGCTTTGCCAGAAAATTCTCGAAGGAAGACATCAGCAAATTCACCAGTGAATGTCTGGCCCCTACAGCGACCATCATATTAATTATTGGGGCAGGCGGCGCATTTAAGCAGGTGTTAATTAACAGCGGCGTCGGCACAGCTATTGCGGACATAGCCACAAGCGCACATGTTAACGTCATCTTGTTCGCCTGGCTTGTTGCAGCTCTGATTCGTGTGGCCACTGGTTCAGCCACCGTGGCGATGACAACGGCAGCAGGCATCGTTGCTCCCGTACTTGCACTGACTCCAGGAGCCAATGTGGAGCTGGTAGTTCTGGCAACCGGTGCGGGCTCCATCATCCTGTCCCACGTCAATGACGCCGGCTTCTGGATGGTTAAGGAATTCTTCAACATGTCGGTTCCACAGACTCTGAAATCCTGGACTGTGATGGAGACACTGTTATCCGTGATGGGGCTTGTCCTCATTCTTATACTGAGCGCTTTTGTATAAAGGCATCCTCAGCATTATAGAAAGAAGGTACAAACATGAATAATATGAACTACATGATTGGCATTGATATGGGAACTACAAGCACAAAGGCCGTGTTATTTGAAGAAGATGGACGGGTCGTTACCTCAGCGACCCAAGAATATCCGCTCTATACTCCTGATTCTTCGGTAGCTGAGCAGGACCCCGAGCAAATTTTTGCTGCGGTCCTGCAGTCTGTCCGGCAAGTGATGGAGACAAGCGGGGTACAGCCGGAGCAGGTGATGTTCGCCGCATTCAGCTCAGCCATGCACAGCGTCATTGCTGTGGATCAGGAAGGCAAGCCGCTGACGGCCTGCATAACCTGGGCGGATAACCGGAGTGCAGCCTGGGCTGCCAAGCTTAAGAAGGACATGAACGGACATGAAATATATCTGCGCACAGGGACACCGGTTCATCCGATGTCCCCTCTTGCTAAGCTGATCTGGCTGCGGGAGGACCATCCGCAGATTTTCGGCCGTACAGATAAGTTTATTTCTATTAAGGAGTATGTGACAGCCAAGCTGTTCCAACAATATGTCGTCGATCATTCCATCGCCTCCTCCACGGGACTAATGAATCTTCAGAACCTGGATTGGGACGAGGAGGCTCTGCGTGTGGCTGGGATCACCAAAGACCGGCTGTCACAGCTCGTACCGACGACTTACAAGCTCGAAGGATTGGATCCCATATATGCGGGGGTGATGGGGCTATTGCCATCAACCCCTTTTGTCATCGGGGCGAGTGACGGAGTCCTGTCCAATCTCGGTGTAAACGCTATTGAACCGGGAGTTCTGGCGGCCACCATCGGAACCAGCGGAGCGATCCGTACCGTCATAGACCGTCCTGTCACAGATCCGAAGGGGCGGATCTTTTGTTATGCGCTTACCGATAAACACTGGGTTATCGGAGGGCCTGTGAATAACGGGGGAGTGATCTTCCGGTGGGTCAAGGATGAATTTGCAGCTTCCGAGGTTGAGACTGCCAAGAGACTGGGGATCAACCCTTATGATGTGCTGACCAAGATTGCGGAACGGGTTCAGCCCGGCTCTGACGGGCTGCTCTTCCATCCTTATTTGACCGGTGAGCGGGCTCCACTGTGGAATCCCGATGCCAGAGGCTCGTTCTTCGGCCTTACGCTTCATCATAAAAAGGAACATATGGTGCGCTCCGTGCTGGAGGGCGTTATTTTCAATATGTACACCGTACTGCTTGCCATGAAGGAACAAATGGTGCCTTCAGTCATTCATGCGACGGGCGGATTCGCCCGATCGCCAATTTGGCGTCAGATGATGGCGGACATATTTGATCAGGAGGTTATTGTCCCGGAGAGCTTCGAAAGCTCTTGTCTGGGCGCTGTTGTGCTTGGTTTGTACGCTTTAGGCAAGGTCGACTCCTTGTCGGTTGTCTCCACTATGGTAGGGCCAACCCATCGTCATACCCCGATTCCAGAGCATGTAAAGATGTATCAGGAGCTCCTGCCGATCTATATCCGGATCTCTCGCAATTTGGAGAAAGAATATATGGCAATATCCGAGTATCAGCGTAAAATTGTCCATCAATAAGCAGAAATCAGGCTGTGTATAACTTCATTTTTGCGGAAATTTGATGCAGAATCAGCGCTATAAATCACAATTTAGGGCAAAAAACTAACGGCTGCTCCCCATGAAATTGGGGACAGCCGTTTTTGCGTTATCGGACAACCTGTGAATAATTTTTTTTAGTTTTCTACAGGTTCTGTCGAAATTTAAACAATTTATAAACAATATGTAGTGGTGTTAATTATATTTATACACAAGTTATTGAATTTGTGGATAAATTCCGGCTTTGCGTTGAAATATAACACTTCTTTTGCTATGATTGAATTGTTTTCTTTGTGTATATCTTGCTTTTTCGTATAACCTTATCAACAGCCTGTGGATAAAATTGTGAACAATTCGATTTTATACTTTGTGTATATCCTCCCGTTTCACTGATTAATGGGGATAAATCCCCCATATTTCAGTTTTTTTCGACATTCCACGCATGGCTTTAACCACAATTGGATGATTTTAAAGGAGTGACAGTCTGTGGACAGCCATACCTCTGAAATATGGCAGCAAATTTTATCCATCATACAAACCAAGCTGAGCAAGCCGAGTTATGATACCTGGTTCAAGGCAACCAAGGCCGTTTCTATAACCGATCAGACTATCGTCATTTCCGCACCGACTACTTTTGCGGTGGAGTGGCTGGAGAGCCGCTACACCAAACTCGTAGCAACGACAGTCATGGAAATTATGGGCAAGCAAGTTGATGTTTCCTTTGTGATTGAGGAATCAAGACCAAGCGAACCATCCCTTCCCCAGGCCCAAACACCTCCTCCCGTTCCAAGTGAAGACACGATAACCCACATGCTTAATCCGAAATATACGTTCGATACGTTCGTTATTGGTTCAGGCAACCGGTTCGCACATGCCGCTTCTTTGGCTGTTGCAGAAGCACCGGCCAGGGCATATAATCCGCTGTTTCTCTATGGAGGGGTAGGTCTCGGCAAAACCCACCTTATGCATGCGATCGGACATTATATTCTCGAACATAGTCCAAGCAGCAAGGTGGTTTATATTTCTTCCGAGAAATTTACGAACGAGTTCATTAATTCCATCCGGGACAACCGGGCAGAGAGCTTCCGCAACAAATACCGGAATATCGATATTCTGCTGATCGATGATATCCAGTTCCTGGCCGGCAAGGAGTCCACGCAGGAGGAATTTTTCCATACGTTCAACGCGCTGCATGAGGAGCGCAAGCAGATCATTATCTCCAGTGACCGTCCACCAAAAGAAATTCCGACGCTTGAAGAGCGGCTGAGATCCCGCTTTGAATGGGGGCTCATTACGGATATTCAACCGCCGGACCTGGAGACCCGGATCGCGATTCTCCGCAAGAAAGCCAAGGCTGAGAATCTCGATATTCCGAATGAGGCGATGATGTATATCGCGAATCAGATCGATACGAATATCCGGGAGCTGGAAGGCGCCCTGATCCGTGTCGTAGCTTATTCCTCGCTCATCAACCAGGATGTGACCACTCATTTGGCTGCCGAGGCACTGAAAGATATTATTCCGTCCAGCCGGCCGAAGATGATCACAATCCAGGATATCCAGCAGAAAGTTGGCGATTATTACAACCTGCGGATGGAGGATTTCAAAGCGCGCAAACGGACGAAGGCCATCGCGTTCCCAAGGCAGATTGCGATGTATCTATCCCGGGAGCTGACCGATTATTCCCTTCCTAAGATCGGGGATGCCTTCGGAGGCCGGGATCATACAACCGTTATCCATGCTCATGAGAAGATCACCCAGCATCTAAAGGTCGATCCCGAGCTGTATAAAGTGATCAACACGCTAACAGAGAAGATCAAGAATTCGTCCTAAGTCATCTTACAGAAATAGCTCAAAATTTCAGCATAAAAAGATCAAAAGCCTATGCACAATTTATACACATGTGAATAGGCTTCGTTTTATGTTGTTCGCCTGGTTATCCACATATTCAGGCCCCCTACTACTTCTATAATTATTTAAAAGATATACATCTTCATAACACGTGCAGATGAAATCCCCCTGACGGCAATCTTCATCTTCAACCCAATAAGCAGCATATTAGAGTATATGTATGACAAAATCCCAATATGCCTTGTACTGCAAACTTTTTGCCTATACCACCTTTAGGAGCTGAAACTATGAAAATCCGCATATTAAAAAATGATCTGAATGAATCTATCCAGCATGTATCCAAAGCAATCTCCAGCCGCACTACCATCCCGATTCTGACCGGTATTAAGCTGGAGGTTAACTTTCAAGGCGTTATTCTGACCGCAAGTGATACTGACATTTCCATTCAGGCTTTTATTCCAGCTGAAGATGACAAGAAGACCATCGTTCAGGTAGAACGTCCGGGAAGTGTCGTACTGCCTGCGAAGTTTTTTGTCGAAATCATCAAAAAGCTGCCATCCCAGGAGATTGAGATGGAAGTGAGAGACGGCTTCCAAACCTTTATCCGCTCTGGCGCAACCGACATCCAGATGGTAGGGCTTGATCCCGAGGAATTCCCAGTACTTCCAAGCATCGAAGAGGATCAGGTTATTTCCATGCCAGGAGATCTGCTCCGCAATATGATTAAGCAGACGGTCTTCTCTATTTCCACCCAGGAGACAACGCCAATTCTTACAGGTGTTCTCTGGAACTTGAGTGATAGCCTGTTCAAATTCGTGGCTACTGACCGCCACCGTTTAGCCAGCCGTACGGCTCCATTGGATGATGCCGAGAATGTAAGATTCAGCAATATTGTCATTTCTGGTAAAACGCTGAACGAGCTCAGCAAAATCATTCCGGACCAGAACACCCGCGTGGATATCGTTGTGGCAGATAACCAGGTTCTGTTCAAAATTGACCGGGTACTGTTCTATTCACGTATATTGGACGGCACATATCCCGATACTTCTAAAATTATTCCAACCAACTACAAAACGGAGATTGTGCTGGATACCAAGAAGCTCAGCGAATCTATTGACCGTGCTTATTTGCTCTCCAGGGAAGAAAAGACGAATATTGTTCGCCTGCAGACCTTGGAAGATGGTACAATAGAAATTTCCTCAAGCTCATCTGAACTTGGTAAAGTTACGGAGCAGCTCGATGTTGCCGAGTTCACCGGGGACCCGCTTCGCATTTCTTTTAACTCTAAATATATGCTTGATGTTCTTAAGGTTGTCGAAAGTGAGCAGCTGCACATTGGATTCACCGGGCCTATGAGTCCAATTATCATTAAGCCGGTCGATGAGAGCCGCAGCCTATACCTGATTCTCCCGTACCGGACTACCAACTAAAAAAAGTTATACACCTGTTGATAACTTCAGAAGGAGGGATTATGCATGAAAAATATACTTATCCACAGTGAATATATTAAGCTGGACCAATTTCTGAAGCTGGCTGATTGTGTGCCGACAGGCGGGATGGCGAAGGCCCTGCTGCAGGAGGGAGCGGTTAAGGTGAACCGCGAACCGGAGGAGCGCCGGGGCCGGAAGCTGTATCCGGGGGATATTGTGGAGGTTGAGGACTGCGGTACTTTTCAAGTTACGGCTGAATAATCTCCCTGGTAATCCGCGTTACTGCCCTACCCGGGAAAGGCAGCGTAAGATGAGGGGGTAACCGTTCAATGTTTGTCAAAAATTTAAATCTACAGCATTACCGCAACTATAATGAGCTGAAGATGGATTCCTTCGGCAGTGTCAACCTGATCATTGGCCGGAATGCTCAGGGGAAGACGAACCTGCTCGAGGCCATCTTTGTACTGGCCCTCACGAAGTCGCACCGGACAAGCAAGGACAGGGAGCTTATCGCATTCCAGGAGAATGCCGCCCATCTAGGTGCTGAAGTGGACAAGCAGTATGGAGCTGTGACTTTGGAACTGAGGCTGTCTCCCCAGGGGAAGAAGGCTAAGATCAACGGCTTGGAGCAGCGGAAGCTGAGCGACTTCATCGGAGCGCTGAATGTGGTGATGTTCGCTCCAGAGGATCTGGAGATTGTTAAGGGGACTCCTGGCATCAGACGGCGATTCCTGGATATGGAGATTGGACAGGTTACACCAAGTTATCTGTATCATCTGCAGATGTATCAGAAAGTTCTGATTCAACGCAACAACATGCTTAAGCAATCCTGGGGCAGTGGGAGCGACATGTCCACGATGCTGGAGATTTGGAATGAGCAGCTGGCCGAGCATGGTGTTAAAATTATCAGGAAAAGGAAACAATTTATAAGAAAGCTGCAAAAGTGGGCCTCTGATATCCATCAGGGCATAACGAACGGAACGGAGAAGCTCGAGCTCGCTTATCTGCCTTCCTTCGGAGAGGCAGAGGAAGAAGATGAAGCTGTCTTATTGCGGCAGTTTATGATAAAGTTATCACAAATGAAGGATCAGGAGATGCGCCGGGGCATGACGCTTGCAGGACCGCACCGGGACGATCTGGCCTTCCATATCAACGGCAAAGAAGCCCAAGTTTATGGGTCTCAGGGCCAGCAGAGAACAACGGCCCTCTCCCTGAAGCTGGCGGAAATCGAGCTGATTCATGAGGAGATCGGAGAATACCCGGTTCTCCTTCTTGATGATGTTCTTTCTGAGCTGGACCCGTACCGCCAGACTCAATTGATTGAGACCTTTCAAAGCAAAGTACAGACGTTCATTACCGCTACCGGGATTGAGACGATCAATGCCGGCAAGCTGAAGGACGCCAGTATTTATCATGTCCAGGACGGACAAGTAAATAGCTAGGATGGAGGAACGGTATGTACATTCATTTAGGCGGAGAGAAGATTATTTCTTCTGCTGAGCTTGTCGCTATTTTTGATATATCTGTCGAGAAGTCTTCGAAAATCTCCAAGCAATTCGTCACCCATGCGCTCAAGATGAAGCAGGTGGTTCACATTAGTGAGGAAGAATCGAAGTCGATTGTGGTGACGAAGCAGACTGTGTACTATTCACCGATCTCCTCAGCTACGCTCAAGAAGCGGGCACATCATTTTTTTGCAAATGCGTAAATGCAACAACTGAATTTCTATAAGAAGCAGGTGAAAGCATGTCGATGAATGAACAATCCTATGATGAGAATCAGATACAGGTGCTGGAGGGCCTAGAAGCCGTACGGAAACGTCCAGGTATGTATATCGGCTCTACCAGCGCCAGAGGTCTGCATCATTTGGTATGGGAAATCGTGGACAATAGTATTGATGAAGCGCTGGGAGGTTACTGCGACCACATCGATGTTATTGTGCACCAGGACAACAGTGTGACGGTTATTGATAACGGGCGCGGAATTCCGGTAGGAGAACATCCGAAGCTGAAGCGTTCCACGCTGGAAGTAGTCATGACTGTGCTGCACGCCGGCGGTAAATTCGGCGGTGGAGGATACAAGGTATCCGGCGGTCTGCACGGGGTGGGCGTATCGGTTGTAAACGCACTGTCTGAGAAGGTTGTTGTTGAAGTCAAGCGGGACGGTCATATCCATCAGCAGGAATATCGGCGCGGTGTGCCTCAGTATGATCTGCGTATTATTGGTGACACGGATGAGACAGGAACCAAAACAACGTTTGTGCCGGATCCGGAAATCTTCACCGAGACAACCGTCTTTGATTACGATATTCTGCTTACGCGTATCCGCGAGCTGGCCTTCCTGAACAAAGGAATATCCATCTCCCTGCATGATGAGCGTACAGGACAGTCCAATTCGTTCAAATACGAAGGCGGAATCAGTGAATACGTACAGTTTCTGAATCAGAACAAAGAAGCTCTTCATGAGAATCCGATTTATGTCGAAGGTTCAAGAGACATGATTCAGGTCGAGGTTGCTCTCCAGTACAATGACAGCTACACCGAGAATATTTACTCATTTGCCAATAATATTAATACCCATGAAGGGGGTACCCACGAATCCGGATTCAAGAGTGCTCTAACCCGGATTATTAACGACTATGCCCGCAAATATAACCTGATCAAGGATAGTGACTCCAATCTCACCGGTGATGATGTGCGTGAAGGCCTGACTGCGATTATCTCAGTGAAGATTCCTGAACCTCAGTTCGAAGGTCAGACGAAGACGAAGCTCGGGAACAGTGAAGTGCGCGGCATCGTGGAATCCCTGTTCGCTGAGAAGCTTCAGGAATTCATGGAGGAGAACCCTGCGGTCTCCAAGCGGATTCTGGAGAAGGCGCTGCAAGCCTCCCGGGCCCGTGAAGCGGCCCGTAAGGCACGGGAACTGACCCGGCGCAAGAGTGCGCTGGAAGTCAGCTCGCTGCCGGGTAAACTTGCTGACTGCTCCTCCAAGGATGCTTCTATCAGTGAGCTGTACATTGTCGAAGGGGACTCTGCGGGAGGTTCGGCCAAGCAGGGGCGCGATCGTCATTTTCAGGCGATTCTGCCGCTCCGTGGTAAGATCCTGAATGTGGAGAAGGCCCGCCTTGACCGTATTCTCGGCAATGCCGAGATCCGGGCGATTATCACCGCTCTGGGTACCGGTATCGGAGATGATTTCGATCTTGAGAAAGCCCGTTACCACAAGGTCATTATTATGACCGATGCGGACGTGGACGGGGCGCATATCCGTACTCTGATGCTAACCTTCTTTTATCGTTATATGCGCAAGATCATTGAAGCTGGTTACGTGTATATTGCACAGCCGCCGCTCTTCAAGATTGAACGCAATAAGACGGTCCGTTATGCGGGCTCCGAGAAGGAACGTGACGAGATCATCGCTGAATTTGGTGAGAACGCCAAGGTCAACATTCAGCGCTACAAAGGATTGGGCGAGATGAATGCCACTCAGCTGTGGGAGACAACGATGGACCCGGAAAGCCGGACTATGCAGCAGGTCTCCATTGCCGATGCCATTCAGGCTGACTCGATCTTCGATACGCTGATGGGTGACAATGTCGAGCCGCGGCGTGATTTCATTCAGGAACATGCCAAATATGTGACCAACCTTGATTTTTAATTGATGAAGCTGCAGCCTATGGCTGTGGCTTTTTTGTTGTGCACGAATCTTGTTACCGGAATGATGCGCTTCTTGACCTGGAGAACCTTCCATAATGAATCGCGTATTTCCGGATTCTTTTGTAAATGCTTTTATCCTTGAGCTCTTTAAATGGGAAAAGCGCAGGCAGTGTGTTTACCTCCAGAATCCAGGCCTTGAAACCTGCGTCTACCGCTACATCCAGTCCGAGCTCTTTAAGCCGTGGATATGCACTCTGAAGTTGGTACCCAACCAGAGTTCCGATTTGCCGGAGTTCTTGAATCATAAGCTGGAGCTGGCGTTCATTCATATGTGGACCTAATAAGTGCTCAATTGGAAGAGCGGTTCCTCCCCCGTGGTGGTTTGTAATAATCTTTTGATGCGCGGCTACACGCCCGATATAACCGGTTGTTTCCCACTCTCCTTTGAGGTTTTTTTGAACAAGCACCCGAAGGTCAAATTTACGTCTATGATAGGTCAGCATGTCAATCCCTTGCTGGATGAGATACTCCCGTCCTTGGATTTTGTGAATCAAGACGGCATAAAGCTCATCAATGCTCAGGTAGGTTTGAGTTTGCACACCATAACGATGCTTATACGACGGAGGAAGCGGTGAAGGCTCCTGTATTTGCGGCACCTGTGGTTCAGCTTGGGGCAATATATCGCTAGTGAGCGGTCCGTTATACTCCGCGCTCATAACCCCTTGACCGTAGGTGCCTCTATCCGGCTTGATGTAGACCAGCCCATATTTATGGATCATCGTGTTTAGAGTTTCGAGCGAGAATTTCTGGGTCTCTGGAATATAGACTTGAAGATGCGGACCCTGCAGTAGAATTTGAGTTTTTTGCCACTTGCTTGCTATTCGTTGAATTCTCAAGGTCAATTTCCTTCCTTTCCCTCAGCAGGTGATGGTTATCCATGGATACACGAAAAACATAGGACAGAAGAGAAAAACAATGATATAATTATAAGATATGGGGATTTTCCAAGTTTTTTGGACAATTCAGGAATGCCTATGATTGTAGTGTATGTGAATGGTGGGCAAGGGGAATGGACACATCCCCAATTTTCATCAAACGCATGGAGAAAAGGAAGTTTTACGAAGCTAACGTTTAATTGTGCTTATATCGTGAAAGTAATATAATAAATGTTAGTGGTTTTCAGGCGTTTAAGCTGATTTTACGGCTTTTTTCATACTTAAGTGGATTGATCTTGAGACTGATTTACAGGTCTATTTGTACAGCTTACTCCGCATACATGACGATCGGAATGAACGGTTGACAGCGGCTGTTTATTTAGCGGATGGGTTTAACCAAATAGGCATTTTGGAAGATGATAAGGAGGTACAGCATGGCGGAAGAGAAACACTCGCAAATTATAGATCGGGATATTGGTGTGGAGATGCGGGAATCCTTTATGGATTACGCTATGAGCATCATTGTTAGCCGTGCCCTCCCGGATGTTCGGGACGGGCTTAAGCCGGTTCACCGCCGTATTTTATACGCCATGAATGAATTAGGCATGTCACCGGACAAGCCTTACAAGAAATCCGCCAGAATCGTAGGCGAGGTTATCGGTAAGTACCACCCTCACGGGGACTCTGCTGTATACGAATCCATGGTGCGGATGGCTCAGGATTTTGCAATGCGTACCATGCTTGTAGATGGACATGGCAACTTCGGTTCGATTGACGGTGATATGGCTGCGGCCATGCGATATACGGAGGCTCGGCTATCCAAGATTGCGATAGAAATGCTCCGTGATATCAATAAAGAGACCATTGATTTCATGCCGAACTACGACGGGGAAGAGCAAGAACCTGTTGTCTTGCCGGCACGTTTTCCAAACCTGCTTGTTAACGGGGTAACCGGGATTGCGGTGGGGATGGCTACAAACATACCGCCACACAATCTGGGTGAGGTGATCGATGGGGTTCAGGCATTAATCAAGAATCCAGAGATTACTTCCCTGGAACTGATGGATTACATTCAAGGACCGGATTTCCCGACTGGAGGCTTTATCCTTGGCCGCTCGGGCATACGTCAGGCTTATACAACGGGCCGTGGATCGGTTACAATGCGTGCCAATGCAACCATAGAAGAGAATAACAACAAGGCACGGATCATTGTGCATGAGATTCCATATCAGGTTAATAAAGCTCGCCTTGTCGAGAAAATTGCCGAACTTGTCCGTGAGAAGCGGATTGAGGGAATTACGGATCTGCGTGATGAATCTGACCGCAACGGTATGCGTATCGTGATTGAGCTCCGCCGGGATGTAAATCCGAATGTGGTGCTCAATAATCTGTATAAGCATACAGCGATGCAGTCCACCTTCGGAATCAATATGCTGGCGATTGTGAATAAGGAACCGAAGATTCTGACTCTTCGTGAGGTTCTGCATTATTATCTCCAGCACCAAATTGAGGTTATTCGCCGCAGGACTGAATTTGATCTGAAAAAGGCTGAGGCACGTGCACACATTCTGGAAGGTTTGCGGATTGCGCTTGACCATCTGGATGAAGTGATCGCACTGATCCGCAGCTCCCAGACGGCGGAAATTGCCCGTGAAGGACTCATTGAACGGTTTGGTTTGAGCTTTGAACAAGCCCAGGCGATCCTGGATATGCGTCTACAGCGTCTGACAGGACTTGAACGCGAGAAGATTGAGAATGAATATAACGAACTGCTTAAGAAAATTGCGGAATACCGTGAGATTCTTGCTAATGAATCTCTTGTTCTTGAGATCATTGATCAGGAATTACAAGAGATTAAAGAGAAATTCACGGATGATCGCCGTACCGTCATTACCGTAGGGGAAGAGAGTATTCTCGATGAAGACCTGATCCCTCGGGAAGATGTGGTCATTACCATTACGCATACCGGCTATATCAAGCGTCTGCCTGTATCCACTTACCGGAGCCAGAAACGCGGAGGCCGGGGCGTGGTCGGCATGGATACTAAGGACAGCGACTTCGTGGAGCATTTATTCGTAACGAACTCACATCACTATCTGATGTTCTTTACGGATAAAGGGAAGGCTTACCGGATTAAAGCCTATGAGATTCCAGAGCTGGGCCGCACCGCACGCGGGACCCCTATTATTAATCTAATTCAAATTGAACAGGGAGAGACTGTAAACGCGGTCATCCCGGTTGAGAATTTTGAAGAGGACCAGCATCTGTTCTTCGCTACCCGGCAAGGTATCGTCAAGAAGACGCCACTGGATGATTATGTGAACATTCGGAAGGGCGGGCTGATTGCCATTAATCTTCGTGAGGACGATGATCTGATTGAAGTGAAGCTCACACACTCAGGTCAGGAATTGATCATGGGTACCGCCCAAGGCATGTCGATCCGTTTCCCTGAAAGTGATGTGCGTTCAATGGGGCGGAGTGCGACTGGGGTTAAGGGGATTACCTTGGATCGGGATGACCAACTGATCGGTATGGACATTGTTGATCCCGAGCAGGACGTTCTTATCGTTACAGCCAAAGGTTACGGAAAGCGTACCCCGGTTGGGGAGTATCGTGTTCAGAGCCGCGGAGGTAAAGGCATCAAGACGATTAATGTAACCGAGAAGAACGGGGTTGTGGTGGGTCTGAAGGTGGTTAAGGACGAAGAAGACCTGATGATTATCACCAGCAGCGGCACATTGATCCGTACAAGTATGGCTGGAATCTCAACCATGGGCCGTAACACCCAAGGCGTTAAGCTGATTAATATACGGGATGAGGACTCTGTGGCTACTGTATGTCGGACAGACAAAACAGAAGAAACTGAAGAACTCCTTGAAGAAGAAGTGTCCCTGCCAGGTCCGGAGGATCTGATGGATCTTACTGAGAATGAAGAGATTCTCCCGGATATGGAAGACACTGAGGAATAATGATTCGGCCAGAAGGAGCCTCCCTATTGTGGGGGCTTCTTTTTTTCTGATTGTTAGAGAAGCTGTTAACGTAATATAATGGGCTTAATAGGAACTGTCGGATATTAGGAACTTGGAAACCTTACCATAAATTTTAAGAATAAGTCTAAAATTGAGAGGTATACTCATCATGGCTAGTATTTCAGTTAGTGATTTAAAACCAGGTGTGAAAATTGCTTCGGCTGTACATACTCCGCTTGGCGGGGTTCTTTTTAATAAAGGGAAGATTCTGCTGCCGCGTGATCTGGATATCTTACAGGCCTTTCTGGTGCAGTCTGTGGAGGTTGAAGGGGCTGACTCCAAAGTGGTTAGTACAAAAGAGACCGGAAGTAAGAACGGACCCGTGACGAGCTCAGCCGGTACGGTGGAATTCGAGAAGTCTCCTCAAGATCAGCTCTATGTTGAATACGACAGGATGCTTAATTTGATTAAGAGCTCCTTCCAGTCTATATTGGCCTCGGAGCTGCCCGTACTGGATTTGCGTAACCAGCTGGAAGCGCTGATTTCCCAACTGAAATATTATAATGTGCTTACCTTCACTCCGCGGGCAATGAATGAGTATGACTATATGTATCATAACGGAATTTTGTCCGCACTCACCTCTTATCTGATTGCGCAATGGAGTGGACTGCCACAGAAGGATTGGATGCAGGTGGCTTTTGCTGGTCTGCTCCATGATATTGGCAACGCTAAGATCGATCCTAAAGTGCTGTACAGCCCTCTTCCTCTCTCATCGGATGAAGTTGAGGAGATGAGGATGCATACGACATACGGTTATCAAATGCTCAGAAACTCTCCTGCGCTTAATGAGGGGGTTCGTCTTGCAGCCCTTCAGCATCATGAGAAGGTGGACGGATCGGGATACCCATTGCGTCTGACTGGGGATAAAATGCATGTCTACTCTCGCATTGTGGCGGTAGCGGATATTTTTCATGCTATGACTCTCAAAAAACGGTATCGTAAGGCCCAATCGCCATATCTTGTGTTGGAGCAGTTGCAGGCCGAATCTTTCGGCAAGCTAGATCCTGCTATTGTACAGACCTTCATCAATAAGGTTACCCAATTCCATAACGGGACGAGAGTGCGGCTTAGTGATGAGAGAGTAGGGGAAATTGTGTTCTCGGATCGGAATCATCCAACCAGACCGCTTGTGTCAGTTAATGGACAAATCGTTAATTTGGTTAATGAGAGACATTTATATATTGAAAATATAATATAGGTGTTGACTTTATAGTAGGGGTCGGGTTATATTATAGGTCGCCCCTTTTAAGGGCAAGCTTGAAAGATTGGCTGAAGGTTTTACCAATTGAAAAGGTGCTTGCATTTGCTTGGTGGCTGTGTTATATTATAAGAGTTGCTGGCGAGATATTAGAAAGTCGCCGTCACAACGCATGAGAAATTGATCTTTGAAAACTGAACAACGAGTGAGATACAAGATTGAAGAACTTCGGTTCTTTGATCGAATGAGAATTAAAATGGATGAATTTCAATTGAGCTTCGGCGAAAATTAAAATTCCATCCTTTCTCGTCAGATTCAAAATGAGCAAGTCAAACACTTTAATGGAGAGTTTGATCCTGGCTCAGGACGAACGCTGGCGGCGTGCCTAATACATGCAAGTCGAGCGGACCTAATGGTTTCCTTCGGGAAACCGTTGGGTTAGCGGCGGACGGGTGAGTAACACGTAGGT
>NZ_BOSF01000004.1:0-693935 GCF_018403205.1 Paenibacillus sp. J22TS3
ATTGCTCCGTCTTTCCCAAGTCCCTCATGCGAGAAACTTGCGTATCCGGTATTAGCTACCGTTTCCGGTAGTTATCCCAGTCTTACAGGCAGGTTACCTACGTGTTACTCACCCGTCCGCCGCTAACTCTCTGGAGAGCAAGCTCTCCATCAAGTCCGCTCGACTTGCATGTATTAGGCACGCCGCCAGCGTTCGTCCTGAGCCAGGATCAAACTCTCCATTAAAGTGTTTGACTTGCTCATTTTGAAACTGACAAGAAAGGATAGAATTTTAATTTTCGCCGAAGCTCAATTGAAATTCATCCATTTTAATTCTCATTCGATTAAAGAACCGAAGTTCTTCAATCTTGTATCTCACTCGTTGTTCAGTTTTCAAAGATCAATTTCTCATTTAGTTAACCACTTCGCCATCGATTCAGTTAGCATTCAGTGTCTCAGCAGCAACTCTTATAATATATCACATTCACATTATAGATGCAAGAACTTTTTTCGAAGAATTCAATTCATATGAAATCTTTCAGTCCTTACCCCCAACCTCGCGGCCGGATTTATAATATAACATCTTTCGACTAATTGTACAAGCAATTTATATAGTATAAATTATGGAAACAGACACAAAGCGGAAGACTCCTCGCGAGCCTCCCGCATTCTTTATTTATTCATTAATCCAAGGATTTTGTCTGGTGTCTTTATTTTTAGTTGCTGGCTTCGAACTGGCTTTCTCCCTTTCCTTTTTTGCAGGACTACTGTTTGAAGTCCGGGCCTTCTTCCCCTCTTTTCTTGTTTCCCGTTTCGCTCCTTCTTGTATATCAGCTTCACTATCCTGTCCCTCAAACCCTTGGATGACAGGAGTATCTTCTGAAGCTGTATCTTCACGTTCTTCTCTTATCACATCCGATACACCGAACCCACCAAGTGGATAATGAGGTACTGAAGGCTGCGGCGGCAGCTCATAGCCTCCATAAGATCCATAAGGCTCAACCGGAGTGGAATATCCGTATGGTTGTGGTTGAACAGAGTGGAAAGCGCCGTAAGGAGCACACGGATATGGATGCTGGTAAGGAGTCTGTGAATACTCCATTCCCCATGGAGAGCCTTGAGGAGAATATTGGGCTCCTCCTATGTTCTGTTCCGGGCCGTAACCATATGGAGCATGATGCATGCCATGATGATAAGGCCAAGCTGGTTGGCAGGGCTCAACAGGCGGATAGACCTGAGGCCATTCATAAATCGGAGCAGCCGAGATTCCTGGATACTCACCTAGAAAAGACGGATTTTCCGCTTGATACTGACCTTGAGGTTGGTATGATTGGAATGGCTGTTCTGTCATCGGAGCATAATCATAAAGTCCTGAGACTTTCTCTGCTTCGACTGGATATTGTTTAGATAAATGGTGGGAGCTTGAGCCACAGCCACAGGGCGATTCTTTAATCGGCTCAGGTTTATACTCAGGGACATAAGGCTCAGGTTGTGGCTGGTACTCAGGCACATACTGATATACCGGTGGCTGCTGGAACTCAAAGACATAGTTAGGTGCGCTAATCTCAGAGTACTCCACCTCAATATTATACTGAGGAATTATAGGTTGGGGGGCTGGGGGAGCCGGCTGAATCTCGATGACCGGCGGTACAACAGGCGCTGGTGCTGGTGCTGGTGCTGGGAGCGGTGTTGGAACTTCAGGCACAGGTACCTGCTCAATCGGAGCTGTGTTCTTTTTACCGCCTTCAATCGGAGCGGTATTCTTCTTCCCCTCCGAAATTATCGGAGCTGTATGGACTTTATCCCCAGTTCCCATAGAACCGCTGCCTGCCTGAGGCGCTGTCGTATTAGCTTTCCCCGCAGACGGGATATTCACGATATCACCAACCTTGAGGTCATCGGGGTTGGCAAGCTGCGGATTCGCACTGATGATGGAATCCAGCGGGATTCCCCAGGCTTTGGACAATTTCCAAAGCGTATCCCCTTCCTTCACCTCGTGCTTATAGATGACATTGCTCCCGCCTTGATTCCCTATAGGTACCCCAACCGTTGGCACTTTGACCTTGTCCCCAATATTCAATTGATCCGGATTCGCGAGCTGCGGATTAGCATCGATCAGCTTCTGAAGCGGAACATCATATTTCTTGGACAACTCAAACAGGGTATCTCCCTGCTGCACAATGTGTATTTTCACCTGACACAGACCTCCTAAATTCTTCTTAGGGCCGTGATATTCGCCCCTTGCCCATTTAATACATCCTATGCAAGAGCCCGGGTTTTGACATCCTCGAAAATAAAAAAATCCTTTCTACCTACTGAAAGGCAGAAAGGATTTGAACCTGTAGAATCGCAATTCCGTTGTTACTCCCAAACTTTAACACCATCTTGATCCACTATACTTCTAAATTCCTCAAGCAGACGAAGTGTAATCGGACCAGCCTGGCCCTCACCGATGATCCGGCCATCTACTTCACGAACCGCAATAACCTCGGCGGCCGTACCCGTTAGGAACACCTCATCCGCAATATAAACATCATGAAGCGTGAAAGGCTCTTCTTTCAGCTTCAAGCCTACCCGCTCGCAAATTTCGATGATCGCTTGACGTGTAATGCCTTCTAACGCTCCCAGATAACAAGGGGGAGTGGTGATAACTCCTTTTTTTACGATAAAAATGTTATCTCCCGACCCCTCTGTAACATACCCTTGCGCATTCAGCATAATTGCCTCGCCGGCTCCAGCCAGATTGGACTGGATTTTGACCAGGATGTTATTTAAGTAATTCAATGACTTAATCTTAGGATTCAAAGCATCAGGAATATTCCGGCGGGTCGATACCGAAACCGTCTTCAGCCCCGTCCTGTACGCTTCCTCAGAGTAGATTGCAAGCTGCTCCGCAATAATAATAACAGAAGCCTTAGGACAGCGGTTGGGATCAAGCCCTAGGTTCCCCACGCCACGGGAAACGACAAGACGAATATATCCATTGCGAAGCTCATTACGGCGAAGGGTCTCAACAAGAGCATCTTCCATCTCCTGATAAGAGAGAGGAATATTCAACTGAATGGATTTAGCTGAATCATATAGACGTTCTAAATGCTCCTTGCATTTAAAAATATTCCCGTTGTATATGCGGATACCTTCAAATATGCCATCCCCATAAAGGAAACCATGATCGAATACGGATACGGTAGCTTTTTCCTTCGTTACAAACTCTCCATCCAAGTAAATCCACTGTTCAGCCATCAGTTCTGTACCTCCGTCATTGTATTCTCATAAGAATAACTTAAATACGAACCCAGAATGCGGACCTGGCACCCAAGCGCTTCAATCTCGGCAATTGCTGCAGGGAGCAGTACGGAGTCTAAACTATGGAGTACATCGATATAGAAATAGTAACTGCCCAGCTTTTTCTTCGTTGGTCTTGATTCAATACGGGACAAGTTCAGCTTGCGCCATGAGAATGCAGAAAGCACCTGATGCAGCGCCCCCGGAAAATCAGAAGGCAGCGTAACCAGAATACTGGTCTTGTCCTCACCGGATGTTTTGAGCACCTTGGGTTTGGATGGCCCAATCAAAATAAAGCGGGTGAAATTGTTATCGTGATCGGTCACCTTCTCAGCCAATACATCCAGTCCATGGCGTCTGGCTCCAAGCAGAGTGCCAATCGCAAGCCATCCCTTGCCGGGATTGTTTTTAACCGTCTCAATGGCCTCGGAGGTGCTGCCTACATGCTCAAGCTCTGCCTGCGGCATATGAGAGCGAATAAATTGCAGGCACTGAGCCATAGCGACAGGATGAGAAATAACCTTGGTCACTTTGGACCAATCCGGTTTTCCCTCTGAAGACTCAGCCTCTTCTCTTCTCCCCACAAGGTTTTGGATAGACGGATACACCCATTCCGCTTGCATTGGTATGTCAACCTCATGCACCAACCAATCCATATGCAGTGACACGGAACCTTCGATTGTGTTCTCAATCGGAATTACACTATAGTCGGTCTCTCCATTCGCGGTAGACAGAAACACATCCGAGATTTGCTTATAATGAACCAGCTCAACGGGTTCTTCATCAAATAAATAGAGCGCCGCTTCGTGGGAAACCGTCCCATCTGGCAGTAGAGCAATTCTTTTCATGCTGTGTATTCCCCTTTAATAGTATCCATGAACGAAACTTCCTCTGAAGCGCCGTCTACAACAACAACTCCGTCCTTATCAGGCTCCAGCCACAACGTTCTAGCGCTAATGCCCTGTTCCCCAAGAACATCTGCAAGAAATTGCTCCAGCTGAGCACCAGTTCCCGCTTCTTTGTCCACTAGAGCAAGCAACGTAGGGCCCGCACCACTTAGCGCCGCGCCAAGTGCACCATGGGACGGAGCCTCCTCCAGAATTCTGGACATTCCAGGAATCATCGAAGCTCTATAAGGTTGATGCAGCCGGTCACGCATGGCAGATGCAATCAGATCAAGTCGTCCAGCCGACAGGGCGGCAGTCAATAATGAAGAGCGGCTGATGTTGTACACCGCATCGGATAAAGTCACCTGTTCAGGCAGCACTCCCCGGGCTTTCGAAGTAGACAGCTGAAAATCAGGAATAGCAACAAGTACCCCCAGCCCAGTTGGCGGTTCAATACGGAGATAGTCCGCATGTTGTCCATCCCAGCTGGCGGCAATGATGCCTCCGAACAAGGAGGCCCCCACGTTGTCTGGGTGCTTCTCGAGTGCTGTAGCCATATCAAACAGCTTATCTTTTGTTAAAGGCGCCCCTATTAATTCATTGGCCGCTGCAAGCGCTCCAATAATAGCGGATGCGCTGCTCCCTAGCCCCCTGGTTAGAGGAATATCAGAATACATTGAAATTTCAAGCTCAGGCAGGTCCACTCCGGCTTCTTGAAATACGGATTGGGCCACTTGGTAGATGAGGTTGGTCTTATCGGTCGGGATTCCGTTCATCTCATCACCATAAAGATGGAACTTGGTTTGATGCGCCGGCTTCAGCTCAATCCATGCATACAACGATAGAGCCATTCCTAAGGTATCGAAGCCCGGACCTAAATTCGCGGTACTCGCGGGAACCTTCACCCGGACACCGTTTAATACTGGAGAACTCATGAATTAAACTCCTTTGCCTAAGTGATTAGCCTTCAACACGATACACACTCTTAATCCGGCGGATCACACTTAAGGACTCAAAATGACGAAGCACCTTATTCATGCTCGCTTGGCTCGCGTCATGAGTGACAATCATAATTTCAACATCAGAGTGCTGTTCATTAGGTGACTGAACCACCGATTCCAGGCTGACTTCATATTCTGCGAACACTTGTGTGATTTGGGCCAGAACCCCGGCTTTGTCCTCAACGTGGAGAAGCAGGAAGTTCTTATAAGCAATCTCTTCATCGCTCTTGAGCTTCTTGGGTTTATAAGGGACAATTGCTTTCAAGCCGTTGACGCCCAGCTTCAAATTCTTCACCACAGCCACCAAATCAGCAACAACCGAAGTAGCCGTCGGCATTTCGCCGGCCCCAGGACCGTAGAACATGGTCTCCCCGACAGCTTCACCGTACACATAGACAGCATTAAAGACACCATTCACCGAAGCAATCGGGTGAGATTTCTTAACCATCGTTGGCTGTACCGTAATACTGAACTGATCGTCCTGTCTGTCCGCAATCCCGAGCAGCTTCATTTCATAACCAAGCTGTTTGGCATACAAAATATCTTCCTTGGAGACACTGGAAATACCTCGCACACTCACATCACTTAACTCAACATTCGTCCGGAATCCCAAAGTGCCCAAAATCGCCATCTTGCGAGCGGCATCCAGACCTTCCACATCGGAGGTTGGATCTGATTCTGCATACCCGAGCTCCTGGGCTTCTTTAAGAACATCCTCATAAGAAGCGCCCTCTTGGCTCATTTTGGTCAGTATATAGTTGGTCGTGCCATTCACGATCCCCATGATCTTCATAATCCGGTCGGAAGAGAAGCCTTCGATCAGCGTCCGGATTATCGGAATCCCTCCAGCCACGCTGGCCTCATAAAACACATCACACTGTTTCTCCATGGCCTTGGCCAGAATCTCGGAGCCGTACAGAGCCATCAGATCCTTGTTTGCAGTTACAATATGCTTTCCGCGTTCCAATGCTTCCAAAATGTATTCCTTGGTCCCTTCAACTCCGCCCATGACCTCGACGATTACATCAATCTCCGGGTCTCTAATTACATCCAGCGGATTATCCGTCAACTTGCTGGCATCAATAGCAATATTTCTTGCTTTATCCATACTCTTGACCGCAATCTTCTCAATCACAATCGGAGAACCAACCTGACTGCTCAGATCCTCCTGATGACCTTCCACAATACGGACCACACCCGTCCCCACGGTCCCTAGTCCCAATAATCCAACTCTAACAGGTTTCATCCGTTACTCCTCCTATTTAATAAAACTATTAATCTATATACATCCGCCTAACCTTGGCCAATGATATGAACTCTCCGCACTCCAGGAGTCTCCTGAAGGGATGCTGTCAGATCATCCAGCTCTTCTGTCAGATTCGAGGTTTCAACGGAAATAACCACATTCGCCCTTCCTTGAAGCGGGATGCTTTGATTAATCGTCAGAACATTGCCTCCGAAGCCCGCAACAAGAGCAAGCACCTCAGATAGTATTCCTGAACGGTGTTCGAGATCGAACGATACCGTCACAATCCGGTCCCGCTCCAGCTGATTAAGCACATGAATCCCATCTTTATACTTATAAAAAGCGCTGCGGCTGATGCCCACCTGCTCTACAGCCTCATGAACCGTCTTCACCTCGCCACTGGCTAGCAGCTGCTTGGCTTGAAGGGCTTTGACCACAGCTTCCGGCAGAATATCCTCCCGCACCAGATAATAACGTTCTTTCACAAACGTCCTCCTAATAAAGACTATTGTTTTCCCATAGTGGACATTATAAAGGATAGAGCTCGTCCGGGCAATAGATAGAGGACCTTTTAATAAAAAAGCCGTCTGCTGTCCCTATTCCAAGACAACAGACGGCATGAGTGTTAGTAATAGTAACTGCTGCCTTCCACAAATTCAAATTCAAAGTCACCGATACGGACAATCGTCCCGTCTTCCGCGCCTCTTTTACGAAGCTCATCATCGATCCCCATATGGCGCATCGTGCGTGCAAGCTTCAGAATTGCCTCATGACTGTTAAGCTGCATCCGCTTCATCATCCGTTCAATCGCCGGACTTTCCACAACAAAAGCTTCATTCTCACGCTTAATGACAAAGCTGTTATCTTCCTTCTTATCCAGCTTGTAGATCTTGCGTTCATTCAGCTCTGTCACTTCTTCAATGGCAGGTGCTTCTGGTATTTCGTCCAGCAGGTCAGCCGCACGGTACAGCAGTTCCTGCACACCTTCTCGGGTCAGCGAGGAGATTGGATAAATTTCTAAATCCGGACGAACCTCAGCAACCTTCGCGCGGAAGGCCTCCAGGTTCTCTGAGGACTCCGGCATGTCCATCTTGTTCGCCGCCACAATCTGAGGCCGATTCTCCAGGTCCGCATTGTACAGCTTCAGTTCCCCATTAATCTTCTGCCAATCCTCAAAGGGATCCCGGCCTTCGGAACCAGCCATATCCACGACATGAATAATTACTCTTGTCCGCTCAACGTGTCTGAGAAATTCATGACCAAGTCCCACGCCCTCATGTGCACCTTCGATCAGACCTGGCAAATCGGCCATTACAAAGCTTCTTCCCTCGCCCACATCAACTACCCCAAGATTCGGTGTGATGGTCGTGAAATGATAAGCTCCAATCTTCGGCTTCGCGGCGGAGACTACGGATAACAAGGTGGATTTTCCGACACTTGGAAATCCAACAAGCCCTACATCAGCCATCACTTTCAACTCAAGAATAATATAACGCTCCTGACCCTCTTCCCCATTCTCTGCAAGCTCTGGAGCCGGGTTGTTAGGAGTTGCAAAACGGATGTTGCCGCGTCCGCCGCGTCCGCCGCGGGCTACGACCACCTGCTGTCCATGACGGGTCAGATCGGCCAGAACCTCCTGGGTATCCTCATCGATAATTACCGTTCCTGGCGGAATCCGGACGATCATATCATCAGCACCAGCACCATGCTGGCTTTTGTTGCGGCCCTTCTCCCCACGCTGGGCTTTGAAGTGACGCTGATAACGGAAGTCCATCAACGTACGCAGACCTTCATCCACGCGAAAAATCACATCACCGCCGCGTCCGCCATCACCGCCGGCAGGGCCTCCCTCCGGCACATATTTTTCACGTCGGAAGGAGACGATTCCATCGCCTCCGTCACCGCCTTTTACATAGATCTTCGCTTTATCTACAAACATGGTTTCACCTCATTATATAATTCAACATGGTATGCGCAGCTCAAATGAGGATTGAGGAGACCCCGTAAGACCGGCTTTGATCCGCTTGCCTTGAACTGTCTCCTCAATACG
The DNA here is from genome assembly GCF_018403205.1 of Paenibacillus sp. J22TS3. Lineage (NCBI taxonomy): Bacteria > Bacillati > Bacillota > Bacilli > Caryophanales > Paenibacillaceae > Paenibacillus > Paenibacillus sp. J22TS3. The sequence goes on from NZ_BOSF01000004.1 coordinate 8,448, forward strand.
CTGTCTCAGCATCTCTGCATTCCCACAATTCCCATCCTGCTCAAACATAACTACAACTTCCCGGTCTTCTGTATACATGGACATCTTAAGTTCCAGAATCTCTCCCCAGGAAGAACGCCCAGTAAATTGATACGCACGAATCGTATCCATAATGGCATCGGTCAATTCCTCCGCCTGCCCATCGTCCAGCAGATCTCCGAGCTGCAGCCCTTCCTCAATTTCAACATCCAGATGAACAGACCCGTTAACCTCACGGAACGACTGCAGATAGAACACCAATGCAGGGATGCCGAGTTTGGAGATACTGCTCTCCGTATTCATCCGTTCCTTTATTCTTTCCACACAATGCACAAGTTTATCATGCTTGCCAAGCTGAATATAACCATACAAAATTTGCAAATCATTCATCCAGTCGTGCCGATGATGTCCAAGTGTAGCAGTAGCCGTCCTCTGAAACGAATCCAGCAGCCGCTTCCTCTCTTTCTCGTTCTGACGCTTCATATACTGATAATAGAGCAGACCCACGAGAAACCCCCATATGCATGCCAATAGATGCAAAATCAAAGAATGTGCAAAGTATACCGATATCATAGGGGCTAGAGCCAACAAGACAGCCGCATACGGCGCCATTTTACGATATTTCATATTATTCCATTCCTTTTCGAGGTGACATCATTAACCAGTATATCATAAATGAATTCCCGGCGCGCCTGACGGACGGCTACAAAAAAAGCCCCCGGCATAACTGCCGGAGGCTTAATCAAATTCTTACGCTTCTACTGCAGCCGCTACCGGAGCGACTTGAGCAGGGTAGACGCTCACTTTTTTGCGATCGCGACCCCAACGTTCGAATTTCACTACACCATCAACTTTAGCGAAGAGAGTGTCGTCTTTGCCGATTCCCACATTGGTACCTGGGTGAATCTTCGTACCGCGTTGGCGAACGAGGATGCTTCCACCAGTAACCGTTTGTCCGTCAGCACGCTTAACGCCAAGGCGTTTCGCTTCACTGTCACGTCCGTTTTTTGTGGAACCCACACCTTTTTTCGATGCGAATAACTGGAGATCCAATTTCAACATTGTTGTCTACCTCCTTCTTCAAATATTAACGTACTTTATCTTAATATACTTGTCGTATGACTGTTCGATACTCTTCAACATGACGACCAGAGACGATAATAACAGTTGTGCCTGTTCAAGTGCCGGAGATGGAGACATGTCGGGAAGCGACGCATTCAAGAATCCGTTCTTCATTTCCGTATCCATAACGATACCGGTAAGTGCTTCAACTGAATTGACAGTACCTACAGTGACAGCGGATACCCCTGCACACACAATATCTTCGCCAGCCTTGGCATAGTTGGCATGTCCTATAATCTTGAATCCCTGAATAGCCTTGTCGTTACGGCGCAATATGGAGACAGTAATCAATTACCGCACCTTCTTACGCTTGGATTTTCTCGATGGTCACTTTCGTGTATGGTTGACGATGACCTTGTTTCTTGTGGTAGTTCTTCTTAGCTTTGTACTTGAAAACAACCACTTTCTCACCTTTGCCGTGTTTCTCAACTTTCGCTGTTACACTAGCGCCGGATACCAGTGGAGCTCCTGCTACCAAGCCGTCACCTTTAGAAACTGCCAAAACACGATCGAAAGTAACACTCTCGCCGTCACCAGCATTCAATTTCTCGATGTAAAGAACATCACCTTCTTGAACACGGTATTGCTTGCCACCTGTTTCAATAATTGCGTACATTTGTCTGCACCTCCTCATTTCTCAGACTCGCCTGATTCAGGTGATGCCGGATGGCATACTTGCAGACCCGATCGGAGCGGTTACAGCATGTGCAGAAGAGTTCACTTAAGACACATACTAAATTATATTAGCATGAGCATCCTAAAAAATCAATATCAATTCCCTGTTTCATTAAACCTTAATTCTCCCAGTTCCATGGCATGCTTTGCATGTGCCTGGATAACTTCCACTGCCTTCTCTCATTTTCTTCCGAGTAAGCTCCAGTAAGCCAAGCTTCGTCCACCCCAGAATATGATGCTGGGTACGGTCAGGCCTCATCGCCATCTCCAGCCTGTCCAGCACACGGTCCCGGTGCTCCTCAAGCACCATATCAATGAAATCAATAATGACAATTCCGCCCGTATCCCGGAGACGAAGCAGTCGTGCAATCTCACTGGCCGCTTCCAGGTTGGTCTGGAATACGGTATTCTCCAAATTGTCCGTCCCGGTGAACTTGCCGGTATTCACATCAATCACCGTCAGGGCCTCCGTCCGGTCCCAGATTAAATATCCGCCTCCAGGCAGCCACAACTTCCGCTGAAAATCCTTATCCAGCTGCTCCTGGATACCGTAAGCCTCAAATATCGGTCTCTCTTCCTGATAATTGTAAACCTTCGGAAAATCACCTTGAAGCATCCCTTCGAGGAAAAGGGCAGCTTCCTCCGCCTGCTCCTTACTGTCCAGAATCAGTTCACCGGTCTGCGGAATGTAGACGTCCCGCATAAGCCGCTGTACCATACTCAGATCCTGGTGAAGAAGGACCGGGGCATGTGCGCGGGCGCCTTTTTCTTCAATTGACTTCCATAAACCACGGAGTAACCTGAGATCCTCCTCAATGGCTTCGGGATGCTCATTCTCGGCTACCGTTCGGATAATCAAGCCTTCCTCCTCAGCCCGGAGCTCCTCTCCAAGCTGCTTAAGCCGGGTTCGTTCCCATTCTCTATCTATCCTCTTGGATACGGCTACATAACCGGATATTGGCATATATACGATCCATCGGCCTGGAAGGGAATAATGGGTCGTCACCCGCGCACCCTTCGTGCCTGAAGCATCCTTAACGACTTGAACAAGCAGCTCCTGCCCGACCCGGAGAAGCTCCGTAATCGATGGCTTTTGTTTGGGCTGCTTCTCCAGGTGGGGATGCAATACGTCGTCTATGTACAGGAAAGCGTTCTTCTTTTGCCCGATATCCACAAAAGCAGCCTGCATTCCCGGAATCACATTAACCACGCGGCCTTTAAAAATACTTCCGACAGCACCGCTCTCCTCGGAACATTCTACCGCATATTCCACCAGCTTGCCCTGTTCAAGCAGTGCAAGTTGTGTAGACCCTGGCTCGCAGTGAACAACCATCTGCTTCATCTATTCTCACCTCTGCTAACGCTCTGACAAAACATTTATAAAGCGAACCTAATTATAACACGAACCAATGGCTTATTGACCTGACCCCCCTGTCAAATAAGACGCAATCACCTTTTGTTCGGGCACTACTGCCACAATCTGACCTTCATGATTCATCACATAGATGAAATGATACTTTTCCCGCCTTAATAGACGCAGAATCCGGTCCAAAGGTTTCGCGGTCTCGGCAATAATCGGCTGGACCAGACTGCCTTGAATCAGATGGTGGGAAAAGGATTTGTCCCGGTTCATCAGGAATCGAAGAAACCGGAAATGAACGTTCCGGTAATCGGTCATATTGGTATACAGCAGGAAGCTTCCAATCAACAGCAGATTTAGCTGAAGCGCTCCCCCTGCCAGCCAGGGAACAACCGCATATACAATAACGAGAGCGCTGAAAACCATGCTCAGCCGCGTACACCACACCAGAGTTGAATGAAATGACATGGACAGGCTGCACAGCGCCTGACAGATCCTTCCCCCATCCAGCGGCAGAATAGGCAGCAGGTTAAATAGCGCAATCAACAGATTGCACTCTATAAAATAAACCGGAAATGCCCCTTCCCAAACTCCGAAATGCTGGAGCAGGACGGTTACAAAGATCAGAACAAGATTCTGAAATGGGCCCGCCAGAGCGATAACGAGCTCCTTTCCGGCAGTGAAGTCTCCTCGGTCCTCTAGTACCGCATGCCCTCCGAAGGGAAGCATCATAACCGATAGCACAGGTACCCCAAGCCACCTGGCGGCAGCAACATGTCCAAGCTCATGAACAAAGACGATCCCGAACAGGGCGATCAGCTCCAGAAATCGTCCGGTAAACACGGAGGCCAGCATCACCAGGACAAAGAGGGGATGAACGGAGAACGGAATGCCGAGAACCCTAATCAAAAGGCACCACGGCCGACGGGTCTATATACTGGCCATCTTTTTTAAGGGCAAAATACAAGGAGACCTGCTCCGCTTCAGATGAGCTCTTTAACGTTCCGATCGGCTCCCCGCCTTCAATCCAATCGCCCTTCTGCACTTTGGCCCCGCCTAGATGTCCATAAATGGAGTAATATCCGTCCGCATGCTGAATCTGGACCGTCAGCCCGGTAATCACATCCTGATTAACTTCAGTTACACGCCCCGTCTCCACGCTTCTCACTGGCAGCTGACTTCCCCCCGAAGGCGCAGTGGATATGATCTCAATTCCTTTAAAACTAAGAGCAAACGGAGAAGAAACCGTTCCTTGAACCGGCGCTGAGAAAATGCGCTGCCCCTGTACTTTCTGCCCCTTGTCCTCGCTTTGGCCGAATATAGGAATAAACGAAGGGGCACCCCCAAAGTGCTGTTCATACCAAACCTGAGCCGCTTTAAAGTCAAGCTCCTCTGTCATCGCTTTGGTCACAAAGACTCGTATAGGCAGCGACCACTCCGGCTGGTAGCGATGAATTCCCCAAAGAGCTCCAAACAATAAGGTGCTTACAAACGCCCTCATCATGAACATTTTCCAAAAAGAAGCTCTGGACCGACTCACAGGCACATACGGTCCTCCCGGATACTCACCGGAATCAGCCAGCCACCGTGAACTCCTCATCTTCCAGGCCTGCTCCGGGTCAGCCTCCGCCGGCCCTGGTTCCTCCCGGTATATATGCTCACTACGATGATTCATTTTATCGTCCTGAAACTCAGGCACGGCCGTGTCCCACAAAGGTTTATTTGAGGTAACATGATCCGCTGGCGCGGCCAACAGCTGTCGGATTCGCTCTTCTCTGCGCTTTTTCACGTTAGACTTCATGTCCATAGCGCTAATTTCCCCTTTACTGCTTCATTTGGTTTATAGCTTGTTTCACTATATGAGGCAGCAAGGACAAATATGAACGAGCCCGGAAGCATAAAAAAACGGAGCATGCAGAGAGAACACTCCTATTAGTGTCATGTCTGCATACTCCGTTTAGTTCGTTTATTAGGCTGCGTTAGCCCATCCCAAAAAACTTCTTGAAGCGGGTAAAGGCACCCTTCTTCTGATCCAACTGCATTAAAGGCACGGTATCCCCGAGAATACGGCGTGCTATATTGCGGTAAGCTATAGCTGCCCTGGAATCCGGGTTCATCACCGTCGGCTCTCCGGTGTTCGCCGCTTTAATAACCAGCTCGTCATCAGGAACAATTCCGATCAGGTCAATATTAAGCACCTGCAGGATTCCGTCGATATCCAGCATGTCCCCGGACTTCACCATATTCACACGGATCCGGTTAACCACAAGCTTGGGAGACTTGATATGGGAGTTCTCAAGCAGGCCGATTATGCGGTCCGCATCTCTTACAGCGGCATGCTCCGGCGTAGTCACCACAATCGCCTGGTCGGCACCTGCAATGGCATTCTTGAAGCCCTGCTCAATACCAGCCGGACAGTCAATAATCACATACTCATATTCCTTCTTCAGTTCGAGAATAATATCCCTAACCTGCTCTGGCGAAACGGCATTCTTATCCTTGGTCTGTGCGGCGGGAAGCATATATAGTTCTTCAAAACGCTTATCCTTCACAAGCGCTTGATTAAGCCGGCATCTCCCTTCCGCCACATCACACAGATCGTAGATAATGCGATTCTCCAGCCCCATCACCACATCCAGGTTCCGAAGCCCAATGTCCGTATCAACCAGGCATACCTTTTTGCCAAGCAGCGCAAGCGCTGTTCCTATATTGGCAGACGTGGTTGTCTTTCCGACGCCGCCCTTTCCTGAAGTGACGACAATAGCCTCTCCCATAATCTACACCCCTTTAAATGAGCTTAAATCCGGCCGGACTCGGACAATATTCGTAATCTTATCAATTTGCATAACTCCATCTTTCAGGAAAGCAAACTCCATGCTTGTCTCCCTGTTCTCCCACTCATCCGGCGGTCGGCTGATCACTTCCGCAATTCGGAGCTGGGTAGGGGCCAGGTATGAGGCTGCAATGACAGCTTCCATGTTCCCGTTGACCCCCGCGTGAGCCATCCCTCTTAAAGCTCCCATTATAAAAATATCTCCCGTGCATTCCAAAGTCCCCCCTGGATTGACATCGCCGAGAAATAAAATATTGCCTTCATGATGAAGTACTTGCCCGGAACGGATCATGCCAGTATGAATCGTTAGTTGGTTCTGATCCACCTCCAGCATGCTTTGGGCAGGTGTATCTATAGACCTGATCAGCAGATTCCCTTTCTGCTTGAGGGTGTCCAATAGCTCCGTCTTTTGATCCTCTGTTACTTCTCTCATGCCCAGCTTCACATCAACGTGAATGATTGGTCCTGTGAGGATGTTTTGATGGCTGTGTTCCAGTTTATATCTAAGATCTTCAAGAAGCTCCGAGAACTCACACTGATCGTCAAGCAGGAAAATCAGGCCGTCTTTGGTGCCTTTGATGGTTACATGATTTGATTTTACAGTCATAAGCCTGTCCCTCCCCCTACAACAATTCGTGAATGAGCCTCCTGTTTCCTCCTTCACCAGGCAAATTGGCGGCCTGGAAAGTTAGGCGGTCTCCTCTTTGGGGCGCCGTTTCACCAGCTTCTCGATCTGACGGCGAAGAGGAACATAAATCGCGAGCGCAAAGACAAGCTGTACGATCATGGTCGGAACAATATGATCCACCAGCGCGTATGTGTAAGGCAGCGTATAAATTTTAAATATCGAATAGATGCCAAAAACCATAGAGTCCATTAGAATGCTGCCGATCACTACCACGATCATCATCACTACAATGGAAGCATGACGGGACCTGAATATCAGGCCCATCAAATATCCGGATAATCCCATCGAGAATGAATATACGCCAACCATAACTCCGTAGAATACCACATCATGAAGCATACCAAAGGCTAGACCAAGCATCAATCCAATATAACGGTGGTCATAGACTGCAGCGAACAGGATCACCACGTATACCAAGTGTGGAATAATCCGGGTCTGCCACGCCCCAGGAATCAACAATGGCACGATGGTCCCCTCTACAATAAACAGAAGGAACAACAGCAGCGTCAGAATATAACGACGCTTCATTGCCCTGGTACCTCCTTGGTCATAACCACAAACAGGCTCTTCCAATTCTCAAAGTCAGCTGCCGGTTTGATTCGGGCCGTATCCGTCAGTCCGGTCCCTGGATCACGGCTGACGACCGTACCGATAATCATATTCTTAGGAAAAGCGCCACCGGCCCCGGAGGTTACAACAGTATCACCCTTGGCCAGCTTATCCTTTTGATGATCAATCTTGGTCATAATGAAAGTTCCCGACTGCTGATCGTAATCTTCGATGATCCCAAAAGAAGTGTCTTCTTTCCCCTGCGCGGTAACTGCGATACCGGCCGAGTTGATGTCCCTGGAATCCAGTGAAGTCAGCAGTTTGACTGTTGATGTGAAGTTGCTGACCTCACTAACGACGCCAACCATTCCTTTGTCCGAGATGACCGTAAGCCCTTTTCTGACCTTGTCATTGCTGCCCCGGTTAATGACCAGGGTCCGGTTCGCCGGGTCGTTATTCACACTGACGACATCGACAATGGCCAGCTCCGTTTTATTCGTTTCTAACTGATACTGTGTGAAGTTAAGATTTTTTTTGAGCTCATCGTTTTGTTTCTGCAGTGAGTTAAGCAGCGGCTTCTCCCGCGTATAATGCGCCATCATAATCTTAAGTTCCTTGTTCTCTTCCTGAAGAGACCGGAGATTCCCAATATCTTCAAAGAAGCCCGCTACAGCGCGAGCGGGCTTGTAGAATACTGATTGAACGAAGCCAACCGTATCCTTGATGAATTTCTCGGGCCAGGTCAAGCCTGCCCGTGGTCCAAGAGTGAATCCCATTACAGCTACGAACAGGATAAGTCCTATCAGCAGTATAAACAATCTTTTGTTACCGAGCAGCTTAAACAGTTCCAACACCCTCTTATCTTACTTTTTCTCTCCCATGGCAAGGGCTGTCTTCACAGACTATCTTCTAGATTTGATCGCTGAACTGCTTCTAGATTTAAAGAGATGAATGTTATCAAGTGCGCGGCCCGTACCAACAGCTACACAATCCAGCGGATTCTCAGCCACAATAACAGGCATGCCTGTCTCATTTGCCAGCAATTTATCCAGATTGCGAAGCAGAGCCCCGCCACCTGTCAGCACAATTCCCCGGTCCATGATGTCTGCTGCAAGCTCCGGCGGGCATTTCTCCAAAGTAACTTTAACCGCATCTACAATGGCATTCACCGTATCGCCCAAAGCCTCCGAAACTTCGTCTGAAGTAATGGTAATCGTCTTAGGCAGGCCTGTCACCAAATCGCGGCCCCTGATTTCCATCGTCTCTACCTGCTCCAGCGGCATAGCCGAACCGATATCCATCTTCAACTGTTCAGCCGTTCTCTCCCCGATCATGAGATTATATTGGCGCTTGATATATTGAATGATAGATTCGTCAGCTTCATCGCCCGCCACACGGACAGAACGGCTGGTTACAATACCTCCAAGAGAAATAACGGCCACCTCGGTCGTTCCACCGCCGATATCCACGACCATGCTTCCCGTAGGCTCCCATACCGGAAGGTCGGCGCCAATCGCTGCCGCAAATGGCTCTTCGATCGTATAGGCTTCACGTGCACCTGCCTGCTTGGTCGCATCTTCAACCGCACGCTGCTCCACCGCTGTAATACCGGAAGGAACGCAGACCATCACATTCGGATGGCGCTGGAACAAAGAGCGCTGCTTCTGTGCCTGACGGATGAAATATTTGATCATCGTTGCTGTTGTATCAAAGTCGGCAATAACCCCGTCTTTCATTGGACGGATTGCCCGGATGTTGCCCGGCGTTCTGCCGATCATTTTCTTGGCGGATTCACCAACAGCCACAATGGCTTTCGTATCAGTATTAAGAGCTACCACGGAAGGCTCACGAACAATAATTCCTTTTCCACGGATATAAACAAGTGTATTCGCTGTTCCCAAGTCAATTCCCAAGTCTTTAGTAAAACCACCTAGCATGATGTAACTCCCTTTCCTTTTGTGTCTAAGCTATTATATTACATGAGACCTTGCTCCTTCAAACTAACGAAGTCCCCGTCTCCAATTACAATATGATCCAGAACATCTATTCCCACTATCTGTCCCGCTTCACAAAGTCTCTGTGTAATTTGAATATCCTCCGGGCTCGGCGTTGGATCGCCGCTGGGGTGATTATGCGCGCAGACGACCGAAGCGCTGCTGCATTTGATGGCTGCCCGGAATACTTCGCGCGGATGAACAATCGAGGCATTAAGGCTGCCCATGGAGAGTGTCTCTTGAGCTATGATATGATTTTTTGTATTAAGAAATAAACAGACAAAATGTTCCTTTTGCAAATAACGCAGCTGTTCCATGAGAAAATTCGCCGCGTCCCGTGGAGAGCGGATCACGATCCGATCCGGCATCCGTGTTGCAGCCATGCGCACACCCAGCTCTAGCCCAGCCTTCAGCTGTACCGCTTTGGCTGTGCCGATCCCTTTCGTCTGGATAAGCTCTTCCACGCTGAGGTCCATCAAATTCCGAAGGCCTCCCGCACGATTTAGTATCCGCTGGGCGACGTGGAGCGCAGACTCCTGCTTCGTTCCTGTCCTAAGTAGTATGGCTAGCAATTCGGCATGGCTGAGCGCACCTGCCCCATATTGCATCATGCGTTCTCGTGGGCGTTCATCATGGGGAATGTCGCGCAGCATATAGTTAGCTGGCTCCATCGTAATCTATCTCTCCTTTGTTCATCACGGCAAATTCCTTAACTGGAACGGAACTTCAGCACTAACAAATTAAAAGACTTCAGCATTTCACTTAGAAGAGATAGCGGAAGTCCAACAACATTGAAGTAACACCCTTCTATTCCGGTAACCAATGTGGCTCCAAGCCCCTGAATGGCATAAGCGCCTGCCTTATCGAGTCCTTCCCCGCTGTCTGCATAGGCCCTAACTTCGTCTTCAGTCAACGCCCGCATGGTCACCCTTGTAGACCTATAATCTACAAGGGTGCTGCCTGTGCCGCCATCTATACAAGCAACTCCAGTATAGACAAGATGAGTGCGTCCCTGCAGCGACCTCAGCATAGAAGCGGCCTCTTCCCGGGACGGTGGCTTTCCAAGCACCTGCCCGTCCAAAACCACAATCGTGTCGCTTCCGACAATTACTGCGTCCTCTCTTGCAGGTACCAGTTCCCCATAAACAGCCGAGGCTTTGCGAAGCGACAGTTCCTTGACGATTTGCTCTGGCGTCCATCCTTCCGGTGTGGACTCATCTGCGTGGCTGGGTACAACTTCATACGGAATATGTAAGCCTGCTATCAAGTCCCTTCTTCTCGGGGACGTTGAGGCCAATATAATAGTTCGTGATCGATTCTTGTCCAAAAAAAATGAATCCTCCCTCTGTAGATTCGGATTCCTCGCCATTTTTTGACACTTCCTTATTATAAGGTTAAATGCATAGCAATACAAACAAAAATCCGGCAGGGGAAGTATTTCCATCTCCGCCTGCCGGTAGTATGAGCTTATTCAAGTTAGTTAATTCCAAGGAGCTTCTTCTGGAGCATAATATACTCCATCATAGCCGTCTGGACTTCCCATAAATGCGTCTTCGAGCCGTTATTGTTGTACTCATCCAAAGCCTTAACCGCGCTGCTCATCGACTTCTCCATCATTGCAGCAGTCTGCCTGGTATCCTCAGGCAGACTGCTCTTAACAGCAGCCGCATGCTCCGTCCATCCCCGGTGCTTCTGTTTAAGATTGGCAATTTCCCCTGCACTCTGCTTCTTGCCCTCCTTGGATTCCAGCAGACCCGCCGAAGTAACGCTCAGCAGCTTCACAAGATCGGCACTGTCCTCCAGGTATTGATCCAACACCCCCGCATCTCCGCTGTACTTAATCTCTGCCGATGCCGGGTAGATCACCTCGTGCACAATCAGGTTAACCCCGCTGGATTTCAACTGGCTGCTTAACAGCTTGGCCTGCTCCCTTTCCGGAGATACACCGGCATATACCCGCTTATTATCCTGAGTGTCCATCGCCGCGGCAACGCCTGATTGCAGGAGTTCCTCTTGAGCCTGCTTCACCCCTTGTGGAGAGTTGAATACCCCGTATTGGAGGAAGTAATAGGATTGCTCAGGCAGCACCGCTTTTACAACCGGGGCAGCGCCGCCCGGGTCTCCCAGATTATCCGGAGAACCCAGAACAGAGATTGCGGATGGGTTTCCCGAATGGCTTGCGCTCGTCAGCCCGGGTATGGAGAGGGAGACGTCCTTGTTAAAAAGCGACAAAACCACAAACCCGAACAGCACCCCCGTTACAGTAGCCGCGGCAATTGATCCAAACAGCTTCCATTTTGAAGGGCGCTTTGGGGATATATAATACACGTTATCACCCGGGACCAGAGCATCTTTCATGATGCTGTCGATATCTTCATTTTCATAGAGAAAGCCTCGATCCCTGTCTCCAGAAATCACCGGCAAAGCCATTTGACTGTGGGATTGGAACGGCTCCCCCCAACTCTCCAGCGGGTCCATGACAAGGGAGGGAGTCCGCTGCGCTTGATCTGTAACTTGATCTACAGCTTGAACTGTATCCCGACCGGCATCCTGCTCTATGCCCCGGTTAATGCTGCGCTCTGGCTTACGATCCAGTTCATCATTTACGCCTGCTGTACGGACTTTATGTTCGCTCTGCCGGCCCGGCGAGAGCGGATTTGTCTCCTGCTCATCAAACCGAAATGTCATTCTGGCCTTGTTCACCTGATACACTCTCCTTGTCCCCTCTTATACCTAAGCTATATGACAAGGTTGGCCAGGTTATGCAGCCTGTTATTTTAGTCCGTTCACAATTTCATCCATCGTCTCGACATCAGGCATGCTCATTACATTTGTAATATCTTTAGGGACTCCTTCAGCAGCCAGATGAGTAAAATCATTATTTTCACCCAGGACTCCGGAACGGAACCCGTATTTCTCCCAGGCAAGCTTCTGAATGCGCGGATCCTTGAGCAGAGCAGTCATCTTCTTCGCTTCCGGGGTCAACGCCACATAATCATGGGTGCTCCATACCGTAGGCTCCGGATATAGAATAACCGGCTTGGCCGTCTTCATCAGCTTCTTGTAAATCCCGGTGTTGGTGCTCGCAAAAGCAATCATGTCACTTTCATAACCCGCGATCATAGGGCTGGCTCCGATACCTTTGCTCAAATAATCGTTAAACACGTCTGAAGTGGAGCTTTTCTTGAACCCAAGCTTGGTGAACACTTTGCGGATTTGGGGCACTAAAGACGTGATGTTATCCTTGGTCGGCATGCTTCCCTGATTCAGACTCACCGCAATCATGGCAGCAAACGAATTTCCCGAATTGGACTTCACTGGATCACTTGTAATCACTGCCACGGTTCCATATAAACTCTTCAGCTCAGGAGCCAGTTCCGCCCACTTCTTGTCATGAATAATCATGCTTACAAGTCTGTTGAAATCTACTACGTAGTAAGACTGGTTCACTTTCTTGACAATGCCCTCAGAAATCAGCGGCTGTGTGATCATATCCCAGCTGTACAATACAACGGGTGTTCTAAAAATGGGCTCAACCTGAAGAGGGGAAAGTTTGAGCTTAATCCGGTCTACGACCCCTTCACTTGCCGGAAATACGAAATCCTTGCCCTGAATTAAAGCCGGATTCGTCATTTCAAGTGAGCCTGCCTTCATAGCTTCGATCTGCAGCTTATAATCCTTAAGCGCGATCGCTTGAAAATCAGGATCATTAAACAAGGCCTCTTTCTCAGAACCGATTAATCCGGTTAATGTCTGGACATTCCCTTGTGCCGTGGGCACCCCTCCTTGGGTTGAGGAACCCGGGGAGGGAAGCAGCTTATACACCACAGCCGCCGCCACAATAACTAATGCTGCAATCAGAAACCACACCCGAGACTTCACCCCGCATTCCCTCCTGTTCTGTGATTGCCCAGCTTGGCGAACTCATCATCGAGATCGGACAGCCCTAGCTGGGAACGCTGAAGTTCCATCATGGATTCCAGCTCCAGGGAGACCGAGGCCAGATCCCCAAATTCATGGCGCAGAATCTTGTTATACTGAGCGGAGAAAATATCCCTTACCTCCTGGATCACCTCTCCGATATGAGCCGTCATTCCCTTCGTCGCTTCATCGGCGTAACGATCCTTCTCCAGCTTGGAGTAATTGTCCACAAGATGGAGAAAGCGGGATAAATAATATGCTAGAAAGTGATCCAGCTCCGGGTCCACTTTCTTCTGCTCCTGAGTCATCTTTACAATGCCCGAAGCCATCCCGGCGATATCGAACACGGCTTGACGCTGAAGGGAAGCTGTTAGTGAGGCACCGGCCGCATTCAAACTGCGGATATCCAGCGCGGTCCGCTTGAGAAACCTGCTTAGGCTCAGCTGCTCTCTCTCCGCAGCATCTCTAGGAAGTCCGAGGAACACACATATTCCAATGAACAGAGATATGACCATAGAGGACAGCAGACCGAAATCCAGCGGCAAAAACAGCAGGGTGAACGCTGCGGTAAAAGCGGTAATCCCCCCGTAGTACCGCAGCCCAGGTATACTTTGCCATCTCCTCAATTGTAACCCCTCACCTTCTTGAACGCTTCGGCCAGGCCCTTCCTGCTGTCGAAGAGTTCCGCGTTCGTCAGCTTTTTGATAAACGTCAGCTGTGTATTCCCGTCTGTCCCGTTCGATGCGGCTTCACCAAATGCAATGGAGAAGACCGGGATATCCCTGCCGGACTGACGATAGTAAGCGGCCAATCCGTCGCCGGAGCCCGAAGACTCCCCATCGGTCATCAGTACAGCTGAAGCAATGTACTTGTCTTTATCCACCTGGCTTAGCTCCTTCACGGCCTCAAGCGAGCAGCTGTAGATATCCGTTCCCCCATCTGGAGCCAGCTGGTTCACCTGATCCAGCAGCGTTTTGAAATTATCGGCGCCTTCCGCATGATACCGCTCAGTGACTTCACTTGAGAAAGGAAGTATCGTAATCACATCCTGGGCTGAACCCTGCAGCAGACTGTCACGCGCCCTGTTCTGATCGAGCAGCATTTCCATAGCGGATTTGAGCTCATGCTCCCTGTCCCCCTGCATGCTGCCGGAGAAGTCCAGGCAATATACGGTATAGGAAGGCTTCCTGAACTCACTTTGATACAGATTGAGCGCTTCTAAAATAACGTTCGCATCCGGAAATTTAATCGGAGTCAGAATTCTCGTGGTGTCAATCCCCCAATCCGGATTGAATACAGCCGGATTCGCTTCTGCAACCATACCGCCTAATCCCACTCTCCGGCCTGTTTCCTGAATGCGTGCCTGAACAGGTTCGCTAAGCAGATACCCCTGCAAATCCTGAAAGAACTTCTCCTTCTCTTTATTCGTATCATTCTGGATAAACCCGAATGAATAGTCCGCTAAAGTTAACCCGTCTTTGGGATAAACTACATACAAAGGCTCCCGTCCCCGCTTGATCAGCTCCTGGTTCGTCTCGATAATAACAGACTCATAATTCACCATGGCCGGGTAGTCCTTCTCCAGAAACATATCCTTCAGGAAGCCTGAGCTGCCAGAGGAGCGTTCGACACCAGCCAGCAGTTTAACCAGCTTGGTACGAAGATTTGGATTCTTCAACATATCCCCCGTAATCGTCTCCGGACTGCCGGAGAAGGCGCTGATCATTCCGATATACGCCGATGCGCCTGAATTGGACTGGGAAGCTGAAGTCATGCTGAATCTTAGTCGTCCCTGCTGCACCGCGGACAGAATTTCATTCATGCCCACCTCCCTGCCTGTGAGTCCAAGCTCCTTGGCTTTGCTTTTGCGGATTCCCCATACCACTGGCGAGGTCATTACCGATTTCAGGTTCCTGACTTTCTTTTGCGTATCCCCCATGGAGATCCAAAGCGAGCTGGCCAGCCATACCCCGTCATAGTTCTGTGGAGAACGCTGCAGCTGATACATGCTGTCTACCGAGCCCTCATAGACCATCTCCAGCTTATATCCCTTCTGATCCGCATAATCCTTAAGCAGCGGTTCCAACGACTTATTCTCGGAGCTCGACAAAATGCGGAAGACCCCTTCTCCCGGCGGTGCCATCACGCCCGAATTATCCGGATTCTCCACAGCCTGCCGGCTCCCTGAGGTGCACGCACTCAGCAGCAGCACGGCGGCTGTTAGAATCACCATCCACTTATGCTTCATTCATATCCCCCTTTACGAATGCAGCCTCTTCACATTCGGTTTACATACTCATTCATTCCATCTATTTAAGCATTCAATTGTTAGGGGAAAATAAAAAAACCGCCAGGATTTACCTGGCGGTGATATGACCTATTCAGCTTTTAGCTGGCTGGCTAACGCATAACCTACCTTATAAATATCTCCGGCCCCCATCGTGAGGACCAAATCTCCCGGCTGGAGCCTATCCTGCAGATCAGAGATCACTTCCTGCTTGGTCGGGATATATCTGGCACTGGCATTACTGTTTGTCTTAATGAGCTCCACGAGCTTGGAAGAATGAACCCCTTCAATCTGCTTCTCCCCCGCAGGTGAATAAATATCCGTAATAATCACTTCGTCCGCCTCCGAAAAGGCACGGCTGAACGCATCCAGGAGGAAGAAGGTCCGTGTGTAGCGCTGCGGCTGGAACACGGCAATAATTCTTTTGCCTGTAGCTTTGGCCGCATTGATCGTCGCTTCGATCTCCGTTGGATGATGGGCATAATCATCAATGACAAGAATGTCGCGGACTTCCCCAAGTACCTGGAAACGCCGCTTGGCCCCGGTGAACAAGGTGATCGCTTTTACGATATCCGCAAAAGGAATCCCTGCCTCCAGACAAACAATGATCGTCGCCATTGCATTGTAAACATTATGCTGTCCTGGGACGGACAGCTCGACCTGACCGAGCTTCTCCCCATAGGCGTGAAGCGTGAAGCTCACTTTACGATCTCCAAGTTCAATGTCCGAAGCCATATAATCACACGGCTGGTCAATACCGTAGGTAATGACCTGGCCTGACAGATTAGGAAGCAGCTCGCGGATGTTCTTGTCATCTCCGCAGACGACGGCCTTACCGTCTGGTCTAATCTGATTCAGGAACTGTACATAGGCTTCTTTGAGCCTGTCAAAGTTCCCTTCATAGTTCTCCAGATGATCAGCCTCAATATTCGTCACTACCCCTACTGACGGATAATACTGAAGGAAGGAACCATCGCTCTCATCCGCTTCAGCTACGACATACGGACCTTGACCCGCCTTGGCATTGGTGCCGATGTTCATAATTTCTCCGCCGATGATATAGGTTGGGTCTGTCCCGCATCGCTCCATTACAAGAGCGATCATCGAAGATGTTGTCGTCTTGCCATGAGCTCCTGCTACGGCTACCCCCTTGCGTTCATTCAGCAGTCTGGCGAGCATTTGGGCCCGGTGAATGACCGGAATTCCCCGCTGCTCGGCTTCGACTCTCTCCACATTGTCCTTAGGGAGAGCTGTGGAGTATACGACCAGGTCGGCTCCCTGAACCTGTGATGCGGTATGTCCGATATATATTTTGGCTCCCTTGGCGGCAAGCTTCTCTGTCAGCTCCTGCGAAGCTACATCCGACCCGGTGACTCGGTATCCCATCTCCAGCATAACGCGGGCGATTGCGCTCATTCCATAGCCGCCGATGCCGATAAAGTGTACGTGTTCTAATGTTGTATTGGACAAAATGTTCACCAACCTTTTTCAGAATCGGTTTGATGCAAAAGGGCCGCGCGCACGTCGGAAATCAAATAAAGCGTGCCTGACACCACCCCAAGATCTTCCCGTTCCGTCCGCGACTTGAGCAGCTCAAGCGCTGCTTTCCAGTCACGTTCTACTATAACTTCCAAATTCGGCTTCGCCACCTCATTCCGCAGCTGCTGCACCAGATCATATAAACTCTGCGCGTCCATAGACCTGCGGAAATCAGGCTCGGTAAGGATAAGCGTATCCACTATTGGTAATATATGCTCTAAGTAGGCGCGATGATGCTTATTGCTAAGCATCCCCATCATCAAATTCAGTTTTTTGTAGCGGTAATTCTCCTGGATGCTCTTCGCGAGAGACTCGGCGCCCTCAGGATTATGAGCCCCATCCAGTATCAGCAGCGGATCTTCCGAGATCTGCTCCATTCTTCCTGCCCAGAATGTATCTTTAAACCCTGCGGCAACCTCATCGTCCTCCAGGACAAAAGCCATGTACTGCCGTAATACCTCAAGCACCATCATAACGCCGGCGGCGTTTTTGCTTTGGTGCTCTCCCTGTAGAGACACAGTTAGCTCCATGCTGCGGAAAGGCCCTCTAAAGACGATGTTCTGCTGCTTAGAAGTAACCTCCCTGCGTTCATAACTGAACTGCTCATTCAGCAGGTACAGCGTGCTTTTGCGGGCAGCTGCAGTTTCTTTCAGCACAGAAATAGCTTCCGGTTGCTCCACGCAGCTGACCACGGGCACCCCCGGCTTAATAATACCCGCTTTCTCGCGGGCAATCTGCTCAAGGGTATCTCCCAGAATATCTGTGTGATCAAATCCAATATTCGTAATCAAAGAGACAATGGGGGTCACAATATTGGTAACATCCATTCTGCCTCCAAGCCCGGTCTCCCAAACCACCACATCAGGATAACAGACTTCACCAAAATACAAAATGGCCAGCGCCGTACTTATCTCAAACATGGTCGGGGACCCCAGCTCGGTTGCAGCCAGTTCCTGAACGTGCGGATGAAGGCGGTTAGCCAGCTCCAGCAAGGTCTCGTCCGGAATATTCCCGCCATTATATTGAAAACGGTCTGTAAACTTTGTGATGTACGGTGAGGTATATGTCCCTACCGAATATCCGCATGTAAGCAGTGTCTTCGTCAAAAAGGCACATGAGGAGCCCTTTCCATTCGTTCCTGCCACATGTATGAATTTCAGTTTCCGGTGCGGATTGTCAAGGCGCTCCATGAGAGCCTCAATCCGCTCCAAGCCTGGCCGGATTCCAAACGGAATCAGGCCGTTAATCCAGTCTACGGCTTCCGCGTAAGAACGCAGAGGGTTAGTTATGTCGTCTTGCATAAGAGAACCTGCTCCTTTTATTGGGGGGTACCCTCCCAAACCCTCCCTAGAAGGGAGGGCCCCAAGGGCTTCGCCCTCTGGACACCCGAAATTTTCGGTGGGAGGCGGGGGTGGTGATCACCTGATCTACTACGGCGTGTGAGCCGCTTGTCACCCCCGTTGGGGGTACGCTTTACTTTGGGTGCTCCTGCTGTATGGGACGCCTTATGTTGTGCTTCTTCCTGCTACGACCTGCTGAGCGCGCTCTCCCTGCGGGAGTCGCTGCTCCTTCGGTGCAGGGCGCTTGGGCGCGTCTTGTTTGTACTTCTTCCTGCTGCGGCCTGCTGGGGCGCTCTCCCTGCGGGAATCGCTGCTCCTTTGGTGCAGGGCGCTTAGGGCATCCCGGCTGGGCTTCTTCCTGCTGCGGCCTGCTTAGAGCGTCTCCCCGCGGGAATCGCTGCTCCTTCGGTGCAGGGCGCTTGGGGCGTCCCCGTTGTGCTTCTTCCTGCTGCGGCCTGCTGGGGCGCTCTCCCTGCGGGAATCGCTGCTCCTTCGGTGCAGGGCGCTTGGGGCATCAGCTCTGGGAGTTATCCCTTCAACTCTTCGATGCGGGCCTGCACTTTGGCGCGCTTCTCGGAGTAGTCCTGCATCTTCGCTTTTTCCTCTTCGATCACCTTGGTCGGAGCCTTGGCGACGAAGCCTTCGTTACCCAGCTTCTTCTCTACACGCTCGACCTCTTTGGTCAAGTGCTCATATTCTTTTTGCAAGCGGGCAATTTCTTGTCCGATATCAATTAATCCGGCCAGCGGGAAGTACAGCTCCGCCCCGGTTACAATAGCACTCATCGCTTTATCCGGTGCTGTCGCATCCATGGAGATAGAAAACTCCGAAGTGTTGCAGAATCTGCGGATGTAATTCTCATTGCGCTGAATGATTCCTTTCGCTTTCTCAGAGCTTGGCTTCACGATCAGTTCAACCTTCTTGCTCATAGGAACATTCACCTCGGCCCGTACGTTACGTACCGCACGGATCAAGTCAATCAGCAGGTTCATCTCTTCTACGGCATCCGGAGCTTCCAGCGCGGCGTCGTATTTAGGCCACTCCGCCAGAGTGATGGTTTCGCCCTGATGCGGTAGATGCTGCCAGATCTCTTCAGAAATAAACGGCATGAACGGGTGAATCAGGCGCTGCGTGCGGTCAAGCACATAAGCAAGAACGGATTGGGTCTTGCTTTTCGCTGCCGCATCTTCCCCATACAGGGACAGCTTCGCGAATTCAATGTACCAATCACACAGATCATCCCAGATAAAGTTATACAGCAGGCGGCCGGTTTCCCCGAATTCATAGGAATCGATAAGCCGGGTAATATCCCGGGCCGTTTCATTGAAGCGGTGCAGTATCCAGCGGTCCGCGGTGCTCAGGTCGCCGCTGATATCGATATCCTCATATTGTACGCCTTCAAGATTCATAAGCGCAAAGCGGGAAGCATTCCAGATCTTGTTGGCGAAGTTGCGCGCCTGCTCCACCTTTTCCCAGCGGAAGCGCAAATCCTGCCCCGGTGTGCTGCCGGTTGAGATCATGTAGCGCATAGCATCAGCGCCGTATTTCTCGATAACCTCCAGCGGATCAACGCCGTTGCCCAGCGACTTGGACATCTTGCGTCCCTCGCTGTCGCGGACCAGACCATGAATCAGCACGTCCTTGAACGGCTTCTGTCCGGTAAATTCAAGAGCGGTGAAGATCATCCGGGCTACCCAGAAATAAATAATGTCATACCCGGTTACGAGTACGCTCGTTGGGAAGAAGCGTTTGAAATCCTCACTTTCCGTATCCGGCCAGCCGAGCGTGGAGAACGGCCACAGCCCCGAGCTGAACCAGGTATCCAGCACGTCCTCATCCTGGCGCCATTCTTCGCCCTCAGGAGCTTCAGTACCTACGTACAATTCCCCGGTAGTCTCATGATACCAAGCCGGAATCCGGTGTCCCCACCACAGCTGTCTGGAAATACACCAGTCACGGATGTTCTCAATCCAGTGCAGATATATTTTCTCGAAACGGTCTGGCACGAACTGCACACCGTCCCCTGATTTTTGAGCTTTGATCGCTTCCACAGCCAAAGGCTCCATTTTCACGAACCACTGAGTGGAAAGATACGGCTCAACCACTACACCTGTCCGCTCGCTGTGTCCCACTTGATGCACATGATCCTCGATCCGGATAAGCACCCCAAGCTCCTTCAGATCATTCACAATCTGCTTGCGGCACTCGCTGCGATCAAGTCCTTGATACTTGGCTGCCGCCTCATTCATCTTACCGCTCTCATCCATAACCGTAATCTGGGGCAGATCATGACGGAGGCCCACCTCAAAGTCATTCGGATCGTGAGCCGGTGTGATCTTCACAGCCCCGCTTCCGAATTCCCTCTCGACATACTCATCCCCAATGATCGGGATTTCCCGGCCCACGATTGGCAGTACCAGGTATTGGCCGATAAGATGGGCATACCGTTCATCCTCTGGATGAACCGCCACAGCCGTATCTCCCAGCATCGTTTCCGGACGGGTAGTCGCAACCGTAATATGGCCGCTTCCGTCTTTCAACGGATACTGAAGGTGGTACAAATGACCGTTAACCTCTTTATAATCCACTTCAATATCCGAAAGCGCCGTACGGGCCGCCGGGTCCCAGTTAATAATGCGTTTGCCGCGGTAGATTAAGCCCTTATTATACAGCTTAACGAATACCTCGCGAACCGCCTTGGACAACCCTTCATCAAGGGTAAACCGCTCGCGTGAATAGTCCAACGAGAAGCCCATTTTGGCCCACTGCTCATGAATCGTTTCCGCATACTGGTCCTTCCATTCCCATACCTTCTCCAGGAACTTCTCCCGGCCCAGATCATATCGGGTAACCCCATTCTCCCTAAGCTTTTGTTCGACCTTAGTCTGTGTGGCAATCCCTGCATGGTCAGTACCCGGAAGCCAGAGTGCATCATAACCCTGCATGCGTTTGGTCCGGATCATAATGTCTTGGAGTGTAAAATCAAGCGCATGTCCAATATGCAGCATACCGGTTACGTTAGGCGGCGGAATTACAATAGTGAACGGTTCCGCATCCTTGCGCTCTCCAGCCTTAAAATAGTTCCCTTCCTTCCAATAACGGTACCACTTCTCCTCAGCGGATTTTGGATCATACGTCGTTGGCATGTTTACCGGGGACGACTCTTGGTTAATTTCTGACATTACACATACCTCCAATAATTTAGGGGTAATTGGTCATCATTAAGATTTTTCTACAATTATTCCCAATTAACGCCTGGAATAGGTGAAAAAAACAAAAAAAGCCCTTCGTCTCAAAGGACGAAAGGCTTTGACTTTCGCGGTACCACCTTTGTTTCGCAAAAACAGGTTTCCAATAGCAGGGGGATTCCGATAGAATTTGCGACACTCATACAGATAACGGCTGTGACCGGTCCATTCTAACACAAGAGCTGCTCAAATGGACGACTCCCGGGCGACTTCGGTCAGCTGCAACCTGCGAAACCTCACAGCAACAGTAATTCCGCTCTCTGAAGGGCACTCTGCCTACTATTCCCGTTCCATGTCTTTTAGCTTTGATCCCTATAATAATAACGTGGATAACAGAGTTAGTCAATAATAGGCGTTTTACATACTTTTTCCTCAGACCGCAGCCTAACCCCCTGCGCGAGGCACAGGGGGTTAGTGAAACTCCAAACAATTAAGGGATATATAGAATTTGCCCTTCCTCCAGGCTCTGTTCAGAGAGCCGGTTATACAGCAAAAGCTCACGGGGATTGATCTGATAACGGTCGGCAATCACATCAATCGTCTCCTCCCTTTGCACGATCACAAGCTTCACCTGGCGGAAAGGAGTCTGATCCTGAACATTGGAGATAAACAGACTTTTCCAGCGGACGTCTTCCCTGTCCTCTTTGTATTCTGTCCCCGTATCCTGCTGTGGTTCTTCCACAACTTCGGCTTCTTTTGGAGGCCGGCTGGATTGCAAAAGAGAGCTTAAAGGCACAGACTCCTGCACATCCACTTGGGGAGTTTTTTTGCTCCCAAGGGCAATTTTGAGCTCGGGCTTTTCTTCAACTGGTGCTTGGATCTCCGCATCAGCTGGAACAGCTTCCCCTGATGTAGGCTCCTGTACCTGATCGAGGTATTCTTCGGCAGTATAGATGCGGTCCCCTTCCTCCGGCGCTGCCGGGGCAGAAGCAGGCTGCTCAAACTGCCATACGGCTGCAGGTTCGGCAGCTGACTCTTCGTCGTTTGGTTTGGCTGATACCGATTTGGCCGCTACCGGTTGAGCTGCTGGCTCTTCAGCGTCTTGTTTGGCTGCCACCGGTTCATCCGCTGACTCCACTTTGGAGGAAATTCGCTCCCCGGCCAGACTTTCCTGGGTACGGGGTTGTTCCACATTCCAAGCAATATCCTTCGCTTGTGGTTGTTCCACATTCCAAACAATATCCTTCGCTTGCGTTACATTTCCCTCGGATTCCTTGTCCGCCCATTCGGAGTCCACTGAGGCTGTAAAAGCCTCCTTCTCTTGAACAGATACCGGCTCAACCGGAGTCTGTTCCTGAATCTCCGGAAGCGACCAATAAGTCTCGGCTGCTGGTTCAGAGAACACAGGAACTGAAGGTTCGGACTGACCAGGTTCCTGTTCGGCGAACGTCTCCTGCTCCTCCCGGCCTGCTTCGTGATGTGCGGTATACTCCTCGTCGCTCCATGCCCCAGCACCAGAGACAAAAGCAACCGTCTCAATGCCTCTCAGAGATAACACACCAGTGATATTAAGGCTATGGGTTCCGAGCACATCCACATCGAAATTCTCAATTTCTACTGTGATATCTTCCAGACGGTTCACCCGGCTCAGAGGAATCGTAATTTCTACCGGAATCAAATGAGAGAGCTCCTGCGTTTCACCTTCCCCACGATATAATCCGGTTACATGCAGATGTCCACGGAGCGCCGCATATTCATTACCTGGAATGACTTGAATTTTCGGAAGGATTTCCAGTTCAACCAACTCTTGAATACCGGCCGTCTCTTCCGCCAAGTGCACTCGTTCGTAAATATCAAACCTCAATCCATAGGATTGGTCCGTCAACGGTATAACCTCCTTTTTACGCATATCCAAACAAGGTTTCATTACTCGTTTAATCTATATGCTTCAAAAAGGAGAGCATGCCATTCTTTTTGTGGTCCGTACAGTTTTTACAGCCGGGAATTCCCAGAGAGCTTGTGATATAAATCTACAAATTGTTTTGGCCACGGGTCCTGAATCACCAGCTGCTCACCGGTCAAAGGGTGGGGAAAAGTAAGGCTCTCCCCATGCAGAGCCTGATAACTCGTAAATGTATTGCTCCCTCCGTAGAGGGTATCGCCAACCAAGGGATGGCCAATATAGCTCATATGAACCCGGATTTGATGCGTTCTGCCGGTCTCCAGCTCAAGACGGACCAAACTGAAAGAACCCAAAGACTCCGCCCGTATCACCCGGGTAACCGCAGGCTTCCCGCCGGGGGACACCCTCTGACGCTTAGCATGGTGCCGGTCCCTGCCAATTGGCGCGTCAACCCGGTGAACAGAAGGGTCCAAGACTCCTTCCACAATTGCAGCGTAAGTCCTGTCAATTCCTTTCGCACGCATGGACTCGTCCAGGATCAGCTGGGCATACTCGTTCTTCGCATACAGTACCGGTCCGGAAGTAAACTCATCCAGACGGTGGATATGACGTACAGCAGCTTGTTCCCCTTGCCCCGCGTAATGGGCAGCCACTAGGTTGGCCAGCGTGAGACCCTGCCCGTCCCCAGCTGGATGAACCTTCAGGCCAGCCGGCTTATGCACAACAAGACAGTAATCATCTTCATACAGCACATTTAATTCATCCCAGTGAGGCTCAAATCCGTAGTCCCTTTTCGGAAACAAGCGTACCCGAATCCGGTCGCCTGCGACTTTAATTTCGTCATTCTGCTTAAGCCGAAACAGAAGTTTGGAGGGCACCTGAAGCGTGCCCTCCAACCAACCAATTGCTGCGATATATGGATCTTGGTTCGTCTGCCCTACTTTGCCGGGCATAAGCTCCAGCCACTCGCCGCGTCTTACCGCACTGCCTTTGTAGCTCATAACTTCTGCAGGGCACGGCGGTTGGCTTCAATGGTCGCGTCGATATCTTCCTCCGTATGAACGCCGGATACAAACATTCCTTCAAATTGGGAAGGAGGAACGCTGACACCTTCATCGATCATAGCGGCGAAATACTTGTTGAATGTATTCAGGTCACTTGTCTTGGCTGTGTCGTAATTAGTTACTTTCTCTTCGGTAAAGAAAGGACACACCATCGATCCCACACGGTTAACCGAGATCGCAACTCCCCGCTCCTTGGCATTCTTCAGAAGTCCTGCTTCAAGCCTTGCTGACAGAGCTTCAAGGCGCTCATACACTTCAGGTGTCAGCAGGGACAATGTCGTATATCCCGCGGTCATGGCCAGCGGATTCCCGCTTAGCGTGCCTGCCTGGTAGATCGGTCCGGTCGGAGCAATCTGCTCCATGATCTCCCTTTTGCCGCCATACGCGCCAACAGGAAGGCCGCCGCCGATTACCTTGCCTAGACAGGTTAAGTCCGGTGTAATACCGAAACGTCCTTGGGCACAGTTCATATGCACACGGAACCCGGTCATAACCTCATCAAAGATCAGCAGGCTGCCGTACTGGCTGGTGATTTCCCGCAGGCCTTCCAGGAATCCGGGAAGCGGCGGAACCACGCCCATGTTCCCAGCTACAGGCTCCACGATTATACCGGCAATTTCCTCCCCGAATTTCTCAAACGCCAGCTTCACGGAATCCAGGTCGTTATAAGGCACAGTGATGGTATTAGCTGCAACCCCTTCGGGAACTCCCGGGCTGTCCGGCAGCCCCAGGGTCGCCACTCCAGATCCAGCTTTAATCAGCAGACTGTCCGCATGGCCGTGATAGGAGCCTTCGAACTTCATGATTTTGTTGCGGCCTGTGTACCCGCGGGCAAGCCGGATTGCACTCATGGTCGCTTCGGTTCCCGAACTCACCATACGCACGATATCGATGGACGGAACCCGCTCCGCCACGAGCTTGGCCATTTCCGTTTCCAGCAGCGTTGGAGCCCCAAAACTTGTCCCTTTGGCAGCGGCCGCCTGAACGGCCTTAACGACTTCAGGATGGGCATGTCCCATAATCAATGGACCCCATGAACCGACATAGTCAATAAAGGTGTTGCCGTCAATATCATAGACGCGTGGGCCTTCACCGCGATCAATATAGATGGGGGTCAATCCGACAGATTTAAAGGCACGAACCGGACTGTTCACACCGCCCGGAATATATTTTTTAGCCTGATCAAAAGCCTGCCTTGACCGTTCATCATTACGAACAGAGGAATTTGTACTCATTATAAGACACTCCCTACCTGATAATTTGTGAGATCAGCTTGTTCAGTTACCCTCGCGCAGCCAGCGCGCCATATCTTTGGCAAAATACGTGATAATGATATCGGCTCCCGCACGCTTCATGCCCAGCAGCATCTCGGTGACAATCGCTTTCTCATTGATCCAGCCCTGAAGGGCTGCCGCTTTCACCATGGAGTACTCACCGCTCACATTGTACGCTACAAGCGGAAGGTCAAACTGCTCACGCAGCAGGCGGATCACATCCATAAAGGCCAAGGCCGGCTTGACCATCAGCATGTCCGCCCCCTCTTGAACATCGGATTCGGCCTCGCGAATAGCTTCACGGACATTTGCCGGGTCCATCTGGTAAGTCTTGCGGTCCCCGAATTGCGGAGCAGAATCAGCCGCTTCACGGAACGGTCCGTAAAATGCGGAAGCATACTTCACCGAATAAGACATAATCGGCACGTTCTGGAATCCGGCTTCATCCAGCCCTTGGCGAATGGCATGTACGAAGCCATCCATCATATTGGAAGGAGCAATAATGTCAGCTCCCGCTCGGGCTTGGGATACTGCCGTACGTGTCAGCAGCTCAAGCGACTCGTCATTGAGCACATCCCCGTGCACATGACCATCCCGCTCAAACGTATGAACCATTCCGCAATGACCATGGTCTGTGAACTCACACAGACAGGTATCTGCAACAACCAACATATCTGGATATAAAGACTTGATCACCCTTGTAGCTTCCTGTACAATCCCGCTCTCTTCGAAAGCCGAGGTGCCCACAGGGTCCTTTTCCGAAGGGATACCAAACAGCAGCACGGCGGAAATCCCCAGGTCCACAATCTCCTTCAGTTCATCCTTTAAGGTATCAAGGGAAAAATGGTATACCCCAGGCATGGAGCTGATCTCATTTTTTACTCCGGTACCATAAGTCACAAAGATCGGTTGGATGAAGTCATCCACCGTAAGTACTGTTTCGCGGACCAATCCACGAATAGCCGCATTCTGCCGCAGACGGCGATGCCTAACAATTGGAAATGCCATAATAAAGCTGCCTCCTTGTTCTCTGTAGCTAATAAGTCATTCACAACATGACTTCAATTGTTCTAATTTCCATTGGCACAAGGCCTCAACAAGACTATCCAATGTGGACTCTTCAGCCAGAACGGACACTTTCAGGCCAGCCTCCTCAGCCGTCTTGGCCGTGACCGGTCCGATGCAGGCAATTGCGGAGTCTTTCAAAGCCTCCGCCGGGTCCTCAATCCCCATCCGTTTAAGAATATCGAGCAGATTTCTTACTGTGGAAGAGCTGGTGAAGGTAACCGCGTGGATTTTACCTTTTTCAATCAGCTTAAGAAGCTCATCGTCGTCCTCACCAGTAGGGACGGTCTCATACAGAACAGCTTCCGTCACCTCAAGCCCCTTTGACTTCAAAAACTCAGGAAGCCATGCCCGGGCCAGATTGCCTCTCGGAAGAAGCACGGTCTGCCCGGACTTTAGAAGCTCATTGTACGCCTCGGCCAGCCCTTCCGCCTGAAAACGCTCAGGGAGAGTCTCGGCACGCAGTCCTCTGCGCCCTAGCTCCTCTTTAGTCGCCGGGCCCACAGCAACTATCCTTGCTTTATGAAGCGCCCGGATATCCAGACCCAGCCGGTCCAAATGCTCAAAGAAGTATTCGACCCCATTAACACTGGTAAAGAACACCCAGTCATACTTGTGAAGCTCGCTCAGAGCCTCTGAAACCGCCTGAAGAGCGGCCGGCTCCTTCGGAATCCGGGTCTCTATGACGGGGAACTCATAGGGTTCACCGCCAAGATCCTGGATCTGCTCAACCAGACGGCTCGCTTGAGCCCTGGATCTGGTGACAAGAACTCTGGTGCCGAACAGTGGCAAGGCTTCCGCCCACTTCAATTGGTCACGCTGGAGAACGACCTCACCAACCACAATGACCGCAGGGGGCTTGAAGCCGGACTCCAGCACCTTCTCTTCAATATCCGCCAACGTTCCGATTAAAGTAGCCTGCTCGGCCCTTGTTCCCCATCGGATCAAAGCAACAGGCGTATCAGGCGAACGTCCGTACTTGACCAGCTGGCGGCTGATATATCCGATCTTCGCCACACCCATCATAAAAATAAGCGTTCCCGTGGCGTTCGTTACTTTATCCCATTGGATTGAATGATCCAGCTTATCGGGACTTTCATGTCCGGTTATAATTGAAAGTGACGAAGCATAGTCCCGGTGTGTAACCGGAATACCCGCATAAGCGGGCACTGAAATAGCCGCGGTAATCCCAGGCACAATCTCATAAAAGATTCCGTTCTTTCTAAGCAGTTCAGCCTCTTCCCCAACCCGG
The DNA here is from genome assembly GCF_018403205.1 of Paenibacillus sp. J22TS3. Taxonomy (NCBI): domain Bacteria; kingdom Bacillati; phylum Bacillota; class Bacilli; order Caryophanales; family Paenibacillaceae; genus Paenibacillus; species Paenibacillus sp. J22TS3. Next base: position 36,520 of record NZ_BOSF01000004.1, read on the forward strand.
CCAAAAATGGTGGGGTCTCCGCCCTTTAGCCGGGTTACGGTCTTCCCTTCCAAAGCCAGATCCACCAGAAGCTGATTGATGTCTTCCTGTTTCATCGTATGCCGGTCCGTACGTTTGCCAACGTATACCTTCTCGGCTCCCGGCTTCATAGACTTCAGCAGACTCGGATTAGCCAATCTGTCGTAGACGACAACATCGGCTTTTTGAATGCACGCAAGCCCTTTTACCGTGATCAGCCTGGCATCCCCAGGCCCGGCTCCAACCAAATATACTCTCCCCGCCATGCTTCTCTCATCCCCTAACGTCTGACAATATCTCTTCCGCTCCTCTGGATTTTAGCAGGTCGGCCACTTCTTCTCCCAGCCGGTCCGCATCTGTGCCATCTAGGCTTTCTTTAAGAATTACACTACCATCTGGTGAACCAACCAGTCCGGTGAGCCGGATTCTGTTTCCTCCAGCTTCAGGCTTCGCATCTTCCAATGAGGCAAATGCTCCTATGGGAATCTGGCATCCTCCGTTCAAAGCTCCAAGGAAGCTTCGTTCAGCAGCCACGGTTAGGGCAGTCTCTGGATCATTGTATAAGGAGAGGAGATGTCTGACTTCTTCATCGTCTTCCCGGCATTCAATCCCCAATGCCCCTTGTCCCACTGCAGGCAGACATACATCCACCGGCAGATACGAAGTGATTCTGTCCTCCCATCCCATCCGGTACAGTCCTGCCGCTGCTAATATAATCGCATCAAAACCTTCGGTTTCCAGCTTCTTCAGCCGGGAGTCGATGTTTCCTCTGATCGCCTCAATCTGAAGATCCGGGCGGTATGCCTTAAGCTGACTGGCCCGGCGCAGGCTGCTTGTTCCTACCTTGGCTCCTTGCGGCAGGTCGTCTAAGGTCTGACCGTGCTTTGAGATCAAGGCGTCCCTCGGATCTACACGCCTTGGCACCGCGCCGTTCATCAGCCCTTCCGGCAGTTCAGAAGGCATGTCCTTCATACTGTGAACGGCCAGATCAATCTCCTTGTCCAGCATCGCCTGTTCAATTTCTTTTACGAACAGTCCCTTACCTCCGACCTTGGAGAGGGTCACATCCAGGATCCGGTCCCCCTTGGTCACAATCTTGCGGATTTCGAATTGAAAAGGGAGGGTGTGCTGGGCACACAGCTCCTTAAGAGCCTCAATAACCTGGCCTGTCTGAGTCAGGGCGAGCTGGCTTTGTCTTGTTCCTACTACAATCGTGCGCATGGCATAAGCTCCTTATGTAACAAATTTATGTACCATAACTTCGGATCCAATCCTTGATTTGCTGCTCATTCCACATCTGGAAGCTTCCGCCGCGGATATCATCCAGTATGTCCAATTCAGCTGCGGCCCTAAGCAGCTCATGCCGTCTACGGGCACTGCCGACCTCCCGCTTCACAGTGTCTCTGATTCTGCTCAAGAAATCGATATACACCTCATACTCTCCGCCGTATCGGTCTCCAAGCTCCTTTGAAATACTAAGGGCTGCTGCCGGGCCAGCGCCTGATGTGCTTACAGCGATCAGGAGCCCGCCGCGCCGAACTACAGCAGGTGAGATAAAGGTACCTCCCTGTCCCGGTCCAGACACATTTACTGGTATATGAAGCTGCCGCGCCTCCTCGACCACCACTTCGTTGATAGCAGGGAGGTCTGTAGCGGCATACGCCAGATCAGCTCCGGACAGGTCTCCTGTGAGATACTCCCTCTTATGCCAAATCAAGCTGCCATTTTGGGCAGCTTGATGAAGCGGCTCGGTAACAGCCGGACTTATGAGTTTGATCGATGCTCCTACGCTGAGCATATATTCGGTTTTCCGCTGAGCCACAGGTCCACCGCCCACAACAACACAGAGAAGCCCTTTGGCCTTGAGCATGATCGGAATATAATGATCCATCTGTCACTCTACCTCCCTGTCCACTGATGAAAGGCCGACCAGGAATTCAGCAGGAAATTGGCAATCGTTACGACGTAACCGATGATCGCCCAATTCGCCATCACCTTTCCACTGTACCGCTGCATCCTTCTTCCGGCAAAATATACCGTATAGATGACCAATGCCACGAAAGTGAAGGCAACCTTCATATCTGCCAGCAGCTCCCACCGTTTCTCCGCAACGATAGCAGAGACACCCACAATCAGGGATACGGCCAATAGTGAGGTTCCCCAACGCATAGAAATGTTGATATATTTCTCAAGCGCCTCCAGGCTCGGAAGCCTTCTTACGGTATCGTTCCACTTCTTGCGCTTCAACTTGCGGTGAAGGAACAAATACATGATCGCAAATACAGCAGACAATGTAAGTGCCGCATAGCTCACAACAGCCAGGGCAATATGAAGGCTTATGAGTCCGTTAAAAGTCTGTGAATGGTGAATTGAATAGTCCACCGCCCTGTAACTTAACCGGTTTAGAACAGTCAGCACGAACCCAATCAGACTAATAAGCAGCACTGTGAACTCAGTTCTTTGCTTAAAAGTCAGCACAAATGCGGCCGTTACAAGGCTTAAACAGATCAAAAGCACATAGTTATAATTAGAAAGCAGGATATTGGCGCCATCCTGCCACAGACGTATGCTGATGCTTGCCAGCTGAAGAACAAACACACAAGCAAGAAGCCCTGCGCCCATTCGCTTTGCACTCCCGTTGCGGCGAATGCAATCCGAGAAATAAAACAGAAGGCTCAGGGCATATATATAAATTATCGCGTCATAGATCCCGCTTAGCAGCGCCAAGGCTGATCACCGCCTTAAATGGACACCTGCGCTATTGTGAGCGCTTTGTCCCGAATAGCTCCCTTGGAGGCACTAGACTGTTCCACAATGTCAGCATCCCGCAGGTTGGCTTCTTTGGCCTTAGCTTCTTCCAGCTGCTTTTCCAATGCAAAAATCTGAGTGAACATCTCTAAAGCCTGTTCACCGCGCTTCTCTCCAGCCATTTCCTTGATCCGGTTAATGGGATCATGCATCATTTGATTCACAATGCTCTTCGTGAGGCGGCGTATTACTGTGCGCTGATGTTCATCCAGCTCAGGGAGCTTGTTGAACATGCTCTGCATCGTATCTTCATAGATGGAAGACGATTTCTCCTGAAGAGCCCGGATAATCGGTTTCACTCCAAGTGTCTGCAGCCAATTCGCAAACACATCCATCTCATGGTCAATCATAGCTTCAATCTTAAGCGCCTCAGCACGTCTCATCTCCATATTGCTCTCCACGATTCCTTCCAGATCGTCAATATCATACAGGAATACGTTAGGGAGTTCGGAGATCGAAGGGTCAATATCCCTCGGCACCGCAATATCAATCATAAAGAGCGGACGGGATGGGCGCTTCTTCATGCTCTGGGACACTTGTGACGAGGTCAGCACGTAGCCTTCGGCCCCAGTGGAGCTGATAATAATATCCACGTCCTTAAGCTGGTCCATAGCTTCCTGCATCGTGCAAGGTGTTCCGTTGAACTTGCCGGCCAGTTCCTGTGCGCGGGCAAACGTCCGGTTAGCCACAAGAACCTGCTCGGCACCACTGGAATACAGGTGCTTAACTGTAAGCTCGCTCATCTTTCCGGCCCCGAGAATCAACACTTTCTTCCCATAAAAATCACCGAAAATCCGCTTGCCCAACTCTACAGCCGCGTAGCTTACTGAGACGGCGCTCTCCCCGATCGAAGTCTCAGAATGAGCGCGCTTGCTCAGGGTAATTACCTGCTTGAACAGCATGTTAAACCAGGTGCCTGTCGCTTTTTCACTTTGAGCCTGCAGGAAAGCCTGTTTAACCTGGCCCAGGATCTGTGTCTCTCCCAGGACCATGGAATCCAGTCCGCAGGCTACCCGGAACAAGTGCCGAATCGCCTGATCATCTTCGTACATATATAAATGCTGGGTGAACTCCTGACGGGAGACCCCAAACCATTGTTCAATAAAGCTGCGGATGAAGTACCCGCACATATGCAGCCGATCCACGACCACATAAATCTCCGTGCGGTTGCAGGTGGCGATAACAACACCTTCCAATACACTCTTGGTACGTTTCAACTCCGACAGCGCTGCCGGCATATCTTTGTCTGCGAATGTAAAGCGTTCCCTAACCTCCACAGGCGCCGTTCGATAGTTCAACCCGACTACGACGATGTGCATTGCAAGTCCTCCTGCCTTTATATGAATGAGTAAGTTTAGTATTTCTTACATTGTTAATTATATCACAGTCCATTTCGGCTGCTTTGAGATTTTTATGAATTGTTTATGAAGTTCTCATGTACGGCGATCCCATATAGTAAACAGAATAGACAATTACTAAAACAAATAACCATGGAAGAATCCATGGTTACTTCATTGTCCCGCATCACCTAAAGAATGCGAAGTACATGCAATGTAAATATTAGCGTAAAAGGTTCAGCTCCGGTTAGACCAGCTCAGCATGCTGCTGGAGCTCAGGAGTCTCGACTTTAAGCTCTCCGAGTCCGCGAATCAGCTTCTTGGCATAAGTCTTCTCCGGTTTCAAAATGGACACCAGGTAATCAATAGCGAGCTGTGGATCAACTGTTTCTCCACATGTGTAACAATCAACAGCTGCAAAACCTCTCTCAGGATAAGTATGAATCGAGAGATGGCTCTCTGACAGCATTACAAGGACCGTAGCTCCTTGTGGTTCGAACTGTTTGGCTTGCACCGACAATACGGTTGCACCGCACGCCTCGGCAGCTTCCACCAAGTGAGCCTGCAATAGCTCCGCGTTGTTCAGTACCTCAAAATCGACTCCCCAAGTATCAACAGCAACGTGTCTTCCGAAAGTTGAATATTCCACCTTCCGGTTCCCCCTTCCTAGGAATAAAATGTTTGAAAAATTTCATCCGCTAGGACCTACGTCATTCACTTCCCGAGGGAAAAATCTCTCGTAACATAATGTCCTGAGTGAATCCTGGTTCCTATATTCTTTTCAACGAGATTAAAAATAACATCTATTCAGGACAATTGCAATACTTTTTAGAACTTTATTCAAAAAAAAGACCGCCCATTTTTCAGGGCAGCCTTCCTTAAGCCTCTAATGCAAACAATCGTTGTGTATACAGACGAAGCTGGGTATCAATCTCGTTAATAGAAGGTTCGTCCTTAACCGAGATCCGCAGATCGAGCAGCTCATTGATGCCCCGTTGGATACGATGGATCTCCATCTCCACTTCATTAGAGCGGTACAATCGCTGCAGCTCCTCCACCGTATTCTTGTATTCAAATACAATCTTCGGTGTATCTCCATTATACTCGGTGATCTTGCGTACCCGGCCTTCTTCATAGTGATACATAACCACAAATCCATTATAGATGCGGTTGACGATTCCTGTCCCTTTATAGGCTGCGAACAACCGGCGCATAACATTGGTGATCGGGGGATTTACCAAGCGGAAAGACGCTTCACAGATATAATAACCATCCTTACGATCAAAAGGCAGATGCAGTTCCTCGCCCTGGTCATCTTCCAGGACCACTTCTTGTCCTCCCCCGTCAAGCACCTTAATCCGCTGTCTGACATGAGGATCGCCTATCCTGTGAACAAATTCGGCCATTTGAACTTCCGACAATCGCAAACTGGCTTTAATATACTCTGTGGCTAACCGCTGAGCCATAAAAATCTCCTCAATTCTTTTAATCCTTTGTAGTTAATTATACACTACACATTAAAACAATTGCGCGGTATTCCAATCATGATTTTTCAGCGTATTTTAGAAAAAAACGGAATTTGGCTAGTTAAGAAGCGACAATCCCTTAACATACTCACTTTCCTGCTGAAAGTTCTCCCGTTCCCTCTCGTTTTCACCGAATCCACGTTCATCCTACTCAAGGATGGCTGTCTCATCGTGCTCCTCTTCCGTCCTGATGTGGCGGCTAATCAGACCCCACAGCTCATCTTTGCCAATCCCCGCTTCAGACGAAAACATAATCAGCTCATCACCCGCCCGCATCACAAGCGCATCCTTAATAATTTTAATGTGCTTCTGCCAACGGCTCTTCGGAATTTTGTCCGCCTTGGTGGCCACAACCCCTACAGGAATATCGTAATGCTTCAGCCAATCGTACATTAGCTCGTCATCTTTGGATGGCGGATGCCTGAGATCAATGACAAGCAGGACGAGCTTCAGCGGCTCACGGTTGGTCAGGAATTCCTCAATCATTCTGCCCCAGACCTGACGCTGGACCTTCGATACCTTGGCATACCCATAACCTGGAAAATCCACAAAATATAAGGCATCATTAATCCGGTAGTAATTCAGGTGTTGGGTTTTGCCAGGGGTGGAGCTTGTCCGTGCCAGATTCTTCCGGTTGATCATCCGGTTGATCAGCGAGGACTTCCCCACATTGGAACGACCTGCCAGAGCAATCTCTGGCAAGCCGTCTTCAGGATATTGATCAGGCCTCACGGCACTGATGATAAATTCGGAACTTGTTACTTTCATTCGTGTTATTCCTCTCTAATGCACATCACTTTGTTCAATGAGTGCATGCTCCAAGACTTGATCCATATGGGAGACCGGTACGAACTCTACATCGCTCCGCACACTCTCCGGAATATCGGTCAGATCGCGCTCATTGTCTTTGGGCAGCAAAATTTTCTTGTAACCGGCACGGTGTGCCGCGAGCGATTTCTCTTTGAGTCCGCCAATAGGCAGCACTCTGCCGCGAAGGGTGATCTCGCCGGTCATCGCAACATCCTTGGATACATGGCGGTTCGTAAGGGCCGAGATCAGAGCCGTGGCAATCGTAATTCCGGCGGAAGGACCGTCCTTTGGAATGGCTCCTTCCGGAATATGGATGTGAATATCGTTCTTCTCATGAAAGTCGGACGGTATTCTAAGTTCCTTGGCCTTTGATCTGGTATAACTAAAGGCTGCCTGCGCGGATTCCTTCATGACATCCCCAAGTTTACCCGTTAAGGTCAGCTTGCCGGTTCCTGGGACAACAGTCACTTCGATGACCAGGGTCTCGCCGCCAACTTCGGTCCATGCCAAGCCGGTGACCGTACCAATCTGATCTTCAAGCTCAGCCATGCCATACCGGAATTTCGGAGCTCCGAGGTAGTCCTTGATGTCATCAGGCTCAATCACGATGGACTCAATCTCCTCAGAGACGATCCGTTTGGCTGCCTTACGGGCCAAAGCGGCTACCTGCTGCTCCAGATTCCGGACACCCGACTCCCTTGTATACTCCCGGATTGTCCGCAGGAGGGCATCTTCACCAACCGTCAGCTGCTCAGGCTTGAGGCCATGCTCTTTGCGCTGCTTCGGAAGAAGGTACCGGGTTGCAATCTGAAGCTTCTCAAGCTCGGTGTAACCCGGGATGTAGAGCATTTCCATACGATCCAGCAGTGGACGCGGAATGTTATGGACAGCGTTAGCTGTTGTCACAAACATAACGTTGGACAGATCAAAGGGAACCTCAATGAAATGGTCGCTGAACGTGTTGTTCTGTTCAGGATCAAGAACCTCCAGCAATGCTGCAGACGGGTCTCCACGGAAATCAGAAGCCATCTTGTCAATTTCGTCAAGCAGGAAGACCGGATTGAGTGTCCCTGCTGTCTTCATCCCTTGGATGATACGGCCCGGCATTGCCCCTACATACGTTCTGCGATGGCCGCGAATCTCAGCCTCATCCCGCACCCCTCCGAGGGAGATGCGCACGAATTCACGGCCGAGCGACCGGGAGATCGAGCGTGCCAGGGATGTTTTCCCCACACCCGGAGGTCCTACCAGGCACAGAATAGGCCCTTTCAGCTTCTTAACAAGCTTCTGCACAGCCAGGTATTCAAGAACCCGCTCCTTCGGCTTCTCCAGACCATAGTGATCCTCATCGAGCACCTGCTCGGCCTTTTGCAGATCAAGGTCATCCTCGGTTTCTTTGGTCCAAGGCAGGCTCAGCAGCCAATCCACATAGTTGCGGATCACGCCGCCTTCAGCGGAGCTTGCCGGCATTTTCTCAAGGCGGTCAATTTCCTTCTCGACCTTCTCCCGGACCTTCTCAGGCAGCAGCTTCTCCTCCAACTGGGCCCGAAGCTCCTCTACTTCGCCGGCCCGGCCTTCCTTCTCGCCAAGCTCCTTCTGGATCGCCTTCATCTGCTCACGCAAATAATACTCTTTCTGCGTCTTCTCCATCTGTTTCTTCACACGCTGGCTGATCTTCCGTTCCAGCTCAAGAACTTCCCGTTCATTATTCAAAATATCCAGCAGTTTCTCCAGACGCTTCTGAACATCCACCGTCTCCAGAATATCCTGTTTATCCTTGATCTTAAGGGACAAGTGGCTGGTGATGACATCCGCGAGCCGCCCGGGCTCATCGATATCCGAGACAGCTGCAAGCGTCTCCGGAGTAACCTTCTTGGACAGGTTAATATAATGTTCGAATTGGGTCAGAACTGTGCGCATTAATGCGTCAACTTCCGGATCGGAAGTCTCCTCTTCCGGCAGCTCTTTCGCCATGACCTCATAGTACTCTTCGGTATCCAGGTACTGAATGATTTCAGCCCGCTCCATCCCCTCGACCAACACACGGATCGTGCCGTTTGGAAGCTTCAGCATTTGGCGGACTTTCGCTACGGTACCGACTCTAAATATGTCTTCCTGGGTTGGCTCTTCAATGTTCACTTCAGATTGAGAACAGAGGAGAATTAAATTATCTTCAACCATCGCTTTTTCCAGTGCCTTTACGGACTTCTCTCGTCCGACGTCCAAATGCAGGACCATGCTGGGATAGACCAGCAGCCCTCGCAGCGGCAGCAAAGGAAACCGACGGCCTTTGCCCGATTTATGGGTTCCCATCGTTGTCGCACCTCCAATGGTTCTCAGCTTAAAATCTAACCTCTGCCTGATGTTATCCCTCAAAAGACTCAGAGTTATCAGGAGATATTATTCCTATTTTAGCAAATGTTACTTTAAAACACCAACGAAGAGCGGCTGCTCTGCAGCCGCTCTATTCATTGCCTGGGACTAGTTATGCGGGGAATCCGCCTGGAAGAAGGAAGCCGCCGGAGGGGAGAATACTTCCCCCGTGACAGTAAGGCCAAAGGTCCTTTCCGCTTCAAGCCCAAACACATGCTGGAATGCTTCCTTCAGCGTTTCTACAGGGATAACTTTGACACCTTCAAGACCCTCAAACAAGGACTGCCAATTCTCTTTGGGGATAAGCACCGTGGATGCCCCAGCTTGAAAAGCGGCCTCTACCTTAGCAACCACTCCACCGATTGGCTTCACTCTTCCGTGAATGCCGAGCTCTCCAGTCATCGCGATGCGGTTGTCCACAGCAACATGCCGGATCGCTGATGCGATAGCCGTTGCAATAGCTAGCCCAGCCGATGGCCCGTCGATTGGCGTGCCGCCCGGAAAGTTAATGTGCAGATCATAATGGGAAGGGTCAAGCCCAATGCTTTTGAGTACGGTGAGCACATTCTCGACGGAGCCCTTAGCCATGCTCTTCCGGCGCAGAGTCCGGTTCCCTCCCCCAATCTCCTCTTCATCCACAACGCCTGTAATGTTGCAGCTTCCCAAGCCATTCTCAACCGGAACAGCAGTAGCCTCGATCTCAAGCAGAGTCCCCATGTTAGGTCCGTAGACCGCGAGCCCATTTACGACACCCACCTGCGGGTGGGCATATATTTTGCGTTCAGGTCTCGGAACAAGCTGGCTGCTCGTCGCTACCCATTCCAAATCCGAAGCCGAAAGCTGATTGCGTTTCTCCGTCAAAGCCAGTCCTGCAGCCAGCTGAACCATATTCACAGCCTCACGGCCATTCGTAGCGAACTTTTTAATCACTTCAATAGCCTCCGGACAAGGCTCGAGCCCAATTCTCTTCACAGCATCCCCGGCAATCTGAGAAATTTCCTCCGGCAGCAGCGGACGGAAGAACACTTCCATACAGCGCGATCTGAGCGCAGGTGGCAGCTCCTGCGGTGAACGTGTGGTTGCCCCGACAAGCCGGAAGTCAGCCGGAAGACCATTTTGAAATATATCATGGATGTAAGCCGGCGTTCCGTTGTCCTCGGAGTTATAATATGCGCTTTCCAGGAATACTTTCCTGTCCTCGAGCACCTTAAGCAGCTTGTTAATTTGGACCGGGTGAAGCTCTCCTATTTCATCTATAAAAAGAATTCCGCCATGAGCCTTGGTCACCGCGCCGGGCTTGGGTTGAGGAATACCGGCAACCCCCATCGCGCCAGCCCCTTGATAAATCGGGTCATGCACCGATCCGATCAATGGATCTGCTATGCCCCGTTCATCAAATCGCGCTGTGGTTGCATCGATTTCCGTGAATTTGGCATCGGACCTGAAGGGGGATAGTGGATTCTTCTTCGCTTCTTCCATAACAACCCGGGCTGCGGCAGTCTTCCCAACGCCAGGCGGCCCATAAATAATGACATGCTGGGGATTGGCGCTGCAAAGAGCTGCTTTGAGTGCTTTGAGGCCATCTTTCTGACCGACAATGTCGCTCATGGTCGCAGGCCGGGCACGTTCCGCAAGAGGCTTTGTCAAGGATACCGCCCGCAGCTTGCGCAGCTTATCCATTTCCTTACGGGATTCGCGGTCCACTGCGCTGCGGTTCCCCTTCTGGCTGCGGAGCAGGTTCCAAAAATATATCCCGATAACTACAGCAAAAAACAACTGTACCGCCATAATAATGACACTCAAATCCATGTTGACCATACCTCCCATTTTGTGAACCTATTACATGGTAGTATAGCCTTTTTGCCCGAGGGTAAACGCCGCAGACCAGGTTTTTTCGGGAAGTGTGTATTTTGCCCTATGCATGAAAAAGCCGCAGCCGGATGCACATATCCGCTGCGGCATATTCCTATCTCAAGCTGTGCTCTTTGCGGCCCGGTATTTCACCGGTAGCTTCAAACACCTCGACAATATGATCGATTTCCTTCTTAAGCTCAGTCAGCAGTTCTGCTTCCGGGACTTTACGGATCATCTCTCCATACCGGAACAGCATGCCCTCACCTCGGGCACCGGCGATTCCAATATCGGCTTCCCGGGCTTCACCAGGACCATTCACGGCACAGCCGAGTACGGATACCTTGATTGGCACTTTGATCTTTGATATATATTCCTCCACCTCGTTAGCGATGGAGAATAGATCAATATCAAGCCGTCCGCAGGTCGGACAGGAGACCAAAGTCGCCGCATTGGAGATCAGGCCGAACGTCTTAAGCAGCTCACGCGCAACCTTAACTTCCTCAACCGGGTCCGCGCTGAGCGAGATACGAAGGGTGGAGCCAATGCCCATCGACAGCAGGGCACCGATACCTGCGGCACTTTTGACAGTACCCGAGAACAAAGTTCCCGCTTCGGTGATTCCAAGATGCAGCGGATACGGGATTACCTCTGCTGCTTTAGAGTATGCGGCAATAGCCATAGGAACGTCCGAAGCCTTAAGCGATACGATGATATCGTGGAAATCCAGTTCCTCGAGAATCCCGATATGATACAGTGCGCTTTCAACCATTGCTTCAGGTGTAGGATATCCGTATTTCTCCAGCAGGTGGTTCTCCAGCGAGCCCGCATTTACACCGATACGAATGGGAATGCCCCGTTCCTTACAAGCTTTCACAACAGCTTCTACCTTCTCACGGCGGCCAATATTCCCCGGATTGATACGAACTTTGTCAATCCCGTTCTCAATCGCCTGCAGCGCCAGCTTATAGTTGAAATGAATATCCGCTACGAGAGGAATATGAATTTGCTTCTTAATCTCTTTGATTGCAGCAGCAGCCTCTTCATTATTCACTGTTACACGGACGAGCTGACAGCCTGCTTCTTCAAGACGTAAAATTTCAGCTACTGTGGCCTTCACATCTGCAGTCTTCGTTGTGCACATACTTTGAATGAGCACTTCGTTGCTGCCGCCAATCGTCAGATTGCCTACCTTAACCGGCCGTGTATCTTGTCTCAAGAATGTCATTTTCAGGTCTCTCCCATAACGCCAAACTCCACCCGCAGTTGGCATCTATAAAGCCAAAACGGGTGGAGACTCAGCATATATTTAGTCGAGCACTTACAGCTTTGCTTTAGGCGCTCTCTTCTTGTTTATTGTTCTTTTGAACTTGAAGTTCAGGAATAACCTTCTCTTCAACCACTTTCTCTGTAATTACGCAGGTCGTAATATCATCGCGTGAAGGCACTTCATACATGACATCCAGCATAATTCCTTCGATAATGGCACGAAGACCACGGGCACCTGTATTACGCTTAATCGCCTCGCGGGCAATCGCTTCAAGCGCCTTCGGTTCGAACTCAAGCTTCACATTGTCAAGCTCAAGCAGCTTCTGGTACTGCTTCACCAAAGCATTCTTTGGCTCAGCAAGAATCCGCACAAGCGTCTTCTCGTCCAGCGGCTCCAAGGTAGAGATTACAGGAAGACGGCCTACAAATTCTGGAATCAAGCCGAACTTCAGCAGATCCTCTGGAAGAACCATACCGAGGTATTCGCCTGGCTTCAGGTCCTTTTGCCCGTCTGCCGCAGCATTAAAACCAATCACTTTCTTACCTACGCGGCGTTTGATCATTTGCTCCAGACCATCAAAGGCACCACCACAAATGAACAGGATATTTGTTGTATCGATTTGGATGAATTCCTGATGCGGGTGCTTACGTCCACCTTGTGGAGGAACAGAAGCTACCGTGCCTTCAAGAATTTTAAGAAGGGCTTGCTGAACCCCTTCACCAGATACATCACGTGTAATGGATGGGTTCTCGGATTTGCGGGCTACTTTATCAATTTCGTCGATATAAATAATTCCGCGCTCCGCCTTCTCCACATCATAATCTGCAGCTTGAATCAGCTTCAGTAGGATGTTCTCGACATCTTCCCCTACATATCCTGCTTCAGTCAAGGAAGTCGCATCCGCGATTGCAAAAGGAACGTTCAGAATCTTGGCCATAGTTTGAGCCAACAAAGTTTTACCTGAACCTGTAGGACCCAGAAGCAGAATGTTACTCTTCTGGAGCTCAACATCTTCAATTTTACTTTGGGTATTTACACGTTTGTAGTGGTTATATACGGCAACGGAGAGGGATTTCTTAGCTTGATCCTGACCGATAACATACTGGTCGAGGATGTCACGAATTTCACGAGGTTTCGGAATTTCCTTAAGATCCAGCTCCTCTTCATGACCGAGTTCTTCCTCTACAATCTCCGTGCAAAGCTCGATACATTCATCGCATATATAAACGCCTGGTCCGGCTACAAGTTTGCGTACTTGTTCTTGTGACTTACCACAAAAAGAACATTTGAGTTGTCCTTTTTCTTCGTTAAATTTGAACATATATGGTATACACCCCTTTAAGATTTAATGGGTTTGGTAATGACCTGGTCAATAATCCCGTATGCCTTGGCTTCCTCTGCGCTCATGAAGAAATCGCGGTCTGTATCCCGTTCAATCTTATCAAGGGTTTGACCGGTGCGTTCCAGATATATTTGATTAACCTTCTGTTTGGTCTTAATAATCCATTCCGCGTGAATCTTAATATCTGACGCTTGGCCCTGCACTCCACCAAGTGGTTGATGAATCATTACTTCACTGTTCGGCAGCGCAAAGCGCTTGCCTGGAGCCCCTGCCGTAAGGAGCAATGAGCCCATACTCGCCGCCATGCCCACACAGATCGTAGACACATCCGGCTTAATGTACTGCATTGTATCATATATACCCATACCCGCTGTAATAGAACCACCAGGAGAATTGATGTATAAATGGATGTCCTTCTCAGGATCTTCAGCAGCCAAAAACAAAAGCTGGGCAATCACAAGATTCGCAACCTCATCATCAATTGCATTACTGAGAAAGATAATACGATCTTTAAGAAGTCTCGAATAAATATCGTAAGATCGTTCTCCGCGACTCGTTTGCTCAATAACCATAGGTACGATACTCATACGACCAACCTCTTTTCTCCTACGCATTATCCATACAGATGGAAAGAAACACACTTTACCATTCTGTAAGTTACATTTTCTATTTTACCATGTTCAAGGGTCCCTGTCATTTTTCATGCAGGAGCTTTGCAATATGGAAGAATATGTATCCCCCTCATGTGAAAAATAAGGCACGCATTTTACAATACGTGCCTTAGTTTATTCTTCTAGCTAGTACCGTTTATTCAAATACTAGAACCGCTTATATGTCGGAGAGTAATTACTCTTCGGAAGCTTCTTCTTTCACTTCTTCTTTAGCTTTTTTCGATTCTTTTTTTGTTTCTTTCTTGGTGTCAGCAGCTGGCTTCAGCTGATCAGCCGGAACTTCCTTGCTGTTCTCAAGAAGGAATTGAATCGTTTTGCGAAGCAGAACCTCTTCACGCATGCTGCCCAAAGAACCGTTAGCCGCAAGAATGTCGCGAATTTCTTCAGGGGTACGTTTATAAGTTTCAGCCATTGTGTTCAATTCTTCATTCAACTCGTCCTCAGTAACCTCAATCTTCTCTTCTTTGGCGATTTGCTCAAGAACCAGATTGTTGCGAACACGTTTCTCCGCGTCACCTTCCATTTGTTCTTGCAGCTCAGTCAGAGATTGTCCAGAGAAGCTCAGGAACATTTCAAGGTTCATACCTTGAGTGCGGAGACGGTTGTCGAAATCGCGAACCATGTTCTGTACTTCGCCTTGAACCATGGATCTTGGAATTTCAACTTCCGCATTCTCTCCAACCTTGTCCACCAGGTAAGATTCACGAGCAGCTTCGTTCTCCTTAGCTTTGCGGTCAGCAAGCTGTTTCTTCAGATCTTCCTTGAACTCGTCAAGTGTATCGAATTCGCTGACATCTTTCGCGAACTCATCATCAAGCTCAGGAAGCTGCTTGCGCTTGATTTCGTGAACTTTCACTTTAAACACAGCTTCTTTACCCGCAAGCTCTTCTGCATGGTAAGTCTCAGGGAAAGTTACCACAACATCTTTGAAGTCGCCTGTTGCCAGACCAACCACTTGGTCTTCAAAGCCAGGAATGAAAGTGTTGCTGCCCAGCTCAAGAGAATAACGCTCGGACTTACCGCCTTCAAACGGAACGCCATCCACAGATCCGTCAAAGTCGATTACGACAGTATCGCCGTTCTGTGCAGCTTCTTCGTCGATAACAACAAGCTCAGCATGACGCTGCTGCAGACGCTCAAGCTCTTGGCTCAGTTCTTCTTCAGTCACTTCCACGCTTTCAGCGGCTACTTCGATGCCTTTGTAATCGCCAAGCTTAACTTCAGGCTTCACGGTTACTTTAGCTTTGAATTTGAAAGGTTGTCCCTTTCCGAATTGCTCAACATCCACTTCAGGACGGTCTACCGGAAAAATATCCGTTTGCTCAACAGCTTCAGTATATACTTCAGGGAGCAAAATATCGATCGCGTCTTGGTAGAGGCTTTCAACCCCGTAACGCGCTTCGAAAATCGGCCGTGGCACTTTACCTTTGCGGAATCCAGGTACGTTTGCTTTCTTTACTACTTTGTTAAAAGCTTTATCCAGTGCAGCAGATACACGATCCGCATCCACTTCGACCTCGAGAACGCCGAGGTTCTTCTCTATTTTTTCCCAAGTTGCTTTCATTTTATGCTTTCCCCTCCAAAATAAGTTCACATAAATTGAATCCTGATATGTATCCGGCTTCAATATGATTTATACATTGCTTTACTTCCTAACTCGAACAACCATTACATTATAAACAACAATACAGCTTTTTACAAGTGTTCCAAGGCTGGTCGTAACAGGAAAAACCGCCTCGTCCCCCTTCATCTGCCCTGAGCGGTGCCGACAAACTGTTTCATGGATCGGTATGCCTGCTCAAAACGGAGGCGGAGCGAGTCCGTAATTCCGTATGCGGCTCTAATATCCTGATCGCTGTTTCCATCAGGCAGGCTTTCAGAAATCGTTTGGTGAAGGGCCGCAGCCCAAATATCAGCCGTGCTGTCCTCTTCCTCCAGAATCGAATTGTAATCGCGGGTTCCATATACCCCCATTACAAATTGGAACCAGAACTCCTCGGCAAAGTAAAACAAGGTTGGATTATGAACCTGTGCCTGGTCGCCAAGCCGTTCTAAGATCCGGTGTACCTGCTGCGGGAAATCGGCTGATTTGAGTGGGACCGTGTCAATCTCGATATCCACCTGCTCCTGGCCACGGAAGAAAACAGCACTGCCCTGGCCCCCTCTGCGGCGAAGCGTCTGCAAAATATGAAACTGAATCAGCGGGTGGGTGCCGCGGCGGTCAAGCCAGCTGTGCAGCGCGCCGTCAATTTCCGGCATATCGATATAAGCAAGCTGTTCAAGAGCGAGGAGCGAGTGCTCGGATACAGGGCTCTCCATAGCGGCCTTCAGCAGCTTATGCCCGTAGTCCTTATCCATGGCAAGCTTGGCTTCGATATGCTGCCGGGCTAAGGTTTCCTCATCCTCTGGCTCAAGCTCGGGAGCCTTCCCTGCCACTGAAGCGGGAAAGGCGTCTCTCAGCCAACCGAGCAGTGCGCCCCACTCGTCATACTGCCGCTGCTCTTGGCCTTGACATTGAAGCAGGAACTCCAGCAGTTCACCTGCCTCACCATATCTCTCGGTTTCGAGCATTCGTGTTAATTCCATTTGATAAAAGTCGAGTGTCTTGGGAAACAGTACCACGTTATCCCTTCCGTCGGGTCCATGCGTGTTAATAAATGTCCCTCCTAACCTCCGTGCGTAATTATCCGTTGATTATAGCACAGTGAAGCGCAAGATGAAAAAATGGTGGCCTAAAAAAGCAATATTTTTTACTTGCTTAGTAACCCGGCATGTGATAAAATCATTTTTGCTTGAAATTTTTACATTGTGTCCCAGTAGCTCAGCTGGATAGAGCAACGGCCTTCTAAGCCGTCGGTCGGGGGTTCGAATCCCTCCTGGGACGTTAGCAAAAGCTCTCCTATTGGAGAGCTTTTTTGCGTCCCTTGGTAGAGGGATTGGAACCCCCGGAAGGGGGGCGTCGGAGCTAAGACCCTTAAGCCGATTGGCTAGGGGCTGCGCGGAGTCTCGAGCGCAGCGAGAGTATCCCTCCTGGGACGTTAGCAAAAGCTCTCCTATTGGAGAGCTTTTTTGCGTCCCTTAGCGAGGGATTGGAACCCCCGAAAGGGGGTTCGTCGAAGCTAAGACCCTTAAGCCGATTGGCTAGGGGCTGCGCGAAGTCTCGAGCGCAGCGAGAGTACCCCTCCTGGGACGTCAGCAAAAGCCCTCCACAAGGAGAGCCCTTTATCAGCTTATACCGTCTCAGTTAACAAATTGAGAAACTGGGCCGCGCGCGGGCTTCGCGGATTCTCCAGCACATCCTTGGGCGGGCCCTCCTCAATGATTCGGCCTTTATCCACCATGATCACCCAGTCAGCTACCTCTGCAGCGAACTTCATCTCATGCGTTACCACGATCATGGTCATTCCCCCGGCCGCAAGGCTCTTCATTACCCGCAGCACCTCGCCAACCAGCTCTGGATCAAGCGCCGAGGTCGGCTCATCAAACAGCAGGACCTCCGGGTCCATAGCCATGGCCCTGGCTATGCCCACCCGCTGCTGCTGCCCTCCTGACAGCTGATGAGGATAGGAATCCGCCTTATCCCCAAGCCCCACTTTAGCCAGCATCTCCAGCGCATATGCCCGGGCTTCAGATTTGCTTTTCCCCTTAACCGTGACCTGAGCTTCCATTACATTTTCGAGAGCAGTCATATGAGGGAACAGGTTGTAAGACTGAAACACCATACCGCTCTGCCCGCGCAGCTTGAGGATCTGATCCCGCTTCAGCTTGCTTCCTCCCTTGAACTCCAAGGTCACTCCGCCGATGCGCAGGAAGCCTTCGTCCGGCTGCTCCAGCAGATTAAAACAGCGCAAAAGCGTAGTTTTGCCTGATCCTGAAGGGCCGATAATAACCAGCACCTTCCCCTTCTTCAGCTTCAGGTCAATCCCTTTAAGCACCTCCAAGGAGCCGAACGATTTGTGCAAATTGCGGACCTCGATCATCGTTCCACCTCCTTACCTTGCTGAGAAACGGTCAAGCCGCTTCTCCAAATAATTTTGCAGACTGGACAGTATAGTGCTTAAAGCCAAATAGAAAAGACCCGCCTCACAATAAAGCAGCAAAGGCTCAAAGGTGGTGGCCACAATCTGCTGAGCGGTTCTGAACATCTCCACATACGTAATGCTCGCAGCCAAGGAGGTGTCCTTGACCAAGCTGATGAACGAGTTGGCCAGCGGAGGCACGGAAACCCTGGCCGCTTGGGGCAGCACAATTCTTCTCAGAGCCTGAAGCCGCGTCATGCCAAGTGAATAGGCTGCTTCCCATTGCCCCTTATGAATGGAAAGAATGGCCGCTCTTACAATTTCCGACCCATAAGCCCCTACACTGAGCGAGAACCCGATCACTGCAGCATAAAAGGGGTCCAGAGTAACACCTATCGACGGCAGCCCAAAAAAGATAATAAATAACTGCACCAAAAGCGGGGTCCCCCGGATAATCCATACATAGAATCTTGCGATCAGATTGAGGATCTTCCACTGAGACAACCTCGCGAGTGCGGTCAATATGGCAAGCAGCAGACCGATAGCAAAGGAGATCAGGGTCAGGGGAACGGTAAAAGCCACCGCTGACTTCAGCAGCGGCAGCAGGGAATCTATAAATATTTGCAGTTTGCGGTCATCCATAAGGCAGACATCCAATCTGTTAGTTCAACTGTTTATTTTGAAACATCTTCTCCAAAATATTTTTGGGATATCTTCAGGTAAGTGCCGTCACTCTTCATATCCGCCAACGCTTTGTTAACTGCAGCGACGAGATCGTCTGCACCTTTGCTGAACAAGCCCGCGCTTTGCGAAGCATTGCTTGAGGTATCCACAACCTTGATCGGAACATCCGGCTTCTGCTTCTTAAAATCAAGATAAGACAACTGGTCGTTCACGGTTGCGTCAATCCGTTTGGAGGTCAGCAAATCGATTGCCTGGTTGAAGCCTTCGACAGCTACAATCTCAGCTCCATTATCTTTGGCAATCTGGGTGAGGTTGCTTGTAAGGGATTGTCCTGATTTCTTGCCTTTTAGATCGGCAAACTTCTTGATATCCGTATTATCTTTTCCGACAATCAGTACAGCTTTAGACACGATGTAAGGGTCTGTAAAAAGGTACTTCTGTTTACGCTCGTCCGTAATGGACACTTCATTAAACACTGTGTCAAAACGCTTGGCATCCAAACCAGCGATCAGACTGTCCCACTGGGTCTCCACAAATTGCGGCTGAACCCCGAGCCGTTTACTTACTTCCTCAGCAATCTCTACGTCAAATCCGGTCAATTTGCCGCTTGGATCGTGGAATGTGAATGGCGCATAGGTGCCTTCTGTTCCGATTCTAAGCTTTCCGCTGGCTTTTACAGCTTCTAAGGTGGTCTGCGTTTTTGTCCCTGTTGATGTATTCCCTTGCCCTGGAGCTGCCGAATTGTTTTTGTTGTTATTGCCGCAGGCAGCGGCCACCATGGACACGAAAAGCACCATGATCAGCAGGCTTAATTTTCTCTTTGTCATAAGATAACCCCTATCCTAATTGTTGTACTTCCACAAAAGCGTCCTTGGTTGTGTTCTTGATGGTCCATTGAATGGATACGATTAATCCATGCATTTCACCCACGATTCCTATTAAATTTCTTTAAGCGCCTCTGGATTTATGTGGTAAAATGGACTGCGTCAGGGGACTACTTTATCTTCTGTAACTCCCCAAGAAAACATTCCTCTGAAGCTGAAAACATACCTGTTCGTATTCGAGTTGAGTTAAGCGTTTGACGGCTGTACAATGTTATTTAGCAGGTATCCAACAATTGGAGGAGGAGAACCATGTCAATTTATGATTTCAAAGTTACTACCATAGACGGCACAGAAACTACCCTAAGCGAATATAAGGGCAAAACGTTGCTGATCGTTAACACAGCCAGCGGCTGCGGGCTGACCCCGCATTATAAGGGGCTGCAGTATTTATACGAAACATACAAGGATCAAGGCCTTGTGGTGTTAGGCTTCCCATCCAACCAGTTCGCAGGCCAGGAGCCTGGGACCAATGAAGAGATCAAGCAATTCTGTGAGCTGAATTATCAGGTCACCTTCCCTCTTTTCGCCAAAATAGATGTGAAGGGTGAGCATGCCCATCCACTGTTCGTACATTTGGTTGAGAACACCCCGGCCCCTTACCATACCGGAGATATTGAGTGGAACTTCGTTAAATTCCTGGTGAACCGTGATGGAGAAGTGGTTAAACAGTTCAGCGCACGCACCGAACCGGAGGCCATTGAAGCTGATATCAAGAAAGTCCTGGCTATATAAAATGAATTTATGAACGTTTCCTTATGGGGCGCTGCGATGCCGAGTGTTCTTACGACCGCTGTTGTCCCCGAAATGCTTGAACTAGATATCCAAGTAGGGGCATTTCGGAGACAAAGGCGGACGCTACGCTTCTTCAGAATCACTCGGGATCGAAGCTCAGAAAGGTTAATTTCTAAGGTTCGTTTTATATAGTTAGAATCGGACTGGCTGGTTATCTGGTAACAAGCGCAAAAAACCAACCTCTTAAGCCTCTTGGCTCATAAGGTTGGTTTTTAGCTTTTCCATTAAATTTCCAAGTACTGCCTACCGCTTCATCTTCCGGTTATTAAACCAGAGCGGCACACGGAACAACAAGTTAATAAATAACACCACGAAGACCAGCACAGCGGCGGATTTATCCGCGATTTGTCTAGCATCCTCCACGATCGCTTCAGATTGCACGTACCACAGATGAACGGCAAGCGTCTCACCCGGCGAGAACAGGTTGAAATCCCACATTTCCCCGGAGGTGCTCAGCCCCGCTGTCAAAATAATAACGGCAGACTCCCCGAATGCGCGGCCTGCTACCAAGCAAATACCGGTGATGATCGCATGCAGGGACACAGGCAGTACCACCGTGCGGATCGTCTGGAACTTGGTTGTTCCAAGCGCATAAGAAGCGTTGCGAAGATCGGAAGGAACGGCTCTTACCGCTTCCTCCGTTACCCGGGCCAAGGTAGGAAGATTCAAGAATGCCAAGCTGACAGAAGCCCCGAGAATTGTCAGACCAATATCGAAGTACTCTGCAAAAATAGCTAAGCCCAGCATTCCGAAAACGATGGACGGTACGGAGGACAAAGTCTCCACACACATCCGCAGCGCTTCCGTGAATTTATTCTTGGGGGCGTACTCGGCCATATAAATCCCTGAGCCTACGCCAATCGGAATTGATATGATCAGAGACAGGATCAAGATGTAGAACGAGTTGAACAGGACCGGCCCGATCCCTCCGCCCACATCAATCTCTTCTGGCAGCTTGGTCAGAAATTCCAGATTAATGCCCGGCAGCCCTTTGCTGAGAATCGTATACAGCAGCCAGAAAATAAACAGAAGAATACATGCGCCAAGCGCATAGAAGAGGCCGGTAGCCGCTTTATCCCATACCAGCGCCCGTTTATTCTTGCGTGTAGGTGTGAAACTGCTCATGCGGCCTCGTCTCCTCTCTTCTTGCTGATTAAGCGGATAATTAAGATCAAACCAAACGAAATAACCAGCAGAAGGAAGGCCATCATGTGAAGGGCATAGTTCCAGGTCGAATCAAATTCGACGTTGGAAATCTGCATCACAATATTACTCGTTAACACCGAAGCTGGGGTGAAGAGCGATTTAGCCAGCTGCGCAGTATTCCCAATAACCATGACTACGGCCATGGTCTCACCGATCGCCCGGGTCATGCCCAGAATAATCGCCGCGGCAATCCCCCGGCCTGCGGCCGGAAGAACAACCCTCATGATCACCTGAAGCCGGGTGGAACCTAGAGCATAGGCTGCTTCACGGTATTTTTTGGGCACAGCACTGATGGCATCGTCACTGATCCGGCTTACTGTCGGCAGAATCATAATCGTCAATACCAGTGAAGCAGCTAGCAACCCGTCCCCAAGGTTTTCTCCGCTTACACTGCGTATGATTGGAATCAGAACCGTGAGTCCCAAATAGCCGTAAACAATAGACGGAATTCCGACCAGCAGGTCGAGAATTGGGCGTATGAACGATTTCAGCCATTTAGGCGCTATTTCGGCAATCAGGATCGCCATGCCAATGGATAGCGGAACAGCAAACAGCAGCGTGAGTGCAGTCAACGAAAATGTATTTACGATAAAAGAGGCTGCGCCAAATTTCCCTTCTTCCGGGGTCCAGTCAAATGACAGGAAGAACTGTGACAGGGAAATATCGTTAAAGGTCAGAAATGCGGTTTTGCCGATAAAGAAAATGACCAGGGCCAGCACAAAGCAAAGCGCAAGGATGCTGAATAAAAAATAATATTTAAATAGTCCATTGGTTATCCGGACTCTGGTGCCACGGCTCCGCTTCCATCTGGATGGATGGGCAGGCTGCTTCTTCATGGCCCCCTGTTGCGCCGGTAAATCGTGAACTGGCGTACTCATCGTGTTCTGGTTCCTCCCATACAGCAACCAGCCCCATTGCGGGGCTGGCCGGTTAGCATTTACAAATAAAATGTTATAACTTCAAAATTATTTCATAGCGGAAATCGGAATGAATTTAAGCTTTTTCAGTGAACCTTCTTGGAACTTTTTGCTTTGTACATAGTCAATGAACGCCTTAGTAGCACCTGTTGGCTGGCCTTTGGTCATGTAATAACCGTAAGACCACACTTTATAAGTTCCTTTGATTACGTTCTCTGTAGTAGCAGCCACACCGTTGTGTTTAACAGCTTTCAAATCGCCGCTTACATACACCAGATCGATATATCCGATCGCGTTCGGAGTTGTGGAAACCGCTGTTTTCATATCTCCGCTGGATCCTACTTCTTTATAGTTCTTAGCTTTCTTTACGATGTCTCCACCGCCAAGAGCTTTGGCTTGATAGTTAACACGTGTTCCGGAACCGAATGCACGCGTGATCACTACGATATCTGCGTCGCTTCCGCCAACGTCTTTCCAGTTGGTGATTTTGCCGCTGAAGATTCCTTTAAGCTGCTCTGTAGTCAGGTTATCCACACCAACGTTTTTGTTAACTACTGTAGCAAATGGAATCACAGCTACTTTGTTGGCTACCTGTCCAGCAAAAGCCTTGAATCCAGGAACGTCTGTGCTGGCATCCCAGTCACAAGCACCGATTTGTGCGATCCCTTTATTTACAGCTTGAGGTCCTGTAACGGAACCTTTACCGGAAGCGGCGATTTTCACCTTCGGATTCAAACGTTGGAATTCTTTAGCTGCTTGCAGGGAAAGTGGAAGAAGCGCAGTGGAACCGTTAATTGTAATTTTGCCAGATACCGAACCTGCGGCTTGCACAGATGATCCTACACCTGCGGAAGACAGAATGAACGCGGCAGCTACAGCTACCAAAGAGATTTTTTTAAATAATTTCATGATTAAATTACTCCTCTCGAATTTAAATTACTTAGTCAGCTCAGTGCCTTTACCGCCTTGAACCATAACAACTTTACCGCCGCTGATCACAGCGATTTTACCGTCTTTGGACACAGCCACTTCTGTGATGCCTTCCGGACTGCTGTACAGTTCTGTTTTTGTGCCGTTAGCGACTTCAAACAGCTGTGAGCTTCCGTCTGCCTTGATACCAGCTACAAGCAGTTTGCCTTCTTTCGTAACCAGATCGAAGTTCACATCAATATCCGCAACCAGATCGGTTGTTTTGGAGCCATCAACGGAAATGCTCTTAAGAACGCTGTTTACGTCTTTGCCATCCGGGTCAGCACTGATATAAACAAGGCTTCCGTCAGACAGGAATGAAGGCAGAAGTTTATTGTCTGTTCCTTTAGTCAGCTGTACCGGTTTAGCGCCTTTAGCAACCAGATCCAGGGAATAGAGCTGGGCTCCAGCACCAGTGTAGTCAATCGTAAGAGAGTCCTCTGTGCTGTCCGCATCGTTCTTGGCAACACCTGTTACGTTAACGAAATAAGCGATTTTCTTATCGTCATTCGTTACCTGGAGGTCGGATTTGTTCTCCACTTTATCGGCAAGGACTTCGGTAATTTTGCCGCTGTCCAGCGTTATGTAGGAAATCTTCTCCTGCTTATCTCCTTGAATGAAGTACAGCTTCTTGCCGTCTGCAGACCAGGTCAAATCCGTCTTAACCGAAGTATCGGAACCTACAGGATTCACATGCCCCGTACCAAGATCATAAACAAACAATTGGCCGTTCTCATCTGTGAAAGCACCCAGCTTGTGATCCGGAGATACTACTGCATTTGCAGCTCCTTCGTTGGAGTTGAACACTTGGGACGGGGTTCCGAGGGACGTATTAATTTTGAAGACTTGTGGAACTTCCCCATCTTCTTTGGTTACAAGAAGATTGCCCTGCTCATCAAAGATCGGAGCCGTAAAGCTTCCTTCAAGCCGTTTCATTTTGTATACTCCGCCGCCAGATACACTCTCGGCACCCAGAGCATCCAACGTAGGGCCCAGCTCGACATAAATATTGCCATCCTGCAGCTTCGGAGCTACCGTAAATTCCTTGGAGGCGCCGTCCACCTGCAAGCTCTTGATGTTAGGTTTAATGGTTACGTTGTGATAACCGTATAGATCATTCAGCACTACGGCGCTATTGTCCAGCTTCAAGCCAGCCCCCAGCGCGTCAGCCAGATCACGGACTGAGTAAAGCTTGGTTCCATTTACTTCGATAGCTCTCAGGACAGCGTTCTCGCCATCAACTGTAAGCCCTGAATTAATCACCTTGAATTTAGCTGCTGTTTGTTTTGTTGCCGCCGGCTTAGCCGGTTTTTTGTCGGCTGCAGCCCCTGCAGTTCCTGCCGCCAAAGCGGAGGTTACAACTGCGGAAGCAACCAGCATACTGAATACTTTACTCTTCTTCATCAGCTCACCCTTTTCCTAATACATAAGTGCTATAGTGTCATTTTCGTATAAGATTGTTAAACCAATTCAGCTAGTTTGTAATGTATTGTTAAAATATTGAAAAAACTAATGTAAATTTAGGAAATTTGACCCGTGTCCTGCGAAATATACTTAAAATATGATATATAAATATTTTCAAAGTTTAAAAGAAGGCAAATTTTAGCTATAATTAAAAGGCATACCGAAATTGCGGAGGTCATATGAGCGATAATAATAGAAAGGAACCGTTCAGATACTCTATGGAAGTTCCCATGAGTTGCTGGATTCGGATTTCCGAGATCAATGGAACGACCTTAAACAGCAGACTGGCAGAAGTGGACCTTATCGATATCAGCAAAGGCGGATGTAGAATCCGGACACAGCTTGACCTGCATGCCTCATCCAATCTCATTAAAGGGATGCTGCGCCTTAAACTGAGCGAGGAGGAGTATGAATTCGAGGCCCAGATCCGCTGGCAGCGTCAAATTGAGCCCCCTTTCTTCCACTACGGCTTATCCCTCCACTTGGAGGATACGGAGAAGGAAAAGATCAATGCCGAGCTAAGGGCCCTTGCCGGTGCCAGAAAAATAAAAGTGTTGTAACAAATGAATGGGCTGCCTCCTGGCAGTCTTTTTAATTTTCACATTTACAAGGAAGATGGACTTCGTTATACTCAGGATAAAAGTGAGTACTCACTCATTATATGAGGAGAGGTGTAATCATGTGCAATTCAACTTCGGTTATTACAGCCACGGATGTAGGCAAAAGCTTCGGCCCCAAAGCCGTCCTGGACAGCATTTCGCTTCAAGTAAACGAGTCAGAAACCTTCGGACTCCTTGGACCCTCCGGCTCCGGGAAGACTACCTTGGTCAAGCTGTTTACGGGGACGCTTGAGGCTACCCAGGGGGAAATCCGGGTGCTTGGCACGCGGATGCCAAAGCTGTCGCTTCTTCATCAAATCGGTTATATGGCTCAGGCCGACGCCCTGTATACCGAGCTTACCGCGAAGGAGAATCTGGAGTTTTTCGGATCGCTTTACGGTCTTAGAGGCGCACAGTTAAAAAAACGGATTCTTGAGGTGATTGAAATTGTGGCTCTTGGGGATCATCTGTCCAAGGAGGTGCACCAATACTCTGGAGGCATGAAGCGGCGCTTGTCCCTGGCTTGTGCCCTGCTCCATAACCCTAAAGTTTTGATTTTGGATGAACCTACCGTTGGGATAGATCCCGTTCTGCGGCAGTCGATTTGGGGAGAACTGAAGAACCTGAGCAATCAAGGGACGACCATCGTGCTAACCACCCATGTTATGGATGAAGCTGAGAAATGCGACCGCCTTGGCATGATCCGAGAGGGCCGGCTGCTTGCTGTGGATACACCGGAAGCCTTGATAGAGCAGACTGGCTCGGCTTCTATCGAAGAGGCATTTATCTATTATGGAGGTCATCAATCATGAGAACATGGGCTGTTGTCATCCGGATTCTAAGACAATTCCGCCGGGATAAGCGCACATTGGCTTTAATGCTGATCGCACCGTTATTTGTCCTGACTCTCATGAACCTTGTCTTTAACGGCAAGGAGTATAAGCCTAATCTTGGACTGCTGAACATACATCAGGTACAGGGACTGGACACAAGTCTAAAGGCAGAAGGGGCAGTGACCTATACCTTCAGCAGTCTGGATGAGGCACAAGACGCTCTGGAACAGCGGAAAATCGATGCGCTAATTACATTAAATGGGCCAATTCCTCACATCGAGCTTGAGGGCAGTGATCCAACGATTAACCGGGCCGTGCTTCAGACCACACAGAAAGCGGCCAGCCATCTGCTGAAAGACAGCCCTTCCTTCAATCCCGTTGTCACCTATCTGCACGGATCCGCCGATATGACAAGCATCGATCAGTTCGGGCCTATTCTGATCGGCTTTTTCATCTTCTTTTTCGTATTCCTGATTGCAGGTGTTTCCTTCCTCAGAGAACGAACAACTGGAACTCTGGAGCGTCTGCTGTCTACCCCGCTGAAGCGCTGGGAGATTGTGCTCGGTTATGTAGCCGGGTATGGGATTTTCACGATAGTTCAGGCCCTGTTGATCTCCTGGTACTGCATTCAAGTGCTTGGGATTATGATGGTAGGTTCGTTTGGTTGGGTTCTTCTGCTGACCCTGCTGATGTCACTGACAGCCCTTACGCTTGGAACTCTTATCTCCGCTTACGCAAATAACGAGCTGCAGATGATTCAATTCATCCCCATTATTATTGTGCCGCAGCTGTTCTTATCAGGCCTCTTCCCTTTGGATACGCTGCCCGAGTGGCTGAAGAAGCTTGAAGTCATTATGCCGCTGGCGTATGGGGCCAAGGGACTCAGTGATGTAATGATCCGGGGCAAAGGATGGGATGCTATCGCTTCGGATGTCATTGTACTGGCAGCCTTCTCGATTACCTTCATCCTGCTTAATATTCTCGCCCTGCGCAAATACCGCAAAATTTAAGCCTGATATGAAATATGATAGAATACGAAGATGATCCAACCTATTTTGCACAGGAGGGTGACTTATCATGCCGCAGCCGTCCGAGCCGCTTGAGCCATGGCTGGAAGAACTACTCCAATCCGGGGAAGGGCGGAAGCTCACCGCCAAGCAGCTTAAAATTCTGGAGTCGGCCGTGGAGGTTTTTGCAGAGAAGGGTTATGCCGCCGCATCCACAAGTGAGATCGCGCAGATGGCCGGAGTCGCTGAAGGAACCATCTTCCGCCACTATAAGACCAAGAAAGAGCTTCTTCTGTCCATTGTGACCCCTATGATGGGCAAGCTGCTTGCCCCATTCATACTTAACAATTTCAACGAGGTCTTGGAGCAGGATTATCCCACATTTGAGGATTTTCTAAGAGCGGTGCTTCACAACAGGCTGGCTTTCGCCCGCAAGCACCTCAAAATTATTAAGATTCTTCTGCAAGAAATTCCGTTCCAGCCTGCCTTAAAGGAACAGTTCATAGAGCACATTGGCGCCAAAATTTATGACCGCTTTCAATTAGTGATCAAGCATTTCCAAGATAAAGGCGAGCTGATCGAGGTTCCCTCCTTCACCGCAATCCGCTTTGCCGCTTTCTCAGCCGTTGGTCTGTTTGTCATGCACCTTATGCTCGCTCCCGACATGCCTTGGGATGAGGAGAAGGAAATTGAGATGACTATCCAGTTGATCATGCACGGACTTGCTGCCAAATAGCAGGATATAAGTTTCATATACTTTTTCCACAATTCTCCCATTAGGCTCTCATAAACCCTTGATAAGATGAAATCAATCTTATGAAGGAGTGATAATCATGTTGAATTGGAAAAAGAGTCTAGTATCCATCCTTACGGTAGTGAGCCTTGCAGGAGGTGGAGCTGCCAGTGCATTTGCGAACCCTGCGCCTGCTGCCAAGCCTGCTGTTAAAGCGACTCCGGCCGTCACAGTAAAGACCGCAGTTAAAACCACTGCTAAGAAGCAGACCGAGACCAAGAAGGCTTCCAAAACAACAGCGGCAGCCAATAAGTCGGCTGTGAAAGCTTCAGCCAAAAAAACGGCGGCTAAACCAGCCGTTAAACCGGCAGTAAAGAAAGGCACCAAAAAAGCGCCGGCTAAAAAAACTCATGCCGTGACAAAACATCATGCGAAACATCATATCAAACATCATCATAAGACTGTTAAAAAAGCTCATCATAAAAAATCTGTAAGCAAGGCTCCAGCTAAAAAGAGCACAAAAAAATAAGCTGAGATCACGGGAGGGTAAATCAGCCTTCCCGTTTTTCTTTGTTTTTGCTAAATTAGTACAAGAATAAGGTTATTTCTGGGAGAGGGGATTCTTAGCAGTGACACATATATTTGTAGTGGATGATGATCCTTCCATCCTTCGCCTGATCTCGGAGTATTTAAGGAAAGAAAACTTTGAGGTGACGGAGTATGCGGATGGCCAAAACCTGGTTGAGCAGGTGCGGCTCGGACGGCCGGACTTTCTGATTCTTGATATTATGATGCCGGGGGTTAACGGTTTGACGCTGCTGACGGAGCTGCGGACTTTTACAGAAATGCCAATCATTATGGTCTCGGCCCGGGGGGATGAGATGGACCGGATTATTGGTCTGGAGCTGGGCTGCAACGATTTCTTGTCCAAACCCTTTAATCCGCGTGAGCTCGTTGGCCGGGTCAAATCGATGCTCAGGCTGGTAAGACTGGGTTCAGATCAGGATAGTGGAGCCGCTGCCAAGCTGGTCCATGCCGGAAATTTGCAGGTTAACGAAGAATACCGCAAAGTATCAGTTGATGAGGCCGAGATGGCGTTAACCTCAAGAGAGTATGAGCTGCTGATTTTTTTTGCCAAGCATCTGGAACGACCGTTTACCCGCGAGCAGCTGATTCAGCAGGTGTGGCATTTTGACTATCTGGGGGATGTCCGGGTGGTGGATGACCTGGTAAAACGGCTGCGGAAAAAGCTGGTGGAATCCGGAGCGACTTTTCAAATTGATACACTTTGGGGATTCGGTTACAAAGCCCAGGTCAAAACCGGATGAGATCACTCCGCGGACGGCTGCTGTTCTCTCTGATTGCCGGGATGTTCATTACCGTGGGCATCACGGTGTTTTTATTTGTCCAGCTCATTCACAGCCTTACGATTGACCAGGCAAAGACCGAGCTTCACAGTCAAATTGATAAAGCCATTCAAATTCTGGATGACGGCGATATCCATGACATTGATGATAAGGACTTAAAGCTGAAATTCAAAGACAGGCTGTACTATGCCGACTTTTTTATTTTGAATGAGCAGCACAAGATTGTTGCCGCAAGTGACGCCAAAAGGATCAACGCCGTAATTCATGTCCCTCTGGAGAAGGAAGACGGAATTATGGAGCTGGACCACCGCAAAATGCTCTATGCGACCAAGACTCTCGATGAGGATGAGAAGCTGCAAATCGTGGTGTTCGCTCCTCTCTCCTCACTTCGGACGATTGTCGGCCAGCTGCTGGGTACCACCATTATCGCGATCCTGGGCAGCTTCCTGTTTGTGTTAGCGATCGGCCTGCTCGCCATCTGGAAAACGACCCGGCCGCTTAAAAAGCTGACGGCGGCTGTAAGCCAATATGAGCCTTACCGTTCTCATCATCCGGTCCTGCCCAAGGCTGACCGCACCGAAATTGGCGAACTTATTGACACCTTTCAGGAGATGTCGGAACGGATTGACAAGCACCACGGCTACCAGATTGAGTTTCTTCAAAATGTGTCCCACGAGCTCCGTACCCCGCTTATGTCCATACAAGGCTACGCCTTGGCCATTAAGGATCAGGTGGTTACGGTGGACCAGGGTCTGGACGTCATTCATAAAGAGGCCCAGCGGATGGTTCATATGGTAGAGCGGCTGCTGCAGCTCTCCAAGCTTGAATATGTAGAGGATGTCTGGACATTCAGCCAGGAGGATCTTAGAAATATGGCCGAACAGGCGGTAGATCTTCTTACCCCTGCTGCGTCGGAGAAGGGAATTACCCTGAGCATAACGGGAAGCTCCTCCATTAACACGCTTCTCCCTGCGGAACAGATATTTCAAGTACTGCTCAACCTGCTTCAAAATGCGGTCCGGTACGCACGCAGCCAGGTCGTCATCGAGCTTAATGCCGGGCCAGCCGGAAGCAGCTCCGAGTCCCTCCTGCAGAAAAGCTGGAGCTTTCACATCGACGATGACGGGGAGGGTGTGGCGGAGAAAGATTGCGAAGCGATCTTTGAGCGCTTCTATAAAGGGCGCGAGGGCGTTACCGGCTTAGGGCTGGCCATCTGCCGCCAAATTGCAGAGCGGCTGGGCGCGACCATCAGCTGCGAGCGTTCCGCTCTCGGCGGCGCACGCTTCAGCTTTGTGTACCGGTCGGAGTAATGCCGGGGAGGGGGACTCCACTCTGCCCCCGGCCATCCGGCTTAGGGGACCTTGCTCCGACGAACCCCCCACCGGGGGTTCAAATCCCTCTACTAGGGGACGTAAAAAAGCTCCCTTGATTGGGAGCTTACTTTTAACGTCCCAGGAGGGATACTCTCGCTCGGCTCGAGACTCCGCTCTGTCCCCGGCCATTTGGCCCAGGGGACCTTGCTTCGACGAACCCCCCACCGGGGGTTCAAATCCCTCTTCTAGGGGACGTAAAAAAGCTCCCTTAATTGGGAGCTTACTTTTAACGTCCCAGGAGGGATACTCTCGCTTGGCTCGAGACTCCGCTCTGACCCCGGCCATTCGGCCCAGGGGACCTTGCTCCGACGAACCCCCACCGGGGATTCAAATCCCTCTACTAAGGGACGAAAAAAACTCTCCATACGGAGAGTTTTTCTGTGACGTCCCAGGAGGGATTCGAACCCCCGACCGACGGCTTAGAAGGCCGTTGCTCTATCCAGCTGAGCTACTGGGACATATGTATAACAACCTGCTGCGGGTGAAGCTAGAAAAAAACGATGCGTTATTTATTATAACGCATCTTGAATGAATGTCAAAGGGATTTTTTTGAGGAACCTCAACAATTGGATGTAACCTCAAATACTTTGGTTCGCAAATGGGTAATATACTGGCAAGTCCTCTATATTAAGGAGCGTGATCTCTATGCGGCCTGTCCTGGCTTCGCTATCCTACTTCAGCATTTTCTTTGCTCCCTTTCTGCTGCCTGTGGTAGTGTGGTTTGTCAGCAATGACGTCTATGTCCGGAGGCATGCGGGAAAGGCCCTATTTTCCCACATCTTCCCGATACTTGCCGCAATCCCCATGTTTTATTTTATGTTCACGGCTCAGCATCCCGGCTCTATCCTGCTGTATATTATTCTCTTCGCCGTGATCTACTTTGGCTCATTTCTCTACAATATTGTCCAAGGAATTCGCGTCTTGTCCAATGGCGGCTGGCCGGAGCCTTATTAAAATACTTATAAGCGCAAAAACACCTCCTATTCATTAAGAAGGTGTTTTTGTTATATGGATGGATCGGATAACGCTTTGTTCTTCCCGTCTATCCCTCAGCCGGCAGCGCCTGCTCAAGCTGGGTCAGGATGCTGCCCGATTGCAAGAGGCTTTTCCGGAACTGTTCTCTTTGCAGCGGCGCATCCAGTTCCCCTGCATCCCCGAAATTTTCCTCCGCAATTTCTTCATAGGCATTATGCAAATTGTTGTTATACCAATCGATCGCGAGATCCGATTCGTTACGTACCATTCGGATTATTTCAAAATCCTGGCCATCTGGGGTTCTCGCAATAAAGGCCAATAGGCCGGGTTGATGCTGGGACGCCAGGTTAATTTCAATTTCCGCACATGGCTTTCCATTATATTCTGTCATTCTTGTCAATTTGGCATTTTTAATCTCATACATGTCTATCGCTCCTTATAAGCAAGTTATAGTTCTCCATGCACCAGACGGCCCTGCTCCATCTGGTTTCGGGTAGCCGGGGACCCCAAGCGGTAGATCTCCCTATATACCCGATTTAAAGAATCGGAGTACGCCGCGTTAACTCTGCCTTCCGGTGAATCCGGCCAAGGATAGACATAACTCATGAAGCTATCCTCCTCGGCCTCCTGAACTGAAGACAGCCGTCTTCTCAGTTCCTCCGCCTCCTCCGGTTCCGCTTCAATTACCCATTCGTAGGATGCCGCCTTGGGGTCTTCCAATACCGAGCGGCCCTGAACCGATACATAAAACGTCTTTTTCACGACCAAGCTCCTTTCATGCTTCCACAGCATAGTTTTCCATAAAGGACAGACATTTTATGCCCTTGTTCGGCATAATTTGTTATCACCAGCGGAGAACCATATAGATGAGAGAAAAGATTAGAGAGGATGGATCCATACATGTGCGGAATTACCGGTTTTATCGAATGGAATCGTGATTTGACCCAGGATTCGGCCCTTCTGCTCACCATGACCGAAACGCTGGGCAAAAGAGGGCCCGACGCAGGCGGAACCTGGATTTCCGGTCCCTGCGCTTTTGGCCACAGGAGGCTGAGTGTCATGGACCCGGCCAATGGGGCGCAGCCCATGGTGATTGAGGAGGAGAATCATGTCTATACCGTTGTCTACAACGGGGAAATATATAACGCCCCCGAGCTTAAGCAGGCTCTTCAGCAGCGCGGATATCACTTCCGCACGCAATGTGATACCGAGGTGCTGCTGCAAGCTTATATCGAATGGGGGCCTGACTGCGTCTATAAGCTGAATGGGATTTTTGCTTTTGCCATTTGGGACAGTGTAAGGGAGCATGTATTTCTGGCCAGGGATCGGCTGGGGGTTAAGCCCTTATTCTACAGCGAAATAGACGGGGCACTAATCTTTGGCTCTGAACCCAAAGCGATTCTGGAACATCCAAAAGTAGAGCCGATAGTAGATGCAGAGGGACTGGCGGAAGTATTTGTTGTTGGACCCGCCCGTACACCTGGCCATGGCGTCTATACACAGCTAAAGGAACTGCGGCCCGGCCACGCCATGATTTTCAGCCGCAGCGGTCTGCGGAAATATACGTACTGGCAGCTCGAAAGCTACCAACACGAAGACGATGTCGACACCACCGCCTCCAAGCTGCGGGAGCTGCTCCGGGATACAGCCGAACGGCAGCTTTTGTCCGATGTGCCCGTGTGCACTCTGCTCTCAGGGGGACTCGATTCAAGTGCCCTGACGGCACTTGCGGTAGATTATTACAATCGGAGCGGACAGGGTCAGCTTCATACCTATTCCGTGGATTATGTGGATAACGATAAATATTTCCAGGAGCACAGCTATCAGCCTGGTGCGGATGCTCCATGGATTCAGAGAATGATTGACGAACTCGGTACACAGCATCACTGGATTCGCTTTGATACGCCTGAGCTTGTCGAGGCGCTTAACGCATCCACTGAGGCCCGGGATCTGCCGGGCATGGCCGACGTGGACTCCTCCCTCTATCTGTTCAGCCGGGAAATCAAAAAGGATGCAACCGTAGCCCTTTCTGGAGAGGCGGCCGATGAGATCTTTGGCGGGTACCCGTGGTTTCACCGGGAAGAGCTTCTGAACTCGGGAACCTTCCCATGGTCCGTTGCCACCGATCTTCGTTCCGACCTGCTTGCACCGGAAATCAAGGATTGGATTAGACCCGAAGAATATATCCAGGACCGTTACCAGGATGCGGTCAACGAAGTGCCCAAACTGGCCGCAGAGACGAGGAGAGAGGCCCGGATGCGGATTATGTCCTACTTAAATATCACCCGCTTCATGCCTACGCTGCTCGACCGCAAGGATAGAATGAGCATGGCGGCCAGTCTGGAGGTTCGTGTTCCTTTCTGTGACCACCGGTTGGTTCAATACGTGTGGAATATCCCTTGGGAGATCAAGACGGCTGGAGACAGGGAGAAGGGCATCCTCCGCAAAGCCCTGGAAGGAATTCTCCCCCAAGATGTGCTGTACCGCAAGAAAAGCCCTTACCCCAAAACACACAATCCAGCCTATTTAAATATGGTCAGGCAGCAGATTCTGAACATATTAGATGATAGTTCTTCCCCGATCCTTCCTTTAATCAACAGCGCTAAAATACGAGAAATCGCCGCATCCCCAGAGGCTTCATCAAATCTTCCCTGGTTCGGGCAGCTGATGTCCGGTCCCCAGCTGTTTGCTTATCTGACCCAGGTAAACCATTGGCTCAAGACGTACAAAGTGATTATTCGTTAGGCTGCTTGGCAGCAGCACATCCGATCAGCCAATTAGCATAATAGATATAAACTATAAGCTTGATATCATTTATATATTTCATGTATAGCTTCCGCTGTGCCATAATGGGGCTATCCCATTTAAGGAGCTGCATGCCCATGAGTTCAGTAAACACGTGGAAGCCCGATTCTTATGATTCGAAACTTGCTTTTGTCTCGGAGTATGGAAAAAGTCTTGTTGAGCTTTTAAACCCGAAGAAGAACGAATTAATTCTCGATCTTGGCTGCGGCACTGGAGATTTGACCTATGAGATCAGCAAAGCCGGTGCCAAGGTTTCAGGTGTTGATTACTCGGAAGCTATGATCGAGACCGCCCGCAGGAAATACCCCCAGCTTGCATTTCAGGTGGGAAATGGGGAGGCCTTGAGCGATGATAAATCTTATGACGCGGTATTCTCCAATGCGGCCCTGCACTGGATGAAGAATGCCGCGGATGTCGTTCGCTCTGTTCATAGAGTTCTTAAGCAAGATGGGAGATTTGTTGCTGAATTCGGGGGAAAAGGAAACGTAAATACGATCCTCCAGGCCATCTATGAGGTCCTGGGCGATGAATACAGCCTGGATGCAACCAAACTCAATCCCTGGTACTTCCCCAGCATTGGTGAATACTCTTCCCTGCTGGAATCCGAAGGTTTCCGAGTCGAGTACGCGCGGCTTTATGAACGCCCTACCCAGCTGCCGGATGGGCAGGAGGGATTGGCGAGCTGGCTCGCGAATTTTGGCGGTGATTTCTTCCAACAGTTCTCAGCTGCGGATCAGTCCGCAATCTACGCCAAGCTTAAAGCGAAGCTGATTCCCAAGCTTTGGAGAGACGGCTCTCTGTATGCAGATTACGTAAGGCTTACGGTAGTAGCGATCAAAAACAGCTGATATGCCTCAAGTCTGAGCCATCCGGATGGTCTGAGCTTGTTGCAGGCTGCTGCTTTCAAACAAGATCATGGATACCTCAACCTCCTGATGGATATCGGTAGAATAACAATAGGGCGGCTCCTTTCAAAAAGGAACCGCCCTTATTTCGTGTAGGGTGAATATTATTACTGGGTGTGTTCTTTCGATTTACCGGGTTATGCCCAATTTCTCCTGAAGCTGGCGCAGTGCTGCGCCCCGATGGCTGATGGCCTGCTTCTCCTGTATGGTCAGCTGCGCCATTGACTTCTCGTAAGCCGGCAGATAGAACAGTGGATCATACCCGAACCCGCCGCTGCCGGCCGGCTCAGCCATAATCATGCCTTCCACGGAGCCTTCAGCTTCCGTAAACTCACCTGTAGCGGGATCATACAGCGCCAAGTGGCATACAAAGCGGGCTGGGCTGAGCAGCGGCTGCTCGGTGTCCTGCCCTTCCGAAAGCTTCTCCAGCTCACGGATAAGCTTCTCATTATTCTCCTGATCTGTGGCATTCTCGCCCGCATACCGTGCCGAGTATACTCCAGGAGCCCCTTCAAGCTTATCTACACATAGGCCGGAATCGTCGGCGAGCACCGGCTTGCCAAGCGCATCCCCAACCGTCTTAGCCTTCTTGCGGGCATTCGCCGCAAACGTATCCCCATCCTCTACCACCTCAGGAAGCTCGGGATAATCATACATGCTCCGCACCGTCCCGAGAGCGGACAGCGCATGGGCGAACTCCTTCACTTTTCCTTGGTTCTTGGTGGCTACGATGATCACTTTATCCAGGCCTGCCGTCATACATTCTTCCCTGCCTGTCCAGAGCCAATCTTTAGGGCAATCGGTCCAAGCACTTCCTGCTGCTGGGCAATCATTTCGCGGATTCCCTGCTCGGCCAGCTCCATCATGCCGTTCATTTCTTCGCGGGAGAATGGGCTCTCCTCACCGGTTCCCTGGATCTCCACAAATTTACCTTCCCCGGTCATGACCACATTCATATCAACCTTCGCTTTAGAATCTTCCTCATAGTTCAAATCCAGCAGCAGCTCTTCGCCCACTACTCCTACACTAACCGAGGCCAGGTAGTCCGTAACCGGAAATACCGGAAGGTTATGCTTCTGGGCAAGCTTGTTCACAGCCATGGACAAGGCTATGAAAGCCCCTGTTATGGACGTTGTGCGTGTTCCGCCATCCGCCTGAATGACATCGCAATCCACGATAACTGTGCGCTCACCAAGAGCCTGAAGATTCACAACTGATCTGAGCGCACGGCCAATCAGACGTTGAATCTCCATCGTTCTCCCGCTCAGCTTACCACGGGCAGATTCACGCTGGTTCCGCGTCTGTGTTGCCCTTGGAAGCATGGAATACTCGGCCGTAACCCAGCCCCGCCCCTGTCCTTTCATAAAAGGAGGGACCTTCTCTTCAACCGTTGCTGTGCACAGTACCTTCGTGTCACCGACTTCGATAAATACGGAGCCCTCCGCATATTTATTAGGGTTTACCGTCAAATTCATGGGCCTGCGCTCATCTGCCAGGCGTCCGTTTATTCTCATAACCATGTGCCTCCTACATTTCATCCTGTCTAATCTTCCCCTATTTTACCAAAGTGATCCCCCAAAAGCACCCTAAGGGCCATTTTCGCTCCAGAATAAAAAAAGGAGCCTCCATCAGCAGGCCCCGAACCCTATTAAATTGGGATGTTATTGATCAGTTCTGGCCGGGATACAGGCTCGCTGTACTTCTGATCGTCATCACCGACCACATCCTTGCTCCCGTTCATCCAGATTCTAACCTTATCACTTGGCGCGTTCTCCGTTACGGTCAGCACAAGGGACTGAAGGAACTCTGACGGAACCTTCTCACCCGACTGAAACATATCATCCTTCAGAGATACGGTAACCACCCCATCCTTGGCGGTCTCCACAGAATCAATAGAGGTATTCGCGGTCAGCACCTGCTGCAGACCGTCTCCCTGTACCGGACCCTGGATCAATTGGCCAAGAGCCGCTTTGACCGTGTCCTCTCCTGCAGGAACAAGTCTCGTTACCGGCACAAAATAAGGGACACCCTGTTTCGTAACTGCGGAGAAGTATACGGTTACCGGGCTTGTCTGGGATACTGCTGCTCCTGCAGTCAATTCAAGATTGATCCCAACCGTACGGTTGAGCGGCTGGCTGAGCGGCGTATGACCAACCGGCATTTCTGTCAGTCTCTGCCCGTCCACCCACAGTTGAACATTCTGAACGTCCGGATCTCCAGTCAAAGTCCAGGTTATAGCCTCGAGAATTTTACGCTCATCTTTCGTGTCATACTTGGCAAAAGGCTTCGTAAACTCAACAACCGCCAGCTTCTGTTTTTTGTCCACAGAGACCTGGGTGACCTCAGTCCCTTTAGGAAGCACTCCGGTGAACCCTTGCGGGAACGAAGACGCATAAGCACCATCCTGAACGAGAGACTCCATCAGTCTGTTCAGCTTGCCCTCCTTGCCTCCTTGGGGAAGATTTAACGTTACCGGGGCAAGCATCCCCTGTTCATTCTTGAGATACACGGTAGCATGCTCCGTGTTGGCCGGGCTTGTCTTGCCTAAGCTTGTCTTACTGGCCGGATCAACCGTCTGCAGCATTTGGGATTCCACATCAGCTGGCGGAGGATCAATTTGTGCCGCACCTTGCGATCCGAAGAGACCGCACCCCGATAATAATAAAGGGATTGCCACGAGGCCAACAGCAGCGGAGGTCTTTACTTTTGGTAATGATTTCATAGGTTTTTCGTTCCTCCCTAACATTTTCTAACGGTTTGTATTACTATATATACGAGCCCTCCACTGGGAAAATAACTAGAATTTGCGGGAAATGGACACACTGCACATAACACACACGGACTGAATATGTTAGGAGTTGAGGTGAAGGTCATGGAACATTCGAAAATCCCTTACAGCTTGAACAGTAAAAAAGTGGCCGACGCCACAAGAGTGTGGCTTGATAAGCGGGGCGTCAAAATTGAGGAGATTGCCGAGCTTGTCATGCTGCTCCAGCAGAAGTACTATCCTGATCTGACCATGGAAGAATGCATCCATAATGTGGAGCAGGTGCTGACGAAGAGAGAAGTCCAAAATGCCGTACTCACCGGCATCCAGCTGGATATTCTGGCGGAGCAGGGCCTGCTCATCCCTGAGCTTCAGGATATGATCTCTAATGATGAAGGATTATATGGGGTGGACGAAATCCTCGCCTTCTCCATCGTCAATGTGTATGGAAGCATCGGTTTTACCAATTATGGATATGTGGATAAGCTGAAGCCCGGCGTGCTTGAGCGCCTAAATGACAAATCCTTAGGACCGGTTCATACGTTCCTTGATGATATTGTCGGTGCGATTGCGGCTTCAGCCAGCAGCCGGATTGCCCACCGCAAGCAAGCCGAACGCGAAATTGAAAAAGGCGAGGAATCCGCAGATCAAGCCAAATAGGCACAGCAAAAGAAGGGTGTTCCCGGCTGCCACAGTATGGCAGTTGGAGAACACCCTTCTTTTATACTAAGTTGAACTATGGATCTACAAGTCAGATTTACTTCACATTGCTCCCAAATACAAGCACATTGCTGAGCGGCCGTCCAGCCTGAGTAAGCACCTTGCCGCCAGCATAAAGCGCGGAAGAGGCGCCTCCGTCAAGGTTCATGGCCTGCTTCGCTCCAAGTGCTTTCATAATTGCGGCCCATTGCTGCATGGTCGCTCCCTGTACGGTCGCAAGCAGAACAGAGCCGTCTGGCATAATGGCAATGCCGCTCCGGGCGGCAGCGCTTGTCAGGATTTTCGGATCATTGAAGCCTTCCGCTTTGGCGTTCAGCTCAACTCTGCCATCATGCACAAGGCGGGGCCCCGCCCCAACCGCAGTCACAACGTTCTCCCAAGGGATAGAATTGCCCTTGGCATCTTTGTAGACCAGCTTCTCCTCAACCGAATTTCCCACGTGGAACCGGTCAGAGCTCTTTTTCTCAGTCCCTGTGAATACGAGCACATAACCATCCTTCGGAATCAGGCTGTTTGCATTAACTTCTTTCTTGGTGACTTTGCCGTTCACAATAGTTACGGCGATTCCGCCTGTGAACCCAACCCGGCTGCCCCGGTCCGGGGTATATTTAATAATCGTGCTCGCCCCATCTGCAGGTGTCCGGTTCATAAACACGGCATACCACCCCAGCGAATTGCCCTTATCATCCGTAACCTTACCTGTAAGAGAATGATACAGGGAAGACATAAGTGCAGTTCCGTCTTTCAAGAACCCGATTGTGGTCCCATATCCGCCAAAATGAGCTACCCGTCCCTGAAGGATTAACGTGCCATATGGATCAGCCGGACCTCCGTACGCGTTGAAGAAGGCACCGTTAATCGCAGCCTCCGCATGATAATTTTTGACGATGCTGGTGAATGCCTCCGTCTGTCCTACCTGACGCTTGGCCAGACCGAGAGTTACCGGGGTACCTTTAGGAACGGATACGGTCTGAACGGTAAAAGTTCTTCCTCCCACCTTCACCTTGCTTACCGAAGATTTGATCGCCGCTTTGGCTTCTGCCGGCTGTATGCCAACGCTCCAAGTCACCGCCAATAGAACCGCAAGGGCGGTAATAAAACCTTTAAACCAAGTTAATGTATGATTGCCTGATCCTGATCTCATCTAACTGATTGCAACTCCCATCCATGAACAGATACTTTTCATTTCCAGCTCTTCAAATTTAGAAGCGATTACGGCATGATTAAGCTCAAGCAGACAGTCTTCGATCGGACAAGCCAATTCGACGTCACACTTAATCGTGGCCAGTTCCCTGGACAGATGCAGCATCTCCAAGTCCGTCTCAATTTTGGTCCGGACCCCCTTGGAAAGGTTGTCCAGATTGGCAAGAATACCTTCAACATCATGATACTCCTGCACCAGCTTAATCGCTGTCTTTTCCCCGATCCCGCGCACTCCCGGATAATTGTCACTAGGATCGCCCATCAGTCCCTTAACGTCTATAATCTGACGTGGGGTCAGTTGTCTCTCTTCCATCAAGCTCTCGGGCGTATACACCATGTAGTTACCATGGCCCTTCTTCATAATAATTACGCTTGTACATTCATTAACAAGCTGCAGCATATCATGGTCTCCGGTCAGCACCAGCACATCCATATCCTCACAATAGATCGAGGCCAGGGTGCCGATACAGTCATCCGCCTCATATCCTGGCGCACTAACATTCGGAATTCCGAGGCTGTCCATCACCTCCCGGATCACGGCAAACTGGGGAATGAGCTCATCAGGAGCATCGGAACGATTTCCTTTGTACGCAGCGAACTGCTCGGTCCTAAAGGTCTTGCTTCCCAAATCCCAGCAGCAGGCCACATGGGTAGGAGAGAACTTCTCCACCGCATCCCAGAAATACCGCATGAATCCGTATATCGCATTCGTGGGCAGGCCGGCTTTGGTCCGCCGGATATAACCGCTGGCTGCCGAGGCATAATAAGCCCGGAACATCAGTGCCATACCGTCTACCAGCAATAAAGTTTCTCTTCCACTAGTCAAATTACTCTCTCCTTAATTGCTTCCTAGCCCAGCATAATCAATCTGGGCGTATATACTTCAGTATATCATACAAGCAGCAGGTGTTCGATGGCTATTGTTGACTCCATACATCTTGATAGGCAGCCTCTTTGAAGCCAACCGTTACTTTCTTCCCGTCAGTTACGACAGGCCTCTTAATCAACCGGCCGTTCGATGCGAGAAGGGCAATTTGCTCCTCTTTCGATAGCGAAGGCAGCTTGTCCTTTAAAGCCATTTCTTTGTATACCTCGCCACTAGTATTGAAAAATTTCTTAACCTCAAGTCCGCTCAGTTCAATAAGTGATGCCAGTTCCTTCTCACTAGGAGGGGCATCAAAGATATGATGCAGCTCCAGTTCGTGGCCTGCCGATTGCAGCCATTTCACCGCATTGCGGCAAGTCCCGCACTTGGGATATTGATAAACGGTAAGTTTACTCATGATGAACCTCCTGTTTTTTAACATGTATTGAATGGTTTCATATCCAGGTTCAGCATTTGAAGCCGGTAAAGGTGTCGCCTGGATCGCTGCTCCATTAGGATTTCTTAAAGTTTTGTATCCCGTCGCAGCACCGGGCAACATGGACAAATGCTATTTCTTCACCGGAGACATTTAACGCTCTTGTTCAGATCGGTCTCGTGTTAATTCCGTAATAAGCCCGGTTATATCCTCAGGCAGCGGGGCTTCAAACAGCATGTCTTGCCCTGTTAGCGGATGCTTTAGACCAAGCTCGGCGGCATGAAGTGCCTGCCTGCCCATCATGTTATCCAGCATGCCTGCGGCCTTCCGCTTATCTTCAGAGAAAGTATCCCAGTCAGGGTGAACATACATCTTATCGCCAATTAACGGACAACCGATTGAAGACATATGAACCCGGATCTGGTGGGTTCTGCCCGTGCCGAGCCGGATTTCCACCAGGGATGCGTCCCGGAACTGCATAGTTGTCTTATAAAAGGTAAGGGCCGGGTATCCCGATGGAGTTACAATCCTCCGATGCGGCTCGAGCGGGTCGCGGTCAATTGGTCCATCCAGCTTGCCTTCCAAGGAGTCAGGAACACCATGAACAAGGGCTTTGTACCGTTTGGTTACCTGCCCGGCAATCAGCTGCTCGGAAATATGCTGATGGACATAAGCGTTCTTGGCAATCGCCAACACACCACTGGTTTCTTGGTCCAGCCTGTGTATCGGCCGGAACCGGAATTTCTGGTTGCGCTCCTTCCAGTAGTGGACTACCCCATTGGCCAAGGTCTCCGTGTAATGTCCATGTGTTGGATGAACAATAATCCCTGGGGCTTTGTTAACCACAAGCAGTGCTTCATCCTCGAACAGAATGTCAAAAGGAATAGGCTGAGGCAGAATATCATCCGACTCCTCCTGCTGCATACGTATCGCAACAAGATCCCCTTCTTGAACAGGTACACTGATATACACACGCTTCCCGTTGAGCGTGATTCCCTGTTCAGTAAGCTTGATTTTGGACATGAGCTTGCGCGACACACCCAATCTCCGCTGCAGCACGGTCTTCAGCAGCATCCCGCTGTCCGCTGCCTTTACTTCATAAATGATCGGATCGTAATAAGTTGTCATCAGCCACGGAACACCTTTGCACTTCGTTCATATTCTATATCGGACAAGTTCATTCTGGCATTAGCCGTACGTGCAGCAGAGAAGAAGAAATCAGAGAGACGGTTCAAATATCTGATGACCTCCGGATTGATCTCATGTGTGGCACCCAAAGAGACTGTACGTCGTTCCGCGCGCCGGCAGACAGTGCGGCAGATATGCAGTGTTGAAGCAAACGGGGTTCCCCCCGGCAGGATAAACCGCTCCAGCTTCGGGTTCTCCTCCTCATATAGGTCAATCCACTTCTCCAAAGCCACAACCATCGGCGCAGTCACCTTATACCGGCTCTCACTTAAGTTTACAAATGCCAGATC
Source organism: Paenibacillus sp. J22TS3 (assembly GCF_018403205.1). Taxonomy (NCBI): domain Bacteria; kingdom Bacillati; phylum Bacillota; class Bacilli; order Caryophanales; family Paenibacillaceae; genus Paenibacillus; species Paenibacillus sp. J22TS3. The sequence goes on from NZ_BOSF01000004.1 coordinate 79,527, forward strand.
TGAACCACAATCAAACAATTCATGCTGGATCTGAAGCAGATGCTGTCTCATATCGGCAAACTGCTTGGGATCAGCCTGACTAATCGCCTGTCCTACAAAGCAGTTCAGCTCATCTATAGTCCCGTAAGCCTCGATCCGCTCATCATCTTTCATCACCCGGCCGCCAATAATAGACGTTTTGCCTTCGTCCCCTGTTCGTGTATATATGGACATTCCCGTATACCTCCTATTAATCGTAGTAGCATAGTCCCGAAAAAAGGAGACCCTCTGGAGGATCTCCTTTAATAAGTGTACATTATTATTTCTTATTACTCTTCATAAATTCATTGATCTTCAAATCAAGAAGACTGCTAACCTCAATCACAATATCTGAGGTGAATGATTGCTCTTGCAGGAAGAGTCTTTCCATTTGGTTTCGGAGGACCAGGATTTCATCTTCCAAGGAGCCGGAATCTGATGAAGCGGGGCTATTCTCTTCCGTTGTCCATGATTCATCTTTATCGTCTTCGGCAATATAATATCCGTATTGGTTAGACAGGCTGTAATCTCCGCTCCGCACTCGCGCGATCCCTCCTTGTAAAGTTGGAAGTCAGGCCTCATTACCACAAAATGTCATGTTTGGTCTCTTCCAAAGCAAAATTATACCATGGAAAGTCTTCAATAATCAATTAGATCATGAAAAAATTGTTAATTATCCCTGTTTCAGCTTATTCACGAATTCGCCCATTCGATGAATCGCCTCATTCAGCTGGGCTACCGACGTAGCATAAGAGCATCTTAGGAAGCCCTCTCCACCAAGCCCGAACACATTTCCGGGCACGGCAGCAACCTTGGCTTCAACAAGCAGACGCTGTGCGAATTCATCGGATGACAGCCCTGTGGAAGCAACGCTTGGGAAAGCATAAAAGGCCCCTTGCGGTTCATGGCAATCCAGTCCGATATCCCGGAGCCCTTGAACTACGAGTCTTCGGCGCTGATTATAGGAATCAATCATGCGGTCCTTTTCCTCTAGCCCATTCGTCAGTGCTTCCAATGCTGCCACCTGGCCCATAACCGGCGCACACATCACCGTGTATTGGTGAATTTTGAGCATCGCGTAGATAAGATCCGGGTGTCCGCAAGCATACCCCATCCGCCATCCTGTCATGGCAAAGGCTTTTGAGAACCCGTTAACCAGAATGGTGCGGTCCTTCATTCCTGGAATTGAAGCAAAGCTCACGTGCTTCTGCCCATAAGTAAGCTCAGAATATATCTCGTCTGATATTACGATCAAATCGTGTTCCTCGACGATCTTAGCAATTGGCAGCCAGTCCTCATAGGTCATAATGCCGCCGGTCGGATTGCTCGGATAATTAAGGATCAGCACCTTGGTCTTTGGTGTAATCTTGGCTGACAGATTGTCGGCCATCAGCTTGAAGTTATCCTTGGCGAAGGTCTCTACCTCGACAGGAATACCACCGCCAATTGCGGTAATCGGAGAATAAGAGATGTAACAAGGAGCTGGGACCAAAATTTCATCGCCCGGTGAGATGAGCGCCCGAAGTGCCAAATCAATAGCCTCGCTTGCCCCTACCGTAACGAGAATCTCATCTTTGGGTTCATAAGCAACTTCATAATTATCATACAAGTATTGCGCAATAGCTTCGCGTAATTCCGGCGTACCTGAGTTCGAGGTATAGCTGGTATATCCTCTTTCAAGGGCATATACCGTAGCTTCGCGAACATGCCATGGAGTAATAAAATCCGGCTCGCCCACGCCAAGCGTAATAATATCTTTGTTCCCGCTTGCTAAATCGAAGAATTTCCGGATTCCTGAGGGCTGAATTTCCTGCACCCGGGGTGCCAAGTACGAGTTCATCGACTTGCCCACTGCCTGCTCTGATCTCTGACCTGGTTTTGATATCATGACATGACTTCCTTTACGGCGAAATCACAAGGCGGTGATCTTCTTCATGATCTTCAAAGATAATCCCGTCCTGTTTATATTTTTTGAGAATAAAATGAGTCTTGGTAGACAGTACTGAGTCAAGCGGAGACAGCTTGTCAGAAACAAAGCTCGCCACTTCCTTCAGGTTCCGTCCCTCAACTTCAACTAGTAAATCGTAAGCACCCGACATCAAATATACCGATTTGACCTGAGGGAATAAATAGACTCGCTCGGCGATGGCTTCAAAGCCCCGCCCGCGCTCAGGTGTAATTTGAACCTCGATCAATGCCGTTACTTTCTCGTCATCAATCTTGCTTGAATTTACCACGGTCGCATATTTAACAATGACATGATCTTCTTCTAGCTCATGAATCGCCGTCTTCACTTCTTCCAATGAGGCTCCAAGAAGAGTTGCAAGCAGTTCAGGATTGCGTCTCGCATCCTCTCTAAGAAGATCCAGCACTTTCAGCTTCAGTTCATTCAACGCTTTCATTTCATACCTCCAGTGCCTGTTTTCCCCGCAATAAGTACCCTAGTGGAGCAGCCGGGAAATCAGAAGTTCGTTGTATCTATATTACATGATTTTATGGCTCCTGCAAACAAAAACCGTCCTTCCGTGTAAGGTTTCACGGCAAGGACGGCGCTTGGAAAGTCTTTCCTACCAAGGGGTTTGTGCCTGGGCAGTTAACTGAGGGGCGTTACATTGGGTTGATGCTGCATCACGTTAGACTGTTGTAATGATGAGCCTATCTGGATGCCACTTTGCTGGGCGAACTGCTGGATTTTCTGCTGGGTTTGGGCTGCATGCTGCACCAGCTTGTCTACCTCTTGACGCGGCGCATGTGGGGGAGCCTGGTAAGAGCTGTTCTGCTGCATTAATTGATATAGTTCTCCTTGCAGACGAAGAGTGCTGTCAGTAAGCTGAGAGAACATTTGACGGACAGATGGACAGGCAGACTCTGTGGTCGCCGTAGTATACTCACGGGCCGTTCTTCTAAGGTCCGCCAGAATCGTATTCAGGATATCCTGTTCGGGTAAATTCACCTGATTGGTCACGGTTAGGTCCTCCTTATTTATTGGGTCTGGGAAGGGGCTACATTCTGATGTGCTTTAAGAGATTCCTCCAGCATGGAAAGATGCTTCTGATGCGTTTGAATATACTGGTTCAGCGCCTGCTGTACCTGATTACTGTGAGATACAGCCGCAGCGGCTACACTTTGCTTAATCAGAAGGTCCTCATTCATGATGGAGTCGGCAATATAATTGAGCTCCTTGGTTGTGAGCGGCTGGAGATTGCTTTGGTTCATATGTGATCTATCCCTCCTGCTGTATGTTTTTGCAATCATAGTATGACCTGAACCCTCCTGTTTATACGAATAAAGCCCCGCTCAGAATCCTGAGCAGGGCTTAATCTTTCTAGGCTTGTTTGCCACTTTCCGTGATTGTGCGTATAAATTGAAGTCTGTCCTCCTCAGCCAGGAACCGGCTGACCGAGAAACAGGAGGAACACACATATACATTAAGAGTGTACGGCACATGTAAAAGAGTCCCCTTCTGGGCAGCAGATTGAACTCCATCTACCTGCTCCTGTCCCGCCAGAACCATATACTCCCGGCAGTGCGGGCATTCAGGAACCTCATCCTGCGAGTCCAGTATCCGCTCTACGGCCGACTCATATTCCAGCAGGTCAGCACCCGCCTCGGCAAATGAATGGACACGTCTTACCGTTCCCAAATCACCGCCGTCCTGCTCGTCCCAAAAACCAAGGGGATCCTGGCTGTCATCAAGGTCTTCGTCCTGCTCCTGCTCTTCATCCTCCCCAAGGTTAATCTGAAGGGTACGGTAACCTTTCAGTTCGTTCTGGCAGTGTGGGCACTCTTCCTCAGGTCCGATTTCCTCATCCCATACAATCTCGGTCTGACACCAAGGACATACGGTAGTTTCCATATCACAAGTTCCTTCTTTCAACAAAATTTAAGAGCGCATTAAAAAGATAATACCCGCTATTATAAATAGCACTGCGGCTGCAAACAATACGCGGACCAAATTTTTGATCATATGTCCTCCGTTAGCGATATACGTGTATTCAGGGCAAATCTCATTATTTCAGACTAGCTCCAATCACAAACGATAACGAGACCGATATTCCGAGAGCAATGATTCCCACAGCCCGGTTATCCTCAGCGATCTCACGATCAATCCGGAATACAGGGGTTACGAATTCAAAGAGAAGGTACGAGACGAACAGCAGCGCTGTCCCAATGCTGGACCAGATCATGAAATCATAGATGGAACCATAGGAGGCCGCATACCGGAAGATGTTGCATATTCCGAAGATTTTGCCTGCCGTCGCAAGCGCAGCCGCCATGTTCCCCCGTTTGATCTCCTCCCAGCACCGGTAGCGGGCCGCCAGTTCGAAACAAGATAGAAATACGATCAGTTCCAAAATAGCTACCGAGAACAAGCCCAAGGTCATCCCTATAGGATGCTCCAGCAGCGGATCAACGGATTCCAACAACACGCATTCTCCTCTATCGTTATTTCAATTCGGCTACGGTTACCCCGGTGCCTCCCTCGCTGTAATCTCCTGTACGATAGCTCTTTACGTTCTTATGCTTACGAAGATATTCTTGAATGCCGGTGCGCAGAATTCCCGTGCCCTTGCCATGAATAATGTACACCTGCCCAAGGTTACTGAGAAATGCTTCATCAATGAACCGGTCGGCTTCCATTAACGCTTCTTCCAGATTCGCACCTCTAAGATCCAGCTCAGTACGTGTCCGGTCGTCACGTGTCCTCTTAAGCGTTGTGACCGTGCGCTGCTGCACCGCTGCGGCAGGCGCCTGCTGAATCAGCTCCAGATCGTCCAGCGACACCTTCATCTTCATGATGCCGAGCTGAACCACAGCCTCTTTACCGGAAAGTTCAACCACATGCCCTCTCTGATTCAGGCTGTGTACCTTAACCTCATCGCCAGGTTCAATGGAGCGTGTCTGCTTGGCTGCCTTACGCACAGCGGCGGCCTTCTTGCGCTTCGCAGGTTCGGCTTCATCGAGCTGCTTACGGGCGGCGATCAGCTTATGCTCCTTGACCGAGGCCCCTTCCTCAAGCGCAAGCTTCCGCAGATCATCGATAATCTTCTCAGCTTCACTTCTAGCCTTGTCAATGATTGTCCGGGCATCTTCCTCCGCCTTCTCGATGCGCCGGTCCCGCTGCTGCTCCAGCTTCTCAAGCTCTTCTTCGTGGCGGCTGCGAAGCGCCTCCATCTCCTTGCGGAGCCTCTCGGCCTTCTCACGCTCCTGTTCGGCGGTAAGCCGGTTCTCTTCCAATGAAGCAATCATATGCTCCACGCGAAGATCCTCTTCCTTGACTTCGCCACGTGCGAATTCCAGGATGCCCGAAGGCAGTCCGAGGCGCTCCGCGATGGCAAACGCATTGCTTCGCCCTGGAACCCCTATCAGCAGGCGGTATGTGGGGCTTAGCGTATTCACATCAAACTCCATGCTTGCATTGATGACTCCCTTGCGCTCATAGGCATAGGCCTTGAGTTCGCTGTAGTGGGTGGTGGCGACCATACGGCATCCAAGAGCATGAATATGCTCCAGGATGGCCACTGCCAACGCGGAACCTTCGGCAGGGTCTGTTCCGGCTCCCACCTCGTCCAGAAGCACCAAGCTTTTAGGTGTCATTTTACGAAGAATCGAAATAATATTGGTCATATGGCTGGAGAACGTACTCAGATTCTGTTCGATGCTCTGTTCATCGCCGATATCCGCGTAAATGGCATCGAACACACACAGCTGGCTCCCATCTTCAGCTGGGACAAATAAGCCGGACATCGCCATCAGGCTGAGCAGACCGATCGTCTTCAGGGTTACCGTTTTCCCCCCTGTATTGGGACCTGTCACAATAATGGAGGAGTACTGATTGCCAAGCTCCACTTCGATAGGAACCACTTTATCCATCGCAATCAATGGATGACGGCCTTTCTTCAGCTTCATAAAGCCGCGGTCATTCATCATCGGAAGTGTGCCTTTAACTTCACGGGCAAGGCGGGCTTTGGCAAAAATAAAATCGAGCTGGCCCAGCACATCACAGTCGTACTCCAGGAGTTCTGTCTGCTCGCCTACAAGAGCGGTCAGCTTCTGAAGAATCACTTCGATCTCCCACTCTTCACGCAGCCGCGTCTCCCGCAGCTTGTTGTTCATAGCCACGATGGACTCCGGCTCTATGAACAAGGTAGCCCCGGAGCCGGATTGGTCATGCACAATCCCGCCGAAATGAGCGCGGTATTCCGCCTTAACCGGAATAACAAATCGGTCTCCCCGGATCGTAATCAGCTGATCCTGAAGCATTTTGGATACCGACGTGGAACGGATCATGGCATCCAGCTTCTCCCGGATTCTGACCTCGCCCCCACGAAGCTCCCGCCGGATCTGAGCCAGCTCCGGACTCGCCGAATCCATCACTTCGGCGCTCTCATTAATGCACAGCTTGATTGCATTCTCGAGCGGCTTCTGTTCGCTGAGCTCAGTGCATAAATTGTACAAGAGAGGCACTTCGTCCTCCTCGTGGATGGCCAGGATGTATCGTTTCAGACGTCGTGCCCCATAAAGCGTGGTAGAGATCCCCAGCAGCTCATGCGGATTTAAGGTTCCGCCAATACGGGCACGCTTAACCGGCATCGTAATGTCGACAATTCCACCAAAAGGAGGTGCTCCCTTCAGCCGGTCTATCTTGAAGGCTTCATCTGTAGCCTGCAGAAGCTGCTTAACATCTTCAAGCCGGGTGACCGGTCTCAGCTTGCCGGCACGCTCCTTCCCAAGCTGGGTTTGGGCAAAGCCCGTCAATTTATCTATAATTTTCTGATATTCTAGGGTATGCAGAATTTTCTCGTCCAAGGACGTTCACAACTCCTCTCGGGTATGCATATATTATAAACGATCTGCTGCGCTTAACGCCATTTCATACGCCGGTTCAAGTGTAGCCCAGACACATAAACTTAAACTTGCGTGTATATCCTAAAGCCGGAGATTAAGACTGATTCTTAGGAAGGAGGCTCATTTTCACATGCGTTTCTTGGGACATCTCATCCGTTTTATTGTATCCGCCTTGGTATTAATGTTTGTAGGCTGGCTGGTTCCGAACTTTACGGTAGGCGGATTTGGAAGCGCGCTGCTGCTGGCTGTAGCCATTGCCTTGATCGGATGGGTCATTGAACTCGTGGTTGGAACCAAGGTTACCCCTTTTGGACGCGGCATCGTTGGCTTCCTTACCAGCGCGCTTGTCATCTGGCTTGCGCAGTTCATTATTCCGCACGTCTCGGTAACCATTATTGGCGCTTTGCTCGCAGCTCTGGTTATCGGCATTATTGACCTGTTCACCCCGCTGGCAACGCCATTCAATGACTCACGCCGGGCTTAAGCCCCTGCATTCATCAAAGGAGGCCCTCAGTTCATAACTGGGGCCTCCTTTTGGTCGTTGACCTTCACTGGTCTGCAGGCTCATACAGTACAACTTTATTCTTCCCCGAGCGTTTAGCCTGATATAAGGCATCATCCGTGTTGCGGAACAAAGTCTCCTTGCCCGAACCAGGCCTATAGCTGCACAGGCCAATACTTACAGTAACAGGATGCGCCCGGCTATGCGTTAACGGCAGGTCCTCAATCGCCTTGCGGATCTGCTCGGCTTCCTCTGCCGCTTGCCTTGCGGATGTGTCGGTAAAAATCACCGCAAACTCCTCCCCGCCATAACGGGCTGCAAAATTATTCGGGCTCAGAAGCTCAGTTATACATCCCGCCACATCCTTCAGAACCACATCTCCAACCCAATGGCCATACGTGTCGTTGACCTTTTTGAAATTATCTATGTCCAAGAGGGCCAGATGAAGCGGCACACCGTTCGTATCGCAGTGCAGAATCAGATTCTCCAAGTACTCATGAAAGGTTTTATGGTTATACAAGCCGGTCAAAGCATCCATCTTGAGCAGCTTGTCTGAGATTGCCTTCTCGACAATCAGCTTCTGTTCGGATTTCACGAGAGACTCCATGCTGCTTCGCAGCTCCTGGGAGCGCTCCAGGATCGCACGTCCGACTAATACCCCGAGCACTATATAAATGACAGCGATGCCAAAACCTAACCAATCTATCCTTGGGTTATAAGAATGGGCAGATAAATAGGTCAAACCGAGAAACACAATACTGGAAAGGCCCGATATATACAGGACCGCACGGCTGAAGTGTACCAAAGCAAGCAGTACGGGCAGAATGAGAATAATTTCTGCTCCATTCACAAACGGAAACAGAACGTAGAATCCAAGATAGCTTATTACAAGTCCGGAGACGAGCACGAGATTATGCGCATATTTATAATTAAATCTTAACCATACTTCTGTGCCGGCAAGGAACAGGACAATTAAGAAATCGGATACAAGATAAGGCAGGTCAAATGTGGATACATAGGTCTCAGGGGAGAAGAAAGCATGTCCGGAACTGGGCAGTAAGCATTGGGCAGTCAGTAATACCAGGAACGAAGCCCAATATCCATTCATCAATCTTCGGTTCCAGGACAATCTGACTCTGTGCTGTGTACGACCACTGATGAGAATCCCCTACTTTGATGTGTTTTGAAAAAATTATATCTCTTAATCCTCCGCCATGTCCAGCTTACTAATTTTTTGAGTCAAACTGTACCAAATGAAAGCTCCGGCAGGCACATCCGAAGTTCACGAATCCTTCAAACCCTAACTGTCCGTCTAGTGCCGATTTGTATTATGATATTGTAATAGAATATTGCTAAGAAAAGGGGATAATGATGAAAAAGACTATTGCACTTGTGCTCTCATCGGTGCTGCTTGTAATACTCTCCGCCTGCGGTGCTGCAAAGGACAGCAGTAGCTCGCAAGGGGAGACCAATGTAACTCCAAAAGCGGAGCTTGTGATTAAAGCCACAAATTATAAGTTCGATCAACAGGTCTACCATTTGAAGAAAGATGTTCCGGTTAAGATTGTATTCGAGAATGAATCTGGAAATCACGGTGTTCTGATTCCTAAGCTGAATCTTCAGCTGGACAGTGAGCATAAATCCGCTGTGGTTACTCCCAAGGAGACGGGTGAATTTGAAATAGCCTGCTCCGTTATGTGCGGAACCGGTCACAGTCAAATGATTTCCAAGATTGTGGTAGAATAACAGCTCTGAGCTTCATTCTTTATTAATGAAGGGGTCGTCACAAAAGCAAGTAAGCTTACAGCAGAGTGAATGGCTTTTTTGCAAAAAAGTAAGCAAAGCGCCGGTCAAGGGAGTATCCTTGGGCTGGCGCTTTGCTAATTAAGGCGTAGTTTTCTTCCCCGCCAAGCCGGTCGGCCTGTGCCACAATCGTTTTTCGAATGGCCCCTTTCTTACATTCTCACGGGGTAGATGGCAGCGCTAAGGTGGTTGTTCTGCTTTCGGTCAGACGCCATTTCTGCCGAGCGGAACCAGGGACAACCTCTCTAAGCTCCAGCGCCGTTCCCTCTTCGGAGACTTCCAAAGCTTTGCCGTTATATGCGGAGAGTATCGTTACCGTTCCATCGGCGTTCTCTGATTTAGTCCAGCGCTGGTTGTCAAATCCAAGGTAGTTATACAGCTGAATCCGGTTCTGTCCAGTATCGAGATCCAGAGCTCTGTTCTCCAAGTTTCTGATGGTATAAGTTCCATCACCTACAGGCACAAAAACCCATACCTGATTTGCAGAATTAGCATCATCATCCATAACAGTTACGGGCGCACCGTTAGTTGAACTTCCATAGTATAGGGATTTGCCTGAGTTCTCATTCTTGATATGCAACTTAGCGAGACCTGCCTCGGATGTATGAGTCGCCATGACATTCTGGTAATAAGCCTGCCCTCCAAACACATTGACCCCGAAATGTCCCTCGGCGAATGTCCCATCCTTCAAGTCTATAACCCGTTCCCCATCAAGATCGATCTGAAGATGAGGACCATCTGCTACGATCTTCACATGATACCTTCTCTCACTCTGAATAAACCGGCTCACTTTGGCAAGCACCTGGCGTTCCTCAAACCGGCCTTCTACTTTATAAAACAATCGGATAGATTTCATATTTGGATCTAAATTAAAGTAATATCCGCTATTCCCATCCGCACTGGCCCGGAATAGGATTGACCCTGCCCCGCCGTTCTTGGCCAGCTTCATGTCCGCTTCATAAGTGAAGTTTCCTGCTCTCTCGGCTGCCATATAATTGGCATCACTGGTATAGCTGCCGCGAATCCCCTCAGGTGTTAATGTCCACAGCGAAGAGGAAGGCTGCGGCTTCCATCCAGTAAGATTCGTCTTGAACTCTCCGCTGCTTACGGTAATACGGGAGATCCCAGTAATCGCTTGGCTTGAAGCGGCCGTAATTGCAGCTTCTCCCGCTGCGACTGCCCGGATTACAGCAGTTTCATTATCTGAAGAAATAATCTGTATCACATTCGGGTTACTTGACTTCCAGGTGAGCGGCTCTTTCACTCCCTTGGATTTCTCTAAACTGGCAAATAAAGTTGTGGTTTGTCCGCTTGTCAGTTCCATTTCTGGACGGTCCATTATAACCCTAGGAGCAGATGATTCGGTAACCCTCCAGATATTATCCAGCGAATGCACCTTCAGAGAGATGACCTTCACAGCACCGCCCTTCGTAAAAAAACTCATTCCCCTTCGTGCCGAATCCGGCAGAATGACATCAGAGATTACAACTTCTCCATCCTTGCCGAAGACTTCTACCGAGGATTCATCCACGAATATACGCATGTTCACCTGATTACCAGATGGGGCAAGCGGTGCTTCATGAAACGTGGTGAACAGATTAGAGAAATCCGTTGCTCCTGATGCTGACCGGTCTACATACATCTTTTGCTTCTCTTGGTTATAACCAACTACAGTACGTTGATCTCCACCTGTTCGTAGATTAAATCCGAACTCTGAGGCAGCATCCTGTTCGGGCAGCTGGATGACGGCCTCGATTTCATAAGCGCCTGAGCCCACGCCTTCAAGCAGGTTCTCCTGTGCTTCTGTAACTATACGATTCTTGACGGTGGCAAGAGGCTTACGGAGCGGAGTTAATTCGGCTATTGGCGTCTGAACCAGCCGAATTCCCGAGTCCGTTGATTTCAATGATAGTTCTCTTGGGATCGTTAATTCCCCTTTCCAAGGAGTCGTAGGGAAGCTGAATGGATAATCCCAGTTCGTCATCCAGGCCATCATGATCCTGCGTCCTCCAGGAGCATCCGAGAAAGACATCGAAGCGTAAAATTCTTTGCCCCAATCTACTTTTAATACCTTCCCGGCAGGATTGTCATTCTTAAACTTTCCGTCCGCCGTAAGATCGCCAATAAAATACTCCGCATCCGAGCCGCCCGTCTTTGGATTCGCTCCTGTGCTGATCATCAATACCCACTTGCGGGCTCCATTCCCATCCAGCGGAAGCTGAAAAAGGTCAGGGCATTCCCAAACTCCGCCGCGGACATACTCTCCATAACCGAAGCTGTCCGTGAAGGTCCAGTCGATTAGATTGTTGGAGGTGAAGAATCGAATGTGATCCCCACCGGATACAACCATGATCCAACGATTATTGGCCTCATCACGTACAACTTTCGGATCCCGGAAATCCCATCCACCCGGGTCGGCACCATTCTTGCCGGGATTCTGAATAACAATGGGGTGTTCCTTCGAATAAGCCCATGTTCGGCCAGCATCTGTACTATAGGCCAAGCCGATCTTCTGGTTCCCGTTCTGCATGTCAGGTGTATAAGAAGTATAGTAAGCAACCAAGCCTTTTCCGCCTGTGTTAGTGAACAGTCCAGAGGCATTGGTTAGATCCGCAACAGCAGATCCAGACCAAACATGGCCTAGATCATTCCAGGCCAGAGCAATCGGGAGCCTTTTCCAATGAATCATATCTTTGCTAACTGCATGGGCCCATTGCCCGCCATCCTGGTGAAACAAGTGGTATTCTCCTTCATAATATACCAGGCCATTGGGATCACTTGCCGATCCCCTTGCTGGGGAATAATGATACTGCGGGCGGTATCTCTCGGTATAATAATCAGTCGCCTGCGTCAGATAGACGTCTTGAAAATAAGCGGTGCCTTGATTAACAATCATTCCAGAATTACCGTCCGTATAGCTCTTATCTCTAATATCAATTGCTGCGGGTGTATAGCCGTCCATAAATATCTGTATATGATCGCCCGAGGCATTAACCTCAAGATGATGCTTGCTGCCACGCTCTCCAGGATACAGGCGTGCAGACTTGCTAACGATCGTGCCATTAGCCTTCATTAAGAGAACTTGGATCTGGTCTCCCTGACCCGCAATAGAAGCTACATATCCTGTTGACCCATCCTTATTCGCTCTGAATAATAGCCCTGCGTTGGTATTTGAAGATCCAGCATGAAGCGTGACATCTCCCTCCATCTCAAAATCATTTGCCGTGGTGCCATAGACCTTAACCGCCTTTTCCCGGCTCTGGGCTGTTGCTTTGTATCCCTTTAAATGTGGCAGCCACTCCCCATGTGTCAAGATCTCATTATTCAGGTTGGTGTGCAGGTCACTGACCTGAATATTCTGAAATAATGCGGAGCCATTCCGCACATGCAGTCCCAGAAAGCCTGTGGAATAAGCCTTATCCTTAACATCAATAATTGGTTTATAATTCGCCCCCCAATATACCTTCAGATTAGATTCTTCCGCTTTGACTTTTAGATGATAAATCTCTCCTTGCTTCAGTTCGACTTTACGTTCTTCGTTTAGCCTTCCAGCTCCCTCATTTGTGTCTCGCAATCTGAGCAGTCCGGCACTTGGAACAATTTGCAGCATATAGGACGATTGTCCATCATTATTGGAGCGAAAAAGCAAGCTGGCATCCGCCTTTACGTCTTTGACCATCACATCGGCTTCATAAATGAAATCCTCTGATTTCGTGGCAGAGATAGCCATCACGTTCTCATCGGAATTAGAAGTTAACAGAATTCCCTCAGGGCTATCGCTCATCCTCCCCGCTCCCGCAACGTGCCAATCTGCAAGATTCGTATTTGTATTGGTTACGCTTACAATAGATTGTTTAGCCATGGGTACCCCCTTCTTTAACGGCTCTGCTTCAGCATAAGCGTTAACAGGAATTATGATGGAGATGATCATTATTGCGGATAACAGTGGTTTCAATGCTGAATAAGCCTGTTGTTTCATAATTTATCCCTCTCCCCGCTTAACAAACATGAATATCGCTATTAAAACTTTGCCATGAAAACTTGCAGCTGCATCAGCCAGAATATTGTCACATACGAATCACCTCCTTGCCCTGTCGAATTGAAGAAGTTTAAAACATAACTCATTTAAGACGATGTATTCAGTTGCCATTTAATTAACATTTAGTTTTCATTAACGTTTACATTTTTAATTACAAAAGTAAACAAATAGTGTTCAATGTTGAAGTATACGCTTACATTATAGTGGTGTCAATCACTTTTGAATTCAAATGGGATAGCCACTAGACAGCGCATGAGTATAGATATGTCGAAATCTATGGACAATTTTGTGTTACTATATTGACTAGCAGCTGATAAAAAAGCACAAACTGCTTTTATTAAAGGAGTAAATCATATGGCAGAGAAAGTAACCATTCAGGATATCGCTAATGCCCTTGGACTATCCCGAAATACGGTATCCAAAGCGCTTAATAACCACCCTCAAATTCCAGAGCAAACGAGGGATAAAATCATTCAAAAAGCGGCAGACCTTAAATACAAAAACTACTCCAAACTAAAAATGGGAAATATCGCTCTGCTAACCAGGGGGGATATCAATACGATCAGCTTTTACTCCGAGACGATTCGGGGGATTGAAACAAGTCTGAGTGCAAATGGCTACAATTTGATTCTGACTCTGGTGAAACCAGAGGATATCCGGTCAGGCACCCTGCCAGCCAACATACATCAGTCAAATCTTGACGGGATCATCAGCGTTGAAATTTTTGATAAACCTTACATGCAGAAAGTACTGAATACTGGTATCCCTACGGTTTTTATTGATTCACTGCCCAATTCCGTATTCGAACTCCACAAATATGATGTCATTATGGTGGAAAATGAATTGTCAACTTATCAGCTTACCCAATTATTGATAGAGCACGGCCATCAGAATATCGGTTTTATTGGAGACGCAGCTCATTGCAGAAGCTTTTATGAACGCTGGCTTGGCTTCACTCGCGCCCTGTCCCATAGCGGTTTAGGCGACTGTAGTCAATTCAGTATCCAGCTTGAAGATACAAATCCTTATTTGTCCGTTGATTGGATGACCTCACAAATTAAAGCTTTGAATCAGCTGCCTACGGCCTTTGTATGTGCAAACGACGATATTGCCATCAGTGTAATCCGTTCTCTTAAAAGTCTTGGGTATAACATTCCTGCTGACATTGAAGTTACAGGTTTTGACGATATTCCAAATTCCGCAATTATTGAACCAGCCCTAACTACTGTCCATACCTACCCTTATGAATTGGGTAAACGTGTTGTCGAGTCTCTATTGAACAGAATTGACCAGCCCGATCGGCATAACGAAACAGTATATCTGGAGACAAGCCTGGTATGGCGAGAATCTACAAAGTAACTTTCGAAGAACACAGCAAAGCGCCAGCCCAGGGATAACCCCTTGAACTGGCGCATTGCCTACTTTTTTGCAAAAAAACGTCCATTCTGCTGTAAGATGACTTGCTTTTGAGACGACTTCGTTTATATGCTGATACTAAAATGGCAGACAAGGAATAGCCATTCGACTGCGCATTTCCATTCCCATGTTCGGATGTCCTCGAACTGGGCTTTAGGCATAATCAATTGTCTCATGATGTGTCCTTTATATTACACTTTCATATCTGGAAGGAATTGCTCACCGGGCAGCCTTCTATGTCTGGTCCTGTTCAATCAGCTCGATCCATTCATTGTATTCCGCCTGGAGCTTGGCATACTCATCCTTCAGTCTTCCATGCTCCTCCTGAATCGCCTGCATACGTTCACGCTCCATCTCGCGTTCTGTGCTGAGCAGTCTGTATTCATGAGAGATCAGTTCAAACTGTCCGCCGATTTCCTCGAGTTGAGCGGCAAGTGCGTCCTTCTCCTGAGTCAATTTCGACTTCTCTTCTGTGACAACGTTTAATGAATCTCCTGCCGCGGCACACTGCTGCTGCCAATCTTCAAGCTGCTGCTGCAGCACGGATTCCGCTTCACGGAGCGCATTATAGCTTTCCTCAGCACTTTCACAGCGGATCTGCCATTCAAGCTCACGATTCTCCGCTTCCTCCAGAGCTTTCTTCGCGTTCTGAACCTGCTCCCGGCTCTCCCGAAGGCTCATCTGAAGTTCCTCAAGCTGCTTCTTCAGCTGCGCCGCTTCCTCTTGAAGAGCCTGTTGTTCCTCTTCCGATTCCAACTCCCGCTGAATCAGACTCTCATGGGCCTCTTCCAGCTCATGATACTTCTTATGCAGCCCGTCAAGCTCATCTTGAAGCTGCTGCCGGTCTTTACCATGCTTATCAAGCTGGTCCTTCAACGACTCAACTTCATCTTGGGAAACCTTGAGTCCCTGCTCCAAAGCCTCATTATGCTCGGCAGCCTCCAGCAGCTCAATTTCAAGCCGGTTGATCTGCTCATGCCGCTTCTCGGCAAGCTTACGCAAAGCTTCAGCTTCCTCCATAGTCTTGGCTGAATCCGCTTGCAGCTTGTCTTCGCGCACTTTGGCCGCTTGAAGCGACTGCTGCAGCCCGTTCAGCTTGATCTGGACAGCCTTTGAAGCTTCAAGCGATTCGTTAAGCTGCTTCTCAAGATGGGCATTCTGCTCCTTGGTCCGCTTCGACTCCGCAGTCAGCTGCTCTTCCCGGCGGAGTGATTGTTTATGCTGCTCATTCAGCTTGGAAAGATTCTCACGTTCCTTGCCCAGATTGAGCTCCGCGGTTTTGAGCTTCTCTTCCAAAGTGCTGTTGTTCCCGCGCTCTTCACGGAGCTGCTTCTCTAACTCCTGAATGCGTGACGCCTGTTTGCTCATTTCGCTCTCTTGAACCTTTAAGGCATCACCCGCAGTCTTCAATGATTCCTCCAGACTTGTCTTCTCCACCTGGAGACGGCTGAAGGATTCCTGAAGTGTGCCCAGCTTAATCTGCTGTTCACTATACTGGGTTCCTTGATCATCAAGCTTCTGTTCAAGCATTCTCTTCTGCTCGGTCAAGGCTGCAAGCTCTCTCTCCAAGGCTTCCAGCTTATGGACTTCCTCTGCCATATGTACGGCCGCTAGAACAGCGATTCGGGGAATATCCAAATAGGCGTGCGCTCTGGCGATCGCATGCATACGATCATTAACTTGACGGGCCACCTGCTTCATATAATCAGCACTGCTGCCAACAATTTTATAAGAAGTTCCGTAAATCTCCACGGTAACACTGGTTCTGTCGGGTTTAGTCAAAGCGAGTTACCTCCTTCAATTCTTATGCCTGATCCTGTTGTATGAATTGTACAAAAGTCACATGAAATCTTCATGTAATGGGGAATGAATCAACATAGTTACTCTTCAACTCAATCCATTATACAAGATTCGATGTGACTTCTGTAATTTCCTTCTATTTTCTAAGTTCTGCGGCAAAAGTTTGTTCAAGGACTTCCAGAACACGATCATGAACCGTGGTAATGTCCTCTTCGGTCAGGGTACGCTCCTTGTGAAGGTACACCATGGAAATAGCCACACTCTTCTTGTTGTGACCAAGCTTGCTACCTGTGAACACGTCAAAGACTTGAACAGACGCCAGTAGTTCTCCGGCAGCCGATTGAATTGCCTTGATCAGAGCGCCTGCTTCAACATCAGCATCCACCACGACAGCGATATCCCTTTCCACGGAAGGGAATCTAGGCAGCTCCCGGTATTCAATCGTGCTGTCTGAGTACTGATACAGCGGAGCTAGAAGCAGTTCGGCCACGTAAGTATCATCCAGATCCTTCTGGCGCTGCACATCAGGGTGCAGCTGTCCGATGACACCTATGCGGATCTTCTCCCCACCGGCCTCTAGATAGATAGAAGCCGAACGGCCCGGATGGAAGCCGCTTGGCCGGTCCGCCACGTAAGCAACCTTCTCTTTGAGTCCTAGATATTCAGTCACACTCTCAACCGCACCCTTGAGATCAAAAAAGTCTACCTTGTCAGCAGTGATATTCCACTGCTTCTCCTGACGGAGACCAGTTAACAAGAAACCGAGCACCGGAAGCTCTTTAGGCTGTCTGGTTAACTGCTCTTCCTCGGTCCAGAACACACTTCCGATCTCAAATACAGCAAGATTATCCTGTTTGCGGTTACGATTATAAGCGGCGATATCCATCAGCTGCGGCAAAGTGCTCGTGCGGAGAATGCTGCGGTCTTCGCTCATCGGCATCGCCAGCTTCACTCCCCGGCTGCCTCCTGAAAGATCCGGAAACAGCCCGATGGACGACTCATGGGTGAAGGAATAGCTGATGACTTCCTGCCAGCCGCCATGAGTAAGCAAATTCCGCAAGCTCCGGCGAAGGAATTGTTCCTTCGTATAGGTCCCCGGTGTCGTCGGTCCTTCAATTGCCGTGGTAGGAATATTGGCGTACCCATGAAGACGGGCAACCTCTTCAATCAAATCCACATCACGGGTAATATCTCCTCTACGTGTTGGCACCAGAACTTCAATTTCACCGCTTCGCTCGGCACTTTCGAAATTCAGCCGATTGAAGATGGTCTTCACTTCAAGCATAGAAATGTCTGTTCCCAGATATCCGTTCAGCTTGTTCAGCGATAGCACAATTCTTATCTCTTCTGAAGTGCGGACAACAGACTCGACAATTCCTTGGTGTACTGTTCCACCGGCGTATACTGCAATCAGTGACGCGGCGCGGTTAAGCGCTGGGATGACGCGGCTTGGGTCCACTTCTTTCTCAAACCGCAGGGATGCTTCGGAACGAAGTCCCAATTGACGTGAAGTCTTACGCACCGACCCGCCATCGAAATGAGCAGACTCTAGTACAATGTTCACGGTTGCATCTGTAACCTCGGAATTCAATCCGCCCATTACACCGGCAAGGCCAACAGGTTTGTCTTCCCCGTCCGTAATAAGCAGGGCTCCAGCCTCAAGCTTGCGCTTCTGCCCATCTAGCGTTACCAGCGTCTCTCCTTGAACTGCCTGGCGTACGCCGATCGAGCCTCCAGCGATTTGATCCGCATCAAAAGCATGCAGCGGCTGGCCGTATTCCATCATGACATAGTTCGTAATATCTACAATGTTATTAATCGGGCGAACTCCAGCTGCAGCAAGACGGTTCTGCATCCACTGAGGGGATGGCCCAATCTTCACGTTGGAAAAATATCGTACCGCATAGTGGTGGCACAAATCAGGTGCCTCCACATGGACCTGAATATGGCTGCTGGCCGGCTCCGCCACTTCAATCAGCTTCTTCTCCGGCTCAGGAATCTTCACTTCCCGTCCAAGGATCGCTCCAACCTCGTAAGCAGCCCCTAGCATGCTGAGACAATCAGAACGGTTCGGCGTGAGATCGAAATCAAGAATCTCATCATCCAATCCGAGAACGCCGTTGATCGGAACACCGATCTCCGTGTCTTCCGGCAGAACAAGAATCCCTTCCTGCTGCTCCTTGGGAACAAATTTCTCATTCAAGCCGAGCTCTTTCGCAGAGCAGATCATACCTTGGGAAGCCACACCGCGCAGCTTGGCTTTCTTGATTTCAAGACCGCCTGGAAGCTTGGCGCCCACCAGTGCGACAGGAACCTTTTGACCGACATCAACATTCTTCGCCCCGCAGACAATCTGCAGATCTTCTCCTTGTCCCGCATCGATCACACACACATTAAGCTTATCCGCATCCGGATGTTTCTCTTTGCTCTTCACATACCCGACAACAACCAGGCTTACCCCTGGGCTTCTCTTCTCTACGGAATCAATCTCAATCCCCGAGCGGGTAATCTGCTCAGCCAATTCCTCCGCTACCACATTCTCCAAAGATATATAGTCAGACAACCATTCGGTTGATACTTTCATGAATATGTCCCTTCCCTTCGCTAATTAATATCGAGCAAACTGCTGCAGGAACCGCAGATCATTGCTGTAGAAATGACGAATATCATCAATGCCGTATTTCAGAATCGCAATGCGCTCCACGCCCATGCCGAATGCAAAGCCCGTATACTCCTCCGGATCGTAACCGCCCATCTCAAGCACTCTTGGGTGAACCATACCACAGCCCAGAATTTCCAGCCAGCCTGTCTGTTTGCACATCCGGCAGCCTGAACCACCACACTTCACGCAGGTGACATCCACTTCCGCACTTGGCTCAGTGAACGGGAAGAAGCTTGGACGAAGGCGGATTTGCGTGTTGGGGCCAAACATCTCCCGGGTGAACTGGAGCAGGGTCCCTTTCAGGTCGCTCATGCGAATTCCCTTGCCGATTACCAGTCCTTCAATTTGGTTGAATTGGAACGAGTGTGTCGCGTCGTCATCGTCGCGGCGGTATACCTTGCCCGGGCAAATGACTTTGACCGGCACTTCACCCTTCATCGCTTCCATAGTCCGAACCTGAACCGGGGAAGTCTGGGTCCGCATCAGGATGTCCTCCGTGATGTAGAAGGAATCCTGCATATCCCGCGCCGGATGGTTCTTCGGCAGGTTGAGAGCTTCGAAGTTGTAATAGTCCGTCTCCACCTCCGGTCCCTCCGCAATGCGGTAACCCAGACCGATGAAGATATCCTCGATCTCTTGAATTACTTTATTCAGCGGATGAACACCGCCTTGGCGAAGCGGACGTCCAGGCAGAGTAACATCCACTTTCTCGGAGGCTAACTTCAGCTCCGTCTCTTTCTCCTGGAAATGCTGCTGCTTGCGCTCGATAACTTCCTCAATTGCAGCCCGTACCACATTGCCCACCTGGCCAATTACTGGACGCTCCTCCGCGCTTAGAGAACCCATGCCCCGAAGTATTTCGGTTAATGCTCCTTTCTTGCCTAGATACTTCACCCGCAGATCATTCAGCTGCACCGCATCCGCAACATTCTTCAACTGCTCTAACGCTTCAGCTTTCAACGATTCCAAACGTTCTTTCATGTATGACCCTCCTTCGATATTTACACCCACGTATCCATTCTCATGTATCCTAAGGCGTATTCGCACCTGTATAGGACAACAAAAAAAGGCCTTCTCTCCCGTAAGGGACGAAAAGACCGTGGTACCACCCTTGTTAGATCCATAACCTCACCCTGTTAAGCCATTATGGCTTACAGATATGAAGATATTTCACTCACTCTTTCGAAATAACGGTTCGTCGGCCGGCAGCCTCTAATGTGTGAACCCTAAGGTTCCGGTTCAAGGCGCTGCTCCGGAGCGAACTTCAGACAGCCTGATTCTGTAGGAACGCTCTCAATCTGCGGCGCTCCCTCCCTGTATAGAGGCACTGCTTACTCTTCTCCATCATCGCATTTTCATGTCATGCATCATGGACCTTAGGCTAAGAACAAGCCGATCCATATGTTATGTTCAATATTATATGCAAAAGATGAGCATATTGGCAAGTCGTATCTTCCCTGTATGCTTTGGTTTCCCACAAGGGTATGTTATGGTTAATGATATTTACAGAAAAAGGAGCCCACAGCTATGAATGGAACAGAACGCAAGAACATTATTCCGGGACGGACCGTGGACATCGTACTCAAGAAAGATCAGCGCACCGGACAGCTTACCCGGGGTGTTGTGAAGGACATTCTTACCAACTCCCCTACCCATCCGCATGGAATCAAAGTCCGCTTGGAAGACGGTCAGGTAGGCAGAGTTAAGACAGTGCATGTGTAGCCCCAAAAGGTGATAGCAGCGGACAAATCTTAACATTACGAGCGTTGGATTTAAAAGAGGGCGGTTGAATTCAAGAAGTCTGAGAGCAACAACGACCTTAAAGAAGATTTCACCTATCTGCCTTACGTGTAAATCATTAATTCAACTTATAGCTAAAACAACAAAGCAGAGCTCCATTCGGAAGCTCTGCTTTTGTTCTTTGAAGCTCTATTCTGTTTATCTCTTGCCCGGATCGTACGGCTGTCCAAGGGCTGATGGTGCGGAGGAACGCCCTACCGCAGCAACGAGCACGATGATGGTCAGCACATATGGAAGCATATAAATGAATTCCATCGGAATGTGGCTCGACCAGGAGAACAGCGTAACATAACTGCGGATCGCTTGAGAGAAGCCGAAGAACGCAGCCGCTCCAAACGCTCCAATTGGATTCCATTTCCCGAAGATCATCGCAGCGATCGCGATAAAACCTTGACCAGAAATGGTATTATGCGCAAAAGTACTGGTTGTTGTCAAAGTAACTGTGGCTCCCCCAAGGGCAGCCAGCGCACCACTGATCATCACGCCGATATAGCGCATCCGGCGGACGTTGATCCCTACGGTATCTGCGGCACTTGGGTGCTCACCAACAGAACGAAGACGAAGCCCAAATGGGGTTTTGTAAAGCACATAATAAGCCACGAATACCAGAATAATGGCTAAATATGTGGTTGGGTAGTTATTGAACAACCCTTCTCCGATAATTGGAATCTGAGACAGACCAGGGATCGGATATTTGCTTACAACCTTCAGTAGCGGAGTCTCCCCGTTGCCGTTGAAGATCAACTTAACGAGATACAGTGTACTACCGGCCGCAAGAAAGTTAATTACTATCCCGCTGATAATCTGGTCTGCCTTGAAAGTAATCGAAGCCAAAGCATGAATGAGTGAGGCGATAACCCCGGTGATAATAGCTGCGATCAAGCCCACCCAAGGAGCACCTGCCCCCATGCCAGCTTGGTCCGCATAATAAGTTGCGATCGCTGCTGAGAAGGCCCCGAAGGTCATTAGACCCTCAATACCGATATTGGTTACCCCTGAACGCTCTGAGAAGATGCCGCCCAAGGCTGCAAAAATAAGCGCCGTTGAAAATACAAGCGTTGTATTTACAAGTTGGCCTAATGTAGTTACCCAATCCATTTACAACACCTTCTCTTTCTTGCGTTTGGAGTAAAGAGGTTTAAGCACCCAGCGTACGATGCCTTGTGCGGCAATAAAGAAGATGATGGAACCTATTACGATACGGATCAATTCCGGCGGCACTCCTGCGCCGAAGCTCATTCCAGCAGATCCATAGGTCAGTATCCCGAACAAAGAGCCTCCAAGCAGAATACCAAACGGATGATTCATACCGATCAGAGCAACCGCAATTCCGTCAAAGCCAATCCCCGGTGAGCCTGACATAATCGACTGATAGTGGAACACGCCCAGTACTTGAACGGCTCCAGCCAGACCCGCGAAAATACCACTGATAAACATAGCCTTTACTACGTTACGGCCAACGTTCATACCTGCGTAATCAGCCGCATTCGGGTTATGACCAACTGCACGCAGTTCGTAACCCTGCTTGCTCTTCCACATGAAATAGTAGAAGAACACAGAAGCCAGTACGGCAAGCAGCATCCCCCAGTGCATACGGGCATCATTGAAGAAGTTAACCAGACTTGGGATAGAGATAGAAGCCGTGGATTGAATCTCCTCGGAGTGGTCCATTCCTTCTGGAAGCATAAATGCATTTACAATGTAGTTCCCCAAATACAAAGCCGTCCAGTTCAGCATGATGGTGGTGATAACCTCGTTCACACCCCGCTTCGCTTTCAGATATCCGGCAATTGCCGCCCATAAGCCGCCGCACAGGGCACCAGCAATAAGTGCAAGCGGAGCATGGATGATTGAAGGAAGCCCTGTTACCTTTACACCCACAAAAGTTGCAGCCGTCATGCCGACAATAAATTGTCCTTCCCCACCGATATTAAATAAACCGGCACGGAATGCGAAAGCCACAGCAAGCCCCGTTAGAATGAGTGGTGTAATTTCACGCAGCGTCTCCCCGAAATCATACAAATTCCCAAATACCTGCTCGAACAGGGACTGATAAGCAAGCAGCGGATCATAACCGCCCACAAGCATAATAATTGCCCCAACGATCAGACCAAACACAATGGCAACCAGAGGAATAACGATGCTTCCAGTAAACATCTTGTACAATTTACTCATGTGCCTTACCTCCTGCTGTGCTGCCCGCCATCATAAGACCAAGCTCCTGGTCATTGGTGGATTCCGGGTACACTTCGCCGACGATCTTCCCTTCGTAAATAACCACAATGCGGTCCGAAACGTTCATGATCTCGTCCAGTTCAAAAGAAATCAAAAGCACGGCCTTACCTTGATCCCGCTGGGCAATCAATTGGCGCTGTACGAATTCAATCGCTCCGACATCGAGTCCGCGTGTTGGCTGTGCGGCAATCAGCAGGTCCGGGTTCTTATCTATTTCCCGGGCTATAATTGCTTTCTGCTGGTTACCACCTGACAAGGATCTTGCAAGTGTGTCCATACTCGGCGTACGAACGTCAAATTGCTCAATCAGGCGTGAAGCCTGCTTTCCAATGGCGTCATAATTCAAGAAGCCCTTCTTGTTATAAGGTTCTTTGTAATAAGTCTCCAGAACCAGATTCTCCTTCATAGAGAAGTCAAGAACAAGCCCGTGTTTATGACGGTCCTCCGGTATATGGGAAACACCACTTTCAATAACCTTTCTTGGCGACTGGTTCGTGATGTCTTTATCCAAAATTTTGATGGTCCCACTGTCCACCTTGCGAAGGCCTGTGATCGCTTCGATCAATTCACTTTGACCGTTTCCATCTACTCCAGCCACACCCAGAATCTCACCTGCTCTGAGGTTCAGGCTGAGTCCATTAAGAACAGGAACTCCATCCTTGCTCTTGGCTGAAATATTGTCAATCGTAAGCACATTCTCTTTAGGCTCAGCAGGCTTCTTCTCAACTTTAAAGGTTACATTTCTTCCGACCATCTTCTCCGCCAATTCCTGCGGACTTGACTCGGAGGTCTTCACCGTATCAATAACCTTGCCCCGTCTGATGATGGTAACCACATTAGAAATCTGCATAATTTCTTTAAGCTTATGTGTAATCAAAATGATGGATTTGCCTTCATTCACCAGCCGGCGCATGATCTCCATGAGTTCGGAAATTTCTTGGGGTGTCAGAACCGCAGTAGGTTCGTCGAAAATAAGAATGTCCGCACCACGGTACAACGTCTTAAGAATCTCAACACGCTGCTGCATACCCACGGAGATATCGTGAATCTTGGCATGTGGATTTACTTTAAGTCCATATTGTTCCGAGAGAGCTTTAATTTTGGCTGCTGCTGTCTTATAGTCCAGATTCAATCCCTTGCGAGGTTCCATTCCCAAAATGATATTTTCAGTGACGGTAAACGGTTCCACAAGCTTGAAATGCTGATGCACCATCCCGATCCCAAGATCGATGGCTTTGTTTGGATTATCAATAAGCACAGGCTGACCATTCATTTCAATACTGCCTTCATCTGGTTGGTACAACCCGAACACAATGTTCATCAGGGTAGATTTACCGGCACCATTCTCACCTAATAATGCATGAATTTCACCTTTGTTAAGCTTTAAACTGATGGAGTCATTAGCTACGATACCGGGAAACCGTTTGGTAATTCCCTTAAGCTCCAGAACAGGAGTCGCTGCTGACATGAGATCACCCTTCTCATAAAGATAGTCTGGACAGGACTTTGAAATACCTTGTTTAACAAGTGAACAAGGCTAGTTAAATAACCAGCCTTGCTCTATAAATATAGCCTATATTACGTTTAAGCGAAACTCGAAAATTGTGGATAGCGCAATTAGCAAATCTTACTTCTCAGGAACTTTGATTTCTCCGCTGATAATTTTTGCTTTGTACTCGTCAACAATTTTAAGCACGTCAGCAGGAACTGTTTTGCTGGAAGTATCAGCGATACCTACACCGTTGTCCTTCAGGGTAAGAGTTTCATGACCACCTTTAAAGGTACCGTCAATTACTTCTTGGCTCACACGTTTTACAGCTTCGTCAACCCGCTTAACCATGGAAGTCAGAGTTACGTCCGGGAATTCGATGGATTGGTCTTTGTCCACACCGATTACCCATACTTTCTGACCGCTCTTCGCACGTCCAAGGGCTTCGTTAAATACGCCTGTACCTGTACCACCGGCAGCTTGGAAAATGATATCCGCGCCATCGTTGTACAGAGTTGCAGCCGCAGTCTTACCAAGATCCGGCTTGTCAAATGCGCCAGTGAAGTTATTGGTTACAACTGCGTTTGGATTAACCGCTTTAACACCGGCCGCAAAACCAGCAGCGAAACGCTCGATTACCGGAAGCTTAACGCCGCCGACAAATCCGATTTTATTAGTTTTTGTCATTTTACCAGCTACTACACCAACCAGGAAGCTACCTTCATGCTCAGCAAAAGTTACGGATTTAACGTTAGGCTGATCTACTTCCGCATCGATAATCGCAAGCTTTGCATCTTTATTTTGTTTAGCTACGCTGCCAACAGCATCAGCCAAGCTCATCCCGATACCCCAAGTCAAAGCATATTTGCCTTTAACGAATTTATTCAGGTTTGTATTGTAGTCGTCAGCTTTAGTACTTTGAAGATACTCTACAGCTACCCCTTTTTCAGCTTTCATCTGCTGCAGACCTTCCCAAGCAGATTGGTTAAACGATTTGTCGTTTACCCCGCCCACATCGGTAACCATACCGATTTTGACCTCGGATTTGCCACCTTCAGTACCCGCGTTGCCGTTTGATTCACTTTTTTTGTTGCCGCATCCTGCAAGCACTACAGTAAGAGCCAGCAGCATGACCATCGACAATTTAAAAGTCTTTTTCATGTTTATAATCCCCCTTAGAAATGTAAAGCATGGTCTGTCGACCAAATTATACAATTAAAACGAAATTAAATCCACACATTAATGAACGAAGGTCAATAAATTTACGGATTTGACATAATGTTAGCGTTTCATCCTTGAAATCTGACTTGCTATGTTCGTTTAATGCGTGTATTCCACCTCTTCTGCTCAGTTTTACTAAATATAGTATCTCCATAAATCGGAGAAAAACAACACTTTTTCGACATAAAAAAAAGGCCCTTCCTAAAGGAAGAACCTGGTCGTTTGTGTATGGAGCGGGTGATGGGAATCGAACCCACGCTATTAGCTTGGAAGGCTAAAGTTCTACCATTGAACTACACCCGCAAAATGATCATGGTCGGGACGACACGATTTGAACATGCGACCCCCTGGTCCCAAACCAGGTGCTCTACCAAGCTGAGCTACGTCCCGTCATCTTGCATTACATTTCGTAAAGACAAAAATAAATATATCATCTTACGGTTAATTTTGCAACTGTTTTTTACAATTTACATAAAATCAATTCAAACAGGCCAAGCAAGATTTACTTTCTTGGCCCTTTTTCTTTATCCGGCTGATCTGCTCAGGAAGCGCTTCTCGATCTCCGCTGCTGCCGTAGGCTTGCTAAATAAATACCCTTGCCCATCGTGACACCGCTGCTGCTTCAGAAATTCCAGCTGCTCCTGGTTCTCCACGCCCTCAGCCGTCACCTTCAGCTTGAGGTGATGTGCCATGGAAGTGATTGTGGACACAATCGCCGCATCATTGTTGTCCTCCATAACTTCCTTAACAAAGGACCGGTCAATCTTTAGGCGGTCGATAGGCAGGCTTTTTAAATAATGAAGCGAGCTATACCCTGTACCAAAATCATCAATACTGATATGTACTCCAAGCTCCTTCAAGCGCTGAAGCTGCTCAAACGCCGCTTCCTTATCAAAGGTCATACTTTCTGTTATTTCGAGCTCCAGATATTCGGGAGCAAGTCCAATCTCCTCAAGCATCATGCCAATATGCTCAGACAAATGAGATTGGCGGAACTGTCTCATGGAGAGATTCACCGAGATGCAGATTGGTTCATACCCTTGAAGCTGCCACTTCTTATTCTGTCTGCAAGCCGTCTGAAGAACCCAGTCTCCGAGCGGCACGATCAGTCCACTCTCCTCAGCCAGCGGGATAAATTCAGCTGGCGAGATCACCCCGCGGACCGGATGATTCCAACGAACAAGGGCTTCCAAACCAACAATCTTGCCGGTGTCCAAATGAATCTGCGGCTGAAACTCGAGGTAGAACTCCTGCCTTTCAATTCCTTTGCGCAAATCGTTCTCCAGCTTGAAACGCGACTGGGCATGGAGCTGCATGAACGGGGTATACCGGCTGAATTCTATGCCCTGTTCCTTAGCATTATGCACGGCCATATCCGCATTCTGAAGAAGCTGGTCCGCAGAGCTGCCGTCATCCGGAAATACAGCCAGTCCCAAGCTTACGGACACATGATATTCCGAATTATCAATAAGAAGCGAAGACTCCATAGACACAAGCAGCTGGTCCATTCGATCTTGAATATCCTCAATGCTGGAAGCTCCGCCAACAATCAGAGCGAACTCATCCTCTCCCATACGGAACACCTCCTCGGATGAGGTGCAGAGCCGACTGAGTCTCTCACCCATTAAACATAGGAGCCGATCCCCAGCAGAATAACCGAGTGAGTCATTGATCGCTTTAAACCGGTTAATATTCACGACAATCACTGCAGCGGGAATCCCAGTGCCGGAGGCCCTCTCGATTTGGTTCTGGAGGGTTATTTTCAATTTGTGGCGGTTTGGAAGTCCAGTTAAATCATCATAGAAAGCCAGATGTTTGATCTTCGCCTCAGCTGCCTGCTGGTAGCGCAGGGGTTCCTCAACAGTGAGCTTATACACCCCTTTAAGTACAAAGTAGTAAGCCATCATCATGAAGGCTTCCCCGGTCAAATGCTGTATTCCTAGCACCTCCGGCTCAGCCAGGAATATCAAATAATGCCCCATCATCATAAAAATTAATGCAGTAATTACTGATAATACCGAAACCGAACGTTCAACTCTGTTCTTGTACAGAATAGCAGTAAATGAAGCGGCATAAGCAATCATGATGCCCACACTCACAAACATCATCCACGGATTAGATGGCGAAGCGGGCAGCAGCTCAGGAAGCTTGTCCTGGAAAGAAAACACAACATAAAGGCCCCCGGCCAGTACAATTGCCGAAAGGGCGGCCGTTAGAAATTTATGTTTGCGTGAGACTTCTTCGTCATTCCCGCTGAAGATAATAAGTATACCAACAGCGCTGAGTCCATGGGAAATCAGCGTGAGCCAGACCAACGTATTCAATTGCAAACCCATGTCCTTCAAAAAGTCCATATTGCCATAGGCAGGCATTCTAAGCAGACTGATTAGACCAAGGGCCCCGAATAGCACCGAACTATACAGCCTGATTCTGGACAGCCTGTCCGTAAACAGCATCCAGCCTTGAATAAAGATCGCGAAGCAGAACGCCCCCGCAAAGAATAGGGCAATAACGTGAAGATTCCCGAACCATTCGTAAGTTTCCCTGCTGTATACTGAAGCTGGAATCATTCCTGCCCAGACCAAGATGACAAAGCCTATCAACCACTGGTATATTGTCATCTTCTCTGCTGTTCTGATCCGCATTGCTATTCCGACCCCCAGATGTAGAATCTATGTTTCTCATAAATTCCACATCTTTCGCGGTTATCCTTCTTTTTTGGCAAAAAAAACCGGAGGCTTCTCGCCTCCGGTTTCATCTATAGTTATGATTTTTTCTCAAAGCTGACTTCAGGTGTCGTCAATTTGTCGTAGAAGCCAACAACCTTGTCTTTATCTGCCGAGGCTCTGATCGCCATTGCAGAACGTGGATGCTCGTCCAGGGTCCCGGTGATCATGTAAGGGATCAAGTAACCCCATTCTTCTTTTTCACGCAGCGGAATAAGAAGGTTCTCAAGGACTTCCAGCACAGGGCGGAGTTTATAATGGGTATTCTTCAGATGTGTAACGAGCAGTTCAGTCGGACAGTTCCCGGCGGCGCGGCCCATTCCATACACAGAAGCATCCAAGAACTCAACGCCGTTCTGGGCAGCCACCAAAGTATTAGAGAAAGCAAGCTGCATATTGTTATGGGTATGAACCCCAAGCTTCTTGGTCGGGAGGTAGGTCTTGAATTTCTGTACGAGGTATTCCATATCCTTGTAATCAAGGCTTCCGTAAGAGTCTACGATGTAAACCACATCTACAACACTTTCATTAATCATCTCAAATGCTTCCATCAACTCATTCTCCATTACATTGGACAGGGCCATAATGTTCAGAGTCGTTTCGTATCCTCTGTCATGGAAGGTCTGTACAAGCTGAAGCGCTTTGTCCACGTCTTTAATGTAACAAGCCACACGGATCAGGTCCAGCATGCTCTCCGAGCGCGGCAAAATATCATTCTCATCCACACGGCCGATATCCACCAGTGCAGACAGCTTGGTTGTACCTTTTTGCGGGATCACTTCCCGAAGGAACTCGTCGTTCAGGAAACGCCAAGGACCTGCCGAATCTGCGCCTGTCAATAATTTAGGCGAGTTTTTATATCCAATTTCCATATAGTCAACGCCAGCTTCATTCAGCCCCTTGTACAGCTGCTGAACAAACTCAACACTGAAATCCCAGTTGTTCACGAGACCGCCGTCTCTAATTGTGCAATCGACAATTTTACAATGATTCGTCTTCATCCGCAAAGTTACCTTCTCTCATCTGTTTTACTATTCATCTTACTTGAAGCCAAAAGCAAATGTAAAGGCAATATCCAAGATATTTAGAGCAAATGAACAACATTTCCCACTTCTGGACTTGGATAAACGCTTTAAATCCCTAAAATGTCCAAATGAGCATAAGAAAAAGCACCTTTGGGTGCTCATCTTGACAGCATTTTGCATAGGATGTTCATGTTATTACTCAGCTTTAAACCTGCCGCTTAATGGAAGCGATACCATAAAAACCGTGCCCTCTCCCTTCATGCTATCGACCGAGATGGTTCCGCCATGGTTTTTAATAATTTTGTAGCTGACGGACAGTCCAAGGCCTGTGCCTTTCTCCTTGGTTGTAAAGAAAGGATCAAAGAGCCGGGTTAGCAGGGTCTTGTCCATTCCGTTACCGTTGTCCTTAATAGAAATGTTCACATAGTTTCCTTCCTGCTTTGCACCTATTTCAATCATTCCCGCATGATCGCCTTCAACCTCTTCGATAGCGTCCATGGCGTTCTTGATAATATTTAAAATAACCTGCTTGATCTGTTTAACATCAATAGAGACAAACAGCTCTTCGCTGATATGATGAAGCCGCATTTCACAGCCCATCATCAAAGCCTCACTTTCTGTAAGCAGCAGTGTATCCTTTAATAAGGAAGATACACAGACAACCGTCTTCTGGGGGGCGGAAGGCTTAGAGGAGTTAAGAAATTCATGTATGATGTCGTTCGCCCGGTCAATCTCCATCAATATAATGCGGGCATATTCATCCTTGCCCAGTTGGAGAAGATGAGGACGCAGAAGCTGAATAAAACCGCGTATAGCTGTAAGAGGATTACGAATTTCATGAGCGATTGCAGCCGAAATCTTCCCAAGCATGGCCAGCTTGTCATTCTGATAAGCCGTCTGCTCGATTTGCTTGTAATCGGAAACGTCCTTCACACTGAGGAGAAAATCCCCATCCATTTGATCGCCATAGGTAACCGTAATGAGCCAGTGGCGTCCATATTCATCAATCAATTCGTGATACTTGCGCCGGTGAAATATCGTCTCTCTGTAGATTCTGACGATCTTCTTCTGCTTAAACCTGCTTAAGTAAGGATGACGCAGAAGCTGAAGCAGATTGCAGCCAATCAGAGACTGACGGGGAAGCTCAAGCAGCTTAGCCATTTGAACATTAATGAATGTTAAGACACCCTCGCTGTCGAACAAGAGAATACCACTGTCAAGATGCTGCAGTACGTTCTCATACTTGTTTTTGACAAGCTCTGTTGATTGAAATGCCTGAACGGATTGAAGCAAAGTTTCTTGAAACTCACTCAACAAGTTGATCCCCCCTTTTCTGACTAATGATGTACCTGCCTATCCGACAATATTCCATCATCCATATGGAATGAACTTAACGATGCCTGATTCTCATGTGCTGTGATTGGAAGCTGAAGGCTATGTAGTCCATATGTTATTCAATCCATATTGCGAAAGAAGTTAGAACTTGAGTTCTGCCGCCAGGGCTCTCTCGGCCCATTCAATCTTAAGCTTGTACAGCTTGGAAAAACTTAGAAATCCGCTATATTTATCATATTAACTAAGTCAAAACTCGTCAATCAGAAAAAGTGTCGAAAAAGGTGGGATATGCGCAAATTGAGCCATTTTCAAAAAAAAGAAATAAGACCCTCGCTTAATTGAGTGAATGAAGCCAAAAAAACTCGAACCAAAAAGGCCCGAGTTTCTAAAATTTTATTATATATCTATTTATCAGGGCCATTACCTGAAGCTATCTGGTGCTGCCCTTGCTTTTTTTATTCAGCAGCTTGGTCCGTCTTTGACTCATAACCGCAAGCCGCTTCTTCAATTCGCTTTCCCACTTCTCATCCTGGATCTGCTTCGCCACCGTCAATAAGTCCAGGGACATATCAATCTGGCTCTGCACAATATCAAGCGGGTCCTCGCTCTCATAATTGACACAGTTTCCGAAGATCGTTTCCTCATCTTCCATCACAAAATCCTGGAAATCAACTTCGGCTGCCCCATCATCATGCGCATATTCAGCCAGAATCTCATACTCGTTCTCTACTTTATAATGAACCTCCACCCGGTGGCAGACCGGACAGAAGAGCAGGGGAACATTATGGACTTGCGTACGATAATGTTTCAATGTACCTTTCGTTCCAACCATACTCGCTCCACAGCAAAAACTCATTCCCCTTCACCTTCCTTAATTAGGTTCAATTATGAAGCGCTTCATTCATTTTGGATTCCTATAACGTATTCGGTAACTGGATTGTAAATTCCTCTTCCTACTGAGAAAATCTAGAATATTGAGGAAATAGTCCCGGTATATGGGATAAAAAGCCCCCTGGCTGGCGCTAAAGCACCATAAGGGGGCCTTCTCATAACATGTCCAAATCTAAAAAATTAAACGTTCAGGTTTTTGTCGCCTGGTTTCCAGTTCATCGCACACAATCCGCCGGATTGCAGAGCTTGAAGCACACGAAGTGTCTCATCAACACTGCGTCCCACATCGTTGTGGTTAACCACTTGGTACTTCAGTTCGCCTTCTGGATCGATGATGAACAAGCCGCGAAGCGCTACGCCTTCTTCTTCGATCAGAATACCATAATCACGGGCAACACTCTTCGTAATATCAGCAGCAAGCGGGAAGTTCAATTGTCCCAGACCGTTGCTGTCCTTAGGTGTGTTGATCCAAGCTTTATGGCTGTGCACAGAGTCTGTGCTGGCACCAAGAACTTCTGTATCCAATGCTTTGAACTGCTCATAAGCTTCGCTCAAAGCTGTGATTTCAGTCGGACATACAAATGTGAAATCGAGTGGATAGAAGAAGAATACCAACCATTTACCGCGGTAATCCGTCAATTTTGCACGACTAAATTCTTTACCGTCTCCTGTTACGATTTCAAGATCAAAATCCGGAGCGGGTTTACCTACCAAACGTTCTGCCATGATTAAAATCCTCCTTTAAAATATGTAAGAAAACAAGCCGAAGCTGTTCTCCCTATGAACTATTGCAATTCCAAATCTACATTACAAATGGTATCATCCGAAAAATGCAAAGTCAAGATTAGAAGGATTTCTTTTTTATAATTATTATAAACAAAGTCAATTTAGCGAACTTTTCACTGATTATTTCTTCATTGCCGCAACGATCAAATCGCCCATTGCCGTTGTGCTGATCGCCTGACTCTTGTCTACGGCAATATCTCCAGTACGGTGTCCTGCATCCAGCACCTCTGCAACCGCCGCTTCAATCGCGTCTGCCGCGTCGGCATAACCAAAGGTTAAGCGGAACATCAAGGCAACAGAGAGGATCGTAGCTATCGGGTTGGCCACATTCTGTCCGGCAATGTCAGGCGCTGAGCCGTGAACCGGTTCGTACAAACCGAAGCTGCCTTCCCCCATCGAAGCTGAGGATAGCATTCCGATGGACCCGGTCAGCATCGCGGCTTCGTCACTGAGAATATCTCCGAACATGTTCTCGGTGACAATAACGTCAAAGCTTGACGGACGTCTGAGCAGCTGCATCGCACAGTTGTCAACAAGCACATGCTCCAGTTCCACATCCGGATAATCCGGAGCTACACGGATTACAACTTCGCGCCATAAACGAGAGGTTTCAAGTACGTTGGCTTTGTCCACTGAAGCCAGCTTTTTGCGGCGCTTCTGGGCGATTTCGAAAGCCTGCCGCACAATACGCTCCACTTCAGAGACATTATAAGCGCAGGTATCCACAGCTTCCTGACCGTTCTCAGTTTCACGGCGGAACTTCTCACCGAAGTAAATCCCGCCAGTCAGTTCACGGACAACCATTAAATCCGTACCTTCAAGAACTTCAGGCTTCAAGGTGGAAGCATCCTTCAGGCAGTCGAACACGACTGCTGGACGCAGATTGGAGAACAGACCAAGCGCCTTGCGAATGCCCAGCAATCCTGTCTCAGGGCGAAGCTCCTTCGGATTAGAATCCCACTTCGGTCCACCTACCGCACCAAGCAGTACCGCATCTGCGGATTTGCATATTTCCAGCGTTTCCTGTGGCAGCGGAGTCCCTTTCTCATCAATGGCAATTCCTCCGAACAGCGCATGTTCAGTTTCGAATTGATATCCGAACAGCTCCTCCGTACGCTTTAACACTTTTTCCGCTTCCGCCACAACCTCAGGTCCGATGCCGTCCCCAGCAATAACCGCAATTTTTTTTACATCTGCCATAATTGTACACTCCTTTTTTATCTGCTTCAGTCCAATTTACATTCTCATTCTGTTGTAACATATCCGGCATGGTTAGACTAAGATATAGAATCTATGAACTCAATAGGTTATGGCTATAAGCCTGGCAGGGCGATATAGAAAAGAGACCCTGTACGGCAGATCAACTGCCTTCAGAGTCTCCGGATATTTTACAGTATCACTTTAATATTATTTCTTGATCCAATGCATCAGACCGCGAAGTTCCGCACCCACAACTTCAATCGGATGATTCGCCTCATTGCGGCGGGTAGCTGTAAGGAATGCACGGTTAGATTGGTTCTCAAGGATAAAGTCGCGTGCAAATTTACCTTGTTGAATGTCAGAAAGTACGGCTTTCATGGCTTTCTTCGTCTCTTCAGTCACAACGCGAGGACCTGTTACATAATCACCGTATTCCGCTGTGTTGGAGATCGAGTCGCGCATAGTTGCAAGTCCACCTTCATAGATCAGGTCAACAATCAGCTTGAGTTCATGAAGGCACTCGAAGTAAGCCATTTCAGGGGCATATCCAGCTTCAGTCAAAGTTTCGAAGCCTGCTTTGATCAAGGCACTTACACCACCGCAAAGAACAGCCTGTTCACCGAACAAATCGGTTTCAGTTTCTTCACGGAACGAAGTTTCGATAACCCCTGCGCGGGTACAGCCGATGCCTTTCGCATAAGCGAGTCCGATTTCTTTGGCTTGTCCAGTTGCATCCTGATGAACCGCGATAAGTCCAGGCACACCAAAGCCATCTACATAAGTGCGGCGAACCATGTGGCCTGGGGATTTAGGTGCCACAAGCAGAACATCATTGTCTTTAGAAGGTACGATTTGACCGAAATGTACGTTAAATCCGTGTGCGAACAGAAGCGCTGCACCTTTTTTCAGGTTAGGAGCAATTTCGCTATTGTACACAGAAGCCTGTGTTTCATCCGGCATCAGAATTTGCACGACATCCGCACGGCGGGTTGCTTCAGCAACGGACAGTACTTCAAAACCGTCTTCTTTAGCTTTATCAAAAGACTTACCTTCACGAAGACCCACGACTACGTTCAATCCGCTTTCACGCAAGTTTTGCGCATGGGCATGCCCTTGGCTGCCGTATCCGATGATTGCAATGGTTTTCCCTTTCAACACACTAAGCTCTGCATCTTGTTCATAGTACAATGTTACTGCCATATTCGTTTGTCCTCCTAAAAATTTATTGGTCGATGCCCTGAAGATCGCAAGATGCCTCCAGATCACCGCCGAGTGTACTAACCCTCCACTTAATGAACGGGTGTTTCAAAGAATTACCGGCAGTGCCCTTTTGGTAGCTCTCTCAAACCCCCGCTCATTAGGGCGGGTCTATGACTATCGTTAAGGTTAATATGAATTACGCATTGCCGCGGGTCATTGCGGTTACCCCTGTCCGGGATAATTCGCGTATTCCGTACGGCTCAAGA
Source organism: Paenibacillus sp. J22TS3 (assembly GCF_018403205.1). Classification (NCBI taxonomy): domain Bacteria; kingdom Bacillati; phylum Bacillota; class Bacilli; order Caryophanales; family Paenibacillaceae; genus Paenibacillus; species Paenibacillus sp. J22TS3. The sequence goes on from NZ_BOSF01000004.1 coordinate 114,790, forward strand.
AGTTGAATCATAGCATCAATCTTCTCGGTATCGCCCACTACCTGAACCATCAGGCTGTGGGTTCCGATATCTACAACCGCCGCACGGAAGGTCTCAACGAGACCCATAATTTCAGGCCGGTCAGAAGGCTCCGACTTCACCTTGATTAAGGCTAGTTCCCTGGCTACCATCGGTTTGGAACTCAAATTCACAACTTTAATAACATCAATCAGCTTGTAAAGCTGCTTCTCAATCTGTTCAAGGGTTTTATCGTCACCATGGGTTACGATGACCATGCGCGATAATCCTTTTTCTTCAGATTGGCCTACAGTAATGCTCTCAATATTGAAGCCCCTGCGTCCGAACAATCCCGATACCCGCTGCAGCACACCCGGCTGGTCATTCACTAATACCGCAATGGCATGATTCTTAGTCATCGTCATCATTCGCTATCCCCCATCAACATTTGATCAATGGCGGAACCCTGCGTAACCATCGGGTACACATTCTCCCCTTTGCGTACCACGAACTCAACCAATACCGGTCCTGGAGTCTCCAGGGCTTCCTGCCATACTTTCTTCGCGTCTTCCTTGTTCGTTGCCCGGAGCCCTTTTACTCCATAGGCTTCGGCAAGCTTCACAAAGTCAGGGCTTCCCTCAAGATCAATATGACTGTAACGATTCTCATAGATCAATTCCTGCCATTGGCGTACCATACCCAGTACCTGGTTATTGATAACTACAATTTTTACCGGGATATTGTTAATGGCACAGATGGCAAGCTCCTGGGAACACATCTGCATGCCGCCGTCGCCGTTGATCGAAATAACCAGGCGTTCAGGATGTGCCATTTGGGCCCCAATTGCTGAAGGGAATCCGAAGCCCATTGTTCCAAGTCCCCCTGAGGTGATCCAGGAACGCGGTTGATTGAACTTATAGTACTGGGCTGACCACATCTGATGCTGACCTACATCAGTCGTTACAATCGCTTGACCATGAGTCGTTTCGTTCAAATGCTCGATGACCCATTGCGGCTTGAGCTCTTCATCGGAATCAATGTATTTCAGAGGTTTCTCCAGCTTGCGCTTGGCGGTTAGCTCTCTCCAGGCATCCGCTTTCTCCGCATATACCGGATTCTGGTTCAGCAATTCAAGTACGGTCTTTGCATCTCCGACGATCGGAATATCCGTTGGCACGTTCTTGCCAATTTCAGCTGGATCAATGTCGATATGCACGATCTTGGCATGTGGTGCGAAACCGCCCAGTGCCCCGGTAACCCGGTCATCAAAGCGGGCGCCGATATTAATCAGCAGGTCCGATTCTTGAATCCCGTGGTTCGCCGTGTAGGTGCCGTGCATCCCCGGCATTCCCATCCAGAGCTCGTGTCCGCTTGGGAAGGCTCCAAGTCCAAGCAATGTGGTTGTAATTGGAATTCCTGTGTTATTCACGAATTCGTACAAGGCTTCATGCCCTCCGGAGTAGATTACACCGCCTCCGGCGAGAATGACTGGACGCTCCGCTTCGCGGATCGCAGCTTGGAGCTTCTCCAGCTGCAGACGATTTGGCGTTACTGTTGGGTTATAGCCGCGAAGCTCAAGAGCTTCGCCTGGCTTGAACAGTGTCTTGGCTGCCGAGACATCCTTCGGGATATCAATCAGCACCGGACCTTTGCGGCCTGTATTTGCAATGTGGAAGGCCTCATGGATAACCCGCGGCAGATCCTCCACATCTCTGACCAAGTAGCTGTGCTTCGTAATCGGCATGGTAATTCCCGTAATGTCCGCTTCCTGGAAAGCATCGGTTCCGATTAAGGTGGTGGCCACGTTTCCGGTGATGACAACCAGTGGAACGGAGTCCATATAAGCTGTGGCTATACCGGTTACCAGGTTGGTTGCCCCTGGTCCCGATGTAGCGATACAGACACCGACTTTCCCGCTTGCCCGGGCATAACCGTCAGCTGCATGAATCGCACCCTGCTCATGTCTTGTCAGCAAATGGTGGAAGTCCTTAAAGCCATATAGCGCATCGTAAATATATAACACGGCGCCGCCCGGATATCCGAAGACACATTCGACGCCCTCGAGCAGCAAGCTTCTGAGCAATATCTCCGAACCTGTAATGACTTCCGGTTTCATCCATTTCTCACGTAATTCATCTGTCGACCGCATCTCTGGAATTCGAGCGTTCATCAGTCATCCTCCTCTCAAAATTACCATCCAATCATTTCAAAACTTATACAACAAAAAAACCTTCCATCCCTCAAAACAGACTGCTGTTTTTGAGGGACGAAAGGTTATCGCTTCCGTGGTACCACCCATGTTCACCCGGATCTTCACAAATCCAGGCCTTGGCGGGTATAGGATTTCTCCCTACCCATGGTCCGTAACGTAGACCTTACGATTCTCCCTAATAACTTCTTCTTCACCACGCGCGTGGTTGTTTACCGGTAAGAAGAACTTTTCAGGAGAACAGCTCAGAGGTGAGCTCGTTATTAAGGGATAATGGTGGTGGTCTCAGCAAATCCATCCACTCTCTGATCAAAAGAGCCCCTAACACTTCGTCCTCATCATTGCCGATTGCGTTTCGCGTTTACCGCGTTAAAATGTTTAGAAACATTATATGACTCATCCCTGGCATAGTCAACACTTTTTCCAAAAGGGGCACTCTATGCCTTCGGAACCCCTTTTAGTCCTCCCCCATATGATAGAGTAGAACACTCGAAATTATGTACGGTGAGGAGGAGAATTTCAAGTGATCCGATATCGCAGACCAAAGCAGGACGATCCGGTCATATTCCGGCTCATCGAAAGCGAGCTTGTCCCTTATTCCCACTTATCTCCAGAGGGTCTCGAATCTGTAAGAAAAGACTTGCCAAAAAGGCTGACCCGCGGTGTAACCTTGGTGGTCTCGCCTTATTACGAGGCTGATCCTGTTGCCTTTGTGCATTTTATGATCCATGGGGAGCTTTTATACGTAGACATGATGGCCGTTGCTCCCGCGGAGCAGCGCAAGCGGTATGGCAAATCGCTGCTCGCTCAGGCTGAGGGATACGCCGCTTCACGCGGGTGCAAACGGGCCAAAGTCATGGTAGATGCCGGGAATGAACGAGCCATGCGCTTTTACCTCAAGGCCGGTTATGAAACTACACGGTTCATTCCCGTGTCACTCTGCTATGAAATGATCAAACGGCTTTAGGCTGAATTAGAAAATAAAAGGGTTGCCGTAACCGTAGCCCCCGTAAGGGTAAGGCCCATAACCGCCGTATCCATATCCTCCATACCCGCCATAGGCATAAGGTGCGGTTCCAATAGCAAGCAGATCAAACAAGGCTAATGGAATAATCGCTTTGGTGTGAACTGTTTTCCCTTTTCTCGGTGCCAAGATTAGTCTGCTGCCGCTAATTTTCACAAGCTTCCCTGTAACCATACTGCCATCCTTCTTATAAGCAACGATCGTTTTGCCCACCAGCTTCTGGGCTTCCTTCTTCATCGCGGATGTACTCATGTATTCCCCTCCTCCAAATGTCTTCCCCTAATCATATTCCAGGGTAGGTTAGACCGCCTGTACCTTTGTCTTGGAGAAAAAAAACAGGCACCCCGAAATGGGGCGCCTGTTCGTGTTCAAAGCGCAAACTTACGCGTTGATTTTTTCTTTAGCCACAGCAGCCAAAGAGTTGAATGCTGTAAGGTCATTCACAGCAAGGTCTGCAAGGATCTTACGGTTGATGTTCACATCAGCCAGTTTAAGACCGTGCATCAATTTGCTGTAAGACAGACCGTTCATGCGAGCAGCCGCGTTAATACGCACGATCCACAGTTTGCGGAAGTCGCGTTTCTTTTGACGACGGTCACGGTATGCATACAGGAATGATTTCATTACCTGTTCTTTAGCTGTTTTAAAAATACGGTGTTTCGAACCAAAATAGCCTTTAGCAAGCTTCAATACTTTTTTATGACGACGACGAACGACGAATCCGCCTTTTACTCTTGCCATATCAAATACCTCCCAGAAAAGTTGTTTACTACTTCAGATTAGCCAAACCTTGTTTCAAACGGTTAACGTCACCGGAATACATTACAGGACTGCCGGCCAATACACGTTTAGCGCGTTTGGACTTGTGCGAAAGCAAGTGATTGCGGTTTGCTTTGTAGCGTTTCACTTTACCGGTTCCAGTAATTTTGAAGCGGCCTTTAAGGCTGCTGTGAGTTTTCATTTTAGGCATGGTACTTCCCCCTTATAGGTTGTAAGCTTACGCTTAGTTTTTCGGTGCCAAAATCATGATCATGCTGCGGCCTTCCAATTTTGGCAGACGCTCAACGGTAGATAGCTCAGTAACTTCTTCCTTGACACGGTCCAAAATCTTCTTACCGATATCGGCATGGGTGATCTCACGGCCACGGAAACGCACAGAGCATTTCACTTTGTCGCCGTCTTTCAAAAATTTGATCACATTACGCAGCTTCGTCTGATAGTCGTGTTCCTCGATATTCGCACGGAACCAGACTTCTTTGATATCGACGATTTTCTGATTCTTACGAGCTTCTTTCTCTTTCTTCTGTGTTTCGTAACGGAACTTGCCGTAGTCCATAATCCGGCATACCGGAGGTTTGGCTGTCGGCGCCACATTTACCAAATCCAGATTCAGATCGATGGCCATCTGCAAAGCTTCACGAATCGGCTTGATTCCGATCTGTTCACCTTCCGCACCAACCAAACGAACTTCTTTCGCCCGTATTTCATCATTGATCAAATGTTCCTTACTGATAATTCTCCACCTCCAAATGGTCTGTTGCCATAATGTCTTGACCTGAAATAAGCAAATTAAAAGGGATACAGGTTATCACCCGCATCCCATATTGATCATCAATTCTTCATGAACATTCACATTCATAAATCATCGGATCAAAACCAGCCAACCGAAGTCAGTCAGGTGAGAAGCCAGGGCCTCTGCTTGCAATCCAAAAAGCTTGCTAACAGCAATACTTGATTAATATACCATACCCGTACTAACAGGTCAAGTCACTATCCAAATAAAAAACAGGGATAAATTATCCCTGTTTGCTCTGAACCTCTTCCAGACGCACAACCCGTGTATGCTCCGTATGGCTCCACTGTTTGTTGTTCTGTGTAAAGAACGCGTAGAACGTGATTGGCCACCAGGAAATCAGATAAATCGGGAAGAGCACCAAGTACATGTAAACTTTCTTGAAGGTAATCTTCTCCAAAATCATGGCAGACAAAAATAAAAACACGTTTGCGGCGATTGCCAACAGCGATACCCAGAATGGAAGGTAGCTGTACATTGTTGTGAAATGCGGCCCTTTAAACAAAGACTGATCCGCCCATACAAAAGCCGTGAGCAGGAATGTCAACAGCACGATATACACGTTAACAGCATAAAGCGCCATGTCGAACTTGGTCATGCTTCTTTCCTTGATGCTCTTCCACAGCATCGGGAAGAAATAACGGCGGGCAACCGTGAAGTGGCCCTGCATCCAGCGCAGACGTTGGCGTGCGGAGGCCTTGAACGTCAGCGGCTTCTCATCGAACAGCTTGGCGTCATAGTTGAACACTGGATAAATCCCTCTGCTTGCACAGCGCATCGTGAACTCCAAGTCCTCAACCAGGCTTGTTGCTCCCCAACCGATCTCTTTAAGCAGCTCCGTTTCGAAACACATTCCGGTTCCGCCCAGGAAGTTAGCCATTCCCAAATTGTGGCGCGGAAGCTGCCACAACCGGTTAACATACCAATAGGATACACCGTAAGCCGCGGTAACCCAGGAATCCTCTGGATTCTTGGTGTCGATATAACCTTGGATGACGCGGGCACCGGAGCAAAGATCGTTATTCATTTCGTTCAGGAAGTCAGGATGGGCCAGATTGTCCGCATCAAACATTACAACAGCGTCGTATTGTCGCGGCATCTTCCACAGTTCCTTCAGCATCCATTCAATCGCGTACCCTTTCCCCCGAAGATTCGGGTTGGTACGCACACAAGCGTTCATATTGTGACTGCGGACAATATTAGCCGTGCCGTCCGTACAGTTGTCACAAATGACGAACACATCATACAGCTCTTTCGGATAATTAAGCAGCTTGAGGTTCTCCATAAGCGCTCCGACAACCTGCTCCTCATTATGTGCCGCAACCAGTACGGCGAAGGATTTGGTTGGAGGAAACTGCTGCTTTTTCTTTTTCTTGTACATGCCAAACAAAGAGAACACGAATTGATACACACCAATGACTGCAAGAATAATCTGCAGTGCAACAAGAATGGCATCCAACATGATTCCCTGGTACCCCCCTTTTAACCCTCATGAAATTAAACTACGTTTTCTCTCTACATTTCTTTTGTTATTCGCAGTTTTTCTAATGACCCTTTAAATATTCAACTGGTAACTAAAAGCCCGGTCCATTTGTTCATGGTTATTTATTCTATTCTGGAACAAATAGTCAGACATAAAGATTCTCTACGAATTCACGCCATTTGTCAAAAGGCTAATTTCACTTCTTCCGTTAAATTTTGCCCAAAAGAATGAATATATTAGGGTACAGATGTACCTCGTCCTCGATTTCATAGCGGTTAGGTCTTATTTTCATCCGTTTTCCCGTTTTTTATTTCCCTAAAGCCCCCCTTTGCTAAAATAATCGTAAAATACAAGGTTATATTAAAACAAACGAGAAAAAGCAGGGAAAAGTTTACGGAAATCCTGTTAACTTTTTAAACTTTTTTGATATCATTTGAATCATTGTAGTTGGTTAATACCCCATAAGTCAAAAAAAGGCCATAATGGAACAGAAAATAAACAAACTAAACTTGAAATGACCGCAGAATAAAAATATGATTATTCTATCCTGAAAATAACGGCAATCTGCTGCTTCGGGTTGTTCAGACCAGCTTCCGCTGGTTATATGGATTAGAAATTCCATAAGTATAAGAAAGCTTTGGGCTGTTAATTAACAAGCCCATCCAAGCGGAGGGATTGTATGCAGCGATTTCTTATGAAAATGAAGCACCTCGATCAGCGGTTATTTGTCGGAATTAATACTGGTCTGCATGGAAGCTTCCTTAATTTCTGGTTATATTATCTGACTCATCTGGGCGGAGCCACCTTCACCATTTCGGCAACGGTGCTGCTGTGGATCTTCGCTCCCGATCCTTGGAAGCACACGGCACTCATCGCCGCTGTATCCTTGGCGGTCAGTCATATTCCAGTAGCCATAGCTAAAAAGACTTATCCAAGGGTAAGGCCCTATTTGACCCTTCCCGGTACCCATACGTTTCGTGATCCGCTTACGGACCACTCATTCCCATCAGGCCATACAACAGCTATTTTCTCGGTTACCATGCCATTTATGATCATGGAGCCCATGTCGGCCTTTTTCCTGGCTCCTATTGCTATGCTGGTAGGCCTGTCCCGGATTTATCTGGGTCTACACTACCCTTCCGACGTATTGGCCGGAGCTGTAATCGGGACTGGGGTCGCATTTGGGACGGTTGCATTATGGCCGTAAAGGGGATATTGTTAAGTTAATGGTAAAACCTTGCAGGAAAAGGTGAAACTAACGTGCAAAAACAAAGAGTACTGCTTTTATCCGAAGGGTTTGGCGCGGGTCATACACAAGCTGCCTATGCGCTCTCAAGCAGTCTGCGCAAAGTATCGCCTCATGTGCAGACCAAGGTGCTGGAGCTTGGAAGCTTTCTGAACCCCAGAATGGCTCCATTAATTATCACGGCGTATAAGAAGACACTGAGTTCCCAGCCACGGCTGGTCCGGATGATGTACCGGAGCAATTATAAGAAATCATTGAACCGATTGACGACGCTCGCACTGCATCGGATATTTTATACCCATACGACAGAGCTAATCCGGCAGATCCATCCCAATGTGATCGTCTGCACGCATCCGATTCCAAGCGCAGTAATCTCACGCATGAAACGCCTTGGCCTGGATGTTCCCCTGTGCACTGTAATTACTGATTACGATGCTCACGGGACCTGGGTCAGCCGTGAAGTGGACTGTTATCTGGTATCGACAAGCCAGGTGAAGGACAGGCTCCTGGAACGCGGAGTGGATGAATCCAAAATCCGGATCACCGGAATTCCTGTACACCCGAGCTTCTGGGAACGCCATCACAGCAAGGAGGATATCCGGGCCAGATTCGGACTCACAGGCATGCCAACGGTCCTTGTGATGGGTGGAGGCTGGGGTTTTATGAAGGATGAGGCGGTCAATACGCTTCTCGCCAGCTACCGTGAGCAGATTCAGCTTATTTTCTGTTTCGGAAGCAATAAGAAGTCCCTTCAGAAGATGCAGGAGGACCCCCGTTTCGATCATCCGAATATCCATCTCATGGGCTTTACTAAGGAAATTGACAAGCTGATGGAAGTCTCGGACCTGCTCATTACGAAGCCCGGCGGGATGACCTGCTCCGAGGGCTTGGCCAAAGGGATACCGATGCTGTTCCACAAGCCGCTGCCTGGTCAAGAGGAGGAGAATTCACAGTACTTCGCTTCTCAAGGCTGGGGGACGCCAATCACAGGACTTGAAGTGATTACAGATTGGGTGACCCAGCTTACCGAGCATTATGATGAGGTTCAGAAGAAACGCCAACAGGTTATCGAACAGATTAATTGTTATCATCCTATGCAAAGTGCACAAGCCATCATAGACTTGCTCGAACAAAAAGAAAGGGCTGTTCATTAGTCACATTGACTAAGAGCAGCCCTCTTCTTGTTGTTAACTTGTTTTAAAAGAGTTCCATCTTGTGTTCATGATAATTGCGGAGAGCCTCACTCCCCACCATAACCTCACAGCGGTAAATATTCATGCCTTGGGAGACAAACTTCGTCTCGTATTCGGTCATCACATGAGCCTCGTTAATTCCTTCCCGATGCAGGCTCAGGGAAATATTGCTCATCTGCAGCCCGGTTGCCGCAAATGAATTGAGTGAGAACTCAAACAGCGTAAGGGAATCCGTCTTGAAATGAATTTCCCCCTTCTCATTCAGTACCGTGCGATACTTATCAAGAAAACGCGGATGTGTCAGACGTCGGCGTCCGTGCCGTGATTTCGGCCATGGATCACTGAAATTCAAGTAAATCCGCTCCACCTCTCCGGGTGCAAAAAACTCCTCCAGGGATTCGATGTTCCCCAAAGCCAGCTTTACGTTGGACGGCTTCTCAACACCCTGCTCCATCCAAATCCCGCGCGCTTTCTCACTGGCCCGCCGGATCAATTCATCATACATATCCATCCCTATAAAATTGCAATCCGGATATTTCACACTCATTCCGCTGATAAATTGACCTTTTCCCATTCCAAGCTCAATATAAATCGGATGATCATTGCCGAACCATTCCGCCCAGCGACCTTTATATTCCCGGGGATCCAGGGTGATCATATCCTGTTGGGATTCGAGGTTCTCCCTGATTCCTTTTCTTCCGCGTAAACGCATCTCATTCCTCCGTCTTTATCCTGTGCCGCTCTATGGACACTGAACATTTGATACTCCTGCATTATTGTGCCTAAGATTGTCCCAAAAGTAAAGTCTATTCCGGGATGAAATGGAAGAAGGAATCTTCGTCCGCCGGAAACGGTCAAAGATTCCTTCTTCACTATATTTGGAATTGGGGTCCAACGATCCTTAAGATCCGCTTGCAGGCAGATCCACTGCATATCTAGGACTTTCATTATGAATCATAGTCCGTCAGCGCTTTGACACGATAAATCAATTACTGACTGATATTAAAATATCACAATAGCTAGATGAATTCAACAAACCACGGCCGAGTTCCCCTTTTTTTGTGTTTTTTGGTACAATGTAACCTAAGAAAAACAGCTTGCTGCCTAAAGCTTAATCCCAATTAACCAAAGGAGTTACCATGGGTATACAAATGCCGTCTCCCCCTGTTACATGGGGAGATAAAAGATTTCATACATGGAATACCGAAATGCGTGAGGTTTTCGAAGGAAAAGTGTTTAAAGTAATGCTGGATGCCGGCTTCACCTGTCCGAACCGGGACGGATCGATCGCCAAAGGCGGCTGCACCTTCTGCAGTGCCAGAGGTTCCGGCGATTTCGCCGGCAGCCGCCGGGATGATCTGGTTACGCAGTTCAATACGATCCGTGACAAACAGCATCTCAAATGGCCCAGCGCCAAATATATCGGTTACTTCCAAGCCTACACCAACACCTATGCTCCTGTAGAGGAGCTACGTGAGTATTACGAGGTCATCCTACAGCAGCCCGGGGTCGTGGGCTTGTCCATTGCCACGCGTCCTGACTGCCTGCCTGACGATGTCATTGAGTATCTGGCTGAATTGAACGAGAGGACCTACCTCTGGGTGGAAATGGGGCTTCAGACCATCCATGAGTCAACTTCAGAGCTAATTAACCGAGCCCATGATACGAAATGTTATTTAGAGGCGGTCGAGAAGCTGCGCAAACACAACATCCGGGTGTGCACCCATATTATCTATGGGCTTCCGCAGGAAACCCATGAGATGATGCTGGAGACCGGCCGTGCTGTGGCGAAGATGGATGTTCAGGGAATTAAGATCCATCTCCTTCATCTCATGCGGAAGACGCCGATGGTGAAGCAGTATGAGGCTGGTCTGCTGCGCTTTCTGGAACAGGACGAGTACGTCAAGCTGATCGCAGACACCCTCGAATTCCTGCCTCCCGAAATGATTGTTCACCGGCTCACTGGCGATGCGCCGCGGGATCTGCTGATTGGCCCGATGTGGAGCCTTAAGAAATGGGAAGTTCTGAATGCGATTGACCGTGAACTTAAGAACCGGGATTCCTGGCAGGGAAAATTCTGGAGGGGGAACTAAGGTGGGCTTCTTATCCGTACTCAGCATGGCTCATCAGCTTGTCGCCGCCCGTCTCCAGCCGGGCGAGGCCGCCATTGACGCGACTGCCGGCACAGGAGCCGATACCCTGTTCCTTGCAACGGCCTGCGGCCGGCGCGGACAGGTGTTCAGCTTCGATGTTCAGGCTGCGGCCCTGGAACTGACCCGGCAGCGGCTGGCGAAGCAGGAAGAGGCAAAGTTGGCCCCAGCCCACCTGCTGCACTGCGGGCATGAGCAGATGCGGGAGGCTCTGCCTGCCTCTCTACACGGGAAGGTAGGCGCGGTTATGTTCAACCTCGGCTATCTCCCGGCAGAGGGTGCTGATCCGGCCCTAATCACCCAGACCTCCAGTACGCTGACGGCCCTGGGTGAGGCTCTGGATCTGCTCCGGCCAAAGGGAATTATCACCGCAGTGCTTTATCCCGGGCACCCTGGTGGAGATGCTGAGGCGGCAGCCGTAGAGGACTGGGCCGCTGCTCTGCCGGTATCCACGGCCCAGTCCATAGTTTACCGCCAGCTTCAGAATTCCGCGTCTCCTTATCTGGTTGCCATCGAGAAGAAATGACTTGGAAATTTGCTTAAATTAATCATCTACATAAAATGAACTTTAGAATTAACCGATCTCAGCTTCGATCCCGAGTGATTCTGAAGAAGCGGAGCGTCCGCCTTTGTCTCCGAAATGCCCCAATGGAGTTCTAGTTCAAGCATTTCGGAGACAAAGGCGGCCTTAAAGAACACTCGGCATCCCGGCGCCCCAAAAGGGTAACTTTCATAAGTTCATTTTATATACTTACTTACGAAATGAGGCCAGTTCCATGAGTGTACACAAAATTGAGCATATTGGAATCCGGGTGTCTGTACTTGAGGATTCCATTGAATTTTATAAACGGGTATTAGGACTTAAACTCTTGAATACTGTTGGGGAAGTCGGGGACGATTTTCGTTTGGCTTTTCTATCTTTTCCCGGACAGACCAGTGTGGAAATCGAGCTCATCTACCTGAAGGATGCTCCAGAACTCGCCAGTGAAGGACGTGTTCATCATCTGGCGTTCACTGTAAGCCATATCGATAGCGAATACGCCCGTATTGCGGAGTTGGGACTGTCAGGCAGAGATGCGGAGATCAAATCCTTACCCAACGGCAGCCGATATTTCTTCTTTAACGGGCCTGACGGGGAACGAATTGAATTTTTTGAGCCTGCGCGCATATCCTGAGCATACTATATAGCTGTAAAGGAGGACGGGTTCTTATGGAGTCGCATCACTTCGACATGCTTAGCTCGGACGGAAAATATATTTACATCTATAACTGGTTCCCATCTCCCTCAGAGTGGGAAGGCCCCCCTCGCGGGGTCGTTCAGATTGCTCACGGCATGGCCGAAACAGCCAGGCGTTATGAACGTCTTGCCAGAGCTCTGACCACCCAGGGCTATATGGTCTATGCGAACGACCACCGCGGACACGGGCGGACGGCAGGCACCCATGAAGAGCTCGGCAGGCCTGGCACAGATGGCTTTAATGCCATGGTGAATGACATGATTCTTCTGGGAGCCATAATTAAGGATAAACATCCCGAGACTCCACTGCTGCTGCTTGGTCACAGCATGGGCTCCTTTCTGACCCAGAAGGTGATGTACACATGGCCAGATCCTTATGCCGCCTTTATGCTGTCGGGCACCTGCGGCAAAAGGAGGATGCTGCAGTTCGGCGAGCAGATCGCAAGGATGCAGATCGCCCTGCAGGGGGAAAGGCATCCCAGTTTGCTGCTGAATGCACTCGTGTTCGGCGGTTACAACCGTACATTCCGGCCCGTTCGGACAGCCTTTGACTGGTTGTCACGCGATGATGAGGAAGTTGATAAATATATTGCAGATCCGGAATGCGGCGTAATCAGCAGCGCAGGGTTCTTCCGGGATTTCTTCCGGCTCCTGCAGGAAATACACACCCCTTCCCGGATGGAGAGAATCCCCAAAGACAAACCTGTCTATCTGTTCAGCGGCGAGGAAGATCCGGTTGGGATGAAAGGCGATGGTGTCCGGCTTCTGCACAGGCGTTACCAGGAACTTGGACTTCAGGACGTGGAATGCAGACTGTATCCGGGAGCAAGACACGAGATCCTGAACGAGATCAACCGGGACGAGGTTACCGCTCATCTGATCGATTGGATGAACCAGCGGATTCCCCTACCGGAGTCGGCCCGGCCCGATCCGGTTTCAACTGCTGTTGACGACAGCAGCCCATGACGGGTCTCCCCCTTGTTCAAGCCTCCTTGTTAGTCTCAGAAGACGTTTAACAAGGGGGAAATTAAACTGCGCGGCGATTCTTTTCCCGACATTTCATCGGAGAAAGACGCCGTTTTTTTATAATCAAATATATTAATGCTTTCAAAGACAACTTCCCTTAAACCTGAAGTCTATCCCTTAAGGGTCTGCTCAATTGCCTGTTTCATGAGAAGCCCTGCCCTATTCCATGAGAACCTAAGCACATCCCTCCTGCCCCGCCGTCCCATCTCCTTGCACAACTGGGGATGCTGATAGGCGTACCGCATTTGTCTTCTTAAGCTGCTGATACTCGGCTCGGCCCATTGCTGCCCTTTTCCTGCGAACAGGGAACGAAATTGGCGCGAGATTGAATGTCTGCTGTTCATGCTGTGCACAGGGCTTCTTAACTGGTATGGAATCAGGAATGAATTTCCGGGTGTTAAAAAGTCCATATGTCCGCCCCAGCCTGTCGCGATAACCGGCACACCGCTGGCCAAAGATTCAAGGAACGGCAGCCCCACCCCTTCCCCACGTGTCGGAAGAACAAACACCTGGCCGAGTCTGTATAACCCCCGAATTTGACCGGAGCTTAAGTGCTTTCCAATAACCACAACTGGAGCCGTTGGCTTGCGGATTCCGAGTGTTTCTTTATATCGCATAATTCTATTCTTAATCCAGCTCTCATCTTCATAAGGAGAGTATCCATTCGTCTTAATGACGAGCAGCACCCGATCAGAAGCGGAGAATTCCTCCCAATAAGCCCGCAATAGCCCTTCGGGATTCTTCCGGTGTTGAAAGCCAAATACCGACACAAAGGTAAATCTCCCGGCAGCTTGCGGTATAGGCAGCTTGCGGCCCCCTGGTGCATACTCTCTGGTGTTCACCCCATGGGGGACAATATAGATTGGTATTTTCACACCGCTGTTCCTCAGAGCCTGTTTATTTTGAACTGAGGGTACACAGATGGCATCAAATTTATTGATGTTTGGAAGCCAATGGGAAGGTATTTTCGTGGTTTCCCAGACCGTGTTTAGTATAATCCGGTCATACCGGGCTCTTTCTTTCTTAAAATTAATCATGCTCGGAGGAAAGTGATGGATCAGAACCTTTCTTTTGTTATTAAGCTTATGGGTAAGGCTCCCGCCGCCCCGGTCTATCGAGAGCTCCACTCCCTGCCGTCTTAGAGCGTGGGCATAGGCTCTGCTGGCAATACCAAGCCCACTGGCTTTGTATACGGGACCTTTCCACACTACTTGATATCCGTTTTCTGTGGACATGACTCCAGCTCCATTTATCCGTGTTTTTGGAATATCGTATTCAGGAGTTGGTAGAACGGTTTGGGTCTTCTGAAGCATGGGTGTGCTCTTCTCTATTAACAGGCAAAAAAAGGCATTACCATGAGCAAGTCCTGTTAAGGAATGCTCTTGATAATGCCACTATGACTCGTTTCATTCATCGTTAAAGTGAATCATTTCAACTTCAAAATCTCTCCGGTGTTAACCCTGAAGTGGTGAATCAGCCGAATGCGGCTGCTTACACCGGACTCTCAACCAGCGGGACAGTATAAACTTCTGGAATCTCCGCTTCATTCTGTTGGTACAGTACGACCAGCAGGTGCTTCACATCATCCAGATACAGGTCAGATACCGGCTCCCCACTCAGCACACGATGCAGCGGAAAGCTGATCTCTTCGACCACCGCATATTTTTGAAGATCTCGCTCTTCCATATGAAGGCTTGCGAAATTTCCGGACACCTTGTCGGCTTGCTCGATCAAGGTTCTGAAATGCAGGCTTCTGCGGTCCTTATCTACCACACTCTCCCACCAAATTTTGCGGGGCTTGTATTTATGACCAAGGAAATAATCCAGCTGCATGAGCCCCTTGACCACATCTGGACGCTTCAGTCCCCGTTCTTTCAGGAAAGCCTGGAGCCTTGTAAACAAATCCTCCAGTTGGTGGCCGATTCTCTGCCACCCCTGAGCATCCCAATAGTTCCCGAAGTCCTGGAAGAAGTCAAACGGGGAATCGAACTCATGCTTCATCAGGTAAGTGAGCGTATGATCCAGCCGATGCGCATTCCAGTATTTCTCCAGCACATCCTCCAGCCGCTTCAGTCTTACAATATCCGAGAACGGCAGCACATCATTGCCCAGGATTTCATAGGGGGCATGGTCCATGTAAGTATAGTTATACTTGCTGGCATCATTTCTGAGCCCGGTTCCCCGGAGCATCTTGAGGAATCCGAGCTGAAGCTCTTCCGGCCCCAGAGCAAACACATCGTTGAACGTTTTGCGGAAAGAATCATAATTCTCTTCTGGCAGTCCTGCGATCAGGTCCAGATGCTGATCGATCTTGCCGCTGTTCTTGATAGTTGTTACCGTACGCGTCAGCTTGGTGAAATTCTGCCGCCGCTTAACCAGTTCGTTGGTATCGTCGTTGGTCGACTGCACTCCGATCTCAAACCTGAAAATTCCCGGAGGCGCATTCTCCGCCAAATATTCCAGCACCTCAGGCCGCATAATATCAGCCGTGATCTCGAATTGGAACACACATCCTTGATGGTTCTCAATCAGAAATTGGAACATTTCCATGGCGTAGGCCCGGTTAATGTTAAAGGTGCGGTCCAGGAATTTGATGATCTTAGCCCCGTTGGCTATCAAGTACAGGATATCCGATTTCACCCGCTCAATGTCGTAATAGCGGACACCGACCTCGATGCTGGACAAGCAGAACTGACAGTTGAACGGACAGCCCCGGCTCGTCTCGAAGTAGACAATTCTTTTGCCTAGGTTAGGAATATCCTCCGGGAAACGGTGCGGGGAAGGAAGGGTGTTCAGGTCACTCTTCGGATGTCCCGGCATAATCACTACCTCATGCTCCTTGCGGTAAGCAATGCCGTAAACAAAATGGAACTTGCGGTCCCCGCTCAGCTCCTGCAGAAGGCGGTGGAACACCTCCTCCCCTTCGCCCATCACGATAAAGTCCACATGGGGCGAGCGCTTCATCCAGTATTCGGTGTCATAGGATACTTCAGGTCCGCCCAATACAATGGTCGTTTCGGGCATGACTTTCTTCAGAATCTCGACCACCTTCAACGTCTCTTCAATGTTCCAGATATAACAGGAGAAGCCGACGACATCCGGTTTCTTGTTGAACAAGTCCGATACGATGTTCATCGCCGGGTCCTTGATGGTGTATTCGGCAAGTCCGATATCGAATTCATGGTCGCTGTATGCCTTCAGAAGGCGGATGGCCAGGGAAGTATGAATGTACTTGGCATTCAGCGTGGATAGAATTACTTTCATGATTCACGACCTTCTTTTAGATTTGAAAAAAGAGGGACCTCGCACGACCGCTGCGGTTGCGAACAGCCTGTATGCCACAGTGCACCGCTGCGGCTGCGGATCATCCTTCCGATCGCTGTTCCTCCCGGATTCCTGGATTGTATCACCAGTGTGGGAATCAGGGAGCAAAGGCGAACGCTTCGCTTCTTCAGGACGATTCCGCCTCCTCCGCTGATGTAGCGCGTAGCTGGTACGGCAATGGCTGCCCAGTGTACCGCATGGCCACTAAGGCTACTTCAACGCTCCGCCTCCTCCGCTGATGTACGTGCATGGTACGGCAGCGGCCGCCCAGTACCACACGGCCGCTAAGGCTACGGCAACGCTCGCTTCCTCCGCTGATGTGGCACAGCCGGTCACTTGGCGCTATAGCCCAACGCTGCCGTTGCGACAGCCTGTATGCCACAGTCCACCGCTGCGGCTGCGGATCATCCTTCCGATCGCTGTTCCTCCCGGATTCCTGGATTGTATCCTTCAGGGTAGGAATCCGGGAGCAAAGGCGAACGCTTCGCTTCTTCAGGACGATTCCGCTTCCTCCGCTGATGTAGCGCGTAGCTGGTACGGCAATGGCTGCCCAGTGTACCGCATGGCCACTAAGGCTACTTCAACGCTCCGCCTCCTCCGCTGCTGTGGTGCGTAGCTGGTACGGCAGCGGCCGCCCATTACCACACGGCCGCTAAGGCTACGGCAACGCTCGCTTCCTCCGCTGATGTGGCACAGCCGGTCGCTTGGCGCTATAGCCCAAAGCTGCGGTTGCGAACAGCCTGTATGCCACAGTGCACCGCTGCGGCTGCGGATCATCCTTACGATCGCTGTTCCTCCCGGATTCCTGGATTGTATCCTTCAGGGTAGGAATCCGGGAGCAAAGGCGAACGCTTCGCTTCTCCAAGACGATTCCGCCTCCTCCGCTGCTGTGGTGCGTAGCTGGTACGGCAGCGGCTGCCCAGTGTACCGCATGGCCACTAAGGCTGCGGCAACGCTCGCTTCCTCCGCTGATGTGGCACAGCCGGTCGCTTGGGCGCTATAGCCCAAAGCTGAAACTAGAACTCCACATCATCCATCTCCGGAACGCTGCCCTGATTCTGGAAGAATTCCAGAAAGGGCTGTCCGTATTTCTTATATTTCAGTTCACCGACACCCTTGATCCGCAGCATAGCCGCCTCCGTCTGCGGGCAGACCACGCTCATCTCACGAAGGGTCGCGTCATTAAATATGATATAAGACGGCACTTTCTCCTGCTGGGCCAGATCACGGCGAATTAACCGCAGTTGCTCGAATACGGTCTCGTTAACGGCAGATGGCCCCGTATCATAGGACTGGCCTCTCCGTCGGCCAGCCCCGGAAGCAGCTGAAGCCGAAGGCAGCGGAGCCCGCATCATCACTTGATGTTTGCCCTTAAGCACATCCGCCGCAACCGGCTCAAGGCGGACGACAGGGTATTGTCCTTCAGAGAGAGACAAGTAGCCATCGGCCACAAAGGTGTTGATCAGCTCGGAGATCTCCTTTTCGGTCCGGGTGCGCATCATGCCATAGGTTGGAAGGCTGTCGAACCCGTATTGGAGCACCTTTTTATTCTGCGAGCCTTTGAGCACTGAGGCAACCATCGAGACACCGAACCTCTCCCTCATCCGAAAGATACAGGAGAACACAACCTGAGCATCCACGGTCATATCCGTGAGTTCCCGTTCATCCCGGCAGGAACTGCAAATTCCACATGGCTTCTGATCATGCTTCTCACCGAAATATTCCAGCATCGCAAATCTTAAGCAGCGGTTGGAATAACAATACTCCACCATCTGCTGCAGCTTTCGGTAATCGTTGCGCTTGCGGTCCCCCTCCTGAGGATTCTGTTCAATCAGAAACTTCTGAGTCATAATGTCTTGGGCACTGAACAGGAGAATGCACTCGCTCGGCTCACCGTCCCGTCCTGCACGGCCGGCCTCCTGGACATAAGCCTCCATATTTTTAGGCATATTATAGTGAATTACATACCGGACGTTGGACTTGTCAATCCCCATGCCAAAAGCATTCGTGGCCACCATCACCCGGATGTCGTCATACAGGAATGCTTCCTGGTTCTCGGCGCGCTCTTCATCAGACAAGCCCGCATGATATCGGCCAGCAGCAATGCCTGCACGGCGAAGACGTTCATACAGGTCGTCCACATCCTTGCGGGTCGCGGCATAAATAATACCGGATTGCGAAGCGTGGGCTTCGGCATAGTTCATAACATACTCTCGCTTGTTCTCGCCGCGCAGGACGGACATCGCCAGATTATCGCGCCCCAGCCCGGTGACGAACACCTCAGGCTCCCGAAGCCTGAGCAGCCGCATCATATCGTCCATAACCTCGGGCGTAGCGGTTGCCGTGAAGGCAGCCAGAATCGGGCGGCTTGGAAGAGCCGATACAAAAGGTGCTACAGCCAGATAGCTCGTCCGGAAATCATGTCCCCACTGGGATACACAGTGCGCCTCATCCACAGCCACACACGAAATCGACAGCTCCGCCATTTCCGTCTGGAACCAATCCAGCTCAAGCCGCTCGGGGGCCACGTAGAGAAGCTTTAATTCTCCCCTTCTGGCGGCCCTGATCCGGTCATTCACTTCTCTGCCGCTAAGCGTACTGTTGATATACGCGGCCGAGATCCCCATACTGGTCAAAGCATCCACCTGATCCTTCATCAGCGAAATCAGCGGGGATACGACCAGAGTCAGTCCCGGCAGCAGCAGCGCGGGAATCTGATAACAAATCGATTTACCGCCCCCGGTGGGCATAATACCCAGCGTATCGTTTCCCTGCAGCAGGCTCTCTACAATTTTCTTCTGTCCTTCACGGAAATCCGGGTACCCGTAATATTTCTGCAGTACTTCGCGGGCTTCTTCTATTGTGAAAATATCTGTATTCATATTCATAATCTCCTTACTCTACTCGAGCAAAACCTTCCGTCAACAACCCTGCCCTGTTAGTTTACCGGGGTTTGCCTAATACGGCAACCGCCGGATCATTGACCTTGGCGTGTTATAAAGGTTATCATCGGTCTTAGAACAAGGATCTCCGTCAAATGCAGGAACTTTCATACGGTTCCACCTTGCCGGTACGGATTATCAGGAGGCACGAACGTGAAGAAAAAAAGCTACAGCAATGGCCGAACCACCAAAATAAGCAATCCCCCCAAACCACGAATTCATACGGTAAAGGAGCAGACGGAGCTGCTGCCCTTCTTGATCGATACGCTTCGTCATTTAAGCAGGAATTCGGTTAAGTCCATTCTGGCACGCGGCCAGGTTACCGTGAACAGTGAGCCGATCACCGCCTACAACTACCGGCTTGAGCCCGGTTATATTGTCTCGATTCACCCGGATAAGGTAACCTCCTCTGCCCCGCTTGTTGGGATGACGATACTTTATGAAGACGAGCATATTATTGTAATCCAGAAGGAACACGGCTTGCTGTCGGTGTCAGCCGGGCAAGAGAATGAAATAACAGCTTATCGTCAGTTGATGAGCCATGTCCGTCAGAGCGACCCGGGCAACCGGATCTTCATCGTACACCGTTTGGACCGGGATACTTCGGGAGTGATGCTGTTTGCCAAGAGTGAACAGGTTCAGCAAACGCTGCAGAACGGATGGCAGGATATTGTAAAGGAACGGTCCTATGTCGCGCTTGTCGATGGCGAGGTGAAGAAACAGGAGGGGACGATCAGCTCATGGCTTAAGGAAAGCAGCACGCTAAAGATGTACTCCAGCCCCTACCCGAACGACGGTCAGCATGCGGTTACGCATTATAAGAAGCTGCAGTCGAACAAGTGGTTCTCCCTGCTTGAAGTACATCTTGAGACCGGAAGAAAGAACCAGATTCGCGTGCACATGGAAGATCTCGGTCACCCGGTTGCGGGAGACAAGAAATACGGCTCCAAATCCAAAGAAATCGGCAGACTGGGTCTGCATGCGCGGATTCTGGCTTTTGAACACCCGGTAACGGGGGAGATTATGCGATTTGAAACGGACATCCCCAAGGTATTTATGAAACCGTTCAAGACAGCCCCTTCCAAATAAACCCCAATCTGCCGATAGTATGATCAGGGGAGGTGCGAGTATGGATATCGCGGCAGCAGCTACAGCCATGAGCCAGTCAGCCTTGTCACAGGCCGTCGGCATTAAAGTGCTGAGCATGGCCAAGAACCAGGCTGAAACTCAGGCTCAGAACATGGTGCAAATGATTCAGAAAAGCATGGATCCAAACCTGGGGAGACAATTGGACATTTCCATTTAACTCCTTGCCCGCATGGCTGACGCCTGCGGGTCTTTTTTTTTATTCTGCAGCCTGGTGGCGTTCTTGAGTTCTTGTTACCTTGTTAACGATGTGAATAATCGGGTAAACATTTAAAAGACTAGGACAATTCAGATCAGGTAATAATTTAGTTATTATTGCAGACTTAAGGAGAAATGACGAATGAAACTAACTCCCGAGCAGGCGGTTCAGCTGCATGGTTTTAACAATTTGACGAAATCGCTCAGCTTTAATATGTATGATATCTGTTATACCAAAACAACCGAGGAACGGGATGCTTACATCGAGTATGTCGATGAGCAGTATAACGCCGACCGCCTTACAGCTATTTTAAAATCCGTATCTGAAATTATTGGGGCGAATATTCTCAATATTGCCAAGCAGGATTACATTCCACAAGGGGCCAGTGTGACGATGCTGGTGTCGGAAGGCCCTGTGGCCGAGATGGATACCGAGACATTTGATGAGACGCCGGGGCCGCTTCCTGACTCGGTGGTGATGCATTTGGACAAAAGCCACATAACGGTCCATACCTATCCGGAATCCCACCCGGACGAGGGGATTTCCACCTTCCGTGCGGATATCGATGTATCCACGTGCGGGGAGATCTCTCCGCTTAAAGCGCTGAATTATCTGATCCACTCTTTTGAACCGGATATGATGACCATGGACTACCGGGTGCGCGGCTTCACCCGCGATATCAACGGCCGGAAGCTGTTCATCGACCATGACATCAGCTCCATTCAGAACTACATCCCTGAGAAGGACAAGAAACTGTATGACATGATTGACGTTAATGTATATCAGGAAAATATCTTCCATACCAAGTGCAAGCTCAAGGCATTTAATCTGGACAATTATTTATTCGGATATACCAAGGAGAAACTGAGCCCTGAAGAACAGGCTTCCATAACGGAGAGGTTGAAAGTAGAAATGGACGAAATCTACTATGGTAAAAATATGAAGCGCGGCTCCATCTATATAAAATGAACTTATGAAGGTTAGCATTTAGGTTAATTCTAAAGTTCATTTTTATATAGCCTAAGAGGCTAATAATCGCCTTTTCGTGTACACCCCTATTGACCCTAGGCACAATTTGGTGTAATTTGGATAAAATATGACAACAGCGTTGACCAAGATCATGAGCTTCGGATACCGGCCGTTTCAGAGAGGAAGCCCACAGGCTGAAAGACTTCCCGTCACGGACCGTTGCTCCCTGCCTTGGAAGCTGCAGCGCCATAATCCGCTGCCGGTGAACACCGTTACCTGTATAAGGATCAGCCTGACGATTCACCCGGCTGATTTAATTAGGGTGGTACCACGAGCGCATTCGTCCCTTGACGAGTGGGCTCTTTTTGTTGTCTTTTGACATCGAATCAAGAAAGGAGAAGAAACAATGAAACAAAGCCGACTGCTGATGCCTACCTTGAGAGAGGCTCCCGCCGATGCGGAAGCTCAAAGCCACCGCCTGCTGCTTCGGGCAGGCTTCATCCGCCAACTAGCCTCAGGGGTGTACACATACCTTCCACTGGGCTGGCGTGTCCTTCAGAAGGCATCCGCTATTGTCCGTGAAGAGATGAACCTTGCGGGAGCCCAGGAGCTGCTGATGCCAGCGATGCAGCCTGCTGAGCTGTGGAAGAAGTCCGGCCGGTATGAGGTCTACGGGCCTGAGCTTATCCGGCTGGAAGACCGCCATGGTAGGGAATTCGCCCTTGGCCCTACCCACGAGGAGGTCATTACCGCACTGGTCAGAGACGAGATTAGCTCATACAGACAGCTGCCTCTAACTCTGTACCAAATCCAGACTAAATTCAGAGATGAGCGGCGCCCGCGGTTCGGGCTTCTTAGGGGAAGGGAATTTCTCATGAAGGATGCCTACTCCTTCGATACCGATTGGGATGGCCTGGATGCGAGCTACTGGGCTATGCACGCAGCTTATACCCGGATCTTCACCAGGTGCGGCCTCGATTTCAGATCGGTTCACGCCGACGCCGGGGCGATTGGCGGAGAAGGAGAAACTCATGAATTTATGGCTCTGGCCGATATCGGGGAGGACACCATAGCGGTATGCCCTGTTGGAGACTATGCAGCCAATCTGGAAAAAGCCGGACACAAGGAAGTGGCGCTTCGCCTTGAAGCCGCGTTGGAGGTAAGGGAAAATCAGCCTGCTCCAGAACTTATATCCACGCCGGATGTGCATACGATCCAAGAGCTAACCTCATTTACCGGAATTCCGACGAACCAGTTCATCAAAACCTTAATCTATCTGATTGACGGCAAACCAACTGCGGTGCTTGTTCGCGGGGATCATGAGGTCAATGAGATTAAAGTGAAGAATTACATGAAGGCAGAGACCGTCGAGCTCGCAGATGCCAAGACCGTACTCGAAATTACCGGGGCACCCGTTGGTTTTGCCGGACCGGTTGGGCTTCATATTCCCCTGCTGATTGACAGCGACGTGGCCCGTATGGATACGGCCATGACCGGTGCCAATCAAGCAGATTATCACCTTAGCGGAGTCCGGCCGGGGATCGACTTCCCCCTACAGGATGCACCGGATCTCCGGAATGCCATCGCAGGCGATCCTTGTCCGCATTGCGGCCAGCCGATGTCTCTTGTAAAGGGAATTGAGATCGGGCATGTCTTCAAGCTTGGAACCAAATACAGCGATGCGCTAGGGGCTGTATTCTCCGATGCTTCAGGACAGGAGAACCGAATGGTCATGGGCTGTTACGGCATCGGTATCTCCCGCCTCCTGTCCGCTGTGGCCGAACAGCATCATGACGGGAACGGATTGATATGGCCGTCCTCCCTCGCCCCTTATCAGGTGCATCTTGTTCCACTCTCGCTCAAGGATGAGGTCCAATCTTCCCTGGTGACCAAGCTTTACGAGCAGCTAACAAACCTTGGAATCGAGGTGCTTCTTGATGACCGGGATGAGCGTGCCGGTATAAAATTCAAGGACTCCGACCTCATCGGCATCCCGGTGCGCATCGTGATCGGCAAGATGGCCAAGGATGGCCTTATCGAATGGAAAGAGCGTTGCAAGCCTGAGGCGGAAGTGTTAAGCGTAGAAGCCGCCGTGTCCAGATTGACGGAACACCACAGGCAATAAGAAAACGGCGGCTGTCCACAACATATCATCAGGGGCAGCCGTTGTCTCATTTCTAATAAACTGCCTTAATTATCGATTCCAACAGCATGACGTGAGGAGTTTCTTGAGCATGCTGCTATGTTTGTCTATGCCAGTGTGCCACACAATCCAGCCCTCATCTAGATTCATATTCTAGTTTTATACTTCAGCTCCAAGCGCTTTTCACGAAGCTCTTTCAAACTGTTTTTTTCACCCGTTAGCTCTTTTTTCTCTTCCAACACTTCGTTCAATAAGAAACTTATTGTGAAGTATTTTCTAGATGAGAACAGAACTAAGGAAGCAAAAATAAACAAGCCAATCATAATTACAATCATAAAGATATAAAAATCAAAGTACACATCTCTAGCATTCTTTTGTTTTCTCTCTGTCACTTTATTCAGCATTGTAATAGTCTGTTCTTCTTTAATAAATGGATCGAGATTCTCAGCACTTTGAAGTGCTTTTAGCCTTTCTTCAGCAATAACATCAGTCAAACTATTGGATATATTAAGCAAGTTTTGATTTAAGGATGTCCACGCTCCAGTAAAAACAGTACACATAAATATCAGTATGGTGAACATATAGTTAATGGACTTAAACCATTCAGCTAGAGAGTTTGCATCAGACTTCAAAGTTCTCAACTCAGAAATGTCTATTTTTCTAAGCTCCTCCTTTACATAATGCAGCTTTTTAAGTGTAACCTTCCTAGACCAAAAACCTAATTTAAACTCACCCTTAAAATAATTCTCTACATTTCGATATTTTGCTATCATCGACTCTCTCCTAGTATTTTAGGATAACAACCTACCATATATATCGAATAAATATAAAGAAAAATGAGACCGTAACTAATCGGCCTCAATCTTAAAGTGCTTCGATATGCCACTGTCTTTAAATGTTTCAAGCTCAAATGCTGCTCAGATATTATGAAGAGACTCGATTTATGCACCTCACCGTATAAATCGTTGATTGTCTCAGCGAGGCAGAAATTTAATGCGTATAATATCTAAGTTAATCCCCTGAGAGTCAGATATCACCTTCAAAAGCGTACTGTTTTCAACCTCCAATATGCCGTTTCGCATCCTCCGCTGCTCTCTGTAGTCCCTTAAATGTTGTATCACGTCTTTAAAATACAATCTACTTCACCAGACGAAAATCTCTCATCCTACGGCTTCACCAACCGGTTCGTCAAACTCCCAAGCCCCTCGATTTCCACGGTAACGGTATCTCCGTCCCGCAGCCATACACGCTCCGATTCCGGTAGACCCATGATCACACCTTCCGGTGTCCCGGTGAGGATTAAATCCCCGGGCTCCAGCGTCATATGCCTGGAAATATAGCTTATGATCTCATCACAGTGGAAAATCATATCCGAGGTGTTCGAGCTCTGTCTTACTTCCCCATTGACGAGCGTACGGATCTCCAGCTTGTTTGGACTTGGCACTTCATCAGCGGTTATCAGATAAGGGCCGCACGGCGCGAACCCGTCACAGGATTTTCCCAGCAGCCATTGGGAGCTTCGGAATTGCAAATCTCGGGCGGACAGGTCATTCGCGCAGCAGTAGCCAAACACAGCGGATAATGCATCCTCTTTGGATATATTTCGCACCTTGCGTCCGATCACAATCCCGAGCTCTGCCTCATAATCCACCTGCCGGGATTCTGCGGGCAGTTCAATATCTTCCTGATGAGCGGCTAGCGCATTGGAAAATTTGCTGAACAGCAGAGGCTCTTCAGGCGGATTCATGCCCGATTCCTCGGCATGCCTCCGGTAATTGAGCCCGATGCAAATTATTTTGCGGGAGTTAGGCACACATGGAGCGTATCTGATTTGTTCTTCATGAAGGAACAGGACATCTCCCGAGTGAATCAGGCCTTCTGCATAAGCCCTGAGAGCCTGAACCTCTTGTTCCCCCGCGGTCAATAGCCTGTCCATGTCAAAGCGGGAGGACATATCCAGCATACCCTTATCTGTCATAACCCCAAGACATAATTGTTGTTCTCTGTAAAAATTAACAAGCTTCATTCAACCACTCCTCCCACTCAAGATGTGCCTTATATTCATAGTCCTATACTTATAGCCTTATCCTAGAACTCCATTCCTTAAAAAGCAAACTACAACCATTTCTTTCTACCTTCAAATTCACGGAAATGTGTTATAATAGGGCAGCGCACTGCGCCAACTGAAGACAGTCCATGCGGCAAGTCCCGCATGGGAGAGGTTCGCGAACTCCCTCTATAAAAAACTAAGGTAGCCCTTTCTTATCGATTTGAAGATGGGCTTGTTTTTTTGCGATGCCAGTTCAAGAACTCTCTCTCTTCGTATGGGTGGATGACAAGGTCATTTGCCGCAAATTTCTGAAGATAGAGAGGTTTTTTTATGCTCAAAAATGAAAAAGCAGTTGTTGTATTCAGCGGCGGTCAGGACAGCACAACGTGCCTCTTCTGGGCCCTGAAGCAGTTCGGTGAAGTGGAGACCGTGACCTTCGACTACGGACAGCGTCACAAGCTGGAGATTGAATGTGCCCGGGCCATCGCAGATGAGCTCGGTGTGAAGAACACTGTGCTGGACATGAGTCTCTTAAACCAGCTGGCCCCGAACGCACTGACCCGCGATGACATCGAGATTACAGAGCAGGAAGGCAGCCTGCCCAGCACGTTTGTGGAGGGCCGCAATCACCTGTTCCTGAGCTTTGCTGCGGTCAAAGCCAAGACATCCGGAGCAAGGCACTTGGTTACCGGGGTCTGCGAGACGGATTTCAGCGGATATCCCGACTGCCGGGACACTTTTGTCAAGTCGCTGAACGTCACCTTGAACCTGGCGATGGACTACAACTTTGTCATTCATACCCCGCTGATGTGGCTGGACAAAGCCGAAACCTGGGCCTTGGCTGATGAGCTGTCAGCCTTTGATTTCGTGCGGGAGAAGACGCTCACTTGCTATAACGGGATTATCGGCCACGGCTGCGGGGAATGTCCCGCCTGCAAGCTCAGACAAGCGGGCCTGGACAAATTCCTTATGTCCCGCAAAGGGGGCGACTGCGTATGAGCCGCACACCTGGGGAATTCCGCATTGTGGACAAGCTGCAAAAGCTGGGGGATGACATCCAGCCAAAACAGTTGAAATACCATAACCGCCGGGTTCTGGTGAGCAAGGAATTTACTTTTGACGCTGCGCATCATCTGCATGCATATGAGGGCAAGTGCAAGAACCTGCACGGCCATACCTATAAAGCAGTCATCGGAATCAGCGCGCGCCCGAATGACATCGGCCTTACCGCTGATTTCGGACTGATTAAAGAAATATGGAAATCCCGGATCGAGACTTACCTGGATCACAGATATTTGAACGAGACTCTGCCCCCAATGAACACGACGGCTGAGAACATGGTCGTATGGCTGTTCGAACAAATGGAGGAAGCGCTGGCCTCTGAAGAGGTCAAACCGCTAATTCATGAGGGGCGTACGGAATTTATCCGCCTGTATGAGACCCCCACAAGTTATGCCGAAGCCAGACGGGAGTGGATGACAGGTGAATAGTTCAGCTAATACGAATACACCTGATATTCCCGTGTTGGAAATTTTTGGTCCAACCGTTCAAGGTGAGGGCATGGTGATTGGCCAGAAGACCATGTTCGTGCGCACGGCAGGGTGCGACTACCGGTGTGCCTGGTGCGACTCGGCCTTCACCTGGGATGGCAGTGCCAAAGACCAGATCCAACGGATGAGCCCTGAGCAAATTTGGGCGGAGCTGCAGCGCATTGGAGGAGACCGGTTCTCCCATGTGACTCTGTCGGGAGGCAATCCCGCTCTGCTGCCCCAGCTCAGAGGGCTCGTTACCCTGCTGAACAGGAGCGGCATCCGGCTGGCCGTAGAAACACAAGGCTCAAGATGGCAGGACTGGCTGGCGGAGATCGAAGAAGTCACCCTCTCTCCCAAGCCGCCAAGCTCGGGAATGACAACCGATTGGGACCAGCTGGATTTGATCGTCGCCCGGCTGAAATCAAGACCGGAGGGATACTCTCACAGCCTGAAGGTAGTTATTTTTGATCAGGCAGATCTGGATTATGCCACACGCGTTCATGCCCGCTATCCCGATACCGTGATGTATCTGCAGGTTGGGAATCCTGATGTTCAGCGGATGGATATCACAGCCCATGCCTCCGATTTGCTTGCCCGGTATGACCAGCTGATTGAAGACGTTGTTCAATCTTCGGAGTTAAACAATGTCCGGGTGCTCCCTCAGCTGCACGCATTAGTATGGGGCAACAAACGCGGGGTCTAACTTTAACGCGGACAGACAGTCAACACAGAGTGGTCAATAATAGATTGGTTGATAGAGGGGCAACACAAGTAAGTAAAATGATTCGGAAGAAGCTGAAAGCTTTTAAAAGAAAATGCATCCGAAGAATGTGCTGACAATTGCTTGTGACAAGATTCCTGCTTACAAATTCAATCAAAGGTAATTCAGCCCACAAAACATCAGGCAATAGGGTCAAAAATGACGTTTCATGCCGCTTGCTTTCTATGACATTAACCAGAATAAATATAACGGAGGTATCAATTATGGCTGGAAGACAACCTAATGAAATGGAAGATTTGACGCTGCTCGGCAGCCAGGGGACCAAGTACGTGTTTCAATATGCGCCGGAGGTGCTGGAAAGCTTCGAGAACAAGCATGCTTACCGGGATTATTTCGTGAAATTCAACTTCCCCGAGTTCACCAGCCTGTGCCCGATTACGGGCCAGCCGGACTTCGCCACGCTCCACATCAGCTATATCCCGGACATCAAGATGGTAGAGAGTAAGTCGCTGAAGCTGTATTTGTTCAGCTTCCGCAATCATGGTGATTTCCATGAAGACTGCATGAACATCATTATGAATGATCTGATCAAGCTGATGGACCCCAAGTACATTGAGGTATGGGGAAAATTCACCCCGCGCGGAGGAATCTCCATTGATCCATACTGCAACTACGGCCGACCAGGCACCAAGTATGAACAGATGGCTGAGCACCGGATGCTGAACCATGACATGTACCCAGAAAAGATTGACAACCGTTAGACAAGACAACCGGCACATGTTGTGCTGTTCAACTTATATGCTGCTCCTGCTTCAGGAGCAGCATTAATATTTTTAGACGTTAAGGCTGCTCATAACCATTGAATGATCCTGATAAGTTAACAATTCCTTCCTTTGTTCAGAACAGATGATGAAACTCCCGCATCAGGTGTAAAGGGTGCTGTCGCATCAATAAACCTTATGAATGACATCCTCGAAGTCCGGATCCTGCATCTCTATATCATCCAGCTCTCCCCACTTGCCCAACTCCTTAACGATGTCCAGTGTATTTATCTCCCGCCGATTCACCTCAATCGAGACGGTTTGATCAATAACACAGGTCACCCGGATTTGGACCGACTCCGCTCCGCGTGAAGCCGCCACATATGACTCGGGAATTTGAAACGGTCCCCGGAAGGTGACCGTAATCAAGGTCGGCAATCCAATGGTGTCGCGAAGCGAGCGAACCGTCCCGTCATAAGACAGCTCCCCGTTGTTAATGACCATCACCCGGCTGCACAGCTGCTCTATATCGTCCATGTCATGGGTGGTCAGCAGAATCGTTTTGCCGAACTCCTCATTGATCAACTTCAGAAACTGGCGGATGTTGCGCTTCGCATTGACATCCAGGCCGATCGTTGGCTCATCAAGGAACAGCACGTCTGGATCGTGCAGCATGGCGGCCGCAAGGTCGGCGCGCATGCGCTGACCAAGCGACAGCTTGCGCACAGGCGTGTCCCAGAACGTCTGTAAATCCAGCAGTTCTGTAAATTGACGGAGTCTCCCCGCTTTGTCCGCCTGGCCAACGCCGTACATTTCGGCCAGAATATCAAAGGAATCCTTAACTGGCAGGTCCCACCACAGCTGACTGCGCTGACCGAACACAACTCCCAGCCGCTTCACAACAGAACGCCGCTCCTGATGGGGATTCATACCCGCAATGGTCACCCGGCCGGATGTTGGATGCAGAATGCCGGTCAGCATTTTGATAGTCGTCGATTTGCCAGCCCCATTCGGGCCAATATAACCAACGAATTCACCCTGCTCCACCTGAAAGCTAATCCCCCGAACCGCCTCCTTGATCCGGTATTCCCTTGAGAACAGGGTCCTGAGTCCAGAGAAGCGCCCTTCCTTTACAACAGCGGTTTTAAACGACTTGCGTATATCATGAACTTCGATCAAGATATTCCCTCCTTCCTTAACTGCCCGTACTTTGATATTTGGTCAAGCCGTACTGCCAAAATTTCAGGCTGAGTGCAAGACATCCAAGCGCAGCGGCGGCCAACGCCGGTAGCACCCAGACTCCGAGCTCCCCCCGAAGTATGTACAGAGACGGGACATAATTGACCAGACCAACAGGAATAACAATCAGCAAAATCGAAGACATCCACTTGGGATACAGCGTTAACGGATATTGGGCAGCGGTCCTTGCGGCATCCTCCGTCAGGTTCTGCAGCTCACTAGTTCTGGTTGTCCAGAAGCCGAAGGTCGCGGTGGCAAGGCCGATCGAGAACAAAATGACGGCACCCGTCACGATGATATACAATGATTGCGGCACAGCGCTCCAGCCGACCTGGCCGCTCACCATCATGCCATGGAGCGACCACCACAGCAGAAACCCGCCCTGAAGCACTTCACCCAGCATGATTCTGAATTTCTGCGGCATCAGTACCAGCAGAACCGGCATCGGACGTGTAAGCAGCTGGTCAAGTTCACCGTTCACCAAATAATTCTCCAGATGGTGCACTTCATCAGCAAATGTCCGGTACAACGTCTTGGACAGTGTGATTACCGCGAACAGATAACCGATCTCGTGCATTGACCAGCCCTGAATGGCCCCGAATTTATGGAGCACAATCGCAACCATCAGAAATTCCGAGATTTGAATTAATGCGGCCAGGAAGGAAGCGAGCACAAAATTGAATTTGTACTGCATGCGGCTCTTGATGCTTGTTCGAATCAACAGTCCATATAAAGACAGCCAGGATTTCACGGTCATCCTCCCTGCACCTCCACTTTCCGCCTTAAAAATCCAGTCGCCAGCAGACAGGTTAGTGTGAGCAGAGCGCACCAAAACAACGTTCCCCACAAATAGGAGGCTTCACCGGAGCCTAAATATAATTTTGTCGGTACATACAGGAGGTAGGGATACGGAGACCACCAGGCAATGGTCTGCAGCCAGCCCGGCAGCCATTCGATGGGAATAAAGAAGCCTGCAAGGAGATTAATCATCGCGTGGTTGCCCCAATATAACCAGGATGATTCAGTAGTCCACAGTGCGGATGCGCCGATCAGATAATTCATGCAAATCGATAGATAAGCAGCACCAGCCAGGGCAAGAGCAACGAACAGGAGCTCCGACACCTTTCCGGGCAGCTTCAAGGAGAATACCACGTAATACACCAGGTAGATCGGGATCGATTTGTAGACGAATTGGTAAGCGATCTGGCCCCATTCTTTGGCCATCATGTGGCTGAACAGATGGACGGGACGCATTAAATCCAAGGAAATATGGCCCGTTCTGACGGCTTGGGGAATGCCGAGGCCATTGGTAATGAAGCTGGAGATCCAGAGCGCGGCTTGAGTAAAGGAGATATAGTTCACCATCCCCTGCGTTCCGTACTCTCCAAGCGAGTAATCCGAACCTAGTCCGATCCAGATACACGCATACATGAAGCCGAACATCGCACTGGCGATATTGTGCACCATGTGGGCTCCGCGGTATTGCAAATTGCGGGCGTAGGCTTTGGAAGCCAAAGTGAAATAAAGCATGCAGCACCTCCGATAAGCTTATTAGACGGCGGACCCGTCCACTTCAGACAAGGCGAAAATGAAAGAAGGACAATATCATACCAGATCATTCCAGATTGGAGCAACCTTTTTTTGCCTTCTTGTAGATGGAACGGTACCTTAGGCCCAGGGCATTCGTTCACTCTTCTCCCTGCGGTTTCTTCATCTGACCGCAAAGTTCTGCGCGGGAGAACAGCTTCTTCTAGGGAAGTGGCGAAATTAACGGTAACGATGAAATTTGGGGTAATATGAAGGGAGACTTGTGTTCATTTTTGTTATGTTCAAAGAAAGGAGCTCTGAAATGACGACAACAACCAAACCTAAAATTTTCATTGCGAGACCCATTCCTCCCGAAGTAGAGCAATATCTTGCCCGGCACTGCACCTATACCAAATGGAGCGGGGACAAACCGGCCTCCTTAGAGGAAATTATAGAGCATATTTCTGATGTGGACGGCCTGCTGACCACCGGTGGCAGGATTAATGCTGAGCTGCTGGATCACGCCCCCAACCTTAAGGTGGTTAGCACGATGAGCGTAGGCTACAACAATTTTGACATTGAAGAAATGAAGCGGCGTGGGATCAAGGGGACCAACACACCCGACGTGCTGAACGACACCGTGGCCGACCTGATTCTCTCCTTGATGCTGTCGGTCGCACGCCGCGTGCCTGAAATGGACAAGTACATCCGGGAAGGGAACTGGAAACGCGGTGACAACGAGAGCTTGTTCGGTCTGGATGTTCATCACAAAACACTTGGTATTATCGGGATGGGAAGCATCGGGCGTGTTGTTGCGCACAGGGCGAAGCATGGCTTCGGAATGGATATTCTCTACCATAACCGCCACCGGAGCAAGCAGGCCGAGCAGGATTATGGCGCGGTATACTCCAGTATGGATGAGCTGCTGGGCAGCTCCGACTTCATCGTTCTGATGACCCCACTCACCGAGGAGACCCGCCATATGATCGGTGAAGCTGAATTTGCCAAGATGAAGCGGACGGCCATCTTCATCAATGCTTCCCGGGGACAGACTGTGGATGAAGAAGCTTTGATCCAGGCGCTGCAGAACGGCGTCATCTACGGAGCGGGACTGGACGTATTCGAGAAGGAGCCGATAGATCCTTCGAACCCGCTGCTGAAAATGTCCAATGTCGTGCTGCTTCCCCATATCGGCTCTGCAACCGAGAAGACGCGCACCGATATGGCGATGCGGGCCGCCGAGAATTTGGTCCGTGTTCTTCAGGGCGAATCTCCGGCTGGACTCGTTAAGGAGCTGCGGGACATATAATCGGGAGCAGGGTACAGATCAGATCAACTTATACTTTCACACCAAAGAGCGGCATTGGCGTATTAAATACGCTAATGCCGCTCTTTAGGTGGATTTCCGTCATGCAGGCCACACCTCGACTTAGAGCTGCGCGCGGTAATGGTTTTATTTTTCACTCAAAGTCTACTTTGTATTTCTTCTCGGTTGATGAGGTATGCTTGCTGGCTTCCATGTCCTTTTCTTCCATCTGCTCTTCAGTCAAATCTTCCATCGGAATGGAGTCCACCGTCTGTTCACTCTCGAACCGGTCAAACAGGCTTTCACGCTCCGTTTCGTACTGCTCGGCATGATCCATGCCGGAAGGGCCGTGATCCGGTCTATTGTTATTCTCCACGTTTCTCACCTCGTTACCGTTATTATTCCCTTTATACCGTCATCCGGGCATTTTTAAACATGATAGTCCTCAAAAATGGTGTGATTCGAGGGTGACTGTTCCCACCTCATGAGCTGCTTTTCTCAAGGCAACCTCATTGAAATTCCCCGGTAACTTTTTACTCTCGTCATATAAAATAACCCCTTCAGCTATTGAAGGGGTTTATGAATGCTATTTTTTCTCTTTAATAACTAATATAACACCTATGAGTATGAAAATAGAGCCAGTCCAGAACGTTAAACCTATGTTTTCTCCAAGAATAAGCCATCCAAGCAATGTACCAACCACGGGTTGGAAAAAGAAAAACAGCCCCCCACTTGAAGCGTTTAGCATTTGTAATCCGCGATTCCAAAGCAGAAATCCACCTGCAGTTGAGACGATCCCCAAATACAGAAGCCCTCCCCAAATCGCCGGATGGCTCAGCTGTGAGATATTGATTGCCTGTAATCGCGGCAAAACAAAGGGGGTCAGAACAATTAGGGCCACCAAGATGGAATAAGTAGTCACCATAATTTGTGAATACTCACTCGGCACACGCTTTACAAGCACAGACATGAGCGCCCAAGTTAACGCCGCTACAAGAAGTGAAATACCGCCAAGTTTACTTGATAAGTCCACTTGATCGGCTCCAACAATGAGGAGAACTCCAATTGTGGCTAAACAAATAGAAAATCCCTTTTTTAGGGTTAACCGTTCTTGAAGGATTAATCGAGCAAAAATAACCATAAACGCGGGTGTCGAGGAAGTTATAATAGCTCCCATTTGTGCTGAGGATAGCATGGTACCCGTTTCCTGAGCAACAATCGAAATCGTATTCCCAATGATGCCAATAGCGATAATTATTAATAGATCACGCTTATGGATCCGCCATTTCTGCCGTGTTATAAAGCTAACCACAAGTAGTGAAACCATAGCCACTAAATATCGCATCCAGACCAGTTCCAGCGGCGGTATGACCGATACTACAATTTTAACAACAACGTACATACCACCCCAAATGCTGGAAGCCAATGCTAAATATATCGAACCTAACAGAGTCTTATTCATTTATTTGTTCCCTCCGTGTTTAATTAAGGTCAAGATAGCCCTTAACGGAGAGATGAAAGTCACCTTTACTCCACTAAGGGTGTAAAGGTGCTGCAGGTACATCGTTTTCAAATAATGGAGCCAAATACATTCTGATTCACCTCTCATCCAATCTAACTTAAAAAATATATAAAATTTATACTAACAAATTACGTTCCATCTGAACAGTCAAACTGTGTTTTGTAAACCCTAGTTAGTTACCGAGCTCTGACTATAGCGGTATTCTACCGCCCATAAATTTGATATTAGGCAAGTGTCGTGAGCAGTTCGGG
Organism: Paenibacillus sp. J22TS3; assembly: GCF_018403205.1. Lineage (NCBI taxonomy): Bacteria > Bacillati > Bacillota > Bacilli > Caryophanales > Paenibacillaceae > Paenibacillus > Paenibacillus sp. J22TS3. Next base: position 149,560 of record NZ_BOSF01000004.1, read on the forward strand.
TTATCGTCCATAGACTGGTGTTGTATTACATTTACCCAGGGAGGTTAACCATGGAGACTGATCATAAAGAAATATGCTGGAGACTAATGTATCAATATGTTGGAATTAATACAACAGATGGTCGTTCTTATGATGGATTCATTACCCATGTCGATAATGAGTATGTCACTCTTGCTGTGCCAACTGGCGAAATGATTCAGGAAATGCGTGGTCTGCCCGCACAGGAGTCAACTTATAGACAATTTGGTTTCTATCCAGGCTTCTTCCCCCGGCGTCGTTTCCTGCAGCGCCGTATTCTTTTTCCCATTGCTTCCGTATTCCTGCTCCCATTCTTCATATGATCCAACAGCCTTCATAATTAAAAACCAAAGCCGGACCCCATGCGGGATCCGGCCTCTTATCAATGGAATCCTATTTTCATTGACTTTTACTCGTCTTGTGATTTTTCTTTGGATTTGAACGACGCTGTGCCTGTCTATTCCCGTTCTCTCCCGCGATAACCTCCACGTTCAAGCGCTGCAGCGCCTCCAGCCATTCCTGAGGACAAGCTTCGTCCGTTATTATCATTGATATGTCCTCGATGGCCGATATTCTGGCAAACGCCGTAACTCCAAACTTGGAGTGGTCCGCAACCAAAATGGATTCTTCCGCGCGTTTCATCATTTTCCTCGACACCCCGGCTTCGTCCGGATCAAAATCGGTGATCCCATCCGACAGCGATATCCCTCCCGCCGAAATGAAGGCCTTGTTCACCTTGAACTGATCCAGCAGTTCATATACCATCGGGCCTGTGGCTGCCTGATACTTTGCATTGATTTCTCCTCCAGCAAAGATAACCTTACCCCTGAACTCTTTCAACGCGAAGTTAAGAATTGGAACTGAATTCGTAATGACCGTCACATGGGAACGATTCTTCAACTGCTTAATGATTTCGATTGTGGTCGTTCCATTATCCAGAAGAATCGTCTCGCCGTCATGAATCAGCGACGCTGCGAGCTTGCCGATCACCTGCTTTTCCCCGAAGTGCATACGCGACCGCTTAAAGAAAGCGGGCTCGGTTTGTTCGGAACGGGCCAGTACCGCGCCTCCGTATACTTTGCGCAGTTTCCCCTCCTGTTCGAGCCTGTCCAGGTCCCTGCGAATCGTCTCCATGGATACATTGAACGACATGGCCAGCGCATGCACTTGAACCTTTCCTTCCGTGCCCAGTTGGGCAAGGATGGTCTCTCTGCGTTCTTCATGGGATAAAGACATTTTGAATCTCCTCCAAGCCCAATAAGGATTATGTTTTCATGTGATTTTATGTGATTTTGTGTTATTAAGGCAAGTTTATAGATTGGTTTTTCTCTTGTCAACCCAATAATATTCACCGTTCCCGTTTAAATTGACCAATACTATTGACGAATTTGAAGGGCAGAGATACAATCACTTAAAACAACGCAAAACAACATAAAACAACAAACAACCACGTGAAACCACGTTACCAAAATGAGGAGGAACGAATATGAGCCAGCAGTTGGCATTCCGGAAAGATGGAACCTTTACTATCGTTCAGTTTACGGACCTGCACTGGAAGGACGGGCAAGAGAAAGATCTGCGCACCCGTGCGCTAATGGAACAAATACTGGATATAGAGCAGCCGGATCTTGCTGTGTTTACCGGCGATGTCATTTACACCGGGGAGGTTTCCGGCGGAGGGCCGGAGTGCGAGTTCCCAGAACGCGCCTTCCGCGAGGCCGTCCAAGCGGTAGAAGAACGTGGAATCCCTTGGGCTTTCGTCTTCGGCAATCATGACACGGAACAGCGGATTACCCGGGAAGAGCTAATGCAGGTTGCCCTAAAGCATCGGCATACGGTGACTAAGTCCGGTCCGAAGCATCTACCCGGCAGCAACTACACCCTTCAGATCACTGACCGGGAAGGCAATCCGGCGGCGAATCTTTATTTTCTCGACTCCGGCAGTTATTCCACAAACCCTAACGTTCCGGGATATGACTGGATAAACCAGGAACAAATCAACTGGCTCACCGCCGAATCCGGCCGCCTAGGCTCGGGGAGAGAAGGAAGCAAACTGCCTGCGCTTGCCTTTTTCCATATCCCTCTTCCTGAATATAAAGAGGTTTGGGACACCCAAATCTGCTATGGGCATAAACAGGAGCAGGTGTGCAGTCCAGCCGTCAATTCCGGCATGTTTGCGGCACTGCTCGAAATGGGCGATGTTATCGGAACGTTCTGCGGACATGACCATATCAACGACTATATGGGGAACCTATACGGCATCTCACTTTGTTACGGAAGGGCAAGCGGCTACAACACCTACGGCAAAGAGGGGTTCCCCCGCGGCGCCCGCTTGATCAGGCTTACTCAGGACAAGCCCGGCTTCGAAACCTGGCTCCGTCTTGAGGACGGCACGCCCATAATGGAACAGCCGGCTCATTCCCCAGAGAGAGGCCAATAACCAATACCATCAAGAATGGAATGAAAACGTAAATGCTACTCCCCATACTTCTCGTTGTCGCTTCCGGCATGGCCCATGCCGTCTGGAATCTGTTCACCAAACAAAGCAGGAACAAAAGCGTCTTTCTGTGGTCGATCATGATGCTGCCCACCATTTTGCTCCTGCCTTCTTTGATTCGGGAACTGGGGCTCCAATCCTTGGCTGCCGAAGCTTACGCCCTGATGGCTTTGTCTGCGGTACTGCAAGCCCTGTACTCCTGGCTGTTGTCCCAAGCCTACGAGCTTGGAGACCTTTCGCAAGTCTATCCGGTCATGCGCGGCGCCAGCACTTTACTGGTTCCATTGGTTGGAGTCATTCTCCTGAAGGAATCGCTCTCTGGAGCCGGATGGTTCGGAATAGGCCTGATGCTGTGCGGATTCTTGGTACATGCCGGAATGGGGACCCGGAAGCACGATTTATCGATCCGGCTGCAAGAGATAAAACCTTTTTTAATGGCGCTCGGGATCGGCGCCTGCATCACCTGTTATGTATTCGTTGACAAGTTAAATTTGCAGCATATTTCCCCTTTGGCCCTCCTAGAGGTAACCAATATTGGTTTTGTAGCCGGCCTTACGCCAAAGGTCTTGCTCTCCGGCGAGCTTCGTGCGGAATGGAAGGCTAACTGGCGGACGATGCTGCTCGGTGCCGTGTTGAACCCAGGCTCTTATCTGCTCTTCCTGTTCGCCATGCAGCAAGCGCCCATGGCACATATCGGCCCGCTGCGGGAGACCGGGACTGTCTTTGCCACATTGCTAGGGGTACTCTTGCTTAAAGAAAAACAAGGGACACAGCGGATTATTGGCTCCGTGGTCATTGCCGGTGGAATTCTGCTTGTAGGAATGTGGGGATAACTCCCAATATAAATTCCGGTACACAAAAAGGTACCCATACACTAAACACTCTTTCAAGTGTCCAGTGTATGGGTACCTGTGTAATTACTCCTGCCTTCTTATCTATTCGTCTTCCAGGATCGGGGTGCTGCCCCGTTCATTCAGCCTTCCGGCACACGCATCCTCGTACACCCTTTTCAGCCATCCGAGCTCGGTCTTAGCATGCTCGTATCTCCCCGCCATCAGATGAAGGACACTGCGGGATACAGTGCCGATATGCTCCTCATATACCTGGTACAAATAATTTACCTGATGCTCGGCCTCCTCTACTCTGCTCTTCAGAATAGAGGCAATTTTCTTCTGATCGCCTTTTCCGGCAAAAGCGAGCGCAATGTACAAGGAATGATAGACCGGCTCAATCTCCTGAAACTTGCTGAGCAGCAGTTTCTCGAAATAATCCCTGCCCTGATCTGTAATCCGGTAGACGGTCTTATCCGGCCGGTTATCGCTCTTAATCACTTCCACCGCTTCGATATATTCCTGCTTGACCATCTGATCCACTGCATAGTACAAAGAACCAATTTGAATCTTGGCGCTCTGGTCAAAGGCCCGGTCCCGCATAATCAAACGCATCTCATAAGGATGCATATCCCGCTCAAGAAGCAGTCCAAGAACCGCCAGCTTGATCGACATGATACAGTCACTCCCCTCGCAAGTCTACTCGGTTTGTCTTGCCGTCTTAGCCTTCACAGACACTCTGTCCTTAGGCATAAGCAGCACACAGATTACGGCACAGCCAACGGGAATCAGCGTCCACATAAATGTGTGAGCGATGGAAGAGGACATGGCTTCGGTAATCTTATGCAGGACCGGTTCGGGAATCAGCTTCCGGTTCTCTGGAGTCAGCGCTTCCTGAGGGTTCCCAAAGTTGGTTGCCCCGGCAGAAGATCCGCCGAAGGCTGACGTCATTTTCTCCGAGAAGGCGTTGCGCTGGATAATTCCGAAAATCGTAATCCCAAGTGTCATGCCAAGAGAACGGAGAAAAGAGTTCGTCGAAGTCGCTGAACCGCGCTGACGCATGTCAAAGTGATGGATCGCCGCCATACTCAGAACAGAGAACGAGAACCCTACACCGAACCCGGTCAGAATCGTAAACAAGGTCATGATCATACGGGAGGTATCTGGCGATAAAGTGCTGAGCAGAACAGTGCCTGCCAGGAAGCATACCACGGAGATCATCATAATGTTCCTGAACGAGGTTCTTGTAGTGAGCAGGCCACCCACCTGTGAGCCGGCGACCGAACCGATCATCATCGGCATCAGGATCAAGCCCGAATTCGTGGCTGAGCCTCCAAATACACCTTGAACAAAGATCGGGATATACACCGTAGCTACAATAAACACCGAGCCGTAGAAAAAGGCAACGAGGTTGCTCGTCGCAAACAGGCGGTTGCTCAGCATTTTGAACGAGATAATAGGCTCAGAGGCTACCCGCTCTATCATAATAAACACCACGAACAGCACCGCAAACCCAGCGAATAACCCAATAATCTGCAAAGAGTCCCAAGCATATTCCTTGCCGCCAAGCTCCAGGGCGAACATCAGGCACACGACAGCTCCAACCAAAGTTGCTGCCCCGCCCCAATCAATCCGCTGCTTGGAGTGGGACATCGATTCTTTATAGTATACAACGATCAGAATCAAGGAAATGATTCCGAGCGGCACGTTGATATAGAATACCCAGTTCCATCCAAGGCTCTCCGTGATAAATGCCCCGAGCAGCGGGCCAAATATACTGGACATGCCAAATACGGCACCGAACAGCCCTGTTGTTTTGCCGCGCGATTCTGGCGGGAAGATATCAAATATAATCGTAAACGCAATCGGCATCAATGCACCGCCGCCAATCCCCTGAATGGCCCGGAATATACTCAACTGCACGATGCTGCCAGCCATTCCGCACAGCATGGAGCCGACCAGAAATACAATCAGGCCGAAAATAAAAAATCGCTTCCTTCCGTACATATCGGACAGCTTGCCAAATATCGGTGTTCCGGCCATAACCGTAACCATATAAGCCGAGGTCACCCAAATAAACTGTTCCATTCCACCAAGCTCGGAAACGATGGTTCCCATAGCCGTAGTCACAATGGTGTTATCCATCGCCGACATCAGAATAGCCAGAAGCAGGCCGGCTACAATAAACCTGGTATTCCGCTTACTACTCTCAATCATAAGATCTGTACTCCTCTTAACTTATTCAAATTTGAATACTTATTTACGTTAATTATATTCAAATTAGAATAATTTGCAATATCCCTTTTTCCGATTAGTCGGTAAAAAACAGCTATAACCTAACTTTATTTGATCTGTATCCGGAACCTCTTTGATTTACGTTTTAAATACTGTATAATTATGGAAAAGGGGGCTGATACTTATGCCAGCTGCTGTTATGGTTGGCCTTGCCGTTGTTCTTCTGGGTGCCTTTATACTCATGGTGTATGTTCAATATGGTTACATTACAGAGCTTAGGAAGCTTAAGCATAAGACCGGGGCCGAGCAGAATGCTTACTATGAGAACCTATCTTATGAGGAGGAACAGCTCCATTTCAGTATGCAGGGCGGATTCTGGCTAGCTGCTGCGGTGGCTTCGTTCATCTACAAACTAAGGCACAGCAAAGCATAATCTACTGGGGAATACGGTGCCCGCTGAGGGCGCCTTTTTTGTTTTGTGTGATATGATATAAAGACTCACATACTAGAAAGGGAGTACTGCTATGAACTCTAAATGGTCTCAACTGGCACGCCACATGCAGGATAACGGGGTACAGACCCTTCTGATTACGGACCCTAAACATATTTATTATCTGACCGGTTTTCTGAGCGAGCCGCATGAGCGCTTTCTCGCCGCTGCAATGACGTTAGGCCAGGAGCCTGTTCTCATCGTTCCCGCGCTTGATGAGGAAGCCGCACGTGCGGCTTCGGATACCATGCATGTGTATACCCACGAAGATACAGATAATCCGTATCTTGTGCTGAGCCAGGCTTTGAAGGGCTCCGCAGGAACCATTGCCCTAGAGAAGAATCATTTGTCCGTCACCAGGTTTGAAGCGCTTCAGGAGCATCTGACCTTTGCCCGTTACCGGGATATCGGGCCTTGGCTTCAGGATATGCGGGTGCGCAAATCTCCCGAGGAGATTATAAAGATCAAACATGCGGTCGATCTTATTGAAAAAGTGCTGCAAGAGGGAGTATCCAAGGTACGCGAAGGCGTCACCGAGAATGAGCTGGTGGCGGAGATTGAATACCAGATTCGCCGCTTGGGCGCAGACGGACCTTCCTTCGATTCGATGGTCTTGTTTGGGGAGAAGACCGCACTTCCGCATGGGGTGCCCGGCACAAGAGCACTGAAACACGGCGATATGGTCATGTTCGATATCGGGGTGTATGCGGATGGCTACGCATCAGATATTACCCGAACCTTTTCCTTTGGGGAGCCGGCTCCTGAACTGGTCCGGGTCTACAATACCGTGCTTGAGGCCAACGAAGCGGCCATCCGGGCGATTAAACCCGGAGTGTCCTTTGCTTCTATTGATCTCGCGGCCCGCCGTGTGATTGAGGATGCGGGATACGGTCCATATTTCATGCACCGTCTCGGACATGGACTTGGCATCGATGTTCATGAGTATCCTTCCATCCACAACCAGAATGAGGATCATCTGCAGGAGGGCAACGTGTTCACGGTAGAGCCGGGAGTGTACATACCAAATCTGGGTGGTGTCCGTATTGAGGATGATATCCGTGTCACAGCTGATGGAGTGGAGGTCCTCACCTCCTATCCGAAGAATTTGACGATTCTGGAATAGCCGTCTTCTCAAGAGAATTCTCTAAATAATTAGCAAAAGCCTTATTCCTATGGTCAACAGGGAATAAGGCTTTTGTTTGGGTCTGGACGAGTATATACGGTTTTGGGCGCAGGTTACAGTTTGCACTTTGCCTTCTTCTAGCTCGCGCTTTTTAGAAGAGCTGCCTCATCCTCCGGATGTTTGAAATTGCGGGCGATATATAGAAACGGTGTGCCCACCGCAGTTAATACAAATTTGGCAATGTACGTAGTGAACAAAATTTCCAACCATTCAGTCAGACTGTACAGGCCCGCAAAGGCGATTGTACAAAAAATCAGCGTATCCACAAAAGAACTGACCATCGTACTCCCGTTGTTACGAATCCAAAGCTGATTCCGATCCGGATAAAACTTACGGATCCAGGCATAGAGCTGCACATCCAGGAACTGGCTGATGAAATAAGCCGTCAGACTTCCGAGCGCCAGCCTTGGCATCAAGCCGAACAGCTTCTGCATCGCGTCCTGAGCGAAATCCCCTTTCTGCGGTTCAAAGACCAGCACCATCTGCATAATAACAGTGGTCATAATGAGTGTGAAGAAGCCGAACCAGACGGCCTTCCGGGCTTCCTCCCGGCCAAACTTCTCATTGAGCAAGTCACTGGTCATATACAGACTGACGTACATCGTGTTCCCAAGGGTCATCACGATACCGAACATATCGATCGTCTTCGCAACTTGAATATTAGCGACAACTGTGGCCACACCAATCCAGGCGTAAAGCCCTTTTCTGCCAAAGAACTTGTAACAAATCAAAAAGAACGTGAAGTTCACAAGAACGAACAACACACCCCAGCTAAAATTGAACATCTGTCTCTTCCTTCCTAGTTTTGGTTACGCGGGATGGTTACGAACCGCGGCTGGTCTGCAAGTCAACCTCCGACTTCCGACACAGCAAATCCTACTCTAGCATAACCTTGCCCGGTTATGCCACACTTTATTTTCCAGAGACTTTAGGCATCCCATCGCTTGACTGCTTCCGCAGCCCGGCAATCTCATATATCCGCTCTAAGTTGAGATGCTCCCTTGCAGCCGCAGCCAACCGGTCGAAAGCCCGTTCCTTCCGCTCCGCCGCGTAGAAGGTGAAGTCAACAGGTTCCAACCCCTTCTTCACCCGGATCGCATTTAGCCAAGCCCGCCGCCAAATGTCATTCTCAAACACACCGTGCAAATAGGTTCCCATCACGGTGCCGTCCTCGCTTATCGCTCCCTCAAGCCAACGCTTGTCCGAAGGGGAGCTGGCATCCGACAGCTCGAACAGCGGTCTTGGGCTGCATTCTTCACACCACCGGGTGTCTCCCATATGAATTTCATAACCCTCCACCCACATAGCGGACTCATCGGTACACAAGCTGTGCAGCTGATCAGGCAGGACATAACCGCTTACTCGTGTTGTCCTCTTCTCCGCTTGGAATACCGTATCCACCGGCAGCCAGCCAAGCCCCTCAGTCTGTCCCGCCACGGCGGAATCATAAGCTTCAGGATCGGTAATGGATCTACCGAGCATTTGGTATCCTCCGCAGATTCCCACCAGCCTTGTCCCCGGTTTTTGCATCGCAAGGGCAATAGCCTTGTCCAAGCCTTGATCCCTGAGAAACCCGAGGTCTGCAATCGTGTTCTTGCTGCCGGGCAGAATAATCACATCAGGTATTCCCAATTCCTCGGCACGGGATACATAACGAAGACTTACATCTTCTTCAGCTCCCAGCGGATCAAAATCCGTAAAGTTCGAAATCCTCGGATAACGGATCACCGCAATGTCAATATGCCTGCCTGCCGCCGCAGCCGGGTAGCTGTCCAGCACCACCGAGTCCTCCGCCTCGATCTCAAGATCAGGCAGGAAGGGGAGCACGCCGAGAACCGGAATCCCTGTCCGCTCTTTCAGCCAGTCCAACCCCGGCTTCAGAAGCGCAAGGTCTCCCCTGAACTTGTTAATGATAAAGCCCTGAACCCGGGCGCGTTCAGACGGGGTAAGCAGCTCCAAGGTGCCCACAAGAAACGCAAATACCCCGCCGCGGTCGATATCGGCAACCAGCAGGACCGGGGCATCAGCCCAACCCGCCAGGTTCATATTGACGATGTCCCTATCCTTCAGATTAATCTCTGCCGGACTCCCGGCCCCCTCCATAACCACGATGTCAAAGCGGGAACGCAATCTTTCAAGCGCATCCAGAACAACCGGCTTCGCTGTGGGCAGGAATTCGCTGCGGTAGGCCGCTGCGCTCATGTGGGAGAGGGGCCTACCGTGAACAACCACTTGGGAATGCATGTCCCCCGTCGGTTTAATCAGAATCGGATTCATGTCCGTAACCGCAGGAATCCCGCAGGCCTCAGCCTGCACCCCCTGGGCTCTTCCGATCTCTAGTCCATCTGGAGTGACATAAGAATTCAGCGCCATATTCTGTGACTTAAAGGGAGCTACACGAAAGCCATCCTGCTTAAAAATCCGGCAGAGCGCAGTGGTTATCACACTCTTGCCTACATCGGAAGCCGTTCCTTGCAGCATGAGAACGGCCCCCTCCGGTTGCACCTCGTTGCTATTCATGTTGAAGCCCTCCACTCTACCTGAATTTTTAATGGGTCACCCCGGTTACGATTAACAAGAGCATCACTTCAAGCCCCTCATTCAGGGCTCCATAGACATCCCCGGTGAGCCCGCCAAGCTTGCGGCTGATTCGGGAAGAGACGTACGTCCCTACACTCCATGCCGCAAGAGGCAGAACAATCCACAGGATACCGAGCTTGATCCAGCCTGAGCCTGAGCTTGAACCTAAATGTGAACCTAAAACTGAACCTATATCTGAACCAGCCCCGTAACCGAAGAATACACACAGCCCGAGACCTGCACCCGACAAGACCAATGCCCAGAGGCCCGCCAGCAGGGCGGATTTGTAACGCATGCCGCCAAATCTTCCCGCAAGCCCCTCAGGCCCTCTGGCCTGGGGCCAAGCCGCCATGGCATAAACCATAAACCAGCGGCTCCACAAAGGCGCAGTAAGCAGCGCCGCCGGGAGGGCAGCCTGCTCAAGCAGCGAAGCGATGAGCGCGGTCTTGAGCAGCAACAGCAGCACACAGGCAATCACCCCCATCGCTCCAACCCGGCTGTCTTTCATAATCTCAAGCATCTTGTCCCTTGACCGGTAGCTGAGCAGCCCGTCTGCCGTATCCATCCAGCCGTCCAGATGCAGTCCTCCGGTAAGGTAAACCCAGACAATCAGCACGATGACAGCAGATACAAGCCCGGGAAGCACCTGTGCCAGCAGACATGAGATCAAGCTCAGGACAACACCGATCGCCGCGCCTACCATGGGGTAATACCTGGTACTGCGTTTAAGCAGTTCCGGGGTGAAATCAAGCTCTGCTCTTACCGGGAACCGTGACAAAAATTGAAAAGCGGCCAGGAATGCATGACCCCGGCCCCTCATATCAGGTACTCCCTGCTCTTCAATTCCACCGGGATTCCCACCGTGACCAGGAACACCTGGTCTGAAATTTCCGCCGCCTTGCGGTTCAGCCGCCCCGCCAGATCTCTGTATGCGCGACCAAGCGGGTATTCGGGAACAATCCCGCTGCCCACCTCATTGGTGACCATAGCCAGATTACCCGGATAACGTTTTGCAGCCAGTATCAGGCGTTCAATCTCATCCTCAACCCCGTCCGCATAGTCCGGAGTGTCCCATTTGGCCAACAATACATTGGACAGCCACAGGGTTAGACAATCCACCAGAACAGCTGGCACCCCATCCGGTGTCTGACTCAGCTCTTCCAACAGTTCAGGGAGTTTCAGCGGCTCCTCCACAGTTGTCCAATCATAACCGCCTTCCAGACGCTGCTGCCTGTGAAGACCGACCCGCTCACGCATTTCCTCGTCGAAAATTTGTGCGGTAGCCACGTATACGGCGGATTGCGCCTGTTTCATCACCCATTTCTCGGCAAAAGCGCTCTTCCCGCTGCGGGCTCCGCCTGTAATGAGCGCAATCATGACGGCAAATCCTCTTCCGCACCCGAAATGCCAGCACTTTCAAAGGTCGCCATTTCAGCCGGAATCCGGCATGCGGCATCGATCAAATGAAGAGCAAGCACCCCGCCGGTTCCTTCACCCAAACGCATCCCCAGATCCAGCATGGGCACAAGTCCAAGCTCACGGAGCAGAAGGGCATGTCCTTGCTCTCCAGAAACATGAGACGCGATCATATAATCCAGGGACTCCGGCGCTAACCTTGCAGCGATCAACGCCGCCGCAGTAGAGATAAATCCATCAATGACCACAGGAACACGGCTTGCTGCACATTTCAGAATGACTCCGGCAAGTCCGGCGATTTCAAGTCCACCCACCTTCGCAAGCACATCCAGCGGATCGGAAGGGTCCGGTTTATTTAACTCGATTGCCCTCTGTACAATAACCCCTTTATGCCTTAAGCGCTCGTCATTCAGTCCGGTGCCCCGGCCTACGCTCTCAAGCGGAGTTATTCCCGTCAGGGCGCTCATTACCGCAGAGCTTGCTGTTGTATTGCCGATCCCCATTTCTCCGGTAACAAACAGGTTGACGCCCCGGCTCATAGCCTCAGCCACCAGATCAGCCCCGACAAGGATCGCCTTCTCCGCTTCCTCCCGGCTCATGGCAGGGCCGGCTACCATGTTGTCCGTTCCGTATTTAATTTTGCGCTTCACGAGTCCAGGGTGTCCGATATTCCCGTTCACCCCAATATCCACGCACACTACTTCCGCTTGGGCCTGCCTTGCCAGTACATTCACCGCTGCCCCGCCTTCAAGAAAATTTAAAACCATCTGCTGTGTCACCTCAGCCGGAAAAGCGCTGACACCTTCCTCACAGACACCATGATCCGCAGCCATAACCACAACCGCCCGGTTAGTATAAGAAGGTAGGGCGGTACCGCTAATCCCGGCAAGGCGGGCAGCCAGCTCCTCCAGCTTGCCGAGACTTCCCGGCGGTTTGGTCAGGCTGTCTAATCTTCTCTGTGCAGCTTGTACTGCAGAACTATCTGGAGGCGAGATAGGCCCGATTCGATCAAGAATGGTATGACTCATACGTACTGCTCCTTTCAGTCCTTCATTCCTAATTAATATAATATAACGGGCTGGACACCCATTCCATTATTACCCAAATGGGAAAATATTCTATATAAAATGAACTTATGAAGGTACCCTTTAGGGGCGCTGCGATGCCGAGTGTTCTTAGAGGTTTGCTCCATCCTCAGCGGCTGGCTGCTCCCCCCGTCTAAGCATGACCTGCGGTACGCCGGTATCCGGATGGGCAGTCACCGCAGACTGCACTTGGAAGACCTCGTGGATCGTCTCCGGTGTCAGCAGTTGCTCAGGGGTTCCGACGGCCGCCGCCGCCCCATCCTGCAGAACAAGCAGCCGGTCACAGTACAGGGAGGCCAGATTCAGATCGTGCATGACGGCGATGACCGTCACCTCTTCCTCCTGGCGCCACTGGGCCACAAGCTCCATGAATTGAAGCTGATAACGAATATCCAGATAAGTCGTAGGCTCATCCAGCAGCAGCACACGCGGCTGCTGAGCCATGACCTTGCCCAAGGCCACCCGCTGCCGCTGTCCACCGCTAAGCTCATTAACAGGACGATCTGCCAAAGAGTCAAGATCCAGCCGATGCATAATTCTCTTTATGACAGCTTCGGTATCCTTGCTTTGATCCCGGCCAAGCCAATCCAGAAACGGGAATCTTCCCATCTCAATAATGTCCTTGACCGGATACGCGATACTAGGAATGCCATCCTGCTGAAGCACCGCAAGCTTGCGGGCAAGCTCCTTGCGTCCGTAGGCCTCCACCTTCCGGCCATCCACAACGATTTCACCCTCATCAATTCCTTCAACCCCCGAAATCGTATGCAGCAGCGTCGTTTTGCCGCTGCCGTTAGGCCCAATGACACCAAGAAACTCTCCTTGAGACACGCTGAAATTGATCTGTTTCAGCACCTTCCTGCTTCCCCGGCGCTTCGTTAACCCTCTGACCTCAATCATGCTCATAACGTACCACCTTCCTGAAGATGAGCCCGGCGCTTCTTATTGCGATACAGCAGCAGGGCAAAGAAAGGGGCACCGACAAATGCGGTAACGATGCCCAAAGGAATCTCGATCTGTCCCAGGATCGTACGGGCGATGAGATCGCTCCACATCAGGAATACACCGCCGCATATTGCCGATAAAGGAACGATCAGCCGGTAATCCGGTCCGGTGATCAAGCGGATCATATGAGGCACAACCAGGCCCACGAACCCGATTACACCAGCCACAGACACCGAAGCCGCCGTAAGCAGGGTAGCCACGGCCAGCATAACCAGCTTCGTGCGCTCCACATCAAGGCCTGAATGTGCGGCCTGACGTTCCCCAAGCGCGAACAGATTCAGCCTGCGGGCCCCGCTCCATATGATCAGGAGTCCAATCACCAAATACGGCAAAAGGATGGCCGTATACGACCATCCACGGAGACTCAGGCTTCCCATTGTCCAATATAAAATTTCATTGACCGTCTTCTTCGACATCGCGGTTAGAAAGGCCACCACCGCACCAAGAAATGACTGCATCACCACGCCTGAGAGGATCAGACTTTCAGTTGGAATCTTGCCCTTTTCCCTGGCCAGAACCAGCACCACCCACAAGGTGAGGATGCCTGTCATGAAAGCAACGGCAGGCAGTGTGAAAATTCCAATCAACGAGAACTGCCAACCGAAGAAGATCAGCACAGCCGCCCCGACGGAAGCCCCCGAAGATACTCCCAAGGTAAACGGGTCCGCAAGAGGATTGCGAAGCACTCCTTGAAAGGCTGCCCCCGCCAGAGAGAGCGACGATCCCACGATCAACCCAAGCAGTACGCGGGGTAGACGCACATTGAGTACAATCTGCTCCGATGCCGTCGTCCAGTCCGGGGTAATGAAGCTGCCGACATAAGGAATCCGGTGCAGCAGAATACGTGCAATTTCCATCAGCGGCAGGGAAACCGAGCCGGTGCCCACACAAATCAGCAGGGTGAGGACCAGCAAAATCAGACTGGCCCCGGTATATCCCGCTAATCTTTTACTCATTTTATCAGATCCGGATAAATCGCTTTGGCTACTTCAAGCAGACCTTGGGTTACACGAGGCCCCGGACGGCTCAGCAGGTTGTCATCCATACCGACAATGCGGCTGTCTTTAACTGCCTTGATTTGATCCCATCCGCTGCGGCCTTTAATAATATCAGCCAATGTCTTCTTGTTCTCGTCCACAACGCTCTTAGCATAGAGAATCACATCCGGATTAGCCTTGATAATGTTCTCTTCATTGATCTGCTGCCAGCCTGTCAGATCACCAGCCACGTTGACGCCGCCCGACAAGGTGATCATCTCATCCATAAACTCGCCTTTACCCACGGTATATCCTGGTGAGAATTCGATATACACTTTCTTTTTCTGTTCTGGGGTTAGACTTTTCACGGCGTCGGTCACCTGCTGAAGCTCCTTGTGCATCTGGTCGGTTACCTTTTTGGCTTCAGCCTGGTGATCCGTAATTTGACCGTAGGTTTCAATGTCTCCTATTACAGCATCAATGGTTTTCGGATTAAACTGGAACACCTTGATTTTAAGATCACGCAGCTTCTTAATAGTCTCGGCATTGGTCAGACCAGCCACAAACACCACATCCGGCTGAGCCGCCACGATGGTCTCCACATTGACATCCATTCCGCCCATCTTAGGCTTCGATTTAGCCGCTTCCGGATAATCATCGAAATCCGTCACACCCACAATTTCCTTGTCCAGACCGATCGAGAACAGTGCTTCAGTCTCGGACGGGGCAAGGGATACGATTTTGGCCGGTGCCTTGTCAAAAGTTACCTCTTCTCCAGTCGCATCCTTCAGCTTCAGTGGATAAACCGTCTTCAGCGCGTCCTGCTGCTCAGGAGCTTTTGTCTCCTGCTTAGCCGGCTCCTGTGTCTGCGTTCCTGCCGTGTCCTTATTGCCGCAGCCTGCTGTTACCGCGAGCGCCAGTGCAAGCAGCCATACGGCCCCTAACTTGTTCCATTTCTTCATTGTTTGTCTCTCTCCCCTTCTTAACCTGAAATTAGAAACCACCTTATTACACCCGAATAGCGAACCTAATCAGCGATGAGTCTAACCGACCCCAGCAAAAGAAAGACCTGATCCATAAGATCAGGTCTACGTCTACGAAAGATTACCCCGCAGCTTCTCCCTCACACAAAATCCATGTGAACAGCTATACCGCAGCAATATGTATTCGACAGAACGTTGTCCCTTCCTCGGAGGACCGCTTGTGAATCTGTAAGGCAGGTCTCCTGACTTTCGGGTTGAATGACGATGGCCCGCCTTCCCATACTTTTACAGTACAGTGGCTAATGATTGGGCTCGTCCCCGGTTACAGTGGCGGGACCGTGCCGGATTTGCACCGGCTTCCCTTTTAACCCCGAATTGGCAAAATGGATACAGCCTATACGGGGACCTTACAGAGCTTGGTTATTCGCTTTCATAAAGGTGAATCTACTCCTCTGGATTATAGGGGAAAACATCCTGTCGTACAACCTGTAATTGTTCATCCAGGCCCTTATCAGCAGCTTTATGCGACAATTTTTAGAAAATTCCGATAAAAATACCCTGGAAGTCACTCTGAATTAACAGAGACCACGTTCCCGAGTTAGCTTTAAGTCTCCAGCTGCGTCCGGAGCCTGACAACATGCCCGGTCCCCAGATTTCCATCCCAAAATCCGGTTCCCGGCATCAGCAGCGTGCGCATCAGGCGGATTACACCGCCATGGGTCACAACTAATACTCTAGCTTTTGATACAGGCCTATCCTGACTGGGCTTATTTCCTGGTTAGCTTTAAGTCTCCAGCTGCGTCCGGAGCCTGACAACATCCCCGGTCCCCAGATTTCCATCCCAAAATCCGGTTCCCGGCATCAGCAGTGTGCGCATCAGGCGGATTACACCGCCGTGGGTCACAACTAATACTCTAGCTTTTGGTACAGACTCATCCTGGCTGGGCTTATTTCCTGAATACGTATCTGAGGACTGCACACTTCCCCGGCGTGTTGAGTTCGCCATCGTTATACCCGGCTCGGTTCCTCTAGTTGTATCAGGGTCAAGTTCATTACCAGTCCCGGTACCAGTACCAATATCAATATCAGCACCAGCACCAGCAGCAGCAGCAGTTACAGTGTCAGTAACAGTTATAGTGTCAGTAACAGTTATAGTGTCTGTGTCCGCGTCCGTGTCTGTTACAATTTTAGTTTCAGTGTCAGGGCCAGTTCCGGCAGCTCTATGAGCTGCCTCCCGCAGGTCTGCCGCACAAACCAGTTCTTCCGTTAGTGCAGCAATGTCCCGACATGCCGAGGATACCCTGGCATAGAACTGGTTCCATGATTCACCGCCAGGAGGCGTGTGCCGATCCGGTGCATCCAGCCAGCTTCGATACAGCGGTAGATCCTTCAACTGCTCATAAGTCTTGCCTTCCCACAGTCCAAAGTCCATCTCCCGCAGCCGCGGATCGTACCTGACAATCGGAATTAAATCAGGACGCACCCGAATTAGGGTCTCCTGGCAGCGTACAAGATCACTGCAGAAGACGGCTTCATACGCCTCATCGGCCAGCTCTTTGGCCGTCTGCCCCAGCTCCGCTTCACTCCCTGGGAGCAGCTCTAAATCCGTAGAACCCAGATAACGCCGTTCTGCGTTCCAACGCGTGCGGCCATGACGCACCAGTACCCATTCCACCAACGACGTCACATCCAGCCTCCTTCCACCAAGGCAAGCACAATAGCAGCGGCAAGCACACTGGCGTTTGACACCCACATCAGCATGGCAGCCGTCTTCGGAATATCATCCGGGACGAGCTCTCGGGTCTTATCTCCCATGTAGGCACGGAATGAGCTTACTCCGTGATAAACATTCTCCCCGCCCAGCCGCACGCCAAGCGAGCCGGCCACCGCCGACTCGGGATAACCGCTGTTCGGACTGGGATGTGCTGAGGCATCCCGTCGTACTGTGCGGTACGCCCGCCCAGCATCCAGCTTCATTGCCCATGCCGATACAATCAGCAGCAGGGCTGTGAGCCTGGCGGGAATATAATTGGCCACATCATCCAGCCGGGCCGAAGCCCACCCAAGATGAATATATTTGTCGTTCTTGTAACCGACCATGGAATCGAGTGTATTCACGGCCCGGTAGGCCATTGCCAGCGGAGCACCGCCGATAGCGGCATAGAAGAGTGGGGATACAACGCCATCTACGATGTTTTCGGCGACGGTCTCCACAGCTCCCCGTACAATGTCGGGGGAGTCCAGATGTGCGGTATCCCGGCCGACAATCATGCCGAGCGACTGGCGGGCTGCCGGAAGATCGCCCTCCTTAAGGCAGTGGTACACCTCCATGCCCGCGTCCTTCAGGCCTTTCGCGGCGACCGTTGTCGCGATCAGCCATACTTCCGCGGCAGCGGCCAGCCACGGACTGATCTTGGCCAACAGCCAGATCAGTCCCCAGGTCAGCGCGAAGGCGCCTCCCGCAACGAGCAGCGGCAGCAGCACGCCAGCCGCCTTGAAGCGGCGCGGCTGCACATGGCGGCGGATGGCCGCCTCGATCCGCGTAATAGCCCGTCCCATCCCTACAACGGGATGGGGAATGGACCGCGGATCGCCAACCAGCCGGTCGACCACATAGGCGGCCGGCAGTACCCACCAGGCGCTCACCGCCCGACTCCCGCGGCGGCAAGCGCCTCCTGCACCGCACCGTAGACGAGGCGGCCGATCCGGCCGCCGATGTTCGTTGCGGTGCCTGCGTACGGGTGCAGCAGCCCGTACGCGGGGGACTGGCTGACGCCGAGTATAACGGCGTCAGTGGTGGTGCCCGTTGCCGGAAGGCCGTTCTCGGCATCGGCAACGCCCAGGTCGGCGAGGGCGGCAGCCTTCGCCTCCGTGGCAGTGATGATCGCGTTCACCATCGCGGCCGGTGTCATCCGGCCGTCCACCGCGATCATCAGGTTGATCGTTCCCGGGACATAGTCCGCCGGGAACGTGGTGCGCGGCGAACCCGCACGGGCACCGTTGGACACGCCCGCCGTGGCGCACACAAACACGGAGGCCTCGTCGTGCTTCTCCTCAGCCACCGCCGCATGCTGGAGCCGGACGGCCGTCAACAGTCCGGCCGTCCCCTCCAGCGGGTAACCCCACGTCTGGAGCAGCGCTCTGATATCGCGCTCCGGATCGTCGCAGCGGTAGAACCGGTCAACATAAATGTTGACCATGCGCTGCAAGCGGACCATCCCTCCTCCGTAAACGGCGCTGGCCAGCGCATCCGCCTCCTTAGGCAGATGCAGGGCGAGATGCCGCTCCCCTCGGGACAATCTTAGTCCGGGGTATGCGGTGGATTCATATACAGCGCCGGATGAATCTGTATGTATAAATGGCGTACTCATTGTTCCCCTCCATGTTTGCTTACTGTAACATTTCCGAAGCAAATTTTTTTACAGATTGCATTCTGTTTCTGTGAATCCTCAAATTGTCCTGCCTGCAGAGCTTCTCCATTCGCTGAATGGGATAAATCTGTTTCTTCACGCCATTTCCATGGAAATGACGGAGATTAAGTGTACGTACGATTCACCCATTCAGGACGCTGCTCATCTTCGCTTAAGTTCAAGCTTGTCGCACTGTCAGGCTTCGCCTTGAAGCACCCCGCCAAGATGATGCAGCAGCTGCTCATTATCCTGCCGGCTCTTGACCGCAACCCGGATATCTCCTGCTTCAAGTCCCGGATACATCGCACAGCTGCGGACCAGGATTCCCCGCTGTCCCAGCGCATCCTGCATCCGTCCGGCTGTCCAACCAAAGGGCAGACGGACAAGAAGAAAGTTAGCCTCTCCCGGCCAGGTTCGGCAGCCCAGCTTATTCAACTCCCCGAGCAAGTATTGACGCTCCTTGGCAATGAGGGACATCGTAGCCTCTTCATACTCTTTTCCACTGGTTATCGCCAGTTCTCCTGCAGTGAGTGCGAGCTGATTGACACTCCAGGTCACCTGCTTGCCGCTGATCTTACGGATCAGTTCGGGATGGGCGACCCCATATCCGAGCCTGAGCCCGGGGATGGCATAAAATTTGGTCATCGACCGGATTAGAATAAGCCTCGGATACTTCCCGATTTCCGGAAGCAGCGTCGCCCTTGCTTCAGGCTCTATGAAATCGATAAAAGCCTCATCCACCACCAGATAAGTCCCTTCCCGTTCTGCCACATCAGCGAACCTGCGGAGCAGCTGGATACAGTATTGAACCCCGTTCGGATTATTGGGCTGCCCCAGGAAGACCAGATCCGATCTGCGGATCAGCTGCTCCATTTCGAGCGGATCAGCGTGAAACTGATGGTCCGCACTCCCTGTCACCGATTCAATACTGGCCCCGAACTGTGCGGCAAGAGCCGCATATTCCGAGAAGCAGGGCACCACAATGCCCACCGTCTTGGGCTGAATGGCAAGAAGAAGCAGCGCCATTGTCTCGGCCGCGCCATTGCCAATAGACAGCCAATCCTCATCCAGGTTGAGCCGGTCTGCCAGTTTAGTCTTGAATCCACGATGACCCGGATCGGGATATCGCACTATCGAGCCAAGCTCAGCCATGAGACCCTCTATTAACCCGGGCGGTGGGCCAAGCGGGTTAATGTTGCTGCTGAAATCCGTGAACTCGTCCGGTTTTCTGCCATATTTTACAGCAGCGGTCTCCAGATCGCCCCCGTGTCCGTATACCTCAAGCATGCTCCAACCTCCAACTTTTCCAAATTTGCAAGTTGTATCTGATCCGCTATATAAAATGAACTTTAGGATGTACCGATTTCAGCGGAGAGGACAAGTGATTCTGAAGAAGCGGAGTGTCCGCCTTTGTCTTTCGAAATGCCTCTACTTGGATATCTAGTTCAAGCATTTCGGAGACCGCAGCGGTCGTAAGAATCATCAGCCTCGCAGCGCCCCTAAAGGGTAACCTTTATAAGTTCATTTTATATAGTGTGAATTGATCCCATTATGCCGCGAGCCTTCTTCCCCCGTCAATAAGTGCCAAAATCCTTTGGTTTCCCACATAATTGCGTTACAATAAGAAAGTAAGTAACAAGAAATATTTATTAGATTAGATATGGAGGACAAGAGAGCGATGCTGTTCATTGATAATCAAGGCATTACCGATGCCGCAATCAACCTCGCTATTGAGGAGTACGCCCTCAGGCACCTGCCTGCGGACGAGACTTACCTGCTGTTCTATATTAATGCGCCATCCGTAATTATTGGCAAACACCAGAACACGATTGAGGAGATCAACGCGGAGTATATCCGGGACAACGGGGTAAAAGTGGTTCGCCGGCTCTCAGGCGGAGGGGCGGTTTATCACGACCTCGGCAACCTTAATTTCAGCTTTATTACGAAGGACGACGGTCAGTCCTTCCATAATTTCCGCAAATTTACCCAGCCAGTGGTCGAGGCCCTTCACCAGCTTGGTGTTAAGGCCGAACTGACCGGCCGCAACGACCTTCAAGTCGGCGAGCAGAAAATTTCCGGCAACGCACAGTTCTCAACCCGGGGCCGGATGTTCAGTCACGGCACCCTGATGTTCGATCTGAACCTGGATCACGTTCAGGCCTCCCTGCACGCGAACCCGGAGAAATTCAAGTCCAAGAGCACCAAGTCGGTTCGCAGCCGGGTTGCCAATATATCTGACTTCCTGGACAAGAAAATTACGATTGAGGAATTCCGCTCCGAGCTTCTTCGACATATCTTTGGTATGGAAGTGGATCAGGTTCCCCGGTATGAGCTTACTGAAGAGGATTGGAAGAAGATCCATGAAATTTCCAAAGAGCGTTACCAGAACTGGGACTGGAACTACGGACTATCCCCTGAAAGCAACGTGAAGCACGCCAAGAAATTCCCGGCGGGTATTATCGATCTGCGCATGGACATTAAGGACGGGAAGATTGAGGAAATTAAAATTTACGGCGATTTCTTCGGTGTGGGTGATGTGGCGGATATCGAGAACAAGCTGCGGGGTCTGCGGTACGAAGAGAACGAAGTTCGCGAGGCTTTGGCTAATGTGGACATCAAACATTATTTCGGCAATGTTGAGCTAGGAGACTTCGTCGGTCTGGTCTTCCTGGAAGAATAGGCGGCACAGGTTATGTTAAAACGTTCACAGTGGGCTGATTTAAGCCTCCTGCTGGTCGCGTTCATGTGGGGCTGTACCTTCCTGATTGTCCAATCGGCAGTTGGGGCTCTTCCGCCGCTCGCTTTCAATGCGGTCCGGTTCATCGGGGCTGCTGTTCTGCTGGTCTTGATCACACTCGTATTTTACCGGAAGCAGTGGCGACAGACCTCTTGGAAAATGCTGCTTCACGGCTCTATTCTAGGCATATTTCTGTTTGGCGGCTATGCCTTCCAGACGATCGGCCTGCTGTATACCACCACCTCCAATGCCGGATTTATCACCGGATTGTCCGTAGTGATCGTTCCATTCCTGGCGGCGCTGCTGCTGAAACAAAGATTGTCGAGAATAAGTCTGATCAGCGCGCTTCTGGCGGCAGCCGGCCTGTACCTGCTAACCTTCTCGGGAGGCGGATTCACGCTTAACCGCGGGGACAGTCTCGTTCTGCTCTGTGCTTTTGCCTTCGCGCTTCACATCAGTTTTACAGGGATCTATGCCCCGCGCTACCCTGCACTGCCGCTGGCTGCTGTACAAATGGCGGTGACCGGTCTGCTCAGCCTGGTCTTCTCCCTCTTCACCGAGAATCTGGGGCCGCTCAGCCAGCTGAGCGATACGATCATGCAGCCTGAAGTGCTAATTGCGCTGCTGGTGTCCATTGGGCCGACAAGCGCATTTGCTTTTTGGATTCAGACGGTAAGCCAGCAGCACACCACCCCGTCAAGGGTAGCAGTCATCTTCGCAACTGAGCCGGTATTCGCTGCTCTGACCGGTGTTCTGTTCGCCGGTGAGCACTTAGGCTGGTCCGCGGTGCTGGGCTGTGTTTGTATTTTGACGGGAATGGTTGCTTCTGAGTTACAGCCTGGGACGCCATCTCCCCAGCCCGATACCCCAGATACATGCATCACAGACAATAAAGAGATCAGCGCATAATCTTAACAGGACAACAAGCGCTGTTATAAGGAGAGAAAATCATATGCCTAACTACAAACTGATTGCTATTGATATCGACGATACGCTGATTAATGACGACAAGGAAGTAACCCCAGGAACCCAGAAAGCACTGGAAGACGCTGTAACGGCAGGTGTAGTGGTCACCTTGGCCACCGGACGGGCTTACGCTTCAGCCCACAAAATTGCCCGTCAGACTGGGCTTAATGTGCCTATTATCACGTATCAAGGCGCACTCGTGAAGAATCTGATGGATGAGAAAGTCCTGTATGAGCGCTACATGCCCGTGGATGCGGCACGTAAGCTTTTTCAATATTGTATCCAGCACAATCTTCATCTGCAGACTTACATCGATGATAAGCTGTACGCCCGTGAGCTGAATCAGAAACTGATTGATTATACCGAACTCAACAAAACCGAGTATCACATTGAACCTGACTTCGAGAAGCTGGTTTCCCAGCCTACTCCGAAAATGCTGATTATCGACGATCCAGATTATCTGGACGAGCTGATCCCTATATTCCGTGAGCTGCTGGGGGATGGTGTTCATATTACGAAATCCAAGCCATATTTCCTCGAATTCATGCACAAAGAGGGCACCAAGGGAGCCGCTTTGACTTTCCTCGCTGAACATTTTGGATGTGACATGTCAGAGACTATCGCAATCGGGGACTCCTGGAATGACCATGAAATGCTGGAAGCCGCCGGTCTCGGCGTGGCTATGGGGAACGCCATAGCACCGCTGAAGGAGCTTGCAGATTACGTAACAGCCACCAATAACGAAGATGGGGTTAAAGAAGTGATTGAGAAGTTCGTGCTTGCGAACCAGCAATAATATCGTGCTTAATTGCAAAATGGCTGGCCTATTTCTCCAATAGGACAGCCATTTCTGTATGAGCGAGCCGGACATGCTTGGGAAGCCCGTAATCCCGCTCTATATCAATATCATGCGACATATGGGTAAATACCGTCTGTTTAGGCTTTAGGTCCGAAAGAAGCTCAAGTGCTTCTGTCATATCATAAACCGAACGGGTATGAAACGGAGCTTCTTCTTTATAAAAACTTGTTCCAAGAACCAGAAGATCCAGCCCCCGCATCAGGATCTTATCCTCTGGCGGAAGTGCGATCGCATCCGAACAGTAACACCAGCTAAACCCATTCTTCTCCAGTCTGTAAGCATAGGAGTAGCCGTTCTTCCCGTGGAACACCTTCCAGCCTTGGATACGCCATCCGGCAAGTGTAAGTCCATCATCAATTTCATGGAAATCAACATGTCCTCCAAGCCAAGGATACTGTCTCAAAATAAGCTCCATCACTTCACGGGGCGCATACAGCTGCCCTCTGTATTCCAGCCATCTACAGGCATCCGTCCACTCCGGCAGACCGCCAATATGATCAAAGTGAGCGTGCGTGATGACAATATGCCGGACAAAACGCAGCTTCCGCTGCTCCATTTGAGTCCGCCAATCCGGACCGCAGTCTATCAGAAAAGACTCTTCACCGGCATCCACTAAGACTGAGGAACGATAACGTCTGTTCGCACCCGCTGCCCTTGCCTCCTTACAGACCGCACACTCACAGTACACCCGGGGTACACCCATAGCGTCGCCGGTTCCCCAAAATTTAAGCTGATCTCCCACAATCCCCGCTCCTCTCATCTATCATCTATCATCTTTCATCTATATCCGTTGACATCATCCGCTTATTTCACTGCTCGCACCCGCTTATTAAATCACTGTTTCTAATTATAGTCCACATAGGAAAACACAACAAGAAAGCTTCCTAAGCACGGCATGACATCATGTCCAAGAATATTCCAATACGTTCAACATAGGTCCCTTCCGATTCTGTAAGCGATATGTAACTGGACTTTCAAATGTACTGATAGAGAAGTATATGAGTACAAGGCCTTGAGGTGTTGTGAAGTGTTGTGAGCATTGTGAGCGTTGTGAGCGTTGTGAGTGTTATGAGTGTTGTAAGGTGTTGTATTGTCTGCCCTCTAAGCTTAACAAGAGAGGGGTAAGGCTGGCTCAGCACCTGAATCGCCTGCTTGCATGCACAAAAAAGCACCCCGAATATGATCGGGGTGCCCCTCTTTTATTGCCGATACTGATCTACAACAGTTCAAGCATCGTTTTGATTTTGGAGTTAAGCTGGAGCGTGTTCAGGATCAGCTGTAATGCATCAGCTCTCGCAGCAGTTCCGTGCGGATTCAGCTTCCCATCCCCGCTGCCTTTAATAATTCCCGCTTCAGCGGCCATTTGAATCGGGTCCGTGTTCGCTCCATCTGCGCTATGTGCCGCTCCTTGCAGGTTTACAATCCTTGACAAGATCACAACCATTTCTTCACGGGTGATTGCGTTATTCGGCTTGAAGGTTCCATCACCACTACCATTAATGATACCGGCCTGTGTAAAATCTATGATAGCATCTTCCGCCCAATGTCCCTTCACATCCTTCAGTGCAACCTGCTTCGTCCCTCCTACATCGAATATACGGGAGAGGATGGCAACGAACTCGCCCCGGGACATGTTTTGGTTCGGTCTGATTGTCTTGTCCTCATAGCCTTTAATAATGTTCAGCTTCGTGAAGATATCGATCGTTTGCTCTGCCCAGTGATTTTTAATGTCGACAGGCTTAAATGCAGACCCTTCATTTTTCAGAGCCGCATTGACTTTGGATTCCAGTGCCTCTGTGACCTCAAAGCCGGGTTTGAATACATCTTTATTGAAAATCTCCTCACCCGGTACCGGAACAGGGGTCGGTGTTGGTGTCGGCACTGGTATTGGTGTCGGCGTTGGTACCGGAGCTGGTGCCGGCGTTGGTGTTGGCGCCGGAGCCGGTGTTGGTGACGGTGTAGGGTCCGGCGTTGGCGTCGGTCCCGGAACTGGTGTTGGCGTTGGCGAAGCCCCTTCGCCTACAACATGGATATACGGTTTGGAAGTTGTACTGGCACCAAACAATGTATCGCCGCTGTATTCAGCAGTCAATGGGTGATCTCCCACAGTGAGGTCGCTGGTTGAATAATCAACAAAAGTATATCCATTTGAAATCCCAAACGGCTTCACAGAAAGCTCGGCCAGCTTTGTTGTTCCATCCTTAATAATAACCGTTCCGTGCATATCGCCAGAGGTGCTCGGGTTGGATGCAATCTTAATTTTTATCCCAACCGTCTGACCAGGTTTAGAAGGATTGGGAGAACTCGATATCGTAGTTTCTGTAGGTCTTAGTTGAGGTGTGTTATCAACCACCTTGGCATTAACTTGCTGCACTACCGCTGCGGATGTGCTGCCATCGTATTTCAGATCCCCGCCATAAACGGCTGTAATCGTGTGATCCCCGGCACTGAGGCTGCTTGTAGAGTAGCTAGCGATACCGGAAGCATCCACCGGCGTTTCATTCAGCAGTTTGTCTCCCTCTTTGAATTGCACATTCCCTGACGGAATTCCGTCCACTTCTGTTCCTGTTACAGTGGCGGTAAACGTAACCTGTTGGTTCTCTGTTGACGGATTTGCGGAGCTGGTCAAAGTAATACTGGTGTTTAACAGCTCATGCGGGTTGTACTTCATCAGCGATACTTTACCCATCGCCTCATAATCCATAAAGGCAACAAAAGGGGTACCGTTGCTATCAATTGCAATTGAAGTATGTTCAGCAGTATTTAGCGAAAATCCAGGTTTTCCCACGGTTTCCCAAGCTGAGCCGTTGTACTTCATAACGGTAGCCTTATAATTATTAGCAAAGTCCGTATAAGCCGCATAAGGCGTGTCGCCATTAAACGCAAAGGATAGCGAGGCTGTCTCTCCCGTGGAGAAACCGGGCTCGCCTACACTCTCCCATTCTGTCCCGTTGAACTTTATAAGAGTTGCCTTACCATAGCCTTGCGGGTTGGCATAGGCTCCGTCTGAGTACATAACATAAGGTATACCGTCTTTAATACGTATATGAATGGCTCCCTTATTTCCTGTACCAGCCATACCTGCAGTAAAACCTTCCGCTCCGAGGGGTTTCCATATATTATTATCTTCATCATATTTCATAACCGTTAATTTGCCATCATGAGCAAGATCAGAGTATGCCACATAGGGTATGCCATGATCAACAGCAATCGCAGGGGGGACGGTTATTGAACCCGCGGAGAAGCCACCATTGCCTACTTCAACCCAGTTGTTTCCTTCAAGCTTCATTACAGTAGCTTTGTTTTCTCTGGAGTTCGAAAAATCGCCTAGTAAAATATAGGGAGTGCCCTTATCAACAGCCATCTGCGCGTAACTACCTTCAAACGCAGGTCCGAGACTCTCCCACGTGGTACCGTTGAACTTTTTCACTATCTTCTTGTAAAAATTGTATTGATCTATATACATGATATATGGCGTCCCGTTATCCAGGACCATCTTGACAATGGTAGACCGGTTACTTGAAATCGAATCGTTGCCAAGTTCCTCCCATTCTCCATTAACAAGCTTCGCTACCGTAACCAGGCCCGTATCATTATTATCAAAAGCAACATACGGTATACCGCCTATAGTATTGCTCGGGTCACTGCTTGATACATCACTGTCAGTATCTAACGTATCGTCTGTAGTTGCTGTATCAATAGCCAGCGTGATGAAGTCTCCCTTGTTAGCTGTGCTGGCACCGACTTTCTCCCACCCTGTACCCACTAAAGCAGCATTTACATGCAGTGGGTTCGCCACCGTGAATAATAGTACTATCAAAGAAAGAACAACAATTGAAACCGACTTCATTACACTTCTCATATAATCCTCCCACTTATGTCTATCTTGCTGTGTTCATGATGCTCCAGACTGCTGCTGACAGTAACCTTCCTAAGTAAATGATTATACCCTCATGTTGAAATTGCCCCTTTTGTAGGTAAGATGCCTTATACCATTTTTATATCGGAATTCTAGTAATATATTGTTAGCTAATAAAACCTCTTCATATAAAAAGAAAAAGTGAATTGATCCACGTGATAACCCTGTAGTTATCCTACTGAAAATACAAAAAACCGAAGACTTAATCTTCGGTTATAGTTGTAATATTCTTTTAGCAAAGCATGAATCATGCCGCATTTTCACCTAGGACTTATTAATCCTAAATAATCACCGTCAGTGGATCCAGTTTAAAGCGGTTCTCGGCCACCCAGCTCGTATGCTGATTATACAAATATGCCCGGTGAACCAGCACCCGGACCTCTTGTCCGGTATGCAGCGTCTCCTTCTCCAAAGAGCGGTACGTAATAAGCCGATGCCCGCCTACCTCCACCTCGACCAGCCACTGGCTGCCGCGGAAGTGCAAATGCTTCACAACACCGCTGTCTGTAGCGGACAGCACCTGGAATTCATGCTCGGTGCCTACTTCAATATATTCGGGACGAATAAGCGCCTTCGTATCCCCGTCCTTGGCCGCTTCATCAAAGCCCTTCAGCTCGGCAGCGTTCTCCACCAGGGTAGATTCGCCAATAAACTTCGCCACGAACGGAGTCGAAGGCTCCTTATAGATGTCCCACGGCGTACCCTTCTGTTCCAGCTTGCCTTGGCTGATAATCATGATCTCGTCCGCAACCTCAATGGCCTCATCCTGGTCATGCGTAACAAAGATCGAGGTAATTCCCACACGCTCAATGAGCTCCCGCAGCCACGCGCGCAGCTCCTGGCGGATCTTGGCGTCAATGGCCGCAAACGGTTCATCCAGCAGCAGCAACTGAGGCTCAGGGGCAAGCGCCCGGGCAAAAGCCACACGCTGCCTCTGCCCACCAGAGAGCTGGTGCGGATAGCGCTGCTCAAAGCCCTTCAGCCCGGTTAGCTCCACCAATTCCATCACTCTATTGCGGATTGCTTCCTTACCTGCCTTCTTAACCTTCAAGCCGAAGGCAATATTATCAAATACCGTCATATGCTTAAATAAGGCATAGTTCTGGAATACAAAACCGATGCCGCGTTCCTGGGGAGTCAACCGGTTGACCTGTTTGCCATGGAATAGAATCTCACCCGAATCGGGATTCTCAAGCCCCGCAAGCATCCGGAGAATTGAGGTTTTACCGCCCCCACTGGGGCCCAGCAGACCGATTAACTGGCCCTTCTCAATATTAAAGCTTACATCCTTAACCGCATGAAAAGACCCGAAGTGTTTATCCAAATGCTTGACTTCCACATGCATGAGTGGCTCACATCCCTTCCTTACTTGGCATTGGCTTTAGATTATATCTATCTAGAGATTTAATTGATCGCTAAATTCTCATCAAATTACTTGGTTTTACGCTTAGCCTTAACTTTACCAAACATCCGCTTACATCGTCAATCGTTTCATTTCAATGTCTGCACAAATATTTATTTATCCTCTTAGAAGAGTTTTAGTTTTTTTGCAAAAAAATATGAAAACATGTTTAAACCTAGCAAGTTTTTGTTAATGATAGAAGAGAAAGTTACTAATGACTCTTGCATATTTTATTTTTAACGACATATTGCCGACTATGACACTCATACAGTAAAATTAGACTAGAACTTATTACCCATACTACCTGCAAGGAATGATGAATATGGAACTATTAACAAGCAATTGTCCTAAATGCGGGTCTGTATATCGAAAAAATGTCAGGAACTTGTGCCCTTCCTGCACAGCAAAGCTGGATGCCGAACTCTCGCTTTGTCTGGACCTGCTCTGGAAATACCCGTCTTGTTCCACCGAGGAATTAATTCAACATTCGAACATAAATAAATCCGTCATTATTCAGTTCATTAAGGAAGGAAAGCTTCCTAAGAGCTATCGTAATCTTACTTATCCGTGCGAATGCTGCGGTGCTTCCATTCGTTACAACCGCTTATGCAGCAGTTGCTCCGTCACCTTCAAGGAAGCAGCCGTGCAGCTAAGCCCGAAATTTGTTCTGACACCCGGTACAGGCTTTATGATGAACCGGATATAATTAAATCTTAAAGCTTGCGAGAAGCCTTACGGCTTCTTTTTTCATACCATCCCTACGAAAGGCGGTATTAACTATGCTTAAAACATTGGAATTAAGTACAGTCCGGCGTGATGAAATGAGGGATATTACCCGGGAGGTCAGTGCCGTGGTGAGTGAAAGCGCCGTACGACAAGGAATTGCCATCATTTATTGTCCCCACACTACAGCAGGAATCGCCATTAATGAGAATGCCGACCCGGATGTGAAGCATGATGTGTTAATGAGGATGGATGAGGTATACCCTTGGGAGCATCCTAAATACCGGCATGCTGAAGGCAATACGGCCTCGCACTTAAAGTCCATTACCGCAGGCCCTTCCCAGACGGTGATTATTCACGAGGGGAGGCTGCTTCTTGGAAGATGGCAGGGGATTTACTTTTGTGAGTTCGACGGGCCAAGGCACCGTCAGTTCTATGTAAAGATCTGCGAAGGGTAAATTCTTCCGAGTATGAAACATAAATTGCCCCCAAGACGGCTCTTAAGCATGGAGCTTCTGGGGGTGCTTTTTATATGGTATTTTTCTTAATACTGACTTCCTTCTTAAAATTCTTGCTCACCAAAGCGCTCGATAATGGCTTTTTCAACAAGGTCTTCAACTTCCCCACCGTGACTATAGCTTGCATAGTGATTACGAAGCAAATCAACCCGATCTATATTTTTACATAACGAAGCAGCTTCTACTTGCTTGCTAAGAATACTGTATGTAGCAATAGCCTTGAGTTCGTTGTCACTGAAATAGGTTCGAAACGCCGCTTCATATCCTCTGATCTCCATAGTATCTGCGTGTTTGGTCATGAGCTCCAGGGTAGTGGAAACCAAATTAATATAAGGTATGAACCAATAAGCGGCGCCGAGAAGAAATTCATCATATTCTTCATCCGGCTCCGTCTCTTCTTCTTCGTGTGTAAAATACATATAAGCAGCATCAATCACGACATTTAACGCAGATTCGTGTGATCCGGATTGCTGGATCTTCTCGATCCGACTCATGAACTGGGAAAATTGCCGATCAAATCCAGCCTCGTTGCTGGATTGAATGGTGAAATAGATCGTAGCAATGGACACCAGCAGGACAAAAGCAGTGAAAAGCACATTTAAAGCCCCAAATGTATCCCCAAAAGTTCCACTGCTACCCCAGTCGCCAAAAAAACTATAGGCCAGAATACCATATATGACAATGAGAAATAAGAAGATTAAACCTAGAACCAGAAAGGTTTTACCAATGAGTTTCTTCTTATCCAAGTACGTAATTTTCATTAGCTATCTACCTCTTTTTGAGTTTAAACACAAAACTATGATGATTCACAGCTAGAATGAGTCAATTAGGTAAAGTGGGAAAGCAAAAATAAATACGTCAATGTGACGCTGCATTAAATACTATGACTTAGCATTTTGACATGGGCAATGGCAGCTGGCTGTACATCTTCAAAAGCAAGATGATCCTGAATGTAGAATGAGATAAATCCATGGAGCCCCAAGAACATACTCAAAGGGACAGACGTATGCCGGGCGAGCGGATGATCCTCCTCTGTCATATACTTCATTACAATGGAAGAGAAGCGTTCAAAGCATTTGGACTGCTCGGCGCGGCAGTAAGATAGGATCTCCTCGTCCCGCAGCATAAACATAATTTCATACTGATGCGGATGCTCAAGCCCAAACTTAATGAATTCCAACATAAGCTGTTCTACTTTGGTTAGCCCCTCAATCCCGGGACTGCTCATAACCTGGCGGAACAACAAATCCACGTGATTAAAGTCCTGAACAACAATCGCATAAAATAATTCGGCTTTCTCCTTGAAATGGTAATACAGCGAACCATGGCTGTACCCCAGATGCTGTCCGATGCTGCGCATCGAAATAGCGCGGTATCCCTTCGTAATGAACAGATGCCTGGCGGCATCCATAATCCTCTCCCTCGACAACTCCTGTTCCACAGCTCTTCTTGCCATTCGCATTATTCCCCTTCGATAAAGTAAATCCTCTCACCTTCTGTTATAACGGATTGCCCCTGGGTCAGATCCGTCATCCAAGCGGTGAAACCTTCCGCCTCCGGCTCCTCAGGCAGGCACAATAAAGTGACCTTATCTGCGAATGAGGGCTGCCCGGTACGGATAGCACGATTTCTCAGCTCGTTCTCAATCTTGCCAAGCCACGTATAATCGACTTCCACGTACACTTCCCGGTGAAGAACCCGGGTAATCGGCTGTCCCGCTTCAATAGCTGCAACAGCTCCATCCGTATACGCGCGAATCAGCCCCCCAGCCCCGAGCATAATTCCGCCAAAATAACGTGTAACCACAATAGCGACATTCTTCAGGCCTTGATTGCGGATGACCTCAAGGATTGGCTTGCCAGCCGTTCCGCTTGGTTCCCCGTCATCAGACTGCTTCTGAATTTCATCCCGCTCGCCAATCATATAAGCCGAGCAGTTATGGGTCGCATTCCAATGTTCTTTTTTGATTCGTTCAATAAATGCTATAGCTTCCTGCTCTGTCTCAACGGGCATAACATGACCAATAAATCTTGATTTCTTAATGACGATTTCTTTGTTCCCGGATTCCCGGACTGTTCGGTAACGATCTAACATAACTCAACCTTCCAGACTTAAAATGATGTGCCAAGAGCAGTCCGGCCAAGTGGCGAACTGCTCCTAGTGCACATATAACCCTATGTGGGGATGTAACTGTTTATTCGGAGAGCCTTGCTTCCAGCTCGGCTTTCTCTTTCTCATAACCTGGTTTGCCTAGAAGAGCAAACATGTTCTTCTTATAAGCCTCAACGCCCGGCTGGTCAAACGGGTTAACGCCCAGCAGGTATCCGCTGATTCCGCAGGCTTTCTCGAAGAAATACACGAGATAACCGAAGGAGTAAGGCGAGAAGTCAGGTACGTTCACGATCAGGTTTGGCACCTGGCCGTCCGTATGCGCAAGCAGGGTGCCTTGGAACGCCTTTTTATTTACAAAATCCAGCGTCTTACCAGTCAGGAAGTTCAATCCGTCGAGGTCATCCGGATCAGACTCGATCGTAATGTGATGATCCACATCTGTTACCTGGATTACAGTTTCAAAAATGTTCCGGTTCCCCTCTTGGATAAACTGCCCCATGGAGTGCAGATCGGTAGAGAAGTCAACGGAAGCTGGGAAGATTCCTTTGTAGTCCTTACCTTCACTTTCCCCGTACAGCTGCTTCCACCACTCGGATACAAAATGCAGGGAAGGCTCGTAGTTCACCAAGATCTCGGTCACTTTGCCTTTGCGGTACAAGGCATTACGAACTGCGGCATACTGATAGCTGGCATTCTCAGCCAGGTTCGGGTTGCTAAATTCTTTGGATGCGTCCGCAGCACCTTGAAGAATCTGCTCTACGTCAATACCCGCAGCAGCAATCGGCAGAAGACCTACCGCTGTAAGTACGGAGTAACGTCCACCGACATCATCAGGAATCACAAAAGTCTCGTAACCTTCCTCGTCAGCCAGCTTCTTCAGAGCGCCTTTGGCACGGTCTGTTGTAGCATAAATGCGCTTACGCGCTTCTTCCTTGCCGTACTTCTTCTCCAGTGCAGCGCGGAAGATGCGGAAGGCGATAGCCGGTTCCGTAGTCGTACCGGATTTGGAAATGACGTTGACGGAGAAATCCTTGCCTTCGATCAGATCCAGCAGGTGTGTCACATACGTGGAGCTGATGTTGTTGCCAGCAAAGAAAATCTGCGGAGTCTTACGCTTGTCCTGCGGCAGCGTGTTATAGAACGAATGGGACAAGGCTTCGATTGCAGCACGTGCTCCCAAATAAGAACCACCGATGCCGATAACAATCAGCACTTCAGAGTCATTCTGAATTTTGCTGGCCGCTTTACGGATGCGGGCGAACTCTTCTTTGTCATATTCAGTCGGCAGGTTGATCCAACCCAGGAAATCCGAACCGGCACCTGTTCCTTTATGTAACTGTTCATGAGCCAGACGAACAGGCTCAGCCAAATTATCAATCTCGTGTTGACCAACGAACGTAAGGGCTTTACTGTAATCAAAAGTTACTTTTTTTGACATGACGAAAACAACCTCCCGTATATTTGTGTATGGGTTAAACCGCCTATCCAAGAAACAACTTAAACCTAGAATACTGTATAATCCCAGTCAAAACAAGGGCACATTGTACACTGCCCCCCTGCTGCGTGTTAAAATAGTAGCGGTACAACAATTCGACAATAGAAGGTGAATGTTTCATGAAGAAAATCGGCTTTATCGGTCTGGGTACAATGGGTGCGCCTATGGTCTCCAATCTTTTGAAAAAAGGGTACCCAGTTACCGTATATAACCGCACTGCCTCCAAAGCTGAAGATTTGGTGAAGGAAGGTGCGAAAGCTGTCTCCACCCCACGCGAGGCCGCCGAGAACAACGATGTCGTGATTACCATGGTCAGCGATGACAACTCGATCGTGGACGTCTATGAAGGCGAGCATGGGCTTCTTAAAGGCCTTCATCAAGGTAGTGTGGTCATTGACTGCAGTACCATCTCCCCCTCCTTGTCCAAGAAGCTGGCCGGTCAGATTGGCGAGCTGGGTGGTTCCTTCCTGGATGCGCCAGTAACCGGAAGCTCTCCGGCCGCAGTGAGCGGAACGCTGGTGTTCATGGTTGGTGGCCCGGCTGATGTGCTTGAGGCAGTGATGGACATCTTCGATACACTGGGCAAAAAAGTGCTGCATATGGGCGACAACGGCACCGGCTCCGTAGCGAAGCTGGCCCATAACACCATGGTCGGCATCAACAACCTGGCTTTGGCTGAGGGCTTCGCCATCGCTTCCAAGTCCGGCCTCCCGGCGGACGCGTTCCTGGAACTGGTTCAGCTCGGCTCCGCCGGCAGCAAAGCCGCCGAGCTGAAGGGCCAGAAAATCATTGACCATGATTTCAGCAACCAGTTCTCCCTGCAGCTGATGCTGAAGGACCTGAAGCTTGCTTCTTCCTTGACCGATGGCGCCTCCATCCCTTCCCCGATGCTCAACCTGGCCAAGAGCTTGTTCCAAGCCGGTCAGACCCAGGGCTACGGCGAGGAGGACCTCTCCGCCGTTGTGAAGATCTATGAGACCTGGATCGGCCAGACCATCGCCGGCAAGAAGCTGTAAGGCAGAGGACAAAGGACAAAGCCAATATTAAGCCTGTAATAGTTTAAAACTAGAAGGGGTGCCAGATATCATGCCCCCTTCTTTTTTGTCTTACGCCCCCTTGAACCCTTCCCCCAGCCAGTAAATTAATCCCTGCTCAACCCAAGCGCATCCCGCAGGGACAGCGCCTCCATGCACTCCCCCCCCCTCAATCTCCATTCTAACCATCACCCCAACCAGTAACTCTTCCCTGCTCAAACCTAAGCGCATCCCACAGGGACAGCGCCACCATGCACTTCCCCCTTCAATCTCCATTCTAACCATCACCCCAACCAGTAACTCATCCCTGCTCAAACCCAAGCGCATCCCGCAGGGACAGCGCCTCCCAGCCAGGACATTCTCAGTACCAATCAAAGCCACTCATTTAGCTAGTCTTTATTCTGTAACCAAACCCCACCCAACTGAAAGCGGGTCCCGCAGGGACGGCAAGCGTTCCTTAGTCTCTACCTGCTAAGTTCCGCCTGTCTGCCACCTATCGCCCCCTTTCGGGTGTCCAGAGGGCAAAGCCCTTGGGGCCCTCCCTTCCAGGGAGGGTTTGGGTGGGTCCCCCCCAACGACAAACAAGCGGCTTCCAGTACCAGACAATCTCAGTACAATCGAAGCCGCTCATTGCGCTTGTCTTTATTCTGTAACCAGACCCCACCCAATTGAAAGCGGGTCCCGCAGGGACGGCAAGCGTTCCTTAGTCTCTACCTGCTAAGTTCCGCCTGTCTGCCACCTATCGCCCCCTTTCGGGTGTCCAGAGGGCAAAGCCCTTGGGGCCCTCCCTTCTAGGGAGGGTTTGGGTGGGTTTACGAAAGGTTTGGGTGGGTTATTACCTATACGAACACACGTAATCCGTAACTTTCGTCACTTCAAGCTTGAACTTGCGACCGGCGGGAACCGTGAACTCGCCCTGACCGTTGATTTCTCTCCACTCGGTCTCATCCGGGAGAAGAACCTTCAGATCCCCAGATTGAATCTGCATAACTTCTTCCGTATCTGTGCCAAATTCGTAGGCGCCTGGCAGCATGATCCCCAAGGTGATCTTGCTTCCGTCCTCCAGATACACAGACCGGCTTGTAACTTTTCCATCAAAGTAAATATTGGCAGCTTGATCTACGGTAACATTTTTGAACTGCGGCATCGTGGTCCGTTTCCCCTTTTCGGTCGATTTTCGCTAGATTACAGCTGAGCTTTTACGTGTTTTACAACGTTCTCAACGGTGAAGCCATACTCAGCAATCACTTTGTCCCCAGGTGCGGATGCGCCGAAGGTGTGGATGCCGATAACGGAACCTTTCTCACCTACATAACGCTCCCAACCGAATGGATGAGCCATTTCAATGGCAACGCGGGCTTTAACATCCGGAAGAATAACGGAATCTTTGTAAGCCTGATCCTGCTTGTCGAACAGATCCCAGCTTGGCAAGCTGATGACGCGCACTTCAATGCCTTCTTCAGCAAGAGCGGCTTGAGCTTTAACTGCAAGCTGTACCTCAGAACCCGTAGCGATCAGCTGTGCAACCGGCTTGCCGTTCTTAGCATCGGATACCACATAACCACCGCGCTTCACGCCTTCGCGTGCTAGCTCAGCTGTATTTTCAAGGATAGGAAGGTTCTGACGTGTAAGCACAAGCGCAACCGGATTGTTCTTGTTCTCTACAGTATAAGCCCATGCAGCGGAAGTCTCGTTGCCATCGGCAGGACGAATTACCGTCAGATTAGGGATGATGCGGATCGAAGCAAGCTGCTCGATTGGTTCATGCGTAGGACCATCCTCACCAACCGCAATACTGTCATGAGTAAGTACATAAGTAACCGGCAGACCCATGATCGCAGCCAGACGGACAGCTGGACGCAGGTAATCGGTAAATACGAAGAATGTACCTCCGAAAATCTTCAGTCCACCGTGCAGAGCGATCCCGTTCATAGCCGCAGCCATACCAAACTCACGAACGCCGAAGTATACGTTACGACCGTCGTAGCTGTTCGGAGTCAGAACAGGAAGACCTTTAAGGTGGGTCATCGTGGAGCTCTCAAGGTCAGCGGAGCCGCCCAGAAGCTGTGGAACCCCTTTGACTAGACCATTAAGTGCATTACCAGAAGCTACACGGGTCGAAAGAGCCTTGTCTTCAGACGAATATTTAGGAAGCTCAGCATCCCAGCCAGATGGAAGCTCGCCAGCAATAGCCTTCTCGAATTGTGCAGCCAGTTCAGGGAATTCCGCTTTGTATTTGGCGAACTGCTCGTCCCAAGCCTTGTTCGCTTCAATACCGCGTTTCTTCACTTCTGCAAAATGCTGACGCACCTCTTCTGGTACATAGAAGTCTTCTTCGTAAACCCATTTGTAGAATTCCTTGGTCAGTTTGGTCTCTTCAGCACCCAGTGGAGAACCATGGGTACCGCCGTGGCCGCCTTTACCTTGTTTGTTAGGGCTTCCGTAACCAATAACGGTCTTCACTTCAATCAGGGTAGGACGCGATGTATCCTTTTTCCCTTCTTCAATTGCCGCAGCAATAGCACTCAGATCATTACCATCCTTAACCAGCAGAGTCTGCCAGCCATAGGCATCAAAGCGTTGTCTCACATTCTCGGAGAAGCTTAAGCTCGTCTCTCCATCCAGAGAAATGTCATTGGAATCGTACAGGAAGATCAATTTGCCCAGCTTCAGATGTCCTGCAAGAGATGCTGCCTCGGCGGAAACACCCTCCATCAGGTCACCGTCACCGCAAATGCCATAAGTATAGTGATCAACCACTTTGAAATCTCCGCGGTTGTAAGTTGCAGCTAGGTGCTCTTCGGCAAGAGCCATACCTACAGCCATGGCAATCCCTTGTCCAAGCGGCCCGGTAGTAGCGTCAACACCAGCTGTATGTCCGAACTCAGGGTGGCCAGGAGTCTTACTTCCCCACTGGCGGAACTGCTTAAGATCGTCCAAGGACAGATCGTAACCGCTCAAGTGCAGCAAGCTGTACAGAAGCATCGAACCGTGCCCAGCAGACAGCACAAAACGGTCGCGGTTAATCCATGTCGGATGGTCAGGGTTGTGATTCATAGTTTTGGCAAACAGCTGATAGCCCATAGGAGCGGATCCCATCGGCATTCCCGGGTGACCGGAGTTTGCTTTCTCAATTGCATCGATTGATAGCGTGCGAATTGTGGCAATTGACAAGTTATCGATTACGTTGTTGTCAGAAATTTCTTTGATTTCATCAGACATTGCTTTGTTTCCTCCTCAAGGGTCTGTAAATAGTTTGATAAAAGATCAAACGACACGCTCAAAATGAAAAAGTCATTTTGACTTATTTATGCATTGTACCACAAATTGAGGGTCAATTTCTAGCTCGCCCGTCCATAATTTGATCAAGAGACAAAATCTTACTTCATTACAACTTCCCTAACTATAGTTAAACTATGCGAGGAATGCGCAAACACGCCCGTCAACGCAAAAAAGCACCCAAAGCCATCTTAAGGACTAGTCCTGAACGATTGGCTTTGAATGCTTATATATCTCAACAATCTATGATGCTTGTGGATTAATTGAACACAACTGTCTTGTTCTGATGAACCAGAATCCGGTCCTCAATATGCCATTTCACCGCACGGGCCAGAACCACCCGCTCGATAGTCCGGCCGATACGCTTGAGTTCACTTACGTTATCCCGGTGGCTAACGCGCTGTACGTCCTGCTCGATAATCGGACCTCCGTCCAGCTCCTCGGTTACATAGTGAGCTGTGGCTCCGATAATCTTCACACCCCGGTCATAGGCCTGAGCGTACGGCTTGCCGCCAACAAACGCTGGAAGGAAGGAATGGTGAATGTTGATAATCCGGTTCCGGTACGGCTGAATGAGCGCTGGCGAGACGATCTGCATGTATCTGGCAAGCACAATCAGGTCCACATTCCCATCCAGCAGCTCAAGCTGGCGCTGTTCTGCTTCTTTCTTCGTATCTGGTGTAACTGGAATATGATGGTAAGGAATCCCGAAGGATTCGACGTATTCTCTCATATCCGGATGATTGCTGATCACCATGGAAATTTCCGCATCCAGATCTCCCGCCTGCCATTGCCACAACAGCTCAACCAAACAGTGATCCTCTTTGGAAACAAGGATGGCTAATTTCTTCTTATTCTTAAGTGGGAAAATGTTCCACTCCATTTCGAACTTGTCCGCAATCTCCTGGAAATCTCCCTTGATCTCCGCCAATCTGCTGCCCAGATCCTCCAGATCAAACTCAACGCGCATAAAGAACATGCCGCCCTCAGGGTCCATCGTATACTGGTCTGACTGAACGATATTTGCTCCATGTTGATGGAGGAAGTGGGATACCGCCGCCACAATCCCCGGCCCGTCCGGACAGGAAATAAGCATCCGTGCGCGATTTTGTTCATATTCCTTCACAGGCCGCAGACCTGCTTTTACATGTGTGTCTTTCATTACCTAGAAATCCTCCTTAAGTTAACCCTGCACCGTAAGCTCGTTCATGGCGAGCCAAGCAATAATCCGCTGATTAATCTGTTCCTCGGATAGCTCTGGGAACAAGCCTGCCTCCACTACCAGATCATATAACCGCTCCAGCGGCTCGCGCGGATCGGCTTTCTTCGCCTTGGCGTCGTTCTTCAGCAGCTCCCAGGTGCTGAGAATGAAAGCTCGGGGATAAATCTCCTGCTTGCTGAAGAAAGAGTGAAGCTGCTCTACTTCGGTCAGGAAGCTCTCTCCGAACCGCTCAGCCACATTACCGCGTAGAAGTGCGATTTCCACTTCATACATTGGACGCTGGGTTTTGGCATCCTTACCAATCCAAGGCGTCTCCAGAATGAATGGGCGTCCTTGGAGCTTCTCATGGTGAACCACACGTTTGATCGCTTCAAATCCGATCCACCCAGAGCCGATTGGCGTGTGACGGTCCTTCGCAGCACCTATAGGGTTCTTGCTGTCATTGATATGCACGACGGCAAGGCGGTCCAGGCCGATAATCCGGTCGAACTCCTCAAGAACACCGTCCAAGTTATTAACAATATCATAACCCGCATCATGAATATGACAGGTATCCAGACAAATCGTCAAGCGCTCCTTGTGCTCAACCTGCTCGATAATCCGGGCAATCTCTTCAAAAGTTCGGCCAATCTCCGTTCCTTTGCCGGCCATGGTCTCAAGGGCTATGCTGACATCCGTCTCATCCGTGCCATTCAGAACCTCATTCAATCCGGCTGCAATCCGGTCGATTCCATAATCGGCATCCTTGTCCGTAAACGCGCCGGGATGAAGAACGATATTCCTTACACCCAGGGCATGAGTCCGGCGGATTTCTTCCTGAAGGAAGTCAACTGCAAGCTGATACGTGTTCTCCTTATATGAACCCAAATTAATAATATAAGGTGCATGTACAACAATTTCTTCAATATTGGCGGCTGCCATTGCCGCTTTCCCGTCTTCAATAAAAAGAGATTCGACAGGTTTACGCCGCGTGTTCTGGGGAGCGCCTGTGTATATCATGAACGAGCTGGAGCCATATGATGCGGCCTCGCCGGTAGCTGTCAGCAGCCCTTTGGTTGATAACGATACATGGGAACCGATTTTTAGCACTTGCCTATTTCCCCCTTAATATTCAACTTGATTCAGTATATTTTATCGTGAATATCAAAGACAGGCAACAAACTATATTTTCATAATTACGTATCTGCAATAGAATCTTAAGCCTTCCTTAATATTTTCTTTAAAGTTATTTAAATTCCGCTCCCTATAATGAAAATCAATTAAATTATGATTCTATATAAAACGAACTTATGAAGGTTACCCTTTAGGGGCGCTGCGATGCCGAGTGTTCTTACGACCACGGTGGTCTCCGAAATGCTTGAACTAGATATTCAAGTAGGGGCATTTCAGAAACCAAGGCGGACACTCCGCTTCTTCAGAATCCCTCGTCCTCTCAGCTGAGACCGGTACATTCTAAAGTTCATTTTATATATCTTCTAATAATGAGACGGGGGATTATTCTATTATGCAGAAAAAAACAGTTGTTGTACTCTTTGGCGGGACCTCCACAGAATACGGAGTATCTTTACAATCCGCAGCATCAGTTATCGATCATCTGGACCGTTCCAAATATGAATTGATGCTGATCGGGATTACACGGGAGGGAGCTTGGCTGAGGTTCCCTGGCAACACGGATCAAATTCGTCAGGACACCTGGCACACCCATTCTGGCTGTACCCCAGCTTTCATTTCCCCCAGCAGACAAGCTTCGGGTATCGTGGAATTCATCGGCACCGAATACCGGATTATTCCTGTTGATGTCGTGTTTCCTGTTCTGCACGGCAAATACGGAGAGGATGGAACCCTGCAAGGGCTGCTGGAGCTGTCAGGAATTCCTTTTGTAGGCTGCGATACACTCTCATCAGCGATAGGAATGGACAAAGGAATTGCGAGCCAGCTGGTCAGGGCGGCCGGGATTGAAACGGCAGCTTCGGTGACGGTGCTTGAAGGCGACGATCTTCATAGGGCGATAGACAATGCGGAGAAGCTGGGTTACCCGGTATATATCAAACCAGCGAAGTCCGGTTCGTCATTTGGGATAACGAAAGCCTATAACAACGCAGAACTTAAAGATGGAATCAAGTTAGCTTTCCAGCATGACCGCAAGGTGGTTATTGAGCAGAATGTGGAAGGTTTCGAGGTAGGCTGCGCTGTGCTGGGTTATGCCGATCCGCTCATTGCCGAGGTAGACGAGATCGAGCTGAGGGGTGATTTTTTCAATTATGAAGAGAAGTACTCCTTAAAAACTTCCAAAATTCATCTGCCCGCAAGAATATCACCGAATACGGCCAAGCAGGTGAAGGAAGCCGCCCTCCGGATATACCAAGCATTGGGATGTAAAGGCCTTGCACGGGTGGATCTGTTCCTTACCGGTGATGGACGGATTCTCTTTAATGAAGTCAACACAATGCCTGGCTTCACGGCAGCGAGCCGATATCCAAATATGATGCGACACAGCGATATTTCGTACCCAGAGCTTATGGACAAGCTGATCCAGCTTGCCCTTGATGAGGAGGCAGCACAATGATCCTTAGACTGGAGCCTGCGATGATTCATCAAGGACCCCTTGTACTCGTGAATCAGAAATATCCAGTAACAAGCAGTCCTGATGCTGATCAGATCGTTCCTACCACCGGTATTAAGAAGGCAAGCAGCGAAGAAGAGAATCCGAGTCTTGAAATGAACTGTATGGAGCAGCTTGGACAATTATTAACAGCATGCCAGGCCGGTGATCAGATCGGCATCGTCAGCGGGTATCGTACGGCAGACCAGCAATCGAACATTTACGAACAGTCATTATCGGAATATGGACTTGAGTTCACATCCCGCTATGTGGCACGCCCGAATGAAAGTGAGCACCAGACCGGCCTCGCTGTAGACGTTGGATTGTTAGGCACCGAGGTGGATTATTTGTGCCCCGCCTTCCCTAGTCTGGGGGTATGTGCTTCATTTAAAAAGCTGGCTCCGGAATATGGATTTGTCCAGCGATACAAGAAAGAGAAAGAATCCTTGACACAAATCGCGAATGAACCCTGGCATTACAGATATGTAGGCGTTCCGCACGCTTTGCTTATGGAACAGTACGAAATGTGCCTGGAAGAGTATCACGAGTATATCAAAAGATTCACTTATCAGGGGTCCCATCTGTATATGAATATTAATGGTTCTCTCGTAGAAATGTATTTTGTGGAGGACAGTGGCGGGGACCAGGCCGTCCCTATTCCATCTGGTGCATCCTACACCTGCTCCGGAAATAACATAGACGGATATATCGTGACGATATTCCACCAACAAGGGAAGTTGGCCGGATGA
Source organism: Paenibacillus sp. J22TS3 (assembly GCF_018403205.1). Lineage (NCBI taxonomy): Bacteria > Bacillati > Bacillota > Bacilli > Caryophanales > Paenibacillaceae > Paenibacillus > Paenibacillus sp. J22TS3. Next base: position 191,886 of record NZ_BOSF01000004.1, read on the forward strand.
GTCGGCGGAGCTCATTATCCACAGACCCCTTTTACCTAATCAATACCTCTGCTAATATAGCAAATCAGACACGCACTTCTCCGCACCGGGCCTGGGCTGAGATAAACCTGTCCCATCTCCGGCATAATGTGTCCGAGATTAAGCGGATAATCCCAGGCTCATGCGGCATTATAGCAGTCGTCAAAGCCAATGCCTATGGTCATGGGGCTGTAGAAATTGCCCGCTGCTTGAACGGGATCGGGATTACCCGGTTTGCCGTCGCCGAAATTAATGAGGCGATTCTTCTAAGGGAGCGCGGGGTGTACGGCGATATTTTAATCTTAGGGTATACTGCCCCGGAGCGTGCACCCGAGCTCGCACGCTACAAGCTGACACAGACTATAGTGAACCTGGAGCATGCTGAGTCCCTTGAGTCGCGCGGCATCCACCTTGATGTTCATATCAAAATTGATACGGGCATGAATAGATTAGGGGAGCCTTCAGAGAATCTGGAATCGATACGGCGGTGTTACCAGTTCGCCCATCTGCGGGTAACCGGAACATTTAGCCATCTGGCAGAATCTCCTGGATTGTCGAGAGAGGAAATTCACTTCACCAACCTTCAAGTGAAAAAGTTCAACCGAGTAATCGACACCCTCAAGGCATCTGGTCTCGATCCGGGACTTGTTCATATTCAGAGCAGCTACGGAATTCTCAATTATCCCGGTTTGAATTATGACCTTGTCCGTCCGGGCATTGCCTTGTATGGCCTGCTGAGCTCTGAAGAGGATCGGGTCACCGTTCAGATAAATCTGCGGCCGGTCCTTTCTCTAAAAGCCTCCGTGACACAAGTGAAGGAGGTGCCTGCTCGCGCCCATATTGGATATGGACATGCCTTCATTGCCCCGTCCAAGATGAAGATTGCCGTCATTTCCTTGGGCTACGCAGACGGCATCCCAAGGACCTTGTCTGAGCAGGGCGGTTACGTGCTGATCCGTGGTCAGAGGGCGGCTATCATTGGCGGCATCTGTATGGATCAATTTATGGTAGATGTCACTTCGATAACTGACGTAGGTCAGGGGGATACAGCTACGATTATCGGGCAAGACGGGAAAGAAGTTATAACAGCAGGGCAGATTGCCAGACGCTGTGGCACGGTGACGAACGAGATTTTGAGCCGGTTAGGAGATCGGGTGGAAAGAGTGTATAACACTTGAGGCTTATTTGGCGACGAGGCAGCTACAATGAATGTTGGGAAAAGAGACAACGGAAGCCCAGACTTATTTTGCAGGTTCAAGGCTCCCGTTGTTTTCGTTATGGAGAGACCTGATTTATTTCTAAGACAAGTAGGATTATGCATACATATGAGGAAGATTCCCGCAGCAGTCTTTTCTAATGTTATACCAAGTCAAGAATAAATACTTCATCAGCTCCCCCCATCTCGCGGGCGCGAAAGGAAGGTTGACCGTTCGATGATATCTTATATGGATTTCACGTCCCCTTCGGTCCAATACACTTACGATCTCCGAAATAATCTTATGTTCAAGAAAGATGATCAGAATTTCATCAACGCCTTATCCATCCATCAGTTGAACACCTTGGGCAATGTGTCTCTGCTCGACATCTATCTGAGCAAATCCAATGTGGTTGAACCCCACACTCACCAGAATGCCTCTGAGCTTGTCTATTGCATTTCTGGAGCCGCTGTCGTCTCTCTTATAAATCCCTTCACCAAACAGCTTATCAATATCCCTATCAGCCCTGGTCAGGTTGCTAATGTGCCGCAAGGATGGTGGCATTATGAAATTGCCACTGTGGACCAGACCCATCTTCTGGCCATTTTCGATGCACCTATCCCAGAATTTATTGGCGGCTCTGACCTGCTGCGCTTGACCCCGGCTAGCGTTTTTGCCCATACCTACTGTCTTGACAAAAGGCTGCTTGCAGATGTACTGGCTCCCATCACAGACACGGTTGTCATTGGCCCTCCTGCCAACTGCAACCCTGCCGTCTCTGGCCAGAGGGATCACATCCAGAGCGATCACGTGCAGAAAGATCACGTGCAGAGGAATCACGTGCAAAGGGAGGTTAGGGCTCCGATACAAGATAACCGCGCACAGGGGGATTACTCACAAGACGGCGAAGGCCACCCGTCGGCCTATCCTCCACAGCAGTATATCGGCAACGGCTGGCGGTACCCGGGCCTATAGGTTGCCGTTCATCATGGTTTCCGTTCTGGCCGTCTTAGTTCAATAGGCAGGCTTGGTAAATCTCTTTAAGTTCCAATCCAAAGCGTATTTCCTCCTAAACGAAGGAAAATACGCTTTTTTGTTCGTTTCAAGTTCGCTCATATTCGTATCCCAGTGCGGCTGGATAATGACTCCCTGATGAAGTGGAACATTGTAAAATCCGGTTTAGATAGCGAAAACTAGACTAGAAAGGTATCGATCTCATCTTTTTCCACATTCCTTCGGGGGCTGATATCGAATTTCCGCTGGAAATAAGGTATAATTTCAAATAACTTAACTGTGATCTTTATACTTGCACGATTTAAGAATGACTGGATGAGGTGAAACAATAGATGTATCTCTGGAACACATTCCTGTTCGCAGCGTCAGACGCCCCTAACCGCTGGTTCATGAATTCCATTGTATTCTGGGGCTTCATAATGCTTGGAGCCATGACTATTGGCGGGTTCTTTATGTTCCGCAAATTTATGAAAGTGCTGCCAAAGGAAGACGGAATGTCCAAGCTGGATTGGCAGAACTACTGGGTTGAGAAGAGCCGCCCGTTATGGACGGATGAGACTAAAGCTTTTCTCGACATGCTGGTCTCCCCGGTTCCTCAAGCTTTCCGGGATATCGCCAAGCATTCCATTGCCGCCGAAATTGGCAAGATTGCGGTCGAGAGCGGTGCATCTGAAGTCACACGTGATCACTGTATTAAAGGTTACATTGTCGCCACACCCAAGAGAGATAATAAATTTCTGATCAAATTCCTGAAGAAAAATGAAATTGATTATACCCCGTATCAGCATTTGATAAACAAATAAGCTGTTTGAATCACCAACCCGCCTGATGGTCTGCCGGCCTGGCGGGTTTATTTTATTAGAGATGTCTTGGAAAAGAGGAATTGAAGATGAAAATGGCGATCTGTGGAGGCACCGGGTTTATCGGCAGCGCATTGGCTGATTATTGGCTGGAGAAAGGTCACGAGATTACCGTAGTCACTCGGAAAATCAAACCTGGATCTTACACAGTCGGCACTGCAAACTTCCCCCGCTTAATTACCTGGGAGGATCTTTCAGCCTCGCCAGAGCACCTTGAAGGCTTAGATGCGCTGGTCAACCTGGCGGGTTCCTCGCTCAATCAGCGATGGACATCAGCAGGCAAGCAGCGGATTCTTGAATCCCGGCTGAAATCCGTACAAGCTGTCGCCGACTTGATCGGACAGCTCAAGGACAAGCCGTCTGTTGTTATTCAGGGCTCAGCCATCGGCATTTATGGAACATCCCTAACCGCCGAATATGATGAGAACAGCCGAACTTCACCTTCAGACTTCTTGTCTGAAGTGACGACGCAGTGGGAGCAGGCATCCCAGGCGCTGCAGATGGTCGGTGTTCGGGTAGTGAACCTGCGGACCGGCGTGGTGCTTGGACGCAGCGGCGGTGCTTTTCCGCTAATTTCTCTGCCTTTCCGGTTAGGCTTTGGCGGGAGAGTGGGCACGGGACAGCAGTGGATGTCCTGGATTCATCTGATGGACATCGTGCGCCTGATTGATTTCTGTGTGATGAATCCGGATCTTCATGGACCTGTTAATGCCGTAAGCCCTTTTCCAGTAACCAATGAAACGTTCGGTAGAACTCTGGCGAGGGTGTATCACCGGCCATATTGGTTCCCTCTTCCGGTATTTCTGCTTAAGCTGGCTCTCGGAGAACAGTCTACCCTGCTTCTGGATGGGCAGCGGGTAATTCCCCTTGAGGCGGAGGATGCGGGTTTTACATTTAAACATCCCCACCTACAGCAAGCTTTAGAAGAAATCAGAAGCCGGGTATAACCTGTGTTTCTTCCAATAATAAAGATGATGTGTGAAAATAAAAAATCCCCTCTGTAACAGGGTGAACTGCAACCACTAACGGGTCACTGCTCAGGGAAGGATTCCCGGTCATGCCGGGTCCAATTCCTTCATCTGTTACGTAGGGGATTTCTTTAGCGTTTATCTAAATTAACGGGCAGTCCAGCCTCCGTCAATGACAAGCTGAGTTCCTGTAACAAAAGCGGACTCGTCAGAGGCCAGGTACAGAACGCCGTAAGCAATATCCTCCGGTCTTCCCATACGTGGTAGTGGAGTGCCTGCCTTGAGGCCTTTCATAGCTTCTTCAGTAACCGCCTTCTCGACCATCGGAGTCATGATGACACCGGGGTGAACCGAGTTTACACGAATAGAGTCTTTGGCAAGCTCCATTGCGGCAGTTTTAGAGATTAATGTCACTGCCCCTTGGAAGCCGAATAGCCATTGGTTCCACTCATGGCCACAAGGCCTGCAACCGAGGAAATGTTCACAATCGATCCGCTTCCTAATTTGCGCATCTCAGGTACTACAGCCTGCATACCCAGCATTGTGCCTGTAAGATTGATCTCCAGGATTTTGTTCCAGCCAGCCATATCGAATTGGTCAAAACCTTGAGCGGTCGTGATTCCCGCATTGTTCACAAGCACATTAACTCTACCGAAGTGTTCCACCGCTTGGGCAACCACGTTCTTCCAGTCTTCTTCGGAGGCTACGTTATGCTTAACCGCAATGGCTTCTCCCCCGTTATCCTTGATCTCTTGAACAACCGCATGAAGCTGATCTATCTGAAGGTCGGTAGCTACGATCTTAGCTCCTTCCTTAGCGAACATCCTGGCTTCTTCTGCCCCTTGGCCCATGGCAGCCCCTGTAATAATGACAACCTTGTCTGCTAAACGTCCCATAACCTAATCACCTTTTCTGTTGAGATTGTTAGTCATTGCTATAATCTATGAAATCACGAGTTCCAGCTACACATTAAGAGGTTTCAGTCTCTGTATGTCTTTCGGAACAAAACATAAATGCTTCACATCTTTAATCATGACTAAAAAATAACGTTGTCAATTAGTTCGTCAATAAAATATTTATATATTAAATTATTTTATTTTAAAAATCTAAACTTCGTCCGAAAAATTCCATATCACAAAAAAATGTTAGGTAGTTTCTTCCATGTAATTCCCCTCGATCTCTAACTCTGGAATCTTGTCATCAGCATTTATAGAAAAGGCCAAGCTCGTCGAGCCCAGCCATTGGAATTAATATTTAGCTAAGGGACTGCGGGTTTGGCTGCCTCTTAGCCTTTTGTTAATTGTGGTTTTTTTTCGCCTAACAAGATCACTATCTACATAACTTAAATCTTGTGGTAGTAATAGAGAATGTATCCCATACTCAAGCGGATACTCCTTATATGGTGCGACAAGCGTATCATTAAGTCTCGGCTCATTTCTGGAGCGAGATCTCTTATGCTCCATTTCCTTGCTAGAAGATTAAGTTCAATATGGGCACAGGAAGTTCCGACCGTAGTCGCTACAATACTGACTTGAGAACGGTCATTGCCCTCACTTTTTCAGTGATCGGGTTACCTTCTTTTGGCTGGTAAGCTATATTACAAAGCTCCCAATGTCAGGTCAATGATACTTATAACTCTCCACTTGATTGATTTTAATTTCTTTTATTGATGGCTCGATGTCAGTTTCTATAAAGCTGATGTTACCTTTTACATGCATCGATTCACCAGGGATCAATTCTTTATTAACTTCATTAGTTGATGACTTATTAGCTACATTTAAAAGAGTTTGCACCGACTTTATTTCCACATTTTTATCGCTGTAATTAGTAATTAAAATATCGTAATTAAATAATAAATTATTCTTATCGATTTCACTTGAAGAATAATTAACACTTGTTACTTCTATTTTGTTAGGATAATCTTTAATTGAACATCCTTGTATAAGGAGAATACTTAAAATTAATAAAAAGCATTTTTTTAAATTCATCTTTCCCCCTAATTGTTGATTATTAATTTTTCTACTTGATAAACATGATAGAGAACCCTAAGATCGGTATTCTTATTAACCTTTGATATGTTGAAAATACCATCTTCTTCTCTAAGAGATTTCAAGAATTCTAAGTTCGAGTTTTTAATCAGCTCGCTAAGTTGTCCGCTTTTATACAAAACAGTTAATGCTTCTGATGTTGTAATTATATCGGCTACTCCACCCTCAGTTTTCTTTTGTTTAAATCCCCCGCCATCTTCCTTCAGCTCCAATAAATAGCCTACAATTTTATCAATTTCATCTTTATATTCTTTTTCTAATCCTAAGTTTAGAATAACAAAATATAAGTTAATGGAGTAATCAAAATTATCGAGAACGAGGTTCTTTTCTTGGAGCTCTAAAATAACTTTATTCAAATGCGTTTTCACATTTTCATTTGGAATCATTCCCATTTCTTTAAGCAATTCGAGACCAGATCTTATTTCAAAAATTATAGACTTATCTTTGGAATTTAAATTTAATAATTGCTCATTTACCTTATTGTAAATTTCCGTTTTTCCTTGAAAAGGGATATCTAGTATAGAATAGCATTTCAATAGATAAAGTAACTTTATCATTTTATTTTTGTCAAAATCTGATAGATCATTCATTAGAGAAATTTTATATTCGCTTAATAATGACTTAATTTTTTTTTCATTATAATTAAATTTAATACTATTCGCAAAAAACAATCCGTAGTACATATCCTGTATATTTATTTTAGGATCAAGTGTTACTGTAAACCCCTCCTCTATCGATTTATCAATATATTCTTTTATTTTTGATAGAGTAGTAGCAATATTACTCTCATTACTCAGTTTACTTAACAGATATATATACTGAGGTTCATAGACATATCCGTCATTAGAAAAACTACTATTTTGAAGAATAAATTTATCTTTATTAATTTGATCCGTCATCTTTTCACTAACAGAATAGGTTTTAACAAAAAAACCATTAATATCTATTATAGAATTTGCAACTGACAAGGTATAGGCATCCATTGATTTTAATTCTAAAGATTTTTCGTTAATTTTGTTCAGCCATATTAGCATTTTATTTAGGTTGTTTAACTTTGTATTTTTGCAATTTACCCCTAAAGAATTTAGAGAGGATATAAGTAATCCCTCATTATTCAGCACATTTTCTTTTATATTGCTATTTGTAAAAAAAATCTCAGAATCAAGTAATCTTATGAGTTTCACTTTAGTTTCATTCAAAAAATTGGAAAAAGGGCTAACATCTTTTAAAATTTCTATTACCTTTGAGGTTGCTACAAGTTTCTCTCTAAGTGATTCATTTTGTCCCAAATTAAAAAATAGTTTTTCTTGATTATCATAATGCTGCATAACTTTTTCCAAAATGAGATTTTTAGTTTTTTCGTCTTGAACTTTTAAAAATTTAATAATATCACTTAATTGTCGTAATTCATCTAAAGATTCAAAATTTGTTGTCTTAAGGACCAATTTATAATAATGATCTTTAATATTTGGTAAATCAGATTGTCTGTAATTTAATTGATTCATTAAGGCTAGTATCCAATAAAATTTATAATTATCTAAATCCTTATAAACTAGATTAGCTGAACTAAACTGGGCCTTTTCATACCCTTCAAAATAGCTTTTTTTCAGAATTTCATTAATTTTTGTACTACTAAACAGACTTGGTTCAATTTGATTACTTCCTTCCTTATTGTAACTACTTCTGATGAGGAAAAATGCAACTAACAAAGAAACTGATAATACAAATACTACAACTTTACTTAGAAGCAACCTCTTCATAATGCACTTCCTCTATTTAGTATATTCTATATCAAGTAACGCAAAAAAGGTGGAGAAGTATCCCTCCACCTTTAAGCTAGATACTAATTAAATATTTTTACTGTCGTATGCACCGACGGTAAAGGTCCTGTTTCCGTAACTAAACGTAGCTTGAGAAGCCTGATTAATTCCATATATTGCCCAAGCTTTTCCTACTAGATTGCTGTAATAATGTCCATATGTCTTGCTGTTTGTTAACTCTGGAAAATTAACAACAATGGAATTTGTACCAGGAGTAACACTCAATCCCGGAGGCCAGGAAAAGCTAGCCGATGTGCCTGTATAGGTAAAACCAAAGGTTTCATTTGCGGTAATCTTATCAGCATTCCCTAGAATCGACAAGCCTCCCGCAATGAATAGTGTGTCACTACTCCAGAGAAAAAAATCACTAATTATAAGATTGTAACTGTAACCTGCATTTTCAAAATACATTCTAGAGCACATAGACAAGCTTTTACCAAAGGATAGGTACAGTGGGGCATATCAGGTTAAATTGACTTAGATTTAAATACACTGCGACTAAATCATCGGTATCGTCTTTACAAACTTTAAAATAAACATCCTCATCCTGTGGTCCAGCCTCCGTCAATGACAAGCTGAGTTCCTGTAACAAAAGCGGACTCGTCAGAGGCCAGGTACAGAACGCCGTAAGCAATATCCTCCGGTCTTCCCATACGTGGTAGTGGAGTGCCTGCCTTGAGGCCTTTCATAGCTTCTTAAGTAACCGCCTTCTCGACCATAGGAGTCATATGATGACACCGGGGTGAACCGAGTTCACACGAATGGAATCTTTGGCAAGCTCCATTGCGGCAGTTTTGGAGAGCTTGAGGGCAATTGTGCGTTTTTCCGCCTAATGACACGTTGACAGCCATCATGCAACGCCACACCACGCGCTGGGATCTTCATGCGGTGCGAAATTATGTTCTGCACAGCCTAAAGCTGGTTGTTGAAATGGAAAACGTATCCCCATACTCAAGCGGATACTCCTTATACGGCGCAACAAGCGTATCATTGAGCTTCGTCCCATTTCTTGAGCCGAGATCTCTCATGCTCCATCTTCCTTCAAGAAGGTTAAGCTCAAGATGGGCACGGGAAGTCCCGACCGTCGTCTCGACATACTGGGCGACCTCCTCAGAACGGCCAATAACAAAGTTCACCCCCGTCAACATAATCCTGTCGGCGGCGGAGCTCCCCTCCTCTATTCTTTCCAGGTAGGGTGTCCGTGAGGGATTCGCTTCCCCTCCCATCTCGCTGAGCAGAACGGTAGCTTGTCTGGATGGTGTCAGCATTTCCGTCTTTGGACTCTGGTCACGACGTAAATACTCTTCATTCCTCAAGCTGTCAAAATCAACAACATCCCAATGATCTTCAGAATTGTGAGAGGAAGTTTGTCCTCTTCTTATGTCAACCTCCGTCCCACCCGAGCCACCTGTTAATACTTGTGGCACTTCCGAATTCCATCCCTCTGCCAATTTGTTTTGTCTGTCTGGAAATCTCAGTAAGTTTGAACTTGATAGATTTATACTCGATCGAACGGGACTTGCTTGACTTGTAGAAGGAGCAGACTTCATGGAGCTTTCTTTTCCCGCGTCACCGGTCAAATAATTGTCATTCCATCTCCACTTGGACTCGTCCCATTCCCCCTCCGACTTAGAAGCATCATGCTTACTGGCCCTGCTCTTATTCAGGAACTCTTCCAGATTCCATTTGCTGCTGCGGTTATCCCGCTTATTATCCCGATCGTCGGCTCCATTGGATTCAGCCAATCCCATTTGTCCCCAGCTTAAGTTATCCATCGGCTGTTCCCCCCCTCCTTCACCAACGATCTTCATTAGAGGAGAACGCCTGCTTAACAGCCAGGCCGCACCTGCTGCCAAGATCACAGTGATCGCTGTACTAACAGATAAGCCTGTTGGTCCTGGGCTGTCCACATAAGCCAACTTCCACGTTAATGCGGCAAGCAGTCCCGCTCCAAGCCAACAATATGTGCGCAGCTTGGACGGTATTGGACCACCCGGTATTAGGCCACCCGCTATTGATCCATCTTGATCCTCCATCCCATAACCGGATTCGGCTGCTTCAGACGTAAGTCTGGAGTTCGATTGTATACTGGGGATGATGCGTTTCCTCCCTGATGAATTAAGACCAGACTCCTCATGCATTACATCCCTGGCTCCCCCGCCATCTGATCTTTTGTCTGAGTAAAACTCTGGAGCGCCAGCTGCGAAAGCATTTGTTCGCATGTGTGGCACTTCCTCTGCAGGTAAGCTCTTGTCCCCTGCGAGAAGCTCGCGCAGCAGCTTTCTAAATCCTGCAAACGAGAACAGATCGCTTCCACACAGCTGCATCATTTGCTGCACTCCATTTCCTTCAAGCACGGACACCGACGTAATCAGCTTTGTGATCAGAGACAAAAGCCTGGATTGCACAGGCTCGGGAGCAAGTTCTTCCTTAAGCGGCAGATAGGTAAAATACAGCTTGCCCATACCCATGGAGCCATCCATGAAAATATAATCCTCATGCAGCCAATAATTCGATGGCTGAAGCATATACATCTTGCACTCATCCAAAGCATTAACCAACTGAAGGAGCAGCACATACAGTTCAAGCATGCTGATTTTCTCACTCTTCATACACTGGGACAGCCTCCGTTTCCCGGTGATGTCATAATGCAGGCTGACTGTAAGATCAATCTCTTTAATATCAAGCTTCAACAGATGGGGTACAGACGCCGACGTGATCATGCCGCATTGAACCCGGTTAAGCTGACCAGGGAGCATCCCCTCCTTACAGGTAAGAACCATATAAGTTCCTCCGCTGCGCACAAAATCGGTCTGAAAAACTGGCAACTCATAACCCCCCTTCCACACTTTTTTTGATTACATATACCAATAAGCCACTATTACTCCCGGGATAACCGCCAGCATAAAAGGAAAACTCAGCATCTCCTTCTCCTGTGCCCTGACAGGGCCGGTGCTCCGCATAACCAGGGCGCCAAATACACTGTTCGTCAAGGCTCTCAACCTAGCAAGCGACTCGCGTCTCCAAATCAAAATGACTATGCCAATAATCCCCGCAAAAATGATAGAGTAGACAAGCGAGTAGAAGGTAAAGCCCGCCCCCATCCAAGCCCCAATTCCGCCAAACAGCTTCACATCTCCGCCACCTACCGCGCCAGCCCAGTACAAAATAAGCATTATTCCAAACCCTGTAACAGCCCCAAGAATTCCAGTCCATAAGCCCGACCAGCACCCGGCCCAAATTTGATAGATAAATCCGGCGCATGCCGCCGACACCGTTATTTTATTTGGAATTATCATAGATCGTATGTCTGTAATAAAGGCGGCTGCCAAAAACACCAAACACCCTGCAAATGCTATATCCACTTAAAAATTCTCCTTCACACTTATGGAGTTTTGTCCTTTCCCGCTACCCGAAAGCTATCCGTGGTCTTAGCCCCTTCCTCTGTCTCAAGCTCAAATGTCCAGATGCCATGTGTCGTATTCCCAGACACCAGCCATTTCCACTCCAGATGACCTGAAGAGTCAGCCGTGGATTCGCCAAGATATTTCGCGATACTCTGACCGCTTTTGTAATACACGGTAAGAGTCACCTTAGTGCCGGGTTTCGCCTGTGCCCGGATGATGGCTTGATTCCCGGTATACGCGGGATCAGGTTTAGACAAGACAAGGGCGGGACTGCCTGTGTGATTTCCATCTCCCTCTTGGTCTTTTCCGGCTTCCTGCTCATGGGTATCCCCGATCCAGAGCCGCTCTACCGCTTTGGACTGAAGCGCTATTTTATTCTTGGTAAATGGGACTTTGATCGGCAGCTCATAGCTGATTTCCAATCCAAAATACGGATTCGCGCCGCTCTTCAGATCGGGCACAACCACCTGACTCACATGCAGCCGCCCTTCATCCAGGATAGTTCCATCCAGGAAAGGATGGATCAGCGGCTTCACCACAGGATCCAGCAGTGCCTCGGACAGTTGGTTCTTGAGATCCTGAAGCGGCTCATCTCCCCGGGCGGCCGCATCCTTAATCCAATCCGAGAAAGGGGGCTGCATTTGAGAGGTGAATTTGGCCGCCCACTCGGACAAAGAAATCTTTGGCATTTGCAGATTCACCTTCCCAGCGGTCCCTCCCTCCTTATCCTTGACCGACTGAACAGCCAAAGCAATGGGATACATAGACGATGATACCTGCTTGACTGTATTGGAGACCACCGTCTGCATCTGTGTGGAGATTACCGTCATCTGAACCATATAGATCAGAAAAAAAACAAGTAAAAGAAAGACTGGTAAAACCAATGAAGCCTCCAGCACAATGCTGCCGCGCGCATGGTGCCGCCAATTAATACGAGAAGTCAGCTTTCTTAACAGCATAATACCGGTTCCCTTCCACTCTTCCTTCTGAAGCTCCCGCCACATTCAAAGCTTTGGCAACACCAGGCAGGAACCAAAGCGGCATAGCCATAGTGACCTCGCTTGAAATATAGGTTTTGCGGTCTGCAGGATTAATTCCAGTGTTAAGCCGGATTACCGCAAGCATTCTGGAGAGCCTTGAGTCACTCTGCCCGTGAAGCAGCATAAAGATTCTCAAGTAGTCTCTGTAGGACAGCTCCACCTTAAAATAATCGCTGAGGGGAATACTCCCTTTCTCACACAGTGTCACCATATCCATAATTGCATGCTCAATCCCATACAGTAGGGCAAGCGCAAGGATGAGCAGCGGGTTTCCAGCTGAGCTTTTCTTAATAAAACCCTCCATGGTTCTGACCGCCAGTCTCGCCGAGAATATTTCACCATAAGCCGCGGCCAGATTTCCTCCCGGATTATGAAATCCGTACAAGATGTACTCGATCTCCTGATGCTGTGGACTAAGCTGCTCGCCTAGCTCATCCAAGGCCCCCTTGTTCCCCTTTACAGCTTCCTTGAGCCGGGTAACATCGAAATGCTTAAAATAATCGGCCGCATATTCCGTTTGCAGGCAGTTATCAGTGATTCCACTGAGTAAAGAGGACATCGAGCCATACAGTCCATCCATTTGTTCCATGGATTGCTTCCCGCTTGAATAAGGGCTGGAATCCTTGAGATGGTTGTTCTCCGTACTATCTGAACTCTTCGTATTTAATTGCAAAATCGCCTTATAGTAACTCTCAAGTGTATTGAACTGCTGTTGGTTGGAATCCATTTTGTCTTTCAATGCTGCTAACTGCTTAAGGATGTTTCCTGCTTCTTCGAGCTTGGATTTGGATTCGCTTTCTGCTTTCTTGCGGGCCGCATCATAGCTTCGGTACGATTGAAGCTGCTTGTCCTCTTGATCCAGCAGGCTGCCCGAATCACAGTATTTCAGCATGTACGCATCTCCTGCCCGGGAAGCCGCGATAACCGCACTCTTAACGGGTGCTGAATTCCCACTCGTGGTGGAGAGCAGCATACTCTCCTTAGAGACCAGCTCATTTACACGTGAGCTGAAACTATCAAAATCAGCCTGCTGCCGCACTATATTTTCTTTTAACTGATTCAGAAGATCATCAGGCAGCAAAAGCTTATGGGTCTGTTCCCGGATCTTCCGGATTTCCCCGCTTCCAGCTGTCTCATCCTGCGCATCTGAGCCGACCCGGTTGTATCCATCGTCTGCAGAACGGTTCTCCGAATTCTGAATAACTTGCTTCATCTGATCATTGATCTGCCGCGCTTCTTCCACAAGCTGTACGGCTTCGGGAAGCAGAGAACTGTGCTTCTGAGCATCAGTCTGCTGACCTCTGGTTATGTGATTAAATACTTGGGTGGTTCCAGCCTCATAACGGAAAATTTCAGCATCATAGACTCTTTCCAGTGGCAGTCTCTGACTGTCCTCATCAGATTTGGCCTTATAATCATTGAACTGGGCAGCCGCATCACCCGCAGTTGAAATGCTTCCGCCCAATGACTGGTCTTGTATGCTAGAAGCGCCTCTATGCAGAATCCATGGAAAGAGCTCTTTCACCGCCAAAGATGAAGTCCGTTGATGATGAAGCAGCTGATCCAGCTTCCGCTCCCTCTCATCGTAGAGCTTCTGCAGCATGCCCAGCAGATCCACCGTATTTGACGCTTCTTTCATGACCTTGGACATCGGCTTGAACTTGTTCATAATCTCAATGGTAAAGTTAATCGGCGCCTTATATTTCATCTGTTCACGCACCTGTTGAGAGAACACCGGATACATACCTAAGGGACGTTCCAGTGTAATTGTGGAGCTGTCTACCTTCGATTTCAAAATGGACAGATCGTCACTGCGCTGAAGCAGACTTGCCTGATCCTTCATGACCTTGGACATAATGTAATTCTCATCCGTCTCCCCGTAGGCAAACAATCCATACTGCTCCAGAAGAACCGGATCATATGCGGAGAGCACGGAACGCACGGCAGCATGTGTGATCTGCTCACTTTGTGCCTGCAGGGACGACATTCTGGAATAATCTATAAACACAGATACAAAAGCAAATACAAAGGCAAAGATAATAATTAAAAAGACAGTTACCGCCCCGCGTTCGGAGCGCTCCTTGTTAAACATATCAGCCCTCCCCACAGGCCAAAAATAGTTGTATAGATTAAAAAGCTTATACAGGTAAGCTTCACTTCCCATACTGCTTCAACGCTGCTCCCGCTTCCTTGGGGCTTGCCCCGGAGCCTGTGCCGCTTTTGAACCTGGCCGCATAATATCTGCCTAGATCAACCGTTCGAATCCATTCCGTCGGCTCCACCACATAGGACGAAGATTGTCCAAGCTGCATTAAATCCCTGCCCATTACCCGCTCCAGCGGCTTCAGGCGAACCAGCCTATCCAGCGATACCGTCACCTTCCTGAATAACAAATTCCGGTTGTAAGCCATAGTTCCATGTATCGCATCCGGAATCTCCTTGCCAATGCGGCTGAGCTTCACCGCGGGGAGAGAATCCCCGGAATCGCCAGAGGGCAGCTGGATACTCGCTGTTTCTTCGGCCCCTGCCCAGCCGAAAAGCGTCTGCAGCATCACGTCATCCTTCAACCTCCAATAAAGAGGATCCGACTTACCTATCTCAACAGCACCGCTGCTTGAATTCTTGAAGCTGTTGTCCCAGGTGTAAGCCGCCCGCTCAGCGGCAGCAGCCGATGACATTTGCAAAATCGAGGTCTGGTACAGGTATAAGCAGAAGAACAGGAGCAGCATCGTGGACATGAGTACGACAGGCATAACCAAGGAAGACTCCAGCGTGAAGCTTCCTCCATTGTCCTTGCTGAACGCCCTTGTCATTTTCCGTCCATGAACTCGTTTGTTTTGGAGTTAGCCTTAGACAATAGGTTCTTCACAATATTGGACAGTTCATTTCTAAAAATCACCGCAATAATCACGATCACGGCAATAATGAGAATGATCTCAAGCATTCCCAACCCTTTCTCATCCTTCCACAGCTTTTTCATTTGTCCTTGCATGGTCGTTAACATTTCGAATTCCCCCTGATTTTAATTTAGTTCGTCCTAGTTCTCTCCTTCGGCCCCACAGCCAACAATTCACTGTCCGCAGTCCACGTTTACAGTCCTCAGTTCACAGCCACAAATCCACAATCTATAACCTACAAACCCATAGCCATAAAAGCCGGGGTTCCCACCAAAATCACAATGATCAAGAATAACAGCACCATAGGGAATACAAGCTTGGAGGATGCCTGTTCCCCTCTCGTGCGGCTGACAGCCTTCCGCTTCTCCCACAGGGAGTGGGACAAATCCCGCAAAGACAGCGCGAAATCACTTCCTCCCCGGCGGAAATTGAGCAGGACCGCCGTTGTAAAAGCCGACACCTCCTGAATCCCACAGCGTTTGCTGAAGCTCTCCAGAGCCTGCTGGAATGAATAACCACTCTCCACCTCACGTGTCACTTGGGATAACTCACGGTATAAGGGGTGAGATGTCTCATCCTGTTTCCGGCCAACACACTGCTGAATAGCCCGTTGAACAGTCTCCCCTGCACCCACAAGCAAAATTAGTTTGTTCAGCAGTTCCGGGAGTTCGAGAATGATATCTTGCTCCCTCCGAACCACCTTTTTGTGAAGCTCAGCGATCAATACGGCAGGAATGACAACAGCCAGCATCACCCCGATACCAAATCCGGCGGAATCCCCTTCCATAAGAATGGCGAGTAAGCAGCCGCTGGTGAGAAGAATCCATGAGTAGGACAGCATCTCAGCCAGAAAGATCAGCGTGTAATCTCCTACCCTGCGCTCACCTGACATCTTTTGAACCGAACGCTGCACCTTGAAGAAGAACATTGGAAAGCGCAACGTAAACCTGCTCTTCTCCAGCAAAAGCAGCATGGGCGGGGCCAGCCTCTGCAACCTGAGCCCGTCCATCCGCAGTTGTTGGCAGTTCCGGTAAGTGCCTGCCGCACGATAATACAGCAACACCCAACTAATGATTAGAGCAGCTAAGATCATTATCCAAATCACCAATTTTGCACGCCTCCTATATCCGGATGCTCATGATTTTATTGATCAGCCAGAAGCACCCGGCGAACATCAGCAGTGCAATTCCGGAGATAACCAGGCCGAAACCACTATATAGCGGCTGCATATAATCAGGCGATGAGACATTCATGAATAAAAGAAAAAAAACAGGAGCCCCCAGAAGCGCTCTCGATTCAAACCGCTTCTGGGCTATCATGACCGAGATCTCCTGGCTGATATCCAGCTTCTCGCTAATGATTGAAGAGGTCCGCCTTACGATCTCCACCAGATCCCCACCCGTTCTTTTACAGGTGGTGAATACATCCGCGAAATTCGTAATATCTTCAATCCCCGCCCGGTTGCTGAAGTCCTGGAGCGCTTCCTCGATCGGCTGTCCGTACTCCATGCGGGTGCAGATGATGTGCAGTTCTTGTATAAGATCGTTGCGCGCATCAGGATACAGCAGCCGCAAATCCGCGATGGCTTCCCGGAAGCCGTTCTCAACGGAACGGCCAGCCGCCAGAGAGGAAGAAAGCGAATAGAGCGCTTGCTTGAAATGCAGCGTCAGGGCGCTCCTTCTCCGGGCTAGAAGGTGTCTGCCCCAGTACTTGGGGGTATACAACCCTGCTAACCCCACCCCAAGAGCCAAATACCAGGTTTGAAAAAATATATATCCTATCAAATACATCACGAACCCGCCAGCAAGGATGCTGCCCAATCGTTGACGGGGTGTAAGCACCATAACTTTATAATCCGGCAGGGCCGGGGTTGAGACTGCGGTTGGAGCCTTAGCCGGACTGGACCGTCCCTGCTGTCTCATAAGCCATCCTCCCTCCGCTGTGCTGTTCAACCTTGAAACCGGCCATACTCAGCTTGGCCGTATGCTGCAGGGAGCTTCCTGTAGAGACAAGTCCTCCCACAATTCTCCCGTTCTCTTCCCCGACTTCCTCAAAAATATAGAGGGGATTCAACACGACTTCTCCATCCTTCATCCCGATTACCTCACAGATCTCGGTCACCCGTCTGGAACGGTCTCTCATCCTCGACAGATGCACAAAGATATCTATGGCCGAGCTGATCTGCTGGCGTACCACCTGGATAGGCAGATCAGCTCCGCTCAACACCATCGTCTCAAGCCTGCTGATCATATCTGACGTACTGTTCGAATGCCCAGTTGAGAGGCTACCATCATGCCCGGTATTCATCGCCTGCAGCATATCTAAGGCCTCGTGCCCCCGCACTTCCCCCACTACAATCCGGTTGGGGCGCATCCGCAGGGAAGAGCGGATCAGATCTCTAACCGAAATTTCCCCTTTGCCTTCCGTATTGGAATTGCGTGTCTCCAGTGAGACCAGATTAGGCACCGTAGTGATTTGCAGCTCTGCGGAATCCTCAATGGTAATGACCCGTTCTTCGGCCGGGATATACTGTGATAAAGCGTTCAGGAAAGTTGTTTTACCCGAGCCCGTACCCCCGCTGACAAAAATATTGTATTTGCTTCGGACCAAATCCTTCAGCAGCAGAGAGGCCTCTTCGCTAAGCGAGCCTGTGGCCACAATATCGTCCATGGTCATCGGCTTCTCTGGAAACTTGCGGATCGTAAGCGTTGGCCCTTTGAGTGCCACAGGAGGCAGTACCACATTGACCCTGGACCCATCCTTAAGACGCGCATCCACAATTGGCGAAGACTCATTCACAACCCGGTTCACGCCTGACACAATCAGCTGGATAATATCCTCCAGCCTTTCCCTGGATTCAAACTTCAGATCAAGGCGGCTCACTTGTCCTTGTCTCTCCACAAAAATCTCCTGGTCGCTGTTAATCATAATCTCCGTTATCGTCTTATCCTCCACCAGCGGCTGAAGCACATCCAGCCCCCGGAAGGAGTCATAGATCCGCCGGATAAGCCTTCTTTTCTCAGCAGCCGTGAATTCCTGCACCTGCTCATTGAGCAGAATCCGGCGTTCAATATGACTCTGCAGTTCCTCGTCACTCATGCTCGAGGTTACATCCAGACTCGCACGGATTTCGCTTCGCAGCTGATTGAACCATGCGTCGGTCACCATGTCCTTCCTCTCGCAGGCTCAGGATCAGCACCGGCCCTTTGTGTAATGTGCCGGCAGAGCTTCATCATGTCGCGCTGGTAGTCAGGAGTATGCAGCACAGCTTCCCATGATGTCTTCTGCTTCCACGCAGGAATATAGGGCAGCGTTCGATAGCTCACAATCTGCTCAAGCGGCATGCTGTGAACCCGTGTCGCCAGACTCCGGTTGATGGTGAACACGGATTTATGCAGCAGCCGGGAATGCAAATCCGCATTCGTTCGCTCCAGATGCTGCAGCCAGCGCTCTGTCCTTTGAACCGGATCGATCTCATCCACAGTCAGCCAGACCAATTGGTCGCAGAAGTCGAGCACTGCTTCCGTCCGGCCGCATGGATAGCTGTCCGTATCCACAACAATAAAGTCATAACCTCCGCTGGCTGACAAATATTCAAGCAAGTTCACCGTGCTCTCTCTGTCCAATTCAAGTAATTCATACAAATTAGTCAGAGGTTCAAATGCCTCTGCCTGCAGCAAAGAGTCCCTGCTGACATATCCGGCTAACGAACCAGCAAGCAGCTCTCCTCTATCCGCAGATGACTGCAGATCGTAGAGAAGACGGGCTAGTCCCGGCCCCTCACCTCCAAATCTCGCCGCACTTCCCGGCAGAGGACCGCTCACCGTCTCCAGATTTAGATACATCACGCGGTAGCCTTCAGCGCTAAGCTGCTTCACCAAATGCAGGGCCACGGTAGTCTTGCCGCTTCCGCCGGTCACCGAATAGACCCCGATAACCGCCGTACTGCAATCTGAGGAATGTACAAGCTCATTTCCCCTGCTGCTCACTGAAGCCAGAACAGAAGTCAGCAGCTCATGAAGCGGCTGGTATTTGTACACATGATTCTCCCCGTCCCTGAGCTCCTGATTAGCCTCCACTAAATACAGAACAGTCACAGTCCGGCCACCAGGCGGGTTCCATGCATCTAAGAACTGTGATTCCGCCAACACCACATCCGGGCGGTCGTCTAACATGGACATCCGCTGCAAGAATGCGTCGGGTTTGCTGAAAGCCATCACTTTCATCCTGTCGTTGAAGCTGCTGGTATTGACATAATGCAGAAACGGCTCAATATAACATTCATCCTGCACGGCCAGCACTACCCTTACAGGAACCATCACTTCATCGCCCCCCTTCGGAAAACGCAAAAAAGCACCGTCCAATAGCCGGTAATTCGGCTGTTGAACGGTGCTTCCGTTTCCGTTGTTCCTTATTTTTACAGTTAGAATAACATACCTATCCAAGCGTAGCAAGTCCCAATATATGAATATAACTAAAAAATCAATCCAGAAAGCGGTCCCGGATTTCCCGGGTTGGAATCATACAGGCTTCGTCCTTCCCGAACCAGCGGTAACGGTTGCGGGCAATCAAGTTATACATAGCATCTCGCAGCGTCCGGGGAACCATGATCAACACATAGAAGAGCGGCCAAGGAAAAGGCAGCAGCCGGGCAAGCCGGAGGGCTGCTGTAGACCGGGAATAATAACGCCCCTCCTCAATCAGAACGAAGGTGTTAAAGGAAGCCGGAGAGAGTCCACCCTCTGAGAGCAGCCTCTGCCCAGACTCTGACTGCATCGAGCAAAACCTGAGACGCGCCTTCTTGTCCCGCTTGATCAGAAACTTCGTTACCCCCTGACACAGATGGCACACGCCGTCTATCAGCACCACCGGCTTCTCCTGTAATTCTTCCGGAGATTGACTCATCACGTTCATCCCCTTAACTCATGGAATCCGTTTAACTAAGTGCCAAATTATACAGATAATTGGTTAAAAGTATAAGGAATATAATATTAAGCATACGCTACTTATATAAAAAAGGCACGGGTTAGCCCCGTACCTCGTTTTATGTGCTTAAAGCTGTGTGTTTAGTTCGCTTCTGCCTTCTCCAGGTATTTTCCTTCGGCAATTTGGTTTCCAATGTCCGCAGTAAAGTTATCCATGCATTTGCATATAAAATCTTTGCGGCAAACTGGACACGGATTCTTCTGAAGACGGCTGATGTTGGTAAGCTTCCACTCGGGATAGCGATGATAGAACACTCGGCACTCAGTTCCATCGACCATTTTGACAATAAATTCGTACAAGCCATCCTTCTTGTTGCTGCTGGCTTCGGTCACGTTCTCAACAATTGGTCTGTAAGACAATGCTCATCACCCGTTCATTCAAATTTCGATCATTTTTGTACTTAGACATATTAAATAATTTTGGGCGGCATGTCAACTAAGCGTGATACTGTGCATCAGATGAATATAAACCGTCAGGTAGCCGCATAGTTGACCTAAATTGCGCATGAAGCAAGTAGCCTTTTAACCAAGGGTGGCATACATATGAATATCGGTCAAAAGCCTGGTCAAAAATTCGACAGTACAAAAAAATATTTTTTCAGATAAAGCGTTTCCGCCAAAAAGTTTCCCTAGACAAAAACTATTGTAGGTGTACAATATGGGTGAAAGATAAAATCATCAAAACAAAATTTACTAATAAAGGTGTGATTCCTATGGAAGAGATTCAAGAAAATATAGCCGGAAGGCTGCCTGGCTGGAGATCTCAGCAGGGGCTCCCGTCACTTCCGGAGGCGCACCGCTCCCTTCGGATTCCCAAGAACGCCAACTGGTTCAAGAAGTTCCTGGCATTTGCAGGTCCTGGATACATGGTGGCCGTCGGATATATGGATCCCGGCAACTGGGCTACAGATATTGAAGGCGGGTCCCGGTTCGGCTATACGCTGCTTGCTGTAATTCTAATCTCGAATCTGATGGCAGTGCTCCTTCAGTCCCTTGCCGGCAAGCTTGGCATTGTGACAGGGAGGGACTTGGCTCAAGCCTGCAGGGACAGCTATTCAAAGCCCGTTGTGTACCTGCTCTGGATTCTCTGTGAGCTTGCCATCGCTGCATGCGATCTTGCTGAGGTTATCGGCACAGCTATTGCGCTCAACCTGCTGTTCGGCCTGCCCCTGATCTACGGTGTGATCATCACCGCGGTGGATGTGCTGCTTATCTTAATTCTGCAGAACAAGGGATTCCGGTTTCTCGAGATGCTCATCATCGTGCTTATTGCCACGATTGCCGTCTGCTTCGGGATTGACCTGTTCCTGACAGGTCCCGACATGGGAAGTGTGCTTAGCGGATACATCCCAAGCAGTGAGATCATCAGCAATCCGCAAATGCTGTATGTCGCCATTGCCATACTGGGGGCTACCGTCATGCCGCATAATCTGTACCTGCACTCCTCCATCGTTCAGACGCGCCAGTTCGACCAGTCACAGATAGGGAAACGCCAAGCGATTAAATATATGACGTGGGACTCCACAATTGCTTTGACCTTTGCTCTATTTATCAACTCAGCGATCCTGATCGTATCTGCGGCCGCTTTTCATTCCAGTGGGCTCACGGAGGTTACAGACATCGGGGATGCCTACCATCTTCTGACACCTATTGTGGGAACAACGCTTGGAAGTGTGATGTTTGCAGTAGCTCTGCTCGCTTCAGGACAGAACTCAACGTTAACAGGTACACTTGCGGGTCAGATCGTCATGGAAGGATTCATCAACCTTCGGCTGAAGCCTTGGCTCCGGCGTCTGATCACCAGGCTGATCGCCATAGTGCCGGCTGTCATTGTTACCGCTCTGTACGGTGATTCCGGAGTACAGGACTTGTTGATCTTCAGTCAGGTCATCTTGTCCCTGCAGCTGCCATTTGCAGTGGTTCCGCTTGTGAAATTCACCGGCAGCAAGACCAAAATGGGCGAATTCGCCAACAAGACATGGATTAACATTCTGGCCTGGACAGTTACAGCCATTATTATTGCACTAAACTTATTCCTGCTTATTCAGACTATTTCCTAATTGCTGCATTTTCATTCAGCTTCCATAGATCACTGAGGGAAAAGAATACTTAGTTCAAACCGTCAGCATCAACAATTGGCGGCATCCGACTAAATTAACCTCTCGTGAGTATGGAAGCTTTTTTTATTAACGCAAAAAAAGAACAGCCTCTCTGTTCAACAGAGCGACTGTTCTCTTCTTTAGCTGTTATGCGGTCGAGAGGACTCGAACCTCCACGGGTATACACCCACTACCCCCTCAAGATAGCGTGTCTGCCATTCCACCACGACCGCTCGTGGGTTGAATCACTATTTTTCAAGCGAACATTTTATATTATATAGATACAAAGCTGAATTGTAAAGTGGAAATTAATCACAGATTAAAAAACGAAAATCGCCTTAGTCCAATCGCTAAATAAAGGTCAATAAATAAACGAAAAGAGATCCCTAACAGGATCTCTCTTGCTCTATGCGGTCGAGAGGACTCGAACCTCCACGGGCGTACGCCCACTACCCCCTCAAGATAGCGTGTCTGCCATTCCACCACGACCGCATATAAAGTTAAATGGTGAGCCATGAAGGACTCGAACCTTCGACACCCTGATTAAAAGTCAGGTGCTCTACCAACTGAGCTAATGGCTCTCAATTTGAACAGGCGAACCCTTATGGGTTCTCATCCCCATATCGGAGTGTTTAAGAAAGTGACCCGTAGGGGTACTCGTTCTGCGAACGAGACTGCGGTGCAAATGCTAACGAAGCTGATGCTCCGACGAACCCTGATGGGTTCTTATCCCCACTTGAAGCTGTTTAATGAAAGTGGTGACCCGTAGGGGATTCGAACCCCTGTTACCTCCGTGAAAGGGAGGTGTCTTAACCCCTTGACCAACGGGCCGTGCTTGATGATGTCTTCAATGTGACAACAAAAATGAGTATAGCAAAAACAAAACAAGCTGACAAGCACTTTTTTTAATTTTTTATACACACTCTCCCCTGCCCCAGAATGACTGGATAAACCTAGATTGGGTGGAAATAATAGTGCAGCCGAGACTGAATATCATAAGGAGTGAAAACATTGAATCCAGATTCCAGCAATGAGACACGTGATCCGTTAGAAATGACTCTGACCGATCGCCAAGGACATCCGATAACAGACAATCAGAATGTACGTACCGTCGGCAGCCGAGGACCGATAACCTTGGAGAATTATCATTTCCTTGAGAAAATTTCCCATTTCGACCGTGGCAAAATCCCCGAGCGGGTCGTGCATGCCCGTGGAGCCGGTGCCCACGGTTACTTTGAGACATATGGCAAGGTTGGCGATGAGCCAGTTGCTAAATATACACGCGCCAAGCTCTTCCAGGAGCCAGGCAAAACAACACCTGTATTTGTGCGATTCTCTACAGTGGTCCACGGGGGACATTCCTCCGAAACGCTGCGTGATCCGAGGGGTTTTGCCATTAAATTTTATACGGAGGATGGGAACTGGGACCTGGTAGGCAACAATCTGAAAATTTTCTTTATCCGCGATCCCCTTAAGTTTCCCGATATGGTACAGGCCTTTCGTCCGGATCCGGTGACCAATCTGAACGATCCTGAGCGGATGTTTGATTTCCTTTCCCAAAGCCCGGAAGCCACTCACATGGTTACCTTTTTGTTCTCTCCATGGGGAATCCCTGCAAATTATCGTCAGATGCAAGGCTCGGGGGTAAACACCTACAAGTGGGTTAATCAGGAAGGCGAGGCCGTACTAGTCAAATACCATTGGGAACCACTGAAGCAGGGCATCAAGAACCTTCTTCAACAGGAAGCCGATAAAATTCAGTCCAAAACTACAGAACACGCAACTCAAGACTTATATGAGGCTATTGAACGCGGTGATTATCCCGAGTGGGAATTAAACGTGCAGATTATGAGTGATGACGAGCATCCTGAGCTCGACTTCGACCCGCTTGACCCTACCAAGCTATGGCCAACCGACAGGTTCCCTTTTCTTCCGGTAGGTAAGCTGGTCCTGAACAAGAATCCTCAGGATTATTTCGGTGAGGTGGAGCAGGCCGCTTTTGGTACCGGCGTACTTGTGGACGGGCTGGATTTCTCCGATGATAAATTGCTGCAGGGACGCACCTTCTCCTACTCTGATACTCAAAGACACCGAGTTGGCACCAACTATCTCCAACTGCCGATTAACGCGCCGCGTAAAGCCGTGGCCACGAATCAGAGAGGCGGACAGATGCAGTACCATGTCGACTTAGCTCCGGGTCAGAACCCGCATGTCAATTACGAGCCGTCCTCCCTTGGCGGATTAATTGAAGCTCCTAAGAAGGGCAAGGACCATGAGCCAAGATACAACGACAGGCTTACCCGGCAAAAGATTGAACGTCCCAATGATTTCGGTCAAGCCGGCGAAACATATAGACAATTTGAGCCTTGGGAACAAGATGAGCTCATCCGAAATCTTGTAGCCAATCTGCAGCTGTGCAAGCCCCACATCCAGAACCAGATGATCCAATACTTCACCGAGGCCGATCAGGAGTATGGCCGCCGTGTGGCTGACGGGTTAGAAGCGGTGCGGGGCCAAGTGACTGGCGGACGATTGAGCACAGAAGCCTCGGATCAGGCCGTGCAGCAGGCTGAACAGGAAGGCCATCAGGCAGAGCCGTACTAGCGATGTGACTGCACCGGACACGAAGAGGCCTCACGGATACTATGAAGCGACAGCGCGAACACTACAAAGTAAATACACAAACACTAAGAGGCTGTACAGACACTACAAAGTGACTGCACAGCACTATAAAGAGGCCACTTTCCTTAAGAAGTGGCCTTTTGTGTACACTATACAGCACCATGAGAGCTTTTCTTAAGCCTGAGGCCTTAATCTCACCACTCTACACACAACAAAAACGGGGACTTCTGGTAATCAGAAGTCCCCGTGTCATTATTAGAATTATGGCGGAGAGAGAGGGATTCGAACCCTCGCACCACTTACGCAGTCTAACCCCTTAGCAGAGGGTCCCCTTATAGCCACTTGGGTATCTCTCCAAATAAAAATGGCTCCCCGAACAGGACTCGAACCTGTGACAACTCGATTAACAGTCGAGTGCTCTACCAACTGAGCTATCAGGGAACAATATTGTATGTACCAATTAATTTATCATGTCAGCGCATCCAAGTCAAGTTCACCTAATGAATTTTGTGTTTGTAAATATTGGGTACCTCCAATAACATGGAAAGACCCGGCCGCTTGGCCAGGTCTTTGGATTGGAAACATCAGGAATCCTTTCTGTGGCGATCCAGCCCGATAATCATAATGATGAGCACCAGCAGTTGAATGAGCAGTTCAGCACTCATGTGCCTCGCCTCCATGCCGCTTAATACTCCTTCGGACCGGCTCTCCTCTCCCCAGGTTAGTTCCTTTTACGTTCCCGTTTCTATGTATATGTCAGACATGCCCACTTATGATTACGAAGTTATGTACAAATAAAAAGAACCATCATCTCCACCTGCGGAAATTCGGTTCTTGTGTTTGATCAAATATTTAATTTCCTGTTTAGTCTTTGTCTTCCTTGTTCTCATATCCGCAAAAGCAAACGGGCTGCGGCCTGCTTCCGGATTCCGTCTTCCTTCCCGGGCCAGCTTATCCCGGTGCTTCTTAGCACTTGATTTCGCCATTGCAATCCTCTCCTTCAGTTGTATTAACTCCAGTATAACAGAAATCTGATGTGTCCATCTGATCAAATTACTCCCATCTTCAAGCTGCCTGAGCATCGGCCGCATCGGTATCGCTTCGGGTCCACTTTGCGTTTACGCAGATATTCCATTTCGCACTGGGTGCATACCAGCTTGTAGCGATATGGCAGCGTTCTGCGGCCTGAATTCCCCGGCAGGGACTGGCAGTAACGGCTTCCATCCACTTGCCTAAGCAGCATCTTGAAATCCGCATCCTTGTGCTGGTAACCTCTGCCCGCCAGGTGAAGATGATAGTGGCACAGTTCATGTTTAATGATCTTCTCCACTTCTTCTGGGCCAAAAGCTTCAAGCTGATGAGGGTTAATCTCAATATCATGCGTTCGCATGAAGTATCTTCCGCCCGTGGTTTTTAGTCTGGAATTAAATGAGGCCTTGTGCCGAAACGGCACGCCGAAGCTGGCAAGAGATATTCTTTCCACCCAATCTTGAAGCTCTTGATTCGTCAACTTGGATTCTCCTTTCGGACCTTGAGACAGGTCAGCAATGCACACTTGAATTTTAACTTCTTGTTACGCTACACTGTCAAGTAGGAATCACTTGGAGGGAGCACACCGATCTATGCCGACTATGCGATATGTCATTTTACAATTAAATCATGAATTGCAGTTCGTGGAAATGCCAGCCGATTATGCCTACCAGCTCAGCGCGCTGAACCTCAGATTGCACAAGGAAATCGCCAAGCTGACCGCAGCTAGCGTTCCCGCACTTCCTAGAGCTGTAGCAGAATGCGACCGGCTCGACCTGCTAGAAGAAACCCATCAGATTACCGGAGGCTTAGCGTACATTAATGCACTTGAAGCTGCTTTCTCCGCGATTGAGGAGTCCAGCTATCCCCTGATTTCCCTGCTTACGGAAATCCGTGCGCTTCAAGCTCAGCTTGAGCAATGGTATGAGGAGGAAGCCGAACAGCTTCTATAATTCATAACCCGTGCAAAATACGTGTGGGACCTGCACACTTCCAGGCTTTTCCCCATATGCTAAGCATATTAACAGGGAATCGACAGGAGGGTGAGCCTTTTGCCTAAATGGCTCTGCAATCAAATCATGCGTGCATTTAACAAAAAGGACCGTCGTCAGATCCGGCTGCTGAATGAATGCTGGTTCTTCTATTACAACCGCTCTGATAACAACCCCAAAGCAGGTCAGCTGTGATCATCAAGACAGAAGCTATCCAAAGCCCTGAGGGCAGCGGATAGCTTCTTTTTGTATTCACAAGACCAAGAAAAAAACTGTAATCCATAAGAAACTGGCCAGACACACATCATATTTTTCATTCAGAGAATGCAAGGCCTAGGCTGAATTTTATGCTCATGCATTAATAGGGGATATATAGGGACATACGAGAAAAGCTGTCCCAACAACCGCTTGGACCGCTTTTTTACCAAAGATATGTATTTCAGCTGCTTTTACGTTGTATACTTCTTCGGCAACTCAAGTTCCCGCAGATCGTCAACAATGATTTTCACCCTGAATATTTTGGAATTAACAATAATTGCATCTTCATATATAAGTGGTCGGATCGTCGCTCCGCTAACATAGTCCTTAGTAAAGAGCTGATATTCCGGGTTACTTTGTAGTTCTTTGATAAACCCTGCTATCTCCGTGTCCTTGTTAGTTTCATACAAATCAAGCTCTGTAGTTATGCTCCGTATAGGTTCTAGAAGTTCCATAATCTCATCAGAGCTCGATACGCTGTTGATATGAGCCGATATGGTGCCAAGCTCATCCTGAAAACTTCGGACCAGATCCACTGCCTTTTTCTCTGCTTCCGCTTCCTTCAACCTGTCGCTGACCAAGGAACTCTCTTTCAACTTGAGTACTTGCTCGTATGTCTGAATAGCCTGTTCCAATTTCCCCTGTGTAAAATACACCTCTCCCTTCTTGTAAAGCTCATCGGCTTGCCTATCCGCTTTACTCTCACAGCCTGTTAGCAGATCTGTGATCAGCACAGCTGCCGTTACCCACAAACCTACCCTCTTCAGCATGTAATTATCCCCTTCAACCTAACTCTAAATAGTCACACATGGACCATAATATCCGTTTCCACCAAAAAAATCCATATAAAAAGAACGAACCCGGTCGCGGATTCGTTCTTGTTTTAATTAATTCTTCTCAGGGTCGCGCATCGTCAAGCCTACGCGGCCTTTTTTCACATCCACATTCAGCACCCATACCGTGACGTTGTCTCCTACCGAGACCACATCCATCGGATGCTTCACATACCCGCTGCTCAGCTGGGAAATGTGAACCAGTCCATCACTCTTGATGCCGATGTCCACAAAAGCTCCGAAGTCGATCACGTTGCGCACCGTTCCTTGAAGCTTCATGCCTGGCGCAAGATCCTCGATCTTCAGGACGTCCGTCCGGAAGATCGGCAGGGGCAGCTCCTCACGGGGATCGCGGCCAGGACGCTGAAGACTGTCGATAATATCCTTCAGCGTTGGCACACCCACGCCAAGGCTCTCAGCCATCTTCTCGACCTCAAGACTGGCAAGACGCGCCGCTGCTTCCTTAGAACCCAGCTGCCCAGGCTCAATCTGGAGCTCCTTAAGCAGCCGATTCACCACCGCGTATGATTCCGGGTGGATCGGTGTACTGTCGAGCGGGTCAGTACCTCCTGGAATCCGCATGAAGCCTACACACTGCTCGAACGTCTTCGCCCCAAGCCGCGGCACCTTCTGAAGCTGCTTGCGGCTGGTGAATTTTCCGTTCTCCTCCCGGAACTTCACAATATTCTTGGCCGTGGTCGCATTGACCCCGGACACGTAGGACAGCAGGGACGGCGAGGCTGTGTTCACATCCACGCCGACATGGTTAACGGCGGACTCCACCACCGCTTTAAGGCTCTCCTCCAGATGTTTCTGGGAGACATCATGCTGGTACTGGCCAACGCCGATCGCCTTAGGGTCAATCTTGACGAGCTCAGCAAGCGGGTCCTGCAGCCTGCGGGCGATCGAGACCGCGCTGCGCTCGGCGACGTCAAGATCCGGGAACTCCTCGGCCGCGAGCTTCGACGCGGAGTAGACACTTGCTCCGGCCTCGCTGACGATCAGGTAAGCGAGGTCCCGGTCCCCGCGTTCGGCGATAACCTCGGCGACGAACTGCTCGGTCTCGCGCGAAGCGGTGCCGTTGCCGATTACAATGAGCTCGATGCCATAGGTATCGATCAGCTCGTTGAATTTGGCCGCAGCTTCGCGCTTCTTGTTGTGCGGCGGTGTCGGATAGGTCACCGCCACCTCCAGCAGCTTGCCGGTGTCATCAATCGCGGCAAGCTTGCAGCCTGTCCGGTAGGCGGGGTCTACGCCCAGGACCATCTTGCCCTTCACCGGCGGCTGCAGCAGCAGGCTGCGCAGATTGCCGGAGAAGATCGAGATGGCCTGATTCTCCGCCTTCTCGGTCAATTCGGCTCTGACTTCACGCTCAATAGATGGCGCGATCAGACGCTTGTAGGCATCCTCAATCACGGCATGAAGCGAGGCTTCCACCGGAGAGGAGCCTTTAATAATCTGACCGGCCATATACTTGTGAACCGGTTCAGACGGAACGTCCAGCGACACCTTCAGCACGTTCTCCCGCTCCCCGCGGTTGATAGCCAGAATCCGGTGCGGCGGCATTTTCTTCGCCAGCTCCCGGTAGCTGTAGTACATTTCATATACGGATTCCTGCTCCGCATCCTTAGCCACAGAGTCAATCATGCCGTGATCCAGCGTATACCGACGCACCCAGGCCCGGATCGCCGCATCATCCGCCAGCATTTCGGCCACGATATCCATCGCGCCCTGAGCCGCTTCTTCGGCAGATTCCACGCCCTTGTCCGCATTGATGTAATTGACAGCTTCCTTGAGCAACTCACCATTCTTCGGCTGGGAGAGCAGCCATTCCGCGAGTGGCTCAAGCCCTTTCTCCTTGGCTACGCTTGCGCGGGTTTTCCGCTTTTGCCGGTATGGACGGTACAGGTCCTCCACTTCCTGCAGCTTGGCTGCCTGCTTGATGGCGGATGCCAGCTCCTTCGTGAGTTTGCCCTGCTCCTCAATAATCCGGATCACTTCACGCTTGCGCTCCTCAAGCCCCCGAAGGTACGCCGCCCGCTCTTCAATATCCCGAAGCTGGTTCTCGTCCAGTTCCCCGGTCATTTCCTTCCGGTACCTTGCGATGAAGGGAATCGTATTCCCCTCGCCAAGCAGATCTATGGTCGTGCGTATTTGTTTGACGGAAATTTGCAGTTCCTTCGCAATTTGCTTGACGATGCGTTCCTGCTCTTCCGCAAGTGTCTCCTGTGGTGCTGCTTCCATCACAATTTCCTTCTCAGACAAATCCAATCCCTCTTTCTCTTCCTATATGTAACTTATTATCACAAACTTCAGCCTATATTGCCAGCAACCTGATACCCAAATAAAAAATGCGCCTAAGTCTCCTTGGCGCACCTCTTATCATTATCTGTTAAAGTTTAGAAATCAATCAGTCCCACACTGATAAGCAGTGACTCATCCACCTTCTTCATCGTTTCTTCGTCGAGGTGGGTGATCTTGTCGGTCAATCTCTGCTTGTCAATGGTCCGTATCTGCTCCAGCAGAATAACGGAATCCCGGTCAAAGCCATGCGTAGCTGCATCAATCTCAACATGCGTAGGCAGCTTCGCTTTTTGAATTTGAGCCGTGATGGCAGCAACAATAGCCGTTGGGCTAAAACGGTTCCCAATATCGTTCTGGATAATAAGCACCGGTCTTACCCCTCCCTGCTCGGAACCGACAACAGGCGAGAGATCGGCAAAAAATACATCACCGCGCTTTACGATCAATGTTCACACCCCGCTTACTAGCCGATCCAGAGTGCTGTCCGCATCTTCCTCCGCATGAAACGCTTCAGAGGCCATGGTCAGGTTAATCTTCGCCATCTCCATATAACCGCGCTGCATGGACTCCCGGATGTAACGCTTCTTCCGTTCGTTCAAATAGAGCTTCATTGCCTGCCTAATCAGTTCACTGCGGTTGGAATTCTCCAGCGCAACGATGCCATCCACTTCCTGCAGGAGATAATCCGGCAAGCTGATCATGATTCTTTTCGTGTTCTGCATATTGGCCAATTACTTACACCCCCACAAACCTTTCGACCTTACTCCCTAGGACAAGTATATCATTATCCGAGGAAATTTATACAAAGAAATATATGCTCCCTGTATATCAAGTATGCTGCATTCCATTATAAACGAAAAACAACTATGGCGTACATAGCATTTGCCAATTTCCAGATACTTGTTATATTCGGGAGATTTCGCCTAATTCCTTCATAACGGTAAAAAAATTTGGGGTGTAAATCAGCTCAGTCCTGATTCAAGCAGCGGATTTACAACGAGCTCCACAGATCCGGAGCGCATGTAAAACCTTGGTATGCGATGAGCCAGCATGCAGATGATCTCATAGTGAATGGTACCGAGCGCGGAAGCCAGCTCGTCGGCGGCAATGGTCTCTCCGTCCTGACTGCCGATAAGGACAACCTCTTCTCCAGCTTGGATTTCCTCTGCCATCCCGGCAAAAGACTGCAATGATACCATACACTGGTCCATACAAATCGTTCCCACGACAGGCACGCGGCGTCCGCGGATTAGAACCTGCGCTTTGCCTGTAAGCATACGGGAGTAACCGTCCGCATACCCGATGGGCAGCGTGCCTATTCTCTCCTCGCTTACGGTTGTGTAACGAATGCCATAACTGATGCCCGAATGCGCGGGCAGTGTCTTCACAAATACAACCTGAGTTTTCAGCGTCAATACCGGGCTGAGCTTCACCTTCGACTGTCCGACTTCAGCTGACGGATAAAGTCCGTATATCGAAATGCCTATACGAACCATATCGCAGGAAATCTGCGGCATATCTACAGCAACAGCACTATTACCCGTATGTATAATCGGGATTTGATAACCGTGATCCCTCAGCGCCTCACATGCGCCCTGAAAACGTCGGTACTGCTCCAGTGTATAGGTCTTATCTTCCTCGTCTGCCGTTGCAAAGTGGGTAAACATGCCCTCCACTTCGACATGCGGAACGGCCATGGTATCGCGGATGAACTGCATCAGCTTCTCGCCTGGCAGAAGTCCAAGCCGCCCCATTCCGGAATCCACCTTAATGTGGACCTTCAGCTTGCCCCGGATGCCTGAGGAGCTCAGTTCCTGAATGGCCTCCAGCACTTCATCACTGAACAAGGTTATTGTTACATCGTTCTCCCAAGCAGGACGCACTCCATGCGGGGGCACATATCCAAGTACCAGAATCGGCGTACGAACGCCTGCCTGCCGAAGCTCCAAAGCTTCATCCAGAAACGCCACACTTAAATAATCGGCGCCCAGACGCTCCATTTCCTTGGCAACCTGGACAGCGCCATGACCATAAGCATTAGCTTTGACACAGGCCAGAAGCTTCATACCTTCCGGCAGGGCCTGACGGAATGCCTTATAATTGGCCTCGAGTGCGTCCAAATTAATCTCAGCTCGGGTGGGTCGATAGTTTACTTGCAATGAGGTCACCTTCTCTAAAGTTTGAAAAATCCACTCCTGTAATAAACTAATGTTATCGGTCCGGGAAGTGGCTGTCAATTGCGATAGAGAAACCTTTTTATGCAAATAAATCCGCCTTGTCTGTAGAGAACATATACCTTATACCGCGTCCGGCAGAAAAAAAAGACAGCGGATAGACGGTGTGCCAAGAGGGAGCTTATGCTCCACGGCAGCCGTTATCCGCCTATCCCCTATTATTTACCCGATTGTTCCTGCATAGAAGCGGCAACTTTTATCATTTCGTTCACCGGCAGGTTATCACTGGTCAGATTAAATTCCAGTCCGTCCACTGTCCAAATCAGAGTCTGAGTCGCCTGGTCAGCGCCGGTCAAATAGCCTACTGTGAAACCGAGATCAACCATTTTGCCCCCAGCTGCCAGGGAAACCGCCTTATCAAGAGCTCTCGCTTCGGTCAGCGTATATTGATAGGTTCCATCATATCGGAGCAGGACGGCACTGTTCAGACTTCCTTCCACAACCTTCTCTTCTTTCTTCGAGACGCCTTCAGGCATATAAGTTGGCATAATAACCCCGAATGTCTCGTCTAGAGCAGGCGCTTTGGAAGTTTCCTTCCCATCCGCTCCTTCC
Organism: Paenibacillus sp. J22TS3; assembly: GCF_018403205.1. Lineage (NCBI taxonomy): Bacteria > Bacillati > Bacillota > Bacilli > Caryophanales > Paenibacillaceae > Paenibacillus > Paenibacillus sp. J22TS3. Next base: position 225,062 of record NZ_BOSF01000004.1, read on the forward strand.
CCATCCTTTGCTGCCTCCCCATCCTTAACCGAACTCTGTCCCTCACCAGGCACCTTCTCCACAAGCCGTCCATTCTCATCCACTTCGAGTACCGTCCCCTTGGAATTTGGAGATGAAGCATTCAAATTTTGCTGCATATCAAAGGACTTCTTATCAAAAGCCGCATCAAATTTGAACTTGTCGAACTTGACCTCCACGACCACATTCGCATTGGAATCCGAGACCTGTACCTGCTCTGGCGCATAATTCTTTTTGCTGAGCCAAATTTTCTGACGGACCAGAGTCTGGGTGTTATAATTCGCTGCCACATCAAATACATAACTGTTCTTATCCGCTACAAATTGGCGGGAGGTATCATTCAAGATACTGCGTACAAGAGTCTGGTAAAGGTACACCTGCCCCTGATTCTCAGGCCAGTCGCTTTGGAAGCGGAAGCTCTTGCCGAGACTTGGAGTAAGGACGTACACCCCCTGGTCGTTGCGCAGAACGATCTGAGTGATGTCCTTCTGGGCGTTTGTCAGCGCAATCCGGTAATAAGATGGGTTCTGATACCATACTTCCACCCGGTATTCCTGGGGCTTGTCACCCGTGTGAAGGGTCATCGTCCCCGAACCTTCATAACTCTCCATCTTGGTCACGACCTGATCCAGGTCCTTGACAACATCAGCAGAATCCTTCTTTCCGCAAGCGGCCAGCAGCATGCTGAAAGCTATCACAATGGTAAGCACCCATGTGATTCGACGCATGGTATCATCCCCTTAGCACATATGAATTTTCCTAATCTTGATACATGTCTATGAGGGAACTTGGACGATTATGCGGACATGTTTGACAAGCTGGAACAAGGGCATCGGGAATAGAAAAAGAGGCCCCGGAAGGGCCTCCTCATATCAAACGGAGGGTTAATTTAGGTCTCCGCCGCTAAATTAAGATCAAGCTGGACGGGAAGCTGTTCGGACAGACGCAAAAAACGTCTCTCTACTATGCGCTGTGTACCCTCAACCAACTGCTGTCCCCAATTATAATGTGGATGTGCAAAACGAGCAGACTGATCTTCACAGGACAAGCCCGGCTTACATCGTAGCCCCGGATTTGCCCGAGGCCTTAGAAGGCTGCCTAGTCCGCGTGGCAATCCGCACACCCACAAGCCATTTGCCTATAGGAAGACGGGCTAGGGCCCATGTAAACATGCAGCACATCGCCAGACACAGCACGGCAGCTGCCAAGGTCCTAACCGCAGCACCGGACCCTGCAAACAAACTGCCTTCAACGATATAAGCCAAACGAAGCACTCCTGCATGCATGAGATAAGCCCCATACGAGAGCATACCGACCCCGGTCAAGACCCGCAGCACGATCGGATGAGCTCCCGCCTTCAGGGCTGTGGCCACCCGGTACAGGACAAAGATCGAGCTGGTCAAATAGATGACCATCAGCGGCTGCAGCAGGGCGACTCCGCCAAAACTGATCTGGATCCCGTCATCCTTATGGAACCCCTGAACCAGGTAGTAGAAGAAATAAGCGGACATTCCTATGAAAACAGGCCAGTAAATGCCTTGTCCCCTCCCCACCCATCGCTGCCAATATGGCACGTTCATCCCTGCTGCCGCACCAAGCAGGAAATAAAATAAATAATACAGCACATTCCGGTCCGCGTAGGTGGTGAAGAGCGGTGTAAACACCGGAATATTCATCTTGGTGAACATTCCAGATATGATGCCAGTCAGCAGCATAAGCCCAAGATAGGCGGCTCCTGCTGCAGCTACAGCATAAGGGCGGGCTCCCGGCCGCAGCCGGCCGGCCCCCTTCACAACGATCCGCCGGAAGAGCGGGAAGAGCAAATAGAACTGAATCATCATGAACACATACCACAGGTGATAACTGGATTTCCCTGTCACGAGGCGCTCTGCCGCTGCGAGAATTTCGCCAAACACCGCACCGGGCACAGCATGGTTCAGGACCATATAGAAGAGGGACCATATTAGAAATGGAATCCCGATATCCTTAAGTCTTTTACTCAAAAATGACCTGTAGACCAGCTCTCCATCATAATTATAGAACAGGACCATTCCAGTTATGAAGATAAACACCGGGACCGCAAACTTGGACAGAATGACCAGCAGTGCAAGCAATGTTCCGTCCGCAAGCTGGACACCGGGAAGGTAGCCATAATGAGCAACGGCATGCTGGAATACGACACCTATAAATGCGATTGCCCGGAGCAGTTCAATTTCCGGGATTCTCTCTTTACTTTTACGAGCCATGCCTCTCTCCTAATCTGATTAATTTTATTCTTACTTAAAAATCATTAATCTATCATAACCTGGTAGAACCCGCAAATGGGAATCTATCACTATGGGAGTAGGGTTGTAAGCATGAGATTAAAGCCATTTGTCTAACTAAACGGCTCTCACTGGACTTTAGTCGAGTAGACAAAAAATCAACTATTGTGATTTATTATAGGTAATGGAAGTTTTTATGGGACGGAGATGTAAGACTCGTTCTATTATGAGAGAGGGGAACCAATATATGAAAAGTAAGAAACGGCTGCTCCTTAAAGAGTTCGCCACCGATTCAAGAGTACTGTTCATTTCATTTATGCTTGTCGTCTATACTGCTGTCACGGTGATCACACCGTATAGTCCCTTGATGTGGATTGCCATGCTTGGAGGGCTGCTGGTCTTCTTCATCACGGAATACGTCTCCCACCGCTACATTCTGCATGGGTGGTTATCAAGAATGATGCCCAAAGCGCATGAGGGGCACGACAAACACCATGAGAATCCCCAAGATTTCGAAAATATGCTGACCCCCAATACATACAATGTGCCTGTACATCTTCTGTTCTGGGTCATCTTCTGCCTGGCCTTGCAAAGCATTCATCTCGGCAGTGCGCTGATGATTGGCGTAGCTCTCTACCATCTGCTCTATGAATGGGTGCATTATGTCTCCCACCGTCCGATTACGCCGCGGACCCGCTGGGGAAAATGGATGAAGAAGTATCACCTGCTGCATCATTTTAAAGACGAGAAGTATTATTTCGGCGTGACAAATCCAGCGCTGGATATGATGCTTGGAACAGACCAGTCCCCGGCTGGTCCGTCTGAGAAAACAATCGCAGCCAAGGATTGATCGGAGATGTTCCAGCTGTAAAATTCATGCTTATCACAAAAAAGCAGAGCTGCTCTTTCGGGCAGTCTGCTTTTTCTTATATTCATTCAGACTTCCTTGACTTCTCATTGACGAAAGACAAGTCTGTTGATTATGCTGATATAGATATTTGTCAGCGGGGAAAGGAACATGCGATTTGGCACAGCTATACTTCAAGTACGGCGCTATGAACAGCGGCAAGTCGATTGAGATTCTTAAGGTGGCTCATAATTATGAGGAACAGAACAAGCCGGTGCTGATCTTCACTCCGGCCATCGATACGAGGGATAAGATCGGATTCGTCTCTTCCCGGGTTGGCATGCGTAGAGAAGCGATACCGATCTATGATGATACCGACATTTTCACCATGGTGAAGAATCACCAGCCCAAGCCTTACTGCGTTTTGGTGGATGAATGCCAATTTCTGAAGAAAGAATGCATTCAGCAGCTTGCCCGGATTGTGGATGAGCTGGATGTGCCCGTGATGGGCTTTGGGCTGAAGAATGACTTCCAGAACCGGCTGTTTGAGGGCAGTGAACAGATGCTGATCTATGCGGACAAGCTGGAAGAAATGAAGACGATCTGCTGGTTCTGCGAACGCAAGGCCACGATGAACCTTCGTGTCGAGAACGGCAAGCCCGTATATAGCGGGGAGCAGATACAAATCGGGGGAAACGAGGCTTATTATCCAGTATGCCGGAGATGCCATGCGAATCCACCGCTGTAATCCCAAAGAACCCGCCGAGCCCGGTGGGTTCTTCCTATTTTAATCCAGATCATAAATCGTTCCGACCTTGAGGCCGTACAGTTCATTGTAGATTTTCTCAGCGTAAGCATCGGTCATTCCGGCGATATAATCCACAATCATGTGCTCCCAGGTCCAGATCGGGTGTTCCCGCTTCTGGTCCTCGTCAAAGCGCCGCAGCCAGTCCCCCGGAATGATAGATTTGGAGGTATGCGGGTCGAGGAAGGCGTCCCACAGCCGCTTAATAATCCAGGCGCTCCGCTTCTGAAGCCGCTGCACCCGCAGATCGCGGATCATGGTCACCCAGGCGAAGCTCTTCAGCACGCTGACGGTTCTCAGCATGTCCTCATCCTCCTCGCCATTCTTGACAAAGGTCACCTGCTGCCAGTTCCCGTCCGGAATTACCCCAAGGCTTCCCACGAACAGGCTGACCCAGTAGGCTTTGACCTCACGCCGGGTACGGGACTTGTCATAACCGCAGATCGGCAGCTTCTCGTTCCAGACTCTCAGGAATGCCGTCAGCACCTCTTCAGCTTTCGCACGGATTCGCTCGTCATCCCAGCCCTGCCACCAAGGGTCTTCCAAGGTGTTGACCTTCTCCACGATCAGCTGCTGAATGTGCGGATCCTGCATGAAATGCTCATGCACCTCAATCTTGCCTGCCTTAATCCCGTCCTCCAGATCATGTGCCGAATAAGCGATATCGTCACAGAGGTCCATGAGCTGGGCCTCCAGCGTCTTCTTGCCCTCTGGAATTCCCCACAGGCTGCGGATCTCCGAGATATACTGCCACTCATGCTTATACATGCCTTTCGGGTTCAAAGTGCCGGGAAAAGGATATTTGTTCGTCCCTAGCAGGACGGCATCCGACAAATTCAGCCCGTCGATATTCTCCCGCTTCTCCAGAAACATAATCAGCCGGAAGTTATGGGCATTCCCTTCAAAATGCTCGTACTTCAGTCTCAGCTCCCGGCGGATCTCCTCTTCATTCCGGCGGGCTGCCCCGCCGCGCTTGAGCTCCTGCTGAACCTTCTCCTCAATCAGCCCGTTTAACAGGCTGGCGAGCACTTCCTCCCCTTTATGGCCGAAGGGCGGGTGTCCAAAGTCATGACTAATCGCCGCACACTCCACCACCTCCGGATCAATGATCAGCCCCGGGTTTCCGGCTCTTCCTGTATCAATGCCGGGATAAGATCGGATCAAGCTTTTGGCGGCCTCCCTAGCAATCTGGGCCACTTCCAGCGAATGGGTCAACCGCGTACGGTAATAATCCCCGGTTCCGGCCCCGAACACCTGGGATTTCCCCTGCAGGCGGCGGAAAGTTGGGGAGTGAATGAGACGTGAATAGTCCCGTTCATAAGCAGCGCGCGCATGCTCCTGTCCGATGTTATCCGGGTACTGCCTATGTTGTCTTAGTCCGTTAATGTCCATAAATTCAAGCCACTCCTAGTCTTTGAAACTGTAGGTTCGGTAAATGATTTGTTCTATTGTACTTACTGTTCCTATTCGAAGTCAAAAGGATTCTTGGCCCTGCCGACTGCTCTGTCTGGTGATGCCAGGCGCCATGCAGCCCATGCAGCGCGCCTTGGGCGCTTCACGCCGCCACGCCTTGTCTCGCCTTCATTCAGATCTGAGTCTTCGTTCGCATCCCAAAGCCATTTTATGATATGTTTAACCATAACCGTACTTGTAAAGGAGATTTCATCATGACGATCCGCAGACCTCTGCTGACCGAACAGGACTTTCAGGAAGCGATGGACCGGCAGTCCCGCATCCGTGTATTCAAGGATGACCACCTGGTGGAATCCGGCAGCGTTATCATCCGGTTCGACGAGCAGACAATCATCGTGCAGTCCAGTGTCAGCGACCTCGCCTACTATTCACGCAAGGACTGCCAGTTCTTCGAGGTTAGGAAGTAAGTGGCGGGCGGTTCAAGCATGGGAGCCTGTGAATTGTGCGGGCGAAGTAGTCTTGAGACGACGACCCATCATCTGATCCCCCGCGGGGAAGGCGGCAGCCATCTTCCTACGGCACAGCTGTGCAAGGCCTGCCACAAGATGATCCACGCCATGTACACGAACCGGGATCTGGTTATACTAGGACTCACCACAATTCCCGCTTTACAGCAGGATTCCGCGATCGCTGCATACCTGGGATGGAACCGCAAGCAGCCCGCAGGCGCCAAGCCGCGGGTGAAGAAGTCTGCGCGTGTACGCGGGCGTAAGGAGTAACCCTTATGAGGAGGAGATCAAATGTCTACGATTGTTGCAAAAAACTGGCTGCTTGCCCGCCTGTATGACCACGATCTTGTCATCGTGGACTGCCGCTTCCAGCTTGGCAAGCCGGAAGCCGGACGGCAGGCCTATCAAGCCGGGCATATTCCCGGCGCCGTCTACCTTGATCTGGAGGCGGACTTGTCCGGTCCCGTAGGACCGCACGGCGGACGCCATCCACTGCCGGATATGGAGCAGCTTGCGAAGCGCCTCGGGGAGGCCGGGATTGGCCCGGACTCCAGAGTTGTCGCCTATGACGACCAGGGCGGCATGTACGCGGCAAGGCTGTGGTGGCTGCTTCGTTATGCGGGGCACGAGCATGTCCATGTGCTCGGGGAAAGCTTCACCGCCTGGCAGGCGGCGGGCTTTCCGGTTACCGCCGAGACGCGGGTGGTCATTCCGCAGACGTTCGTGGCCCATCCGCAGCGTGAGCTGTGGGCCGACGTCAGCGAGGTCCGCGAAGCCTCGGCCGCCGGGGATGCCGACGCGCTGCTGGTGGATTCGCGGGAAGCGAAGCGCTACATCGGCGAGGAGGAGCCGATGGATGCCCGCGCCGGGCATATTCCCGGCGCGGCGAACCGCTTCTGGAAGGGCGTGCTGGATGAGCACGGCGCCTGGAAGAGCGCGGAGCAGCTCAGGGAGTATTACCCCGACATCATCCAGGCGGCAGAAGCTGGCCGGGACGTTATCGTCTATTGCGGCTCGGGCGTGAGCGCCTGCCCGAACGTGCTGGCCCTGCATGAGCTGGGACTTACGAAGGTAAAGCTGTATCCGGGAAGCTGGAGCGATTGGATTAGCTATGAGGAGAATCCGGTGGCTACTGGTGAGGAATAACGTGGAAGAACCCGCGCTGGGCGCGGGTTCTTTTTGTTAGGACTAAGGTAGGTACCCCCGGTACACCGTACTCTGAGATATTCCTAGTCTACGAAAAGTCAACAAGAAGAGTGAGTTAATCTATGTGTAGTTTGTCTTGAGCACACCTCCCATAAAGCAGTCGCCATGACATGCTTTTATATAGCAGAAAGGGAGCCCCAAGGCTCCCATTGAGTCAAGAACAGACAATAGTAATCAACTTTAGATCAACAAAAAGTCCCATAATAATTATGCCAAAAATACAATTAAAGGGAGGATAGCCCCTTCAATCAATTTCACTGCTGTCGCTATCAGCCGGAACAAATTCCAGAATATCTCCCGGCTGACAGTCTAGAATTTCGCAGATCGATTCCAAGGTGGAGAACCGGATTGCCTTCACTTTCCCCGTCTTCAGATTGGACAGGTTGACGTTCGAGATCCCTACCTTGTCGGCCAGGTCATTCAATTTCATTTTTTTGTCGGCCAGAACCCGGTCCAGACGTATAATAATCGGCACTCTCATCAGTCTCCATTCTCATAAAGTCGAATCATGCTCTTCCTGCAGAAGAGCGCCATATTTGAAAATCTCGGAGACGAACAGCACTAGTATGCCGATGATAATTCCGATCAAAGAGATACCACCCAGATTGATTGAGAAGATGTGAGTAACGAACAGGCAGATCAGAATATTGAGAATGAGCTTCGCCAGCAAAGAATACAGGATAACAACGATTCCCAGCCTTTTCAGACGGACGGCATTCGCTAGGCTAAATGGGCTGTTTCCGCTAAGTATGCTTCCTATTATATAGCGAATCTGACCGATCGAGTAGATATAGGCACAGAAAACAAGCGTGACATTGGTCAAACTGACGACCAGATAAGCGTTCTTGGCATTGAACATGCTTGGATTTATCGGTTGAAAATTAGTAAAAGGCACCATGACGCTCTTCGTCACCGTATCTGATAACGGTACTGAAAAGAACCAGTGCGCGATTCCCTTCTCTGCATGGAAAATCTCCGGGGGCTTTAATCCGATCCATAGATTGAAACAGACAAATGCAATGAGCAGCCCGATTCCTCCCCAGTATCCGATCATAAGTGCAGTGTGCATTCTTTTAAAGCCAGGTTTGGCTTTGAATTCAATTCCGTTCATACGCAATCTCCTTTTCATGTGAACTTACAATATATACTAAATGATTATTTAATGAAATACAATGATTATATAATGAAATACAATAATTAATTAACGATAAACATTAAATTAATCCATTGATGACAGAGCTGCTCAAAATAAGCTGCTGTCAAAAGAAAATAAAGTTCTAAACTGAAAAATAAAGTCTTAGACTCGCAAAATTAAGTTGTAGACTAGTATTAGACTGACAATGCTACATTAAGCTAACGGACAGGATAGTTTAATACTAAATTAAACTTTACCAACATTTTGGACAGCCCTTCGTACAATAATTATATTAAGTCAACTACAAAAACGTTTGTAAACCAGAGGGGGATATAATTGAATGACCTAGATTATGCGGTACTAAATAATATTGTATGGTGCGGGATTGTTAGTGAGACACACGGATTAACTCAAATTTCAAGTGAACGTATTTGGGGACTGCATTCTAAAGCACCCGAACTATATCCTGATCTCATTACTTCAAGTAGGCAGGCCACAACTGATGAAGTTAATACCTTTATTGGAAATAGAGAAGTATTCAGTATTAAAGATAGTTTTGCTAATCTCAATATGGTGCCATACGGTTTTAAAGTATTATTTGATGCAGAATGGATTCGTCATGACCCGGTTGCTGGCGGTGTTCCTGTTCACACGGAATGGGCCGTCGTATCAACCGAGGAAGATTTAGCAAAGTGGACTTACGCAAGCGGATTGCAAAACATAATAAAACCAAAGCTATTAGAGCATAAAGATGTGAAGATCTTTTTACACGAGTACAATGGTGAGCTATCAGGATTCATTGCTAACTTGAGTGCCGATGCAATAGGGATATCGAATGTATTTTCAAACGGCAATAAAAAAATTTGGTCAGATATTGCCCCAATTATTTCAAGGTATTTCCCTGGGATGAAAATGGTTGGATATGAAAAAGGTGATGGTCTTACGGCAGCTCTCATTTCGGGGTGGACAACAATAGGTCCACTTCGTGTTTGGATCAAATCACATGATTGATTTTGATTTAGTTACAGGGGATGAATCGAACGGATGGATAGATTATTGCACTCCTCTGAAAGAGAGCCTTATTTCACCCGCTCGATGATGACAGGAACGTCACTTCATACTAGATGTGGGTGCAACAATTGGAGCCGGAAGCGGACTCAATTTAATCAATTTTATTGTGAAACAAGTCAAAACCAGTCAAGCAATCATTGTATGGATGGTTTTTTAGCAATTTGGCTTTGGGGGCTGCAACAGATTGCCCGGTGGGCAGACGTTGCGCTCTTTTCAGCGTTTTCGGTCAACAGCTTGGAAACAAGAAACAGCATCGGCAGTAGGAACGTATAGGTTCAGGGGGAGAGAATTGGCGATGAGTGAAAAAAAACTTATATATGCGTCTAACCTCTTCATTAGAAGCGCAGACGTTGACGACGTTGGCGCGCTGTGCGACATCTTTCGCCGTGCGTCACTGACCGTCGAGAGCAACCGCAACCTCATCACTGCTCATCCAGAGTGGCTCGTATGGGATCACGCGATGCTGCCGTTCGTGCGTGTCGCTGTTGTTGACGGGCGTGTCGTCGGCTTTGCATCGGCACGTCCTGTCGACGACTTCCTCGAACTCGAGGATCTGTTTACTGATCCTGACTGGATGCGTCAAGGCGTCGCGAGTAACTTGGTCGAAGACATTACGCGGCGCGGTGTGCGTGTAGAGGTGACCGCCAACCCGCACGCGATCGGATTTTACGAATCCGTTGGCTTCGTCACCAGTGGCGTCGTCAACACAGAGGGTGGCCCCGCGCCGCGAATGCACCTCGATGTCACACGCCTTCGACCTTAAAAATCATTAGAGCTATAGAACTAGGTCAAATCAGATATCAAAAAGTACTATGATGGTATCCTGATTTGTCGCTGTTTGGAATACCATTCATGTGGGGGCTGTTTATGCGGAGAAATCTACATTCTTGTTCTCTCCCAATTGGTATATTATTGCTTGTATCACTGAGAATTCGAGCGATTGGAGGAATTATCTTGTCAAAGGAAATAACGCCATACCACGACAATGATCACGATACATTAGTTGATATTTGGTATCGGGCCGTGTGTCTTACCCATACATTTTTGACGGAAACGGACATCCATTTTTATCGTGATATAGTTCAAAACGGGGCATTAAGAGAAGTTGAGATCTGGGTAAGCAGAAATGAAAATAAAGAACCGACTGGGTTTATTGGGCTCGTGGGAACCAAGATTGAAATGCTGTTCGTAGATCCGGAATACCACGGAATGGGGATAGGCAGCCGATTAATAACATATGCCCAAAAATTAAAGGGAGACACTCTCCAAGTTGATGTTAATGAGCAAAACGATGGGGCATGCGCGTTCTACAAACGGTTTGGTTTTGTACAGATTGGGCGCTCGGAATTAGACGGTTCGGGCAAACCGTTTCCCCTGCTTCACCTTGAATACAGATCAATATAAAGTTAAGCCAATATCTGACGTTAGGCCGCAACTAATGCGGATTTGAAGGGCTGTGACAGATTGCCGGTGGGCAGGCTTGTGCAGCCTCTTTGGCGTTCTCGTTCAGGTCCGCAGCGTGCAGACGGGACCACATAAGAAGCTGAAATCTCTTGGAACGAATACGGACAACTTACTTGTAAAGATACCTTCACAGTTTTTATTAATAAGACAAAAGATGACATATTTGATGGTCTATATTTGGAGAGTAATCCTAAAAAAGGAGTGATAGATCATGAAACCTCTAAATGGAAAAGTGGCTTTGGTTGCTGGCGCAACACGCGGGGCTGGCAGAGGAATAGCTATTGAACTAGGTGCGGCTGGGGCTACGGTATACGTAACAGGGCGCACGACACGAACAAGGCGTTCTGAATATAATCGCCCTGAAACTATCGAAGAAACTGCCGAGCTTGTAACGAATGCGGGTGGTCATGGTATAGCCGTTCAAGTGGATCATCTGGATCCTGATCAGGTTCAGGCTTTAATTGCCCGCATTGAAAACGAACATGGACGATTGGACATCCTGGTGAACGATGTGTGGGGCGGTGAACATTTGACCGAGTGGAATGTGCCTGTGTGGGAACATTCCCTTGAACGGGGATTTCGTCAGCTTAGGCTTGCGGTTGACACGCATATCATTACAAGCCACTATGCTCTCCCCTTGTTAATCCGACACAAGAACGGATTGGTCATTGAGGTGACGGACGGCACGGCAGAATATAATGATAAGAACTACCGTTTATCGCTGTTCTACAATCTGGCAAAAAACTCCGTAATTGATATGGCTAAATCTCTTGCCCATGAGCTTTCCCCTTATGATTGCACAGCTGTAGCGGTGACTCCAGGCTGGATGCGTTCTGAAATCATGCTCGATCACTTTGGTGTTAAGGAAGAGAACTGGCGTGACGCGATTGTGAAGGAGCCTCATTTTGCGATATCGGAATCGCCCCGGTTTGTAGGCCGTGCGGTTGCCGCATTAGCTGCAGATCCGGAAGCTGCAAGGTGGAACGGACACTCTGTTTCAAGCGGTCAGCTTGCACAAGAGTACAACTTCTATGATATTGACGGCTCACAACCGGATTGTTGGCGGTATATAGTAGAAGTGCAGGATGCAGGCCTACCCGCGAATGTTACCGGCTACAGGTAACATCTATAGATTGAATGGCTGGCTTCATCTAGCCTTCTGTTGTCCGTTCCCTTCACTGCCTTTCCATTTTCAAATTTGACTATAAATATTAATTCCTTTCTGTTCATCTGAAATTCAAGGTACCATTATATTGAAAAAGTGTACCAATAATAGGAGGGACAGTCATGGGAGAGATATTTAAAGTTGATTCTGAAGAGGATATAAAGAGAGCCATGATTCGGTCAAAGAATGCCGCTTTGAAGGCGCTGCAAAACTACGACTTGGATTGGGAACACATCCGGTTTAATCAACTTTCAGATACTTGTACATTTATAGTTCAGACAAGTAACGATGGGAATTTTCTACTACGCATTCATTCAGGAATGAATAACGAAGAGATAAATTCCGAAATCGTTTGGCTGGATGCATTAAATGAGAAGAGTAAGCTTACCCTCCCTAAGGGAGTGTTAGACCGCTATGGGTCAAGAACCGTAACCGTTGACCAAGAGAATGGTTCTCACGTTTACGCTACATTAATGCGCTGGGTCGAGGGCGAGCATGAAAGTGGGGAATTATCTGAAGACCAAGTTTATAAGGAAGGAATTCTCTTGGCAAATCTTCATCAAGTGTCACAGCAATTTGAGGCCCCCTCTAATTTCACACGCCCTGTATGGGGTGAGCAAAGCTTTAGACAGTCAATGGAGCGTTTGGCGCAATATTATGATGGATTCTTGACAGACGCAGAGTTTTCCTTGTACCAGTCAGCGGCGGAGAAGGTACTCTCCAAGATTAAAGAACTTCGTGAGGATAAAGAAAGTTACGGGTTAATTCATGGTGATCTGCACCAAGGAAACATTGTTTTTTATAAAGGGGAGCCTCGCCCTATCGATTTTGGAAGATGTGGGTTTGGATATTTCCTATATGATATAGCCCAAACCATCTTGGGGCTGTATCCCGCTCAAAGGGAGCTAGTAATTAAAGGCTACCAAAGCATTAGAGAGCTTGAAGATGAGTGGCTTCCCGTGTTGGAGACCTTTACCGTAATGGTAATGATCGAAAATTATTGCCATCACGCTCCTGATCCAAGAGAAACACAGGGACTTATAGAAGAACAGCCCTACGCACAAGCTATAATAAAAAGTTACTTACAGGGAGCACCATTTTTATTTAATACATTGAAGATCTAAAGGTCTGGGCTTCAAACAGGCTGTCAACAAGCTGCAAGCAGTAGTGCTGCAGCCTGTTCTAGCCCTTTCCCCCATACGGAGTGCTGTCTTGCTGCACCTGGCCTTCTTTGCCGGAACTGCGTTTGGTTTGAACCCACTCATAGGACCAATCCCATAATAGGAACTAGGCGTTTGTATTCGTTGACAAGAACAAAGAAACAAGAATACAATATGAATAGTTAAACATTAAACTACATGCCCGGAGGTTGGAAGATGCGTAATCTTCAGCGTTATGTGTCTCAGCAGCCACTAGAGGTGGAAGCTTTTTTTGCCATGGTGGACACCACGGCTGAGCTTGTCAGCATTTCGGAGAAATATTGGTCCTCGCAGGGAATCAACGGAGCGCGAATCCGCATTCTGGTCGAGATCGCCAAGGCCGGCGGTTCTATCCTCCCTTCCGATCTGGCAGCCCGGATTGGGGTAACGAAGGCCAATATTAGCGTGCTGCTTGGGCCGCTGGAACAGAAAGGCTATATTCGAAGCATCAGTGTTCCGGATGATGGCCGCAAGCGCAAAATTCTTCTCTCCGAGGATGGAGAGAAGCTGCTTCTGGATGTACTGCCAGGAAATCGGGCCGCCATTACAAAGCGGATGGAGAGCTTGGATGCGAACGAGTTACACCTGCTGCTGTCGCTTCTGGGCAAGTTGCAGCAAAGGAAGGAGTAACTTCTTCCTTTGCCTATATAGTTAAATGTTTAACCATTTATCACATGAAAGGGCTGATCCTATGAAAATCGCACTAACCGGCTCAACTGGCAATTTGGGAAGTCTGATTCTGAAGCAATTACTCCTTCGATGCCGCGCACAAGACCTGATCCTTAGCGTCCGACAGCCTAATTCAACGAATGGATATAGAGATCCGAATCTGGACGTACGGTACGGCGACTACGATATAACAGAATCGCTCGAACGCTCTTTCCGCGGTGCTGACAAGCTGATGATGATATCCTCCCCTTGTATGGACGATACCGTTCGTCTAAGACAGCATCTCTCCGTTGTTGAAGCTGCCCGTCAAGCTGGAATCAATCATATTGTCTATACCAGTATTTTTTCCCCGGAAAAGGGACGCCTGTCTGTTCACCAGCTTCATCTGGATACGGAGCAGGCCATACAGGAATCAAAGATTCCCTATACCATTCTGCGAAATGCTTATTATACAGACATTGTGAATTTCCTGGGTATCCGGGAAGCGGCCACTAGTGGGGTCTTGCTCAGTCCTCCGGGGAATTGGACCTTTAATACTGCCTCTCGTTGGGACTTGGCCCAAGCCGCCGCAACCGTGCTTACCGAGGAAGGGCATGAGTATCAGACCTATGAGCTGACCCCAACACGGACTTGGAACCTGAATGACCTGGCAAGGTCTATCACTGAAGTTACAGGCAGACAAGTGGTTCACTGTACGGACAACGATTATCAAAATAACATCTACCAGATGCTGCCGTACTCCGATATGCAATCCGTATCCAATGACTTGGCCAAGCTGATCGGGAAGCCGCTTCGCACTGTTACAGACGAAGTGAGAGACATATTCGGTGAGACATGATCTTCAACCGCGAGAGAGCAAGAAGCAGAATCGACTGGATCTCGTTTAGGATAATGATTTAAAATATTCGCTAACTAACTCACGAAATTCCAAGGCAGCCCGCGAAATATACCGGCCTTTGTTCCATAATAGGGCGATCTCCCGTACCAGCTCCTGATCTTCTACTTGGAGATAGTGAATCTGCTCCCGTGAGTTCCTTGCTGTACCAGGCATAAAGGCTATGCCGATTCCGGCCTCCACAAGAGAGCTAAGCCTGGCAGGTTCATCTCCCTCGTAGACATACCTGGGTACAAATCCAACTGATTGACACACAGAATCGACCAAATCCCGAGTTCCATAACCCTTCCTTACACCAACAAACCATTCATCCTTTAGCTCCGTTAAGGATACGCTGTCTCGGTCAGCAAGCCAATGACCGTGTGGAACCGCTACGAGGATGGGATCAACGAACATAACCTGGCATTCAATGTCATCACCCTGTATCGGCGGTGAGGACAAGCAGAAATCGACCTCACCCTGATGGAGAAGTGTAACCATTTCGTGCGTGGTAAGCATTTGCACATGGAAATGGATATTAGGCATCTTCTTCCGAAACTCTCGAAGAATGCCAGGCAGCATGCTTGCCGTAGTTACCGCCAATTCGAGTGCGCTAGGCTCCTGGCTGGACAAATCCCTAATCTCCTGCCTCCCTTGCTCGAGTTCAAACAAAGCTCTCTCAGCGCGGCGAAGAAACCTGCTTCCGAACTCATTCAAGCGGAGTCCCCTTCCTGTCCGATCGAATAAAGGTGCTCCCAGGTCCTCCTCCAGACGCTGAATGGTTTTGCTCAGCGATGACTGTGTAACGTGCAAACTCTGTGCAGCTTCAGTCATATGCTCCAATCGGGCAACCGTCACAAAATATTGCAGTTGAAGAAGCTCCATTTCCCACCCTCCAATCATTCCTTCTAGTCTATGAAATCATAACATAAAATGCGTTGGAGTAAATGATTGGTTTCAAGTACGATATCTTTAAAACACTTCGGGGGGAACTCATAAATGAATGCTCGCAGCTGGTGGTTGATGATTGCCGTTGGACTCGGAATACTCTTGAACCCATTAAACTCTTCCATGGTTTCTGTTGCTATTCCAAGGCTGCAACACGTGTTTAAGCTTGATTTTACCGCGATTTCATGGATTATTTTTTCTTTCTACATCGCGAGTGCTATCGCTCAACCTGTTATGGGGAAGGCCAGTGATTTATTTGGCCGGAGGAAAATATTCCTTGCGGGACTGGTGATATCCTTCGCTTCCTCTTTCCTTGCTCCATTATCACCGAACTTCGGATGGCTTATCGTGTTCCGCATTGTGCAATCGATCGGAACAAGTATGATGATTGCCGTTGGCATGGCAATTGTACGAATTCATATTACAGAGAAACAAGCAACCGCCCTGGCTGTTCTGTCGATCTTCCTCTCCGGGGCGGCAGCCATTGGGCCATTTGCCGGAGGGATTTTGATTCAGTGGTGGGATTGGCATGCCATCTTTATTGTCAACATTCCGTTTGTGACCGCAAGCTTCCTATTAGCATGGAAGATGATTCCCAAGGATGAACCCGCAGTATCCGCTACGCGCGGCATTTCACTTCGCAAATGGCTGGGTCTGATTGATGCGTCAGGTATCCTGCTCTTCACAGTAGGGCTGGTTGCCCTGCTCGTTGGCCTGCTGTCCGCCAAATCGTCCGGACATGTCTCGTTATGGAATATTACCGCCGTGCTGATCGGCCTCTTGGCTCTTGGGATTTTCATAAAACATGAGCTGCGGACGGCATCTCCATTTGTTCCTTTACGTACATTTGCCAAATACCCGGCCATGACTTGGGTCAATATTCAGTACGTGCTCGTTAACTTGCTTTTTTATGCTCTCTTTTTCGGAATACCTTCTTATTTGCAAATGGTACGCCATATCAGCGAGTTCCATACAGGCATTCTTATGCTGGCCTTAGGGCTGAGCTCGATCGTGGCTTCCCCGATAGCTGGACGATGGGTGGATAAATCAGGACCCCGGCCCGCACTCTTGGTATCCGCCATTCTCATGACGCTCGGTTCCGTGTGGCTCGTGATGTTAAATCAAACCTCACCGGTAATCAGCGTATGCTTGGCATTAGTCGCCTTCGGTTTTAGCAACGGGCTGAACGCGGTTGGGATGCAGGCAGCCTTGTTTAAGAGTTCGCCAAAAGAAATAACAGGTGTGGCATCCGGGCTGTTTAACACGTCAAGATATCTGGGGACGATCCTGTCCTCATTGCTGACAGGTATTATTATGGGAGGAACTTTCAGCTTCAGTGGGTTTCGGCTGCTTGGAGTGATCCTCACGATCATTGCCCTAGCTTTGGTCTTCATGAATCTCCGGCGTCAGGAATCGGGACAACCGCAAGAATCGTAGGTTTTCTTTACTCTAAAATTCTATTTCACACGGCTGCGTTACTTGTAAATCAATAGTTCAACTTCTACAAATAGTCTGCTGAAATGTTTCTGTATCTAAAAATAGCGACGCGAGGAGTAGAATCCCCGCGCCGCCATTTTCACATTTTTAAGATGCTGTTCACCAGGGTGGATTGTTTACTGCATCTTGATTTCACTACCACTAAAACCTGGAACACCTTAATCGTCTTTCCACTGAACATTGGTTAGCTTACCAGTTGTTCCCTGATACTCTGGTGATGGTGAAGCCCGGAGACTGCTTTTCGCCGTAAATGGCTGTGACGCCCGGGTTGTTCACCTTGACATTGGTAAAGCTCGCTGCTCCGACGGCTGGCCCTTGCCCATCTTCCGCTTTGACAACAAGCTTGATGCCGTATCGGGTAGGGTTGTTAATGGTGATGTTCTCAAGGCGGACATTCTGCATCGGGAGCTTCTCCGGATATTTGGATTGGAACATCAATCCATAGTACACCGGATTATTGATGTCAACGTTCTTCACCAGAATATTCTTAAAGTCCCTGTCTCCGCCGTGGAACCAGATGGCTCCAAAATTCTGATAATCGTTGATCTTGTCATCGGCCCCATTGCTGGTCCAGAAATCCCCACCCGTACGATCCAGAGTGACACCGTCGATGACGGTATCCTGATCGCCGAAGCCGAGTGTGTTATAACCGAAGCTTAAGCTGCTAATGGTGACGCCCGGATAAGTCAGCGTATCCGCGCCATACAAATTCTGGAACAGGTTGTCTTTGCCGCCGTATACAGCAAAGGCAGCTGCCCTTCTCACGTTGGTGGCAGTAAGGTTGGTATATTTGTTGCCCACGTTGTAGGAACCGCCCGAGTCAATCGCGCTGAACAATGCGAAAGAATCGTCACCCGTTCCACGGGCATAGTTGTTGTCAATGATGTTGTAGGATGAACCGTTAGTCATATTGATTCCATCCGCGAACATGTTTTTGATCCGGTTGTTCTTAAACGTATTGTACGAAGAGTTCACTCCCCAATACAGGCAGATAAAATGCTCGGCCCAGACGTTCTCGATCGTGACATTCTTCATCCCGTTCCCATCAATGAATTTGCCGGGTCCGTCCTGCCGGTATACGTAGTTGCCCCATGCGGACAAGTTCTTGATGGTGGTGCCGTTCGCGTCAGAGCCGATATTAAAGCCGACGTCGGTATTCGTCTGGTCTTGCGGTGCGACAAGCTTGGTGTGCCATGGACCTGCACCGATGATCTCAGTGGCCCGGCCGTACAGGTATATCTTGGACGGGATGGTCCATTGGCCCGCCGGAATGAATATCCCTTTCTTGGCCGGATCCTGCCGGAATTCGGTCAGGGCCTGCTCGATGGATTTTGAAGCCGATACCTGAACATATTTGCTTGGGTCCGGGTTCGAAGCGGCTGGTGCAACGTTCTCCGTCTCGATCATATCCACATAAATCCAAGGAACGTCCCCGGCGTCTTTTTGAATTCGGATTTTAGTTCCCTTAGGGTAGACTTGATCCAGCATAAGCTGTGAATCCTCATAGAGCCAGTAGGCTTTGGACCCCGAATTATCATAACCCAGCCGTCCAAGCGTTGAAGGTGTTGCATATACATAAGAGTACTTGGAGGTTACGTTAAAGTTCCCTTTATCTACGCCGTCCGCATAAATGCTTATTGTTCCAGAGGTATTCTCGGCAACAGCATTACGGAGGACGAACGCGTTGGCAGATGAGGTCAGTGTGAACTCCACATATTCTCCGGCGGCATCCAGATACACGGCCGAACGGCCGGAAGCTTCACCAGCGAAATCACCTGGTGTAAAATTCGGAGCCAGCTTCGTTCCATTGGTGCTGTTGCCCGATGCCTCGGCTTCTAAGACCGTAAACGGCATGTTAGCCCCCCGCCCGGAATACAAGCTGGATGTGCTGACATTATTGGCTTGCTTGGCAGCCACTTCGTTTGCATCAACTTCAATCGTTGTCGTTACTGTATAACTGCCGTTAACCGCCGTCCATGTGCCTACGTTGACATTGGCCGATGCTCCCGCCGCCAGAGCTCCGTTGTAGGAACCTTTAAACGTCTGAACGGTGGCTCCTCCTGCATTCTTCAGCTCAACCGTAATGCCGTGCGCTCCGCTCGCGGAAGCCATGGTTCCCTGATTCTTGAGATTCACCGTAAAGGTGACCGTATTCCCGGCGCTTGGATTGTTTGGTGTCCATGCAGCCGTTCCAATCAAGTCAGAGCTTTGGACCTGGCCAATGACCAGCGGTGAAGGATGGGTATAGCTGTTATTGGTGTCGTCCATCTCCGCGACCGTATTATCCTCATCCACCTTCGCTGTCACGGTGTAAGAGCCGGCATTCTTGGGGTTAATGCTCGTGGAGACATTCGACGATGCTCCTGCAGCGATGGTACCTACAGAAGCTGTCCCGGCGAGGGTGCCTCCAAGGTAGAAGTTCACCTTCGTTGCAGGTGAAGCCACAGAGCCGATATTCCGGACAGTGGCGTTAAGCGTAACCGGATGGGTCTCGTCTGGGGAAGACGGAGACCAAGAGATGCCAGTTACCGTCAGGTCCGGGTTAGGCGCAGGCTTGCCGATAACTTGGAACTCGGCAACTTGACCGCCAGGAGCTCCCGAGTTCGTTGTAAACCGGAGCTGCACACTGCTCGCTGCTGCGTTCACGGGAATTGTCACCGTGTTTTGGGAAGCCGGGTTGAACGTATAAGAAGCGGCAGAGACCAGATTCTTAAAGACGGATGAATTTTGATCATGCCCGAGTACTTGAATTGTCTGTGTACGGGTGGCCCATTCACTGGAAGGATTCAGCTTGATCATGACGGAGCTGACATCAGCATTGGCTCCGAGATCCACCGTGAGCGTGCTCGGATGACCATTGCCTTCCCAATACGTGTTCGTATCGTTATCATTGGCATTGGCCGCCACAAAGGTGAATGTCGATGATGAGGCCGTAATTGGCTTGCCAACAGCCAGATTCGTTCCATTATCGCTGCCTGAACCGGTCCGGGTTACGGAATTGCTTGGCGGGGAAGCGTTGCCCGCAGCGTCCTTCGCGATGACATAATAGGTCACCGTTTCGTTCGAAGGTTGCTGGTCGGTGAACTGAAGGGTTGAACCGTTCACACTCCCGCGAAGCTGGTTGTTCGCGTAGATGTCATATCCGGTAACGCCGACATTATCAGCTGCCGCATTCCAAGTCAGATTGATCGTACCCGGATTAGGCTGCGTAAAGCTCAGGTTTGCCGGGGCTGTCGGAGGCTGATTATCAGCAGTGCCGGATGAACCATAGACTTCCAGCTCAGAAACCTGTGCGGCAGGCCAACCTGTGTTGGCGGTCACATGGACCCGCACGTAGCGTGCGCTGGCTGGGGCAAAGTCGATGGATACCGTATTCTTGGCGCCCGGATCAAATGTATAGCTGGAAGATGCCTTAAGATTCGAGAAGCTGGTTCCGTTCGTGCTTCCCTGTACGGATAAGGTCTGCGACCGGCTCTCCCATCCGGACGGAAGCTTTAGTACGACTTGGCTGATTTGAGCCGCACTGCCAAGGTCGACCTGAACCCATTGCGGGAAGGCATTGTTGGTACTTTCCCAATACGTATCCGGGTTGCCGTCCGTTACATTGGAAGAAGTGTATACGTCGGCATGGCCGGATTCGGCCGCCGCTTTGCCCGCCGCGAGATTCGGCTTGCCGTCGGCACGGGCAACAGGATTAGGGAATCCGATAGGTGAGAGGAGCATTCCTGCGATCATTGTCACGATACAAATCCAGGCGGTGACACGTCTTTGGCTTTTCACGTTTTACATTTCTCCCTTCAGAATAATTGTTTCCTCGAAAACGTAAATCTGGCACAGCTATAAACACCCGCTCGGGCCCTAGTAGTACAAGCATGTAAGCGGTGTCAAAAAACCCTGCAATTCCCTCCTTTTCTGTGCAGGTACAATGTGAGCCGCAACTTGATCATAATCAGGAACCATTTACAAATATAGGAGTATTTTTAAGATTTTCGTGTGCGTGTCTATGGACTTACGGCACATTACAAAAAGGCAGCTCTTCTGCATAATTGCAAAAGAACTGCCTGTAGTTATGGATACACTACTGTGAATAGGCGCCTATAAAGACGCGGCCTCCTCACGGGAAGGCTTCGCCTGGAACACCCACCAGCGGCTTCCTGCAAAGTTAAACACCAACCCTACCAGGGTTGATACTCCCTTGCTAATCCACAGCGGAGCTCCGATCTGCTCGTGTACAAGCAGCATACAGACTGAGGTGACCCCCAAAGTCAGCAGGTTCAGAATAATAAAGCGAATGAGCTCCTTTGAGGACGTCTTCTGCTGTTTAAATGTCCACTTACGGTTCATCAGGAAGCTGTTCATCACCCCGCACCCATAAGCCGCTACCTGCGCCACCAGCCAAGGAAGATGACACCAGGTTAACAAAGTGAATACTGCAACGTCTACACCTGTATTCACAAGACCTACAAGGCCAAAGATCACAATGGCACGCAGAGACTCTCGAGCCGCATAAGACTTCATAAGGACCCTCACCTTCTATCCTCTATACATCATATTCCATCTTCTGGCGTGCCTTGGCAATGAAGTCAAGTGGTGTCGGAACCTCCTCAGGCGTATACTGGGCAGCTCCGATTGTAAGCTTCATGTCCAGTTTATACTTGTTTGAGAATTCAACCGTGTTGAATGATTCCACTTTTTCTTTCAGACGATCCACCACGATCTTGGCACTGTCTTGATCGGTGAACAGCAGCAGTCCCCAGGTAGGCCGTTCCGCATTCAGCATATACAGAGAATCGTTGAGACGAATGCTGGTCTCACTCATTCTCGAAATGTCGTAAATCATCTCCGTCATCTGGGCCTCACTGATCATCCGGCTCAGCTCATCCCAGTGTTTAACCGTCATGACAAGCAGGGTTAACGGAATTTTGTACCGGTTGGAAAGCGCCATGAAGATGGTAGCATCACTTTGAAAGGAGCGGCTGTTCTTCAAATTCGTACGTTCATCCAATGTTGCAAGCGTAGCATTCCTCTTCTGAAGCTGGTCCGCATCTTGCTGCAGACGCCGGTTCGAGAAGGTCAGCAGAGCAATGATCGCCGTTAATAGAGGTGTCATAACCAGCCAGTAGTAATTATAGGCCTGCAGAGGCTGCCCTACGATAACGGTTTGATAAATCGTATACGTTCCATATCCGAAAATAAAAACAATGTTTAGAATCAGACCTGCGGTAAGCCCGGTGAAATAAGTGATAATCGCAATCAGAAATGAGACATTAAGCAGAATCATATTGATCAGATAGTGATTCGGATCGCCTGCCGTAAACAGGATATGGACAAAACAGAGGACAAACAGCAGCAAAAATGCCGCATCAGACATTAAACTGCTCTGATAGCGTTTCATCACTCTTCACCTGCTTTCTTCCTGTACTTACGAATCAGGAATATCAGTGAAACGACAACCAGAATGAAGGTAAGTGCCAGTGCCACAATAAAAGCGAGCACGTCTCCGCGTTCGGTAATCTGCTCCACCAAGCCGCTTCCTTCCTGCTGGACTTCTTTCTTGAAGCGGAAGGCTTTCGTGTTTCCATCTACATCCGTCACCACGCCATCCCCATACACTTTCCACTTCATACTATCGCTCGACAGCAGATTCGATACCAGGAAGCTGGTCTTGGAGCTTGGGCCAGTCACTGCAAGCCAGCCGTAGCCTTGATTATAAGGCGATTCCATCAGCTGCAGCGTCCCAATCCGCTTGCCATAGTTCTCCTCAATGCTCATCTTCTCATTGGATACAAATCTTTCCCCATCCTGGCTGTATTGAAAAAACAGTTTATTGTTATGCTTTTGCAGCCAAGGATTATCCTTGAATGAGCCGACAGAGATAAGATTGTAATGCTGCATCTTCGAGTCTGCGGGAAGTTCCTGATTCTTGTAGAACGTCACCTGGCCAGTATTGGCTTCCGCGTACTTGCCAAGCAGGTGGAACAGGCTTCCAACCGTAAGGTAATCGTAGGGATCCATCTTGTCCGGAACAAGCACAGCAATTTGGTTAAAGCTTGCATCGCGGAGGAACGGATTCGGATAGCTGTTGAACAACATATCCGTACGGTCCTTGGTATTCAACTGCAGCAGAGAATCCTTGGTAATATAAGCCCATGGCATCTGATCCTGAAGCTCGATACAACCCGCACTTTTCAGCTCCAGATCAAATGCTGCTGTAACTGTTATACTGCCCGTGCTTCCCAGGTTCTTCGGTATGGTCAGCGTAAGCTCGTCCTGATTGGATAATTCCTTTGTAAGCTTCTTGCTGCCGATAGGCGTATCGTTAATCAGGATGGTGACAAGGGAACGGTCAAAATCCAGGTTGTCCGAATACCGGAAATCCAGACTGATTTTGCTTGATTCCGCAATAGACCGGTTGGCCGGGAGAGAGACGAAGTAGCTCTTCTCCTGATGCATCATGCCGGTCAGCTTATCTCCAGTCTCTGTAAGCGTGACGTCACGGCTCACATTAATGGCCGGGGTCTCGACATTCGTATTCTGATCGATCCACTTCTCAGGACCATCCACCTGGCTCACCAGTGACACGTTGCCAACAAAACGCCCTGCCTTCTTGAGCATAAGCGGATCATCCGAGGTCACAATAAGCGCAGATTGTGAACCTGCATTTACCATGCGGATGAGCGCCTTGTCATGCACATCGGGTTGTCCGAGTGCTGTCTTCCACTTGTCAGGCAGGTTCTTAAACAGGGAGACGATAACAAGTTGACTCCGCTGGGCCAGATCTGCATCCTCCAGAGTCAGCATCGGAATCGTGGCATCTTCTGACCGGTTCCCCTTGGCCAAGCCTGAGAGAGCATAGACTGCCGCCTCTAGCTCGGAAGAGTCGCTGTGGTTTGGAACTGCGAGCGCGCTCATCTTGTCTTTTAAAGTATCCGTCCCCACAAACTGCTGATAAAAGCTATGAATGCTGGTTCCTATAGCTTGTTTCGTATAATTAATCTCAGCATATGAGGTCTTATACAGCTCAAGCCAGCTGTCCCGTTTCTCTGTAGGGACACAAACACCATCAGGGAGATCGGTCACAATATACCCGTTGATGGACAGTGTATTGTTGCCCTGAACGAGTAACTCTTTGGGTACAGGTACCGTTAAGTTCATCTGCTTCTTTTCCACTACAGGACGGAAGGAGTAGAACCCTGTACCGTTCATCTTGAGGGTTACACTTGAATGCTCCTTGGCTGCCAACTGGGTGGCCTGATAATCCAAGTGCAGCGTCAGCGAGTTGACATTCCAGTAATCCTCCAGCCGGATATACATGGAGCTGGAGGCGGTGACTCCAGATAAGGAGACATTTGAGGTAGTAAGCGGTGCCTCGTAGGTTAACCTGCCGCTTGAATCAGGCAGCGCAAATACCTGACCACTGGTAATAAAGAATAGAATCAAGCAAAGAATACCGGAGACCGTTGATTTGGTATTCACATTTCTCCCCCTTGTCTTGTCTTAATAACGTTCGGTTTTATACCATTTGACTTCTCTTTTAAACAGCAAATCTTTGATATAGTTATACATGCCGTAGGCAACAACAACCATCCACAGCTGACAATACGAGATATACATCAGCATAATGATCCATAGATTCGAGAGTCTCATTTCTCCCTTTTCCGTAATCAGCGTAATAAAGGTCCCGCTCACAAACAGAATAATAGCGAGCAGCCATAGAAATGAGCTCAGCCCGGCAATGGTCGTATGCACCAGCCCAAGCGCGTATAGAATCAGCAGCGCATCGGACACAATCAGCGAGGTCAGCAGCAGAAAATAGATGGATAGGAAATAAAGAAGGTCGAAATGTATTCGTTTGGCTGACCGGTTGAACAACAACGGCACATTTTTGACAATGACATAAATATTCCCCTTGGCCCATCTCGTCCGCTGCTTAAACCATACCTTCAGCGTTTGAGGTTCCTGCTCCCAGGTCACAGACTTGGGCTGGAATTTGATCCGGTAACCCATCATGTAGATGCGGAAGCTGATTTCCGTATCCTCGGCAATCGCCTTAACATCCCATCCGCCGATCTCCTCGATAATCTCCCGGCGCATAATAAAGTTCGTACCTGGAATGGTGCAGAGCTTGAACAGCTTCCAACGGCCGGCCTGAGCCATCCACTGGAAGGATAAGGTCTCAATGTTGATAAACCGGGTTAACAGGCTTGCAAAACGGTTGCGTGTACGGAACTTGCCAATTACCGCGCCAAGGGTTGGATCATGGCTCAGCTCGGCGACCAGATAACGCAGGGCCGTCTTCTCCGGGGTATTGTCAGCATCGTAGATAGCGATAAACTCGCCTCTGCTCCGTTGAAAGCCGATATTCAGCGCGTTCGACTTCCCTTTTCCACCGGTAATGTTATCTGTATTAATCACGACCAACTGCCGAGCTGGGTACTTAGCCTGCAGCTTTGCAAGCAATTCACTGCTGTTATCGCTCGAATTATCGTTAATGACGATGATCTCATAGCGGTCATGCGGATAATCTAGTGCAAGTAAGGCCTCGACCGTTTGCGTGATCACCTTGCCCTCGTTATGTGCAGGAACCATCAGCGTGACAAACGGTACCTCCTCGGGAAGCGGCGGCACCTCCCGGTTCTCATTCTCCATATAGTAGAGATAGCCGGCGATAATCAGCACCACATTCACAAGAAGCAGTGACCAAATACTCACGACAGCAATCAGCATCAAGATGTCTGCAGCAGTCATTAAACTGCCTCCTCACTTGTAAAATTTCCGTTTATACATGCGATAACCAATAATAAGGAAGCCGCCGAATACAAACAAGGTGATGAATATAATTACAATAAAAATTTGATTCTGAACCGTAAACCAGGTCTCAAAGCTCATCTTGCCCTGCTGCTTGTATACATACTTCGAACTGGTCTCCACATGGCTGGCCTGAATGCCCAAGCTGACCCCATTCAGCACCAGAGAACCCCGGTCTGAGCCTAGCTCGTTGGTTTTGGTTTTCACATGATGGGCTTCACTTTTGTAGTCTTCAAAAGCGATCCAGCTCTTCTTCAGCCCCTCAATCAGTCCTTCCAGCTCCGATTCCTTCTGCACAAAATCAAATGTTACCGCAGTGTCCATCGGTAGCGGAGCGATATGGCGGTCATCGGAAAGATAACGCTGCAAGAACGCAGAGTCCAGACTGTACAGTGAGGACGCGTAGGCGGTTGAACGATTCCGTTTCGCTTTGTAGATCTGCCGCGTATCCGGGAACAGGATCACAGAGTCAAAAAACGCCATTCCTTCCGACACGTAATGCTCATCATAAGACCAGTACATCTGGGCTCCCATTCCCAGCGGAACGACGCCCTCTTGTGCCAGCGCATCAATAAAATGCTCTGTCTGTTGATATAAGCTTCTATCCAGATCCTGGATGGTGGAGGCGACAATAGGAGCTTCTACAAGAATCGTCCCATTACGGGACTGGATGTACTTCAACGTATTGATATAACGTTTCATGGCCGGATAATCGGTATTGCTGTATACCGGATGCACGCTAACAATGAACGGGATCCCTGCTTCAAACAGCTCATCCGACATTTTCTCCAGCAAGCCCAGATCTGAAAAGGGGTAAATCTCTTTAAAAACAAGAAAATAATGGCCTTCCTGATTCTCCTGAAGCCAATCCTTCAGCACGTAGGACAGGGCAAGCTCGCTTAAAGTATCCTTGTCCATAAAAGGAACATAAGCGTTAGCCCCCTTACGTATTCCATAAGGGTAACTTATATCTGCGGCTTGTACTTTCAACTGGCCATACTTCTTCACACCGGGCTGCTTCGAGTCATACAAGTAGGGGACGCTGATGGATCTCTCGGCAAAGGTCCCAATCTGAAGATCCGCTACCTTCTGTTCGGCTTGAAGCTGAAGCCCCAAGGACTGAACCAGCTTCTCTCCCGGCTTCTCGCCAATATAGAGGAAGTCCCCGGTATAAGACTGCTTGTCCTTGAGGAAATCATTGTTGTCATCTAAGAAATCAGAGCGGTTGCGCACCTCGATGAGCTTGGAATATTTGCTTAGCGATCCTGCGGTATATGAATCTACCGATTCCGCCGTAACTTGTACGTGAAATGCTGCAAGCAGCCTCTTCAAGGCCTCCACATTTCCTTCCTGTTTCATACCCACTCCAAGACTGTCATACACAACAAGAACCGAGGAAAAAGAGGATGGGGCCGCCGCCCGCACCTGAGCAGGATGAACCGCACTGGTTACCAGCAGCAGAAGCACGACCAGCACAACACCCCAGCGGTGGTTTCGTCTCATGAAATGTCGCCCCTCCCTTCTACCTGTATCATCTGTGCCCTCATGCTGACTCATATTCAGCAGGCTGGTCATGCCACAAATTCCGGCATATCGCGTCCGCTACTGCGGTGAACGTAACCAAATCAAAAGCAGCTGTAAACAAAAATTCATGTTTCGACAAATCCGCATCCCCTGCCCCGATAATCGAAACGAGGATTCCGGAGAGCCCCATCAACATCAGCATAAGAATTAACGGCAGCCGTACCATGCCGCGCACGTGCTTGGCCTTGACCGCGGCAGCAAATTGCGGGGTGTACAATCCCGCTACAACCAGTATCCAGATGATGATGAAGCCAAATGTCTTAGGGGCAAGCGCTTTTTTCAGCTCACTATATCCAGAGAAAAACATCGACTGCGCCCCAAAGGGCTTACCCACCGACTTCTCATAGTTCCCCATTGCGGATGGCCGGATCGTAAACGCATTCTTAGCTGCCAGGTCCATCATTTTCCCCGCTTGATCCGGGTGGCTGACGTAATAAGCAAGAATAGATGCGAAGCCGTAGTGATTATAGAAGTTATTCTCAAGGATCTGGGAGTTCACATCCACTGTCGTGTAAGGCTCATAATAAATGCTTCCATTAAGAATGGCGTACTGCTTGTCGATCCCGAAGGACTTCAAGGTCTCCTCAGGGTCTTCAGACTGCATAAGCACACCGCGGGTCATAGCATGGTATTTGTTGATATTAACGAATTCCTTCGGAATCAGCACATAGGTGGCAATCCCGGTAAGCATTAGAAGCACCAGCGATGAGGCTACAAAGGTTCTGTAAATCCGCTGCTTGCGCACGAAAATAAAGATAATGCCGATCACTGCAACAATGATACCGACGGGGGCATTTTGCTGTTTGCTCGTTGTTAGCAACAGACCGCTTATAAAGAACACAATCATCATCATATAGTCAGGATATCGTTTCCGGTACAGCAGCAGGCCCGAAGCGAACAAATAGATCAGCATGATCCAAACCATACTCTCGCTGAAGAACGAGTTGAAATATGCCGTATAGGCCGTATCCGCAAACAGAAACACAGCCAGCACTGCCACCCAGTACCCATACTTCGGTTTTACTTTCCAGGTTAACGCCTCAACGAATAGATAAACGCCAACTGTATATAAAAGCACCAACAGAGCCCCTTGCACCCGGATGTCAAACACCTGCTTGTCGAACCATTGATTCACCCATACCGACAAACGAATAAGCAGGGATTGGGAGGAGGTCAAGGTAGCTCCGTTTTCGTTGTAATACTGGAATATCCCAAATGCTTTGTTAAAATAGCCCAAGTATAAACTGTCATACTCAGGGTTATTAAAATACAGTCCGTTGCTGTACAAGACGCGAAAATAATCGCCATTGTCAGCCATCCCAATATAGGGCGGCACGAACAAGGCAAAAACCGTAATGATCAGCACCAATGATGCTGCCAATAAAGAAGGCGAAACATAACGGCTGAGAAGGGCCACTCTGGACCCGAACCCTTTCAACCACTTGGCTTTTGGCAAAATTCACACACCTACCTTCGTTCTCTCAAATGCCCGGGCTGCTAGTGAGCATAAGCGAGCAATGCCATTAAATTATCAAATGAAAAAGCTTGGATAGCAGCCGCATCGCCATATCCGCCAAACAGCAGA
Source organism: Paenibacillus sp. J22TS3 (assembly GCF_018403205.1). NCBI lineage: Bacteria > Bacillati > Bacillota > Bacilli > Caryophanales > Paenibacillaceae > Paenibacillus > Paenibacillus sp. J22TS3. Next base: position 254,123 of record NZ_BOSF01000004.1, read on the forward strand.
CTGTTCTTATCGGTAACCCGGTATTTCTCCATCTGCTGGATGCTGTCCCCATATAAATCAGCATCCTTCAGTGCCGAACCGATCAAGGCGGTTATCGCATAAATTGCGGTAGACTGAATCTGATTTTGCGGCTTGCCCTTCTTGTCATACTTTCCGTACAGGGTTCCAGCCTTAACCTGCTGCTTCAAATAAGCAATGCTTGCCGGCTTCTGGAGACCGGCTTCAGATAACGACAGAATCGTCAGCAGCGATTCAACCGTATTGATGCCCTCTGAGTGGTATGTGTCCGTAGAATAATGATATCTCGTCTCGTAAAATGGGAACTCGTCCGACAAGTAGCCCTGCTCAATAATCTTCTGCATATTGCTGATTAAGGTTTCCTTTTCCGTGGAAGGGAGGGGCAGCCGTTTTAACGTAGTCAGATCAATATAACACAAGGTTACAAAATCATTCGTGACCTTATAAATGTCATCGTAGAAGTCGTAAAGCTTGCCGCCCTTGATGTTATAACTGGAGAACCGCTTGCCGTAAGTGTCTGCCAATTCCGTATATGCAGCGGAATGAAACTTCTCCCCCGCATCATACAAGGCCCTGATCATCCGAAGATCGTCGACGGCAGCATTGATCGTGTATTTCTTGTCCTGCTTGGGGCTGTACCGGTAGCTGAAGCCTGAAGCAAGCTCAAAAACCTGCTTCGCCCGTTCCCATTCGGTCTGAAAGGCATCCTTCCGGTTCATCAGCACGTCATACCGCATCAGAAGCCCAGCGGACTCACTCAGCACCTCATGCCCTGTGGCAGCCGTATCCGATTCATCCGAATCCTGATAATTCGTGTACACTCCATAAGGTCCGTACATCTTACTCATGATGAAACGTTCAGTCTCTTCACGGTGCGGCTGCAGCCCAAGCTGATCGCTAAACCGGGAAGTACGGTCAGGCACCGCTTTCTGAGATTTGTTCTGCTGTTCCGGCGGGTTCGGCAGAGCAGTCTGGGCCGGGGCATTTCCACAAGCCATAAGGACATTTAGCAGCAAAACGGCACTAAGTCCGCCTGTCCAATATTTTTTCACTTTCTAACCTCCCGCCCTGAGCCAGCTTCATGGTCTTTCCCTGTTCACTTAGAAACCATTTCAGACCGGGGATATTCACTTGAGTAGGCCCCCTGCTGCAGCTTCATTTCCTCATGTGAATAGTGTACGGTGTCTTTAATAATGTACTGGGGTCTGTTCTTGCTCTCATCGTAGATGCGGGCAATGTATTCGCCTATAATGCCAAGCGACAGCATCTGCACACCACTGAACAGGGTAATGGCCATCATAATCGACGTCCAGCCCCGCTCTACTTGGGGGAGGTTGAACAACTTCGCGCATAACGAGTACACAAGCACCGCAAAAGCCAGGACAACCGTCAGCATACCCATTCGGGTAATCAGCTTGAGCGGTTTGGAGGAGAAGGAAATAATTCCGTCAGAAGCAAAGGCGATCATTTTGCGCAGTGGATACTTCGTCTCTCCGGCGGCCCGTTCATTCCGGTCATACTCGACAAAGGTCTGGTTGAATCCAATCCAACTGACGATCCCCCGGATAAATTTGTTCCGCTCTGTCATCCGGTTGAACACATGCACGATCTTGCGGTCAATCAGACGGAAATCCCCTGTATCGCGCGGAATTTCGGTGTCTGACATCCGTCTAAGAAAACGATAAAACAACGAAGCCGTAACAAGCTTGAAGAGTGTCTCGCCTTTGCGTTTCCTCCGCTTTCCGTACACAACCTCGTACCCTTCCTCCCACTTTCTGAGCATGTCACGAATGACTTCGGGAGGGTCCTGCAGATCCGCATCAATAATAACGACACAGTCCCCTCTGGATTGATTGATTCCCGCAGTTACCGCGGCCTGGTGGCCAAAATTCCTGGCGAAGTTAATCACCCGCACATGCTCATCCTGCTTGGCCAGCTCGTCCAGAATACGCATCGTCTGATCCTTGCTGCCATCATTAACAAAGAGCAGCTCGTATTCATAGTCTATGCTCATCATGACGTCCGTTAGTGCGTCATAGCATAACCGGATTACCTTCTCTTCGTTGTAAGCAGGAACAACCACCGAGACACGCTTATCGTCCATTCATCCCACTCCTTTTTAACCTTATAAGCATATATAAACACTGGGCCCGGATACCTAGCGAATTACATCTATGAAAATAATTTGAAAACAAAATTGAAAAAAGGCAATTTTCTACTCTATTACCTCCAATATAACATATGATCCTGTTAAAGCGGCTTGGAATTTCAATAGTTTTTGCCTAAAAAATCACCTTTTTGTCTATGGATTGGAAACCTCTTCCTGCACCGCAATGTGTTTATCTGATTTTCAACCAAGTTAGCCTGCATCAATCGGACTATGACTCTGTTCACATTCCTATAGCCAAAATTTGGATTTTATTATCCTTCTTAAGTCTGAGGGATTACAGACATTCCATCTAATATAGGTAACCCGTCGACTAAGCGATGAGATCCTCAAAGCAAACGGAAAAGCCGCCATAATATTATGGCGGCGAGATCCTCCAGCTTCGTGATGGATCACGAAAACCTCAATTCACGAATAACTTCTTGTTCTTCACGGTCTACCTCTTCAAAGCCTAGGGAAGCGTACAAAGCAGCTGCCCGGACATTCTCGGGCCGGTGCCCGATTACAATCTTACTGCAGGCGTACTTATCCCGCATATACTGGATAAGCTGCTTCATTCCTGATCTTCCCAAACCCCGATTCTGGAATCGCTGGTCAATCATAAAAGCCATGATCCAGTGGCTCCCGTCGTCAGGATCGACAGCCGTTACAGCATAACCGACCAGCTCTTCACCAGTGTACAAGGCCAGCGGGGTGAACCCGCAATAGGCTGATTCTGCAAGCCAATAGACTGCCGGCACAGGAAAAAAGCTTTTCTGCTCATCTGACACTTCGAGCTCGGTGCAGTCATACCAGTTGTTTTCATCAACCGGTCTGAGTTCTACCACGGGCCCGCAGCTATGGCGTAAATCTTCATTTAACAATTTCTTTTACCTCCCATTACCTAATGAGAGGAGTACGTCCTTATGAGTAACAACCTCTCACTGGTTCTTTGAATTGGATAACTTGGATATAAGTTTTCATAGCACCATCACTCCTAAAATTCATAGTAGGGACTTGAACATTAAATTCTGAGGTGAATGCTCCCTCATGGAATATTGTTGAATGGACTACCACTTTTATCAAGTTCAAGTTTGGTTTAAATTGTTTTATCCTACAACTGAATACTTGCAATAGGATACTGGCAAAAAAAGAAAACCCGCTTGCGCGGGCTCCGGGCATTAATCAATCTCTTGAATGAGCAGATGGTTATATTCATATTTGCTAAATGAATATTTAAAGCTCAGCACAATCCCGGCCTCTTCGATCCTTACGGACTTCAGTGCACGCGTTCGAATCCGGCTGCGGACAAGCCGGGCTGCCGCCATCCGGTCCCCCCGCCGGATTGCACGGGCCAGCGCCAGCGCGTATCCCGATTCGGAGACCAGCTCGCGATAGTACGGCAGAAGAGCCTTGGCAACCAATCGGTGCACCCGGGGATTGAAGTAAAATTGTACGCTGCCCGGCGGTATCGTAGTTCCACTTGAATAATAGGCCCCTGCTGCCGAGAAGGAGATGAAGTAGCCAATTCCGTTGCTGCCCAGGCCCTGATTTCCAAGCCGCGGCGACACCCTATGCAGCAGCCTGCGCATGGCATCCAGGTCAGCTTTGACAACCGCCCGGCTCCAGGCTGCAGCATACCCGCGGCTGCGTTCCACAGCTCTCAGAAATGGCAGCATTCCTGCCGCCACTCGCCGCAAGAGTGCGGCTGTTGGCTGCTGCTTCGCGGTCCGCCGCTGACCCCCGCCTCTCCTAATGGTTCTTGACTTGCCCACTTCCCATCCCTCCTTAGGATAGACCAGCGTCCGACTTCTTCAGACTTCAATTTCTCTATCCTATGTAAAAGCCTGGAACTCGGGAAGGGCTCCTGTCTAGAGACACTCCAATATACACAACGTACGCCCCACATATCGTTACAAATTAATCAGTCTCCCAGGGGACTCTTGCATAAAAAAACCGGATGCGGCGAGCACCCGGTCTTTCACCAGTTCAAAGTTCAGGCAGACTCCTTAAGCGACGGAGGTTCAGTTCCGGCAGTGTCCGGAGCTTCTTTGCCATAACGGATAAAGATCCATACCCCTGCCAGAATGGCTGCGCCGGCCGACAGCTGCAGACCTGTCAAGCTTTCCTTAAGCAGCAGCCACGCCAGCAGCGAGGCAACGACCGGCTCGCCAAGGACAGCCATGGATACCGCCGAGGCGCTGATGAATTTCATCAGCCAGTTGAACAAGTAATGGCCGAACAAGGTAGGTACGAGAGCAAGCAGCAGGTAGATCCCCCACTCCTCCGGCGCATAGCCGGTAAACGGGTAACCGCGGAACAGATTATATCCCGCGAGCATGGTTGCCGCTATGAAAAACACCCAGAAATTATATACAAAGGCGCTCATTCCCCCCAGCAGCCGCTTGCCCATCAGCATGTGGGCGGCAACTGCTACCGTGCCAAGCAGAGACAATATATCCCCTTGGAGCGCCGTACCCGACAGCTTGAAATCTCCTGAGCCGATGGCTATCGAGCCAATCAGGGCAAGACCCATTCCCGCCATCATGAAGCGGTTGATCTTCGCCCCGAACAAGAAGAATGAACCGAACACTACAAGAATCGGCTCCAGTGTCAGAATCACCGTGGAACTGGCTACCGTGGTCAAGCGGAGGGAACCCATCCACAGCAGGAAATGCAGTCCAAGCATGGCTCCAGACAGCAGCAGCCCCAGCCACTGCTTAGGCTTAAGCGATAAGATTTCCTTGCGGTATTTCCATGCAGCCGCCAGCATTAGCAGATTCGTCATGTACAGACGATACATGCCGACGACGGAGACCTCCGCGGTCGACCAACGAATAAAGATGGATGAGAACGAAATCGCAATAATTCCGATAATATAAAGAAACTCCCAAGATACGAAAGATTTAGTTTTAATGTTCATCAGTCTGCCCCTAACCTCTTGATGATGCCTACAGACATCATCCGCAGGCCGCATCTAATTATAGAGCCTGCCGTGGATTCCAGCAATGGGGGACACTCAACCAGCCATCCCCCGTGGGCGTCCGCTCTGCTGGAGATGGCAACTTACCGCAGATTCTTGCGTCTAATATGGAAGAAAGCCAAACACCATTACATAATCTTGAAAGGATGTAGCACCATGAACAAAATATCAGCTCTAACTCTGACTGCAGCACTCAGCCTCTCCTTGACAGCAGCTTCTGTGACTGCGGCATCAGCTTCAGCCGATGCCGCTTCCGTCAAAGAACGGATTCAGGTAGCCGGGCAGGCTACGTATTACGGTGAAGTCAAGGAAGGTATGCCCTCGGGGAGAGGGACGATCTCGTGGGGGACAAGCAAGCAGTACTCGGGTGATTTTATCAGCGGCAAGCGCGACGGAACCGGCAAATATGTGAATGAATATGTTTCTGATGATGAGAAGCATAAGATCGTATACACGGGAGCTTGGAAGCAGGACCAAATGAATGGCAAAGGCACGCTGACTCACAAAGTAACCCGGCAGGACGGTACCGTCAGATGGAACGAGATTCAAACAGGAACCTTTAAGAACGGAGTGCTTCAAGAGGGTTACGATGTCATTCATGCCGTGGCAGATCCCGATTACAGCTTCACCTACAAAAGCTCCCGCGAAACTTTGACTGTCATGGGCAGCAATACGAATATGAAGACAGATTGGAGAAAGGGAACCTTGTTCAGCGTAGATTACCTTAACGGCTCTGTCCACAAAGTCTACTCCATATTCCCTGGAGATACGAAAGCCGAGGAGCGTAAGAATCAAGAAGCTTTAAAATATTTGCAGCGGATTCAGACGAAAATAAATCCGTATCTTGAGCAATTCGAGAAGCTGTCCAAACAGCTTCCGCTGAAATAATCTGTGTAACCTTATGCCGATTTTTAAACAAAATTTAACCAGAAAATAACTTAACCTGTGTTATGATGAGTACCGGCTGTTTGCGAACAGCCGAAGATTACCCTACAGGCAGGTGTACACATATATGCTTCACTCTTATTTGTTCCCGATTTCGTATGCTTTTCTCGCATTCCCTTTTGTGGCAATGGCCTTCACACTCCCATTTCTGATCGTTCAATACCGTAAGCATGGTTATATTAACAAGGTGCGGGCGCTAGTGCTCTATCTCTTTCTCTTATACTTGCTGAACGCTCTGTTCCTGGTTATCCTGCCGCTGCCTTCCTCAAGGCATAACCCGCCGCTGGCCTCCGGCGCGCTGCAGCTCGTTCCGCTTAATTTTATTCATGATATTCTGAAGGAAACTTCCGTCAACTTCTCCCAGCCGTCCAGCTATATTCACCTTCTGAAAGAACGCGCTTTTCTTCAGGTTGTGTTCAACGTGCTGCTGACGGTTCCTTTCGGGATGGTGCTCCGCTACTATTTCCGCATCAGCTGGCTGCGCGGACTGCTGCTCTCGTTCCTGCTGTCCCTGTTCTTCGAGGTGACACAGGTTACCGGCATTTATGGGCTGTATGACCATGCCTACCGTGTATTTGACGTTGACGATTTAATGACCAATACGCTCGGGGGAATCATAGGATATCTTGCAGCTGAATGGCTGGCCGGTCTGCTGCCCCGTATCGAGCAGCTCGATGCCAAGGTGGATGTATCTGCCAAACGGGTTACTTATACCCGGCGGGCAATGGCTTTCCTAGTGGACTCCATACTATGGCCTATCCTGCTGGGAATATGCATTATTCTCCAAATCCCGTTCTCCTTCTGGGTGGCAACTGGCCTGTATTTCATTCTGATTCCTTGGATCACTAACGGGGTTACTCCCGGAAAATGGCTGGTGCGCATCCGTCTCACCGACGGACAGGAGCGGATTAGCCTTGCGTCCCTAATCGTCCGTTATGGTCTTCTATACTGGCTCTTCTTCGGAATGAATCGGCTGATGGTTGGCTCTCTGGGTGAAATCCCAGACATCGGAAGAGCCTTCTTGGGGCTGGTGGTGTTCGCCATGAACGCCTGGTTCTTCTTCCATGTTATCATCCGGGTAATCCGCAAGGATTCAGCCTTATTCTATGAGAAAATTAGTAAAACAAGCCACCAGATTATATGGCATGCCCCCTCTCCTTCCCCTAAAGAAGAACAAGGACCGTTATAGGCCCTTGTTCTTCTTTTTTTCCATTTTACACCAGCCATTATTTCGGTTTAATATGATAACTAAGCCCCCACCATCTTCTTAACAATATGAAAAAGGAGTGATCTCATGATTCTGAACCATCTCAATCTTACGGTCACGGATGTAACTGCTGCTAAGGACTTTCTGGTAAAGTATTTCGGGCTGCGCTGTCTGAATACACGCGGGAATGCGTTTGCTCTGTTGAACGATGACAACCAGATTATCCTTACCTTGATGAAAGGCTCAGAAGTTCATTATCCCGAAACATTTCATATCGGGTTCACCCAGGAAAGTGAGGCCGTCGTAGATCAAATCAATCAGAGGCTGAAGGAAGACGGCTATGATGTTAATCCTCCAAAGCATGCTCACGGCTATACCTTTTATGTGAAGGCTCCAGGGGGATTTACGGTTGAAGTGGTGAGTTGAGCCGAATAAAAAGTTCTGAATCGGTCAAAAGTTCGAAAATCCCCTTGACCTTCACGTAGCGTTAAGGTGTACCCTTTAGTTGTCAGGAGGGAATTCAAGATGGAATACACGATACAGAAGCTTGGCCGGATGGCTGGTATTAGCACAAGGACGCTCCGCTACTATGATGAGATTGGCATTCTTAAGCCGGCAAGAATGAACTCATCTGGCTATCGGATCTACGGCCAGGCCGAAGTGGACAGATTACAGCACATTTTATTCTACAGGGAGCTTGGACTTAGTCTGGAACGGATTAATGAACTTGTGAACTCCGATTCCTTCGATGGAGTCAGCGCCCTGAAGGACCATCGCGAACAGCTCCTGGACAAGAAAAGGCAGCTCGACCTGCTCATCTCCAATGTGGAGAAGACCATCGCACTGCATGAAGGGAGAATTACCATGACCGATCAGGAAAAATTCGAAGGCTTCAAACAGAAGCTGATTGATGAAAATGAACTCAAGTACGGACAGGAAATCCGGGAGAAATACGGCGAGGATGCTGTCGCCCGATCGAACGCCAAGCTGAAGAATATGAGCCAATCCGAGTACGAGGAAGTTACCCGTCTAACCGAAGAGCTGTATGCCACTTTAGCCGAAGCCTTCAAAACAGGGGACCCGGCAGGTGAACTGGCGCAAAAAACAGCGGAGCTGCATAAGAAGTGGCTGACTCACTACTGGAGCAGTTACAGCAAGGAAGCCCATGCTGGGCTCGCCCAAATGTATGTGGATGACGAGAGATTCAAAGCGCATTATGATGAGAAGGTGCCGGGAACGGCAGAATTTCTCCGGGATGCGATTCTGATCTACACGGGAGTATCCAACCCGTAAGGTTATAAGGCTTTTAAGGGCAGCTTTCGGGAATAACAACCCACGGGCTGCCCCTAAGCCTTTTCACATGCATATCTCGTATGGTATATTTATCTAAATCTTCAAGTCACCATAATTATCCAAGCAGTAAGTCCAGTTTAAATGACGGGGAACTGTACACGGAGGTCCATATGAAAGCAAGCAAGTTATTAGCATCATTTATTTTACTAATTTCAATTCCTATGTTCTTGGGTTCGTCTGTGGATGCCCAAGCCGTTAAACCTCAGGATATAATGAAGAAAAAGTATCCTAAAGAAGTCATTACCGTAATAAAAACAGCGGACATCAATGCGGACAAGAAGAATGAATCTTTTGTGCTGACTAAATCGGGTAACTTCTACTACGTGGATTCCAAAGGTGCTGTTGCTCTTATCAATACAGGAATAATAAGCGACGAGGAATACGGGGAGGACCCATCCATCCAAATCTACCCGGTATCCAAAAAAGAAAAACATGTTGCTGTGACCTACTCCTTTTTTCCTTCAAATACCCAGCTGTATGTATACAGACTCCAGGGAAGAACACTGAAGAAGGTGCTGCAGTTAATGGGCGATCAGGGAGTTAAGATCGATCCCAAGGGAAGGGTACATCAATATTGGAAAAAGTACCGGGAAGAAGGCGGATGGGACCCGGTGGAAGGAATTCTGACCTGGAATTCTAAGACGAATACATACAAGGGAACAGGTCAATATATTTTGCAAAAATAAAAAGAGCTCCTGTTAAGTGCTCTCCTTCAGATTAAATGAGATCCCCCGTCTTTTTAGACAGGGGGTTTGTTTTTTATTGCCCGTACTGAGCATAGCGCAAACAGCTTTCCTTTACTTCAACAGCTTCTTCATTATTTTCAGAGCATGTTTGGAGGAAGGATACCGGAAAGTGAAGTCAAAACGGGTAGTTTGCACGAGCACACTCTTCTCATGCGAAAAGGTCTTGAAGCTCTCATAGCCGTGGTAGCTGCCCATGCCGCTCTCTCCAACGCCGCCGAACGGCAGATAGGGGGTCGCGAGATGCATCAGCGTGTCGTTAATCGTGCCGCCGCCAAAAGATAGGGACTCTGTCACCTGCTGCTGGACAGAGCGGCTCTCGCTGAACAAGTACAGCGCTAGCGGCTTGGGATGGCTGCGGACTCCTTGGATAACCTGATCCAGGGAATCATACTCCATTACCGGAAATACCGGACCAAAGATTTCCTCTTTCATCATAGGCATATCCCAAGTTACCTGGTCAATGACAGTAGGTTCGATCTTGAGGAGCTCCTCATCCGAGTCGCCCCCCATAACAATCCGCCCATTCCCCGTGAAGGATACCAGCCTGTCGAAGTGCCTGCGGCTTACGATCCGGCCATAATCAGGATGCTGCAGGGGACGTTCCCCGTAGAAACTTTGCACGGCAATCTTCAGCTCGGATAACAATTCCTCCTTGATGTCCTTATGAACCCACAAATAATCCGGAGCCACGCAGGTCTGGCCTGCATTGGTGAATTTGCCGAAGGCAATCCGTCTGGCCGCAAGCTTCACATCCGCATCATAATGGACGATGCAAGGACTTTTCCCTCCAAGCTCCAGGGTGACCGGAGTTAGGTGCTTGGAAGCGGCCTCCATCACAATGCGTCCAACATTCACACTCCCGGTGAAGAAAATATAGTCAAATTTCTGTTCAAGCAGTGCGGTGCTTACCTCTACACCACCTTCTAGGACAACCACCTCATCTTCGCTAAACACCTCGCCCAGCACCCGCTTCAGCAGCGCCGACATGGCAGGCGCCAACTCGGAGGGCTTAAGCACGACTGTATTCCCTGCCGCAATCGCACCCACCAGCGGGGATACTGCCAATTGGAAGGGGTAATTCCATGGGGCGATAATCAGCACGGTGCCATAAGGCTCAGGCACAATATATCCTTTGGAGCCGACATGGGTGAGCGCTGTCTTGACCTTGCGCGGCTTCACCCACCTGCGCAGGCGTCTGCGAATGTGTCTGATCTCCTCAAGCACAATCCCCAATTCGGTTGTGTAGGATTCCAGCTCAGATTTGTTCAGATCCTGCCGCAGCGCAACCATAATATCAGGCTCATAAGACTTGAGCACCTCCGCAAGCCGCGCCAATCTGTCCAATCTCTTGCTCACACTGCGGGTATATCCACCCTCCTGATAACACCGCTGCCGCTGGAGATGTGCTTCGATCTCTTGTCTGATATGGCTAGAATCATTCATAGGCTCCTCCTCTTCTAATGGCACCCATCTATTTCAACTCATCCGCTAGAATTAATACGACCGGACAGTGGTCGCTTCCCAGGACGTGGGAATGGATCTCGGCGTCAGCCAGATTAGGCCCAAGCCTTGTGGAAGCAAGGAAGTAGTCGATCCGCCAACCCACATTCCGCTCCCGAACCTTAGGCATATTGGACCACCAGCTGTAAGCCTCCTCCCGGTCCGGATAAAAGTGGCGGAAGGTATCTATAAATCCGGCTTCCAGCAGCCGGCTCATCTTATCCCGTTCCTCAGCTGTAAATCCCGAGTTGCCCTTATTCCCCTTGGCATTCTTGATATCAATCTCCTGGTGTGCCACATTCATATCCCCACACACGATAACCGGCTTGCGTGCATCCAGCTTCAGCAGGTAAGACCTGAACCGGTCCTCCCATTCCAGACGATAATCCAGCCTGGACAGGTCCCGCTTGGCGTTTGGCGTATAGACATTAACCAGGTAGAATTCCTGGAACTCCAGGGTCAGCACGCGCCCTTCCGGTTCATGATCCTCCTCCAGGCCGTAGCGCACCGATAGCGGTTTGATCTTGCTGAATACCGCTGTCCCGGAGTAGCCTTTCTTCTCGGCATAGTTCCAATACTGCAGATACCTTCCTCCATGATCCAGATCGATCTGACCTTCCTGAAGCTTGATCTCCTGCACACAAAATATATCTGCATCCACCGCGTCAAAATAATCATTAAACCCTTTATTCACACAGGCTCTCAGCCCGTTCACATTCCAGGATACCAGCTTCATCTTATTCTTCCCCCTTACTGCTAGGTAATTTAACCCAACTTCTATAAATTCAGATCCATCGTCTTTAGGAACAGCCTAAATTATACGATATATAGAGAGCAAAGACTTATGAAATCTTTTAAAACCTAGAATGAAAGAAGGTTGCAAGAATGAGATTTATTGTGAATCAGCAGCTTGCAACCATGACAGAGGTTGAAGAGGCTGTGCAGTCCTTGACCACTATGACCGTGGAGCTTTAAGAGCTCTCCTCTCGCTTCCGGCTGTAGCGCATGTGAACGATTTCCAGATCAGAATCCCCATTCGGACAGGAATAGATTTAAGCGCAAAAGACAAAGAACCTTCGATGCCACCCCAAGGGGTGGGAATATCGAAGGTTCTATTTATAAAATAAACTCTCTTACTTGTCTCCGTAGAACGTTTCCAGTTCACGAACAATCTTGTCCTGATCGTAGTCAACAACCTGCTGGTATTGAGGCTTCGACAAGAGTGCCGAGATTTCATCCGGGAACTGCTGCTTGATTTGGCAGAGTCCAATCGCTTCATCAAATTTCGCCGGATGAGCGGTAGCAAGCGATATGGTAACCTCACCGTCTCCGCTGCATTCTTGGTAAGCTGCAACTCCGCATGCCGTGTGCGGATCAAGCAGATAGTTGTAATCTTTATAATACTTCCCGACATATTCAAGGCACTCCTCATTGGAAGCCCCGTAAGCCGAAAATTCAGACTGTACCCGCTTAAGAAGCTCAGGACTGATGTTGATTTGTCCCTCATTCTTCAGTTGAGCCATATATTCCGCGACCTTCCCGGCATCCTCATCCAGCAGGTAATAGAGATATCTCTCAAAGTTGCTGGCAACCTGAATATCCATGGAAGGACTGTACGTGCTCTTAAAGTCCCCTGGCTTATATTCACCAGTGCGCACAAAGCGCTCCAAAATATTATTTTCATTCGTCGCAATAATCAGCTTATGAATAGGCAGTCCCATCTTCTTGGCCAGGAAACCGGAGAATACGTTGCCGAAGTTGCCGGACGGCACGCTGATGTTGATCTTCTTGGACTGCTGGTCCTCCAGATCCGTACGGAAGTAGGCATAGAAATAATATACGGTCTGGGCCAGAATACGCACAAAGTTAATCGAATTGATCGCCCGAAGATGATGCTTCGCCTTGAAGTCCAGATCCGCGAACAGGTCTTTAATCACTTTCTGGCAGTCATCAAAGTTTCCTTTGACTGAGAGGTTGAGCACATTGTCATCGTTCACCGTGGTCATCTGAAGCTCTTGAATCTTGCTGACCTTCTGATGAGGGTAGAGAATGCAAATCTTAATCCCTTCCTTGCCTCGTACACCTTGGATCGCGGCCGCTCCGGTATCTCCAGAGGTAGCTCCGAGAATATGAATGATCTCCCCCTGCTTCTTGGAGACATAAGAATAGAATTCTCCCATAAATTGCAGCGCCACATCCTTGAAGGCAAAGGTAGGACCATGGAACAGCTCAAGAATGTACAGAGAGTCATTAATCTTTCTAACCGGTGCCACTTCCGGAGAACGGAAGCTCGCATAGCTGCGCCGTACCATATCCTTCAAGTCCTCGGCAGGAATCTCATTATTAATGTAGTAAGAGAAAATGCGCAGGAACAGCTCTTCATAGCTCAGATTCCTCCACTCTTCCAATGTGGAGGGGGAAATGACCGGGATTTCCCGGGGAATCATCAGTCCGCCATCATCCGCAAGCCCCATGAGCACTGTATCGATAAAACCTTTGGGTTCTACTTGCCCCCGTGTACTAACATATTGCATACTCTTCCTCCCAAAAGTGTATTTTGATTATGTCTATATTAACCTTTAAGAGTCCATCAACCAAGTACTATTTTTAATTTTATTCGTTTACATGCTTAAAGTTAAATCCCGGATTCAGAAATGTGCACTGCCATGTTACAATGAATAAATTGGTTCAGTGAATCAAATATGTCATCATAAGGCAGGTATTATAGCTATGAAATCAACTACCCCGCTGCGGGCGTTTAATTTTTTGTATTTTGCGCTTCTGGCCATCTTTATCCCGTTTCTTCCGGTGTATCTCAGCGAACAAGGGCTGAATCCCGCCCAAATTGGATTCATCGTGGGAAGCGGCGGATTTATCACAATTATTGCCCAGCCCTTATGGGGGATGATCAGTGACCGCACCAAGACCATCCGTAAAGTGCTTCTGCTGCTGCTTATATTTTCCACCTTACTTGGATATCTGCTTTATGCCTCGACAAGCTACGGCATGCTGATTGTCTATGCCATGTTTCTCTATTTCTTTCTGATGCCGATCGATCCGTTGACCGAAAGCCTCAACTTCCGGGTCGGTGAAGCAGCTGGGGTCAGCTACGGTTCAATCCGAACTTATGGTGCTTTGGGTTATGGGGTTATGTCCCTTGCCGCGGGATATATTATGTCCTGGTACGGAGCCCATAGCCTTGCCTACCTGTTCGCCATCATCGGCGGTGTCAGCTTTCTGATCAGTCTGATTATGCCAGATGCCCCCGTTGCCGGGAAACCTGTTACGCTGGAGAGCCTGAAGAAATTTCTCGGGAACCGCGAAACTCTGCTGTTCCTGGTTCTTGTGTTCATCAGCTCTGTCCCGGCCCGGATGAACGATACGTTCCTCGGAGTCTACATCGGCCAGCTCGGCGGGAATTCCGAGCTCGTTGGCCAGGCCTGGTTCCTTGCGGCCGGTAGTGAAATTGTCGTCTTCGCCCTCAGCTTCTGGTGGATGCGCAAGGGACACGAGCTGATGATCATTACCATTGCCAGCGCTTTCTATTTCCTGCGTTTCTTCATCTCAGCCTGGGTCACAGACCCGCATGCTCTGGTGTACATTCAACTGCTGCAAATTCTCACCTTCCCTATATTCTACTCTGCCGCAATCCAGTACTTGTACCGGATTGCGCCGGTCGAATGGCGGGCTACCAGTCAGACGGTACTGGCTCTCCTGTTCTTCGGTGTATCGGGAATTATCGCCTCCTATGCTGGCGGAGCCCTGTATGAGGCCTTTGGCGGACAGGCGCTGTTCTTAACAATCTCGGTCATGTCGCTCGCCGGCATGGTATTCGGGATTGTGCTGAACCGGATATATGGAAGGCGGAATATCACCGCAGCCCAAGAGTAGAAATAGATATATATGGAAATTTGGCCTGCTGCCACAAGAAAAACACCTCCAAGATTCCTGTCCCATATCTTATGACATGGGGTTGCATTTTCTTGGAGGTGTTTTATTAGTCTTAGATTATATCTTAAATCTACCTACCTCTTCCAGAAGACTGTCCGCGTTCTTTGCAAGCTCCCCGGACAGCTCAGAGATCTGAATAATCGCTCCTGACTGCTCATGAGTCGAGGAAGCTACTTCTTCCGTAGATGCCGCGCTTTGTTCCGCCACAGCCGCAACCGTCGAGATGACATCGGAAATATTGGTGGCATTGGCACTCAGCGCAGATTCCGCTGCAGACACCTCGTGAATCTGGACCACAATGTTCTCCACAGATTCCTTAATTTTATCAAACGAAGCTTTCGTATCGCTTACCGCAGACTCCTGGTATTCAACGACTTGTTTGGCTTTTGCCATCTTATCCACACTTTGCAGGGTGGCCTGCTGAATCTCCTTAATCAGCACAATAATATTGTCACTCGATGCGGCCGACTGCTCAGCCAGCTTGCGAACCTCCCCGGCTACGACAGCAAATCCTCTGCCGTGCTCCCCAGCCCGGGCCGCTTCAATAGCCGCATTCAGTGCAAGCAGATTAGTCTGTGTGGCAAGGTTATGAATGACCCCGACAATCTCTTCAATCCGGTGTGATTTATCTGCCAGAAGCTGAATAGATTCCCCCACATCCTTCGTGGTCAGCTTGCTCTCTCCCGAGAGCTGTACTTGGTTCACAATGGTCTTAAAGCCATCGCTCACCGCTTGGTTCACTTGATCGATCATCTGGACAGAGCGTTCGACGTTCTGTGAAATGCGTTGAACCGACTGGGTCATCTCAGTGACCATCTCTGCTCCCGTAAAGACCGACTCTGCCTGGTCTGTTGCTCCCTTGGCCAGTTCTTCCACCGCCGTCGAGATCTGTTCCGCGATCTTGCCGCTGTCAGACGCATGATGATGCATATTCTTGGATGTAGTGTCTATCGTGGTGGCTGAATCCGCCACCTTCTGAATAAGATGACGCAAATTCTCCGCCATGGTATTAAAGGAGTGCCCTAGCTCGGCAATCTCATCTTTCCCGTTAACGGATACTTTCACCGTCAGATCCCCTTCAGACATCTTCTGTGAGGTTGCTTTAAGACGTGCCAAAGGCTTAATAATCTGCATGGAGAGAAAGAATGCCAAGGCAATCACAATCCCAAGCACAACTACATTGATCCAAATGAACTGCGTGCGGATTTGAGTCAGCTGCTCATAAGCCAGATCTTTGGAGATGGACGCTGCCACCACCCAGCCGGAGCTCGGGATTTTTTTATACACAAGGATCTGGGTATCATTCGTGTGCGTATACTCCGCTTGGCCTGAAGGCTTGGATATCATATCGCCTACCACAGATTTTAGGTCAGCGTTGTTCTTGAGGTTCGTATTGAGCAGCTTCTTATCTGGATGAGCCAGAACAGTTCCGTTCTTATCCACCAAGAATGCAAAGCCCATCCCATCCAGGTTTACCTTGCTCACAATCGGCGTGATATCGGTCAGTAGAATATCCAGCCCGATTACTCCTTGAAGCTGGCCGTTTTGATTTTTGAAGGGATAACTGATGGAAATGGTATAACTCTTCGTTCCCATATCAAGGTAAGGATCGGTAACAACGAGCTTGCCAGTCTCTTTGGCCTGCTTGTACCACGGTCTGCTCCGGGGATCAAAATTCTGCGGTGCATTTCCCGAATCAATAAACTTTCCATCCTCATACCCAACATAAATACTCGTGACACTCCGGGCGATGTCATCATTTTTATGTGCCTGCAGATAAGCGGGGGTCAGTTGGTCCTCAGACACAGCGTCTTGCAGGAGTGTTCCCAAAGTTTTGACGACCTTAATATTCCCTTGAATCCAGCCATTCAGATCACTAGTTACTGTATTGGCTGTTCCTAGCATTTTGCTCTCGACCCTTTGGGTAGCCTGCTGCTCCAGGTTCTTAAAACTTAAATAGCTGGTAGGCGCAATTGTGATTAGGGCAACTAAGATAAACATGATAATCAGCTTAAATTTCACAGACATGGCAGCACCTCGAATATTATTTTTTTTGCCTACTAAGTGGATTGAATTAAAGATATTGCTGCTGATATAACATGATCGAGAATATGTTCCTGCAAATCTTTAATTTGTTACACCTTGTATTATGATTTAATTAGTTATATCGACAAAAAAAGACAGGATTTTATATTAATTGCCGAAAATGTTTTAACACAGATTTTACCAGGCAATCCTAAGTCCACTTGTTTCTGAGCATCACAAAAACCCTCCAGCCCACTATGGCTGAAGGGTTCAATCCTACTTATTGATAGAATATATTAATAAACATTCACCATTGCTGCTGCCGTCTTGCCACCATAAATGGCCGTGATTACGGCCACCCCACGCTTCAGTCCTGTGATGTTGCCTTGAGCATCAATGGACAGCACGTCCGGGTTGTCCGACTTGTACGTGCTGAATTTGGTTACCTTAACGGGAGTTCCTTCCGCTCCATTTACTGTAACTACAGTATCGAAGGTGTCTCCCACATTAATGCTGTACTCTTCATCTTCAAACCTTAAGCCATCCCCAGGCAGATTCGGGTCGGTGCCAGGATTATCCGGATCGGCAGGAGTGTTCCACGATAACTTGACCAACCGGTTTTTATCCGCGACCGCTACAACCTCTCTATTCGCAAGAGATTCTACCACAGCTACATTTCCCAGAGATTTCGCCCATAGTAGATTACCTGAAATGTCGGTCTGATAAATTCCGGTTGTTGCTCCAAATAGATATCCATGCGGATTCTCATAAAGCCCTTGTATACTGCCGCTTCCCACTTTCTTACTCCATTCCGTATTTCCCGCTCCATCTGTCTTAAGCAAATTGAATTGTTCGGCACCCCGACTGGCTATAAGATATCCTCCATTCACGGTCTTGACCCGGCCGTTCACACTCGGATCATCCTTGATCCATTCCAATTCCCCATTTGCACTAATCTTCCATAGTTGGGGGGTGCGGCCCTTGGAACCGGCGATGATGGCGCCTCCATCTTCAGACTCGTCGATATTCGTAGTAAACGCCACTTGATTTTCAAGATGGCCCATCCCTAACCTAAGGTCCCATTCAGTGCCGCCGGTTTGGTCAATCTTTTTGACTTTTGCACCAGCTAATCCTGACGATCCAAGTACCTCATTTGTCGTATAGAGAAATCCCCCATCGGTAGTTTCAGTCAGAGAACTGATTTTCACCTGGCCAGCGCCCTCAAAGTACTTCTCCTATAGTAGATCCCCATTTCGATCGGTTTTGGCAATATATCCTGAAGTGTACCTAAAATGAAAACTCGGAACTTCTCCCGCAATAATATATCCACCATCCTCCGCAGGCTTCACTTGGAGTATCTTGATAATCTTATGGTAATACGGCTCTCTCAGTTCTAACTCCCTGCTCCACTCCAAGTTCCCTTGCTCATCCATGCGGCCTAAAACGGCGTGCTCAAATTCATTGTACGAGTTACGCTGACCCAAGCCCCCAAATGAAAACTTACCCTGCTCAATTAGGGATACACCTGTAATTTCGCTGACTATCCCATCCAGCTTCTTCTCCCACTGGGTCGCAGGCTCCTGGACTACCGCAGAACTAAATGGAAAAGCCGACTGAATCCCAGATTGTGCATCTCTCTCCGCTGCCGACGCTTGCCCCGACCATGAGCCCGCAACCAGCATCACCGCAGTCATACTGCTGAACAGACCCTTTTTCCAGCCAATATATTCCATTTTTATACACTCATCCTAAAATTGGGTTCACTCATGTATAAAAAAACAGCAAATCAAGATGCACACTGAGCACTTCAGTCTTGACCTGCTGTAGATATTTAGTTGGCCTATATGGTTAAATCCCGTTAGTACACACTTACTTCCGCAGTAACGCTCTGCCCTTCATAGCTCGCCCGGATCACAGTCTTTCCCCGCTTCACGCCTGTAATGTTCCCTTCGTTGTCAATGGTGAGTACCTTCGGATTGTCTGATTGGAACTTGCTGAGCTTAGTTACAGGCACACGCCTTCCACTGCCGGATCTGGAGGAGAGTACGACCGTATCAAAGGTATCCCCGCTACTGATGCTGTATTCCTCGGAGTCGAATTGAAGCTTGTCCGCCACCTTCGGCTGCAGCTTGGACAGATTTCGATCAGACTTAAGAGAAGTGAAACTGCCTAAAGACAGTTTCTCCAAACGGTTTAAGGAACGGACTGCAACCATAGTCGTCCCGGCGGTCTTGTACAAGCCGGTTACTTTACGTATATTTGATGTCCCTTGGACTTCACCATGATGATTGAATTTAACGATTCCTTCAGGGGTACCAAGCAAGTAACCTCCATCTTGTGACAGTTCAAGAGACAAGATGGCCTTGGCCTTAAACGGTTGGCTCCACTCTTCTCCGCCTGCCCGCCCAAGCTTTACCAGCCGACCTTCTCCTGTTCTGCTTACGTGTGCCGCGACACCTCCCCCATCCTTGGATGCGGTCACTCTACCGCTTGAAGCTCCCTTGAAATTTTTACTCCACACCATCTTCCCCGCTGAATCCAGTTTCCATACCGAGCATCTGCCGTTCTGGCTTCCTCCAACTAGAAAGCTCCCATCCTCAGAAGGATAGATAGACTCTGCGGTCACCCCTTCAGGGTCTGAGCCACTTGAAGAAATCACCTTGGTCCAGACGGACTCTCCCTTTTTGTTCAACCTTCCAATATAGGCATCCTGAGACTGATCATTTTTTGACGAGACGGCAGTGTAAACCATCCCCCCATCTGACACAGGAGCAACGGAATAAACGTACCCAAAGCCTCCCGTCTCAACAACCTTTTTCCACTTCACAGCTCCGCTGTTATCCAGCTTAGTAAAATAAAGATCGGCATAATATTGACTTCTCCCTGGCTGGGAACCGCCGAGGTAATAAGCCCCCTGCACATCAGACTGTACACTTGTGAATTGAATCTGTTTGTCATCCTCGGAAATTCCAATGTCCTTGGACCAAATGATGTCCCCTTCCTTATTCGCCAACGCGATATAACCATGTTTCTCGGAAGTAATCCCGCCAAGGGTGTACTGGACATTTCTAGTCAACTGAACATCGGTAATTCGTATACCCGGCCCCAGCCCGGCGGCCCCAAAGATGTTATGCCGTTCCCCTTCTGCTGCAGCCGTTCCTGCAGCCACAACCGCCACCAACAGGCAAATCATGAATTTGCCGGTTAACCTGCCGCCCCATAGGCGCCGCCTGCTCAACCCATATTCCCCCTTAATTCGTTCATGACAACATCTTGAAGGTGGTCTGGCAGCTTATTCAAGCTATTTATTACTAACCTCTTTCTAAAAAAGTACCGTTCGTTCGATATGTTTCCATAATAGCTGAAAAAGCAGCAGTCCACCTAAGCAGCCATACTTTAACAAAACCAGTGTGGACAAAGAGGTGGACAATCAAATATTCTATGTATTTGTCTTGGGTGCAGTAAAAATTCACACAAAGGTCTATCTTCTTAGACCAGACTTAGATGACTCCATTTTCTCACTTAAAATATCCCGGAAGCTCCGATGGTTGTCGTTCTCGCTCTCTTTTTTCTGTATATTAACATTTTGAGTTCTGAAGGGCTGATAGTGCTGATAAGCCATCGCCTGATGAACGGTCAAATTCGTATTCATATGTTCTCCTCCTAATACCACTGCATGCTAACAGTGCATGCGAAATTTAGCCGTTTAGTTACCGGATACGGGTCATTCAATCTTCGTTACGGGTCATCCAATTTTCGTGCGGTAACCCAATCTTCGATAATAACAATACCCGAATCCAATATAACGTAAACACTTTTTCGCAATTTAAGGAGGAAAGGGCCATGAATTTCAGCACAAATCACGACCTGCGGGGTAGGATATACGAAGAAAGGGCTACATAGGGCTTTCTTCTATTTGGGACAGTAATCAGACGATGACCCTTGTCAACCAGGGACCAGAGGCACCGTAAAATTCAGGACATTAGTCGGGTGTGTAGGCCTTCACCATGCTCCAAGTCACTATGCTCCAAGCCTCATCTCAAGCCGTCCCTACGAGTTAAGACAACCTTTTATAGTTAATAATCACTTATCTGCACATGAAAAAGAGCATGGACCCGCAAAGGTCCATGCTCTTTAAATAAATATCGTTATCCGATCCGGTCAGCTGATCCAGCTACCAGATCATTTACTCCGTTACGATCCCGTGCACCAAGACAGGCGCTTCCGCATGATCCGCAATACGGATGTTCTCATAAATCATTTCGATCACATCGTCCACCTGCTCGCGGTTGGCATGGATGGTCACCAGAGACTCTCCAGCTTTAACCTGATCCCCGATCTTCTTGTTAAGCATCAGACCTACGGCCAAGTCAATTTCCGACTCCTTGGTAGCGCGTCCTGCCCCAAGCAGCATCGCAGCTGTACCGATCTCGTCGGCCACAATCTCGGCCACAACCCCATCGGTCTTGGCTGGAACTTCAATCAGATAAGCGGCCTGCGGAAGTTTCTCAGGATGATCCACAATCGAAGCGTCGCCGCCCTGATTCGCGATGAACTCTTTGAACTTCTCAAGCGCCTTGCCGTTCTTGATCACTTCCCGTAGCTTCTCTTCCGCTTCTTCCAGAGATGCCGCCTTGCCTGCCAGGAAGACCATCTGGCGTCCAAGGGCCAGACACAGCTCCTCAAGATCTTTAGGACCATGACCCTTGAGGGTATCAATGGCTTCCTTGACCTCAAGCGCATTCCCGATAGCCAAGCCCAGAGGCTGGCTCATATCTGAGATCACCGCCATCGTTCTGCGGCCTACATTGTTGCCAATGCTGACCATGGCATGCGCAAGTGCTCTGGCATCTTCGGCTGTTTTCATAAATGCGCCAGCCCCAGTCTTCACGTCAAGCACGATGGCGTCAGAACCAGCCGCGATCTTCTTACTCATGATCGAGCTGGCGATCAGCGCGATGGAGTCTACCGTTGCTGTCACATCCCGCAGCGCGTACAATTTCTTGTCGGCAGGGGTGATGTTTCCGGTCTGCCCGATGACCGCAATCTTGTGATTGTTCACAAGATCCGTGAATTCCTCCTTGGTAATCTCCACGTGGAAGCCTTCAATGGCTTCCAGCTTGTCAATCGTACCACCGGTATGGCCCAGTCCGCGGCCTGACATCTTTGCCACTGGAATGTCCAGGGCGGCAACGAGGGGCGCAAGCACGAGCGTAGTGGTATCTCCGACACCGCCAGTCGAGTGCTTATCCACCTTCACGCCTTCAATTGCGGACAAGTCGATGGTCTCTCCGGAGTTCACCATCGCCATGGTCAGATCCGCGCGTTCGCGTTCTGTCATGTCCTTGAAGAAGATCGCCATGGCAAGCGCGCTTACCTGATAATCAGGAATATCCCCTTTGGTATAGCCTTCGATAATGAAGTTGATTTCTTCTGTTGATAATTCCTTACCGTCGCGCTTCTTCTCAATAAGATCCACCATTCTCATACTTACACTCTCCTCACATTTTGTTGCAATGCCGACCTGCATAGACCTCTCCACTAAGATCGGTTTATTCTAAAGTTCACTATATATACTTACAAAGTAATCGCTGTATCCAAAGCAACCTCTAACATTTCGTTAAATGTGGTCTGACGCTCTTCCGCTGTAGTTTCTTCCCCTGTAAGAAGATGGTCGCTCACAGTCAGAATGGTCAGTGCGTTAACACCGAACTTCGCAGCCAGGGTGTAGAGGGCTGTCGTCTCCATCTCAACCGCCAGAACCCCGTAATCCATCAGCTTCTGGGTGATGGATTTGTCATCACGATAGAAGATATCCGAGCTGAAAATATTGCCGACATGCAGCTTCAATCCTTTCTCCACCGCACGATCATAAGCTGCTTTAAGCAGCGGGAAACTTGCCACAGGAGCAAAATCATATCCGCCGAACAAGTTGCGGTTCATGCTGGAGTCCGTAGAAGATGCTTGCGCAAGAATGACATCACGCACGCGGATGTTCTGCTGCATTGCTCCGCAGGTTCCCACGCGGATCAGGTTCTTCACACCATATTCACTGATTAGCTCATTCACATAGATACTGATGGACGGAACGCCCATTCCAGAACCCTGTACCGATATTCTTTTTCCTTTGTACGTACCGGTAAATCCAAGCATTCCCCGTACCTGGTTGTAACAAGTTGCGTCTTCAAGGTAAGTCTCTGCAATATATTTGGCCCGGAGCGGGTCACCTGGCAATAGAATCGTCTCGGCGATATCGCCTTTTTTTGCATTAATATGAACGCTCATGTGTGAATCCTCCCATTATTTATAATTATTTCAAATCCGTCAGGAAGCTCGTTCCGTACTCTGGCATCTTCACCCCGAAGTTCTCCGCAACCGTTGCACCGATATCGGCAAACGTCTTACGAAGCGGCAGTTCCTTGCCTTCAGCAAATTTCGGCGAGTAGACCAAGAGCGGCACATATTCACGGGTATGGTCTGTCCCACGGTAAGTCGGGTCGTTCCCGTGGTCGGCTGTAATAATCAGCAGGTCCTCATCCGTCAGCTTGGCAAAAACCTCAGGCAGACGCGCATCGTACTCTTCCAGAGCTTTGGCATAGCCTTCCGGATCACGGCGGTGTCCGAACAGGGCATCGAAGTCAACGAGGTTCAGGAAGCTGATCCCGGTGAACTTCTCGTCCAGCACCTGAACGAGTTTGTCCATACCGTCCATATTGGACACAGTACGGATTGATTTGGTTACCCCTTCGCCGTCATAAATATCCGAGATTTTGCCAAGTGCGATCACATCCAGCCCCGCATCCTTAAGCTCATTCATCGTAGTCCGGCCAAACGGCTTAAGCGCGTAGTCATGACGGTTCGCAGTCCGGGTGAATTTACCTGGTTCGCCCACGAACGGCCGTGCGATAATACGTCCAAGCATATATGGATCATCCAGCGTAATCTCACGGCAGAATTCGCAAATTTCATACAGTTCCTTCAGAGGCACAATGTCTTCGTGAGCGGCAATCTGCAGAACGGAATCCGCGGAAGTATATACGATCAGGGCGCCCGTCTTCACATGCTCTTCCCCGAGTTCTGCGATGATCTCGGTTCCGCTGGCCGGCTTGTTGCCGATTACCTTGCGGCCCGTCTTCTCTTCGATGCGCTGAATCAGCTCATCCGGAAAACCGTTCTCAAATACACGGAACGGGGTGTCAATGTAGAGGCCCATGATCTCCCAGTGTCCTGTCATAGTATCTTTGCCTTTGGAAGCTTCCTGCATCTTGGTGTAATAAGCCATCGGCTTGTCCGCCTTCTGAACTCCCTTGACCTCCTTGATGTTGGACAGACCCAGCTTAGCCATGTTCGGCATGTTAAGCCCTCCGGTTGCCTCGGCGATATGACCGAATGTGTCCACATCGAAATCATCGAACTGGGCGGCATCCGGCGCTTCGCCAATCCCAACAGAGTCCATCACGACTACATGAATTCTTTTAAAATCTGCCATGTTCAGCATCTCCCTTACCTTGTGTCTTAGATAAACAACCCTGCAACTGTAGCCGACAGCACACTTACCATAGTAGCTCCGTATAACAATTTAAGACCAAATCGTGCTACCACATTCCCCTGCTTCTCATGCAGCCCTTTTACCGCACCTGCGATAATTCCGATAGAGGAGAAGTTCGCAAAAGATACCAGGAATACGGATACAATTCCGACGGTATGTGCGGAAAGCGCCGTATGCTTGCCAAGATCCAGCATGGCCACGAACTCGTTGGACACCATCTTCGTTGCCATGATGCTTCCAGCCTCTACCGCTTCCTTCCATGGAACTCCCATTACAAAGGCAAACGGAGCGAATACATAACCCAGCAGCTCTTGGAACGAAACCCCAAAGATTCCGTTGAAAATCCCATTAACCAGCGCAATCAGGGCTACGAAACCAATCAGCATGGCTGCAACGGTCGTTGCAACCTTGAAGCCGTCCATAATGTACTCTCCGAGCATTTCAAAGAACGACTGCTTCTCTTCCTCCTGCACCTCCAGAATATCCTCATCCTTGGACACCTCATAAGGGTTCAGAATAGAAGCAATGATGAATCCACCGAAGAGGTTGAGCACCAGGGCGGTCACCACATACTTGGGATTAATCATGGTCATATACGCACCCACGATTGACATGGAGACCGTAGACATGGCAGAAGCACACAGCGTGTAGAGACGGTGCTTCGGCAGCATGCCGATTTGCTTTTTCACGGAAATAAATACCTCGGATTGTCCTAAAATCGCCGAAGCTACAGCGTTGTAGGATTCCAGTTTACCCATTCCATTTACTTTACTCAATATAAGTCCAATGTATTTAATGACAAAAGGAAGAACTCTCGTGTACTGCAAAATTCCGATCAACGCCGAAATGAAGATGATGGGCAGCAGCACGGACAGGAAGAATGGAGCCTGTCCTTCATTTGCCAGACCGCCAAATACAAAGTTAACCCCTTCAGAAGCATAACTGAGCAGATTATCAAATACCGAAGCAAAACCTCCGATTAGGAATTCCCCTACACCCGTATTCAGCAGGATAAAAGCAAGCACCGCCTGCAGGACAATCATGATAACTAACGGCCTGTAGCGAATCTTGCGCTTGTCATTGCTTGCGAGATAGGTAAGCAGAAATACCACCACAATCCCAATTAACGCAATTAAGTATTTCATGTAGTCTTTTCTCCTAACTCAATTTCGTATTTTCATTAAGCGCTTACAGCGTGTTGAAAAAAGAAAAAATCCCGCAGGATTAATTCTTCTTATCCATATCCTCAGCCTGAAAGGCTCCAGGAAGGAGGCGTTCCATCGTCCACTCTTCCGTGTCACCATGAAGGTTAGTCAAATAAATCTTCGTATCTTGATCGCAAAATTCAGCCAGTACCTGACGGCAAGCCCCACACGGGGATACCGGACCCTCAGTGTCCGCAACGACTGCAATGGCTTCGATTCTTTTATGACCTTCAGATACTGCCTTGAAGATCGCCGTGCGTTCAGCACAG
The DNA here is from genome assembly GCF_018403205.1 of Paenibacillus sp. J22TS3. Lineage (NCBI taxonomy): Bacteria > Bacillati > Bacillota > Bacilli > Caryophanales > Paenibacillaceae > Paenibacillus > Paenibacillus sp. J22TS3. Next base: position 280,020 of record NZ_BOSF01000004.1, read on the forward strand.
TTGGTCAGACCGAACGAAGCATTCTCGATGTTGCACCCACGGTACACCTTTCCGTCCGTCAATACCGCGGCTCCGACTTGAAATTTCGAATAAGGCACATAGGCCGTCTTCCGTGCTTCAATCGCTTCATGAATCAACTGGTCTTTCATGGATAACTCCTCCTTCTTGGATAGGCCTATCTTAATAAGAAGATGTAGACTGTCCGCCTTCCATGATCTTCACACCCGAGCTGGCTCCGATCCGGTTAGCGCCGGCTTCCACCATCTTGGTCATATCTTCAAGGCTGCGTACGCCGCCGGATGCCTTAACCCCAACCGCATCTCCTACCGTGCGGCGCATTAAAGCCACATCTTCTGGAGTCGCTCCGCCTGTCGAGAAGCCAGTCGAAGTCTTCACAAAGTCCGCTCCGGCTTTAACCGCCAGCTCACATGCACGAACCTTCTCTTCATCTGTCAGAAGGCTGGTCTCAATAATAACCTTAACCAGTGCTTTGCCTGCTGCAGCATCGACCACAGCTCTGATGTCCCGTTCCACAAGCTCATCGTTGCGGTCCTTCAGAGCACCGATGTTGATGACCATATCCACTTCTCCGGCTCCGTTCTGAATCGCGTTGGAAGCTTCAAAGGCTTTGACTTCAGGTGTGTTAGCCCCTAACGGAAAACCGATAACTGTACATACCTTGACCGGAGTGCCTGCAAGCTGCTCGGCGCAGTAAGCAACCCAAGTTGGATTCACACATACCGAGACAAACTCATATTTCTTTGCTTCTTCTGTAAGCTTAGTAATCTCACTCTTCGTTGCATCCGCACGAAGCAGAGTATGATCGATTAATGCTGCAACATTCATATTGTTCACTCCTCAGAGAAAGTTGTCTAGACATTAGCTTGATTCATAGCTATCTTACCACGCCATTGAACAAATGTAAACGTTATTATGAAATTATGTTCAAGTGTGATCTATATCCTAGTATTCACCCAAAAGATACAAAAAAATCTGCCGCAGCAGGCGGCAGATTCATCATAATAACAAAGACTGGGCCGTGAATTGATCCGTAACCAAAATATTTGCATACCCCCCAATAAGGGCTGCCCGGATCGCTTCAATCTTGCGGTGGCCTCCAGCCACAAGGATCGACTTCTCCTTGTTTCTTAGGTCTGGAAGATCAATGCCCACCGTGCGCTGGTTAATCTCTTCACTGATAATATTTCCTTCTGTATCAAAAAATCTGGAGCAGATATCCCCCACGCCGGTTGATTCCAGCAGGTGCTGCTCCTCCTTGCTGAAATAACCCAGACGGAACAGCAGCGCATCACTCTTCACCGTTCCAACGGTAAATATGGCGATGTTCGCCTGCCTGCCGAGCTCGATAATCCTCTGGATATGCCGATCCTGCTCGACCATCTGCTTCACTGCAATATTGTCAAAGATGACCGGGAGCGGAAGATAACGGGCAGCGGTCTGATAGGCTTCAGCGAACAAATTCACGGTCTCCACCGCGTATGTGTTGACGTGGGAATGGCTCACTCCGCCTTTCAGCTGGACAACCTCCACTCCCTTAACATGCTTCGGCTCAAGGTTCTGTGCGACTGCGTACATGGTTGTTCCCCAGGTTACGCCAATGATATCCGTATCCTGAACGATGTCATGCAGATATTCAGCCGCACGCTTGCTGATGTGCTTCTGAATCTCCTGATACTCATTAAGCGGCGAGTAACTTACAAGCACATGATCCAGATTATACTTGGCCTTCAGGCTGTCCCCAAGCGTATCCAAATCCTCCAGAGGATCGATGATATCAATGCGCACATACCCCTGATCCTTGGCATGCTGCAGCAGCCTCGATATCGTAGGGCGGGAGACGCCAAGCCTTGTTGCGATATCCTGCTGACTGTAATCAGATAGATAATAAAGCCTGGCGGCCTCAATACTCAGCCTTTGCTTCTCATCTTCCATGGGTCTCCCTCCATTTCATAAATGAGATTGATATTGTTAATCATTGAGTCCTTTTCCCTCTAAAATAAGTGGCATATATTTTTCAACCCTCGATTCCCGGGTTTTGGACTGCTTCGGCCCAGCAAAATAAAGCAGGTAGGCTCTCTGCCGTCCCGGAGTCAGCGCTTCAAAGGCCGTTTTCAGGGCAGGGATTTCATCGAGTTTATTTTGAAACTCTTCCGGGATGGGATACTCCGAGTTCTTTTTAAACTCTACCTCCAGCCCGGATTTCTCAACTTCAATGGCTTCATTAATATAGGCTTTCAAGGTAGCTTCCATTTCATTGATTTCCTGAACATTCGTGAACCGGATTTGGCGTCCCGCCTGCACATTCTCCGTTTGCTGGATCAGAATTCCCTCCGGGTCCTTTAACAGGACGCCTTTGTGGAACAGGAGGGCACAATATTCTTTAAATCCATGAATGATTACTATGTTCTTATTCTCTAGCGTGTAACAAGGGTGCATCCACTTGAATTCCTCGGTCAGCTCACAGTCAAGAACAATTTGTCTTAACTTCTCATAAGCTTCTTTCCACTTCTTAGATTTACTTATAAACTCATCAACCTTAGGATTCGTTCTGCTATTTGTCATTTAAGGAATGCCCCTCTTCAATTTTCAATCAGCTGACAGCTATCGGTTTGGATAGCTTTTTTCCAAGTATACCACTAGCGTTCTTTTCTATTAAGGAATAAATATTAACTATATAACTTGACCTATTGGGATTACACCGGTTTTACAAAGCTCTGAGAAAAGCCGCAAACTCCCGGCCCGCAGCCGTTACCGGCCTGTCTTTGCGGTAGACCAGTGTGATCTCAGGCTCACGGATGGCATTGCCGGGGAGCGGGGCGGTCCGGATTCCTTCCGGAGCGGAGGGGAGCAGCAGCCCCCTCCGGGTATAGAAGGAAATCCCGGCCTTTGCCTGCACAGCAAGCTTCACCGCCTCCGGCGAATCCAGGCTTGCCGAGTTCCACAGGTTAACCTGGTTCGCAGAAGCCCATCGTTCAGAGAAATCCTTGATATAGGAGCCCTTGGCATGCTGAATGAACCTTTCCTGGGCGATCTGGTTAACCTCAATTTTTTTGAGCGCCGAGAAAGAATGCTCGTCGGGATAGATCAGTACCATCTCATCGCGGCCCAGCGGCTCACATTCCAGATGCTCCTCCTCTAAGGAACCGTCCGTATGCATTACGGCTAGATCAATTTCCGCCCGCTGCAGCAGCTTCATGATCTCCGCGTCAGCTCTAACCCGGATATCCAGGTGGATGCCGGGGAATTTACGCATGAATCTCCCCGCCAACGCGGGAAGATAGGAGTTGCCCGGAAGCAGGCCCGCCCCGATGTGCAGCGTTCCTCTCTCAAGCGAGTCGAAGTCAGCTACGATATTCATCGCTTCATCTGTTAATGAGGTAATCCTCTGGGCATAATAGAGCAGCGCCCTCCCCGCTTCGGTCAGGATGACACGTCCACGCCGGGAGTCGAATAGGACCGTACCGAGTTCCTCCTCAAGGCTCTTCATATGGAAAGTGACGGTGGGCTGCTTGAGCTCAAGCTCCCTCGCCACATCGGAGATTTTTTTATATTTGTCAATAAGAACGACAATTTTCAGCTTTACAATGTTCATACAATGCCTCCCTTACCTCCTCATAATAGCCAGTTATTTAAATAAAATCTATGGATACATCAGTTTTTTATTTCATTTTTTATTTTTAACTTTACAAAGTTATGAATTTGGAATGATAGTTGGGTCCTATAATTTTACTTGTCGGGAACAAATTTCGACCAAAATTAATTCACTAGGGGAGAATACAAAACATGAAATTGAAGAAGTCGTTCCTTTTGACCCTCACGCTGGCTTTTGCCGTATCTCTGGCCGCTTGTGGCAACAAAGACAACAGCAGTGGAAGCTCGACTACGGATACTACGAATAAACCAACCTCCGAAACCACAGCTCTCAGCGGTTCCATTCTAGCATCAGGCTCCACAGCCCTGCAGCCGCTCGTTGAACAAGTGGGTAAGAAGTTCATGGATAAGAACACTGGCGTTTCCATACAAGTTCAAGGCGGAGGCAGTGGTACCGGTCTGACTCAAGTGTCCGGCGGACAAGTTCAAATCGGGAACTCCGACGTATTTGCTTCCGAGAAAATGAAAGACGAAGCGGCTGCCAAGGAATTGGTAGACCACCAAGTAGCCGTAGTTGCTATCGCGGCAGTTACCAATCCTGAAGTAGGCGTAACAAATTTGACAAAGCAGCAGCTGGTGGATATTTTCACAGGTAAAATCACCAACTGGAAAGACGTGGGCGGTAAAGATCAAGCAATTGTAATTGTTAACCGTCCAAGCAGCTCCGGAACCCGCGCAACCTTTGAGAAGTTTGCACTTGGAACCAAGACTGAAGATTTGAAGGGCTCCATTCAAGAAGATTCCTCAGGAACCGTGAAGAAGCTTGTAACCGAAACTCCTGGTGCAATCGGATACCTTGCCCTGTCTTATCTGGATGATAAAGTGAAGGCTGTTCAATATGAAGGTGTAGATGCAACTGTAGATAATGTCGTGTCCGGTAAATATCCGGTATGGGCTTATGAGCACATGTACACCAAAGGTGAACCGGATGCCACTACCAAGGCGTTCCTCGATTACTTCATGACTGACGAAGTTCAGAACGGCGACGTTGTGGAACTCGGTTACATCCCTGCAAACAAAATGCAGGTAAAACGTGACGAAGCAGGCAACGTAACGAAGTAATTTCACCACGGCAGCAAGGGCCATTAGACCAAGAGGCGGAAGATTACACTTCTGCCTCTATTTTCTCTTTAGAAAGGATAGAAGGACATAATGAAATCTAATCAGGATACCCCCCTTCTCCTGCGCAAGCACCGGACAGAGGAATGGATTGGACGGGGATATACAACCATATGTGTGCTCTTCCTCATTGTTATTATTATCTCCATTGTGTATTTTGTGGCCACTAAAGGCATCTCAACCTTTGCCATTGATCATGTAAGCTTGTCTGAGTTCCTTTTCGGAAGCACTTGGAGCCCTGATGATAACAAATTCGGTGCACTGCCATTTATTTATGGCTCCTTTCTGACATCGCTTCTCGCTGCGCTGATCGCAAGCCCCCTGAGCGTATGTGCCGCACTGTTCATGACTGAGATTGTTCCAAACTGGGGGAAAAAGGTGCTTCAGCCCGTAGTTGAGCTGCTGGCTGGTATCCCATCCGTTGTCTACGGCTTCATCGGCCTGAGTATTCTCGTTCCGTTCCTGCGGTCAACCTTTCCCGGGCAGGGGATTGGCGTTGCTGCCGGAGCCATCGTGTTGTCCATTATGATTCTGCCTACCATCACCAGTATTGCCACAGATGCGCTTAGCGCGCTGCCCCGGAATTTAAAAGAAGCTTCCTACGGTCTGGGGGCCACCCGCTGGCAGACGATTTACGGCGTTATTCTGCCAACCGTGCTTCCGTCTGTTCTTACAGGGGTGGTGCTCGGTATGGCCCGGGCATTCGGTGAAGCATTGGCTGTACAAATGGTTATCGGGAACGCACCACATATCCCGACTTCCCTGTTCGAGTCAGCTTCTACGCTGACCAGTGTAATTACTCTAAATATGAGCAACACCGTAATGGGCTCGGTTCAAAACAACGCCCTATGGAGTATGGCTATGATTCTTATGCTGATGACCTTCGTCTTTGTCTTTGTCGTAAGGCTTCTCGAAAGGAGACATAAACTTTGAAACCGAAAGCCGCCGATAAGCTCGCAACCGGTATAATTGTTTTCTTCGCCCTGCTGATTGTTGCCGTACTTCTGGGCATGCTGGGCTTCATCCTGTTCAGGGGCCTAAGCCATATTGACTGGCACTTCCTGACTTCAGAACCACAGACTATCCGTGAAGGCGGCGGTATTGGACCGCAGCTCTTCAATTCCTTATATTTGCTTATCCTGACCATGATTATCACGATTCCACTTGGACTTGGGGCTGGGATCTACATGGCAGAGTATGCCAAGCCGAACCGTCTAACTGACGCCATCCGGCTCATAGTGGAAGTTCTGTCTTCCTTCCCGTCCATCGTTGTGGGGCTGTTTGGCCTCCTCGTTGTGGTACAGCAGTTCGACTTCGGGTTCTCCCTGTTCTCCGGGGCCATCGTGCTGACCATCTTTAATATGCCGCTGATGGTGCGCGTAACCGAGCAAGCCTTCCGCAGTGTTCCTAAGGAACAAAAAGAAGCCGGACTCGCCATGGGCTTGTCCAAATGGAAAATCATTACGTCCATCCTGTTCCCGGTCGCCCTGCCTATTATTGTGACAGGAACGATCCTGGCTGCAGGACGTGTATTCGGTGAGGCAGCGGCCCTGCTCTTTACCGCAGGCATGACCACACCACACATCAATTTCAGTGACTGGAATCCGCTGCATGCGGCATCGCCACTGAATCCGTTCCGTCCGGCCGAGACGCTGGCCGTTCATATTTGGAAAGTAAACAGCGAAGGCCTTGCCCCGGATGCAGTACAGATTGCGGCGGGAGCTTCCGCCGTTCTAGTTATCATGGTCTTGGTGTTCAACCTGCTGGCCCGCTGGCTTGGAAGAGCCCTGTACCGCAAATTCACTTCGATTAAATAATTTTAAGTAATGGGAAGAGGAGACGGCTCATGACGGACACCTTACGAACTGAAAATCTTAAAGTCTATTACGGCGAACATGAGGCTGTAAAAGGCATTGATATGATCTTTGCCGAGCGAAGCGTGACGGCGCTGATCGGTCCATCCGGCTGCGGGAAGTCGACCTATCTTCGTTCCCTCAACCGGATGAACGATGAAATTCCCGGCTCCCGGCAGACAGGCAGCATCTGGATCGGGGATAAGGATATTAACTCCGCCGATACCGATGTAACGGTGCTCCGCCAGAAGATCGGAATGGTCTGGCAGCGGCCCAACCCTTTTTATAAGTCAATTTATGAGAATATCGCATTTGGCCCCAAATATCACGGGATTAAGAATAAAAAAGAACTGGATCGCATTGTAGAGGACAGTCTGCGTAAAGCCGCGCTGTGGGACGAGGTCAAAGACCGTCTGAACACCTCTGCGCTCGCGCTCTCCGGGGGTCAGCAGCAGAGATTGTGCATCGCACGCGCCCTCTCGGTTAATCCGTCCATTCTGCTGCTGGATGAGCCTGCCTCCGCACTTGATCCGATCTCAACCGCAAAGATTGAAGAGACCATTGAGGAGCTTAAGAAATCACTCACCATCGTAATCGTAACCCATAACATGCAGCAGGCTGCACGGGTGTCCGACTTCACCGCCTACTTCTACCTTGGCAGCTTAGTGGAGTATAACGAGACCAGCATTATCTTTACGAACCCTGCCAAACCGAATACCCAGGAATATATTTCGGGACGGTTTGGTTAAGCCGGAAGATTCAACCTCGAGCACTTAGCCAATCAAGCTCGACTTTAGCATATCTGGAGGAAGCAGGCCCGTTTCATACGGAGCCTGCTTCTTTGTTGTTACTCACTCTCTTACCTACATGTCTTTAATGCAGCTTATTCAACTTTTTTTATGATACATGGCAAACAGTAGATCATTCTGCCACCTCGCAACAATATTTATACGCTATATAAAATGAACTAATGAAGTTTACCCTATTGAGGCGCTGCGATGCCGAGTGTTCTTTAAGGCCGCTGTTGTCTCCGAAATGCTTGAATTAAATATCCAAGTAGGGGCATTTCGGAGACAAAGGCGGACGCTCCACTTTTTCAGAATCACTCGGGATCGAAGCTGAGATCGGTTAATTCTAAAGTTCATTTTATATAAAAAAGCCTAAGCGGTATCCCGCCTAGGCTTTCTCATGGCCCTCGTGTTTGGGAACCAGGTTATAGATCTCTCCGCTCTCCAGCGTATCGATCAGGCGATCCAGCCACATATAATACTCGGTGGCCTCCCTCATCTTGCGCTGGTCCTCCAGGAGAATCTTCTTCACATTCTCATCCTCTGTCCGGGAAATCCATTTTCCCAGCTCGTCAATGGAACGCTTGAGAATATTTAAATTTGTCTCGACCGCTTTACGCCATTTGATAGCAAAGAAGTCATTGAAGGTCTGATACCAGTCATATTCGACCTCATACAGGTCTTTACGTGAACCCTTCTCCCAGACCTTGTTCACCATCTTCAGGTCCAGCAGCGTTCGCACCCCCGTGCTCATACTGGTCTTGCTCATCTTCATCTCATGGCCCATCTCATCGAGTGTCATCGGCTTGTCCGCAAAAAACAGCAGGCCGTATAAATGACCGGTCGATAAGGTAACCCCGTATAAGTCCATATTTCTTCCTATCGCTTCAATTACACGTTTACGAACTCTCATCAACTCGGATTGTTCTTGTTCACTAAGCTGGTCCAAGCCCATGCTTGCAGCCTCCTATTTAACCTTTGTCCTCTTATGTATCCATCTTAGAAAAAGCGCTTCTAAATGTAAAGAAACAGGCAAGGGAGCATGTGGGAGCATTATGGAGGATTTCCGACATTTGTTTTGTACAGTTTTTTCTGTACGTTCCGTACGTACAGATTTAAGGGTTGATTAGAATGTCATATTATTGTTAGACTAAGACCTACAGAACAAGAGGGGTGAGTTTTTTTGGAAAATACAATTCTTGAGGTGCGGAATGTCAGCAAATTGTTCGGCCCAAATGCCCAGCAAGGCATTCAGCTATTAGAGAAAGGGCATACCAAAGAACAACTGGCCCGCGAGAAACAAATAACCGTGGGTGTTAACCGGGTTAGCCTGGATATTCGCCAAGGCGAAATTTTTGTCATTATGGGACTGTCCGGCAGCGGCAAATCCACTTTGGTTCGGATGTTGAATCGTCTGATTGAGCCTTCGTCCGGTGAAATTCTGATCCATGGCAAGGATCTGCGCAAAATGAACAAAGCCCAGCTCCGAGAGGTGCGGCGTAAACAGATCAGCATGGTGTTTCAGAAATTTGCGCTGTTTCCACACCGGACTGTGCTTCAAAATGTGGAATACGGAATGGAGATCCAACAGGTTGACAAAGAGCAGCGCCGGGTTAAAGCGGAGCATGCGCTTGAACTGGTCGGCCTGAAGGGTTGGGGGGCCAAGATGCCCGATGAGCTTAGTGGAGGCATGCAGCAACGGGTGGGGCTAGCCCGGGCGCTTGCGAACGATCCCGAAATTCTGCTCATGGATGAGGCATTCAGCGCACTGGATCCTCTGATCCGCCGGGATATGCAGGATGAGCTTCTGGAGCTGCAGGAGAAAATGAAAAAAACGATCGTGTTCATCACACACGATCTGGATGAGGCGCTGCGCATCGGAGACCGTATCGCTCTTATGAAGGATGGGGCTCTTGTGCAGCTGGGAACTCCGGAGGAGATGCTTACGCAGCCTGCTAACCGTTACGTTGAACGGTTTATTGAAGACGTGGACCTGTCCAAGGTACTAACGGCTGCACATGTCATGATACGTCCTGAAACCGTAACTCTAGACAGAGGGCCGCGGGTTGCATTACAGCTTATGCGGGAGAGAGGGATCTCCAACCTGTTTGTCATTGACCGGGCTAAACGGCTGCTCGGTGTTATTACAGCGGAGGATGCCTCTTCTGCCATGAAATCCGGAACCGGGTTATCTGAGATACTGATCAAGGATGGACCGGAAGTCAGCCCGGATACCCTGCTTGGCGACTTGTTCGAGGTCACCAGTTCCTCAAAGGTGCCGCTTGCTGTCGTTGATGAGAACCGACGCTTGCTCGGAGTCATTGTACGGGGAGCCGTACTAGGAGCACTCGCCGGAGATACCAAAAGCTTGGGAGGTGAGGAATGATGATGCCGAAAATTCCTCTTGCGGATTGGATCGAAGCTCTGGTCAGCTGGATGGGGAATCACCTAGGAGGCCTGTTTGACGCCATCTCCACTGTGATTCAGCATGTGGTTGCATTCTTTTCGGGCATATTCCTGCTGCCGCATCCTCTGCTATTCATCGTTATCCTTGGTATTCTTGCTTATGCCATCGGCAAGGTTCCGCTTACGCTGTTTACCGTGATCGGCTTCCTGCTGATTGATAACTTAGGATACTGGACCCAAACTATGGATACCCTGGGTCTAGTGATCACCTCTGGGCTGATCTCGATCATTCTTGGGATTCCCCTGGGCATATGGAGTGCATACAGCAGAACCACGCACCGTATCCTTTCACCGATTCTGGACTTTATGCAGACCATGCCGGCCTTCGTCTATCTGCTTCCGGCGGTTACTTTCTTCAGTCTGGGTGTAGTGCCCGGTGTTATTGCTTCGGTTATCTTTGCGATTCCCCCAACCATAAGAATGACTTATCTGGGGATTAAACAGGTATCTGCAGAACTGACGGAAGCTGCCGAAGCCTTTGGTTCCACAACATGGCAGAAGCTGTTCAAGGTGGACCTGCCTCTGGCGATGCCAACGATGATGGCTGGAATTAACCAGACCATTATGCTCAGTCTGTCCATGGTTGTCATTGCTTCCATGATTGGTGCCCAAGGCATTGGGGCGGAAGTCTACCGGGCGGTAGCTCAGCTTAAGATTGGCCAAGGATTCGAGGCTGGCCTTGCTGTAGTCGTGCTGGCCATTGTGCTGGACCGCTTCTCACAGAACCTGTTCAAGACAGGACGCCGCAAAGCGGCAGCTCAAAGGCAGCCGCACCGCCGCCTGGTTTATGCCGTATCCCTTGCTCTGGTCATTATTGTTGGAGGCATTGCTCAATACCTGCTGCTTCCTTCCGGGACGTCGGCGGACGCCAATCAAGGCGGACAGGTTGCCAGCCAGTTCCACAACCAGATCATAGGGATAGATCCTGGTTCAGGCATTATGAAATCTACCGCCAAAGCGATCCAGGATTACAATCTTAAGGACTGGAAGCTGATTGAAGGCTCCAGTACTGCCATGACAGCTATGCTGGATAAGGCAATCAAGAATAAGGAGCCGATTATCGTAACCGGCTGGACTCCTCACTGGATGTTCACGAAATACGATTTGAAATATTTGGATGATCCGAAGAAAACTTACGGTGAAGCGGAAGAAATTCATACGCTTGCCCGCAAGGGGCTCAAGCAGGATGAGCTGACCGCTTATACTTTCCTCGACCGGTTCAGTTGGACCGCGGACGAGATGGGAGAGATTATGGCAGCTATCCAAGAAGGCGAGAGCCCGGAATCAGCTGCCAAGAACTGGGCCGTTAAGCATTCAGACCGGGTACAGGAATGGACCCAGGGGCTTAACAAGGTGAATGGGCACAAGCTCACTCTCAGCTATGTGGCTTGGGATTCTGAAATCGCAAGCACCAACCTGCTTAAATACATCCTTGAGGAGGACCTTGGCTACAAGGTTAATGCCCTTCAGGTGGAAGCAGGCCCGATGTGGACCGGGGTTGCCAGTGGGGATGTAGATGCCACAGCTTCGGCCTGGCTGCCGCTGACCCATGCGGACTACTGGAACAAGTATAAAGGGGATCTGATTGATCTCGGTCCCAACATGACCCATGTACGCACCGGACTTGTTGTTCCTGCTTATGTAGATCTTAAATCCATCGAAGACCTGAATAAATAGAAGTAAACGCGATAAGCCCCCAATTCCCAGCAAGGGATTTGGGGGCTTTCTGTGTGCTTATATAAATTGAACTGTTGATTTTCTCCCAGTAGTGCAGCCGCGTGAAATGTTCTTACGATCGCTGTTGCTCTCAGATTTCTTAAATTATATTTATAAGGTGGAAATCCGTTCACAAAGGCGAACGCTTCGCTTCTCCAGAATCATTTCACACTCTTGCCTGTGGCTCAATTCTCAAATTCACTTATATAGTTAGAATAATTTTTTTAACGCCAGCGACTGCTCTATTAATTCCTTAAATGCTTTCACCTGTATTGGCTTCGTAATATAATGCGCGAATCCAGCCTGCTTGCCCTTCTCCACATCCCCTTTCTGGGCATAGGAGCTTATGGCCAGAACGGGGATATCCCTGGTCTCTTGGCGTTCCCTGAGGAGTTTTAGAGCTTGGTATCCATCTATGCCGGGCAGCTGGATATCCATCAGAATCATATCCGGCTGTGTACTGACAGCAAGTTCAATTCCCTCTTCGGCATTTGGCACGCCGATGAGATCAACTTGCGGAATCTTTTTGAATATATGCTGCATTAACGCCATGTTAAGCTCGTTATCTTCAATATATAGAATCGTATAGCTCGATGATTCCATGACCTCACTCCTTATTAGATAAGCATCTACCTTGGCTGTTACCATGGAATATACTTTTGGAAGAACACCTTTACCTCAAAATGTAAAAAAGCCAAAAAAGGAGTTGAATACTCCTTCTTTGGCTTATGTTCAGCTCATTCTCATGTCTGACCCATTACAACCTATGTATGTTATTTAAATGTATACAGAATTACGCTCCGGTCATTCGAAAAGTCCCAATCCACATAGAAGTCAGAAATTTTCTTGCCTAGATCCTGCTCAAAACCTATATTCTGCTCCAAATACCGCTTCTCCAACTTACGCTTGGTTGACTTTAAAATATGTTCATATCCCATATCAATTAATTCTTTCTCTATCAGAATCAGGATGCCTTCTCTGACGACAATCAACGTCTTTGGCCCCATCCACCAAGAATCAATATGGACAGGCTCCTTCTGCACTTTGCCGCTGACCTGGATCACATGATCATGTACGCTCTTCTGTCCTGGGTAGGATTCCGACTTTTCCGTGTGTCGTTCGAACAAGCCCACAATCATGCCTGTCGCATTATGCAATCCCCAATCATAGTACATCTCCTGAACCTCAAGCGTCAGCTCGTTCTTCAAATAAGCGGACAATTCGGGCAGCAGAGACTTCATCAGAAGCTCCCGGGTATATCGCAGCGCCTGCTCTTCTTGCTTATCCAGCAGAAATTGTTCAACCGGACTGATAAAGTTACGGATATGTATGGCAATACCATGGGAATCCACAGATACATTGACAGACTCAGGACCCTTGCCGAAGCGGTTCCTGAGAAGCTTGCCCGTATAGCTTGCTATAAGTGTTGACTTTTCTTTTACAGTCATTTTACCACACCTTTTATAGATACTAAATATTTATACTAAAATTTAGGTAATATAATTCCCCGAGTACAGAACCACCACATCTTATACCTTGCAAATAGAAGGTGGTTACTTGCTAATTAAACCAACTGCTTACTTGCTGAAACCACTTGCGGATTTCTTTCCGAGGACAGGCTGTACAGCCAGAATACGATCCACCCGAAAGGCACGCGGCTGCCCGCTCCTTAAACATTTTGCCCGAACCAGCCCGCATCGAATCCCATGCACCTCAATGTGGCGCTGCGTAATAGATCCGGCTCTGTCGATATATATTATTTCCACTTGTTCACCAACATATTTACGCACAAGCTGCTCCATAGCCGATCACTCCAATAAGAACATTTGTTTGTATTATATACGATCATTTGTTCCCTTATCAACATCAAAATGTTGGCATTGGTTTACCCGGATTAACTTTCTGCTACATAAGCAAATCTGTTTCTCTAGACCCACACGATTTCCATTTGCTATCATAACTTACAACTCAGCAGCAAAGGAGAAGCAAATGACTGACATTTCTGAAATAAAAGAAGGGGAAAAAGGGGCATGGTTAAGTATTGTCGCTTACATTGCTCTATCAGGGATAAAGGTCACTGTTGGTTATTTATATAGTTCTGAGGCACTTTTTGCTGATGGTATAAATAACATGACAGACATTGTTGCATCTATTGCCGTACTAGTTGGTCTTCGGATATCCCAAAAGCCGCCGGATGAGGATCATCCTTATGGGCATTTTCGAGCCGAAACGGTAGCCTCCCTAATCGCTTCATTTATCATGGCTGCAGTAGGTATACAAGTATTGATTCAAACCATTCAATCCTTGTGGCATGGAAAAGAGTCCTCCCCTGATATTGTAACTGCTTGGGTGGCTTTATTCAGTGCCGCTTGTATGGCCCTTGTGTATTTATATAACCACAAACTGGCAAAAAAGGTGAACAGCCTGGCTCTGATGTCAGCCGCAGCGGATAATCGTTCTGATGCTCTTGTCAGCATAGGAGCTGCAATTGGCATTTTTGGGACACAGTTCGGGCTGCCTTGGCTTGATCCCGTTGGTGCTATTATTGTTGGGTTAATTATCTGTAAAACAGCTTGGGGAATATTTAAAGAGGCCACTCATTCTTTAACCGACGGATTTGACCGTTCTAAACTGCTGAGTTTAACCGAGACAATTGAAAAAACAAAAGGTGTAAAATCAGTCAAGGATATTAAAGCGCGGTTTTACGGCAGTAAAGTCATTGTAGATCTTGTGGTTCTAGTTGACGAGAACTTGTCACTTGTAGAAGGGCATCAGATTAGCGATGAAATTGAACGGAGTATGACTAAAAAACATAACATTATGAATGTTCATGTTCATGTAGAGCCTTATCAGGAAAATAGCGAGTAGCAGAATATTCATTATTTCTGATTCGCTTCTGTGTGATTTTTATGTGATTTAACATTAACAGAGGGGTGGTACCTCCATTTTACCAAAGAGCGGTTTCTTTTTGTGTACAAATAAATGAGAGGGCGCCCCTCAGTCAGTTAATGACTTTTGAGACACCCTCCTTTCTACTTTATTTTTCTCTAGTTAATCAAATCTGATTTTTGTAACAGCTGCTCAATGATTGCTGCAACTTCAGCCCTGGAAATATGCTCTTTTGGCGCGAACTGGGTGCCATTCCAGCCTGATATAAGATAATTCGGAGAAGGACCACTGCTTCGCTATACAGCAAGCATTCGTCCATATCAATGTTATATGGCAGTTAGCTTAGTAAAAAGCCGGCAGCCAGTCGCCGTGGGCTTCAATCAAATCATCACACAGAGCTACGATATCATCGATGGACAACTCTGCTGCTGTATGTGGATCGAGCATCGCAGCATGATAAATGTGTTCCCGGCGTTTGGTCACGGCCGCTTCAATAGTCAGAAGCTGAGTGTTGATATTGGTACGATTCAGCGCCGCCAGCTGAGGGGGAAGGTCACCTATATACGTAGGTGATATTCCGCTTCTGTCCACAAGACAAGGTACTTCTACACAGGCCTCTTGTGGCAGATTCGTAATCAAACCGTTGTTCAGAACATTCCCGCCAATCTTGAAAGGTACATTCGTCTCGATGGCCTCCAGGATATATGAAGCATATTCGTGAGTCCGCTCGTGCTCCAGATTCACATTCCCAACCAGCTCATCCCTCATCCGGGTCCAGCTCTCAATCTGCTCGACACAACGGCGCGGGTATTCATCGAGTGGAATATTGAATTTATCGATAAGTTCCGGATAATTCTTCTTGATAAAATAAGGGTGATACTCCGCATTATGTTCAGAGGATTCCGTGACATAATAACCGAATTTCATCATAAGTTCGAATCTTACCATGTCATCGTGCTTGCCTTCCCTCTGCTTCTCCAGCGCTCTGCGCTTAATTTCCGGATACAGATCCATACCGTCCCGGGATACCTCCAGCAGCCAGGCCATATGATTAATCCCCGCAATGCGTGTCTTGACTCCTGTCGTGTCCATACCTAAAATCTCAAATAGACGTGGTACACATACCTGAACACTGTGGCATAACCCGACGGAGTTCACTCCTTCGTAACGACTCATGTAATTAGTCAGTACGGCCATGGGATTCGTATAATTCAGGAAGAGGGCATCCGGACATACCTCGCGGATATCCACCGCAAACTGCTCAAGCACCGGGATCGTCCGCAGATTACGAAAGATCCCCCCTATCCCCACAGTATCGGCAATCGTCTGACGAAGTCCATATTTCTTCGGGATTTCAAAATCAGTGATTGTGCAGGGATCATATCCGCCTACCTGAATCGCGTTAATGATATACTTGGCCCCGCGCAGCGCTTCCTTCCGGTCAGAATATGCCTTAATGCGGCAGCGGCTTCCTGACGTTGTACGAATGTTGTTCAGCATCGTCTCCGAATCCCGGAGCCGCTCAGGATTAATATCGAACAGAGCGATTTCGAAATCCTGCAGAGCGGGAGTGAGCATGCAATCTCCAAGAACATTTTTTGCAAAAACTGTACTTCCTGCGCCTAAAAATACGATTTTATCCATACTGCTTCAGCCTCCTAAACAACGTCAATATGTCTTGATAACGCTTTCTATGCACTTAACTATAAAACACTAATGATCCGTTGGGCATGGAACATTGCCATCAACATATGGACATTTGTCGTTTGAAAGAGGCCGCTAACCAGGTCTTTCATCCCTCATATTTCAATAATGGGTTCATGACATTCGTAGAGTTTAGCTGGTTTGGCGGCTCCTTAGAGCTGTTGCTAGAGCTGCAGACACCCAAAAGAATGATGAGCACGGATAGAGCCATAACCATGTTGAACCACTTTTTAAACATTTCTTCATCCTCCTTGATGAATAGTACGAATTCAGGCCTTTCGAGTGCTGATATTACCGTCTGCTTGAGCATTCAGACAAACCTAATGTTGAAAGCAATTTCAGCAACTGTAAACAACGTGACTACATCGTCTATGAGTCAATTATTTTATTTATTGATAACGCTTTCCATGTATTTTACTATAGAATACAAATAACGATAGATACCGAAACATTACCATCAACATATGGATATTGACAGAAGGAATGGCTCAATTTGAGACAAGTACGCTTGCTAATTTGATAATAGGGGCTGACAACACATGGAGACTCCGGAACATTATGAGTACAGGGTAGAGATTAACCCCTATCCCTATAAGAATGAGCTGAATGTAATGTTTGTTGGTGCTGCCAGACCTTATCCACTTCATCAGATTGGGCCTGCTGTCCATGATTATATTCTGATTCATAGCGTGGACCAGGGTAGGGGCACATTTGAATGGGAAGGGCATACATACCGCATCGGTCAGGGAGATACATTCGTTATTTTTCCAGGGGGATTATTCAGTTATCAATCCGATGAGACTGAACCTTGGTCATACCGCTGGATCGCTATTCAAGGACCAAATGCGCTGGAGCTGCTTGCCACAATCGGAATTACGCCGTCCAACCCCGTGATAGGAGGTGCCGATGCTGTAAATTTAGCCAACATATACGAACAGGCTGAGCAAAGTCTGGGAAAGCGGTCGGGAGAAATTTTAACGGATCTGGAAGCTGGCGGCTGGCTCCGTATCCTCCTAGCCGAATTCGCCCGCCAGAACGCGGATAAACTTCCTGCCTCTGCACGAATATTGACAGAATCAGAACGCGTAGTCGAACAGGCCGTCAAATGGTTCCGTTCTCAATATATGCTGCCTATATCCATTGGACAACTGGCCGCTTCTCTTGGGTATCACCGAACACATTTCACGAAGATATTTAGACAGATTACCAGCCTCTCCCCTATGCAGTATGTCCAGCGTATCCGCATGGAAAGGGCTAAGGAGCTGCTTCATACTAGTCTAACTGTGGAGCAGGTGGCAGCTTCCTGCGGCTTTCAAGACCCGTTATATTTCTCAAGACAGTTCAAGAGCAGTACGGGGCAGTCGCCAACCCAATTTAGAGATCAATTGAGAACGATACAGGTAAAATAGCCCACACACACTGCTGTGGGCTATCACAAAGTAATGGAAATTTAAGTGTAATTCTTCCTCATACATGCAGGACTTTAAAAGCCGCTCAATATACAGCCAAGCCCCTTTTCAAACTTTGGACTAGGAAACTGCAATTTAATTAAATGGGGGATGAGCATGGATGAGGTGATTAATGCGGAGGCTAAGAAGCAAAATAACTATATTGAAAAAGATAACGCGTATCTTGTGTATAAAGCAAAGTTAGGAAACTATGACGTAGATTTAATGTACAGTTTTATATCCGGTAAGCTTATTGGTGGTATGTATACATACAGCTCGGATAACCCAGCGAAGATTGATGAATTTATGGAATTTATTAAATCAGAGTTAACAAAAAAATATGGTGAAGGTGCGCAAGAAGAAGAACTCTTTAAGTCGTGGGTATGGAAAAAAGACGATACTAAGATTATAGTCGATAATCCACTCGGAACCGCAGTGATTGTTACATATGCGTCCACCTAGAAGATAGAAAAAGACAATTCTAAAGACAAACTTCAAGATAGCTTATAACCTGATTACGTATAAGTAGGCTCTCAGAGGCAGGAGTTGATCTCAAAACAATCATAAAGAGAGTCGGCCATAATGATCTCGAAACAACTCTTAGAATACATACTCACAAGAAACCACTTTGCAGGAAAAGTGATTTTTATGTGATTTAACATTAAAAGGCTCCCCGAGGGGAGCCTTTTAAACATTGGTATTACAGGGTTTATGAACCCTTTATTACATCATTCCACCCATGCCGCCCATGTCAGGCATAGCTGGTTTTTCTGGTTCTGGCTTATCAGCGATCACGGCTTCAGTAGTCAGGAACAGGCCTGCAACGGATGCAGCGTGCTGCAGTGCGGAGCGGGTAACCTTGGCAGGGTCAACGATACCTGCTTCGATCATGTTCACCCATTCGCCAGTAGCTGCGTTGTAACCTACGCCGATTTGTTCTTTCTTCAGGCGCTCAACGATTACGGAACCTTCTTCACCAGCATTAGCTGCGATGGTGCGGATTGGCTCTTCCAGAGCGCGAAGCACGATGTTCACACCTGTCTTCTCGTCGCCAGTTACGTTAACAGCGGAAACCGCATTATATACGTTCACAAGCGCTGTACCCCCACCGGATACGATACCTTCTTCAACCGCAGCGCGGGTTGCGTTCAGGGCATCCTCGATGCGAAGCTTGCGTTCTTTCAACTCAGTTTCAGTTGCTGCGCCGACTTTGATTACCGCTACACCACCAGCCAGTTTAGCCAGGCGCTCTTGCAGTTTTTCTTTATCGAACTCAGAAGTGGTTTCTTCGAGTTGAGCACGGATTTGGCTTACGCGAGCCGCGATATCGTTCTTGTCTCCACTTCCGTCCACGATAGTTGTAGCTTCTTTGGTTACGCGCACTTGACGAGCGTTACCCAGCTGCTCGATGCTTGTGCTCTTCAGATCAAGACCAAGCTTCTCGGTGATCACTTGACCACCAGTCAGAGCAGCGATGTCTTGCAGCATAGCTTCACGACGGTCGCCGAAGCCAGGAGCCTTAACCGCTACCGCGTTGAATGTGCCGCGAAGTTTGTTCACGATCAGCATAGCTTGAGCTTCGCCTTCGATATCTTCAGCGATGATCACAAGCGGGCGGGCTTGTTGAACGATCTTCTCAAGCACTGGCAGAATTTCTTGAGTGCTGCTAATCTTCTTATCGGTAATGAGGATGTACGGATTATCCAGTACAGCTTCCATTTTGTCAGTATCGGTGATCATATAAGGGGAGATGTATCCGCGGTCGAACTGCATACCTTCAACCACTTCAAGCTCAGTCGCGAATCCACGGGATTCTTCAACAGTGATAACACCGTCTTTGCCGACTTTCTCCATAGCTTCAGCGATCAGTTCGCCCACTTCTTCGTCAGCCGCAGAGATTGCAGCTACTTGAGCGATGGACTGCTTGCCTTCGATTGTTTTGGAGATCTTTTGCAGCTCTTCTACAGCTGCGCGAACCGCTTTGTCGATCCCTTTGCGCAAGCCGATTGGGCTTGCACCAGCAGTTACGTTCTTCAGACCTTCACGGATCAAGGCTTGAGCAAGAACGGTAGCTGTAGTTGTACCATCACCGGCTACATCATTAGTCTTGGTAGCTACTTCTTTAACAAGCTGCGCACCCATGTTCTCGAACGCATCTTCAAGTTCGATTTCCTTGGCGATCGTCACACCGTCATTCGTGATGAGCGGGCTTCCGAATTTCTTCTCCAGCACCACGTTGCGTCCTTTTGGACCGAGGGTTACTTTTACCGCATTTGCCAAAGCGTCAACCCCGCGAAGCATAGCGCGGCGAGCGTCTTCACTGAATTTAATGTCTTTTGCCATTGTTCAAAAACCTCCCTGATATATTGGTAATACGGTTCATACCGTATTCATCGTGCAATTTAGACTGCGTATATTCAAGTTCAGGATCTGGCTGACTTAGCCGATAACCGCGTGAATGTCGCTTTCTTTCATAATCAAATATTCTTTACCTTCATACTTAAGCTCTGTTCCTGCATATTTGGAGAACAGAACCACGTCGCCCACTTTCACTTCAAGAGCTACATGGACACCATCTTTCACAGAACCGCTGCCTACAGCAATAACTTTGCCTTCCTGCGGCTTCTCCTTGGCAGTGTCCGGGAGCACAATCCCGAAAGAGGTTGTTTCGTTTTGTTCAATCGGTTCTACCAATACGCGTTCACCCAAAGGTCTGATCATGAAAAATAGCCTCCTTAAATTAGTTATGTTGTTTTTGCTGATACTCTATGTTTGTTTTGTTAGCACTCAACATCGTGTAGTGCTAACAGCCAACTTTATAATACTCAAACTCGCGTAAGATTTCAAGTCCCTGCGACCATTTTTTTCTTGGACACGCCTCTTTCATCCTATCCCTTCCACAGCTTAAATATTCCTTTTATATAGAAGAATTCGCAAAAAAGCCCCTTGGCTCGTAAGCTTTGGAAGCTACGAGCCAGGGGCTTGCATAATTAAAGATCATATTCAGCTTTCCGCAGCGCCTCGGCTGCCTGCTGCTTGCGATACAGCCTGCCCGACAGCATAACGCTGAACTCATACAGCAGAATCATCGGAACCAGCACCAGGAACGCTGAGAAGAAGTCCGGCGGCGTAATCATAACCGAAACGACGACCAGCGCGAAATACGCAACCCGGCGCATCTTCTTCAGACGTTTGGGATTAAGCAGCCGTATCTGCGTCAGAAACAGCACCACGATCGGCAGCTCAAACAGCAGCGAGATCGGCAGGATAATATTCATCATGAACTTGAAATAATCTGCGATCCCGTAGGTCTCAACCAATCCGAGCTGCTTATTTAGACTGGTGGTGAAGGACATCGCCAGCGGGAACACTACGAAATAACCAAACGCGACACCAGCCAAAAAGCAAATAAACACAAAAGGGATATATTTCAGTGTGGCCCGGCGCTCCTTCGGCTTAAGTCCAGGACTCACAAACGCCCAAATCTGATATATGGTAAACGGCAGTGTCACCGCAAGGGCAACAATCAAGGCCAGCTTCATGTACACATTGACCCCGTCCCAGAAAGAGAAGGCGTTCAGCTTCAGTTCCAATCCCTTAGGTCCTTGTACGGTCAAATAATCATATACCGGGTGCGCCACAAAAAAACCGCCGACAAGCACCACAGCAAACAGCAGCAGCGTGACGAACAAGCGCTTGCGAAGCTCCGCCAAATGATCAACTACCGACATTCCTTCCTGTTCCTCAGGCATTTAACGCCGCCCTCCTGTCTATCTTCAGCATAACCAGACAAAATAAAAGCACCTCCCGGTGCCGGTTCACGGGGTCTTCAGGTTCCTCCCCTTTTATAGGAAGCAGCCATTCCCGCGGTCTAACTCCTACTAGCTCCTGACTAGCTCCTGCTCAAATATACGAGCCTTAAGAAGGTACTAATAAAATGAACTTATGAAGGTTACACACCTCTAGGACGCACCGCTTCTTCAGAATCACTCGACCTCTCTCCTGAGATCAAGTTAATTCTAAAGTTCATTTTATATCATAAAGAAGTCTTGAAAAAAAAACTCCTTCCTTCGGGAAGGAGTCTATTATTCCGGAAGTCTGCGCTCTGCAGGCTGTGTCTGAGCTTGCTCCACAGGCTTCACGGGCGCAGCCTCAACCTTCTTCATCTGAGGCTCGTCATCATCACTCACGATATCCCGTGTTGCCTCTTTAAATTCACGGAAGGTACGGCCCACCGCCCGTCCCAGATCCGGCAGCTTGTTCGGCCCAAACAGCAGCAGGGCTGCAATAATGATTATAATAATAGCTGACATCAGACTAGTTCCTCCGTTCTGTCCTTATGTCCACATCATATCATAAGTAAAAACTATGTGACAGGTCTAAGCAAGCATCCACTATAACCGGAACTGGCCTGTTACCATCAGCAGCGCATCCGGCAGCTGGCCCATAATGGCTGCCAGATTCTCATGAACCCCTTTGGGCGTACCCGGCAGGTTCACAATCAAGGTTCGGCCCCGAATGCCTACAACGCCGCGAAACAGCATTGCCGCAGGATTCTTCTGCATCGCTCTCGCCCGCATGGCTTCCGCCATGCCCGGCACCTCCCGCTCAATAATGCGCCGTGTTGCTTCAGGCGTCACATCTCTGGCTGCCAGCTCAGTGCCGCCGGTGGTCAGCACCAGGTTCGCCTGGAAATAGTCCGTCATCTCAATGAGAGCGGCAATAATTTCATCCTGTTCGTCAGGAACGATGCGGTATTCCACAATTTCTCCGCCCAGTTCTTCCTCGACCAGTTCCCGGATAACCTGGGCGCTCGTATCTTCACGTTCGCCTCTGGCTCCCTTGTCGCTAGCCGTCAAGATCGCTGTTTTCCATACCATGAAGTCACCCTCCTTATCCGAATTGGAACATTTATCTGTCTATACCCCGAGGTTATAATCGCCGCTCTTCCCGCCAGTCTTGGACTTTAGAAGAGTCGGGCCAATAATCATATCTTTCTGCAGTGCCTTGCACATATCATATACCGTCAGAGCAGCTGCCGACACGCAGGTGAGCGCCTCCATCTCAACCCCGGTCTTGCCTTCGGTCTTCACTGAAGCCTCTATATATAACTCATCATGTCCGTTATCAGAGAACATAAGATTCACACCTGTCAATGGCAGCGGGTGACACATCGGAATCCAGTCTGAAGTCCGCTTAGCCGCCTGAATTCCGGCAACCTGGGCTACAGCGAGGACATCGCCCTTGCCTACCTTGCCCTCCTTGATGGCGAGCAAAGTCGAAGGCAGCATCGTGACCTTCGTAACCGCCACCGCTGTTCGGGCCGTGACCGCTTTCTCCGAGATATCGACCATTCTTGCCCGGCCCTGTTCATTGAAGTGGGTCATTTTCGCCTGATCTGATGCAGAATCCGTCAATATTCTCCCAACCTTTTATCTTCATTTATGCTTCAAACCGCTTGCGCAATCCGTATCACACCGTCAGCTGTAAAGAGCAGGTCCAGCTTAAAATCATGCATCTCCATCGGAACCTCGGGAACCAGCTGCTCCTGCAAGGCGAGTGCCGCCAGCACTGGCTTACGTCCCGCTTGTAATTGCCGCGTAAGCTGTTCCACAAACCGGTCGTAATAACCGGCCCCAAAGCCGATTCTTCCGCCTTTTCGATCATAAGCAAGTCCCGGAACGAGAACCAGATCAATCTCCTGGTACTGTTCAACCGGCCAAACCGGAAGGTGGTCTTCAGGCTCAGGAATCCCCCAAGAACCTGGTGAATAATCGCGTTCGCTCTTAATCTCATGCAGACTCATTGAAGACTTCCCCGTTATACGTGGAATAAGAACACGGTCTCCATGGTGCCAGCAGCTGCGAATCAAAGGCAGGGTAGAGGGCTCGTCCCGAAAAGACAGATAGCTGAACACCACAAGTCCCCCGCCGGGCTTGTCCGCCCGAAGCCGGGATAAGAGCTGCTCCTCGGCCAGGAGGCTTGCTGACTCAGCCTGCTTAGTTCTGGAGATTTCGGGAACAGCCGCACGGATGCGGAGCATGCGCTCACGAAGCTCTCTTTTTAATTCAGGTATATCCAAGTTCGTAGCACCTGTCTTTCGAAATGCTTAGGTTGACGCCGGTCCGCAAGGAAAATTTCATTCATGCGCCAAATATCTCCCTTTAGTTTATCACTGTTCCGCCAAAATGAAAACTTGAACAAAGCGCCATCGTCCCCGAAGATCCGGGAGTATCCGGTGCATTTGCATAGGGTTTCATGTAAACTAGAAATAAGAACCCCTGGGCAGCACGCAAGGCTGCTATTAGACTATGGAGGATATACAAGTTATGCTGCTTCAAGCTACAGATATCAGAAAATCATACGGAACGACACATATATTAGAAGGCATCGGGCTGCAGGTGCTGGAGCGTGACCGGATTGGTCTGGTCGGTGTAAACGGGGCCGGCAAATCTACCCTGCTTCAAATCCTAGCCGGAGAAATGTCTTATGACAGTGGACAAATTTTCAAAGCTAAAGAGACAACAATCGGATATCTTGCCCAGAATAGCGGACTTCATTCAGACCGGACCATCTGGGAAGAGATGCTGAATGTGTTCTCACCTCTGATTGAGACTGAGGCGGAACTGCGCCAGATGGAGCTGGAGATCGCGAGTCCGGAAACCGCGGCGAATGAGAAGGCGTTTGAAGACCTGCTTGAGCGTTACGCGCGTAAGTCCGACTGGTTCAAGGACCATGGCGGCTATGAGATGGAGACGCGAATCCGCAGTGTGCTTCACGGCATGGGATTTGGCACATTTCCTCCGGAGACCCGGATATCCACACTGAGCGGCGGACAGAAGACTCGTCTGGCTCTCGCCCGCATTCTGCTTCAGGCTCCGGATCTGCTGATGTTGGATGAGCCGACGAACCATTTGGACATCCAGACGCTGACCTGGCTGGAGGATTACCTAAGAAGCTATTCAGGCGCCCTTCTGATCGTCTCCCATGACCGGTACTTTCTGGACCGGCTGGTCACTGCCATTGTGGAGATCGAACGTCACCAATCCAAACGCTACACCGGGAACTACAGCCGGTTCATTGAACTGAAGGCTGCGGAATATGAAAGCCAGCTCAAGCAATACGAGAAGCAGCAGGACGAGATCGCAAGGCTGGAGGACTTCATTCAGAAAAATATTGTCCGCGCATCGACCACCAAGCGGGCACAGAGCCGCCGCAAAGCGCTGGACCGAATGGAAGTACTGGACCGGCCGCAGGGTGATCTGAAGAAGGCCAACTTCTCCTTCGAAGCGGAGATCATGTCTGGCAAGGAAGTACTGCAGGTTGAACAATTAGCTTATGCGTTCGATAAGGATGCTCCGCTCTTCCAGAATGTCAGCTTTGATCTGCGCCGGGGAGAGACGGTTGCCTTGATCGGTCCTAATGGAATCGGCAAGTCCACCCTGCTGAAAATGCTGACCGGCGACCTGAAGGCAACCTCCGGAAGAATCAACTGGGGAACCAAGGTCAAGCTTGGGTACTATGACCAGGAGCAGACCCATCTGAATCCAAGCAATACGGTGCTTGAAGAGCTGTGGAGTGCGTTCCCTCATATTGAAGAGGCGCGAATCCGCAGTGTGCTCGGCAATTTCCTATTCAGTGGTGAAGATGTGCTCAAGCGGATCTCCGCCTTAAGCGGCGGTGAGAAGGCCAGGGTTGCTCTGGCCAAGCTGATGCTGCTCAAAGCTAATGTGCTGATCCTGGATGAGCCGACAAACCATCTCGACTTGTATAGCAAAGAGGTGCTTGAAGCAGCTCTAATTGAGTATGATGGCACACTGCTGTTTATTTCCCATGACCGGTACTTCCTGAACAAAATGGCCGAGCGCATCGTGGAACTGCACCCGCTTGGAGCAGAGATGTATCTTGGCAATTACGACGATTACCTTGAGAAAAAACAGGAGCTTGAAGAACTTGCTCTGGAGAAGGCGGCGGCCAATTCCTCCCCCACCAAGAAGCAGACTGAAGAGGCCGCAGCTGAGCCGAAGAGCGGTGCCCAGTCCTTTGAGGCAGATAAACAGGCTAAACGTGAGGAACGCAATCGGCAGCGCCGTATCGATCAACTTGAACAGTTGATTGCCAAGCATGAGGAGAATATCTCGGAACTTGAGGCCGAGCTCGCTCTTCCTGAGGTTTATCAGGACTATATGGCCGTGCAGGAACGGCAGGCGAAGATTGATGACCTCAAGAACCAGCTGGCTGCGGCCTATGCCGAATGGGAGGAACTTCTCGCTGAGGCTTAATGACAGCGGCATAAAATATTTTTTTTTTACATTAGGCTTACAATCGGGTTAACTTATACACAGCCTTATCCACACAATTAAGAAATATGTCCTTATCCAAACGGCCTGTTTTGCTGGTTTTTCACCCGTCCTTACTCACTTAGCCTGTGATTATCCACTGGATTATCCACATTATCCACAGTTTGCACATTGGATTGTGAAAATCTTGTCCCCTTTTTCATGATTCATATAAAGTGAATCTGGGTAAGGGTTTCAACATTTTATGCACATTATTCAGGTAAACTGTGGATAACCTTGTCCACATCTTGACAACCACGACTTTTGTCCTATATGTGTGTTTAGCAGGTTTAATTCATGTGTCTTGCCTACGGGCCAATTCATTATCTAAGATAAAACCATACTATTCAAGAAAGGCGGGCTTACGATGTCCGGGAAAATAGTGAACAGCATCACGGAACTGATCGGTGACACGCCGGCTGTAAAGCTTGGCCGACTTGTTGGGCCAGAGGATGCCGAGGTTTATGTCAAACTCGAATATTTCAATCCCAGCCGCAGTGTGAAGGACAGAGCCGCTTATCATATGATTCTCCGCGCTGAACAAGAAGGACATCTGAAGCCAGGTTCCACGATCATTGAACCGACCAGCGGCAACACCGGAATCGGCCTTGCGATGAATGCTGCGGCCAAGGGCTACCGTGCCATCCTGGTCATGCCGGATAACATGACGAAAGAGCGCATCAATATTCTCAAGGCTTACGGAGCAGAAGTAGTTCTTACCCCCGCTGCGAAGCGGATGCCAGGAGCTATCGAGAAAGCGCTTGAGCTGAAGGCGCAAATCCAGGACAGCTTCATCCCCCAGCAGTTCGAGAATCCGGCCAATCCGGATGCCCACCGTGGAACAACTGCTATGGAGATACTTGAGCAGATGGAAGGTCGGCTGGATGTGTTTGTGGCCTCATCCGGTACAGGCGGCACCATAACAGGAACAGGGGAAGTGCTCCAGGAGAAGCTCCCCGGAATCCAGATTTATGTGGTTGAGCCCAAGGGGTCACCCGTTCTATCCGGCGGAGAGCCAGGGCCGCATAAGCTGGTAGGTACAAGCCCCGGGTTCGTCCCTTCCATTCTGAATACTGAGGTCTACGACGAAATTGTGCAGGTTGCGGACGAGGACGCTCTGGAGACCACACGTAAGCTGGCAAGCCAGGAGGGAATTCTAGTCGGACCCTCAGCCGGAGCCACCGTATGGACTGCTGTCCAGCTGGCCCGAAGGCTCGGCCGGGGCAAACGCATTTTATGTATAGCACCGGATACAGGTGAGCGCTATCTGAGCATGGACATCTTTTGATCCAATATGAACGATGATAAACCGATAATTCAACCTGATATCGCTCAGGTACACTTTCAACAGAAGGGTGGAGAATATAGTGAGCAAGATGATTTACGGCGTGTCCCATGTGGACCGGGAGGAACTGTACGAGATTCTGCATGACGATGAAAGGCGCGCTCTAGTCATTGATGTACGGGAGGTTGACGAATATACCGCGGGACACATCCCTGGTATTCCATTGATTCCAATGGGGGAAATCGCTGCTTACCTGCAGGATTTTGACAAGGAGCGCGAATATGTCTTTGTCTGCCGCAGCGGAGGACGGAGTTACGAGGTTGCACGCTTCTTTCAAAGCCAAGGCTTCCCGAAGGTTCATAACTACGAAGGCGGGATGTTGAACTGGGACAAGGAGGTCGTGACCGGCCCAGAGAATGTGATTGAGCAATTTGATGCCGACCGGCTGGAGCGTCAATCTTAATAACTGGCTGATATAGAGCAGCCCTGCACGCCCCACTCAGGGAACGGCAGGGCTATTTTTAATAAGCATACCAATGAATGGCCGTGCAGGTTCAAAGATTAAGAGCGATGGAGAGCAAGTGAACTTCAGATTCTTGCCTCTCTCCTTCCTACATGCTCGTAATAAATACCCCTAGCAAATACAAGATGCCCAGAATCACACTGATCCCCCCCGTTAAGAGAAACAAAACGACGTTCTTGCGATTCCTAGTTTTCTTCCAAATTCCTACCACAGCCACATAAAGGCCTGCGAGGACAATCCACCACCATATGGCATGCGCCCACATGCCGAGTCCTTGGAGCTTATCGGTCAGGAACAAAAGCAGAAAGACGACCTGCATCCCCAGCGTCAGACAGCTGTAACCGAAAAACTGCTGATTGAACTCCGAGGTGATCTCTCTTCTCCGGTTGACCTCAATTACAATTAAAGGAACAACCACGGCTCCCACAAAAATCAGTGTCATAAGTATTATCGTCATGATTCAAGACCTCTCTTCCTCCTGTGGATCCATCTTCTTGTTCTATACTCTACCAGCTATGTGAAATAAGAATATGTACATGATTGCTGTAGTCCTATATGGACAGTCACCTAAACCTGCTGTGCCTAATAAGCTGGGGGAGAAGGAGTGATGCAGATGATGCTTTATGACAAAGCCAATCTGGAGGATCACTATGTCCCGAAGGAGGACTGGAAGGTTGCCGCCTATCAGGCGTTCGCCGCCAAAATGACAAACCGGGAGGATAAATTCCCTTGTATCCCGGCAACTCTCGGATTTGCCCACAATCACCTGAAATACGGGTTCTTGCCAGATCCCCGCAGCAGCGAAGCCCCGGCAGCTGTGTCCGAGCTTGTAAGGCAATTTACAGATAACTCGAGACAGTTCGGTAAATATACCTCACTTATCTTGTTCTTCCATACTCCTGATGATCTGAGACACCAGTCCTCCGTAGAACATTACGAGTCCCTGTTCTGGGATCTGTTAAGCCGGACCAGTGGTGAGGACGCCCTGGATTGGCCAGCACATATTCCTACAGAGCCTTCGCACCACTTCTGGGAATATTGTCTTCATGGCGAATCCTATTTCGTCTATTGTGCAACACCCTCACATGTAAACCGGCAGAGCAGATATTTCCCTTATTTCATGCTCGCTTTGACTCCGCGATGGGTGCTCGTAGAGTTCAATAAGGTTCCGAAGCAGGCTGAAACCATGAAGCCGTTGATCCGGCAGAGACTTGAAGCCTATGATACGATCTCTCCCCACCCGGATCTGAAACTGTATGGTGAGAAGGACAATTATGAGTGGAAGCAGTACTTCCTCAGAGATGACCACAGCTCCGCCCCCTCTTGCCCCTTCTCCAGGCACGCACAGAAGAAATCCCATGCTTCTGAAGGACAGGGAACATCCTAGCTTTGTAATTACTCCATTGCTTCATTCAGGAGGACCATATGAACATGGTCCTCCCATTTTCCGTTAATGCAGAGATATTTCCGGGCCAATCCTTCAGATTGGAAGCCGCACTTGCGGACGACGCTTAAGGACGCCTCATTACGGGGCATAATGTTAGCTTCAATCCGGTGGAGACCCAATTCCCGGAAGGCCAGGTCAACCACACATCGCACGGCTTCTGTCATATAACCCTGATTAAGCTCAGCCGCATCCAGCCGGTATCCCATATGACAGGATAGAAACGCGCCCCGGGCGATATTACTAAGCGAGATAGAGCCGATTACCGGAGAATCCGGCTGATCCGACTTGAACATCCACAGCTTATATAATTGGCCTCCGGCCATATTTCGCATGTCGCCCATAATCAGCTGTCGCTGGTAGGCCAGCGTGTAATACTCCGGCTCCCTTGCGGGTTCCCACTCAGCCAAATGCTCCTTGTTGCGGATGACAAATTCAAGAATACGAGGGGCATTGCTCTCATCCACCACGCGCAGAATTAATCTCTCTGAAGTTACTTTTTCTCTAAACATGTTATCCTCGGTTTATTATAATTTTTATAGAGAAATCCCTAATATGTAAGGAGTCCAAAAAAGATTAAAGAGGGCTTATATCGCTTAAGTATCATCATATAGCAAGGAAGTAATGGTAGTACACTGAATCTCGGACATAACCATTTCGTTCGTACAGCGACTGGGCTGTTTGATTCTCCACACCGGTGGATAACTGAATGCCTTTGGCACGCACCAGCTTGGCGTACTGCTTAGCTTCGTCCATCAGCAACTGCCCTACCCCGTTACGACGGTACTGCGGAGCGACATACAGATCATTGAGCAGCAGCAGCCGCTGCATGGAAATAGATGAGAAGAGCGGATACAGCTGTGTAAAGCCAGCCGGTCTACCCGAAGCCGCTTCCTTCGCATAGAGTATCACGGACTCCAGGTGCTCGAACCGCTCAAACAGAAAGTCCCGCGCGCCTTGCAAGTCTGAAGCCTGCCCATAAAACACCCTGTACTCATTAAATAATTCCGCTACTAAATCCAAATCCCTGATCGTTGCCTGACACACAATTATAGAGTTATCCATGCTGCTTATACTCTCCTTTTATTCTCCGATTGAAATTTTTAAAGACACCACCCTGGTAGGTGATCTCGCCTTCATCTTTCTCCTTTAGTATGGCATACTCTCTTGCCGCCATCCGAAATTCCAGCTTTCGCCCATCCTCCAGTTCAAACGTGATGAAATAGCGGGGTGTATAAGGCCCGGAACCCGTTCCATGCATCTCCGTCCTCTTGGATGAGACTACCGCGTACTTCATGAGTAAACGGTTTTTGTTATTGGCAGACCAAACCATCAAACCTTTGATAATAGCATAAGCAAATATGGCTATAACGACAACCAGCAAAACGACGCCTGCCACCTTCATCCACATCGGAACACCAATCAAAAATTCAAAAAAAGCTTCAGGTCCGCCAAACCCGTCAAATCTATCCATGGTTCCCAGCCTTTCTATCATTATATTAGTCTATATAGACTTAGCCTATATCTTCGTACGCCGCCGTCCTTAACTGTACAAGGCCCGGGGAGCCGAGGATTTGAGTCGACACTAGGGCTCACTCCTTTTCTTCCTAGTTTTCATTTGCGATTTAAATAGGTTGGAATTCTACTCTATACCATTTTCCATAATTATACAACTAATCCCGAAACTTGTAATCTCCAGCTTACAAAATAATAATTAATTAAGCGCGCCTATAGCAGAGCTTCTAAATAAGCTGAACTTCTCTCTTTGCCTGCTGCAAAAATATGACATTTGCCGGAATTCGCATAAATTTTATTAAAAAAGAAAAACCGAAGCCCTAGAGATGGCCTCGGTTCTTATGGGGTTACAACAGCATCCTGTGTTAACCGTATACTATTTCAATCTCTTCAACTCTTCCTCCGTAAAATTATGGATCGTTCTCTCTTCAGAAAACTTCGCCGCATTATAGGACTTCGAGCTGTTCTTAGGGACCGACAGACTGGTCCAGTCGTCATGCTTAAGCAGCTTGGATGCATAGATGATCTGTCCGACATGGTAGCAATAGTGCGCGAGCTGCCGGTTGATGGCCTCCATCACCGTATGTCCTTCATTGCGAATATAGACGATATCTGACAGCTGTTCAGGACGGAGCGGGTCCAGAGCCTCAAACAGACAGCTCCATCCTTTTTCCCATTTCTCCATAAGTCCTTCCCGGTCTACGATGATATCCTGCTCAAACTCACTATCCCTGTCTCTCCAAGGCTTCTCGCCGTCCTCTGTCAAAAAATTGGTCCATCTGGACAGCATATTGCCGCTAAGGTGTTTAACTATAGTGGCGATGCTGTTCGTGTCGGTATTATACGTCGTGAACAGCTGCTCAGGCTCCAGCTGATCCATCGCCTTCTCTCCAAGTGTCTTATAGTATAAGAACTGGTTTCTCATGCTTTTCAAATAGACTTCACCATTCATCGTTGTCTTCCCTTCCTTTCTTCACACATTGATCGGATCGTTAGATTTATAAGGATGGAGCCTGAATTCCGCTTGGTGTATCCGGCTGTTCTCCGCGCACGGCAAGAAGACAAAGAAACGCGAGCACCAGGCCAGCCGATGCTGTTATAAACAGCATCGGGTAGCCGAACAAATCCATCATCCAGCCAAGCAGCGGCGGCGAGATAATCGCGGCCAGCGAGGAAACCAGGTAATACAAGCCAGTTCTGGTTCCGATGCTCTGTTCTCTACCGGTCGCCACCACCCATGGATACGAATTAATATTGATGCATGCCCAGAAGATCCCTCCCGCAATCAGGAGAATCCGAAGCAGCAGTATAGAATGAACAAACAGTATGGACCCAAATATAATGAAAAGTCCCAATACACCAACCATTATGACACTCTTTTTGCCGAACTTGGCTCCGAGCCATCCGCTGGGAAGGGCAAAGATCAGAAAGGCAAGGGAGAAGAATGTGAGCGAGAAGGATGCGTCCTTATCCGACATTTCGAGATACTTTGTCCCATACAGGGTGAACAGTGCCTCCACTCCCTGGTAAGCTACGAACCAGAAGAAAATCGCCAGGAGGATAAACACGGTTGTACGATCCAACTGATCCTTGATACGGACAGCGCTTTGTTCCCCAGCACCTTGGCTGCTTGCAACAGGCTCACGAATGACCAGCTTCAGGACAACCAGCGTAAGAAGCATGATAATACCCGCCCCGAGAAACGGAAGGTAAGAGCCGATTCCATACAATGTGGAGCCTACGCCAAAAGCCAGCACAGAGCCGAGCCCGCCCATAAAATTAATAATTCCGTTCGCCTTGGTCCGCTTAGATTCTGCTGTAATATCCGGCATCAGGGCTACGGTCGGTGAGCGGAATAGACTCATCGAAAGATTCATCAGAACCATAAACACCACAAGCATAATCAGGCTGTTATACCAGGGAATGAGCGTAACAAACACAGCCGCCAGCGGCATTCCAATCAGGAGATAAGGCATGCGCCGGCCATACCGGGTATGCGTCTTATCGCTCCGGTAGCCAATCCACGGCTGGATAAACAGCGCCAGATAGTTATCAATTGTCATCATAAAGCCAATCAGTGCCGCCTTGTTCAAGTAATCATCCAGGAACAGGGGCACAAACGCATTATACAGCGCCCACGTCAGACTGATACTGAAGAAGCCAAGCCCCAGCAGCCAAGTCTTTTTCATCCGTTATCCTCCGCCTCAGCCAGCAAAGCCGCCAGCCGGTCCGGATAATCCGTAATGATACCCGAGACTCCGGCGGTCAGAAGAGCTCTCATCTCCTGCTGTTCGTTCACGGTAAACGGGTGATAAGGCATGCCCTTCGCGGCAGCCATTCCCACAAGTTCAGGCGTTAATGCATACTTGAAGGCATGCAGGGCATCTGCCCCGATTCTTGCGGCGTAATCCCAAGGCTCGTATAACCCTTCCATGTACAAAATGCCTGTACGTATCTCAGGAGCCAATCTCTTGCATTCCACCAAAGAATAATGGTTGAAGCTGGACAGGATCACCCGCTCCTCCAGCTCATATTGGCGGACCACTTCAATCACCTTGGCTTCAAGTGAAGGGTACTGGACAATTCCGTTCTTCAGTTCGAGGTTAATCATCAGCTCATGGCTTCTTACCAATTCCAGCAAATCCTCCAATGAAGGAATCCGCTCTCCCTGGTAATCGGAATGATACCAAGAGCCGGCCTCCCGCTTCCGCAGCTCGGCCCATGTCAGATCCTTGACCCATTCCGGTGATCCGGCTGTGCGGGCAAGCGTCTCATCGTGGATCAGGACCAGCTGGCCATCCTTGGTCATCTGCACATCCGTCTCGATTCCTGTCGCCCCAAGCTCAATGGCTTTGATAAATGAAGCCATCGTGTTCTCAGGACTATGCCCGGCCGCGCCCCGATGGGCAAAATTAATACAAGTGTGCACCGCGCTTCCTCCTTAGCAGCTAAAAGCATTCATCATATAACGGAAAAAAACATTCATCCCTATAACTATAATCCCTGAATGTAAAATCTATGTTATATAAGTTGGACACTAGAATTACCAACAGGCAAGGCACGGGGAAAGAACGTTTCACGGCAATCTTACTTGTCTATCAGTAGTTCAACTTGTACAGCAGCAGCTTCTGCTCACAACACTTTATTCAAAGCCTCAAACTTAGAAAGGAACTGCTCCGTCTTGTATGCATGCACTCCGATGTTCGCAAGCTCTTGAAGTCCCTTCTCATATACGCCAGACATGGCGTCGTCAATCAGAATCACCTTGAAATCCCGTTCACTTGCTTCATAAATACTAGTTCTAGGGCAGTTGGGAAAATTACAACCGATGAAGATCAGCGTATCCACGCCCAGCTCACGGGCAAACTGCTCCAGACCTGTCTGGTAGAACGCTCCCCATCTTGGTTTATACATCACCCATTCCTGCGGTCCTACCGGCTGAATCTGCCCATCCAACAAGGCCGCATAGTTCAGTTGGACGTTAGGGTTCGGACTGATTACATCCACCAGCTGGGCCCCGAACGTACCCGGATGAACAATTTGACTTCCATTCTGCAAAAGCTCTCTGCGGCAAAGATCAGCATTGGACCCATCCGGCTGATAGATCCGAATAACGTGCACCACCGGCATATTCCGCAATCTGCAGGTTTCAAGAATTCTGGCCATGTTGGGCAGGACTTCATAGGTTCCGGCAATCTCGGCAGCTGCCCCCGGAAGCGTAAAATCATTCTGGGTATCAATAGTAATCACAGCAGCCTTCTCCAGATTGGGTGTCGTATACTTGGACATCTTCTTTCCCCCTCATTCTTATAGAAGTTCCCTAACCGCCTTATCTTTTCCGTTCCCCCAATAGATCGCAATTCAGCTGGCAGATCATTGTGCCTGCTCAGCACAGGCTGCTTGGTTATTAAAAATTGTATCGTATACAGGTAAATTAAGTAATCGGGAATTTTATCAGGACCTATAAAAAAACCTTTCCGCACCACGGTGCAGAAAGGTTCATATTTGTTTGTGAAATGACGGTCTCCCGCCTCTACTACTGTTATAAGCTTCGAATCATCCCGCCGTCCACAAGAATGGATTGTCCGGTGACATAGGTATTGGCCCAAGATCCGTAGAAAGCCACTATCCTGGCAAATTCCTCCGGTTCGCCCATTCGTCCCAGCGGAATCCCCTTAACAATCCGCGATTGAATCTCCTCCAAGGAGCTGCCCTCACTTTGGGCCCGCTTGGAATCAAGCTCCGTTATCCGGTCTGTGGCAATTCGCCCCGGGGCAACCGTATTGATCAAAATGCCGCTGTCCGTAAGCTCCCCGGCAAGGGTCTTGGTCAACGACTGTACCCCGGCCCGGAACACATTGGATAGAATCAAGCCTTCAATCGGCTGTTTGATCGAGGTTGATGCCAGATTGACGATTCTTCCAGAACCGGCGGAGCGCAGATGTGGAAGAGCTTCCCGAATCATGCGGATCACGCTTAACAGATTAAGCTCATACCCCCTTTGCCAATCCTCATCCTGCATATCGGCAAAAGTTCCGCCCGGAGGTCCGCCCGCATTCGTAACCACGACATCCAGACCGCCTTGGGTCTGCACTGTAGTGCGAATAGCCCCGGCAATATCGTCCTGGCTTGTAGCATCCATCTGAATGACAGCCACCTTTTGACCTGTACTAGCTTCGATATCCTCAGCTGCACGGATAAGATGCTCTTCACTCCGGCTTGCAATCGTCACCTTGGCCCCTTCACGTGCGAAAGCCTCCGCACTGGCTTTGCCAAGACCTTTACTCGCTGCTGCGACAAATACAGACTTACCTCCCAGTCCCAAGTCCAATTCCAGCACCTCCTCTGAATAATCCCGTATCTGCTTAACTAATTCTTATGATCAGCAAGAATCCTCTTCTCCCTCCCTATACTCCTAAACCCGTTTCAAGAATAATTTCAGCAGTACCCAAAGCTTCCTTATAGACAAAAGCCCACCTTAAAGCTTGCAGCTTATGAGATGGGCTTGATCGCTTTCTTTGTTCTTTCCAGAAAGGTGGTCCTAATCCTAATCCTAATCTTCTACCGACCACTCTTCAAGAGAAAGCCCAGGTTCGGCCTTCATCGTCTGGGGAGCAAACTCCCCACTCTTCCATTTCAAATATGCGGCAGCCCCGATCATGGCCGCATTATCCGTACAGTATTTCAATGGCGGAATACGCAAGACGATTTCCTCTTGATCACACCGCTGCGCCAGAGCTTCGCGAAGCCCGCGGTTCGCAGCCACACCGCCGCAGAGCAGCAGCTCCTTGGCTCCCGTCTCCCGTACAGCACGAATCGCCTTCTCAACTAACACTTCGATCACGGACTCTTGAAACCCGCGTGCAATGGCTGCTGGGTCAGGCTCCTCCCCACGCATCCGGCTCTGATTCAGCACATTCAATACAGCGGACTTTAACCCGCTGAAGCTGAAATCATACGAATCCGGCTCCAGCCAGGAGCGTGGAAGCAGTGTCGCCTGCTCAGCCTCATGGGCCAGACGGTCAACATAAGGCCCGCCTGGGTAAGGGAACCCAAGGGCCCGGGCTACCTTATCGTATGCCTCGCCAACCGCATCATCCCGCGTGCGGCCGATCAGTCGGAAATGCCCTTCCTTCTCCATCAGCACAAGCTCCGTATGTCCACCAGATACAACGAGGGCCATACAAGGATATTCAATCTCCTGCACCAGCCGGTTGGCATAAATATGCCCGGCAATATGATGCGTGCCAATTAACGGCTTGTCCAGGGCAAATGCGAGGCTCTTGGCCGCCATGATCCCGACAAGCAGCGCTCCCACAAGTCCAGGCCCCTGTGTCACCGCAACCGCGGACAGCTGGGCTGGAGCTATGCCTGACTGTACAACCGCTTCCTCCAGCATTTGCGTAATGCTCTCCACATGCTTTCGGGAAGCCACTTCCGGCACTACCCCGCCGAAAGCCTTATGGGTCTCAATCTGACTGAAGATCAGATTTGAGAGCACCTCCCGCCCATTCTTGACCACAGCTACCGAGGTCTCGTCACAGCTGGTCTCCACGGCCAGAATATAGGCATCCTGGTCCGCTGGTTTATCATATATGCTCATAAGTTCCATTCGCTTCCTTCTGCAACGATATCTTCAGGGAGGTCACACCACATAATCAGTGCGTCCTCCTGATTGTCAGAGTAATAGGCCTTGCGCAGCCCGACTGGACGGAATCCCAGCTTGCTGTATAGGGACTGTGCCACCGTATTGGATACGCGCGCCTCCAGGGTCATCTTGGTCATGCCCATCCGTCCGGCCATGAGCATCATCTCCCGCATTAACCGTTCACCCAAGTGCTGCCCCCGATATGCCGTACGCACCGCGATGTTGGTCACATGGGCCTCGTCCACTACGGTCCACATGCCTGCATAACCAATCGGGTCCCCATTCTTCTCCATAATTATATATTTGGCAAAATGATTCTGCGTCATCTCACTGCGGAACGCATTCTCCGTCCAAGGCAGCGTGAATGACTCATGTTCGATGACCATCACATCGGGGATGTCGTCCAGCGTCATCGGACGAAACCGGATGCCGTCTGCCCCATGCAGGCCTCCCATAATCTGCGCCTCTTCCATTAACGTCCCCCCTTATTTGCCGCGAGCCAGGTTTGCTTCAGCCTCCGAAAGCTGGGTGTAATTTGGGACGAGCGAATGCACCTCGTCCGATTCTCCCCTTAGGAGCCGGTCCGCGCCAAGCAGACCGGCCCACGCCCCCTGCAGCAGATGCGGCCGGATCTGAAGCCGCCCGCCCAAGAGGGGGCGGAGTGCCTCGGCAGCTTCCGCGTGCAGCGCGGTCTCGCCGGTGAACCACACGGCGGATGGCCGCGCCTCTGGCGCGAGCGCCTCCAGGCGTCCGGCAA
Organism: Paenibacillus sp. J22TS3; assembly: GCF_018403205.1. Taxonomy (NCBI): domain Bacteria; kingdom Bacillati; phylum Bacillota; class Bacilli; order Caryophanales; family Paenibacillaceae; genus Paenibacillus; species Paenibacillus sp. J22TS3. The sequence goes on from NZ_BOSF01000004.1 coordinate 317,686, forward strand.
GCGCTGCAGTCCAGCGCTCCATCAGCCGGATGCCGTCCGGCTCAAGGCGCCGGGGCAGCTTGCCCGGCGCCGCCTCGAACAGCGCGGTGTACACTTGACCGCGCCGCGCATCCACCAGCGGAATAATCCATTCCGCTGGCGCACTTCCATCAGCAGCCTGTTCACCGGCTGCTGTGCCTTGGCGGGCTGGGCTGCCCGCCAAGGCCGCAAAGGCTGCAGGCGGCTGATCTGTGCCCTCGGCCCAGCCGCCCAGCCCCAGCGCCGCGAGGCTGGAGATGCCCGCCACCGGCAGAGCCATCGACCACGCCAGCGTCTTCGCCGTGGTCACTGCAATCCGGATGCCCGTGTAGGACCCCGGCCCTACGCCTGCAGCTATTCCGCTCAGTTCGCTCTTTCGGACACCGGCCTCGCCCAGCGCCTCTTCAATTGCCGTAATGAGATGAACTGAGTGGTTCCGCTCTGCTGTAATATTCCTCTCAGCCAGCAGATCGCCCCCATTCATCACCGCCACAGCCAATGAAGCCGTGGACGAGTCAAAAGCCAGTGTATACTTCGTAGATTTGCTCACTTCGCTCATAATCCGGTTCCCCATTCTGTCTTGAAGGCCTGTACCCACTCGCAATAAGGGCTGCCTTCAGCCTTAAGATATATCCGTCTCTCGCTCAGCCCGGTCACTTCAATGTACAGATGCAGATGCTCCGGCGGCAGAATTTCGGTGATCAGGCTGGCCCACTCCACAAGTGTAACTCCCTGTCCATCAAAGTACTCTTCCAGCCCAAGCTCATCCGCTTCCTCCAGCGACAAGCGGTACACATCCATATGATAAAAGGGCAATCTTCCCTCATACTCCTTAATAATCGTGAATGTCGGACTATTCACCTGTTCATGTACGTCAAGATGCTTCGCAAACAATTGGGAGAATGCCGTCTTGCCCGCGCCCAAATCGCCATCCAGCGCAATCACAGTGCCCGGCGCCGCCTTGAGCGCCAGCAGACTTGCCAGTCTGCCCGTATCCTCCAGATTCTTTGCATTCCAGACGAGATCCGCCTTATGTTTTAATTCTTTCACCCAACCAACCACCTTTTACCCGGAAAAGGAACACGCGCTTGCACCACGCCTGTCATGATGATTCCGGTCATTCTCTTACCTGGTATGACCAAATTCACAGGCCATACATCTGTTCTCATTATATCGGTACCATGTCCCCCCCGCAAGAAACCCTATCATGATTTGCATAGGAGAAGACTGTTATTAGAAAGCCTTTTTTGTCCCATACTAAAGGTATCACAGCACGATTATGGACCGCACCGGATCACCAATAACTTTTTTTGAAAGGAGCTGGAACAACATGCATACCGTTTGGAAGGGCGCGATCAGCTTCGGACTTGTTCACGTGCCCGTAAAGATGTTCTCCGCCACGGAAGACAAGGACATTTCCATGAAGTACATTCACAAAACCTGTGGAAGCCCGATCTCTTATGTGAGGAGATGCCCTTCATGTGAGAAGGATGTGGATTGGGAGGAAATTTCTAAGGGCTACGAATACGAAAAGGGGAGGTATGTCCTCTTTGAGAAACAGGAGCTCGAGCAGCTCTCCGCGCAGGTGGAACGAACTATTACCATCCTTGATTTTGTCAACCTTGAGGATATCGATCCCATTTACTTTCAGAAAACATACTATCTCTCCCCCGATCAGGCTGGCTCCAACGCCTATCTGCTGCTCCTTGAAGCGATGAAGCAGACCGGCAAGATCGGCATTGCCAAGATTGCCATCCGGTCCAAGAGCAGTCTCGCAGCGATCCGGGTTATGGAAGGGTGCCTCGCGATTGAAACCATTTTTTACCCGGATGAGATTCGCCCGATCAGTCAGGTTCCTAACCTTCCGGAAGCCGCCGGTATCAACGATAAGGAGCTTGGAATGGCCAAGGTGCTGATCGAACAGCTCTCCACCCCTTTTGAGCCATCCAAATACACGGATGATTACCGCGAATCCCTGATGAACCTGATCCAGCATAAAATCGCCGGGGAAGAAATCAGCCTGGCTCCGGCCAAGCCGGAGAGCAATGTAATCGACCTGATGGCCGCGCTGCAGGCGAGCATTGAAGCAGTCAAGCCTATTGCCACTGATCCGGGGCCTGCTGCGAAGAAAACCCGGGCCAAACGGACGGCCGCGGCGGATGAAGCCGCTGACACAGCAGCAGCACCTAAGCCGAAACGGAAAACCTCCAGCAAAGCCAAGAAGACCATCAGCTGATGATGACCGGGCTGGAACTTCCCCATATCAGCCGTAATATGGACATGTTCGGCGCTAACCTGGCCCATACCCGATTCCATGCTAAGGGGTGGGCTTTATGAACCTGAAACCCATTATTCCTTTTGAGCCGGTGACCACAGACCGGCTTCCCGAAGGAGAAGATTGGACCGCCCAGATTAAATGGGACGGTGTGCGAATGCTAACTTATTATGACGGTCAAGAAGTTCAGCTTGTTAACCGCAAGCTTAACGAACGTACTCTTCAATACCCGGAATTAACTTCTATTGGTGAATACTGCGGGGCTGATTCGGTGATCCTCGACGGCGAGATCATTGCCCTGGATCAAGGCAAGCCTTCCTTCCATGAGGTGATGCGCCGGGACGGTTCACGCAAGGCTGAGAACATTCGCCGTGTTCAGCAGGAGGTTCCAGTGACCTATATGCTGTTTGATATTTTGTATTACAACGGATCATGGGTGACAAGCTTGCCTTTAAGAGAACGACAGGAGTTGCTTAGACAGACGGTGAAACCTACGGACAGGGTCCAGATCACAGCCGACTTCCCGTCTCCCGGCGTATTGTATGAGGTCATGAGCCAGCATGGCATGGAAGGCGTGATCGTCAAGGACCTGAACAGTACCTACGCCCCGGATGGCAAGGATAAACGATGGATGAAAAAGAAGGTTATTCAGGACCTTGTTGCTGTCATTGGCGGTTATACTCTGCGGGGTGGAATTGTTAACGCGCTTATGCTCGGTCTGTACGATCAAGAGGGGCGACTCTGGTATATCGGGCATGCGGGTACCGGCAAGCTGACCGTTCAGGACTGGAGAGACATCACGGGGACGCTCAAACCGCTTACTCAAACTGTGCTCCCCTTTGCCGCCCTGCCTTCCCGGAGCAAGGAATCTTACTGGGTAAGTCCTCAGCTTACCGTGAAGGTTAATTTTCTGGAATGGACACCCGGTGGCACCCTCCGCCAGCCGAGCATCCAGGCGTTGGTCTCCGCCGATCCGAAGATGTGCAGGTTTGGGTCCAGCTAAGGAGCTTTTCTCAAGTACAACCCGTCTATATAAAATGAACTTATGAAGGTTACCCTTATCGGGCGCTGCGATGCCGAGTGTTCTTACGACCGCTGTTGTCTCCGAAATGCTTGAACTATATATCCAAGTAGGAGCATTTCGGAGACAAAGGCGGACGCTCCGCTTCTTCAGAATCACTCGGGACCGAAGCTCAGATCGGTTAATTCTAAAGTTCACATGGATCTTAATCTGTACTCGGCTTAACTGGCTTAACCGCTGCTGCTTAATCCATAGCAACCCATGCCGCACACTGCTTGCTTTAGAACTCCCGCAGGAATGCCTTTTGCAGATCCTATTGCCAAAGGTTAAACTTTCTTTCCCACCAGCTGTCTATACCACAATGAACAAAGGAGCTGCTTCGCTTGCCTAAAACTGTCAGAGGTACTATCACCGTTGAAGGCTATGAGGTTCCCGTATCCAATCCCGGCAAGCTGCTCTGGCCGGAGGCCGGAATCACCAAGCGCGATTATCTGAAGAAGCTGGCGGAGCTGTCTCCCTACCTTCTTACTTACTGCCGCAACCGCTTGTTAACAACCATCCGGTATCCGGGCGGAGTGGACGGGCCTTTCTTTTACCAGAAGAATGCCCCCGAACCGCTGCCGGACTTCGTGAAGACCGCAACACATGAGAATATCCGGTATATCGTGCTGGACAATCTGCCGGCGTTGCTGTGGCTTGGGAATCTGGCGTCCATAGAGTTCCACCCTTCCCTCCACTATGTCCATGATTCCCTCCCCTGTGAGTGGATGATTGATCTCGATCCCACTCTCGAAGAGGATCCCCGGATTATGGAAGCTGCCGCCCATGTGGGAGATATTCTCGGCTCCCTGGGGCTTCAATCGGTTCCTAAAACCTCAGGAGCAACAGGAGTCCAGATCATTGTCCCGATTGAATACGGGGTCACCTTCGATGAGCTTCGGACGCTTGGGCATTTCATTGCCAGGTTTGTTACGGAGCGCTTTCCCTCTTTGTTCACAATTGAACGCCTGAAGAAGGACCGGGGAGACAAAATTTATTTTGACTATCTTCAGCACTACAGCGGCAAAACTCTTGCCGCCCCCTATACGCCCCGGGCTAAACCTGCAGCCAGCGTATCCACGCCGTTAACCTGGGAGGAGGTCCGCCAGAACCCGCACCCTTCCGAGTTTAATCTGAATAATATTGCCCAGCGGCTGCAGCAAAAAGGCGACCTGCTTCAAGCCGTGCCGCCTCAATCCGTAGATTTGATTTTGAAACACTTAAACCGGGTGAAGTAACCTTCCATTATAACAACGGTGACAGCATTCGTGTCAGCATCTCCGCCCCTTTCTGAAGACGGGACCGCTTGGAGAATTGCCGGAGATGGATAGGGCGGCAGTGCGTCAGATCCACCTCGAAATCGTTCATGAGCCGCCGGATAGGAGCCTGGTCGAACAACACCGCTGTCATCTCAAAGTTATAAAAGAAGCTGCGCATATCCATATTTGCGGTTCCAACCGTTGCCAGCAGGTCATCGATAATCATCACCTTGGCATGGATGAAGCCTTTGGTATACTGGTAAAACTTCACGCCAGCATGCAGCAGCTCCTCCACATAGGAGAGCGAGGCCAGATGAACCAGCTTGCTGTCGGAATGATAAGGAATGATAATCTTGACCTCAACCCCACTGACGGCGGCCGTCTTGAGAGCCGCGTACACACTCGGGTCCGGAATGAAATAAGGGCTGGTGATCCATACCCGTTTCTTGGCTACAGCTATCGCTTCAAAGCACATCTCCTGGATTGCATCCCATTGCTGGTCCGGGCCACTTGTGAGAATCTGAACCTGCTCATTCTTCGCACAATTATGCTCGGGGAATAGAGCAGGGTCCGAAATTCGCTCCCCGGAGGCCAGCCTCCAGTCCGTCAGAAAAGTATTTTGCAGGAAATAAATCGAGTCGCCTTCGATCTGCAGATGGGTGTCCCGCCACTCCCCAAGCTTGGGGTACAGCCCCAGATAATCTTCACCGACATTGATTCCACCCAGAAATCCCACCGTTCCGTCAATCACAACAATCTTCCGGTGGTTCCGGTAGTTAATCCGTCTGTCAATCGTTGCGATAAGTGGCGGGAGAAAGAAGTAGAATTGAATTCCCGCCTCTTTCAGCTCATGTATAAATTCATTTTTCAAATAATAGCTGCCCAGACCGTCGCAGATCATCCGGATCTTGACCCCTTCCCGGGCCTTGCGGATCATAACCTCCTTGAACCTTCTCCCTACTTCGTCACTTCTGAATATGTAATATTCAATATGAATATGGTCTTTGGCCTTATCCATTTCACTAAGTATCGCATCATAAGTATCCTCCCCGTTCGTTAACACCTTGGTAGCATTACAGCCTGTGATCGGACTTTCGGACAGATGGGTCAAGAGATTGAACAGCCTCTCCTGATGATGGAATTCCGGGTTCTGCATCTCTTCCACCCGCTTCACAATCTTCGCTTGGCGCCACAGTCTTCCTTTCATCTCTTGAAACAATCTCGTTCCCTTACGACGCAGATTTTTACGTTTCTTATAGTCCTGGGCAACAAAATAATAGAGAACAAAGCCGATTAACGGGAAGCAAAACAGGATGAACAACCAGGCTACGGTTTTGGAGGGATTTTTAAATTCGAGTATTAATATTGTCGCGCTTTGAAATATGAAAGCTATCAGCGCAATAACCAGCCAAAGCATGGATGTCCCCCTTCTATATCCTTATCTATTTGGCATGCAGCATGGAATACCCGGATACCGGAACCCCTATGATAGGCATATAAGTCTGGTCTTTTAAGCATGTTTTAAGAGAGCAGTGAATACATAAATTATAGAAGTAATGTTGGATGAATTAAAGAAAAATATCAAAATTTCAGTTCTTTATGAAAGGAGATGCCATGAAAAATGCCCCGATGTCCCGCAAAATGACCCTGCTTGTGCTGCAGGATGCCAACCAGTCCGTCAAGCAAATCCAGGTGTCCAAGCCCTTGGTCATCACGGTTCCCCTCGTTGCTCTGCTCTCCATATCCGGACTGATTGTAAGCCTTCAAGCCTACTCCAGCCACACGGCCGCGAGTCTGGAACAGGAACTGCAGAGCAGCAACACTCAGCTTCAAGCGGTCGTAACGGACAAAGAGGAGGCCATTCGCCGGCTTCAACATCAGCTCGTGACTCTCACAGCGGAGTCAAAGAATATGAGAAGCCAGATCAAGAAAGTCTCGCAGATGGAGGATGAGCTGCAGCAGATTATTAATAAGTTCAGAACTGGCAACAGCAAAACGTCCGAAGCAGCCACTCCAGGCGACAGCTCCTATATCGGCGGAGAATTCATCGCGGTTCATGATGTGGACAGCCGAATATCCGGCCAGGCTACCCGAGATGATTATGCGGAAATGTCAGCCCTCATCCAGGCCATGCTCCATAGAGTCCCCGCTATGGTTGACCAAGCTGAAGCCATCCATGAATCCATGTCCGGCACGCCCTCTTTATGGCCAACACTCTCCAGACGCATGACCTCCAGCTTCGGCTACCGTACGGATCCATTCACCAAGAAAGCGGCTTTTCACGCAGGTGTCGATATTTCCGGGGAAATAGGAGATCCGATCTATTCGGCGGGGGCCGGCACGGTTCTTCAGGCCGATCACTCTCCTGCAAGAGGCAACTTTATTATTATTCAACATCCAGGCGGACTTCAGACATGGTATATGCACTTAAATAAAATTCAAGTTAATACAGGGGAGAAAGTCACAAAAGGGGAAGTGATCGGCAAGCTCGGCTCCACTGGACGAAGCACCGGCCCCCATCTGCACTTTCAGGTCGTTAAGGAGAATGAACCGGTAGACCCTGTCCCCTATTTGAATTAATTTGTGTACAGTTGAAAACATCCGGGTGATGTATTCCTCCGATCTATTGTTCACGTATCCCTTGATCTAAACCATTTCAAAACAGTAGAAATCTGTTCACCAAGGCGAAATATACGCTTCTCCAGGAGCATTCCACCCTCTCTCCGATTCTTTGATCACTTGCTAGTTCAGCTTCTATAAATCAAAAATAATGGAGGAATATCATGTTTAAAGATAACAAAAATACCGCTGTAAAAGGGACTCATACCCTGATTGGTGCAGGCAGCCATTTCGAAGGAAAACTCCGCTCGGAGTATAACCTCCGGTTGGAGGGGAAATTCCAAGGGGAAATTGAATGTACGGGTGAGATTGTCATTGGGGAATCAGGAGAAGCCCACTCTTCAATCAAAGGAAATGAGATTATTGTGGCGGGTAAAGTGTTTGGTGATATTACTACAGAAGGCAAACTGACCATTACGGCCAGCGGACATGTTGACGGAAATGTATCCGCCCATTCCCTGGTCATTGCGGAAGGCGGGGTATTAAACGGAATCAGTATTATGGAGAAGCCCTTGATCAGCGCGGTGCCCTCCCCTAACTCCAACAATAAGAGCAAAAAAACTCCTCAGCCTGAAGCTGGCTAAATTGCAGAAGGATATGAACAGCCTGGTCTCCCACCTATCCAAGCCCACAATATGCTGCAATTACACAGCACAATAAAGGGACACACTCCTGTGAGAATGTGTCCCTTCTTTTATTATTCAACTAGCCTAACCGGCTTTCTTGCCCGAACGGGTTGGCTGCCCGGAAGTTAATGCTGTGAGGACTTGAGCTAAAAAAAAGGGATTCGGGCAGCCACATTCACCTGCTTGGTATAAAGTTGCAACAGTTTCGCTTGCAGCTGGACGGTACTACAGCAGCTGCTGGCTAACTTTACTTAGGCTGACTGTTTATGGTTGTTTACTAGCTGTTTACTGGCTGTTTACTAGCTGTTTATCGGCTGCTTACTGGCTGTCACTGCTAACCTTGTTATACCTGTCCCCTAAGCTGCAACATCCCGGCGCTTGAATACCATCCAAGCAATGGCAAGGAAGACCACTACATATACAGCGAGCACGATTGCTGAGAAGCCCATCGACATGCCCGCCTTTTCATAAAGGCTTGCGAATGAGAATGAAGTATCTCCTCCCGTATTCATCACGTATTTGGACAGATCCATATTGTGGAACAGCAGGTATTTGGCCCACGGATAGCGAATCGGGTTAAGCAGCATGGCAATCGTATTCCCGGCCATCATGATGAACATAGACAATCCGATTGCAATTCCACTGGCCCTAAAGACCGTGGAGATCATAAATGCAAGGCTCGAAATTACAAGAAGATCAATAAATTTGTATAGCAGTACCAGAAGCACCTGTTCCAGCGGGGTCGAACCCAGCTCCAGGAAGGCTGGCGGGGTGTTCTGGAAGAAGAGCATGGATACCGAGATAATAACGATAAAAAAGACAATGCTCATCAGGATACTAAAGAGCAGTACACTGAGCAGCTTGGACAAAAGCACCTTGCTCCGGGACCAAGGACGAATGAGCAACAGCTTAACCGTTCCCCAGGTGAACTCGCCCGCTACAATATCCGCAGCAACAATAAGGGTGAAGATTGACACCAGAAAGTAAATGGAGCCCAAATTCTTGGCCATATCCCAGGCGCCCGTCTGCGAAGAGCCGGTATGGCTTTCGCTGAAGGCAATCAGACCTGCGAACACAATCGGCAGGACAATGATCATTCCGAACATAATCCACGTGCGCAGCCGGCGGTAGATTTTCATATTTTCGTTCTGTACTAATGCCAGAAAATTACCCAATTTGCCCACCTCCCGTCATTTCCAAGAATTGATCTTCCAGCGATCTTGTTAAGGTCTGAATGCCGTATACCTTGATTCCAGCGCTGACAAGTCTGCTGTTCAAATCCGCAATCTGCTCGCGGTTTGCGGTTACAATCAGCCTTGTGCCCTCAAGACGGCCTGTCCCAATCAGTTCAAGCGCGCGTTCCGGCTCACTGACATCAAAGCCCGTTTCAGCATACTGCTCTCCGGCATCCTGGGCTTTCAGAGAACGCACATCAATCAGCCGGCCCCCCTGGATAACCGCTACGGTATCACACATCAGCTCCATCTCGGATAAGAGATGACTTGAGACGAAGACGGTGGTACCTTCCTGCTGGGTCAACTGGCGCAGATAATCCCGCAGCTCCCGTATGCCCTGTGGATCAAGCCCGTTGGTGGGCTCGTCCAGGATCAGCAGCTTCGGACGCTGAAGAATCGCCTGGGCAACACCTAACCGCTGGCGCATACCTAGAGAATACGTCTTCACCTTATCGTGAATTCGGTTCTCCAGCCCGACCAGGGCAACGGCCTCGTCAATCCGCTCCTTGCCTACACCGGACATCCGCGCATAATGCACCATGTTCTGATACCCTGTCAGAAATTTATACATTTCGGGGTTCTCTACAATCGCTCCAACATGCGCAACCGCTTTTTCAAAATCCGACTTGATGCTTGAGCCATTGATTACGATATCTCCCTGTGTAATCGACATGAGTCCTACCATCATCCGTATCGTTGTGGTCTTCCCTGACCCATTGGGGCCTAAGAAGCCGAATACCTGACCCGCCGGGATATCGAGTGTAAGACGGTCGATGATGGTCTTGGCGCCAATCTTCTTCGTCACATTCGTCAAGCGGACAACAGGTTCCTGAGACATATGAATTCACTCTCCTTATGTACCCGTCCGTTAAGGACGGAATGATTTTCTAATTTTACCATACCTGAGTATAACGTGCGGGCCCAGGGTTAGGTTTCATGACTTGATCTTAAAAAGTCCTGCAGCGCTTCCCTCCAATGACGAATCGGATGGAAGCCGTTCAGTCTGAGAGCCTGATGATCCAGCACGGAATAGGCTGGACGGGGAGCCGGGCGCGGGTACTCTTCCGTATTTACCGGAACGACGTCGACGCGCATTCCTGCATCCTCAAATATAGCACAGGCGAACTCATACCAGGAGCAGCTGCCTGCACCTGACACATGATATGTGCCATACCTCTGCGTTGAGCTCAGCTGCTCGATGGCAAAAGCCAGGTCCTTGGTATAGGTCGGACAACCGATTTGGTCAGCAACAACCGAGACACGGCCGTCTCTTTTGCCCACCTTCAGCATTGTACGTACGAAATTACTCCCACCTGCTCCGTATACCCAAGAAGTTCTGACGACGAAGAAGCGCGTATGGAGTTGACGAACCAGTTCCTCCCCCTCCCATTTAGAACGGCCATACACATTAACCGGGTCGGTGGGATGAAACTCCGAATACGGCATAGTTCCCTTTCCGTTAAAAACATAATCCGTGCTAACGTATACCAGCTTGGCCCCGGCCGCTTCTGCCGCGGCTGCGATGTTGCGTGTCCCATAGGCATTCACCCGGTATGCCGTATCCGAATCGCTCTCAGCTTGATCAACCTGAGTATAGGCTGCGGCATGAATAACCACATCGGGGTGCACCCGGTTAAGCATGGTATGACACTGCTCCGCATCTGTAATATCGAGGCTGTCCCGATCCATCCCATATACTTCATACCCTTTCTCCCGAAACACCCTTTGAAGCTCCAGGCCCAACTGGCCACCCGCACCAGTAATCAAAACCTTCGTTTTGTCTTCGGGCTGAGCTTCCCTCATCTTCTCCTCCAACCTTCTCCCCCCTGGCCTGCCTTAACTGGAACATCAGCCATCAGCTTCCGGACCTTAATACAGCACACTGCCCTGGGCATGCTCATGTTCCTTTTTAAGCTTTTTGGGTTCTTTGCGCCTTCTAACTTTTCTGTGTCTGAACCTCTTCTTTTTCTGTTGCTCTGTTTCTTCCTTTACTATTTCTATCCCTCATGCCCTTGGCTCTCCACTTACTCTACTTCTATACTTCTCGTACCGTTGCGTTGCTCTTATTTTGCACTCGCTCTGCTAACTACTCACATTCTTCCCCTTCCACCATGGGTCCCCTCAGAAGTCAAACTCGGCATCCGTCCAAAGCGGATGGGCTTTGTCTTTATCCGACAAAATTACTGTGGAGCCCGGCCAAGGAATATTCAGCTGGGGATCATTCCAGAGAATCCCCCGGTCATGCTCCTTCGAATAGAACTCATCCACCTTATACAGAACCTCAGTATGAGGTACAAGCGTATACAGCCCATGAGCGAAACCTTTGGGAATGAGAACCTGTCTGTGATTGTAAGCGGTAAGGATGACCGATCTCCATTCCCCGTAAGTGGCAGAATCTTTTCTTAAATCCACAAACACATCATAGATTGCTCCTGACAGCACCCGTACCAGCTTGGTCTGCGCCTTGGGGAGCAACTGGTAATGAAGTCCCCTGAGCGTACCTGCCTCAGCCGAATAGGAGTGGTTATCCTGAACAAAGTTATAATGAAGGCCCGCTTTAGCCAGCACCTCCCGGTTATAGCTCTCGCTAAAAAACCCCCTTGCATCCCCATGTACCTGAGGTTCAAGGATCACAGCCCCGGACAATCCTGTCTCTAGAATACGCATATGAACACACCTCCCCCGCTGCCTGCCAAAGGCGGCAGTTAGTCCTTGTTCCTAACGTATGTAAGGCTGGCGCCGTTCGGCACGGCGTGTGCCTCCTGGTCTTAGGCTTGAAAGATACCCCTGCGTGTTTCTCAGCAGTGATTATTTGGGTTGTTAAGTGCTTAGGTTGCTTGGTTGCTTGGTTGCTTGGCTGCTTGGGATGCTTATGGGGCGTAGGTTTTCAAGAACCACAGTAATTTCCAGTAACTGCTTGGAGTACTTTAATTTCTTGAAGTGCATTGAGTTACTGGAGTGCCTTGAGTTGCTGAAGTGCATTGAGTTGCTGAAGTGCATTGAGTTGCTGAAGTGCATTGAGTTGCTGAAGTGCATTGAGTTGATGGAAGCAGATATCTGTCTCGCCTATCTCTACTATCTCTAGTATCTCTAGTATCTCTAGTATCTCTAGTATCTCTACTGTATCTCTTGTATTTCTTGCACTTCTTGTATTTCTTACGTTGCTTTTATCGCCCGTCCCGTATTCAGTGAACTTTTGCCCATATATGTGGAGAAAAAAAAGACCCACAGATCCTTCATAGAAGGACCTGCAGGCCTAATCTCAACATTATTGTCATAATTAAAGCTAATTCCGTATCTGCTCTATCAATTTCGAATTAGTTCCCTGTACGGGCCAGCTCACGCATGTTCGCCTCGAACGCTGCAAGCAGAGCAGCCTCGCCTTGAAGCCCCTGATCCTGAACCTTGCGGATTTGCTGAAGCATGCGTTTGTAATCCTTCGGAATTACACGGACAAAAGCATTCAGCGACTCATTCCAGCTGTCCAGCACTCTGTGGCCCACAGCACTGTCTGTGTATTCCACATGGCGCTCAATCAGGGAACGAAGTTCGGCTGCTTCCTCGGCCTCCTCGACCCGCTCCAGGAGAACCATCTCCAGGTTGCAGCGGTCAAGGAAGGTGCCTTCCGGATCGTACACATAAGCGATACCGCCAGACATCCCCGCCGCGAAGTTGCGTCCGGTTCCACCAAGAACAACAACACGTCCTCCGGTCATGTATTCACAACCGTGATCACCAACACCTTCAACCACCACGTTCGCGCCCGAGTTCCGGACGGCGAAGCGCTCGCCGGCAATACCACGGACATAAGCTTCACCGCTGGTTGCGCCGTAGAATGCCGTATTCCCGGCAATAATGTTCTCCTCAGCGACAAAGGTTGCCTTCGGTGAAGGTCTCACCGCCAGCTTACCGCCCGAGAGGCCTTTGCCAATATAGTCGTTGGCATCCCCTTCAATGGTAAGCGTCATGCCCTTCGGCACGAACGCGCCGAAGCTCTGGCCGGCCGATCCAATGAAATGGAACCGGATTGTATCCTCTGGCAGGCCTGCCGCCCCGTACAGACGGGTAACCTCACTGCCAAGAATCGTACCTGTGGCCCGGTCGACGTTCGTGATCGGAAGCTCCGCATAAACGGACTCCCCACGCTCCAAGGCAGGAGCCGCAAGTTCAACGAGCTTTGTCATATCCAGTGTTTTCTCAAGTCCATGGTTCTGCTCCTGCGTATTATAACGCTCTGCCCCCTCTTGAAGCTCAGGCATATGCAGAAGCGGGCTAAGGTCCACACCGCTCTTCTTCCAGTGCTGCACAGCCTTGCTGGTCTCCAGGCAGTCTGTACGTCCGATCATCTCGTTAATGGAACGGAAGCCCAGCTCAGCCATCCACTCGCGCAGGTCTTCTGCTACAAAGGTCATGAAGTTAACCACATGCTGTGGGTCACCTGTGAAGTTCTTGCGCAGCTCAGGATTTTGGGTTGCAACCCCAACCGGACATGTATCCATTTGGCACACACGCATCATAATACAGCCTACAGCAATGAGCGGCGCTGTGGAGAAGCCATATTCCTCGGCTCCAAGCAGTGCTGCTACTGCCAAGTCACGGCCGTTCAGCATCTTGCCGTCGGTTTCGAGGACGACACGGTCCCGAAGGTTGTTCATCATCAGAGTCTGATGGGTCTCAGCCACACCAAGCTCCCAAGGCAGACCCGCATGACGGATCGAACCTTGTGGGGAAGCTCCAGTCCCCCCATCATAACCGCTGACCAGAATGACATCGGCGCGGCCTTTAGCTACCCCAGCAGCAATCGTGCCCACACCGGCTTCAGATACCAGCTTCACGTTAATCCGTGCACGCGGATTGGAGTTCTTCAGATCATAGATCAGCTCAGCCAGATCCTCGATCGAATAAATATCGTGATGCGGAGGCGGAGAGATCAGACCCACACCCGGGGTTGATCCGCGGACTTCCGCAACCCAAGGATAGACCTTACGGCCCGGAAGCTGCCCACCTTCACCCGGCTTGGCGCCCTGCGCCATTTTGATCTGAATCTCATCGGCATTAACAAGATAATGGGAAGTTACTCCGAACCGGCCGGAGGCCACCTGCTTGATCGCACTGCGACGGGAATCGCCGTTGGCATCTGGAATATAGCGGGCAGGGTCTTCCCCGCCTTCACCCGTGTTGCTCTTGCCGCCGATGCGGTTCATCCCGATGGCAATCGACTCGTGTGCTTCTTTACTGATCGAACCGAACGACATGGCTCCGGTTTTAAAGCGTTTCATAATCGAAGCCGCGGATTCTACCTCTTCGAGCGGCACTTTAGGTCCAGCTGGCTTCAGCTCAAGCAGGGAACGCAGAGTAAGATGACTCTCGTTCTCTCCTTGAACAAGCGAAGCGTACTTCTTGTATATACTGTAATCCCCTGTCCGAACCGCCTGCTGCAGCAGGTGAATGGTCTGAGGATTGAATAAATGCTCCTCCGAGTTGGCACGCCATTGATACTCACCACCGGAATCAAGCACAAGGTCGTTACCGTCTTTCTCATTAAATGCGCGGTGATGCTGGGCAAGCGTCTCCTGAGCCACTTCCTCCAGCCCAATCCCTCCGATGCGGGAAGGCGTCCAAGTGAAGTAGCGGTCTACGAATTCCTGATTCAGCCCGACAGCCTCAAAAATCTGGGCACCACGGTAAGACTGGATCGTGGAAATTCCCATTTTGGACAACACCTTGACCACGCCTTTGGTTGCCGCTTTGATAAAGTTCTTGCAGGCTTTCTCATGGCTTACGCCGCGCAGCATGCCCTGGGTGATCATGTCATCCAGCGTCTCGAACGCCAGATAAGGGTTCACCGCACTTACCCCATAACCAAGAAGCAGGGCAAAATGGTGCACTTCGCGCGGCTCCCCGGATTCCAGCAGGATGCTTACCTTAGTGCGCGTCTCCTGACGGATCAAGTGGTGATGCAGGCTGGATACCGCAAGCAGCGAAGGAATCGCCGCATTCTCCGCATCCACGCCGCGGTCGGACAGAATAAGAACATTGTGCCCTTTGTCGATAACGCGGTTGGCCGCCTCACAGAGGATTTCAATCGCTTTGCGCAGGCCTTCCGCACCCTCGGCAGCAGGGAACAGCGTTGGGATGGTCATCGATCTGAAGCCCGGACGGCGCACATGGCGCAGCTTGGCGAAATCCTCATTTGACAGGATCGGAGATTCCAGACGAATCTGACGGCAGCTCTCCGGCTCCGGATTCAGCAAGTTGCGTTCCGGCCCGATTGTAGTCAGCGTTGAGGTGACCAATTCTTCGCGGATCGCATCAATTGGCGGGTTCGTCACTTGGGCGAACATCTGCTTGAAGTAGCTGAATAGACGCTGAGGCCGATCGGACAATACAGCAATCGGGGCATCGTATCCCATCGATCCGATTGCCTCCTGGCCTGTCGAGGCCATAGGTTCAATGATTTTGCGCAGCTCCTCGAACGTATAGCCAAAGGAAAGCTGCTGTTTGGTCACATCGTCATGTCTCTTCTCCGGAAGCTCCGGCGCGTCCGGAAGGTCCTCCAGACGGATAAGGTGCTCATCCAGCCATTCACGGTAAGGATTCTCGCTCGCAATCGAAGCCTTCACTTCCTCATCGGAGATGATCCGGCCTTCCTTCGTATCCACAAGCAGCATCCGCCCAGGGCGCAAGCGGTCTTTGTACAGCACGTTCTCCGGTGCTATATCGAGTACCCCCGCTTCGGAGGAGAGGATGATCAGGTCGTCCTTGGTCACATAATAACGCGATGGACGAAGCCCGTTGCGGTCCAGTATGGCCCCAATCTGAATCCCGTCCGTGAAGCCCATTGCGGCAGGACCGTCCCATGGCTCCATCAAGCTGCTGTGATACTCGTAGAACGCCTTCTTGCTGTCGTCCATGGTTTCATGATTGTTCCAAGGCTCTGGCACCATCATCATCGCCACATGCGGCAGCGAACGTCCACTCAAATATAAGAATTCAAACGTATTATCAAACATTCCGGTATCGGACCCATCCGGATTGATAACCGGCTTCACCTTTGCGAGGTCCTCACCGAACACCTCGCTCTGGAAGAGCGATTGGCGCGCATGCATCCAATTCACATTGCCGCGCAGCGTGTTGATCTCCCCGTTGTGAATCATAAACCGATACGGGTGCGCGCGTTCCCAACTTGGGAATGTATTCGTACTAAACCGGGAATGTACCAGAGCGATTGCGGATTCCAGCTGTTCGTTCTGCAGATCCACATAGAACTCGCCCACCTGTTCGGTCGTGAGCATCCCTTTATAAACCACTTTACGGCAGGACAGGCTCGGCATATAGAATGCATCCCCCTGCTCAGCTCCCCCGTATCGGATGGCTAATTCCGCCCGGCGGCGGATGACGTACAATTTGCGTTCGAAATCCAGATCGTTCACAAGATCCTGGCTGCGGCCGATAAATACCTGGCGCACATAAGGCTTGGCTGCCTTGGCCGATTTGCCGAGCATCTCATCGTTAGTCGGCACGGTTCGGAAGCCGAGCAGCTCCTGCCCTTCTTCTTCCACGATCGCCTTAAAGCGGGCTTCCTGTTCACCACGCACCTTCTCATCGTGCGGCAAGAACATCATACCCACGCCGTACTGTCCCGCCTCGGGCAGACGGAAACCGAGAGCTTCCGCTTCAGCCGCGAAGAAGCGGTGAGGAATCTGAATCATAATCCCCGCGCCGTCCCCGGAATTCGGTTCACTGCCTTGACCCCCGCGATGCTCCATATTGGTGAGCATGGTTAGTGCCTGGCTGACGATACTATGAGACGGGCGTCCCTTAATATGAGCGACAAAGCCCATACCGCAGGCATCTTTTTCAAAAGACGGGTCGTATAAACCTTGCCTAGCAGGAATATCCGTATGTTTCATATCATTTTCAACCTTTCTGTTCGTAAAATAGCTCGTTCCCACCAATCTATACGTAAAACGACGGGTTTCCAATAGACTTTTGAACACTTTATTTGCATAAATCTTCAGTTGCTTGCATTAATTTTCTGTGCCCGTTCCATATCCTGTGCACCTGGATACACTGCACCCTCGTATTATGGGTTCTAATATTGTAGCATCCGCGCTATACGCTGGATAATCTAATCTTTTTATGATAGCGATAAGAATTTTTATGAAAATAACGGCCTTCCAAATGCTGTATATCCATAAAAAAATAAAGAGGCTGCACCTCAGCCATTAAGGCCTTGGGGCAACCTCCAAATTTATACTTTTTTACGCAAGCGGTGTTACAATCTCTTCCTGATTCATATCTGTGGATCTCGGAGTCCGAATAAGGAAGTAAGCCAGCGTAATCATCATGAATACCAGGCCATATCCAAGCAGCAGACCGAACTGCGGCCACATGCTGCTGTAATCCCCACTGGAGATAACCGACTTGAAGCCCGTTACCGAATGGGACATCGGCAGGATTGGATTGATCGGTTTCATCCATTCCGGAAGCAGCTCGAGCGGGAAAGTGCCCGCGCTTGTAGTCAGCTGCAGAACCATCAGGATGATGGCCAGGAACCGGCCAGGCTGATCCAGCCAGGTTACAATAGCCTGAATAATCATCATGAATGCAAAGCTCGTTCCGAAAGTGAACAAGTAGAAGAGCGGTACACTCTGCACTTTAAGACCAACCAGCACCAATACCAGGGTAGCAACTACCGCAGATTGGAACATACTCATCAGCAGGAACATGAACGTCCGGCTGAAGAACCGCTGCAGACCCGTTGCTCCTTCTACGGTAGTCCCTCTCATAGAGATGATGATCGTAGAGAGCAGGGCACCCACAAACAAACTGATGGACAGGAAGTAAGGGGCAATCCCTGTTCCGTAATTCGTAATTTTCTTGGACGTGTTCTCTTTAACATCCACCGGCTGTGCATACATCGTTACCCGCTCGTCTGTACCTTTGACATCCGAAGTCTTGTTCGCTGCCTCGTTCAGCTTATCCGCCAGCTTGCCGGAGCCGCTGACCAGGTCGCCCATGCCGTTCTTGAGCTCACCGGCGCCCTTGTTCAGCTTCTCGGAACCGCTGGCGAGCGTATTCACGCCGCCGCCAAGCTTATGGATTCCCTGTACCAGGGAATCTGTGCCGCTGGCGAGCTGCCCGGCGCCTGAAGCCAGCTTGTGGCCTCCAGCTGCCGCTTCAGACAGCTTGCTGCCGAACTTCGCCATGCCGCCGGTCAGCTGCGGGCCTGCGGCCGTAAGCTTGCTTGCTCCTTCGACCAGCTTCTGGTTACCTGCCAGAAGCTGGTCGCTGCCGGCTACAAGCTGCTTGTTCCCTGCGGCCAGCTGGTCGCTGCCGTCAGCCAATTGCTTGCTTCCCGCAGCGAGCTGCTCGCTGCCTTGGGCCAGCTGCTTCTGCCCGTCAGCCACCTGCTGGCTGCCCTGGGCAACCGCCTGGCTTGCGGCTAGCAGCTTCTGAATGGAAGGGTCCTTGCCGAGTGCCGGATTCGCCTTCACCAATTGGTCGAGCCCTTGGGCTACGCCTTTGGCACCTTCGGCAACCTTGGCACTGCCCTCTACCGAGGACTGCAGCCCCTGGTTCAGCTTCGCACTGCCGTCCACCGCAGAATGCAGGCCTTCTTGAAGCTTGGCCGTGCCTTCTGCCGAAGAGTGAAGCCCTTGGTTCAGCTTTTTGTTCCCTTCAAGGGAGGACTGCAGACCTTGTGACAATTGGGAGACGCCTCCCACGGCCTGCTGGGTTCCGTTTTGAAGCTGCTTATGAGCCGCGCTCAGCTGATCAAGCCCGCTTGCGAGGGAGGTGGCTCCTTTGCTGAGGTCGGTGGCTCCATTATGAAGCTTGCCCGCCCCGCTGGCTAGAGGAGCTACCCCATCTTTCAGCTGAAGTGTCCCGTCCACGAGCTTGTTCAGGTTCTCCTTCAGCTTCACGGTTCCGTCCTTAAGCTTGCCGGCACCGGTATGGATATCCCCGGCTCCATCGCCTGCTTCTTTAAGGCCTGAAGAGATCTCCGTTACTTTATCGAAAAGACTGTTCGTATAGGCCTCCGTAACCTTAGCAGAAATCTTCGCTTTGAGATCCTTCACAGCGCTGTTTCCGATCTGTCCTGCAACGAAGTTATAGTTGCCGTTAGGCTCATAGATCAGATCAGCTGGCTCGGGATGGTCGTTCATCAGCGTAGTGGCTTGTGAAGAGAAATTTGCCGGAATCGTAATCTTCATATAGTACCGATTCTCGTCGATTCCCTTCTCCGCCTCCTGCTCGGTTACGAAATCCCACTTGAAATCCTTGTTCTTCTTCAATTCATCCATCAAGTCATTGCCGATGTGCAGCGATTTGCCTTCATATTCGGCACCCTTATCCTGATTCACCACTGCAACCGGCAGCTCATCCAGGTGACCATACGGGTCCCAAAAGGCGGTTAAGTACATACCACAGTACAGAATGGGCACAAAAATGACCGCAATGAAGGATATCAGGGTCATCGGTTTTTTTATGCCAGATCTCATGTCTTTGAAAAACACCGATAATGTTTTCATCGCGATTTTCTCTCCTTATGTTTCTCGTTCTCTCTATAAAATTATTTACCCATTCGCTAAGCCATCCGCGAGGAACAGCTTAAAATAAGACTTGATTTGCTCCTTATCCAGAGGTTCATAGAGCTTGTTCCAGTCGGATGCCAGCGTAATATACAGCTTCAGCATCACTAAGGATGTCACCTTGGGATCGACCTTGCGGATTTCCCCAAGATTCGCGGCACGTGTGACCTGCTGCTCCAAGTAGTCAAGGATCGCAACCTCAACCCTCTGCATGGCCTCTCTGGCTTGGGGTGTTCCAAATTCCCTCACCTCTTGCGACAGCTTGATAAGCAGCTCATGCTCCTTCCTGAATTCGAGGACTGAGTCAAGTCCGCTGTACAGATTGTCAAAAAAAGCTTTGTCTTCACGAACCTCTAATTCCGTAATTCGCTTCATCTCTCCGATGACCACATGAAGGATCTCATCAAACAGCTCCTCCTTGTTGGAGAAAAACGTGTAAATGGTCCCTTTGCCAACATTCGCAATCCGGGCAACCTGGTCCATCGTCGTCGCCTTATAGCCGAACATGGAAAAAGATTTAGTCGCTGCCTCAACAATCTGTTTGCGGCGATCTACTGAAGACATGGTTCTCCTCCTTTCAAGTGAAGATTTCATTTTAGTTTTGACTAATAATCAATTTTAGTCATCCAGTCATTCGGTCACTGTTAAATTTATCACACTTTTTCTACGTTTTGCAACTCCCTTGTATAAATTTTCATCTTTTTTCAGAAAAAAAGCATCCGATGTTTTATATCGGATGCTTCCTCTTCACCTATTAAGGTAATCTTTCTTAAGCGGTCAGCGCCTGTTCATTCTCAACTTCTGATGTACGCTTATGTTTCATTAGGAAGTAAATCAAAGTTAGAATCAAGAAGATGCCGCCAAAGACCGCAAGAATTCCAAGATATGACCATGCCAAGTGCATATCACCGCTGGAGATTACAGCCTTATAACCAGATACACTATAGGTCATCGGCAGCCATGGATTGAATACCTTCATCCAGTCAGGAATCAGCTCAAGCGGGAAGGTTCCGGCACTTGTAGTCAATTGAATGATAAGGATCAGAATCGCAACAAAACGTCCAGGGTTATCCAGCCAGGTGACAAGCGCCTGGATAATGAACATGAAACATAGACTTGTTACGAAGCTGAACAAGAACATCATCGGTTTGTTGTGCACCTGCAGCTTGAGTCCGTAAAGCACGAGCGTAACAGCAAAAACCGACTGCGCCAGACTCATAAGACCAAACGACAGGGAACGGCTGACGAACCGGTTCCAACCACTCGCTTCATTTATGGAAGAACCACGAAGTGGAATAACCAATGTGGCGATCAACGCCCCCACGAACAGCCCCAGAGATAAGAAGTAAGGAGCGAATCCCGTACCATAGTTAGGAACTGGATTATGCTTGTTCTCTTGAATATCGATAGGCTTCGCATACATGCTTACCGTATCATCGGTCGCTTTCACTTCTGAAGTCTGCTTAGCGGCATCATTCAGCTTCGAGGCGAGTTCTCCAGAGCCTTCCGTCAATTTGCCGGTACCTTCCTTCAGCTGGCCCGCGCCGCTATCCAGCTGCTTGGAGCCGCTGGCAACGGCCTTGGTTCCGTCTGCAAGCTTACCTACTCCGGCGCTTAACTGCCCAGTTCCCGCGCTTAACTTGCCTGCCCCGGCTGCAAGCTCCTTACCGCCTGATGCCGCTTCGGCCAGCTGGCTGCCGAACTGCTTCATCCCGGCAGCCAGCTTGGACTGGCCTTCATTCAGCTGAGCTGCCCCCTGGGCAAGCTGATGCTGCCCTTCGACCAGCTGCTTGCTGCCTCCAGCCAGCTGTTCATGAGCCTCACCCAGGCTCTTGACTCCCTGGGCAAGCTGCTGCTGGCCTTTATACACCTGCTCACTGCCTTTGGCTACCGCCTGGCTGGCTGCCAGCAGCTTCTGAACCTGCGGGCTCTTCGCAAGTTCCGGGCTTGCTTTGACTAACTGCTCCAGGCCCAGGGCTACACCTTGCGCGCCTTCTGTGACTTTGCCGCTCCCCTGAAGTGCCGCTTCCATTCCTTCGTCAATCTTGCTGCCGCCTGTCTTCGCGGCTTCAAGCCCAGCTTGCAGCTTGGCTGCTCCATTCAGCGAAGACTGGATACCTGCGTGAAGCTTGCTGCCGCCTTGTTCAGCCGCCACGGCGCCCTGCTCCAGCTGCTTCTCCGCACCCGCTAATTTTCCCAGACCATCTGCCAGCTTGCTTGCTCCTTTATGCAGGTCCTTAGCGCCTTTGTCCAGGCTGTTGACTCCTTGGGTAAGTGGAGTCACGCCCTGCTCCAGCTTCACGGTTCCTTCAACCAATTTGGCCAGATTTACCTTCAGCTTATCAGCACCCTCATCTACCTTGGCTGCGCCATCATGGATCTTATCTGCGCCGCTGCCTGCATCGGACAGACCACCTGAGATCTTCTCCACTTGGGTGAGCAGGGTTTCCGTATAGGCTTCCGTGACTTTAGCAGACACCTTCGACTTAATCTCCTTTACAGCCGTTCCCCCAATCTGTCCGGCCAGAAAGTTATAACCTTCGTTGGGCTCAAACACAATATCCGCAGGCTGCGGATGCTCATCCATCACCGTGGTGGCCTTGGTTGAGAAATCTTCGGGAATTACAATCGTCATGTAGTACTTGTTATCCTTAATGCCTTCTTCCGCTTCCTGGCGGGTTACGAATTCCCATTTAAAATCATCATTCTTCTTCAATTCCTCAATCAGATCCTCGCCGGCATGCAGAGATTTCTCCTTGAACTCAGCGCCCCGGTCCTGATTGACCACCGCAACAGGCAGCTCATTCATCTTGCCGTAGGGGTCCCAGAAGGCGGTAAGAAACATCCCGCTATATAGTACTGGGATAAACAGGACAACCAAGATAGGGATGATAACCCTCGGCTTTTTGAAACTGGATATCATATCACTTATAAACACAGATAAAGACTTCATTTCTCTTACACTCCCTTATCTAATCTATACCCGTTCAGTTTTCTTACAGGTCCGGTCAATTTCCGTTACTGAGAGCCCTTCAGCAAGAAGAATCCGGGATACCTGCTTAATCTGTTCTTTATCTAGAGGTGTGTGGTTCTTATTCCATTTCGAAGTGAGGGCAATATACAGCTCCAGCATGACAAAGGAGAGTATCTTCGGATCTAGTCTCCGAATGGCTCCTTGTTCCATGGCCCGCTGAATCTGAATCTCCAAGTGCTCAAGAATAACATTCTCTACCTTGTACATGGCCTCCTTAGCCTGGGGAGTACCAAAGTCACGAACCTCCTGTGAGAGCTTCATAAGCAGCTCATGCTCCTCACGGAAATCCAGTAACACATCCAGGGTCCGCTGCAAATTTTCAGTGAACGACCTGCCCACCTGGACCTCGCGTTCTATAATCCCCTTCATTTCCACGAATACAGAGCGAAGAATCTCATCAAACAGCTGCTCCTTATTCGCAAAAAAAGTATAGATGGTCCCCTTCCCAACACCCGCAATCTTCGCCACCTGGTCCATTGTTGTAGCCTTGTACCCGAACAAGGCAAATGATTTGGCAGCCGCCTCGGTAATCTGCTTCCGGCGATCCACCACATACATAGCTTTCACCCTTTCCACAGGTTCCTTAATGACTAATATTCTCATATGGTCATTTGGTCAATTACAAATGTACCACTTTCTTCCTCCAGCCGCAAGACCTAATTATTCCATGCTTGCTCCTCGACCTTGGTCCAGGATTTCACTGGTCCACGGCCTGTTCTCTCTGGAGCAAAAAAGTAATACACTATAAACAAACGAACGTTAATATACATATCAAGGGTGGCTGCTCACATCTTTCTTTGAAAGAAAAAAAATAGCCTCCTTAATATAAGGAGGACTATCCATGAAGCAGGTGAATATAGTGAAAAGAAAAAGAGTGCTTATTCTATCTGAAGGCTTCGGTGGCGGACATACTCAGGCGGCTTATGCAATCGCTGCGGGAATGAAACTCGTCAGTCCCGACATTCATACCAAGGTGCTTGAGCTGGGATCGTTCCTTAATCCTGTCATTGCTCCAATTATTCTGTCGGCCTACCGCAGAACTGTCGTTACAAGCCCGGCACTGATCGGGATGTTGTACCGCAAGCAATACGATAAACCTATTAACCGGCTGACTCGGCTGGCACTTCATAAAATATTTTACACCCAAACTATAAATGTTATTGAGCAGCTAAAGCCGGATCTGATTATCTGCACTCATTATATTCCGAGTGCCGTGATCTCCAGATTGAAGGCAGCCGGCCTTAAAGTGCCTTTATATACCCTGATCACAGATTATGACGCCCATGCGGCCTGGATTAACCCGGAAATCGACCGCTATCTGGTCTCCACTCCTGAAGTCCGCAGACTGCTGATGAAGCGGGGAGTTAAACCAAGCCAGATCCAAGTAACCGGCATTCCGGTTCATCCGAATTTTTGGACGACCAAGAATAAATCCTGTGCAAGAAGTGAACTGAATCTCCGCGACATTCCAACTGTGCTGGTCATGGGCGGTGGCTGGGGACTGCTGTTTAAGAAGCAGGTCCTGGATACGCTGACTTCCTGGAAAGACAAGGTTCAGCTTGTCTTCTGCACAGGCACGAACGAGAAGCTGGCCGCGAAGCTTCAGCATCACCCCTCGTTCACGCACCCGAATATTGTTATTCTCGGCCACACGAATGAGATTAGCAAATGGATGGATGCCGCTGACCTGCTCATTACGAAGCCTGGAGGCATGACCTGTACTGAAGCTCTGGCGAAGGATCTGCCTATGCTGTTCTGCGAGTCCATTCCAGGTCAAGAAGACAGCAATCGTGAATATTTCATCAATAGCGGTTACGGGGAAATGCTCAGTTCGGAAGCGATCGACCGCTGGCTTGAACGTCTGACAACCAGACATCACCATGAACAGTTTAATCATTCCCGGATCAAAGCCTTCAAGCCCAATTATCAGCCGGACCGCTGTGTGCGTGATTTGGCGGAAATGCTGAACCAGATCCAGGCTGGGCGCTCCAAAAGCCATATTGACGAGCAGCTTCTAACTCCTATTGGCATGTAACAGCTGATTCCCTGGGAATCTTCTGAAGAGGACCGGATCATTTATAGAATGTATGATTGCCAATCTGTTTGGTCTTCTTCTGAGTTCGTGCCACAGTTAAATCACTGGCTAACTTTATAGACAGGAAATAATAGGTGTCATCACTGACTTCCTTGCGTCCATACAAAGCTTCGGTAACAGCACGAACCGTATCCTTGTTCGGCTTCACACGCTTTAAGCGCCCATTGCGTACAGGACTGAATTGATGCTTTTGATATATAACTTCTTTAATGGTGTCGGGATAATTGGCTGACCGCAGCCGGTTCAGGACAACATTGGCAACTGCCACTTTGCCCTCGTACGGTTCGCCCTCTGCTTCTGCCATGACGATCTTTTGCAGGAGAAGCAGCTCTTCATCAGACAGCGCGTATTTCCAAGTGGATTTGGCTTGATCCTCTGGCTTTAACAGCGCCGTTTTGGTGAAGAAGATTTGTTTAGGGGGGATGGTTTTGTCTAATTTAGGAACAGCAGGTACCTGTTGCTCCTTAAGTAGTTGATGCTGCTGTATCATCTTAGATTTCAACGGAATACCCACCACAGCCGATTTCGGCAATTGATGGGTCTTGGCCCTGACGAAAGAAGAAGAAGCAGACTGAACCTGGTTATTCTCTTTCATCGGCATGTAGGAGTCCATCTCCTGCGCAGGAAAATACTCCTGGCCTTCTACGACAACCGTTCTCCATAATAGACAAATTGACCCCACACACACTAATATAGCGCCGATTAAAAGCGCGACGTAACGATTCTGTTTGAATAAATCCATAAGTGACCTCCTACGCCCTTGTAAAATTCTCTCTCTATCATGAAGTGTTCTGGATACCCCGGATATCCCTCTCTCCCACAGAAGACATCTTCATGTTGGTTTTTGCTCTATGCGTACTCTATCTATGTAACCGAATATGGAAGATTCAAAACGCTACCCTATCGATTACTTCATACATCGGACTCTGGCCCATGCGTGTCCTGTAAACAACCAGTGCCTCCGCAGTCCATTCCCCGAAGCCTGCAGGAACCTCCAGCGCCCCTTGTTGAAACGGGACATCCCCCTGATATTTTCGGGCCAGCGTGATATGCGGTTGATAAGCCCGCTCCTCCGGTATATACCCTAGTCTGGAGGTGGCGCCCGTTACAAGCCTATGAAGTTCCCCCAGACGTGTTGTCTCTCCACCGACCCCAACCCACAGAATGCTTGGCTGCCCAGGCCTTCCGAAAGTGCCCACGCCTTTGGCTTCAAGCTGAATTGCACCAAAGCCCTTCACGGCTTCACGAAGCATCTCTCCAAGCTTCTTTAGGTTAGACGTAGGAGTATCCCCCAGAAACTGAACCGTGATATGCAGATCAGAAGGATGCACCCATTTGCGGAACATTCCCTGGCTCTGATAGGTCCTAGCCCAGTCATCCAACGTGCCTTTAAGTGTATCTGCGAGTGGAACTGCAATAAAAATACGCCAATTTTCTTCTCTAAGGCTCACGTTCAAACCCCCTTATCTATTCCACATAACCCATAATTTAGATTAGCCAGAACACCAGTATTCCACACACATTTTCCCAATATAACTTATTTGGGGTACAAAGATCAAGAAAATGCCCCGGATCGATAAGCAATCCGGGGCATTTCCCACTAATGTATTCCAATTCTAGGTTCTGTTTGGTTCTTAATTATCACGCTGGCGTGCCCGGGCTTCGCCGCCCTTGCGTCCTGCTTCTTCGCGGCTCATTTTGCCATCGCCACCATCGGAATCATTTCTGGCTTCGCCGCCCTTTTGGCCAATTTCCTGATAGAATTCTTTACCATGACTCCGGGAAGTGGCTTCGCCGCCTTTTTGGCCGATTTCCTGGTAGAAATCCTTATCATGATTTTTTGCGGTAGCTTCGCCGCCTTTTTGACCAATTTCTTGGTAAAACTCTTTGTCATGATTTTTAGCTGTAGCTTCTCCACCCATGCGTCCTGCTTCTTCACGGCTCATTTTGTTGTTATCGTTATTACGTGCCATTATGAATCACTCCTTATGGTTTTTGAAGTTTGTCAGACTTTGTTGTCTGCTACGCTATTCTATTACCCTGCATCAGGTTTCCTAAACACAATTTTGTAAATAAGTAATTATAATCAAAATTTGGTATAAAAAGCACCCGACATGATTATTCGAGTGCTTAGGCATCTGCCAACGCTTGTTACAAAGAGGCTGATTCAGCCGCCTCATTAGGACCTTGTTCGGCTCCAATTACGTATTGCCGGGCCACCGGAAGGTAGGTCTCCTCATCGATGAGCAGCTCGCTTCCTACCGGCTCACCGTTTACCGTGATCATAATTCTTTTAAAACGTTGTTCCTGTTCTCTCATAGTTATGCTCTCCTTTATCTTGTGCAGGGCTATCATGCCCATTGAATGTTTGGTTGAAGGTTTTGTTATTGACTTTAGCAATACTAGATTTATATACCCGATGATCTAAATTCGAAACAGCCTGCTAACTGGCTGGATCAAAGATCCATATATTATTTCCATGGAAAACAAAAGAAACCTTATCTCGCCATGAGCTGCCACAAGAGCGGCAACCAGCTTAGACGAAGATAAGGTTTCTAATTCAATTATTCACAAGGTTTATTTTGTTTGATTAAATTAACCCAGATATGCGCTCAGCATCCAGATATGTTTGTCCAAGGCTGCCTGAATGCCCAGCAGAAGATCCGCACTCGCTTCATCGTCTGCTTCCTCTGCTGTACTCATTCCTTCCTTAAGCTCACTAACCAGCAGCTTGAAGTCCTGAATTACCGCTTCTACCATTTGATCTGCTGAAGTTTGACCGTCAGCTTCCTGTACAGACGCTAATTCGAGCGACTCCCGAAGTGTAGCCACCGGTCTTCCGCCGATCGCCAACAGCCGCTCTGCAATTTCATCGAGATATTCTGCTGCTTCTGTGTAGAGCTCCTCAAATTTTGCATGCAGAGTGAAGAAGTTAGGCCCTTTGACATACCAGTGGAATTGATGAAGCTTCGTATACAGCACGGTCCAGTTAGCAACCTGCCGATTCAGCTTTTTCTCCAGTTCTGTTCCTGCCGCATTTACAATTTGAGTTGAATTTGCCATTTGTATGACCTCCATATGAAAAGTGAATTGTGACTCTCTGATTCAATATTGATTTTAGACTTATTCTAATTCCTGATCTAATCATACCACTTAATTGTTTATTTCACATGAAGATTCAATGAACTTTATATGACACTTTGCTGAACACAAGAATCAATTCAGACTATCAGAATCACTCGTCCTCTCCGCTGAGATCGGTAAATTCTAAAGTTCATTTTATACAGGCATTTATCTAATTTAACTCAGATATCAAATTCCTTGCGGATATTCAGCCGGAACTGCTCTATGCAGCGTTCCATCGACCGTATTCCCTCATCGACCAAATGGCGGTCCACCACATTGGTGTTCTCCAGCTTGGCTCTCTGAGCCGTGAGTGCCCTTTTCTCGTCCTCCCAATAAGCCTGTCTCCGCTGAATTTCCTTATACTTATCAAGCAAATCCGTAATAATATCATAAAACCGCTCATAATCGACGATAACCTCATCCAGTAGACGGTCCACATCTTCTTTCTCGTAACCGCGCATCTTCACAGGAAATTCCTTCTCATGGATGGTAAGTGCGTCCAGCTTAATGCCAAGCTGCCTGAATAGGTCCTTCTGGTCTTTTAGTTTGCGTTCGTAGTCCTCCTGCATTTTGAATCCCCTCCATAACCTGAACAACTTGAGTCATATGGAATTGGCACTTAGCCATCTATCCATATTATTGTTCTTTTTCTCCTTATAATGTATCACATTTCTCATATCAGTAAAAAACCAAGCCAGCGAAGCATCCAACCCTTAGAATCCCTTTAACAACAGCAGGATATGCAAGCGCTTTAGTTTAGTTATAAACAACAAAAAGGACACCCATTAACGGATGCCCTAGGACGATCTATCTATTTGCTATTAGTCTCTTCCAGCTTGTTCGTTTCCGGAGCCTTCTCTTCTTCAACGATATCTCCGCGTGCGCCCCGCTTGAACTCTTTCAGCATGGATCCAAAGCTTCTTCCAAGTTCAGGCAGCTTGCTTGGACCAAACAAGAGCAGTGCGGCAATAACGAGCAGCAGCAAGTGAGTTGGTCGCAATAAGTTCTCAAGCACAATTATCACTCCTCAGTGGATCATACTCAGATTATACACTGTTAACCCTGTTCTGGGTAACTTTTTCTCGACAAAATTGGAAACATTTCAATCAGGATAAGTTTCGCTTCTCTTTTTCAAGAAACCAAACTCAGCTCCTGGGCATATGCTGATGTCATAAGCAATGGTAAAGGGGCGAACCTCATGAATACTTACAGTCTGATCGCAATTCTCACGATTGGAGTAGCTTCCAACCTTGACAATGCCGGAGTCGGGATTGCCTATGGCGTCCGTAAAATCCGTATCCCCTGGTACTCCAACCTGACGATCGCGGTGATCTCCTTTCTAGCAACACTATTGTCCGGCCTGTTCGGCAACCTCATTTCATTATGGATTGAACCCTGGATCGGCCAGGCCATCGGGACCACGGTCATTGTCGCCGTCGGGATATGGGTTCTTCTTCAGCCGTTCCGGGAGAAGAATGCTGCTGCTCCCGCACCCCCCGCTCAAAGCGGCAATTTCACACGCTACCTAAGCAATCCGGAAGAAGCCGATCGGGACAGCTCCAAGAGCATCAGCCTCACGGAAGCTGTACTGCTTGGCATTGCGCTTGCCATGAATGCCTTGGCCGGGGGGTTTAATGCCGGAGTGACCCACCTTAATGTGTGGCTGACCTCGCTATCTGTGGGGATCTTCAGCTTTATCCTGCTTGCCCTCTGCTCTCTCTTCGGTGAACGTTATGCCGCGGAGAAGCTTGGGGACCGGGCTACCATTATCTCTGGAGTCCTCCTGATTCTGATTGGCCTGCATCAGATTGTGTAGGTTTTCTTACAGCAATGCCAAACGGTAATACTCCCATCAGCCTCCGCTGCCCATTGCGGCGGCTGATCAGCCTGTATTTTGTCGATCGTACCGGGGTTTTGTAAAATTTTCGTATATTAGCGTAACTTAAGTCGAACATGCAGTGTTATCACTATAACATCGCTTACTACGCTGAAATGTTACAGGTCTATAAGGGGGAGTAATATGGAGGAATGGCTTACCGCCTATAAGGGAGATATGCAGGTTGTTTTCAATGAAGCAGAGGATATCGTATCGCGTTTTCCTGTTCCGTTCAGGTCAGCAGGGTTGGATTTTCTGGACAAGTTCCATGTACTTAAAGAGGGACGAAGTAAGAACTACATAAGCTACCTGCTTCCACTCTGGCTTCGGGAGTGCTCGAAGCTCAGCATCATTGATAGCCGAAGATTTGCTTTAGCCAATATTTTCGGACTGCTATACTATCAGCTTATCGATGATGTCATGGACAACCCCAAATCCTCACCAGCCGAATCGCTTCCACTTGCGAGTCTTTTTCAACTAGAGTTCACTTCCATCTATTATTCTTATTTTCCGGAGGCTTCCCCGTTCTGGGATTATTACCGCAGCTATCTCCAGCAATGGGCCGCTGCGGTATCTCGTGAGCAGGAAGAGAACTACCTGCAGGATAATCCGCTGGGCATGGCCCATAAGGCTGCCCCGGTCAAGCTGTCTGTCGCTAGTGCTATGCTCCTGTCCAATCAACCTGGCCTTATTGCGGCATTGGACAAGGCAGTGGATTATACGTTAATCACGCTGCAGATGCTTGATGACATTAAGGACTGGAAGCAGGACTTGGAGAACAATAACTATAATAGTCTGATTGCTTTTGTAAGGGCTGAACTTGGAGTCCCAAACAGTCAGTCCCTGTCTGAGGAGGAAATGGACCAAACGATATTTCTCGGAGACTGTCTCCTACGATACGGGGAGTTTGCTAACCTCAATCACATCCATGTTCAATCCATCTCCGAGCACTCCCCTCACTTAAGAGATTTCAGTATTCATATGGTAAATGAACTGCAAAGTATAGCGATGGAGATCAAAAATAATCGAAATTTACTAATCAAGGGGGGATTAAACTACTGGTTAACGAAAAATGTATAAGATTCCTAGATTGCCCAGAACCTTTATGCTATATTTAGTTTGGAACAAAATACCTATTTTTGAAAGGATGGTTACAATGTCTAATGATGCTATTCTTACTAATCAATTGATTCACAGAGCTTGGCAGGACCCCAGTTTTAAAGAACAACTGCTAGCGAATCCCAAAAAAGCTATTCAGGAAGCATTAGGTGTAATCCTCCCAGAGCATATTCGTGTAACTGCTCTTGAAGAGAAATCGGACGAGTTGTATCTAGTGTTGCCCCCTAGTCCGACTAAAAAGCTTGGCGAGAATTTAGTAGTTAGAAGTACTTGGAACTAAATAGATTGGCTTCATTAAGTCCGGTTTCTATTTAAATTAGGAAACCGGACAATTGCCTCAGTCCCTACTCCCTTCTGGCTTTTAAACGTCAGTTCCCCGCTCATGGCCTCAATAATGCTGTAAGTAACCATTAATCCCAGGCCCGTCCCCTTACTCTTATTCGAGAAATACGGCTCACCAAGACGTGCAACTTCTGCAGGAGTCATCCCCTCCCCATTATCTTTTACATGAATATAAACGTGATCTCCCTTCTCATAGGCCCATATCTGTATTTCCCCTCGTCCGTGCAGCGCCTCAATACTATTCTTTATAATATTTATAAATGCTTGTTTGAATTTTGAGGAACTTCCCTTAACTTCGAGTAGTGGTGGAATATTCAAACTAATACTACCACCTTGAAGATTTGCCATAGGTACCAAAATGCCCTCAATATGAATAAACTCATTATAAATATTTAGAACTGTCGACTTGCCTGCTTCTGGCTTAGCAAACGTCAAAAAGTCTGTAATAATCCCCGATGCCCGATCAAGCTCTTCGAGAGCCATATTTAAATATACTTTATTCTGGCTCAGCTCCTTTTCTGCCATGAGCTGAATAAATCCACGGGTTACCTGTAGAGGATTTCTTACCTCGTGAGCAACAGAAGCTGCAAGCTCACTAATAATCTCCATCTTTTCAGACTGCTGCAGATCATTATTATACAACTCCAAACGGCGGGAATATTCTACAACCTGGTCATGATTCTTGGCAAATTTGCTTCCCAAAATGACTATAAGCGAAATCAAAAAACATATTAATCCCCACTTCCAAGCAACTAACTCATATTTCTGATTATTGACCAAGTACCATACTAATTCAGCCAAACTTACAATACCAAGTAATGAGAACCCTATAGTAAATATTAAGCCTTCTATATTTCCCTTCAAAGCATCAATTATTGCAGTAGTAATTAGAATAATAAATTGAGTAATCATAATGTAGCCCATTATTTGTGTGGTAAGGATGTAATAAATATGATCATACTGATGATTATTAATAATGTTAAATATCACAAATATGAAACAGAATGCTGAGTAACCTACATGTACCCTTCTTGAAATAGTAATGATAGATAAGTAACCTTTGCCGAACATTTTCTCAAAAAAATAATTCATAGAGTAGAGCAAGATAAACAAGGAAATATCAAACAACCACTGTGCATTGGTTACTTTAACATTATAGAAAGTATACAAAAATGGTGAATATGTAATTGCTGACAAGCCACTTGAGAGAATTACCATAATTAAAGCGAGCCAACTGCCTAAATACCCTGCCCTTAGGAAGAGCAGACAAACCAACATAATTAATGAAATAATTATTAGTGCCCCACCAAGTATAAAATCAGAAATATCTCGTTTAACGAAATAGTTTTGAAGGTCTTCATAATTCCCTACCTTGATATCATCCTGGATAATACCAATACTTGAACTTTTAGACGATAACCCAATATATACTTTGTCGCCTTCTTCAAAATATTGTAACGGAGCAATAATTTTTTTCTTGCTGTAGGTTCTATTTGCTTTCGATTCATATATTTTAGTATTTCCAATATAAACGACAACCTCTTTAGCATAAATCTTGTCTAGAAGGATTGCTTGATTGCTTTCCCAGTTAGAAGGTAATTTAAACTCAATCCAAGCCTTTGAGGCATTGTCCGGTCTTCCCGGCATAGGATTGTCGATATCTGCCGGGTGCCAGCCGTTAATTGTCTTAATCTCCTCATCTTGTGCAGGCATGTTCAGGTCCTTCACCCATCCAACGTTCCATTTGGTCACGTTATAGGCATCCAGCTTGTTGTTATTAAGCAGGCCTGTGGAATACAGAGCAAAGCCAAGGCCAACCAAAACCATTACAATGATAATTCCTTTGAGAACACCCTTCATTTTTGCACCTCTACGATTTAATGAAAGAACCGCATTCCTATTACTTCAACAACCTCAAGCCTGCAGAAGTTTGCTGACCATAAGAAAAGCACCTTCAACGGTGCTTATCTTAGCTGCTCATATCGTAGATGTTTGCTTGCCGGCTATCTTAACACTATCAAATATTTCCATTTTGGTAAATAGATTAGCATAATTTAATAGGTAAAAAGTTCTAATTCAGGTGTAAACATAGTAAAGGAGACCTCAAAATGAGATCTCCTAATCTTCATCTTCAGTTAACCGGCGGCAAGATTCACGGATCACTAGCTCGGTGGGTAGAATGACGTCTTGTGCGCCGCCTTTCGCATCTGCGTTCTCTATAGAACTGATAAGCATCTCGGCAGCGGTTTTTCCCAACAGATATGTATCCTGCCTGATTGTCGTCAGAGCCGGTGTAAGATACTTCGCCATTTCAATATCATCAAAACCTATGAGCGAGAAGTCCTCTGGCACACTAAGTCCCTTTTCCTTAATTGCCCGCATGGCGCCAACAGCAAGATTATCCCCTGCTGCAAATATGCCGGTTGGCCAATCCTTAAGCTCAAGCAGCTTGCGCATGGCATAATAGCCGCTGTCCACCGTGTAATCCCCCTCAATTCCCTCTACAATATAAGCGGGATCTAGGGTAAGGCCCAATTTAGCCAGCGCCTGCTTATAGCCCAAATTACGTCTGGCTCCGGCGAAGGTGCTCATGCCTCCCGAGATATGGGCGATCCTCCGATGTCCGAGCGAGTAAAGATATTCTACAGCTGTTATACTGCCCTCAGTATTATCCGAACTGACCGTACTGGCCCGGTCTGTATCATAGTCCAACATGATCATGGGAAAGCTGCTGTCCATTAATTCATGGAAGTAGGGATCTGAATGATCCGGCAAAATAACAACGACCCCGTCAACTCCCCTGATCTTGCAGTGCTCCAAATAACCGCTTGGTCTCCCGCCAATGTCTTTGGATATGAATATAAGATCATACCCTTGAGAGGTCGCAACCTTCTTAAATCCTTCAATAACACCGGCAAAGTAGGGGTGACGGATACCCGTGCCCGTCGGCTCGACAAACAGCATGCCTATCGTCCAGGAGCGCTTCATGGTTAAGCTCCGTGCATTGGCATTAGGCACGTATCCAAGCTCGGCAGCGGTATCCAGAATGATCCGGCGTGTCTTCTGGCTTACGTCGGTATAGCCATTAAACACCTTCGATACCGTAGTCGGTGAATATCCTGTAACACGGGCAATGTCATAAATGGTGATCAAGAAGTTCAGCTCCCAAATTGATTATATTTCCAGCAATCCTGTGCACATTGTAGACAAGCCCCCGCTAGAAGTCAATAACAAACAAAAAACAAGCCGCGAGTGCGGCCTGCTCCCTGCTCCCTGCTCTCTGTCTAGATAAGCCCTAACTGCAGAAGTCCATAGGCAACCCCGTCATCGCCCACATCCTTGGTTGTATATCTCGCAATGCGCTTCACGGCATCCAAGGCATTGCCCATGGCCACCCCGTGTCCGACATACGCAAGCATTTCCAGA
This sequence comes from Paenibacillus sp. J22TS3, assembly GCF_018403205.1. Taxonomy (NCBI): domain Bacteria; kingdom Bacillati; phylum Bacillota; class Bacilli; order Caryophanales; family Paenibacillaceae; genus Paenibacillus; species Paenibacillus sp. J22TS3. The sequence goes on from NZ_BOSF01000004.1 coordinate 352,394, forward strand.
TCATTCAGATGATCTCCAAATGCAATAACCTCTTCCCGGTCAAAACCGGTATGTTCCACAAACTTCGCGATCCCCGCCGCTTTGGAGCCGCCTGTCGACAGCACATCAGCTGCCACCTCACCCCATCTTACAAATTTGAGGGACTGGGTAAAGCCCTCCAAATAACGCGCCTCCTCTTCCTCAGTACAGAAGAGAATGCACTGATATATGTCCCTACCCAAGTAATACTTTGGGTCATAGGTTGGGATATCCATTTTGTGCGGCACATAGCTCGCAAGTATCCGCTCATGCTCCACTACATTTAGCTTCATATCCTCCTCATCCATATACAGGAGCGGATGATCCTGAAGGGCTGCAAATTCAGTAAGCGACTGAACAACCGAAGCCTCGATCGGATTCTTGTGAATGACCTTACCCTGGTAAACCACATATTGACCGTTCATCGACACAAAGGATTCAATGCCCAGCCGCTCCCGGATTTCCTTAAAAGCAAACGGGGCACGTCCGGTGGCGATTGCCACCTCATGCCCAGCCTGTTTCAGCTGATGTACCGCCTGAATCGTAGATTCAGGCAGCTCTTTTCTATGATCCAGCAGTGTACCGTCAATATCAAAAAATATGAGTTTTCGCTCCATACCTATCCCACCCTATCTTTAATGATGTCTGTAGGGAAAGCATAAGATATGAAACGCAATTCAGGTCAAGTCCCCTCTAAAATTTCTCTTTCCAGTGGGGGAGTTATATTCCTGCCTACCGCATGCCAAAACGCAAAATCCTGCTCATAAAAACAGGAAGAACAGATCCATGATTCTCGTCTTCAAATTCGTGGAATTCGGTATAACATCCGGCCCCTTCGAGCATACGCAACCGCTCATAGAGTGCCTCGGCATTCTCATTCATGCGGCTGGGATGTCTTCGCTCCAGTTCCCCTACCCCAATAAATACACGAATATCTCCAGCCCTTGAGGGAAGGCTTCCGGCGAACTTGCACTCCAGATCAGCCAGAAGACCCTCATTCCAGTGAATGGACGGGCTTCCTGCAGCGTAGTTCCTGAACAAATTCGGCTTCGTGAATAAAGTATACAGCACAAACAGACCTCCCAGCGAATGGCCAGCCAAGGTCTGCCGGTCACCATTCACCGGAAACTTCTGTTCAATGACAGGCCTGAGCTCTTCCTCGATAAACCGCAGGAACCGATCAGCCCCTCCTTGCCGGGGCCAGGTTCTACCTTCGGGATGGGCTGGCAGTTCCTCCAAGGGAACCTCCATCGTAAAGTCATAGTGGCGGGCCGGGGAGAAAGGCTCATCCGTGTCATATCCAATCCCCACAATAACAGCTGGACCTACTCCCGTCTTCTCTGGACGTCTGGCCTGGATGCACAGGGCTTCAACTATCGTATAGATTACGGCATTAGCGTCAAGCACATAAATAACCGGGTATCCATCTGCCGGAGGTTCCGCAAAAGGACAGGCCACATAGATGCGATAATTCCGGTCCCCTGAACCGGATTTCATGGAGAAGTATCTCACATGCGGATGCGCCGCCTGAGTTTGTATAAGATTCATCTTTTCCACTGCCCCTTCCTGTCTAAAAGTCTATATTAGTCAGCCCTGCCGCCTGTTCCGGTACATTAAATAGATAAAATAAGGACCTCCCAGGATAGCCACAACCATTCCCGCAGGCAGCTCAACCGGCGAGAATAATGTTCTCCCGATATAATCCGAGCTCATGACAAGCAATCCCCCGATCAAACCGCAGGCCGGAAGCAGACGGGAATGGCGGCGTCCAACAAGACGCGCCGCGATATGAGGGGACATCAATCCGATGAATCCTATTCCGCCTGATACGGATACACAGGCACTGACAATACCCACGCTGCATAGAAGCAGCAGGGTTCTCTGCTTATCCGCTGCGACTCCCAAGCTTCTCGTACTTTCATCCTTAAGCCCTAACAAGTCGAGCAGACGGGATTTGGAATAAATGACAGGTATCAGAATCAGCAGCCAGGGAAGCATCGATACGATATATTTCCAATTTGCATTGTAGATGCTTCCTGCGGTCCAGACCGCGGCCATCTCAAAGTCCTTGGCATCCATCTTCAGTGTAAAATAAATGGTCAGCGCTCCAAGCCCTGATGCCACAGCAATCCCACTAAGCAGCAGCCTCTCCGGCTCAAGACTTCCTCTCTTCCAGGCAAAAACAAAAATCAGCGCGGCCGAAAGAAGTCCCCCAATCAGCCCGAACATCGGCATAGCCATGATCGCGCCCCAGCCCGTCCCTTTAATCTCGCCCTGATAAAAGAACAGAAAGATCACCATGGCTGCTCCCGCCCCCGCATTAATCCCGAGGATTCCGGGATCGGCCAGGCCGTTCCGGGTAATCCCCTGAAGCACAGCCCCGGCTATTCCCAGCCCGGCGCCAACCAGCACGGCAATGACAATCCGCGGCAGCCTGAACTCAAAGATGACCAGATCCCGGTCTGGCTGGACATCGAGGCGGAGCAGGGTTGTTATGACTTCTTTCACCGTCATATCCATGGAGCCTTGTGTCAGGCTGAAATAAGCCCCGAACAGAAGCAGCAGAATCATCACTCCAAGGACGGCCGTATAGTAACCTCTGCTTCCCTTGGTCATATTCTTCTGCCCCCTTTGGTCCGGATCAGATACAGGAAGAAGGGAACTCCGATGATGCCTGTCACGACACCGACCGGCATCTCCAGCGGATAATTCAATAAGCGGCTGAGAATATCACACAGCGCAAGGAAGCATCCCCCCAGCACGCCGGCACAGGGAATAATCCATTTATAGTCCGTGCCGGTAAGAAACCTCGCAATATGTGGGATAATCAGCCCGACGAATCCGATTTTGCCCGCAATCGCTACCGCAATCCCCGTTAGCAGTACGACACTTGCAATGGCTGCACATTTGACCCAGAATGTTCTCTGGCCCAGACTCGTGGCGACATCCTCCCCTAAGGACATAATGGTGACCGATTTGGAAATGCTTAAGGCCAGCACGATGCCTACCACAGCGAATGGCACAGCTAGCTTGATGAGAGCCGGGTCCATTTGATGAAGTCTGGCGTTATACCAGAAGCTGATATTTTGAGAAATTTGAAAATAGGCTGCCGCCGCTGCGGAGGCACTGCTCAGGAACGTGCCTATGACGGTTCCAAGAATAGCAAGTCTAACCGGAGATAAACCTCCCGGCATCAGGGACGCAAGCCCAAATACAATAACCATACTAAGCGCAGAACCTATAAGCGAATAGCCGATCAGCTCCAGGGAAGACGATCCTGGGAGAATAATCATACCCAGCGTAACTGCAAATACCGATCCGTCTGAAATCCCCATAAGAGAAGGGGACGCAAGATAATTTCTTGTCATCCCCTGCATCAAGGCACCTGATATGGCAAGAAATGCTCCTATGAGCAGTGCCCCGGCGGCTCTTGGAATTCTGGACTGCATAATAATCTGATGGTTCACCTCGGTTGGATCAAAGTGGAACACCGCTTCGCTCAAGGTGTTCAGACTGATGTTCTTGGCCCCATATAGAATGGAGAGAAGCATAATCAGCACGACCATGACTGGTGCGCTCCACAGGATCAGGAGATGAACAGGAATTTTAAAGCGCATTAGACCCACTCACTTTGCTTGCATTAAGGTGCTGTTCTTCAAGGCTTCCAGGAAAGCAAATTTGCTGTATGCTGTTCCGCCCTGGGTCAAAGGATCAACGAGATTCGTGTATACATGCCCGTTCTTCACAGCGTTCACGCTTTTCCAGATCGGATTGTTCTGAAGCTCCTCAAACGCTTTTGGCGTTTCCTTATTCTCATCCTCCGAGAATTGGATGAATACATAATCCGGGTTGATCTCCGAGAACTTCTCCAGAGAAATCAGCTGCTGCGCCTTGGCCGCAGCCACCTCATCCGGTACGGAGGCTCCTAATTCTTCATATATAGAAGGGTTAAAAAAGACGTTCTGCGGATAAATGCAGATGCTTCCTTTGCGGATGCGGATCGCCAGCACCTTTTTATCCTTGAACACCGGATTCAGGGTTTTCCTAACCTCAGCCAAGTCGGACTTATACTTCTCAAGCAGCTGCTTGGCCTGCTCCTGCTTTCCTGTAAGTTCCGCAAGGAGATTCAAGTTCTTCTCCCAATCCGATGAAATATGAGATACCGGGATCGTGGTACTGATTTTGGCGAATTTCTCCAAGGTTTCCGCAGGAAACTTGGTGCTGGCTAAAATCACATCCGGCTTCAGCTTCAAGATTCCTTCCAGATCAGGCTGTGTCTTCTCCCCAATTCCCACAGTCCCTTCAGTGATCTTGGTGAACAACGACGGGAATTTACCGCCCACGGTAATCGCCCCTGTCGGAGTGACATCCAGCACCAGCGCATCCTCCATGGATTCGATCGATCCGGTAATTACAATCCGCTGCGCCTTGGCCGGAACAGTGTAAGTTTTGTCCAGGTAGGTAATGGTTCTCGTCTCACCTGACTCAGCTGAGCCTGAGCTCTTGGACTCCCCTGCGGATGTGGTGACAGCTGTACTATTGGCCTTGGTTCCACCTGCAGAGTCCTTGACCTCCCCCTTCGATCCGCAAGCGGATAGTACTCCCACCATCAAAATAACGGCCAGTGCGGCCCACCCTCTGTTCTTCACTTTCTTTGTTCCCCTCTCCTGGTCTTCTATTTATTCAATCGTTTAGATTGATAATGATTCTCATTATTGATTATATAGGAGAGTTATTTCCAAAGAACATGGACGTTCTCCAGAATCAATCTGGACGATATCCGGATATGTGATACAGCAGATCATCCAGCATACGCTTGCAGGCATAAGCTGAATACTCTCGCCAAGGGTCAGAGTGGATCATATGAGCCTGATTCTTGCGGACGGCCTTAAGATCCCTCCACTGAGGCGAAGCCTTAAGCATCTCCCAATAAGCTAAAGTCTCGGATTCCTGCCGTACATTAAGCAGAATCCAGTCGGGATCAGACTCCATAAGCTCGCTCACTAGTATAGTATCCTGACGATGCTCCAGGCTCCTGGTAGGGACTGTCACATTCAACTGGAGATCATCCCGGATGACCTCCCCAACCGCTCTGGCCGGACAATTGACCAGCTTATCCTTCTGCAGGCTTAATACCATCAGGCGTTCATCCCCGATCCTTCTCGGCAGCTGTTCCCTGACTGATCCTGCCTTCCATTCATAAGCCCTCAGCCAGGCTTCGGCTTCCTGCTCCGCATCAACCAGACAGGCAATCTGTCTGAATTGGGTCCGCCAATCCGACCTTGAATCAATCAGAGCGAGCTCTGCAGCCCGTTCAAGCTTGTCTTGTTCTTCAGGGCGGAGAATATCCAAGGCAATGATGAGATCGGGGGCCGAATTCATTAAGGCATCCACATTGGCCTCCCAATCCTGGTTATAACGGTACGCACTAAGATGAAGGGGAATGTCGGAGCGGTACATTTTATGGTAGTAAGCCGTCCATTTCGGATGAAGAGGTGCGGCAAAAGGCATCATATTCAGCGGCAGCAAAAAGCCAAGCACTGGTGACATGTAAGCCGCGATTCTGCGCCTGCGGTTCTTTAAATAGGCTGTCGGGGATACTCCTGTCTCCTTCTTAAACTTGCGGCTGAAATAGAATTCATCGTTGAAACCAACCTGATGCGCAATATCGGCCAGACGGGCGTTCGATTGCAGCATCAGCTTTTTCGCTGAATTGACCCGGGTCTGGGCTATGTAGTCCATCACGCTGATGCCATAAGTCTTCTTAAACAGCTCCCCATAATATTTAGGGCTGAGTCCCGCCATCTGGGACAATTGATGAACCGAAAGGGCCTCCGCGTAATATTGGTCTATATACAGCTTGGTTCGCTCAAGCGTCCCAAGGCCCTCAATGTCCTGTTCCGTGCGGAAATTCTTAAGTATTCTATACAGCAGCTCCTGAAATGCGGACTGTCCCCTGAACCGCTCAAGCTCGCAAGCGCTCTGGCTGCTTAGCAGCATCAAGTCACACAGCTCAAACAGCTGATCTCCAGAGCCGACGGGAACTTCCCCTTTCAGCGGGAAGGAGTCAAAGGCTCCCGAATCCTGGTAGATATCAAAATGAATCACGTACATTTCCAAATTGCTGTATGCCCCAAATTCAGCGCCTAGGGTCTGGCCGGGACGGATAATATGTACAGTCTGGCCTCTTAGCCCATATTCCTGGAGATCCACCATGAGCTGACCCATGCCGGTTCGAACCACGATCAGAGCATAAGAGTCTATGAGCTGCTGCGGCAGCCCGTCACCCCTTACCAAGTCAATCCTGCGAAATTTGAACCATAGATCGTCCAAGAATACCGGCAGGCTTTCAGTCCGGATAAGAGCAGAACACAAAGCAAACAACCCTTTCTATATGAAAATGATAATCATTATCGTTAAACTATCATAATCATTCCTTCCCGGTCAAGATCTCCTGCAAACTGAAATACATCCAGTTTGTTGGATAATTTATCCACAAAGGTGGTTATATCTATGAGAAGGAGGAATCATAATGAAGTCAATTAAAATACCACTTATCTTAATTCTTTTTATTGTTTTTTCTATCTCGGTTGTTGCGTGTGGAAATAATGATATAATTCATAAAAAAAGTAACCACTGGGATGTTTCTCTACAGCGGATTACGGGCTATTATCAAATCAAGTATTTAGGCCAAGAAACCCTGATCAATAACTTTGGCTACGAGATCACAGGCAATAACATTTCTCAAAAAGGCAATGCATTAAAAAAACAAACCCCTCCTTTTGAAATATCGGGGAATTTAAGTGATTCAGAGAACACTAAGGGGCCAATAAAATTTAAAATGAACTGGAATAATCAAAGTGAAACTGTGATTTTTGAATAATCCTCTACTTATTAGTTAAGAAGCCTTCTTAAATAAACAGAAATGTGAATTGAGATTGTAACTAGGTTCTCTAATTGTTCTGAAGAATTGCATGTTTTGCTGATATTAAATCAGTCTCATTCTGAGACTGATTTCTTGTGTGTATGAGGCTCTGTTACAACGTAAAAAAGACGACCGGCCATATCCCATCAGGGACATGCTCTACGGTCGCCTTATTATAAGGAAGCTTTATCCTTTCAGCCCAGCTTTTAGCTCCGGGCGTAACCCGCCTTATCCATCAACAGCCGGCTCTCTTCATTCAAGCCGATGATTACAGCCTGCTTGCCGGACTCGGCATATTTGGCGGTCACTTTAGTGATCGCGGTTATCGCTGAATGATCCCACACATGGGAACCGCTTAGGTCAATGATCACCTTCTCAGGGTCCTCGGCCGCCGAGAACGCCTGAATGAACTGGGAAGCCGTGCCGAAGAAGAGCGGTCCAGTCACGGTGTATCTTTTGACATGACCCGAATCCATCTTGGATGTGAACCTCAGACGGGCCGCTCTCCAGCCGAATGATAATGCACTCAGAATCACACCACATATGACGCCAATGGCCAAATTGGACGTAGCTACAACGATCAGTACCGTCACGACCATAACAACCGCATCGGTCCTTGGAATCTTATGAAGACTTCGAAGTGAGCCCCAATCAAATGTTCCGAAGGAGACCATGAACATAACGCCTGTCAGAGCTGCCATCGGAATCTCCTTTACGATATCCCCAAGCACAAGAATAAGAAACAGCAGGAACGTGCCCGCCACAAAAGTAGACAGGCGTGTGCGGCCTCCGGACTTCACATTAATGACGGTCTGACCGATCATCGCACAACCCGCCATCCCTCCGAAAAAACCGGTTAGGACATTGGCTATCCCCTGGCCGCGGATTTCACGGTTCTTATTACTGCTGGTCTCCGTCAGCTCATCCACGAGAGTTGCGGTCAGCAAGGATTCCGTCATGCCTACGACGGCAAGGGCGAGAGAGTATGGCAGAATTACCAGCAGCATGTCGAGACTAACAGGCACCTGGGGGATATGAAAGAACGGCAGAGACTGGGTGATGTTCCCCATGTCTCCCACAGTTCTCACATCGATCCCCCCAAGGACAGTCACCAGAGTCATCACAATAATCGCCACAAGAGCGGAAGGAACCGCCTTGGTCAGCAGCGGGAACAAATAGATAATGAGCAGCGTCGCTGCCAAGATCGCATAGACCTCCCAAGAAGCTCCTTCAAAGTTGGGGAGCTGGGCCATGAAGATGATAATAGCTAACGCGTTAACAAAACCTACCATAACGGAATGCGGCACAAAAGTAATGAACCGCCCAAACCGGAGCGCACCCATGATCCACTGCAAAATCCCAGTTAAGACTGTTGCGGCGAACAGATACTCAATGCCGTATTTGGCAATTAAGGGGCCCATCAACGAGGCCATGGCTCCGGTAGCGGCGGAGATCATTCCCGGCCTTCCTCCGAAGAACGAAATGCTTACTGCAATTATAAAAGAGGCATACAAGCCGACCATCGGGTCTACCCCTGCCATGATGGAGAAAGCAATCGCCTCTGGAATCAAGGCAAATGCGACGGTAAGCCCTGATAAAATATCTTTACGGACATTTCCTAAGAAACCCTGTCTGATCCAATCCACTACCAAAAATCTCTCACTCTCCGATCTTTATGTCTATGTCTCCAAATTCATCTTTTCCATTATATCGTACCCGTCAAGAAGATAAGGTTAGCACAATCTAGTGCGTAATAAAGCCTTTGTTTCATTCGTCAGGCATCCGTTTATAAAATATCAAACAACCGTAAGCGCTATGGAAAGTGATCTTACGAAAAGGAGGAAAAGGTCATGAACAATCAGCAGGATCGGACAGAGGTAAGCAATGTTGAAGTGGAAAGACGGGATATCCAGCATAAAACGGATTCCAGCATGGTAGCTTCCACGTTTATCAAGTACGCGGCTTATATCATTCTGTTCTTCGGCTTTCTTTACTTCCTCGTCAAATATGTATTCCCTAAATTCTAAATAACATTTAACTGTCTATTGAATAACCCGGGAAAGAAACTTCCCCGGGCTTTTTGCCTGCGTAGTCAAAGCTAATCCCGGCTCGCTCTCATCTCTATTAATAGCAGACAACAAAATCAAAGATTACTCTGAAATGACTATTGTAGTTAGGTGTTCTTTCAATGTTCCACTAATGGGGGGTTGACCAACCCTCTTTTACGAAGATATTTATATTTGTATAAACAACTTGTAAGTAGGATAAAGCTACTAAGCGACTGTTCTCCAATGGCATATTTCTGAAAACAGTTGTTACAGCTTGTGAAAATTTTACTTTTCAACATGTTGAGAAGCGTTTGATCATTGCAATTAGATTTGGGATGGAATCGAGTTCTGTTTTTCCGTCATATTACGTTTCCGTATTCCAATCATCGCAATAAACATATGCATAAATTCTGCTGCCATATAACTCGTAATAGATCCAGTATCATATTGAGGACAAACTTCAGCAATATCATAGCCGACTATGTTAAGATCTTTAATTCCTTTCATAATATGAATAATTTCGCGCGAGTTAAACCCACCTAATTCATAAACTGCACCTCCTGGAGCGCATGAAGGATCCATACAGTCAATGTCAAAAGTAAGATATGCTGGTCCTTCGCCGATTTTGTCACGAATACGCTGGATAGTTTCTTCAATTCCAATTTCCTCAAAGTCCTGCATAGTAAGAACTTCGACTCCTAAATCCTCTGAAATTTTCCCCCCTGCGTCTTCGTTAAATAAGGTACCTTTAATACCAACGCTGATGATTCTATTTGGGTCCAACACACCTTCTTCTATACCGCGTCGTAACGTAGTTCCGTTGTTGTATCTTGAGCCGAAGCCTCCTTCATAAGAGTCAACATGTGAGTCAAAATGAATTAATCCTACAGCTCCATAGTGTTTCCCCACGGCTCGAATTGGGCCTAATGATATTGAGTGATCGCCGCCCATGGAAACAGGAATGATACCATGTTCTACAAGTTTAGTAATTTTTTCTGCTGCTCGATGTTGATTTTCTTCAGTGTTGGATGGTACACAGTTTACATCCCCATTATCAAAACCTCTGAGTTCTTCATCAATATTAGTTCCAATTGCCATATTTATTGATCTTAACATCGCAGAGATCTCCCGAATGGAATTTGGCGCAAAACGTTGACCTACACGAAAAAATGCACCAGAATCATCCGGGATGCCTACAACAGCAAAATCAGCTGGTTCTCCTTCCAATTCTTCAATTTCTTCAACTAAAGGTAATTTCATAAAAGTATTTACACCGACTGTTCTGTTTCTCAAAAGTTTATTCGTTGCTTTAAGTTTTTGACTCAATTGATTGACCCTCCTAAAACTTTTATTTTTTAGCTAAGTCGATAAATATGAGAAATGTTTTTCATTTATCCATATTGTATTAGTTTAATGAACCAGGAGGTATGGCCTTCTTGCATAATAAAAATATGCATCCTGTTGAACCTACAATAAACTAAAACATATAATTTGTTCTTCAACACAATTACAATCACTTGTTGATATAGGAACCCATGACAGTACTTTGATCTTTCAGCAGAATGCACATGTATTATGTTAGCTATGATAATTGTCCGTGATTTAGCTAAATCATATAATGCTAATCATTATGATTAGAAGAGAGGTATACATTATGAAGGTTAATATTACGAGGTATATTGAATCTTTTGATAAATTATTGGCTTGTGGTGGATATCAGGAAAATCGGGGCCTGACTAGATTGGCTTTAACAGATGAGGATAAAGCAGCAAGAGATATGTTGGTTGCTTGGATGGAAGACGCTAACTTAACAGTGAAAATTGATGATATGGGAAATATTTACGGTATCCGAGAAGGTAAAGATAACCAACTGCCACCTATTGTCATTGGTTCTCATCTCGATACTGTTCAAAATGGCGGGAAATTTGATGGAATCATCGGCGTGTTAGCTGGACTTGAAATAATAAGAAGCCTAAATGACATGGATATTTCGACTTTGTGCCCAATTGTCATGTGTTCTTGGACTAACGAAGAGGGTACTCGTTTTTTGCCAGGCATGATGGGTTCTGGGGTTATTGTTGGAACTTTTAATAAAGAGGAGTGTTACTCTCAAAAAGCAGTTGGTTCAAACATTACATTTGAAGGAGAATTAAAAAGAATTGGCTACTGCGGAGAAGAAGAAAATCGTATAAACAATATGAAAGCCTACTTGGAGTTACATATTGAACAGGGACCAATACTAGAAGAAGAAGGACTATCTCTAGGTATTGTACAGGGTGTAAAATCGATGGCATGGAATGAAATTGTAATTAAAGGGGAAGCAAATCATGCAGGTCCTCTACCCATGTCCATGCGTAAGGATGCATTATTGGCGGCTGCACAAATTGTAACTAAGGTGAAAGAAATGATTGAATCATATAACGGCAATACAACAGTTACATTTGGGAAATTTGAGGTGGAACCGAATATACCAAGTATTATTCCGGAGAAAGTTACTTTTACACAGGATATACGAAGTGAAGATTCCAAAATTGTAGAACATGGCTTAGAGATGGTCTATGAAATTGTAAAGAACACATGTGCAAAGTATAAAGTGGATTATGAAATTAAACGAATTGGTCATATGGAAGCTGTAATTTTTGATGATAAGATTAAACACATTATAGAGGAATCTGTAATTGAACGCGGCGATAAATTTAATTATTTATTTAGCGGAGCAGGCCACGATGCCTTTCAAATCTCAAACCTCTACCCAGTCGGCATGATATTTATAAAGACTGTTGGTGGTAAGAGCCATTGCCCAGAAGAAAATGCTCATTTTGCTGATATTGAAAAAGGCTTGAACGTTCTCCTAGATACCGTACTGAAGCTATCTAAGGAGGAGTGATATGATCATTGCTTTAGCTTTGATTAAGATATTTGTTATGATTATTCCAGGTTATGTTGCACGCAAATTCAATACTTTTAAAAAATCAACATCCATTGAGCTTGCAACGGTAGCAACAACGGTTACTTATCCGTGTATGATTTTAAGTTCTATGCAGTTAGATTACTCCAGTCAAGTCGTAAAAAATGCTTTAATCATAGTATTGATATTTACGATATTGATATTGGTGTTACTACTTTTAGCAAAGCTATTAGTTAAAATAAAAAATATCAACGTAAATCAATCGAATCTTTTTATTTTCATGTCAGTATTCGGTAATACAGGTATGATAGGCGTTGTTGTATTAAATTCTTTATTTGGTCAAGAGGCTGCTTTCTATGGAATATTATGTGACGCGGTGTACGATATCTTTATGTTTTCTGTTGGAATGCAGATGGTAAAAATGGGTGGAAGTAATATAAAAGATAAGTTTCGAAAAAAAACTTTCTTGCGAAGTCTGATGAATCCGTGCTTTGTTAGTGTAATTCTGGGCTTATTGTTATTCTCGGCGCAAATTTCACTGCCAAATGTTTTTAAAGAATCAATTGAAATTATAGGATCTGCTACACCTGCAATGGCTATGTTAATATTAGGAATACAATTGGCCACGATTCCAATCAAAGACTTTTTTAGTAACTCAATTATATTTTGGACGTGTTTTCTCAAATTACTTGTAACGCCTTTTCTGGCATTATTAATAGTACATCAAGTAACATGGATGCCTGATTTATTAAAATTGGTCATTGTTATCCAAGCTGGTATGCCCGTAGCGTTATCTTCTGTTGTATTTGCTCAAAAATTTGATAGAGATATCGATTTTGCTACAAAAGGGACATTACTTTCCACATTACTAAGTATTGTGACTATCCCAATAACAGCAATTTGTGCTCAATATGTACTTTTTCCATAGAAGTGTAGTAACAATCTGAGTAGGTTCAGTCAAGCGGGGTGTATTCAAAAGTCGTCAATGAAGACTTGTTGGATGCCCCTTTATGTATACCGACTATTAACAAAGTGTGGCCGATCACCTTCGATATCGCCAGGAAAGCAAAAGCCTTCAAGAACCGGGTAGTGAACTGTAACCCCTTTGTGGATAGCATTGAAAAAGTGACTATGATCTTAAGCAGCTAAGAGATGGCTTCTGAATTCATCAGAAGTCATCTTTTTTAATGTCCATTGATAGCCTTCTGAATTGTAATAGGCCATATAATCATTAACCTGTAGTCGCAGTTCTTTAAGAGATTGACAATCTTTGTAGTACCTAGCCTTGGCGATAAGGAGACGGGTTCTAGGGTGTGTATGGTGTGTCCCCCTGGTCGGAATGGAAGATGGCGTCTGGATGAATATTGCCGTCCAATCGTTTGAGTAAGCGAGCCATGGTCCGTTCAACCAATGTTAACTCTAAAGTTGAAGAGAGATAGTGCGTCAATATTTGCTTCATAGCACCATCCTTCACACAAGAAAGATATGCCCATTGACCGCTACCATAGCGCATGCATGTGATGTCTGTAAGGAAGACCTTCTCTGGTTCTCCCTGATCAAACTTGCGCTCCAGAAGGTTAGGACATGTACGATGTTCTTGCGTCGCTTTAGCCATCTTGCGATAGGGATTGGCTTGACGGATCATAGCTGCCAACCCGAACTTGCGCATGATACGACGAATCTTTTTATGATTCATTACTATGCCATTCAATTTCTCCAGCCTCATCTTGATGACCAATGCGCCTGCTGTTCCGTTCAAGGCTTCAAAATGCCCCTTAATAAGCTGGAAGTCGTATGGATCGGCTGTCTCTCGTAGCCACGTGTTTTTTCGGCGCTGCACCAACGATAATAGCCGCTCGAACTAACATCAGCAATTCGACAAAGGTAACGTGTTAAACGTCGTAACGCATGCTTACAAACCGTTTGGTTAATGAGCTGAAAGCGCTCGGAAGGCGTCAACTCCTTACTGTCTCGCCTTTCGAGCGTTTCTAGCTTTTTTAAAAGCTCGTTCTCCGCTTCGAGGAGTTTAATCTGAGCATCTGCTTGTTTCAGCTTCTCTTCTGCTGAAGATTCACGTTTTGATCGTCCCTGTACTTCCTATACCTCTGCGCTCCGCTAGCAAACCAGCCTCATCGTACTTAGCATAGGTCTCTCTCCAACGATATAGGCTCTCTGTAGGTGTCCTCTAACCGATGAATTCGATATTAAAGCCTGCTTTGGGAAAATTTCCTTGGGTGGCCCTCCCGCTTGGTTAGCTTGAACCGCTGCGAGCTTAAAAGCTGGAGCATACGAAATGTTTCTCCTCGATACGCGGCTTAGATTCGGATTGGACTCCAACAGCCTGATCTCTACTTCAGTAAATCCTGTTCTGATTTTTCTCATGATGTTCATTCTCCGTGTTTTCTCGATAGTATGATTAAAACACAAAAAACCGTAAGAGGTCACTTTTTTCAAGTGTCCATCTTACGGGTTACAGTTCAGTAGTTGTATCATGTTCTTTTCATTTTCGGCAATATAACTAAAGTGGTCACCTTTAATTAAGTCTTTATAATAATAAACAAATTTATTATGTAACTTCCCCCACTAACTTCGAATTCTCTATTAACTCTTAATTACTATCAAGCCCTATTGTTATTATTGTTGACATATAATGATATATACAATAACATGAACTTCATATTACTCATTGACGACTTGCAAAAAAAGGGGGGGAACATATGTCTTATAGATGTATCCACTTGTTGGAGTCCCAGTATTTAAAACGAGCAAAACTATTGGCTGGCGAAAAGAAACTATATAATGCCATTAGATGGTCACATGTGGCAGAGTTATCCAAAAATCCAGGGGATGTAATTCCATGTCTTAGAAGTGGAGATTGCTTAATCATACTGGGAGAGATATTAAAAGAAAACCCAGAAGAGAAACTGCTCTTTTTAATGAACAAAGCAATAGGACTAAATCTTAGCGCAGTTATTATTTATCAGAGTGATTACTTGCCACATGTTCCTATTAACGTAATTAATGCGGCCAAAGAAGGCGAATTGCCACTTATATATTTAGATAGCGAACAACCAGCCATAACAGACCTTGTCTCTGAAATTAGCTATCGAATTGTAAACAACGATGATAGAAGAATAAAGGGACAACACATTTTATTTGATATCATGACCAATGATATAAGAGATAAAAACGCTTTTATCGCAAGTGCAAGATTTCATAAATTCGAGTTATCACTCCCACATCAAGCCATTGTAATCTCATTGTCTATAACAAAACATCAAACAGACACGTCAGAATGGGTCAAAAGATCTTCTCAAGTGGTAGACTTTATCGAGAGTATTTGTAAAAAAACACTTAATCGCTACTTCGAAAAAGCTCTAATGGCCTCTCTATTGGACTCGTTTTTAATTCTAATTCCCAAGAACCAGTTTGATCTTCCCATTAACAAAATCGCCAACATGATACTCAATGAACTCCAAGAATATAAAGATAAATCAAGTTTCAATATTGGGATTGGAAATATATACGAAGACCTCAATGACTTTCACCAGAGTATAGATGAAGCAAAGCAAGTCGCAAACGTCGCTTATAAGTTGGGAATTTCTAACAGGGTAATTGAAGTCAAAGATATGTTGATTCCTCTCTTTATTGTTTCTCAAATAAATAACCCTTTGCTTAATGAGTTAATTGAATTGAACATTAAACCTTTGTTAGAAATTGATCGAACAGAAAAAACGAATTTGTTTGAAACACTCAGCGTATATCTCGAATGTGATAAAAACATTAGCATAGCGGCAGAGAAACTGTTTATTCATCGAAATACCATGTCTAGCAGACTGCAAAAAATTGAGCAGATCATTAATAAGAACTTCCTTGACATCAATGATTGTTTCGAACTTCAACTGCTAACCATATTCTATAAACTCGCATTTTCGGACAGGCAAACAATCTAATCGATAACCCATATGATTTTAAGCTTATTCAGAATCGGAAAATCATTCTGTAATAAGCTTTTTTGTTGCAAAAAAATTCGAGCTGTGAAAGAAAAAATCAATAAGAATCAATCTATTTGTTAAGTTAAATAACATATTCATGTAATATTTGAGCACACGCTACAACATATATGTGCAGTTTAAACATTGTTTCGAGTTTTTCTAGAAGTTAATTTATAGATATGAAAAATAAAAAGAAAGGGAACGGTGTATATTATGAATCAAAGCGAGATTATAAAAAAAAACAGGGATTATAGTTTATTCACATGGGCTGTCCAGAATAAGGTAACCGGAACACCAATGGTATCTGGTAACGGGCTATTTGTATATGATGCAAATGGAAATAAATATTATGATATGCGTGCCGATCAGGCTAGCTGCAATGTAGGAAAACAGCATCCAAAAGTAATTGCTGCCATGAAAGAACAGATCGATAAACTTACATGTGGCTCTCCTCAATACTCATCTATTCCTAAGGGTAATTTATCGGAAAAGTTAATTAGTAAGCTTCCTGATAATTTTGGAAAGATCTTTTATACTAACGCGGGTGCTGATGCTGTAGAAAATGCAGTTAAAATGGCGAAAATTTACTCCGGTAGACAAAAGATTATCTCTCGTTATCGTTCATACCACGGTGCTACTGCTGGCGCTGCTTCGCTTACTGGTGATCAAAGACGATGGGCATCTGAGCCAGGTGTGCCTGGGGCTGTGAAAAGCTTTGCTCCTTACTGTTATCGTTGTCCATTCGGCAAAAAATCAAGATCTTGTAATTTGGAATGTGCTACTCACATTGAAGAGATTATGATGTATGAGAACCCATACAATATTGCAGCAGTAATTGTAGAAACCGTAATAGGTGCGAATGGTATGCTTCCTCCTCCTGATGGATATTTAAAAAAGCTAAGAGAGATATGTGACAAATTCAATATTTTACTTATCCTCGATGAAGTAATGGCTGGCTTTGGTCGAACAGGCAAGTTTTTCGCTTTTGAACATTATGGTATAAAACCAGATATGGTCGTCATGGCTAAAGGATTAACAAGTGGCTATATTCCTCTTGGAGCAGTGGCAGTAAGTACGGATATTTGTAACTATTTCGATGATAAATATTTACCAGCGGGTCTAACATATAGTGGTCACATTCTAGCTTGTGCGACGGCAGACGCTGTAATAGAGGTTATCGAAGAAGAACATATGGTAGAAAATGCAAAAAACATGGGTGAATACATTGATGAATGGCTCAAAACGCTTAGCCATAAACACCAGTGTATGGATGATGTGCGAGGTATTGGTTTAATGCGAGGTTTCGAGTTGGTTTACAGCAGAAAAACTCGCGAACCCATGTGTCCCTACTATGGAGGTGCAAGTCCTGTAGATGAACTGATTCGTTTTATGGAAGAGAATAGAATTTTATTTGGATATACCAAAAATATTGTACTAATTACACCTCCATTAATATGTACAAAAGAACAGATTGATGAAGTTATGTCTGTTTTGGACAATGGTTTATCTTTACTTGATAAATATGTGCACAAAGTTGATTGACAAGCACGTTCATTCATATTAGGGGGGGCATAATGCCATGAGTATTGCAGCATCATTAATTGAAGACTCTAAAACTTCTTCTAAAATAAGAAAAATAGTCGGGTTTGCTAGTGGTGGAATTTTTATTGATGGTTATATACTCATCATGATTGGTATTGCACTTGTTACCGCAGCGCCAGCACTGAGTATGAATGAAACTTGGATTGGTTTGGAGGCAATAGCCTCTTTGGTTGGTATGTTTTTTGGGGGATTAATAGGCGGTTATCTATCTGATTTTGTCGGCCGAAAAAAAATGTATATCATAGATTTATTGATAATGCTTGTTAGTTCATTAGCAATATTTATAGTACAAAGCCCTTTTGAGTTTTTTATTACGAGGTTAATAATGGGCGTTGCGATAGGTGCAGATTATCCCATATCCATGGCATTAGTAACAGAATTCACTCCCAAAAAACATAGAGGTGTTTTAAATGGAGCAGTAATAACCATATGGAATGTTGGAGCAATTGTCGCTTCAGCCATTGGATTCTATATGTTATCATGGGGTCCTGATTCATGGAGATGGATGTTAGGAAGTTCAGCTGTTTTTTGCATAATCTTATTGATTGGTAGATGGGATACTCCTGAGTCCCCCCGTTGGCTTGCAAGTAAAGGGCGAGTCGATGAAGCCTTATTAATTGCAAAGAAGATATGGGGAGATAATGTTACAATTGAAGACCTGCAGGAAGATCAAAAAAATAAAGCAAGTTTTGCCAAGCTATTTAAGAAGGAATATTTGGGAAGGCTTGTTTTCGTCATAACTCTGTGGTCCATTATTAACATACCACAGTATGCAATGTATAGTTTTGGGCCTCAAATTTTGCAAGCACTAGGATTGGCTGAAGGCAATCAATGGATTTGGGGATATGCTGCATTGACACTGTTCTTGCTCTTAGGCTGTTTTCCTGCACTACGATTAGTTGAAACTGTGGGTAGACGTCCTCTAGCTGTTTGGGGATATTTACTGTTAACGATACCTTTGCTTGTTTTAGGTTTTCTGCCAGAAGGAACGGGCATGATCGCCGTAATTTGTTTTGCTGTATACGCTCTCTTTAATGGGGGTCCAAATATTTTAACTGCAGTATATCCACTTGAACTATTTCCAACTGAAATCCGGGGGTCAGCTTTTGGCTTTGCAACTGCGATAACGCGTCTCTCGTCTGCCGTTGGAACTTATCTCGTCCCTGTTGCATTACTAAAAATAGGTGTCAATCAGACGATGATTTGGGCAGCAGTGTTATGTTTTATCGGTTTCTTGGTTGCATTAGTATGGGCTCCAGAAACAAAGAGAAAGACGCTACAAGAAACGAGTAGTCCAGGTAAAACCTTGAGATCCATTTAGAGCCCTTAAGCCAACAAAAAGATCCAGGAATTTTTCTCGATCTTTTTGTTGGCTTTGTTTACATAAACAAATAGTACACAATATTCAGTTTTTATGCCTGGCTTAAATATGCCCCAGAAGGTGGTACTGAAAATAAAATAAGAAGGAATGTAGTTAGTGATTTAGCATCAATACCAAAAATCAACTTTTCATTTAAGTATATTAAGGAAACAAAACAAACAATTCAAATATCAATGTACAGTGAAGAAAAAGCGATAGGTGTATCTAAAATTGATTGCCCAAATAACACAATAAAGAAAAGAAAGGGATTTCGGCAAACGGACCAAGTTCTTGTCCTACAAGTGACTATGTTCTTGTCCTCCGACACTTCTGAATGACTATAAAAGAAAATATGCAATAAATTATGAAGCTCTCCTTGAATAGTCTGTTGCATATGATGCGTCCCCCAGAACTTCCCACCCTTTGCTTCGTTTGGAAGATAAGGGTTTTGGGTAAGCTCCATGTAAACAGCTGTTAAAGGGAGGACGAGAGTTATGGAACACAATTCAAGAAGTTACGATAACCGGGGCGATCAGGAGTATGCGCAGTATAAAACTCTGACGAGCCACGATCCTGAAAACGACATTCCAGCCGATGATGTGCTTCCGCATGATACAAGGATCACACAGAGCAAAAGTGCATATTCCGAAGAGAGCTCAGGTGGCCTATTGGATGCTTCAGAGGACGCGCCGCTTGAGGATGTGCCTGATGCCGATGCCATCCAGGAGAATACTCCGGTGGACCCCGCATCCCCGCCAGAGATTATTATGCACGGAACCGACCTGATTAACGGATATGATGGCGGAGAGGATGAATAATCTTTAAATTCCCCAGATTTCACGCAGAATTAAATAACGCCCGCAGTTCTCAAAAGACAGGAGCTGCGGGCGTTATTTCTCTGCTGCTATAAACTAACCCAGGATCTCTTCAATCCGCATGAGTACCTCGCCCGGCAGAACGATGCCCGAAGCCTTCACATTCTCACCCACTTGTTCCGGCTTGCTGGCCCCTACCAGAGCGCTGGCCACATTCGGCTGGCGCAGAATCCAGGCCAGCGCCAGCTGGGTGAGGGATATGCCCAGCTCAGACGCAACGCCGGCCAACAGGTTCACCTTGGCAATCCGGTCCTCGGTCAGGCGAGTGCTGTCCCAGCCCAGCTTCGCCGCTCGGCTGTTCTCCGGGATCTCCCCGCTACTTGTGTATTTCCCGGTAAGCACGCCTTGAGCGAGCGGGGAATAGACAACCTGCCCAATCCCTTTGCGTTCACCCAGCGGAATAATCTCCTGTTCGATACCGCGTTCGAACATGTTGTAAAGTGGCTGGTTCACTACAATCCGGTCAAGCAGGTAGCGGTCTGCGGCGCCAAGGGCTGCCTCCATCTGTGCCGCAGTCCACTGGCTGACACCAACATACAGTACTTTGCCCTGGCGTACCAGGTCATCCAGCGCCCGCAGCGTCTCCTCCAGCGGGGTCTCGGGATGATACCGGTGGCAGTAGTAGATATCTACATAATCAGCACTCAGCCGCTTCAGGCTGGCATGGCATTGTTCGGTGATATGTTTGCGGGATAAGCCCTGATCATTAGGGCCATCGCCCATTTTGCCAAATACTTTGGTTGCAAGCACATACGACTCACGCGGATAATCCCTCAGAGTCTGGCCAAGCAGCTCCTCCGCTGCGCCTCGTTCATACACATTTGCCGTATCGAAGAAATTAACACCTTGATCATAAGCCGTACGGATAGATTGAACCGCTTTCTCTCTCTCGACATAACCGCCATAAGTCAGCCAGCTGCCCAAGCTGATCTCGCTAACCTTGAGCCCGCTGCCTCCAAGTCTCCGATATTGCATGCCAGAAGCCTCCTTCAAATTGGTTGATTGTTGGATAAGTCTTCTATTATTGTACCTATGTCCTGGTCAAAAACAAAATGACCCGCAGTTAGCGGATCATTCCTGTATATTTAATGAAGACTTTGCTGTTCACTTTAAATTTCAGTCGTTCGCTCATATCCGCCCAGTCCTTGAACTCGGTACGGTTATTCCAGTGGGTAGCCGCATAGCGCAGTCCCCAGCCGAACGGATCACTTCCGCTTTGCTGCACCTTCTCCAACGCTTTTTGAATCTTCTGATTCAGATCAGCCCCGGCTGCCGCAGACAGATCGTTAAGAAATTGCTCGGTTACAATGTTCTCTGTCTTGTTCTCCTCTAGTTCAGCAACCAGATTGATTTTGTACTCGATATAAGGCTCCCCGTCTTTAGTTTTTTTGATTTTGTAGCTTGCTTTGGAGCGTTCCACATTATAGGCATAGGGAGATCCGTTGTACTTGATATTAAAGTTCGTAAGTAAATTTTTTGTGGTCAGCAGGTTATAGAACCTTGTCTCCTCCGGATTCATTAGATAGCCGATCTTCTGCTTGTTGAACAAATAAACGGTGCTGATCTCGAATTCCTGCTCACTTTTGGCTTCAATTACCGGAAGAAGCGGATCGAGACCGGTCTCATCAAACCGTCTTTTAAAATTATAGAAAAAAACGGGCACGATAAATGGGGACTCGGTTCCATCTCTGCTGAGTGCCAGGAACAAGGAGTTGGCGGGTATCCGTTCCGAGGCCGGCTGAACTCCAAGCACTTCCTTGGCCGAAGGCTTGCCCACAGCACAGTACATCATCATCTGAATATCCCTCCTGCGCATCGCCCAATCCAGCGCATCGCGCAGACTGGTCTTTGCATATTTCTCCCCAAATATCAGGGCCTTGCAGTGTCCGAAATCGAGCTCCTTATCCACTCTTGACTTCATCTCGCGGACAGCTTCCGCGATGGTCTCCGATTCCTGGGTAAGCATCTGGACTTTCTCATCCGCTTTCTTCGGATCACCTTGGGGGATGGCAAGCTTTAGGGTTACCTTGATTTTGTTGGGGCTCTCATCAGACACATCTATGCCTATCGCCATAACAAACAACTTGAGGTCGATATCTTTAAACTTACACCCCTGGAGAGGAAGAAACAGAATAAGAGCCAGTATCATACAAGCTGCTTTCTTCATGTTTTTCTCCTCCTCCTCTTTAACCAGTAGGTAAAGTAGATACTCATGATCATCAACATTTCAGCGATAAAACGAACATCAAGAAACAGAAGCCCCAGATGATCCAGTGTAAACTGTCCCATCTTCAGCCCTAACAAGGCCACTATGGAAAATGGAATAATAATCCACAATTCAAGGCTCCGTTTCGGTGAAGTACGCTGTTTTCTTGAAACAAATATGCCCTTTGCAAATTCAAGCGCCACATGCCAGTGAACAATGGTGCTGACCAGAGAGAGCGTCAAATAAGTGAAATAAAATATAAACAGAATACGCTCAACTATGAAGGTTCTGGTTCTTAGAACGTCAGCGGTCGAGAACCAGGGGTACACATGCCTTTCGACCCCTATCGTTCCCAGATAGCCGATTGGAACCAGAAAAGATACAAGCAGGATCAGAAATCCCGCTACACCGATGAGCCAGAAATGTCTGACCCTTAAATTTTTAAATACCCGGTTGAACAAAGCCAGGTTAATATAACCCGAGAAAATAAACGTGGCTTGGGCAATTGAATCAAAAGAAGGCATCGTCCACGAATAGGTCACAATCTGCATGACCGCATCCCAGCTGAAGTACGGATTCAAAAGGCCCTTCAGCAGGAAGTAGATGATCAGCGGAATATTTAGGACAATCAGAACTTCCAAAGCATACATGATGGATTCTGAGGTTAAGCGGATCGACAAACAGACCACAACCAGGAAGCCGATCATAATGGTGAACGGCGGAACGTCTGAGCTGATATACCGGAGAGAGACATCCACGAAGGATAACAGGGTAATCAGTCCCGCGATATACCAAATCACGACATGGCCCAATAGCATTAAGATTGACAATATCCTTGGGTAATTCTCATTCAGGATTTCAGGCAAACCCTTCTGGGGGAATTTACTCATTCCTTTCACAAACAAGTATGTAAACAGTGTACCGATAGGTACGGCCACCAGAATGCTCATGATTGCCCCGCTGAACCGATGGGAGATCAACCCCCTTGGGACAAAATTAATGATATTAATCAAGGCATTGATCAGGAACAAATAGTAGAAATACTTCGATTTAACCATCCGTTCTCTCCCCCTTGGAAGAGCTGCTCACCTTGGCTCTATCGACGGCGAACATTCTGAAATAAGGCTTCCCGAAGCTGCGAAGCCCTGTTAAGTACATCACAACGCCCACCATGCCAAGGACAACCCCAAGAAGACCGTAAATCGTACCCAGAAAGATAAATCCATACTTGAGGACCCGGATCGTAAAGCCCATCATATTGAGCGGAATGACAAAGTTGGATATCGCTACAGCGGAGACGAGAATGATCATAATATTACTGACCAGCCCCGCCTCGGTCGCAGCCGTTCCCAGAATCAGACCGCCTACCGTTGTTGCCGTTGGCCCGATAGCCTTGGGCAGACGTAAGCTTGCCTCGGTCAGAAACTCCATCATCAGCAGCATTAGGATAACTTCCATAAACGAAGGATACGGAACCGTAGCCCGGCTCCCTGATACCAACAGCGCAATCTGTACCTTCCACACCTCGGTATTAAATGAAGTGAAGGCTACATAAAAGGCTGGCAGTGTTACGGTCATAATCAGGCCGATGTATCTTATAGTTTTGAGAAACCACCCTACAGGAAGCACTTGGAGCTTATCATCCATAGCTGTAAAGAAGTCGTTAAAGATAGCCGGAAGTATGACAGCATACCCGGCCGTATCCACGAGCAGAACAATCTTCCCTTCCGAAATATTGAATACGGCCCGGTCAGGCCTCTCTGTAACAATTGTCGTAGGGAACAGGCGGAACTTGTTGGCAGACAAATATTTGTCCAGTTCGGCCGCTGCCTGAAGAATATCAATGGCGATCCCCTCAAGGCGTCTCTTCACTTCAGCTAACACATCCGGATCAATTCGGGTCTGATCATACATAATCGCCACACTGGTTTTGGACTTATTGCCGACAGTGGTTGTCTCTACCTTCAAATCATGGGATTGATACCGTCTGCGGATCAGGTTCATATTCACTTCCAGGCTCTCGTTGAATGAATCCGAAGGCCCCTGTACAATAACCTCCGTCTGGGCATCCTGAACTGGTCCAGCCTCCACACGGACGGCTTCGAACAAATATATTTTGCCGCTATTAAAAACAATCCCCACACGCCCCTGCAGGATATAGTCCAGAATTTCCTTGATATCTTCGCTTGATGTGGTTCCGGGAAAAGAAGCGATGTAGTTCTCATAAGACTGCTCGCTTTCTGTCTCGAAAAAGGGGGTGAGAATAAAACGGTTTAAAGTAGCGGAATCACACACGCTCTTCAAATAGATCAGCTTAACCTGATGCTCGGCGGTGCACAAGCTGCGTTGTTCCAAGTCTGAACTTTTGGACAGCTTCTCACTAAGACTCTCGAGGAGGCTGTCTGGCTTCTTCCTGCTGCTTGGCATGGACTATCGCTCCTTGTCCTGGGATTCCCACCCGCTCGTGGTTTCCCTATTTTGGCACAAAAAGCATAAAAACATGCAAAAAAGGAGCAGCCCTTCGGGCATGCCCCTCTTCCTATGCGCTTATTAAGCAAACCCGGTTTCTCCCCGATTCCTTGGCAGCATACAGGGCCTGATCCGCTTTATCAAACAGCTCGTGAGCGTCTATATCCGGAAACACTGCCGCCCCTACCGAGACGGTAATCCTGAGAGTGCCCCCTCCTGGCAGGGCAAACACATGCCTCTCCACATTTCTGCGCAGCCTCTCCGCAGCAGTCTTGATTCTATCCCGGCCGCAGTGGTCCACAATCACAACGAACTCTTCCCCACCCTTGCGGGCGATGTGATCCTCTGGGCCAAACGTATCCCTCAGCACATGGGCCAGCTGCTGGAGGACAGCGTCACCCGCTGCGTGACCATAGGTATCATTCACCCGTTTGAAGTGATCAATATCGACCACAAGCAGCGAGAAAACCTCCGAGGCTGCCCTGCTTGTCACAACTTTGGATTCAAAGAAAGTCTGGAAGGCACGTGAATTATACAGCCCCGTAAGAAAATCCCTGTGCGCCGCTTCCCGCATCATATCTAGCAGATCATCGGATCTTCTCAAATACCGGAGCAAATAGTAGGTGAACAGCCCCGCCATTCCGAAGACGAGACTGTAAGGCAGTACGATCCTCAACACATTCTCCTGAAGAGTTACATAGAAAATCGCCATCGTAGAGACCAGAGAAAGCCCCACCACCATGGCCCACTTGGATAAATGATTGTTCTTGCGCGGGAGCAGCGAGGCCGCAATTACGTAGGTCAGCACAGCATTGAGCGCTGCCAGAACGGAGGCTGAGCTTATTCCGTGCAGGAAATACAAACGGTATCCTGCAATGATCAGCGTGGTCCAGAATCCGGACACAGCCCCGCCTAGGTACACGGACACGATTATGGCAATCTGCCGAAAGTCAGCTATAACCAGCTTGTTTACAGAAAAAGTGAACTGCATTAACAGCAGCCCAAATAATCCAAGAACAATACCGCTGACGAAGTAATCGACCGCCCGGCTCACCTTCCCTTTCAGATACCGGCTCCTGGCCATATTCCCAAAGAACAAGAAGGAGGTAAGCAGTGTAAAGTTATTAATCAGTTTCTCAAACATAGGATCCCTCACAAGATGTTCATCCCGCAGGATGCATGATGAAATGTCAGTATATATTAAACAGGTAGGATATTCTATCAATCCCATAAGAATGAACCTAATCTTTATAGGATATCATATACAACTATGAAGAAGAAACTCTTCAGGAACGAATTTCCAGGCCTGAGCCAAGGTTTCTCTCAGTTGTACAAAGAGCTATAATAGACTCTGAGACACTATCATAAAGGAGATTTATTAACTATGTTAAAAGCCATCAAAACCCGCCCGCTCCTCATCATCATGATGTTGATGCTCATCTTTGTCCTCTCCGCCTGCGGAGCGAAGAAAGGCGCCGAAAATGCCAAAACACCGGAAACGCCAGCAGCTCCATCGGAAAGTACCGGATCGCAAGCTCCATCAGGTAATGGCCAGGATGCAGCGACAGAATCGCTGGCCGACAAGATTGCCAATAAAGGCAGCAAGAATCCTGTTGTTACCATTGAGATGGAGGACGGCAAGATCATCAAGGCCGAGCTCTATCCTAAGGTCGCTCCCAATACAGTCAACAACTTTATTTCCCTCATCAAAAAAGGCTTCTATGACGGCACCAACTTCCACCGCGTCATCCCCGATTTTATGATTCAAGGTGGTGACCCGCAAGGGACTGGTGAAGGCGGTCCCGGATACAGCATTAAAGGTGAATTCAGTGAGAACGGATTCCAGAATGATCTGAAGCATACCCGCGGAGTTCTATCCATGGCCAGAACGAATGCACCCGATAGCGCAGGTTCTCAGTTCTTTATTATGGTTGCCAAGGAGTATCCAAGCCTGGATGGCAAATACGCTTCCTTTGGCAAGGTGACTGAAGGCATGGACGTCGTAGACTCTATCGTGAATCAGCCGCGAGATGCCAACGACGCTCCTAAAACGAAGCAGATCATGAAGAAAGTGACCGTTGATACCTTCGGAGTCGACTACAAAGAACCAGAAACCATTAAATAAAGGTGCAGGCAGGCGGGATTCGTGAGATCCCACCTGCCTTTTTTTCTCTTACTTATCCGTCTATATATCGTTTATGATGGGGAGTAGAATCTGCCCCCGAGGAGGATTATTCATGCTGGCTTCACTTTCAAGCTTAACCCGTTACCATCAAGGTGATGGGGATATATCAGATTTGCCCGTCTGGATGGGCTATATCGTGTCCGCTGAACAGACCGTCATTAATTTGGAACGCATTGACTCCCTGCAAGAACTCACGGATGCCAATCCTGTTCTTGATTATGTGGAGAGGACCCTGCTTATTCTGGACAGCCTCCCTCTCTCCTTCTGGATTAAAGAAGTTGTGGAAGAAGTCCTCATCTGGTCCGAGGTTGCGAAAGGCGGAACCCTCCGTCAGCGAAGAGACTGGCAGGGGCAAGGGATTAACCTGTTTGTACATAATATCGGCTCAGCCCAACTTTATCATAAGCATCATAAGGAATCCGGTGACCGTGAGTATATGATTCATACCTTAATCGCCACACACGGGTTGATTGGTCAGCAGATCCGAGGGGAAGTCCCTTCAGAGGAGAACCAGCCTTTACAGGATTTAATTCATAGAGGGCTTCTTACACCAGAGGAACTAGCCCGCCTGCTGGCTGCTCTCAATCAGTGCATTATTGCCGGTGTGAGTGTTGACTTATGGACCTCGGTCCAGCAGGAAGTGCTCGATCTGATCAACCAGATCGCGGCGTCATCCCAGCTTCCCGAGAGTCTGCTTCAAGACAGGCTGCGCAAGCTGCGCTCGCTCCAAGTACAGAAGGGCGAACGATTTGATAATGAGCTTGCTCAAGCTATGCAGCAGGTGGACCTGGAGAAGCTGCTTGCCCCGCTTCGACACCAGACCTTATGGTATGTGGAATCTGCCACTCAGGAATTCTCGCTGGACGATTTTCTCAAGATTCTAGTTCTGTCCGTTCAATGTGCCAATGCCCAGCCTGAGCCTATTCGTCATATCAGCTTTGAGCGCCTGATGAACCATATGTATTATGACTACAAAGGCATCAAGAAAGTTAATGTTTACAAACAACGAATTATCGAGAGACATTTGTCCGGCCTAACCTGGGAAATGATCTTAGATGGCAGAATACCAGAGAGTCCGCACCTGACCCATACGGTAAACCGGCTCCAGGAGCTCCCGGATACATTATTCTTCAATTTTGTGTTCTCGGCTGCAGCAGAGAAACTGATCGAGTTCTGCATTGAGGCTGAGAAGTCACCTCTTTACGAGAAAGCGGTGCTTATGCTGTTCGACCTGTTCGATTTGAGACGCGACGCTTATGATCGGTTCCATAATGAAGAAGAATATCTGTCGGACATGAATCAGACCTCGGACTACAAGAAGGTCATCCTAGATTATATTACCGGAGACCGTGTGCTTGATATTGGACCGGGCGGCGGCGTTATGCTCGACCTGATTGAGCAGGAGCTGCCTCAGGTCCAAGCAGTAGGGATTGACATCTCCACCAATGTGATTGAAACGCTTGAGCGGAAGAAGGAACTGGAGGGACACAACTGGCAGGTGATGAAAGGGGATGCCCTGAACTTATCCGGCTATGTGGAATCCGGACAAGTGGACTCTATTATCTTCTCCTCCATCCTTCATGAACTGTACTCCTATATTGAATATGAAGGTCGCAGGTTCAACCACGCCACTGTCGCCGCAGCACTTCAAAGCGCTTTTGAGGTTCTTCCCCTTGGGGGAAGAATCATTATCCGGGACGGCATCATGACCGAGCCGCTGGAGCTTATGCGGCGTATCCGGTTCCTCGAAGAGGATGGGCTGCAATGGCTGCAGAGATACCAGAAAGATTTCCGCGGACGCCAGATCCGGTTCGAGCTTATCGGAGACATGGAAGTCCTTATGCCAGTCAATGACGCTATGGAGTTCCTGTATACCTATACATGGGGGGAAGAGGCCTATGTCCATGAGGTCCAGGAGCAATTCGGATATTTCACCCCTAGCGCCTATGCCGACTTCATCCGCTGCACTCTGGGAAGTCGTGCCCATATCATAGAAAGCCGCCACTTTCTTCAAGAAGGCTACACCGAGGCTCTGCAAGGCCGGATCTTATTTATGGATGAACATGGCCAGCCAGCCTCTCTGCCAGACAGCACATGTCTCATTGTGATTGAGAAAAGTAAATAATTTGTAAAACAAGCTCATATTTTCCTTCTAAATTGTTACCGCAAGTTAACTGTACTGACACTCCATACATCAGGAAATTTATTACAATAGAGTTCGGAATCATACAAGTTTATGGAGGCGTACAATTTATGAAAAAATGGGTAGCAGCAGGAGCAGCATGTGTAGTAGCAACAGCAGTAATTTCAGCAACAGCATGGGCCAAATCAGGATTGAATCTGTTTATCAACGATATGCCCTATACGGCCGATTATTTGAAATTAAAAGTGGAAAACGGAACCACTATGGTGCCCTTGCGCAAGATTGTTGACGAGTTCAAAGGACAGGTGACAGCGGACAAGAACAATATCCGGATCACACTGCCGAAGGCTACGGATCTTGCCCATCAGGTCAGCCAGTTCGAGAGCGCTTTGGAAGCGACTACCCCTGAAGAGGCGGTAAACACCTGGATCAAAGGCATACAGAACCGCAATGGTTCCCTTCAATATGCAGTCCTATCCCCGGCTCTTAGAAAACAAACGCTCAAAGATTTCAATACCAACTACTGGGTGACCGGGGGGTCCAGCCCACATATGGGCAAAGTTCAGCTCCCTGCTCCCGTTAAGCTCTCCAAGGATAAGGTGCAGTTCACTTTCGAATATCCACTAGTTGTTATGGAAGAGAACATCGATAAGGGCAAAGCCCAAATTACGGTGCAGAAGCTGACCGAAAATGAGCGGGATCGCTGGGTTATTTCCAATATCAAGCTCAAGGTAATTACAGACACAGGCACGATGATTGGCGCCGAGCAATTGAAATAGGCAGTAAAAAGGGCTGTTCTAAGCAGATCAATTCTGCTTAGAACAGCCCTTTTATAACATCCGGCAGCCTTCAGGCAACTTCCTTGCCTGTCTCTCCCGGAATCAACTATTCAGCTGCGACTGATCCGGCCTCTTATTGCACCGTGGAGTTGAAGGACATGATCCAGATGGACCCGGCCACCACTGTGAACACAATAATGATACCTACGATCAGTGTCATGACATTCCATCTTGGTTTCTCTCCTTCACGGATATGCATGAAGAAGAAGAGCTGCACAATCAATTGCAGGATCGCCATGATCATGATCGTAATTACGGTCTGTGTCTTATTGAGCAGACCGTTCATTACAATCACAAGCGGAATGATCGTCAGAACGATGGAGAAGATAAAACCTAACACATAAGACTTCAGAGAGCCGTGGCCCTCGGCATGTTCATGTCCGGTTTGATGCTGACTCATCTTACATCACCCCCATTAGATATACGACGGTGAAGACAAAGATCCAGATGACGTCAAGAAAGTGCCAATACAAGCTTAAATTGGTTACTTTGCGTTTCGTCACTTCTGTGACACCCCGGCGTGCAAGCTGAATCATCAGGGCAATCATCCAGACCAAACCGATGGATACGTGAAGTCCGTGCGTTCCTACCAAGGTATAGAAGGAAGACAGGAATGCATTGCTGGAAATTTTGTGTCCTTCTTCCACGAGCAGAATGAACTCTTTCAATTCCAACCCGATAAAGACAGCACCAAGAATGGCTGTTACGGCAAGCCAGGAAATCAACTGCTTCACCTTGCCCTTATGCATGGCAAGCATCGCGAGACCGCTCGTAAAGCTGCTTGTAAGCAGGATGAATGTTTCTGCAATAACTCCTGGCATTTCGAACAATTCTTTGGCGCCAGGGCCGCCGTTCGTGTGCGTATGCAGTACGGCGTAACAAGCAAATAGAGTACCAAAAATCAGAATATCTGTAACGATGAAGATCCAGAAGCCAAGCACCTTCAGGGATTCATGACTCTCATGGGCTTCATGCGCGTGGGAATGCTCTGCTACCGCGTGTGCCATTAGACGGTCCTCCCTCTTAGAGCTGCCTCAGTGCGCTCAATTTCATCTACTGGAATGTAGTAGTCCGTGTCATAAGAGAAGGAACGTGCGAGCAAGCAGATTCCCACCCCAACCAGACCTGGGATAGCCATCCACATCCAGTCAAATACAAAGCCGAAGCCGGCAACAAACCAGCAGACTGACATGATGAACGGAATAGCCGAGTTCTTCGGCATGTGGATCGGTTCAAGCTTGACAGGTGCAGGCTTGATGCCTTTCTCCCTGTCTTCTTTCACTTTCCACCATGCATCGTCCGTAGTTACATGCGGTTCTACCGCAAAGTTATACATTGGCGCAGGTGACGGAATCGACCACTCGAGTGTACGTCCACCCCACGGATCTCCAGTGAGATCCCGCTCGCCATTCTTGATGCTGTAGCTGATCTGCCATACTTGGAAGATAAACCCGAGACCCATCAGGAAGGCCCCGACTGTGGACACCATGTTCAGCGGTGCCCAACCCAGATCCCAGCCTGTATCGGAACCGTAAGTGTACAGACGGCGGGTCATACCCATGAAGCCGAGTGCATACTGTGGCATGAAACATACATAGAAACCGATGTTCCAGAGCCAGAACGCCCATTTGCCCAGGCGGTCATTAAGTTTGAAGCCGAACACCTTCGGCCACCAGTAGTACATCCCAGCCAGGTAACCGAACACAACGCCCCCGATCAATACTTGGTGGAAGTGCGCGATCAGGAAGTAACTGTTGTGGTACTGGTAATCCGCTGGCGCAACCGCCAGCATGACCCCGGTGGCTCCACCAACCACGAAACAAGGAATGAAGCCGAGGGTCCACAGCATCGGCTGGGAAATCGTAATCCGTCCCCGGAACATCGTGAACAGCCAGTTGAATATCTTAACCCCTGTCGGGATACCAATGACCATGGTCGATATCGCAAAGAATACGTTAACGTTCGCACTCGATCCCATCGTGAAGAAGTGATGGACCCAAGTGAAGAACGATACAATACTGATAAGCATCATGGAGAATACCATCGATTTGTAACCGAAAATCTTCTTCTTCGAGAAGGTTGCCACAACCTCGGAGAATATCCCGAATGCCGGAATAACCACAATGTATACCTCAGGGTGCCCCCACATCCAGATCAGGTTGACATACATCATCGGGTTGCCGCCCATATCCATTGTGAAGAAGTGCGCTCCCAGGAAACGGTCCAGGAAGAGCAGTGCCAGAGTAACGGTCAAGATTGGAAACGCGAAAATAATCATGATCGAACTGGAAAGTACAGACCAGGAGAACAGAGGCATCTTCATCATCTTCATGCCTGGCGCGCGCATCTTAAGGATGGTTACCAGGAAGTTGATCCCCGTCGCCAGGGAACCGATACCCGAGATCTGAATCCCCCATATATAGAAGTTCTGTCCTACACCCGGACTGTGCGACAATTCAGACAGAGGCGGATAACTGAGCCAGCCCGCATCAGGAGAACCCCCGATAACGAAAGACAAGTTGAACAGCATAGCCCCCATCAGGAACAGCCAGAAGCTCATAGAGTTCAGGAACGGATAAGCCACGTCCCTTGCCCCCAGCTGCAAAGGTACAACCAGATTAAATAAGGCAAACATCAGCGGCATCGCCATGAAGAGGATCATGATCGTACCGTGTGTTGTAAATACAGCGTTATAGTGATCTGCCTGAAGGAACTTCATGTTCGGCAGAGCAAGCTGTGTCCGCATCAGCAGCGCATCGACACCACCGCGGAACAGCATCAGCAGTGATGCAATGAGATACATGATACCGATTTTTTTGTGATCGACGGTTGTAATCCATTCCGTCCAAAGCCACTTCCACTTTTTGAAATACGTCAGAACAAAGACGATAGCGATACTCGTCAATACGATGGCAACATCCGCACCATAAATCAGCGGATCACCGGTGACGAAAAAAGTGGAGGCGAACTCTTTAATATTTTCCCACATTACGTAACCCTCTTTCGCCTAACATTATGGTTTTGATGTTCCGTTGTAACTGCCGGTTTCGGTACTGTCCATGCCATGGTTCATATACATTCCACCGTTTTTAAATACAACTTCCTTATACAGATCCTCCGGATAGGAACCGAAGAATTCCTGCTTCGCCGTTCCTGGTTTGGCCAGTTGGGCGTACCCTTCCTTGGTCAAAGCAGGTGAGGAAGCTTGAACCTCTTTCACCCAGTCGTTGAACTCGGCTTGCGGTTTGGATTCAACCTCGAACTGCATATGCGCGAAGTCCCGTCCTGTAAAGTTCGCACCAGAGCCAAAGTACTTGCCAGGCTTATCGGCTTGAAGCCAGAGCTGCATCGCCATTCCCGGCATCGAGTATTCCTGACCGCCAAGCTGTGGAATCCAGAAGGAGTTCATCGGCGCATCAGAAGTCAGTTGGAAACGTACTGGAACGCCTGCAGGGATCTGCACGTAGTTCACAGTAGCAATCTTCTGTCCCGGATATTGGAACAGCCATTTCCAGTCCAGCGAAGTAACCTGAATCGTAATCGGATTCGCATCCGTTACCGGAGGCTTCGCCAGCTTGTACGTGTCCCGTGCGGTGAAGTATCCCAGGACAATAATAATCACAATTGGAATCCCCCACCAAATAGTCTCGAGCAGCTTACTGTCGTTCCAATTCGGCTGGTAAGGCGCATCGTTATCCGGCGTATCCCGGTATTTCCATACGATGTACACCATGAGCACAATGACTGGAATCACGATAGCCATACATATGAGTCCTGTTAGAATGATCAGCTTCTGCTGAACTTCAGCAACAGGTCCTTTCGGATCAAGCACGATGAACTTATCCCATCCGAGGGCAACGGATACCGCGATGATCAGCGCATAACTGAGGACCAAAATCGTGAGCAGTTTCCAGCCGGACCGCTTGCTTTTCATATTCCCATCACCTCTTCATCAGGTACAGTCTGAAGGCGGTTTTCCGCAAATTCAAACTGCACTTTATTAATATTAATACCCATACACACCAAAGCTGTTTCAGTTTAGCAGATTGCATGTGAGATTTGTCACGTTTTAACCAAATCGTCATAAATTGATTTGCACAAATCGGGATTATTTTCACGAAGTGTTCACAACTATTAATATGGACGCAAAAAAACCCTTTAAGACATGTCCTAAAGGGTTTTTACAATTTTGTTTCAACCCACCATTACGATATTCAACGGCTCTCTTTATTGGAGTTCGATTGAACCAAATAAATGGAGGTTCCAATGGTATACACAAACACACTGGCGATCATGCTGCCGAGTCCGCCCATAAGAGCAAGGTTGCGGTCATTGAATTCGCTCAGATTAAAAAGGCAAAGGACAACGCCAAATATAAGAAGCGCCCAGGATATTACAGTCATATAGAAGGCAACGGTGTAGCCATCATCTTTCATTTGCTGAACTTTGCTGAAAGGATATACTTTGGCTGACATATTCATCACTCCTGGTTAAATGTTGAAAGGGGTTACTTGATGTATTAAGTATACCACAAAAAACGAAAAATGTTCATAATTTGTTCAAATTATTTTTATAATTCCGTCACAATTTGAACTTGTGTTAACTTATCATTCACTTACCCCTTCCCCATGAAGCGAAACATATCTTCACCGTGCCCCTCATGGTATAATGTGGTCGGTTAAGCCTGAATTAGATGTCAAGAGGAGTAGATTACATTGGAACAGAACCCGGCTGCTTCAGAGCCGAATCACAATATAAGCGCAGAAGCTGTTACAGATTTGTGTCTCCTGGCTGGAAAAATTATGCTGCAAAGCGGGGCTGAAACCTACCGGGTTGAAGATACGATGGCACGGATTGCAAACAGCCTGGGAAGGCCCCGTCCACACAGCTATATCACACCGACAGGAATCATGTTCCAGTCGGACAGCGAGGCTTCCTCCAAGCTGATCGGAATTTCAGAACGCACCACTGATCTGCAGAAGGTTACCGCCGTGAACCTGATCTCGCGCCAGCTCAGCGCTGGCGACATTGATCTTGAGGGGGCCAGAGAAGCTCTGATGGATATCGACAAGGCCGCTCACGCCTTTCCGACCTGGCTGCTGATTACGGCGGCTTCCATTGCCAGCGCCTGCTTCATGATTATGTTCAAGGGAGGCTGGGACGATTTCCTGCCTTCCCTGATCAGCGGAGGCATCGGCTATTCGGCCGTCATTTATTTTCAACAGCTGGTACGGGTCAAGTTCTTCTCCGAGCTGTTCGCTTCCTTCCTGATCGGTTTAGTCTCGCTGCTGCTCGTGCGGGCAGGCATCGGATCATCCCTGGACAAGATCATCATCGGTTCAGTGATGCCTCTTGTCCCCGGTCTTCTCATTACGAATGCGGTACGCGATTTAATGGCCGGACATCTGGTATCCGGGCTAGCCCGCGGAGCAGAAGCCTTTCTGACCGCGTTTGCGATCGGAACCGGTATTGCGGTTGTGTTTTTATTTTTCTAGGATGAAAGAGGTATTTCCATCATGATCTTGGTTGCTCAACTGATTGTCAGCTTCATCGCATCTTCCGCATTCACCATTCTGTTCAATGTCCCGAAGCGGGCCCTTCTTCAGTGCGGGCTGGTCGGCATGCTCAGCTGGGTTATCTATCTTCTTCTGGAGGACTTTGGCCCCGTTGTGGCCTCCCTGTCCGCCAGTGCCTTTGTGGGAATTCTAAGTCTGATATTTGCGAAAATATACAAGATGCCTGTGATTATCTTCAGCGTGGCCGGAATTATCCCATTAGTTCCTGGAGGCCTCTCTTATGACGCCATGCGAAAGTTTATGGAGAACGATTATAATAGCGCTGTCCAGCTGGCCGCCAAGGTCTTCCTCATCTCTGGAGCCATTGCCATGGGCCTGATCCTGTCCGAAGTTCTTAACCAAATGTTGAGAAGAGCCAGACAGGGCAGGTAACGGACTTAAGTTATTCTAGGTTTGGTTATTCTAAAAAGAGTATCCCGAGAATCTGGACGCATTGCGAAGGGCGGGCCACACGTCCCCACTCTCCCCGCCCACATACCAATAAGCGAAACCGCCGATATGACGGCTTGCTCCCAATAGATATTTCCTTGTCAGGGAGCGGCCGTCTTCCATCCAGATCCGGTGCCGTACAGAACCGGTCTTATACGAAGCGGCATACTGCTGCAATGTGCTGTCCCATGCCGGCTTCAGCCTGTAGGTGCTGACCCGTTTATTTTGCTCAGGCAGGGAAATATCTGCTGACGAGGCCGCCGTGCCGTCTGTCTGAAGCGCCCAATCCCGGGTGTACAAAGGCAGGGCAACTATAACCTTAGCTGCCGGCACACGGCCAAGCAGCTTATCCAGCCCGCTTCTCACCCAGGGCAGCGAAGACACCGATCCAGGGATCGGGTCTCCATCCCAGTGTTCATCATATCCCATCAGCACGACATAATCTGCATACTGACCAATGGCCGTATAATCAAAAGCTTCGGTCCAGTCCGTGCCAAGGTCCGGCGAAACGCACACGGACAGCACTGCCTTCTCCGCATGAAGCCGGGCAGCAAGCTTCTGGATAAACAGGGTGAGACCGGCCTTATCCTCAGGATAAATATTCTCGAAATCCATGTTGATTCCGCCGAGCCCATATTTCTTCACGAGGTCCCCAAGCTGCTGGACGACCGAAGTGGTTTTGGCGGAATCGGCCAGGACTGTGTGGGTGGCATCCGCATCAAAGCCGTTCCCCAGCATCGCCCACACCTTCCTGTTATGCTGATCTGCCCAAGTAATCATGGCACGGTTCACGTATGAACTAACCATACTGTTATCCTCCAGGAACAGCCACCGAGGCGACATGACGTTAACCGGCGAATTCAGCACGCTCTGTTCATACTGGGCGTTGGTCTGCCCATACTGCCATCCCAGCTGGATACCAGCCGCAGGCGCGCGGCTGATCTCGTCAGCCCAGTTCTTGTTCTGAAGCACCCGGGCCATCAGAACCGCGGTCTCCTCCCGGGTAATGGAATCATTGGGCCGAAACTTCCCCTGATCCCCCTGCATCAGCCCCAGCTTCTGTGCGGCCGCCACGGAGGGTGCCGCCCACGGGGCAATTTCATCGCTATCTATGAAAACATTGGCTCCGTCCTCTGCAGAGGCTGTCATCTTCAGCGACCGGACGAGCCATACCGCAGCTTCTTGGCGGGTCAGCGGCTGCTCAGGCGCAAACGTGCCTGAACCCGTGCCCTCGGTAATCCCGATATTGACGGCGGCCTGAACGGTACTGTAATACCACCTGCCCTTTGGCACATCCGTAAACGCGGGTATCGCACCTTGGACGGGCTCAAGCTTAAGCAGCCGGGCAAGAACCGTCAGGCTCTCTGCCCGTGTAATCGGCCTGTCCGGCGAGAACAGGGTTGGCGAAGTTCCCAACATAATATTATCCTTGTAAAGACTAGCAATCTCATTTCTTCCATAAGCATGGTCAATGTCGGTAAAAGGTAGATTAACCGCCTCCGCAGATGCCCTGTTCCGCACGTCTGATACCCCTAAGCTGCCCGCACACACCATAGCTGTAATGACCAATATCCATCCGGCCTTCCCCTGTCTCACACTGCCACCTCTTCCAGAACACTGATTAAACCTCGCCGCCATACTATCAGAAAACCCTAAATCTATCGATGCGCAAATAATGGTAGAAATTAAATATCCCTTTTCTTGAAAGCGGTGTCTCCAAGATGTATGGTTAGAGAGTATGAAATCGCATCCGAGGAGGTAAACCTATGAAAATCATGCCACTTGAACAAAGAGGAATCTCTACCAGCCGCCTTATCCTAGGCTGCATGCCGTTCGGCGGAGGCTGGAATGAAGAACCGGTTAGAGAAGACCACGTCCTGCAGGCCGAAAGAGCTGTGGACGCTGCGCTGTCCATTGGAATATCCATGTTTGATCATGCGAACATCTATACCCGCGGCAAAGCCGAAGAGACTTTTGGGAAGCTGCTGAAAGTCAGACCCGGCCTCCGGGAACAGATCGTGCTTCAATCTAAATGCGGAATCCGTTTTGCCGAGGGCGACATTCCGGGGCGCTACGACTTCTCCAAGGAACACATTCTGGAGTCCGTCAATGGCATTCTGCAGAGACTCGGGACTGACTATCTGGATATCCTGCTGCTTCACCGTCCAGATCCGCTCATGGAACCAGAGGAAGTAGCCGAGGCGTTTGGCAAATTGAAATCTTCCGGCAAAGTCCGATATTTCGGGGTTTCCAATATGAGCGCCGCTCAAATCCGATTCCTGGAGAAGGCACTGCCCGAGCCTCTTGTGGTTAACCAGCTGGAGCTCAGTCTGGAGCGGCTCGACTTCGTGGATCAGGGTGTACATATTAATCAGAAGGCCGGAACCGCCGTTAACTTCGCCGAGGGGCTGCTTGAATACTGCCAGTCCAACCGCGTACAGATACAATCGTGGGGGCCTCTGGCTCAGGGTAAATTCTCAGGCCGGTCTCTGGAGGATCAGCCCGAGAACATTAAGAACACAGCGGCGCTTGTGCAGCAGTTGGCCCAAGAGAAGGGCACCACAGCCGAAGCGATCGTGCTCGGCTGGCTCATGCGCCACCCTGCCATGATTCAACCGGTTATCGGGACAACCAATCCAGAGCGGATACAGGCCTGCCGGGATGCGGAAGCCCAGTCCAGACAAATGACCCGCGAGGAATGGTATAAGCTGTATGTCACCTCTCGCGGCGTAGCTCTGCCGTAAACCAGAAACGCGGCTGGACTAAGATCAGCTGATTCAGGTCCAGGTGCCAGGGTATTTAACTACTGAATTGTATAAAATACAAACCAGTTTAAGGAGGATACCCGAGCATGCCAGAACAACGCCTGAAAGGAAAGGTTGCCGTCGTCACGGGGGGGAGGATCAGGAATCGGGGAAGCGGCCGCGATTCGCTTTGCCGAACATGGAGCAGAGGTATATCTATTCGACCGCACTCCCGAGAATGCTGCGAAGACCAAGGCAAAGATTGAACAATCCGGAGGCCGGGCATACGTAGTGGAATGTGATATATCCAAGCCCGGCATGATTGAGGAAGGATTCAAGCGTGTCAGTGAACAGTCCGGCAGGCTGGATATCGTATTTGCCAACGCCGGCATCAATGGTGTTATGGCTCCTATCGAGACGATGGGCATTGAAGATTGGGATCAGACGATGAACATCAACCTTCGGGGAACCTTTGCAACCGTCAAATATTCAGTTCCCTACCTTAAAGATCATGGCGGTAGTGTGATTATCACCAGCTCCATTAACGGGAACCGTGTGTTCTCCGGCATCGGCTTCTCAGCCTATGCCTCGACCAAGGCAGCCCAGGTTGCCTTCATGAAGATGGCCGCTTTGGAGCTGGCCCGCTACAAAATCAGAGTCAATGCGATCTGTCCAGGGGCCATTGACACCAATATCAATGAGAATACGTATCCCACGGACGATCTGGAAAAGGTCAAAATTCCGGTGGAATTTCCAGAGGGCAGCCATCCGCTTGAAGATCAGCCCGGCTCTCCGGCCCAGGTAGCCAACCTGGTGCTGTTCCTGGCAAGTGACGAGTCTTCCCATGTGACGGGGACTGAGGTTTACGTGGACGGAGCGGAATCCTTGCTGCGCGGATAAGCCATCGAAGAATGAAGGCGCCCCTTCAGTGGGGGGCGTTATAAAACACAGAAGCCCTGACCTAGTAGGTCAGGGCTTCTCCATATTTAATGAATGTTGGGTGATTAGAGAGAGAATTACTTAAAATGCTTGTGATACCATTCAGCTGCCGCGTTGACTTCTGTCTGTGTAAGCTGGTGCCCTCTTTGTTCCCAGTGAACTTCAACGGAAGCATTCGCCCCTTGAAGCAGGGAGGCCAATTCCTCCGTTTCCTGTGGAGTACACAACATATCGTTCGAACCTGCTCCAATAAAGACCGGGATATCTGTAAGATCAGGAAGTGGAATTCCTCTCCGGGGAACCATCGGGTGATGAAGAATGGCCCCTCTTAATGAGCCGGGTTCATGGAACAGCAGACTGCCCGCAATGTTCGCCCCGTTCGAGTAACCAAGAGCGATCAGATTCTGCCGATCAAAGCCATATTGCTCTGCAGCAGAGTCCAGGAAAGTATTCAATTCCTGTGTGCGGAAGATCAAGTCCTCCTCATCAAACACGCCTTCAGCCAATCTCCGGAAGAAACGCGGCATGCCATTCTCCAGCACGTTGCCTCTTACACTAAGATAAGAAGCTCCGGGATCAATCAGCCCGGCCAGCGGAATAAGATCATGCTCCGTTCCTCCTGTCCCGTGCAGAAGCAAAATCACAGGCGCTGCGGAATTTACACCTTTTTTGAATACATGAATCATTGTGCATCCCCCTCCAATACACGGACGTTGAACGGAAGCAGCCCCGCTTCAATCTCCGCCCTGTGCGGTTCAAACCAGCTAGGCAGCATCAGCTTCTCACCGAGCGACTCCGCCGGCTCGTCATTATCAAATCCTGGTGTATCTGTAGCAATCTCAAATAGAATTCCACCGGATTCCCGGAAATAAATCGCGTTAAAATACTGCCGGTCCTTAACTGGTGTCGGATTATATCCATTCTCGAGAATGTGGGCTCTCCATTTCGCGTGATCCTGGTCATCCGCTGCACGCCAGGCGATGTGATGGACGGTTCCGCTTCCGCCCCTTCCCCAGCCTACCGGGCTGGCATTTACATCAATGAGATTACCAATATCCCCTTGAGCACGGAACCGGACCATACCGCTATCCTCTCCAACTCGGTCAAGCCCCATAACATTCTGCAGAAGAGCCATGGTCTCTGCCGGTGCTGTACTTAGCAGCTGGGCGCCTCCGAATCCCTTGATCGCTTTGTCGGCCGGAACCCCGCCGAATCCCCACTGGCTTAATGCCCCTTCCGAGCGCTCCACAAGCTCAAGCTGAAGACCGTCATGATCTGTGAACTGCAGATACGATTCCGTGAATCTTTCCGCCTTAGTTACAGCAACTCCCAAACGGTTCAGCCGCTCCTCCCAGAAAGAAAGAGTTCCTTCCGGCACCGCAAAAGTTATTGTGCCCACCTGTCCCCCGCCAATTTTGCCTAAGCGGGATTCGGGCCAAGGGAAGAACGTGATCGCCGTACCTGGACTGCCAATATGATTGCCGAAATAGAGGTGATATACTTCTGGCGCATCAAAATTTATCGTTTGTTTCACCAGTCTAAGCCCAAGTACGCCAGCGTAAAAATCAACATTATCCTGTGGATTGCGAACAAATGCGGTGATGTGGTGAATACCTGCGGTTTTTTGTGTCATAGCTAGGACACTCCTTTTATTGTTATTTGCGAAATCAATTTTAGTTATCTTTAATTTGAATATCTTTAATTTAAGATAAATATACACCCGTTTACTTCCCACGTCAAGCCCCTTGTTCAAAGTGAAGTTTGAACTCGGATGAAAGCGGTTAATGAGGCGTACATCTTCTCTGTTAGTATGGACAGATTGGTGCACAGGCCACTTGGAGAGAAGCAGACGGAACCCTTAAACAAGCCTGGAGATGCCATAAGCTGCGGAGAGAATGAGCAGTTCCAATCCGGTGCGGACCAGACACAACCAGAATTTGAACCCACACTTGGGATTCTGGAGGTTTCATCTTAACTCCATGAACCGATTCTATTAACCTTCAGATGAAGCAAAGGGACGCTGCCCGCGTCCCTTTGCTTTATCTTATCTTCAACTTTTCTCTAAGCTCTATGCGCAGCAGCTAACCGGCGGTAACTATATTTTACAAAAAACTTAATTTCAACTATACGACACCGGTTTATTGTAAAATAGATAGAGATACTGAAAGTGTGGTGACTCATCTATGAATTTTGTTTCTCTTGATTTTGAAACCGCAAATATGAATCCCGGCAGTGTATGCGCCATTGGACTTGTTGTTGTGAGCGAGGGCCAGATTGTGGATGAATTCTACTCTTTGGTGAATCCGCTTGCGGACTTTGATCCTTTTTGTGTGCGTGTCCATGGAATTACGGAAGCCATGGTCCATGATGCGCCAACCTTTAAGGAGGTGTGGGATACGGTCGGCCCAGTATTGGACAACCAGATCGTGGTCGCCCATAATGCCGCTTTTGATATCAATGTGCTTAAGCACTGCATGACGGCTAACGAGCTTCCAAGCGAAGGCTTTCAATATGTCTGTTCCTACCTGCTGGCCAAAAGAATCTGGCCGGGGCTCACGAGCTACCGGCTTAATTCCGTAAGCAGCTACCTCGGTCTGGATGCGTTCCGTCATCACGACGCGCTTGAGGATGCCAGGGCAGCCGCACTTGTCTTCATGAAGTGTCTTCAGACCGGAGACACCATGCTTGCTCAAGATCTGGCGCAGCGGTATGAATACCGGATCGGCTCTATTCTGCCCGATTATACACATATTACATTCGCATCCACCCGCAGCACCGGGGGAAGTGTCCGGGCTAGCCAGATCACTCCTTCCGTGACGGAGTTTGACGAGAATCATGTATTATTCCGTAAGAACGTCGTCTTCTCCGGCACCCTGGGCTCGTTGTCCCGCCGCGAAGCGATGCAGCGGGTCGCCGATGCAGGCGGTTTTCCCGCAGACCAAGTGCTGCCAACTACACACTATCTTGTGGTGGGCACGAAGGATTATGTAAAGCATCAGGACGGCGTCAAGAGCAACAGCAAGATTCGAAAAGCCGAAAAGCTGATATCCTCGGGCCGGAAGGTCAAGATTCTGCCGGAAGAAGAGTTTCTGCCTCTGCTGGGTTAGATAATGCACTCCCGTACTCCCAGCTCTAAACAAGAAGAGAGGCCGTCCATTTGGACGGCCTCTTTGCCTAGTGCACTGCATTAGGCAAGGTGCACCTTCATAACGCTTTTCTCATTAGCAGTCACATCTCCAGCTGCGCTTGGTGCAACCTCGGCCACCTGTTCCAGCCCTGAAGGGACAAGAACCGGAGTGATCAGAGGCAGCCCGGCAGCCCGGATGGCTTCGATATCGAACTCAATGAGCAGCTGCCCGGCTTTTACCTGATCCCCGGTTTGGACATGGGTGGTAAAGCCGTTCCCTTTTAAGGACACCGTATTGATTCCGATATGAATCAAGATCTGTACACCACTCTCATGTTCCAAAATAATGGCGTGTTTGCTTTTATCCATAACAAGCGCAACCGTACCGTCAAAAGGAGCAACCGCTTTGCCTTCGGAAGGCTCAATGGCGATGCCTTCTCCCATGTGCTTTTGGGCAAATGCGGGATCGGGTACCGTCTCCAGTGGAACCACTGTTCCTGTAATAGGGGCCGAAACCTCCAGCACCTTCAATTGAGTGACCGGAGCCGGAGCCGCCTTGTCAGCAGGGGCTGCTTTACCAGACTTTGAATTCCCGCTTGAAGCTGCTTCCGGGGCAATCTCCGGCAGCTTGTCTTTATAACCGAACATCCAGGTGAGCACAAAAGCCACTGCCATGGCAACCAGGTTGCAGAGAATGTATAGCGGAAGCTGATTATTCAAATACAGCAGCGTCCCCGGAATAACTGTAACGGCCATACCAGTTGCAGCCAGGCCGAAGAGGGAGGCCAGAAAACCGCCGATCGCCCCACCGATCAACCCCATAATGAACGGCTTCATAAAGCGCAGGTTAACCCCAAAAATCGCGGGCTCCGTAATTCCAAGAAAGGCGGAGAAGGAAGACGGCAGCGCAAGTGCTTTTAACTTCTTATCCTTCGTTTTGAGTCCTACTGCGAGACA
The DNA here is from genome assembly GCF_018403205.1 of Paenibacillus sp. J22TS3. Lineage (NCBI taxonomy): Bacteria > Bacillati > Bacillota > Bacilli > Caryophanales > Paenibacillaceae > Paenibacillus > Paenibacillus sp. J22TS3. Next base: position 395,739 of record NZ_BOSF01000004.1, read on the forward strand.
GGCTGCCCCTTGTGCGGCCATAGCACTGGTTACGATCGCATTAAAAGGGTTGTTGCCATACTTCTGCAGGAGCTGGATCTCCAGGAAGTTAAATATATGATGGACGCCTGTAACCACAATGATCTGATTGAAGAAACCGATTACAAGGCCAGCGATTCCAAATGGCAGATGGAGCACAAATGTCGTCCCTTGAAGCACCCAAGTCTCCAGAGAGTGGAAGATCGGACCGATCGCAAATAAACCGAGTGTAATCATCACGAGCAGGGTGATGAAAGGGGTCAGGATCAAATCTAGTGCTTCCGGTATGCGTTTTCTGAGAAACTTCTCGAATTTGGCCCCCAGCATGCCCATGAAAAAGGCAGGCAACACAGAGCCTTGATACCCGACCACTGGAATAAATCCGAACATGGTCAGTGCTTCAGCTGAACCATTCGCCACACTATATGCATTCGGGAGCGCTGGATTCACCAGCATCAACCCAAGCACGATGCCCAGGATTGGACTGCCTCCGAACACCCGGAACGCCGACCAAGCAATCAATGCAGGCAGAAAAGCAAACGCCGTATCCGTAAGAATCTGCGTGAACAGCAGGAAGTTAGCCGGAATGTCCTCCGGTACAGCCCCGAATAACGCAAGAACCTGGGGCTGCGTGAGCAAACCGCGTAGTCCCATGAAGAGACCCGTAGCCACCAGCACAGGAATGATTGGCACGAACACATCGCCAAAGGTCCGGATCGCACGTTGGAACGCGTTTCCCTGCTTTTTCGCCTGGCCCTTGAGCTCCTCCTTGGACGTTCCTGTAATGCCAAGGTTCTCTACTTCCTCAAAAATCCGGTTGACCGTGCCCGTTCCAAATATAATTTGATACTGGCCGGAGTTGAAGAAGGCCCCTTTGACCTTGTCAATATTCTCGATCTTCTTCTGATCGATCTTTTCCTTGTCATGAACCATAATGCGTAAACGGGTTGCACAGTGTGCGAAAGAAGCTATATTCTCCTGCCCACCTATGGCCTGTACAACTTCTTTGGCTATATCCCGATTGTCAGACATTCTCCTCGCCCCTTTCTCTAGCTGCACCATTTATGAAATTTAATACATCCCGGTTGGACGGAAGCGCAGGAATCGCGCCTTTCCCGGTGGTCGTCAAAGCCCCGCTTGCATTGGCAAATCTCAAAATCTCGTTATGATCTGCAAGAAGGATGTTCTTCAAGCTGCTCTGATCCGCTCTTCTGACGAGGAGTTGATACAAGAAGCCTCCAACAAAAGCATCTCCTGCTCCTGTTGCGTCCTGAACCTCAACCTTATATCCGCTTGCGTTAAATTGATAATCCGGCAGGTGCAGCACAGCCCCTTGCGCACCTTTGGTATAGATCACTGCTCGGACATTTCCTTTAAATAAAGAGGCCACTGCCTGCTCCTCGTCCTGGATTCCGGTAATAAATTCGATTTCTTCCTCCGAGATCTTAATGAGATGGGCCAGCGGAATAAAAGATAGGATCGTCTGCCGGCAGGCTTCAGGGTCGTCCCATAAAGGCAGACGCACATTGGGATCAAAGCTGATCAGACCGCCCGCCTGCTGAACAGCTTCTATAGCCTTAATATGGGCTTGCTTCATTGGACTGTCCACCAAATCTACCGATCCGAAATGCAGAATATCCCCTTGTTTAAATTGCTCCATGTTCACTTCATCCGCAGTCAGGAGCAAATCGGAAGACGGGTTGCGGTAAAAAGAGAAATCACGCTCTCCATTGTCCATAAGGGAGACGAAGGCAAGCCCAGTATTTGCTTGTGAAGTCCGCAAAACCTGGTCCGTCTGGACTCCAGCGGCCTGCAGCTGCTCCAGCAGGAAATCACCGAACGCGTCATTTCCGAGCTTTGTAATCATGGACGCCTCTTCCCCAAATTTCGCAACCGCAGCAGCCACGTTCGCCGGCGCTCCTCCAGCGGCCCGCTCGAAGGATACGACATCCTTAAGCGCGCACCCTTTTTGCAGTGGAATAAAATCAATTAGAACTTCCCCGATTGTGTATAACTTCCCCACGCTGTCACCTTCCAGCATAAAATTTGAAACAAGCTATTAGCATTAATATTTCCACACCACCGCATCCAGCTCCGCACTTCCTCCAGATGCAAAAAAGCGGATTTCCGTACTCAGCTTGTCAGGAAAAATACGGCTTGTGAATACTTCCTCACCGTCATTGATAAAGATCTCCACCGACGAGGTATCCACGAACAGTTGAAACTTGAGCGCCGGGGCATCCACAGTGCACTCCCGGGTCAGTCCGTACTCTTCTCCCACCGTCTGACCGGATAACGAGCGGTCCAGGATGACCTTTTTGCGGAGCCGATCATATTTCAGCACTGTTTTCTCATGGGCACCGGCTCTAAACTCAATGCCGAACTGTTCGGCATCATATGCACTAAATTCACAGATCATTTCGTAGGAGGCTCCGCTGAAACCATCCAACCTGCGGGTTTCATCATGTAAGGAGTGATGGGCCCGGGTCATCTCTTTCCTAAGCTTGCTGAGTTCCCTAGCCGGCTTCTGAATCAACTTCCCTTCCCGTAAGGATAGCTCCCGGGGGAGAGTCAGACAGTGGGCCCACCCGCTGCCATCGGTCGGATACCCGATTTCCGGCAGTCCCATCCAGGCAACCAGCAGACGCCGTCCGTCCGGTGCCGCCATCGTCTGGGGAGCGTAGAAGTCGAATCCCCGGTCCAGCTCCTGAAATTCACCATGCTCGAATACTCTCGTGTCCAGGTTCAGCGGCTTGCCGGTCAGATAACCGGACTGGTAGATATTACGGAAATGTTCTCCCTCCGGCTCTATGCCCTGTGGTGAAAATATGAGAACACCCTGGTCCGCAAGCTCAAAATAATCGGGGCACTCCCACATATAACCGAAATGGCTCAAGCGGGTCACCATCTCTCCGAGAAGCTCCCACTCCTTCAAGTCGGGTGAGCGGTACAACAGCACACATCCCGTAAGATTGCTGCGCTGGGCACCGATAACGCAGTAGTATTGGCCTGCCTCTGCCCACACCTTCGGGTCCCGGAAATGCTCGGTATACCCCTCAGGAACGGAGGAAATAACAGGCTTCTCCTCCTTAACAATTCTCCCGTGTTCGTCCATCACAGCGATGCATTGGTAAGGATTCCTGATCCAGTCCGCATCACGCGTATTCCCGGTATACATCAAATACAGCTTATGATCCTTCTCGATGGCACTTCCGGAGTAAGCTCCATGGGAATCATAAGGGCCTCCCGGCTCGATCCCAATCCCAACATCCTGCCAATGTGCAAGGTCAGCGGACTTCATATGATACCAATATTTCATCCCGTGCTCAGTTCCCAGCGGAAACCACTGATAGAACAAGTGATACTCTCCTTGGTAGTATGCAAACCCGTTTGGATCATTAAGAAGCCCAGTGGATGGCTGTATATGAAAGGTCTGTCTCCATGGGCAACGGCTGACCTGTTCCCGAAGCCGTTCTAGTTCGCCCGGCGCCGCCTGCTCAATCCGTCGGTACTTTTGCATTCGTGACATATTCATGATTGTTCTCCATTAGGAAATAGGATTTTCGCCAAAACGGAACCGGTTCCAAAACAAGCTAAAAAAAGAGAGGAACCGGTTCCAATTCACAGTAAAAAAATTTTGGGCCGGTTCCACGTGCCTAAGCTCTTGCATAAACCGCGACGGAACCGGTTCCAATGAAATTATAAATCAGAGCTCAAAACTTTGTCAACGCTTTCCCGGTCAATCAGCTCATTGTTCAGTATGGTTAATCGATCCACCTGCTCTTCATTCACCAATTTGATAATGCTCTGTGCTGCCATTTTTCCCGCCTGCGAGTAGTAAAATTTAATTGTAGTCAGGGCTGGATGAATAATCTCTGTAATCTGATACCCACCAAAACCGGTAACAGACAGACCCGATGGAATCGAAATGTGGTTCGAATAAGCCGTTTTGAATACCCCAAGGGCAATATTATCGGTTGCGCATACAATGATCGTTGGGTCATATTGTTCAAGGATTCGGGATGACGCTGCCACGGCATCCGCCATGTTGAATCCCGTCTCAAAGTACCTTACCTCACAGTCTCCTGTTTCACTTACAGCCTGCTTGAACCCCTCTTTCCTGTGTATGCCTACAGCCACATCTTTCTCCGTCACACCCAGATAGGCAATTCTCCGGTGCCCTTTCGCGAGCACATGCCTGCCCATTGTATAACCGGCCTGAAAATCATCATGAATCAAGCTATGCAGCTCAGAATGCTGCTGCCCGACCAGCAGGACTGGAATCTCAATCTCCCGGATGGCCTTAAGATGGCCTTCGGTCACTTGAGCGGCCAGCAGAATAATACCGGAGATTTTTTGTCTTGCCAGATCATAGATCGCTTCTATTTCCCTCTGCATATCCTGGCTTGTATTTGAAATCAGCATATGATAGTTAAAGTTCCTAAGCTCCTCATCAATCCCCATCAGGGTTTGCGAGGTTGCAAAAGAGTCCAGTCTAGGCACAACCGTCCCAATGATACTGGTCTTTTTAGCTTTCAGGCTTTGAGCAAATGTATTAGGAACATAATTGTTGAGCTTAATAATCTGCTCAAGCTTCTGCTTGGTTGGCTCACTGACCGATCCCCCGTTCAAATAACGGGATACCGTGCTCTTAGATACACCTGCGATCCGGGCAATATCTGAAATCGTCTTTATCATTTGTTCACCTTCACATGATTATTGGCGATAGAATGCTCTGTCCATCCCAATTATACTTGGTTTGATCAAGCAGCATCCACCATCTCTGAAATTTCAGGCTGCATCTGCCCCACTCCCAACCAGAAGCCAATAGAGATTAAGTCGAAATATCAGCACCCCTATTCCTGATCCGGGGAGATAAAATCCCGCAGCTGTCTGTAGATAGCGACAATCTCATCCATAGGCATACGGACCAAACCGCTTGAAGAAGGGGCTACAAATTCATGTATACCCTCAACATAGGAATCCTGCTGAAATCCCCAGGCTACCTTCTTCCTCCGCGTAAGCTCCGTATAGACCCCCTTGCCTACAAAGCAGGCAATTTGCGGACGATAGGTCTTAAGCTTCGCCTCAAGAATCTCCCTTCCCTCGCGGTATTCCTCCCGGCTAATATCTTCAACGCCCCGAGTAGGCCGCGCGACAATATTCGTAAAGCCATATCCCAGCTTGAGCAGATCCTGATCCTCTGAAGGATCGTACAGCCGGGGAGTGAGGCCGGATTGATGCAGAATTCTCCAGAAGTTATTCCGGGGATTGGCATAATGATGCCCGACTTCCCCTGAGCGAAGACTTGGATTGAAACCGATAAACACAATTTGGAGACCGTAATCCAGATGGTCTGTGACTTCTTGCATGGTCTATTTACCTCCTTCCTTCTAAAAGCCCTATGACGCGGTAAAGCATTCAAAGATCAAGTGAGAGAAAAATCACTGACAAAATTGATAAAAAACCCGTAAAATAGGTTGTTTTTCCCATAAGTTGGGACACTTTAATAATATAAGCTTTTTACTTGGCTAGAGCCAGATCACCTTGTTCTTCTATACCTCCTCTATAGATAGAACCAAACAAAGACCTAAGATTACCAGGTAAAAGCTTAAATAAACAGAGGGAGGGGTTGTCGTGCCAGATTGATAAGATTACATTTCGTCAAATCGTCTTGGTTGCAAATGTCGTGTTGTTTTGTTTGTCTCGCCGTGCTGTCTGTGATTATTCAACCACCGTTTCTTGCCCCTCTATGTACCCGTGCTGCCAAACTTGTTTCTAGTCTGCAACTTACCCTATGAATGATAACAGCAATCCGCTTCATTTCAGCCCTTTAGACCCTTGTAAGAAAATTCCAGCTGTGAAATAATTGAACTCCAGTAAATGCACTATTATTTTTTTCTAAAAATAAGAACATACGTTCAAATACAGGTTTATTTTGGATAATCCTCTAATATCTTAAGTGTAAGGAGTCATCATAACGAAGGGGGTTTAGACTTATGAAAGTAAGAGCTTTAACCCGCGATGAGCTAACGATATTTGAGCATTATGCAGCTGTTCATGAAGTCGCCTTCCAGAATCCGGTTATCCAGTCCTTCTTCCGTCACACTCCTCATGTCATCACTCTAGCAAACGCTCTCACAGGGTGTATGAACTGTTGGAATCAAATTCAACGTGCCTTCCAAGAGCATCTGTTTCAGATCAGGTTCATCCGGTATGTGGCCTCCGTGATTCATCTGTCAACTCTGTCCTTCATCCGGTCGAACCAAAAGATACAGCAGCGCAACCCGCTGATCATTGATCAGCCGCTGCCAGAAGACAGACACGGCCACCCAGCACGTCCGTATGAGTATGGTCCATCCGTCGATTTTTATTTCAAAGAGTACTCCTCGTTCGCCGATACCATTGAGGATGAGAAGCTTTACGGGTCGTTCCGCCTGTTAACCGGCAAGCAGCAGCAGATTGTGCTTATGTCTTACGTGCTTTGTTACAGGGATACCGAAATCGCCCAAAGCCTACAAGTTAGCCCACAGGCCGTATTCAAGACCCGGCAGCAGGCACTGCACAAGCTGCGTTCCTCTGTTCAATCGAAAGGGGTGAAGAAAAGTGGATGAAGCTCTGCTTAACTTTTTGGTTCACGCCGTTAACAACGTTGGCTTTCCCATTGTCGTCATTGGATATCTGTTCTTCCGGTTTGAGAAGAAGCTAAGTGCTCTCGACCACTCGATTCAGGAACTGGACGCCGATTTCCATAAAAGAAAAAAAGCAAAGGAGTAACCCGCGATGGAGAACAATACACTGCTTGAGCTGGTAGCCAAAGCCCAGTCAGGGGACAGGGATGCGCTCTATCAAATTTTGAACCAATTCGCTCCGCTGGTCAAAAAGCACAGCCGGTCGGTCGGTCGGTCGGACCGGGAGGATCTGGAACAGAGCATCCATGAGAAGCTAACCGAGAAAATTCTCGCCTACGACCGAAGCCGCATACCTACACTTACAGAGTTCATTCACACCTTGGAGAAGGAGCAAAGGGAATAGATGTTTTATCCAAAAAAGGAGGGTCAGCCGATCGGCTGACCCTCCTTCTCTGTGCTCATTATATTTAATCAAATTATGGCTTAAGTACAATATATGTCCCCAAGGTGGCAAGCTTGGCGGTCTTAAGCTTATCCTTAGCCACCTCGCTTAGCACCTTGGCCGCCTCATCGAACACTTCATCTTCGTTTAACTTGGCCCCCATCCGGATAGCTATAACCGGTTTGCCTGACTTCAATTGATCTGCGAGCTTGGTTCCATATTCAGTCACCGATTTAACTTCAAGGCCATTCATAACATAATAGTCCTTGGAATTATCGGTAGATTTGAATTCTGACAATTCCTTATCAAGCCAATAAGCCTGATCTGTTTCATATTCTATGGATTTTGCAGTAGTATCGTCAGAGTTGTACAGCAGATACGGCACACCCGAGTTGGTTGCGTTATTCGTTGTATCCACGTTTACCCATTCCTGCCCAATCTTCACCTTGTTCCATGCATGAGGAACTCCGCTCATATAGCCAGTGACCGTGATAGCTTTCAGCCCGGACAGATCACTAAGCATTTTGTAGGTCGCCGCGTAGGATGCACAGACACCCACCTTCTTAACCATGATTCCATAAGTGTTAAACGAATCACTATACTTCTCATCCACTTGCTTGAAGCCGCTTGCTTCCGCACTCTTTAAAGCTTCATCATCATACTTGGTATTATCGTTGAGATAATCATAAAGCGCCTTGCGTTTATCATCATCGCTCATACCCGGCTTGATTACTGCAGCTACAATCTTTTTGGCTTCCGCAATGATCTCGCCCTGCTTCTTCTTAATATGCTCTTCAGTGTCATCGTAATTTACTTCCAGAGTCAAAGTATCATAGTCATATCTATACTGCTTAACCCCAAGAATCAACGGATTCTGATAAACCACTTTCTGAAGCACATCTGACAGGGTTTCAAAGTTCTGAGCTTCCGGAAATGCGCTAAGTGAAATTTCTTTCTTGGCATCAACCATATTCAGAGCCAGATATTCTTCAAGAGCAGAGTCTGCATTTACTCCTGCCTCTGAAGTAACTTCCGGTACAGGAACTTCCTGCTTGTTTCCTTCCTCCACCTGTTTCTTGGTGTTATCTTTCTGGGCATCTACCAGATTATCGGTTGGAGCTGGAGCCTCTTCCTTCTTCGGCTCCTCCTTCCCCTTGGTGGTATCAATGATTGTCGGGACATCCGGTGATGGGACGTAATCCGTTGTATTCTCCGGCTCAACATAACCGCTTGTATCCTGAACCGGCCCATTGCTTTCCAGCAGCTTGACATCATCAGGAGTTGCCTTCTTAACAAGGACAAAACCTTTAAGTGCTGTTCCTTTAACCTTGAAGTGTACTTCTGTTGAGCCGTATTCTTGGATTTTGAGATTTGCTGTATCAAAGATCAGATCCCGTTGACTGTGAGATCCGTCAATAAATTCCACACTTACAGATCTGGGAATATCTGAAACCTGGTCATACTCTTTAAGAAAAATATTGTCAGACTTCGCAAGCCCAGCCGGGAGACGCTCTGACAGATCAGCGGTGCTGACGCCCACACTGAAATTGGACTCCTTGCCACCTGCTATAGCAGTTACGTAGTACTCCCCTTTAACCAGCATATTCTGTAGAGAAATCGTCGCATCACTGCTTTGTCCGAGTCCCCCACGTCCATCCTTCATAAAGTCGTCAAATTCAGTCCCGGTAACTGTTGTCACCAGCTGAGGAATGTTACCTGCATACCCTTCTTCCGCCCCTCTTAGCGGCTTATTCTCGTTCTTCATAAGGGTAGTTTTGCTGCGGTTATAAATTCTGTATCCTTCCGCGCCCTCCACCTTGTTCCATTTCAGCCTAAATCGGCCATCCTGGCTGATTTCATATTTAACTGTTGGAACAGGTACCTCCGACTTGATCGTAAACGGTATAATCAGCGGCTGATCCAGTTTGGTCGGCACATCCGCATTCAAATCGTAGTTGATTCTTGCGTAATAAATTGGAGCATTGCCCCACGCTTTCTCATATGCTGCCGGATTATCATCCGAGGCAAGAACCCCAACCGTTGGTTTTACTTCTACGGTATCTTTCGCGGCGTTTTTATCCTTAAAATCCCTAAGCGTAAAGATCTCACTTTCCTTCAACGCCTTGCTATCCGTATGTATACTTACTACGTCTGCCGCAATCTGGTCTTTGAACTTGGTATTAAATTTAAATTCCAATACCTGTTTCTGATCCACGTTATAGAGCGGCATAATTGCCTTGTCAGAAGGCTGTGCCCCATATTTCTTCTTCAAATCCGCGACCTTCGCACCGCTGGCCAATCTGGTTGCGGCACCTGTGCCCGCTTCAGCTTTTTTTGCAGCGTTCTGTCCAGAGCCATCATCACAGCCAGATAACAGCAGCGCTGCAATCAAGAATCCCCCTAACAATCTCTTCATACTCTCATGCCCCTCTCAGCAGTCCACTCCCAAGAGCTACAACTTTACGATTTTGTGAGTTCTTAAGAAGTATATAGAATTTTATACCAATCTACTTTACTACTAGGAAGATTCCAAAATCAAGTAATTTTTGATATATTCCAACACAATCCCCTTTGATTTCCCTGAATTAGACTTAAACTGAGAGTGCCGTATTCTGTAACGATTAGTCATGTTAAAAAAAATGGAGTCAGCCGATCGGCTGACTCCATTTGTACGAATATTCTTCTCAACAGCTCTCGTCCGAGTCCTGCATTACTTGTTTTCCGCCTGAGTATGGTCTATCTTAAATTTGCCAACCAGCTGCTCAAGTTCCTCTGCCATCCGGCTGAGCTCCGTAGATGATGATGCAATCTCTTCAACCGAGGCCAACTGCTCTTCAGCAGCAGCGGAAATCGTATGTGTACTTTCGGCCGCTTCCTCTGAAATGCCCTGAATATGTTGAATCGATTGCGACACACCAGCGGCTCCTTCAGTTAAATGAACAGCCGCATTCGCGATCGCCTTCATTTTGTCTGCGGCAGCTTGAACTGCCTTACGAATCTCCGCAAACGATCTGCCTGAAATATCAACAGCGGCTACCCCCTCTCCAACGCGCTCCTTAGCCTCTTTCATGGCCAATATCGCCTGCTTCATTTCAGTCTGTATCCAGCCTATCAATTCAGAAATCTGCTGCGCCGATTCTGCCGAACCTTCGGCAAGCTTACGAATCTCTGAAGCCACAACCGCGAATCCCCGGCCCTGCTCCCCTGCTCTTGACGCCTCAATGGAAGCATTCAGGGCCAGCAAATTGGTCTGCTGGGCGATGCCTGCAATGACACTGACGATCCCCCCGATTTCCTCTGTCCGTTCATTCAGCGTCTGAATTACCCCGCCAAGCTGTTCTACCGTCATATGAATGCTGTCAATTTTCTGAACCACCGTATCCGCAGCCATGTTACCAGCTTCTGCTGACTGGGAAGCTGCCTCAATGGTGGCTGTAACCTCCTGCATATTTCCAGAAATATGAGCCGCCTCTTGGCTCATCTGATCCACAATCTCCACCCCTTGCTGAACGCTGCGCAGCTGCTGCTCGCTTCCAGAGGCTACTTCCTGAATCGTGATCGTGACATGCTCAATCGCGTGTGTGGTTTGTTCAGCACCATCAGACAACTGCTCTGCGGAGGATGATACTTTGCGGGTCGTATCCTGCACTTGGAAGATCATTTCCCTGAGGTTCTCTACCATGGTCCTGAAATTGATCGCAAGATCACCTATCTCATCATTCCGGACAGCTTTAACCTCAGCTGTCAGATCACCCTGGCTTACACTAAGTGTTTCTTGTTGCAGACGCCGGATTGGGATTGTGATCGAACGAATCACGAAGTAGACCACGATGCCTGTAACCACAATCGCTCCAAGAAGAACACATAACGAGATGTAGAATATACCTGAGACGGAGTTCGTGATCTCATCTTGATCAATAATTCCGGCTATTTTCCACCCTGTCTCCGCATTGGTCATTGTCTCAATTTTGACATTCTTGCTGTCGGAGTTAGAAGCAAGCTCCGTCATTTGACCGTTGGCCTTATAGATCTCGTTAATAAATTCTTCCTTGGCTGCTTCCCCTGGAGTTCCCTTCGGGTTGATGACATAGTTCTTCTGGCTGTCTAGGATTGTGATATACCCGGTGCTTCCAAGCTTAATATCAATAGACTTCTGCAGGCTCTGCAAATTCACCGTGAGCCCGATCACGCCAGACCCGTCCGACAGCCTCCGGGATATGTAGACAACCGGTACCTTATCTGTATTCAGGGAGACCGGACTAATAACCGTCTTGCTCCCTCCTATGGCCTCCTTGTACCAGACACGTTCTCTCGGGTCGTATTTGGGATCATCCGTTTTCTTGCTTTTTCCCCTGATCATCGTCCCGTCTGTAGTCCCTACAAAGATATTTCCGACATCCTCATTTACTCCCAAATATTCCTGAAGAATATCAAGCAGGCGGGTATTTTCACGGTTCAGCATATCCGATGTAATTCGGGTAGACAGATAATTAATATTTCTCATTTTTGCCGATATCTTCTCATCAACGAACTTACTGGCCACTTTCACGCCTTCTTTGGCACTATTCGTAACATCCCCCATGATTGAAGCGGCTGACGCAACGAAAATAGAAGTGCCAATCACTGTGGTTGGAATCAACAGCACTCCGAGAAATGCAAGTATAAGCCGCATCCGAACCGTGAATCTTTTCTCTCTCTTTTTCAAACCAAGTTCCCCCTCTGATCCAATAAACATTTCTTGTTATGTAAATAAACAGACTATTTGTTTATCGGGTGGAGCTTCCCCGGATTGTATATTAATTCGCTAAAATTCTTCAAAATTCGACTTTCATACCTAAATACCGAGCCTGTTTCATACAAAAAAAGACTTCACACAGATAAATCCGCATGCAGCCTTAAAAGCTCCAAAATATGTAACATTTGTATGTCTTGTTATGTTAAAGAGTGTACCTGGACAATCGCAAGGGGTACGGTAAGTGAACGCTACCTCACCCCTTCTGGCGCCCACGTCTTCTGAAACGTCCTAGAATCGCCTCTTTGTTTCTTTTAAACAAGATGAATAGAACAAGCAGAATTCCCGCTACAGCCACAGCAGCACCCGTATATTGCGTAGCCAGGTGAAGCAGACGCTCAAAGCTTGGCCCTAATATTTTGCCAATGGTCACATACGTGAGAACCCAGAGAAAGCCTCCCGTACAGTTATAGATCAGGAACGTGCGCAGCTTAACTCTGAGAATACCTGAGAAATAGCCTGTAAAGTGTCTTAGACCCGGCACAAAATAACTGATGAAGATCAGCCGGCTGCCATACCGGTCGAACCATACGGACAGGGTATCCAATCTTTTCTGATTCAAAAAGAAGTATTTCCCGTACTTTTCAAAAAAGGGTGTGCCCAGCTTGTAGCCGAGGGCATAGGTCAGCAGGGTCCCTGTTATTGCTCCTGTATATGAACAGACGATGATTAACGGCAGATTGAAGCTCCCTCCGCTGGAGAGATGACCGGAAATAGCCATCGCCAATTCCCCCGGAAAAGGAAGTGCAACCGATTCGGCAAACAAACCGAGAAATAACACATAGTAACCATACAAGTCAAACAAATTGCTAATCCATTCCATGTATAAGCGCTCCTAACAGCCTCATTTGCTCAGTAATTATACATTTAGTGTATCTTCTGTAAGAAGACTGTGGAATTGGCTCTGGTATAGTCTTTGTACTGGACTTTGGTCTTGGAGCTTGCCAGACCCTACCGCGCCAGTTGAAGCGGGAAAGCGATTCCTCCCCACATAGGAACAAGCAAAAAAAAGGGTTGTCCACTACGCTCATCCTGTGAGCGGGGACAACCCTTTCTATTAACTAGCCATGGCTAGATACGGTATACCGGCTTATCGTATTCGGCTTTACGTTCGAAGAGAACCGTAAAGGCCTCTTCTTCAACCCCATCCAGAGTAGGAGCCAGCACGATCTTCAAGTGACCCGGCAGGTGAACCGGACTTTTCAGTCTGTATCTTCCGAAAGTCAGCCTTGATTTTGGTTTCATGTCGTTTCCCCTCCCAGCAAATCGTGGATTGAATCTAAGAGCGTCTTGTTAACATAACAAATCGTTTCAAACAGCGTCTCATTCACCTGAACCGTGCCTTTCAGATGGATAGTGAACACATACCTCTTAGCTAGAGGATAACATAAGATATATTCCTTCACAATGGATTTACGGTTACGCTGGCTAAAAGATACATTGCCGCTGAGATGGACATCAACGACATGGATCACCTCATGCCCGGGCTTCTTATCCTGATTAACCTCAAGCGAATACTCGCGTCCAATCTCTCCAACCCCGTCACTGCCAACCTGGCGGATCACAAGCTCATCGGCACGGAACAGTGCCGAACCGCTAACCGTGTATGGAGCGGCGACAAAAGACAGCCTAAGCGCACGGCAGATCCGGTTATACAAATCCGTATCCAGCGAAGCTTTATAGTGAAGCTCTTCGAAGAAGCCCACGATTCTGAGCAGCCGTTCCCGTTCGTCCTCCAAACGGCGGATAAGCTCTGCCGGATCGGCGTTCTTGCAGCCAAGCTCCTCAATGACCGTCCCCATCTTCCCACAGGCTACTCCCACTGCGGAATTCCAATTCTTCGGGTTGAACTGATACGTCAGTGTGGTCATTCCCAGAAGATCCGATGGGGTGCGGAAGCCTTCAATCCGCTCTTCATCCTCCTGGTTCTGAACGGGAATATTGGCCGGCATCAGGAAGAATACCCGCTCTCTGCCAAGCCGGCTCCAGAAGAGTCCCATTTCAAATATCGTATTGTCTCTTGCCGTATAATATAACTTTCCCCGGATCATTGTGACATCGTCAGGATGAAATACAAATACCGCGAAATCGCTCTCACGAATCTGAATTTCAATGTCTTCCATCGTATAACGGCCCGCCTGAAACACGCCCCGGTGCCATGGCGTAACCAACGCATAATGCTCCAATTCCTCCTGAACGGCATTTACAATCGGAATGGCTTCCTTTGATGAGCCGATAAAAACGGATGGTCTACTCATTGTTTCCCCCATGTCACCATAATCTCCCTTTTTTACATTATATCACAGGTGACATGGGTATCATGACTTATTCATCTCCCGAATTTACCGCTGGCGTGTAGACTCTTAGCATATAATTGCCACCTTCGGAGACAGCAAACGTGTGATAATGCCACGTGAGATGACCCTCATCGGGATGATCCATAATTTTCACACCCTCAAAGCTGTCCGAAACCTCATGTTTTGCCCACCATAACCTAAATTCATCACTTTGCTCAAACAGCTCATCCACCAATTTCTCATACCATGGGTCCTGAAGATTCATCGCATACTGGCTTCTGAAATGGGCCAGCAGCTTACCGGCGAAATTGTCCCAATTCAGAATTTGTTTTTTGACTTTCTCCATGATAAAGACACGCCAAAGAAGGTTCCTTTCGATCCCCGTGTTTCGTTTTAAATCCCCGCATAACGAAGTAATCATTGGATTCCAGGACGTAACGTTCCACCTATTATCGATGATATAAGCAGGGTAGTTCCCCAGCCTGTCAAGAATAGGCTGCAATCCTGGCAGCGCCGTATGCTCATCCTCTGTGTGGAGATCTGGTTGTTGTATAAAAGGATTCGCCAGTGTATATAGATACCTGCGTTCATCCTTACTCAGCCGGAGTGTCCGGACCAGGCTCTCAAGAACCTGATCGGACACTTGAATATCCCGCCCTTGTTCTAATGCAGTATACCAGGGTAAAGAAATACCTGATAGACTAGCTACTTCTTCCCTTCTTAGACCAGGAGTACGGCGTCGCAAAGCTTCAACCTGCAGACCTGCCTGCTGCGGGGACAGACGCGAACGCCGGGTACGCAGGAAATCAGCTAACTCCTTGCGTCTTTTTTCATGGTTCACCATAAGGACACACCTTCTTATCCAGTTATAATTCATACCAGTATAAATACCACTAATATCTTGAATAGTACTATAACTGCAGTTCTATGTACCGTTTATACAACCGATTATAATCGACTCATCCCCCTACGGTACAGGAGGGGCCGTGCACAGGTAAACACTAGATCACCCTAAACCTTCCAAAACAACAGACATAAAGGAGATTTGATATGGCAAGCCAAGAAGTTAACCAACCCACAAGCGGGCTGAACAGCAAACGTATTATCTTTCTTGGAGGAACTTCAGGAATTGGATTTGCAACCGCTAAGAAAGCTGCAGGTGAAGGGGCCTCCGTTGTTGTGGTATCCAGCCGCAAGGAGAAAGTGCATGCCGCTCTCTCCCGCCTCCCTCAAAGCGCTGAAGGACATATCGTTGATTTAACGAGTGAGGAGCAGATCAGCACATTTTTCAACGGGATAGGTCAATTTGATCATTTGGTCTATACAGCAGGCGATTCATTACAGTTTACAAATCTCCATGACATGGATACGGAGGCGGCACGTCAAATGTTCAACCTGCGTTATTGGGGAGCCTTCTGGGCAGCGAAGTACGGCAGCCCGCATATCAATCCTGGCGGATCGATCCTGTTCACTTCTGGGGTTGCCGGAACCCGCCCCCCAAAGGGTCTATCCGTAGCCGCCAGCGTCTGCGGGGCAATCGAAGCGCTGACCCGTGCGCTGGCGGTTGAATTAGGCCCGATACGGGTCAACACGGCCTGTTTTGGTGTAATGCGTACAGAGTTATGGGACACGGTTCCAGAAGCAGAGCGGGATGCCATGTATGAAGCAGCTGCCAGCTCGCTTCCCGTTGGATATTTGGGAGAGCCCGGGGATGGAGCTGAGGTCTTTCTCTATTTAATGAAGGAGAAATATTCCACCGGACAGGTTGTAGTGGTGGATGGCGGCTCCATATTGGTATAATTATTTTTTTCTTCTTGGTGTATTGCCAAGCTGAAACCAGCAAGAAGAAGGGTGCCGGAATTATCCCGGTACCCTTCTGTTTCTCCATTATTTCAGCTTCTCTCCGGCAGCTAGTATATCTATCGCCTAAATCATCCGGTTTAGCTTCTCCGTATAACGATATACAAACGTTAACTTTTCGGCAACTTTTTCATATAATGGGATTAATGTGAGAATAGAACTAGTTCATTGATATTAAAGATAGATTTCATCAACATATAAGGGGAACCTATGAATCTTTCAGACTACTCCGTTATTTTAAAAGCCAAAATTGCCGTCCCTGCCCCCAAAGAGAAGCTGATCACCCGCAGCCGGCTTACGGAAGCCCTTGATCAAGGAACCCTTGGGCGTCTAACCGTGATTAGCGCCCCAGCCGGTTTTGGCAAATCCACCCTTCTGTCCCAGTGGGTTCACAGCCGCGAACAAGCCTGCGCCTGGTTAAGTCTGGACGAGCTGGATAACGATCCGGTCAGGTTCTGGCGCTATGTCGCCCACGCCATGTGTGCAGTGGTCGGTGAGGAATCCGCCGGAAGAATTAGGCAGCTGGCTAGCTCATTCCCCAGTATGTCTGCTCTTACGTTCTTGGATGCTTTAAACAACGAGCTGTATGAACTGCCTCGTCCAGTTGATCTGATCTGTGATGACTATCAGTGCATCTCCAATCCGGAAATCCATGAGCAGACAGCCTATTTCCTCGAGTATCTGCCAGATCATCTGCATATGGTAATTTCTACCCGGGCCGAGCTGCCATTCTCTACTATGAAATGGGTTGCCAAGCAGGAGAGCACCCAGATCCGCACCTTGGATATACAGTTTACCAATGAGGAAACACAGATGTACTATAGCGAGCTTGCCGGACTTGAGCTTACCGCGGATCAGGCCAGGCAGCTCTCAGGACATATTGAAGGCTGGGCCACGGGTCTGCAGCTGATGTCCTTGTCCCTGCGTTCGGATAGAAATTTCAGCAAGCTTATAGAGGAATTTAAGGGAAGCCGCCATGATGTGGCTGAATACCTTTTCCATGAGGTCTTGTCCAAGCTGCCCGCCGATATCCGCCATTTCCTATTGAGCACATCGGTCTTAGGCCGCCTTGATCCCCTGCTTTGTGAGCATGTAACAGGCGATCCCGGCAGCCCGGAGAAGCTGGAAACACTCAAAGACCTCAATCTGTTTGTCATCCCGCTGGATACCGAGCATCATGAATTCCGTTATCATCATCTGTTTGCGCAATTTCTGCAGGAGCAGCTGAAGAGAAATGACCGGGAGGAGTGGCTCCGTCTTCATGTGAGAGCGGCCCATTATTTGGCTGGGCGCGGGGCAATGGAGGAGGCGATCGAACACGCGATTGCAGCGGAGGACTATGCCTTAACCGAGGGATATTTGAGCAGGCACATTCCGGCCGCACTTGAGCGGGGGGAGCTTGGGACCCTTCTGTACTGGTTCGGAAACATTCCCGCTGATTATGACTTATCGCTGGAAATGTCTTTGTTTCATACCTTTGTCCTTGTGATGACAAAACAACTCGAAACGGCGGAATACCAGCTTGAACGCATCCAAACCTCACTGGGCAGTGTCCAAGATGCCGCGCGGAGAGCGCAGCTCCAGAGTGGAATTTTATTTGTAAGATCGAATCTGGTATTCATGAACAGGGATTTTGCCAAATGGTTTGCTTTTATCGGTGGCATTCTGGATAACATAATTCCCGAGAACCCGACCTATTACAATATTAATTACAACCTTACGGAGCCACTTGTAAGGCGTACGCCAATGGGGTTAAACGGCGTATTATCAGAGGATACGGAAAAGATAGGCACAATGTTCACAGGCGCTCTGGAAGCCCATGGCTGGCAGGATTCTCTCATTAACTTATATGTGAAGCAGTCGCTGTGTGAAGGTTATTATGAGTGGAACAAGCTGGCTGAATGCCGCAGCCTGATGCCTGCAATTGAAAGGGCAGCCACGAGCAAGAACATTTGGGGGTTAATCGTCCCGCTGGTTATTATGGAGGCCAAGCTGTATATGTCGGAGGGACGATTCCATATGGCTCATCATACCATTGACGAGGCTGCCGCCAAAGCGGAGGCTTCCGGGCAGGGCATGCCTTGGACTAAGCTGCTTGCCTCCTTTCGGGTACGAATATATCTGCGGGAAAATAGAGTTCAAGAAGCCAGGAAGGAAGCTGCTAAGCTCGGCATCTCGGGCAAAGACAAACCAACCTATAATCAGGAATACCATTATGTAACCCTTGCCCGTCTACTCGGCAGTCAGCATAAGGAGCCCGAAGCCCTGCGCCTGCTTGAACTGCTGAAGCCGCAGGCGGCAAGGGAGCAGCAGCTCGCAAGCCTTGTGGAAATCACGGTCCTTCAAGCGCTGATCCAGCATCAGTGGGGGCAGAGAACCACGGCCATTACGCTGCTGCACGAGGCTCTCATTATTGGAGAACAGAACGGATATAAACGCAGCTTCGCAGATGAAGGCCCGGAAATGGGCGAGCTGCTTGGCGTGTATTCCAGATTGCGGGAGGGTGGAATGAACAAGGAGCAGACCCAAGGGGTATCTGATGCCTATGTTCAGTCACTCTTGGAGTTATTCCCAAAGGCAGACAAGCCTATTGCCAGCCGCCGAACCAAGAGCCAGACCGAATCACTTAATCCAAGTGAGCAGAAGATTCTAAAGCTGCTGCAGCAGGGAGCTGCGAATAAACAAATTGCAGCCGAGCTTGGGCTGACAGAAGGAACCGTCAGAGTTTATCTGTCCAGAATGTACGAGAAGCTGCATGTCTCTACCCGTACTCAGGCCATAATCGCCGCACAAGAGCTTACGCTGTCAGGGGAATGAACCATTTCAAGCTGCCTGGGCGGCAGCCACCTGCAACAATACACGACACACCCACATGGGGCCGTCCTTCGGGACGGCCCCTGATTTTTAGGAGCTCGGTTAATGTTCAAAAGGCTCCATGAACGAATGCCGGATCCCATCCCGGTTGGTTTGGGATGCACTCCTGAAGATCCGTATGTGCAAATTCCACTGAGCCCGAGCCCAGAGCAACTTTTTCACCGATTGTTACCACTCTTCTGGCAGATCCTGCGCGGCATCTCCCGGATACTCGTTCATCGCTTCTTCATCTGCAATGCTCTGAATATCCTCCGACGTGAGGCTGAGGTATATATACCCTTCCTCCTCATGCTTCTTCAGCGCACGTTTCTTCATAAACTTCGGGCTGGCCTCACCGGCATCCTCGTCATAGAACATCAGAATACCGTCTGTCTTGCGGAGCAGCAGATCATCTCTGGCCGTGAGCTGCCACACCCCGCTGTATGGCTGATTGCTGACCGAACCGTAATAGTCCACACCTCTAAGAATCTGGCTGAAGTATTCTTTCTTGTCTTCCTTCCAGTTCTCTTCCGGGTTCTTATATGCGGAAAGGATCGAACATTTCAAGCCAGGATGCTGCTTCTTCAGATCGATCACCGCTTCGCAAGCCCACAGATCCACCCCGTACTGGCCGGGTGTAATGACCCATTCCAGCCCCTCTTCAATCAGAGGCAGCAGCTTGCCGGTAATAGCTTTGCGTATATATTTAATGCCCTCGTGCTTCTGATTATAAATGCCAAGCTCATGCGCCCGGTAACCGGTGACAAGCAAATTTTTGACGGCCATTGGCCTCACACCCTTTGTTTCCTCTTCTACTCACATTTACCCGGTTATTATACCATGCTCCTCTTAAAAAAAGAGACCGCCCCGTGACGAACCACGGTGACGGTCTCGATTTCATTATTCCACAGGGGTCTGCGACCCAGCTTGTACAGCCTGAGCCGCTTTTGGAGCGGCGATCTTCCAAGCCGGGATAACAGCCAAGGCCAGGAACAGGATATCCATAGCGTCAAAGATATCCCCGCTCATTTTCTGAAACATGTTGATGGTATAGCTGTCGAACATCCCATCCATTCCATCATTGCCGATGTATGCGAACAACAGATATTTTCCAAGCAGAACACCAATGATACTTGCGATTACCGCAATAATCTGATGAACCCGACTCGTACGCTTACGTGCAAGCAGCTGAACAGCAAAGCCGGTTAATGCCCCTACTCCCAAAGCGACATAACCCACTTCCCGCTCTGTGGATACTCCGACAACAGTCCATAAAACAGCCCCCAGAACTGCCGCCACCAGTGCCCCCAGAATAGATAAAACTAAATTTTGCCCTCTTTCCACGACTTGCTTCCTCCTTGAATAAAAAAGAAATGATATGTACCATTTTACATAATGTCACAAAATTTCCCTTTATTCAACAAGTTTCTTACTAAATATATCCTTGATTTCCTAATTCGAACGCCGGTCTGCTTCATACTCCAGCCCGATCTGACGCCGGACTTCCTCCATAATCTCGGCAACCATAAGAGACGTGGCATGAGAATTTATAGAGCTCTGACGTTCCCCACTGATGATTAAATCAATGAACTCCCGGGCTTCATAATACATCGATTCGTGCATTTGGGGCTTCGACAAATCCTCAATTGTTCCGTCACGGTAATGAATTTTTACAGAGTATGGCTGGTTAATCTTATCGATAACCATCGTTCCATTCTCCCCCTGAATTTCAGTTGGCAGGTAGGAGTCACAGATCTTGGAATGGGTGACGACCGCATCCATCTCATCATATTTCATGATGATGCTGCCCTCCCCATCCACGCCCGAAGAGAGCATAACTCCCACAGACTGTATGGATTGCGGTTTCCCGAACAGAGCAACCATCGGATACAGACAGTAGATGCCCAGATCCATTAGTGAGCCATTAGAGAAAATTGGATTAAAAGCATTCAAAATAGTCCCTTGTTTAAATGCATCATACCGGGACGAGTATTGACAGTAACTGGATGTATACCGGCGAACCCGATCCAGTTTATATAAATTGTCTTTAATAACTTTGAAGTTGGGCATCTGGGTAGATTTAAGAGCTTCCATAAGAACAACGTCATTCTTAACAGCAGCTTCGATCATCCTCTTCACCTCGGCGGTGTTTGAAGCGAGCGGCTTCTCACAGAGCACGTGCTTGCCATGATTCATACACAGTACAGCCTGCTCCGCATGAAACGAATTCGGACTCGCAATATATACCGCGTCCACCTCATCACCCGCAACCATCTCGGTTAAGTCGGTAAACACCCTCGGATTGTTAAAGTTACCAGCAAACTGCTTTCCCTTCTCTTCCGTCCGTGAGTATACTGCTGCCAGAACAAATTGATCATTCTCCGAAGCAGCCTGCACAAAGCGTTCTGTTATCCAGTTCGTTCCGATAATACCGAATCGCACCAACATGACTCATTCCTTCCCTCAAAAATTTCAATACAATTATTCTCTCATTCTATATAGTAGATGTCTACCTCGGCAGGTAAGGTTTATGATTTTACAGCTGGTCTATAGCTCTCGTTTAAAATTCCGGACTTAGGGTATATTTCAACTATTAGCTATCAGATTAGATTGCACAGTCTATAGTTCATTCCATTCCTACGACAGGAGGCATCATTCTATATGAAAGCAGTCACCTATCAGGGCGCCAAGGACATTGAAGTTAAGCAGGTCGAGGATCCGAAGCTGCAAAAGAAAGACGATATTATCGTCCGGATCACATCCACCGCCATCTGCGGATCCGATCTCCACATCTATCAAGGGGCTCTTCCCGCAGCCAAAGATTACGTGATCGGTCATGAGCCGATGGGCATCGTAGAGGAAGTCGGCCCCGAGGTAACCCGGGTCAAGAAGGGCGATCGTGTTGTCCTGCCGTTCAACATCTCGTGCGGCCAATGCTTCTACTGTCAGCATGACATGGAAAGCCAGTGTGACCATTCCAACCGTAATGAAGAGATGGATACCGGGGGCTACTTCGGCTTTACCGAACGCTACGGGAACTATCCGGGAGGTCAAGCGGAGCTGCTTCATGTTCCTTATGGGAACTTTATGCCTTTCGTGATTCCGGAGTCGTGTGAGCTTCCTGACGAAGCGCTGCTGTTCATGTCTGATGTGCTGCCCACCGCGTACTGGAGCGTAGAGAATGCAGGAGTGAAGCCGGGCGACACGGTGACCGTGCTCGGCTGCGGACCGATCGGGCTGATGGTGCAGAAGTTCGCCTGGATGAAAGGCGCCAAGCGGGTGATTGCGATCGACAACCTCCCTTACCGGTTGAACAAGGCCAAGCAGATGAACAATTCGGAAGTTTACAACTTTGATGACTTCGATGATATGGGTCAATATATCCGTGAGATTACCAAGGGCGGCAGCGATATTGTCATCGACTGTGTCGGAATGGATGGGAAAAAGAACGTGATGGAGGCCATCGGCCAGAAGCTGAAGCTTCAAGGCGGTACGCTCAGCGCGCTTGATATTGGAATCCACGCGGTACGCAAATTCGGTACGATGCAGATTACAGGAGTATACGGCTCCATGTATAACATGTTCCCGCTTGGAGATATTTTCGAGCGCAACATCACACTTAAAATGGGACAGGCTCCGGTCATTCATTACATGCCGAAGTTATTCAGCATGATTACTGCCCAAGAGTTCGACCCAACGGAAATCATTACTCACAGAGTACCGCTGGATCAGGCTAGCGATGCCTACAAGACGTTCTACGAGCATGAGGATGAGTGTATCAAAGTCATATTGAAGCCTTAAATATCTTCTAATCCAGATCATCTCAGATATCATTGCTGTGACAATATAAGGATCATCTTCTCTGACTAAATGTACTATCTCTATAAAAAAGAGGGATTTCGCCCCGCGAAATCCCTCTTTTTGTCTTATCTTGCTTTATTCAGTTTAATAAAGCTTCAGCAGCATCACAGCTGCTTCTGCCCGTGTTGCCTTCGCCCCCGGAGCAAACCGGTTGCCTCCGACTCCGCTCAGCAGGCCTGCGTCAACAGCCGCGGCCACATACGGAACGGCCCATGCCGGAACGGCTGCCGCGTCGGCGAATGTAAGCTTGGCTTTAGGATTCGTCTCAAGCTTAGCAGCCTTGGCGATGAGGACCGCCATTTCAGCCCGGGTGAGTTCCTGGGTTGGACGGACCGTATTATCGCTGTATCCGCTGATTAGACCGGATTGCACCAATCTCTGGGCAGCTTCGCGACCCCAGGCTGGTATTTTGTCAGCATCCTTAAAATTCAGCTTCTGCCCTGAACCTGCAGCTTCATTCCCAAGAACACGATCCAGCATAATCATGAATTCCAGACGGTTCACCGCTTTGTCAGGCTGGAACTTACCGTCCCCATAGCCGGTAACCAGACCTTTGGCCAGCGCTTGATTGATAGCAGATTCCGCCCAGTGTCCTTTAATATCATTCAATTGGGAAACCTGCTGTCCCTTATCTGGATTAGTTCCTATATTTCCAGTACCACCATTAGCATTACCATTACCGGCTCCTGGTGCTGTTGTGCCGTTCGGAGTGCTTCCGGTTCCTTTTCCATCTGAACCTGTACCCGTGTTACCCTGGCCGGTTGAACCTCCCAAACCGTTATTTCCACTGCCGATTCCCCCGTTATTCCCGCCGTTGTTATTGCCGCCGTTTCCTCCATTATTCCCGCCGTTGTTATTTCCTCCATTACCACCACCGTTGTTCCCGCCACCCGGATTGCCGCCCGGACTGCTCTTCTTCACGATCCCGAACTGATCGATAATGAACGGCTCCTTGTTGTTCAGATTCTGATCGATCTCATAGGAGATAGCCGTCAGCTTGTCACCGTCAATCGTGATGCCGACGAAATTCTGAACCTGACTGCGTTTAGGCCGCTTATTATCGGACGGGTCCGGCCCATACTTGGCCGCATGGTTCTCGTCCGCAACCTCGAACAGACGATAGTAGGCGTCTCCAAGCTTCGGACTGGTGTTCTTGTAGTACACTTTCGGTCCGGCTGTAGCCGGGATCAAATAGATAGGGCTTCCCGGGTTGACCGTATACTCAATCTTTTTGCCATTGATGATTTCCGTGATCTTGCTTGCCTCCGAAGCCGTGCCGTCTTTCTTGATCGGCTTGGTGCGGGCATAGATGTGATCATGCCCTTGGAATACAAGGTCAATTTCAAGCTCCGCCATAATTGGGGCGATCTTGGTGCGTACACCAGTCGGTCCCATAATATCGGTGTCGGTTGCATGATTGGATGTAGTGTAAGGTCCCTTATGGAAATTGACAATAATCCACTTGGCCCCAGCCGCCCGGGCCTCCCTCACATCCTTCTTCAGCCATTCCACTTGAGCATCCGAGAAGTTTGAATAATTGGCTGAATCCTCATTGCTGTTCAGAATCGCAAAATGGGTATTTCCGTAGTTATAAGAATAATAAGCTCCTGTACTCGTATCCGATTTATCGGGTGAATTGAGATTAAAATGCTCAATGAAGCTGTTCGCATCATCCTCATGATTGCCCGCTGAAGGCACAATCGTGGTGTTCAGCAGACTTCCTTCGGAATGTCCGAATAACCAGTCCCACTGCTTCTCGTCTTTGCCGGTATCCACAATATCCCCATTGATCATCATAAATCCGGCGTTTGGAACCGCTCGGAACGCTTTGGCAATGGTCTCCGAGGACAGAATAGCCTCCTCTTCATTCTTGGCCTGGGTATCGGTCAGATCGATAAAAGTAAACGCTCCACTCTTAGGCGCTGTACGGAACGTGCCTGTCTTGCTCCATACGCCCTGGGCCTTATCCCCAACCCGGAAGAAATACACCGTATCCGGTTTAAGGCCCGTAGCTTCAGCCTTATGCACAAGCTCCTTCGGCGAGTTCGTGGATTGCGCGTTCATGCCTGTAAACTCACGGGCGCCTGTGAAGTCGGCCTCCCCGCCTTTCTTCTCCACCACTTGAACATCGTTGCCCGGTGCTGAAAGCGGCGTAAACCAAGTGAAGCCTTTGGAAGTGGTCGCATCCCCATAGAAGGTTACGGTAACTTTGCTTACAGAAGCCCCGGCTCCCGGATCGCCTCCATTGCCTTCATTCGTGGTTACCACCGTCTCCGGTGAATTGTTCCGGCCGCTCACAGCTTTAATTACGAACTGATAGGATTTGCCTGCTTCGGTCTCATCAATAACAGTGCTGTATTCCTTCGTACCTTCTGTATGAGCTACGACAGCGGTCCAATTATTCACCTTGAGCGCATTGTTCTTCTCATAAATCCGGTATCCGTTCACTGGAGCTCCCTTGGAAGGTGCCGTCCAGCTCAGTTTGATCTTGCCTTCCGATGTTCTGGACCACTTGGCATTCTCAACAGGTGCTGGTGCCTCATCTGTCCGGGTGATCCCGTAATTGTCAAAAAGCTCGGTTGCTCCGCCCTGCTGCGTTGTATAAACCTCGAAGGATAGACGATCCTTTGTAATATTAACGCCTGTAAACATCTCTTTGCCCGGCTGGCCGAACTTTGCAGCATAAGAAGCCTGATCATCCTTAACATTGTATCTCTTGTCCCCGGCCGCATTGGTAATTAGATACAAAGTTCCTTTAGGGTTAAGCACACTGCCATCCTGGCCAGCCTGAACATCCTTCTGCGCTTCATGACCAAGCATCTGATAGCTGCGGGTATACGTATGATCGTGGCCGCCAAACACCATATCAATGCCCAGTTCATCGAACACAGCGGTCAGCTTGTCGCGGAAGAATAATACATCCGAGTCCTTATAATGGTTAGCCACCGAATACGGTGATTTATGCAGCAGGACAATTTTCCACTTCTTATCCGTCTTGGCAACCTCATTCTTCAGCCAGCGCACCTGCTCCTGATATACCACGTCGGTCCCCTTGGCTTCGGAGTACTCCGTGTTCAGAATCATAAAATGTGCCGGACCGTAATCATATGCGTAGACCGAGCCATCTGGCTTCGCTCCGGTTCCCGAGGTGTTTGGCAGATTGAAATGATATGCATAGTTGTTATAATTTTTGCTCTCATGGTTGCCAACCAATGGAACCAGTGGATGGGACTGAAGCTCGGCTTTGGCTTTCTCAAAGAACCACAGCCACTGCTCCTCAATATCCCCGTTGTCCACGAGATCCCCACTGTTAATAATGAAGGATGAGTTCGGGTATTTGCTGATTCCTTCCTGCAGTGTGTGCCCCCAGGTCACAAAGTTATTTTCAGTTGTTCCCTGCGAATCTGTGGTGAACAGGAATGTAAAATCCTGATTATCCAGCTTCTCGGTAGTGTACCTGCCCACCTCGCTCCAGTGGCCTTCTTGGCCGTCACCAACCCTGTAGGCATATTCCGTTCCCGGCTTAAGACCCGTCACAAGAGCCTTATGGCTGTTATATGTTGTGAGTTTCCCTGCACTTTTGTCGGCCTTCGACATATACACATCCACAGTCTCACTTGAGCCTTCAAATATAAGATCCGGCTCTGCTGGAAACTCTGATCCACCGCTCAGCTTCTGAGCCTCAACGACCTGAATTTTGGTTCCGGTAATTTCTTTAGGTGTATACCAGGCCGCGCCAAAACCAGTTTTCGGGTTCCCATTGAATACTACCGATACAGCACGTGGGGCAGCATCTACGACAGGCCCGCCTGGATTGGTTCCCGGATCGGTCCCTCCACTAGGGTCTCCTGGCAGTTCCTTGTAACCCGCCAGCTCCATATCAAAATAAATATCCGAGCTGGATTTGCTTTGCTGATGAATTTCAGCCGTAAATTCGTTATCGCCGTTTTTCAAAACCGGCTTAAGTGAGCTTGTGAGATCAATATTGCTGTAAATGACCGGATCTGATTCACCGGAGCTGGCATAGGTGTCGTAAGTAACGGTTCCGGTCGGCATACCTGCCCGGTAAACCTCGGTCCCATTCACATACAAGACGATCCCATCGTCCACCCCAAATTGACCAACAAATTTGAGATATGGATCGGCCTGATTAATATGTACGGTTTTGGAGAAATAGGTGGTCACGGGCTTGTTCATCTTATCTTCTCCATAAGAAACCTTGGTCTGTATCGGCCCGAAAGCTGGGGTGGATACAACCTTATCACTATCCTTGTATCCCAGCGGGGCAGCACCTGACGCCCACAGGGTTTTGTCCAATCCCCACCATTGTGGGCCGAGATCGGTTCCCGCATCATAGAATCTCCACTCTGAGTTTTTTGCGAGCAGCACATCCGGGCCAGCTGTACCAGCTGCTGTGCCCCCTTCTTCAGCCCCAACCGATACGGCCGGGATGGCTGTCCCTAATCCGCCTAACAGTACAACAAATGCCAGAAAAACTTTGAAATAAACCCTTCCCCATCGCTTCATGACTACACTCCTTCTTAATGACTTAAGCTTCGCTGCTTCTCCAATCAGGCAAAATGGATATGGCGAGGCTCTCTTCTAAGCGATTGTAGTCAAACTGTATTAATTAGGTGTCTCATTTATGTAAGAGCAATGTAAGTCTTCCAGAACAATCCAAACAAATATAATCAAGTAAAAGAAAACCATCCTTATATCAAAAATGGCGCCAACAGGAAATTCCTGTGGCGCCGCTTGATCTTCTCTTAATGTGTCCGCCCCATGCCAGCGGAACCTTGGTTAATGCCTGAAGATGGAGCAAATCCGTTCAGCAGGGTGTGAAGATCCTGACCGGACAGCTGTGGTACTTGGTAGTAACCCCGAACGTTCTGATACTGATACAGCTCGTAAGCCATCTCAACGAAGTTCTGGGATTGTGAGGCCAGCACACGGCGGAGTACAGGGTTAGTAACCTCTGTAGCCGATCTGGCTAGGCCGGAGGCGTGCGGTTTAATTTGGTTCAGCATCAGCGTGCTGATTGCCGCATCGTCAATTTCGGCCTGCGAGGCCGCTGGCTTTTTCGGCTGGCCAGGCTTCAAGCCGTAAACCTGCTCCTTCATGTCTGGAATCAGGTAAGGTTCTGTAACCTGGCTCGGTTTTTGTCCAGATTTGAAGCATTCCACAGTCAGGTTATACTGCGTTTCAATATAGCCGGCTTGACGATTCAGAATATCCATCAGATCCGGATCTTTGACAAATTGTTTGTAAATCGTATAGTTATCCAGAATGTTGATGGTACATTGAATAATCTCCTGAGCTTCGAAGATTTCGTGTCCGCCATGGTTGAAGCCAGGAATGGCCTGGTTCTGTTGAGATCCTGTTTGCTGCTGCATCAGTCTGCTCCCCTTATTCATGTAATGTGATGGTTTGACTGTCATAGTATGAATTGGGAAGAAACTATTTATTCAGGGAAAAAGCCGACTTTCTCAGCTGTCCTCTTGCTCCAGACGGCCTTGATACAGGCGGCTGTAAAAACCCTGTCTGGCCATCAGTTCATCATGCGGCCCATCCTCAATCAACCTGCCTTCTCTAAGCACAAGGATCTTATCCGCCTGACGGATCGTATTTAGCCTGTGTGCAATCACAAAGCTGGTTCGTCCATGCATCAGACGCTGAAGCCCCTCCTGGATTTTGATTTCCGTAATGGTATCAATGCTGCTCGTGGCTTCATCCAGAACCAGAATAGCCGGATCGGCCAGAATTGCCCTCGCAATGGCCAGCAGCTGCTTCTGGCCCTGACTAATCCCGCCACCACCTGTCTGCAGGATCTTGTCATAACCACCGTCCATCCGCATGATAAAGGCATGTGCGTTGGCAAGCCTGGAGGCCTCCTCCACTTCCTCATCCGTCGCATCCAGACGGCCGAACCGGATATTCTCACGAATCGTCCCCTGGAACAGGAACGAATCCTGCAGCACAAACGCCATATGAGACCGCAGGCTTTCCCGCTGGATCGTGGTGATATCCCGTCCGTCTATTGTAATCGTTCCAGAGGAAGGATCATAGAACCGGGACAAGAGCTGAATCAGGGTAGTCTTCCCGGCTCCCGTCGGCCCCACCAACGCAACCATCTCTCCGGGCTTAGCCTCAAAGCTGATATCTGACAGGGTATCCCCATTCTCTTCATAGCCAAAAGAAACACGCGAGAACTGCACGTTCCCATCAACATGGTCAAGCTTCACCGCCGCCCCCTCGTCCTTGGCCTCCACATCCTCATCCAGCACCTCGAATACCCGCTCTGCCCCAGCAATAGCCGACAGCATCGTATTCCATTGGTTGGCCAGGTCGTTCAGCGGCCGGGTGAACTGCCGCGCATATTCTACAAACACGATGATGATGCCCACCGTAACTGCACCCCGGACGGCCAGAATCCCCCCAATGCCCGCCACAACCGCAAAACTCAGATTGTTCAGACTGTTCATCAGCTTCGGGATAAAGCCCGAAATCGTCTGAGCCCAGAAGCCTGAGCGGCGAATAGCCTCGTTCCGCTCTTCAAACCCCCGAATCACCCTCGGCTCTTGGGAGAAGGCCTTGATAATCCGCTGCCCGGATAAAGTCTCTTCGATATATCCATTCAACTCGCCCAGGTTATTCTGGCGCTGCTTGTACAAGGGTCCCGTACGGCGTGTAATCCAGCGCATGCCTGCAATCATCAGCGGCACGACCAGAAAGGTCAGCAGGGTCAGAACGGGACTCAGATAGAGCATGACCACAAGCGTACCCACCAAGGTCAGCACACTGGAGAAAATCTCGATTGCTGAGCTGTTCAAGGTTGAGCTTACATTCTCAATATCATTGGTGACCCGGCTCATCACTTCGCCCTGCTGTCTCTTGCCGTAGAACGAAATGGGCAGCTTATGCAGGTGGGCGAACAGTCCGGTCCGCATCCGGTAGATGGTCTCCTGTGAAATTTCAATCATCCAGATGTTCTGCAGCCAGGAAGTAAGGGCGTACATCACATATACAAGCCCCAGCCCGGTCAGAAACAGTCCCCAATGTCCGCTGGTGCCCGTCAAATAATGGTCCACGGCCATACCGATCATATAAGGACCAAGCAGGCTTAGCCCTGAGCTGGCCACAACCATCAGCAGAACCAGGATCAGCTTCGCCTTCCGGCGGGCCAGATACCCCCAGATCCGCCTTATCGTCCCGGCTGCATTCTTGGCTTTGGCCTTCGGTTTCCGGCCACCACCAGCCCCATTCTGAAGCTCGATCTCTGGAAACGGCTGGCGGAACGGCTCAGCCAATGCTTTGAACATGATGAGATCCCTCCCCGTATTGGGAATCATAAATCTGGCGGTACAAGGAAGAGGTGGCAAGCAGTTCCTCGTGCTTGCCGCAGGCGGTAAGCTTGCCCTCATCCAGAAGCAGAATCAAGTCCGCTGTCAGGGTGGAGCTGATCTTCTGCGTAATCAGGAAGGTCGTGCAGCTCAGATCCTTGAGCGCGTCCAGCAGAGCCGCTTCCGTTGCCAGATCAAGCGCACTGGTGCTGTCATCCAGAATCAGGATCGACGGCTTCCTCACCAGTGCTCTGGCTATCGACAGCCGCTGCTTCTGGCCGCCGGACAGGTTCACGCCGCGCTGGCCCAGCATCGTGCCGAATCCGCCGGGCAGGCGGACAATCGTCTCGTAGATCTGAGCCTGTCTGGCTGCAGACTCGATCTCGGCGTCCGTTGCATCCTCCCGGCCCCAGGCGATATTATCTCTGACCGAGCCGCTGAACAGGAGAACCTCCTGAGGCACGTAACCGATAGAGGCCCGCAGCAGGGGGTCCGGAATCTCCCGGATATCGATTCCGTCCACCCGGATCTCCCCTTCTGTTGGTTCGTGCAGATGAGGTATCAGTTGAACAAGCGAGGACTTGCCCGAACCGGTGGCCCCTAGAATAGCCACCCGTTCCCCCGCATTCACCCGGAAGCTGATGTTCTCCAGAACAGTGATATCGCTGCCGGGATAGCGGAATCCGACCCGGCTAAATTCCACCTGTCCCAAAAGCGGCCGCTGACCCTCCTGGGCACGTTCAGCTTCAGCTTCATTACTCCCATAGTTCTGAAATTCAGCCTCGCCCTCTGTATCCATTACTTCCTGTATACGCTTAGAGGATGCGATCGCCCTCGAATAATTCATGAGAATCCAGGAAAGTGCCGAAAGTGCCCCTATTATTCTTAGTGAATAGTTCGCCACCGCGACCACTTGTCCAACGGTAGCATGGCCAGACCTGATATCGATCCGTCCGAACCAGAGGACCGCAATGATCGCACAGTTAATCAGCAGCAGAATGAAGGGGGCTGTCGTCTCCATCAGCCGGAGCGCCCTAACTGTCCTTTTCATCAGGTCCATACTGAAATGAGCAAACCGTTCAATCTCATGTCCCATACGGACGAACACCCGGATCAGACGGATTCCAGTCAGATTCTCTTGAATCACACCATTCACCGCATCCAGGCGCCGCTGAACCGCAGTAAAGTTAGAAGCGGCTCTTCTCATAATCCACACCACGATGAAGAGAAGCAGCGGCACCGTGACCAAAAGAAGCAATCCCAGCTTCACGTCCACAATAAGCGCCATCAAGATGCTTCCGAATACAACGAGCGGGACCCTTGTGGCGAACCGCAGACTCATAAAGACCATATCCTGAAGCTGGGTGACGTCCCCGGTTAGCCGGGTAATCAGAGAGGAAGATTCAAATCTGCTGAAGACCGAATAGGTGAATGATTGTACCTTCCGGTACAGCGTGTCCCGTAGATCGAAGGCGAAGCCCTGGCTGGCATGGGAGGCGAAGAAGGAGCTGGAGATTCCAGCGATAAAAGCCAAAGCGGAGCTTGCAAGCAGCACCCCTCCCCACTGCCACACTACAGCCATGTCTTTAACCCGGATGCCATTGTCAATAATCTTGGAGATCAGATAAGGCTGCATCAGCTCCACAGACAGTTCGATGAGCATCATACACAGTGCGGCGATCGAGGTGGCCCGGTATTTTTTCAGAAAAGAAAGTATCATGCCCATGCATCGTCCCCCTTATATTCAAACTCCCCCGCGGCAGTCTCGCCGGATTATCCGGGAAGGCCCATATACAGGCAACGGATCTCCTCATAACTTTCCGCAATATGATGCGGTTTATGATCCGATTCAGGCTTCGCGCCCCTGTGATTGAACCAAATGGATGTCCATCCCGCGTCCAGACTTCCAACCACATCATTGCGCCAGGAATCCCCAACATAATAACAGCTTCCGCCCATGGTCCCGGTCCGTTCATTCACATACTTGAACAAGCGCTTGTCCGGCTTGGCATAACCAACCGCGCCCGACACAAAGATACGCTCTGAAGGGATCAGCTTGTCCAGACCTAGAACCGCAATCTTGTTCATCTGATGCTCCGGCGGGCCGTTAGTAATTAGTCCAGTCACAACCCCTGCCTCATCCAGCTCACGGATCAGCTCTGTCGCCCCTTCAAAGGGCTTAATTTCAAATTGCCCCCGAAGATAAGAGGCCTGAAGCGCTTCAGCCTGCTCCTCCGTCACCTCTACGCCCATCTCCGCAAGACTCAGCATGAAGCGTCTTTGGCGCATCCGCTCCAGCTTGGCCTTCTCCGGCACGGCGGACAGTCCCTCCTCCTCCGAGAGAAGATCGCTATAGTAACGAAATAAGTAATAGGCTCTATCAAATGCAAACGTCTCCGGCAGTCCAAGCACACCCGTCAGGGCGCCTCTTAAGGGAGACAAATGATCATACATCGTATCGTCCACGTCAAAAAATACAGCCTTCTGTCTCATCATACACCTCAGATTCATATAAATAATGATATAACTAAGATTCTAAACCTTCCTCCTGCGTTTATCAAAGGAATCAACAGCTTGCCAGAACATCAATACTTCTTATTAACCGGGCCAATTCAGGAGTTACCGAAATCCTTCCAGGGGTTAAGCACAAAATATAAAATCCCCCATGAATGCCGCACCTCTTTCATCACTGAAAAAAGGGGGAAACATGGAGGTTCTGAGGGCTTGAATGCTGCTTATACTAGACTTCTGCTGCTTAAAGATGTTACCTGCTCTTAACAAGGAGCTCGATCGCTTCCTGCACCATTTTATTGGAATCACGTCCGGCTTCCTGCTCCTCCAGAATGCACTGCTGCAGGTTCTCGGCCACAATCTGCGCAATCGCCCTGTCTGCCGCATTGCGGATCGCCGACAGTTGGCTGATCACTTCCTTGCAGGATTTCTCCTCATCCATCAGCCTCAAAACTCCGCGTACCTGGCCTTCAATCCGGCGCAGGCGTTTTTTGATATCATCATGATAGACATACCCCATATCCGAGCACTCCTTTCAACCATATACCTATACAGGTATTATAACCAAAATAGGGACAATCCGCATGTTCTGCTCACGCCGGACTCCTTACTGGAGGCTGGGACAAGACAGCTTCTATGACATAGAAGAAGCCCCACTACCAACACAACAACCACAATCACTTATACCCCCATAGGTATATTTGAAAATTTAACGCCTTATGCTTATGACGTAAGCGGAATCCCAACCAACCTGCCATATATAAAATTCAGCCTGTCTTTGTCCAAATATTGAACACCAGACAGGCTGAATTTGATTGAGTTTTATTCGTTAATCCTCTCATATAACTTCTCAAGCATAATATAAGTCTGCTCATAGGTTAATTTGCCTTGAGGTTCAAACCGATTCTTGCCAGTCCCATTAAGCAAGGACAAGTTTACAGCTTGATATACTTTATTTTTGGCCCAGGCAGAGATTTGGCTGTCATCTGAAAAAGCTTCTTGAGCTTTACTTGCTACAGCTCCCTCACTCTCACTCCCATTAATCTCTACTGCCTTGTTATACATGTTCATGAGCAGTACGGCGGCCTCTTCGCGGGTCAATGTCTGGTAAGGGGAGAATAAATTCTCACTGGTGCCTTTAATGATATCATGATGACTGGCCCAGGCAACAGTGCTATCCTCGTAGTCTTTAAAAGGAGACTTTGTATCCGCATCGTCAAAATTAACAAGAGTCCGTTCTGTTATCGTTTCCAGTGCCAAAACAGCCATAGTTGTAAAATCCGCCCTCGTCACGAATCCTTGATAATCATGATCATGCCATTCAACCACAAGGCCGTTGCTTTTTGCCTTCATATAATCAGGGTATGCCCATTTACTCACTTTCTCAGAAGAATCCGGCTTCACAACATGAATGGTTAAGCTGCCCGCATCTTCAAAATAACTATTTATTGAAATCGTAGCCGTTCCCTCAGCCAAAGCCTGAACATTTCCCGATTCATCAATGCGTACTTTGCTTGCATCACTACTGGTGCAAATATTTTTGATGGACTGGGCTCCGTTGGTTAGCCGCAGCTTAAGCTTGTCCCCAACGAACATCTTGATACTGTTTCTCGGAGCTAGCGTGGATTCCAGCGTGAAGAAGGTCGTGGAGAAATGAATCTCAGCACTCTCCCCATTCACCTTGTAAAGACCTGTAATACGCACATCAAATTTCTCATCATTATTGAAACCATAGATCCCATCCGGCCTGAATATCACCGCAAACGGAATTCCATAATTGCTGGTCTGAACATTGAAGTACTTTCCATCCTTATTCGTATCCTTCTTATCGAAGGTCCACTGCTTCCCATCCCTGGTTCTTGTCAACTCCACAGCGATCTGGTCTGTTCTTTCATTATCGTATTTCTCATCGTTCAGCGACACCGACCAAGCATCCCGGGACGCGAATACTTCTTTGGGGAAGTATCCCGCGGAAGGCCAACTCACATAATCATATTGAACTTCATTCTGTGAACGGTCCTTATTAAATGCATACATGGCTGAATGCGGCGTACCCGGTTTGCTATAGACCATCCCAAACATCGTTTTCTTCATTCGCGGATTTAAAATCCATCTTCGATGACCCACCCGGTCAATATTACTTGAATCGCTGTCTGACATGTAACCTAGTACATTTCTATAAAAGGTTGGGCTTCCCCAAAACAGATTACTGCTGCCTGTACCTTTCACACCCAACTTGTACATTCCCTCGCTCATGCCTTCAGGCTTAGAGGGTGAATGGCTCATACGGTTATTGACTGCATTAATCATTGCTCCGATCTGCTCTTGTTCCTGCAGACTCCAATCGGGTTCGATGTCATTCGGAAGCCCTGCCAAATAACGAACGAAGTTTACAGCACTTACACCATCCTCTATGTATTCCTTCTTAATACTCCCAGCGGCATAAGGAGCTTCCACATTTGGGGCTTGCACGTATATTTTTTTGGCATCCATATAGTAACCACCTGATTCCATAGGCCTATATTTCAACCATTGCTCTACTATGGCTTCCTTTGTCTTTGATGCATTACTTGATTGGACATTGAAATCGTAAGCTTCTGCAGATTTTACACCAGCCGCAAGCCCGGTGATCACGAATAAAAAGATGATACTCACTCGCCTCAACACTGAAATCTCTCCCTCTCATCTTGCGCAATTTGAATTAATAGGAATATCATACCATATACCTACGAACTATTTTTCGGCAAAGAGTATTCGGAAGCCTATAGAAAGGGAGAGGGTCCTTCATTCCTCAAGCTGATGATCCAAGACCGGACGGATGAACCAGATGTAATATAGCGAGCAGATCAATAGTGCTGCAGAGGTTAAGAGAAAGGGCATACGATAATCTCTTTCAGTCAAAATCCATCCCGCCATCAGTGCGGCTCCTGAGGAGCCAATACTTCTGAATACCGATCTCATCCCCGCATACAAATTTCTCTCTTGCTCCCTGAAGGCTGACATCAGTTGGCTGTCGAGCAGATTGGACAGCATTGTCATCCCGCCGCCGCGAACAAGAAACAGTACTGTGAACATCCAGACTGGCATAGCCCAATACAATATCGTAAATACAGCTGTATTCATCAAAAGAACCGACATAATCGCTTTATGATGGCCAAAGCGCTCCAGAATATAAGGTGTCATTAATGAAGCAGCAAACAATACTACGCCAGACACTGCAAGCAGTACCGATACCCTGTCATCCATCCAATTCAGCCTGTATTTCACAATCACATTAAGAAAAGAACCCGTAATTGCAATTGCCCCGCCAAGCAGGGCCATAAATACCGAGAACAGCCAGAGGGTGCCGGAGGGGAGCTTGTCCCTCCATCCTGCAGGTTTGCTGCTACACATCTCATGGTCCAGGCCTCGGCCCCGGAAAGATGTGGATGGTCTCACCTGTCCGCTCTCGGCAGGAAGCCACAGCCCCCGGGCCAGACAGTGTGTCACGAAGACCAGCGCAGCGAGCAGCAGCGTCAGGCTGTAGCCCCCTCCGTGGCTGGCACCGCTCGGAAGATACCCGGCAGCAAGCGTGCCCGCCCCGGTAAAGGCCGTGAATACGGCGAACATCAAGGAGAAGGCGCGCGCCTCCTCTTTTCGGGAAGCACAGTAATGGAAAAGAAGCTGCACCTCGGTGGTCTCAACAAGTGTAAGGCCGATTGAGACCAGGGTCTGGGCTAAATAAAATATGCCGGTGTGCTCGCCAGTAGCATAAATTGCACTGCCCGCCGCAATGAATAGAATGCCGGATACCAGAAGCCTTTTGCGGCCAATCCGGCCCGCTGACAAGGATATAGGAATCGCGAGCGCCCCCATAATCAGAATACCTATGGAGGTTAGAGCTCCGATCTCATCCTCCTTCATCCCTTTGGACAACAGATGCAAATTAAGCACAAGCGAATACATTCCAATCCCGATGCCGTACAAAGCTTCAGTCATAAGAAACCGCCGTACGCCGACGGACAGACACAGCAAGTCCCTTATATAGCCTGACATACCCATTTCCCCTCTCCTTGGTGTTCTGGCAAAACCCGAAGGGCCCCATCTAAGAGGAGCCCTTCAGCAGTAAATTTTGTTGTGTTCCCTTAGCTGGTTTGTATCTGTATAAAATGAACTTATGAAGGTTACCCTTTTGGGGCGCTGCGATGCCGAGTATTCTTACGACCCCTGTTGTCTCCTAATTCCTTGAACTAGATATCCAAGTAGGGGCATTTCGGAGACAAAGGCGGACGCTCCGCTTCTTCAGAATCACTCGGGATCGAAGCTGCGAACGGTTGATTTTTAAAGTTCATTTTCTGGTCTGTCCAGCTCTCAGGTGGTTAAGTTATACCGGATGAGTCTTTTTGAGATAAGTCCGCCATGTGATACACCACTGTGCAGGATCGTCCAGGGAGGATTCCACATTCTTGTGAACCGTGCTGCTGTGAGGCGCTGTCTTGACGATCTCAGGCTGCGTGTAGGCTTCGTTCGAGATATGCTTTAAGGCCTCGATATACTCGTCCAGATCCTCTTTGGAATACGATTCCGTCGGCTCCAGCGTGAACGGCTGAGGAACAATATACGGATGGTGGGAGGTCCAATAATGAAGACCAAAATCACACATGCGGCGTGTAATGTCCTCTGTGGTTACGCCGGTCTCATCCGTAAGCTGCTTCCAGCTGTACCGGACCTGCTCCAGTCTGAGGCCTTTGATATAAGGAGCACTTGCCCCGCGGATTTGCAGGATTTTGTGATACAAGTAATTGTTGTTCAGCACTGCGATCTGGGCCACATCCTTCAGCCCTTCAGCACCGAGGCTCATGATCCATGCGTATGAACGGAGCACGGTCTGGGCTACGCCATGAAAGCTGCGGACCTTGCCGATACT
The DNA here is from genome assembly GCF_018403205.1 of Paenibacillus sp. J22TS3. Classification (NCBI taxonomy): domain Bacteria; kingdom Bacillati; phylum Bacillota; class Bacilli; order Caryophanales; family Paenibacillaceae; genus Paenibacillus; species Paenibacillus sp. J22TS3. Next base: position 433,251 of record NZ_BOSF01000004.1, read on the forward strand.
GCCATCCTTCTGCTCAGCCAGGAAATAACGGCTGCCATCGGTGTCCACGAGCGGACCCGGCAGGAAGCGCTTGAGCTCCTCGGTAACCCCGAGGGCTCCGGTTGCCGGTCCTCCGCACATATGAGGTGCGGCAAAGGTCTTATGCAGATTGAAGAAACACATGTCAAATCCGGCTTCTTTGGCCCGGGTAATGCCCAGCAATCCATTCGCGTTAGCCTGATCGTAGAAGCAGATTCCTCCGGCTGCATGAACCACATCCGTGAATTCACGGATGCGGGGATTATAGATCCCAGTGTCTTCGGGATTAGCTACGACAAAGCCTGCTGTGCGCTCCGATACCGCGTTCTTCAGCTTCTCCAGGTCTGGGAAGCCATCCTCATCCGGATGCAGCGTGATAATCTTGTATCCTTTGACTGCAGCGGTTGCCGCCTGGGACGGATGCGAGAAAATCGTTGTAATAATCTCGTCGCGCTGGTCTCCCTCACCACGCGAATCGTGATACGCCCGGACGATGGAAGCCATCGCCAGCAAGGCCTGGGTACCGCTGCTTGGCTGGAACGAGAAGGCGTCCATACCCGAAATCTCCCGCATGGCAAGATCCAGCTTGTAATAGATTTCGAGCATACCCTGCACTGATGATGGATCCTGAAGCGGATGAAGCTCCATCAGATTCGGGGTGCGGATCAGCATCTCGTTGATGCGGGGAATGTATTTCATCGTGCAGGTGCCTTGGCCGATCTCTACATTCAGATCCGAGCCCAGCGTCTCCTGCGACAGTCTCAGGTAATGGCGGAGAACCTTGGCCTGGCCGATCTCCGGCAGGCCTGGGGCTTCCTTCCGCCGCATGGATGCCGGAATGGCTGACGTTCCCTTCAGGGCATCGCCTTCCATGGAAGCTTCAACTCCCGGTGGGATAACTCCCCGCTCGCCCGGGCGGTGAAGCTCAAATATGACCGGTTCATCCCATTTAGCCTGATGGAAGCGGCGTACCTTATGGTCTCTTCGAATCCGTTTCATTGGTTTTCCTCCTCCTTGTAAGCTGTTTTTATGATTGCTTCCCTACAATACGGCTAACTTCTGATATAAGACGATCCAGATCAGCCTGCATGTGAACTTCAGTTACACAGTACAAAGCACATTGTCCCCAGGCCGGATAGGATGATGATAAATCTTTGCCTCCGAAAATCCCTGCTTCCAGCAGACGCTCATTAATCTCAGCAACTGTCATGCCGGTCTCATTGAAATCAACAATAAACTCCTTGAAGAATGGGGTATCCTTGAACAGCAGCGAAACACCAGGTATAGAAGAGAGCTTGCTGGCGGCATATTGGGATTTCCGCATAATCGTCTCTCCAACTTCCCTCATGCCCGACGGCCCCATAAGCGATAGATACACTCCTGCCGTAATTCCCCACAGAGCAGTCTGGGTTCCGACCGATTCCTTTCCTTTTTCCCGGAGGGCAAAAGAGGTGCGTTCGTAAGCCACATCCCCGAAGCCGTATTCGCCCTCCACCTCGGTTGGCACGATTCCGAACAGGCGTGAAGGATATTCCATAACGTAGGTCTCTTCATCCCTGGTCGCAATGAAGCCCGCCTGGCCCCCGCCGTAGTTCATATGCATACCAAGCGGCTGGAGATCTCCGCAGACGATATCAGCACCATAACGGCTTGGAGGCTCAAGGACGCCCAGCGAGATCGGGTCCACACCTACAATGGAGACCGCATTCACACCATGCGCAAGCTGTGAGATTTCCGCGCCCTGATCTTCGATGATGCCGAGATATCCCGGATTCTCAAAATAAACGGCCGCCGTGGTCTCATCCAGCTTGCTGCGCAGATCATTCAGATCCATCCGGCCCGTCTCCGGTTCAATCTCGACATACCGGATTTCCATAACCGGCGTACAGTAATTCGTAATAATCTTGGCTTTGTCCGGATCTACGGACCGTGGAATCAGGGCAACCTTGCGGCCGGTAATACGCCCGGCCATGCGAATGGCGGTGGAAGCGGCCTGAGCCCAGTCAAAGGTCGGAACGTTAACCACGTCCATATCTACCAATTCGGCCATAAGACTCTGATATTCGAACAGAGCCTGGAACCGTCCATGATCCTCATAGGGCTCTCCCGCATAAGCCGTGACGAACTCGGAGCGCTGATTGATCTCGTCGCATACCGCCGGAACGAAATGCTGCCAGCAGCCTGCACCCAGGAAATTGATATAATCGGCGCCATGTTTGTTCTTCGCCAGCAGGTCTCCAATATAGCGGCGCAGCTCGTATTCATTCATGGCTGGAGGGAGCTTCATGTCCCGCTTCAGCTTCAAGCTGTCCGGGATGGCATCATGCAATTGATCTATGGAATCAAGGCCGATTTCCTTCAGCATCGCCTCCCGTACTTCCGGAACTGTATTCGGGATATAGGGGTGGGCATAAGTTCTGTGTTCAGACAAGGTTAACGCCTCCATCCTTGAAAATTTAGGTTTTTGCTAATTCGCGTTGAGTTTATATAGAACAGTTAAGATTCTGTTGTGACATGCTGGGAATGATTAAGACAAGCAATGAACATGGTCGTTTCATGTGATGGACCGATGGGCAAATAACCATTAGAATAACCCGGAGCACACTAACGTTCTCTCCCCTCTCAGGCAGCTGCGACCGGCAAAAGATTTAGTGTAGGTCTGCCCCCAGATCGGGCAGACCTCTCACTGATACAGTCCAGCCGACCGGGAGTTTTAACTCGGATTGAATATCCCGCTCCCTAAGCGATCCCGCCTCCATCAACCACCAGCACGCTGCCGGTAACCCAGGAAGACAAATCACTGGCCAGGAACAGCACCGCGTTGGCAATGTCCCGTGGTGTCCCCAGCCGCTCCAGCGGACGCCCTCCTGCCGAGGCGACCAGGAAGGCCGCTTCGTCCTGCTTAAGCTGCTTGGCTTCATCCCGCAGGAGCGGAGTATCGGTGTCCCCGGGAGATACGCAGTTGACGCGGATGTTCGCGGGACCATGGTCAATGGCCATTGCTCTGGTGAGATTGACCACTCCCGCCTTGGCGGCGCAGTAGGAAGCGGCCCGGTCTCCGCCCTTCAGGCCCCAGCCGGAGCCGGTATTGATAATGCTGCCACCGCCACTCCGCTCCATCACTGGAATCAGATACTTGGAGAGCAGATACACTCCCTTAAGCGAGACATCCATCACCAGATCCCAGTCGGCTTCTTCAAGCTCGACCACGGTCTTCCGGCGAATGATTCCCGCATTGTTGAACAGAATGTCCACATGGCCATGAATCCGTTCAATCTCCTCTGCCACATACTTGCAGTTCTCTGAGGATGAGACATCACAGCGGTGGAAGCTGGCTTGCCCTCCCCGCTCCTTGATCCCTTGAACAGCCCGCTCCCCCTGCTTCTCGTTAATATCCAGCAGAACCACATGGGCTCCGAAATCCGCTAGAAGCCCGGTCGTCGCAAGACCGATTCCTGAAGCCCCTCCAGTTACCACGGCCACCTTGCCGCTTAAATTGAGCACATCCTGTGTATGGAGCATGCCGCTCCCTCCTCTCATCGTTTTGGTACATCAGCCAGCATCTGTCTGCGCTTATGCTCGGGAGATTGATCCCCGGAGAAATACGGTGCCAGCAGGATACGGAAGCTGAAAGCATCAGCCGTCAGCTTATGATCCGCCATCTGGGCAGGCCCGCAGCTGTTGCTGCCCAGCCCGTTCTGTCTGCAATCCAGATTGACCGTTACGAAATCACATGCTGTAAGCTCACTTGCATGTTTAGCTTCTTCAAGGTCTCTGTCGGTGAACCGGCGTGCGCTGAACTCAAGGGTTGGCATCCCCAACGCGAGCAAGCCAAGACCGCCTGAATCTGTGATAGATATCCATCTGACGTCAGTTCTGTTGCCGTTCTCTTGTGGATAAATGTAGTTAGTGAACAGTCCATCCACCGATGACGAATACACACCGACCGGACACGCTTCCTTGCTGTCCGAATAATTCTCTCCAGGTCCACGGCCGTACCATTTCACATGACCCAGATCTCCAGGCACTTCAAGTTGAAGGCCGATCTTAGGCAGCATCTCCGGCGGCTTACCTTCTGGTGTGCCCTGGACATCCATAGTGATGAGTCCACTGTCAGTTACCGTATACGTCACCAAGCAGCGGAAGCCCCAGTCAAATACCGGCGGAGCAATCCGTGAGCTTGCTGTGATCCGGACCGTACCCGCATCCAGCCGGGTGCATTCCACGGCGTCCATACGCTCAGTGAGCCGGTCCAGATGGACCTTGCGCCACTCGGACAGCACATACATGTCATTATCGATCGGCGCGCGCCAGAAGTTCAGCTTTGGTCCAGCGGTTAGAAGCTCCTTGCCACCAAGGCGGAGGGAACTGATCCGCCCCCTGCGCTTATCGAACACCATTCGGAAATCATTACTGGAAAGGATAAAGTTGGCATTTGCCTCTCTGCATTGAAGGTTCGGTTGGAGTGACACAGCCACAGCTTTTGCAGCAGCCAGATCTAACTCTTGAACCTGCTCCAGATCTGGTTGTTGAGCTTGCTCCTCAGCCTCCCGCCGGACTGGTTTCTGATTATCCTCACACCCCTGACCATCCTGATAATCCACACCATGTCCCTGAGCCTGCTCTTGAATTTGAACCAGTCCGGGGACGAAACTTCCCGCTTCCACGTTCTTATGAAGCTCTTGACCTTGAACTTGCTCCCCAGACTTCACAGGGAACTGGGCCCAAGCCACCTCATGTCCTTGCTCAGCCCAAGCAAGGTCCTCCTTCAAGGTAAACCGGACGTTTAGCCACCATTCTTCTTCGGTATATTTGCCATACAGAGGGGCCTTAGCTAAGTCAAAAGGAATTTGCAGCTCGGCTCGCTCGCCGGGACCAATTTCCGGCAGTTTCATATTGCCGCTCTGCACGATCCGGCCGTCCAGTGAAACGTTCCAGCTCGCATGAAGATGATCCAAGGTGACGAAGTCGTACCGGTTCATTACGCCTATCGTGCCTACATCTCTATAATCAACCCGGACGGGTTCGATGATTTTCTTATATTCAAGAAGACCCGGGGATGGCGTGCGATCCGGCTGGACCAATCCGTCGATAACAAAGTTGCTGTTATTCGGCTCGTCCCCATAATCTCCGCCGTAAGCATAGTCCTGTTTTCCTTCAGCCGTCTTCCAGCTCAGTCCATGGTCAATCCATTCCCAGACAAAACCGCCCTGGAGTCTGGCATATTTATCGAACGTATCGAAATATGGCCGGAGCCCGCCAGGCCCATTGCCCATCGCATGGGCGAATTCACATAAAATATGCGGCTTCGGGTGGTCAGTCAGCTGACCGAATCCTTCCATTTTTTCCACCGAAGAATACATCGTGCTGACCACATCACATACTTCTGCCTCACGGTCCTCTTCATAATGAACGAGCCGGGTTGGATCAGCCTCTTTACACCACTTTGACATCGCTCTGAAGTTGCAGCCGAAGCCGGACTCATTCCCAAGCGACCAGAAGACCACGGAAGGATGATTCTTGTCCCGTTCCACCATACGTTCCATACGCTCCACATAGGCTTCTTCCCAGGCAGGGTCATCACTGAGTCTGGAAATGTTGCCGAGCAGCTCGAACCCGTGGGTCTCAAGGTCCGTCTCTTCCATCACGTATAAGCCGTATTCATCACATAGATCATAAAATCTTGGGTCATTCGGGTAATGTGCCGTTCTGACCGCATTGATGTTATGCTGCTTCATCATCTTAATGTCCTGGAGCATGGTGGAGACCGTCACCGTACGTCCTGTGTCCGGGTGATGATCATGCCGGTTAACCCCTTTGAGCTGAATGGCCTTGCCATTCACCAGGAACTGGCCACCGCGTACTTCAATGCTGCGGAAGCCGACCCGCTGGGCTATCATCTCCAAGGTGTTCTCGTGCTCATCAATCAAGGTGATGAGCAGATGGTACAGGTTAGGAGACTCAGCGCTCCACAGCCTGGGCTGGCCTGCCGGCATTTCCAGCTTCACAGCTTCACCAGTTAAAGCGGCCGCTTCGGCTGCGGCAACAGACGCCCCGCTGCGGTCAAGCAGTTCCAACTTCAACCGTCCCTTTGCCCCCTTTTCTCCAAGCAGGTCAACCTGAACCTTCAGTACGCCCTCACGGTACGCCTCATCCAGCTCTGTAACGACCCGGTAATCGGCAACCCGCAGCTTCGCGGGCTCCGAGATCAGATATACATCCCGGAAAATTCCACTCATCCACCACATATCCTGGTCTTCAAGATAGCTTCCATCCGACCATTGATACACTCTAACCGCCAGAGTATTAACCCCAGGTTTCACATAGGAAGTCAGATCGAACTCCGAGGTCAGCCGGCTGCCTTGGCTGTAGCCCACCGGCATACCGTTCACCCAGATGTGAAAGGCGCTGTCCACTCCGTCGAACTTAACGACGGTGTTCCGGCCCCTCCAGGTTTCGGGAATATGAAACTCCCTTACATAACTGCCCGTCGGGTTGTCGTCCGGCACATGCGGAGGGTCCACCGGGAAGGGATAGTACAAATCGGTGTAATGTGGGTGCCCATATTTGCCGTCTCCCTGAAGCTGCCAGAGACCCGGAACCTGAATATCGTCCCAGTCGCTCGTATCATAGTTCATCTCGTAGAAGCCTTCCGGCGCCCATTTCGGCCCCTTGGCATAATGGAATTTCCACATGCCATTCAGCGATTTGAACCAGGGCGAGCTTCCCCGATCGTAGCTTAGAGCCACGGAACGTTCGGCATGAGGGATGAAGTAGGCCCGGCTCTTTGCCCTTCCGCGCTGAAGGACTTTCAGGTCATCCCAGTCACGCCCGAAATTGATCTGTGTCATGGTGAGTTTCTCCTCTCTTCTCTCATGTCTCTAATTGTCTTGCCTGCTGACGAACATCAACTATTATTTCAATACTTATTGAAATATTGAAGTATCGGATGTTTATTCTCACTGCTTCTTCTACAAACCGACACTAGTCAGGCTGTTTACCGCAAATGCCCAGCCAGATCATCCCTAGGGGACAGCGGATTCTACTCATCTACAAGCCCACGCAGCTCTCAGCAAATTCCTGCCTTGATCGGCATCTCTGCCTTATCGATGCCAGTGCGAGGGCCAGATGCCCCGCTGAACTAACCCTTTATCCCGGTGGTCGCAATGCCCCCAACAATGTAGCGCTGGGCGAAGAAGAATATGGCCAACGGCGGAATCGAGATCAGGCAGGTAATCGCCATAATCGACTGCATATCCACCCCGTACATGCCTTTGAACTGGGACAGGCCAAGCGTTAGCGTGTACTTCATCTGATCATTCAGGAAGATGAGCGGTCCCAGATAATCGTTCCAGCAGCTCATAATCTGGAACACCGCAACCAGAATCAGTGAAGGTCCCATCAGCGGAACAATAATACGCATAAGCACTGTCAGCTTGCTCGCCCCATCAATGGTGGCCGCTTCATCCAGCTCCCTCGGGATCGTGAGAATGAATTGGCGAAGTAGAAAGATGAAGTAGGCCGATCCGAAGAATGAAGGGACAATAAGGGGCTTAAGCGTGTTGATCCAGCCCAAATAGTTGAATTCCATGTACTGAGGAATCATGGTAACTTCCCAGGGAATCATCATGGTAGCCAGCACAATCAGAAACAAGAAATCCCTGCCCTTGAAGGTAAATCTAGCGAAGCCATAAGCAACAAGCGTACAAGAGATCAACTGGCCGATCGTAGCCATAACCGTAATAATCAGCGTATTTTTCAAAAAGGTGTTAAAAGGCTGAATGTTCCACGCCTCAGCGAAATTGCTGAACTTCCATTCCGAAGGAATCCACTTCGGCGGGAACAGATACAGCTCTGTAGGTGATTTCAACGAGGTCGTAACCGCCCAGAACAACGGTGCGATGAACAGCAGTGAGAAAAAAATCAGCAGTGCGTAAACGACTACTTTTTTCACTAAGAACCTCTCCTTCCTTGCGCCTTCATCTTCTTCTGAGGGTTCTTCTTCATCTCGCCTTCGTAGAACACCCAGGCCTCCGACGATTTGAACACGATGAAGGTCAGACTGAGCACAATCAGGAACATGAACCAGGCGTTGGCCGCCGAGTAACCCATCTTGAAGTACTTGAAAGCATTCTCATACATGTACATAGCATAGAAATATGTGGCCTTCATCGGGCCGCCGCCGGTGAGCAGGAGGGCCAGCGTAAGCTGCTGGAAAGCCGCAATGATAGAAGTAATCAAGTTAAACAGGATCGTTGGTGTGATCATCGGGATGGTGACACTGAAGAACTGTCTGATTTTGCCCGCACCGTCGATGGAAGCGGATTCATAAAGATCTTTCGGAATCCCTTTAAGTCCGGCCAAGAAGATTAGCATCATCGAGCCCTGTCCCCAGAGACTCGCAACCACCATTGCAACCAGCGACCATTTGGTATCATTCAGCCAATCAGGGCCTTGAATACCGAATATGGACAAGAAATAATTCAGAATTCCATAGTCACCGCTGTAGACCCAGGACCAGATCATAGCCAGGGCCACCCCGGAAATTACGGAAGGGATATAGAAGGCGGTCCGGAAAATTGCGCTGCCGCGTGTTTTCTGATTCAAGAGAATCGCAAGCCCCAACGCCACAATGATGTTGAGCGGCACGAACAGAGCCGCAAATTTCAAGGTGACCCAGAGTGAAGTCCAGAACAGAGGATCGTCCGTGAACATATCCGCATAATTGCCAAAACCGATAAAATGAACTTGGCCGACAATCGGCCAATCAAAGAATGAAATGACCAGGGAGAACAATAGCGGCCCCAAGGTGAACACGAGGAACCCGAAGATCCACGGGAAAATGAAGAGGTAGGGAATAGCCCCACCCCATCTGTTTTTTCGTGTAGGCTTGAGCTGGACTACGGGTTCCTCTGCTTGCTGCAGAAAGTTCTGAGCCATCTCTTAACCCTCTTTCTGTATTAGTGTTATTTCAAATAACGCTCGCTGTCTTTGACAGCCTGATTCAGTACTTCTTGGGCATTGCTTCCATGCATGACTGATTCCACCGCTGCGGACAACTGACGGTTCACTTCATTCCACTTCGGATTCAGCAGGAAAGCCGGTGTGTTGCTGGAGCGTTCCAGCATCGTGTAGTAAGGCTTATACAGTGGGTCCTGATCCTTCTTCAGCTCGTTCACGACACTGACTCTTACCGGCAGATCCGCGACACGCATTTTGATAGATTCGTTGGACACGTAGAATTTCACAAACTCCCAAGCCAGGTCTTTCTGCTTGGAATCCTTGGCGATCGACAAGGCCGATTCTGCCAGCACACCCTTAACCGGTTTGCCTGGGAAGGCTGGAATTTCAACGGTGCCTACGTCAATACCTGATGTCTTGAAAGATTCCAGCGGCCAGATTCCGCTTTCCCACATCGCGATTTTACCGGCCTTGAAAATATCATCGCCGCTCTGCTGGCCTTTGCCGCCAGTCAGTACAGCCGAGCCGTTCTTGACCATGTCGCCGAGCATTTGAATGGCCTCGGCTGTTTCCTTGCTGTTCATATAACCATCAATCTTCTTGCCGTCATCCGAAATGAATGAGCTTCCATTGCTCCAGACAAAGCCCTGAAGATCATACGTATCATTCTCAGCCCGCACGCCAAAGCCGTACTGCTTCTTCGACTTATCGCTGAGTTTGGCTGCGATGCTTTGGAAATCCTGCCAGGTCCATCCGTCCTTCGGATAAGGAACCTTCGCCTCATCGAACAGCTTCTTGTTGTAATAAACGACACGGGTGGTGAAGCCCGCCGGAATTCCGTACAGCTTGCCGTCAATCTTGCCGTAGTTGAACAGGCCCGGATAGAAATCATCAATATTCAAATCTTTATCTTTGCTTGCATAACTGTCTAGCGGTTCCAGGGATTGATGATACGTTGGAAAATCCCACATATACATCACATCAGGCGGGTTGGTCGCTCCAAATCCAGCTGCGAGCTTCTGGTCGAAACCGTCGGCATAAGCCTCCACCTGTACCTTCGTTCCAGGATGGGCTGCTTCAAACTTCTTGGCGATGTCCTGCTCAATCTTCAGCGCGTCACCGGTGTCCCATGTGGCAAACCTGAGCATCTTCGTCTGCCCCGAATTCGCACCGCCCGTGGATGAAGATTCACCGGTTCCCCCGCAAGCTGTGACCATGGTTGCCATTAACGTTGTGGCAAGTACAATAAGCGAAATTTTCTTTTTCATTGTGGCAGCCTCCCCTTTGAATGAGGTTATAATAAATGAACCGCTTTCATCTTAACTTTTATGAAAGCGGTTCAAAACCGATATCTATTCGAATGTTTGCGTATTTTTGTCCGATTTAATCCTTGGGGTGTTCATCTGTTCTGGATGGGGCGTCTTTTTGTTGGGTCCGGTAGTGGCTGGGAGTCAGACCCGTACACCGCTTGAACCATTTGCTGAAATATTTGCTGTCGCCAAGCCCCGTCCTCTCGGCAATATCCTGCATCGTCAGCTGGGTGCCGCGAAGCAGTTCGGTTGCAAGCTTCAGCTTCCGCTTGTACTGGAAGGCCACGAAGCTGTCTCCCACCGTCTTCTTGAACAAGGTGGAGAAATGGCTGCGGCTAAGGCCCACCTGTCCCGCCAAATCACTGACCGACCAATCCGCACCCGGATTATCGTACAGCAGCTTCACAGCCTTCCATATCGGCTCAGGCCAGTCGCCGGACGAGATGCCGTGCAGCTTCTCAAGCTCAGCCTCCTTGAGCAGCTCACGGAAGGCCGAGCTGATACCAGCCACATCTTCCAGCGGCAGCGGCCCTCTCTTCGCCCATCTCAGCTTCTCCGCCTTACTCTTTATCTGCAGAAGCAGACTATCGGCTGTCTCGGCAGCCGAAGCAGGCACAATCCAATAACACAGCTTCTCGCCGTAAGGGATGACGGCAACACCGCGCAGCAGCCGTCCTTCCCGGTCTTGAACTGTGGCCAGCACTTCCCCATTGCCGCCACAGCCGCCCGCCTTTAACAGGTATACATACAGCGGGCCCTCCTTAGGCATCCACTCCTCCTGGACAAAACGGCCGATCTCGGCGATGAACTTGTCACTATGCCCGCTGAGCCAGGCAAGCAGCAGGGAAGCGAGCCGCTCCTCCCGGCTGTCCTCCACCACGGTCTCTACAGCAGCAGGGGTCGTCAGTTCCTCCTGGAACTTCTCAAGCATGCCCTCCAGTTCCTCATCCTCAAAGGCGGTCTTGAGCAAATACCCGGAGGCGCCAAGCTTGATTCCCTGCTGGGCATACTCGAAGTCCCGGTGGCAGCTGAGCAGAATGATTTTTGCCTCCTTGTCGGCTTCTTTCACTTTCCGCAGCAGATCTATTCCATTCATCTCCGGCATGACAATGTCGGTAATGACCACCTGTGGCCGGTGTGTCTGATAAGCCTCCCAGGCTTTAAGTCCATTTGGCGCGTCGGCAACCACTTCCATGCCGTATTTATGCCAGGGCACCGTGGATCGAAGTCCCTTGCGAACGATACTCTCATCATCGGCCAGCAGTACTTTAATCATCTTAGTTGTCTCCATGCGGATGTTCCTCCTTCTTGGGCCAACGGATTATAATGGTGGTGCCTTCGCCTTTACTGGAATAGACCGTCAGGCCGTATTGAAGACCGAAGTGGAGCTTGAACTTCTGGTTCGCGTTCTGCACCCCAAGTCCGCCCCTTCCCTTCGGCTGCTCCTTAGGCCTTTGAGTGTTTAGCTGCTTCAGCTTCTCTTCGGTTATTCCTGCCCCATCATCGGACAGGGTGAGAACCAACCGCTCGCCTTCCTCCTCAACCCTAAGCCTGATCGTTCCCTGCCCATCCTCGAAACCATGAAAGAAAATATTCTCAAACAGCGGCTGGAGTGTCATACGCGGGATCAGGTACGGCTTCAAATCTTCACTGCATACCTGCTCATAGGTGAACACCGGTCCGTAGCGAACTTCCTGTATTTTCAGAAAATGTTCAATCATCCGCAGTTCCCGCCCAAGCGGTATCAGCTCCTGGGAAATATCCAGATTCCCTTCCAGCACCATCGTCAGGTGGTAGATCATCTGACGTATGTCCTCAGCCCCTTGGAGCCGCGCTTTCCACTGGATGGAATTGAGCGTATTGAACAGCAGATGCGGGTTGATCTGATAGTGAAAAGCCTTAAGCTCGGCCTCCTTCTTCAGCCGCTCGCTGATCTCCACCTCATGAATCAGCGACTGAATTCCGCTGACCATCCGGTTGAAGCTGGTATCCAGGCTTCCAAGCTCATCCTTGCCCTCTACAAGCGTTCTAGTATGCAGCTTGCCAAAGCTGACCTTCTGCATGGCATCCTTCAATCTTCTAATCCGGGCTGTAAACCTGGATGAGAAAATATAAGCCAGACCGAACGCTAGCAGGCAGGAGACAACGGCCACAACAACGGTATTGGACCGGATCAGGTTAGAGGACAGATAGAAGGCCTGAGCGGGCAGCCTAGCCTCAATCTTCCACCCGTTGGCGGCAAGTGTCCGGTTCCAGATCACATCACTGCTGTTTGGGGTGAACGCAGCCTTGGTCTCATAAATGGTCAGGCCTGCCGGGTCTTTGATCGTCAGATGCGCCTTCGTATCGCCTTCGAACATATGGAACATACGAAGAAGCCCCTCGGCATTCTCTTCTATTAGAATTGTGCTGCCATGCTGTGCTCCCTTTGGGTTGTTAATCCTCACAGCCAGACCCAGAACGGGTTCACCCTGATGCTCTGTATCCCCCATGCCATGGTTCATCGGGTAGAAGCCCAGCCAGTGGGCCCCCTTGGATACGCTCGTCATGAACCGCCAGGCTGGGATGCTGTCCAGCTTGCTCACATCAAGATTGTTCTCACCATAGTAATACCCCGATCGCGTAATCAAATAAATTCCGGTTGTCTTGTCGGTCTTAAGCGACTTAAGCAGCGCCTCGAAATCATCCTTATCCATGATCTCCTGATACGTAGAGGGAACTTGATTGCCCAGCCCAGCGCGGGCGGGGTCCAGCAGGTACGAATAGATCGTTCCTGTCGTCTGGTTCATCCGGTTCAGGGATGAACTGATCTGCTGGTCAAGCTGGGCGACCGTATTCTCCCCGTATTTGCCGAATTGGGAATTGATGACTTTGGCAGATTGATAATAATTTAGAGCCCCCAAAGACAAAAGGGGAATAATCGTCACAATAAGGAAACAAAAGAGCAGTTTAGCCCTTATACTGCGATAAGAGTGAACGGAGAAGCGTTGGTAGAGCTGCTTGCCTAGACGAATGAACATGACCTTCTCATCCCCCACTTTTTATATATCGCATATGTATTTGAAGTGTAGCATGGACGGGCTGGTCGGGGAATATCCTGTTAAATGGTAAAAGCACTTCCCTTTAGACCCGGTTGTCCCGGGAGGAAGTGCACGTATTACATTCAGGTTGTATACTCGTGTCCCAGAATCAGGAACACACTTGATGTCCAGGTGAAAGCCCTGTCGCGCAGCCCTTCGCCTGATAGGGCATCAAAATTCTCAGCCATGCCGCTTTTGTCCAGCATGCTGCAGAACCGGCGGGACACTTCACGGGCCAGATCTATATCTCCTGCGGCTGCAGCCCCCTCAACCAGCAGCATCGTTGAAGGTGCCCAGATTGGCCCTCTCCAGTAGCCGTCCGCCGTGTAATAAGGGCTCTTCACGCTTTCCGTGGCCCAACCGTTCGGCGTCAGGAAGCGGCTCTCATCCCGCAGTCCCTCCAGCAGGGATTGCAGAACGTGCTTTGGCAGCCGCTTCCCAAGCAGGATGGGCACGAACAGCAGCAGGCTGTCCCCCTCGGAAACCTCGTGGGTTCCTGAGCGGCAGGCGATGAAGCGGTCGCCCTTCCAGAAGTGGCGCAGCATCCGCTCCAACGTCTCCTCACCCAGCCTCCGCCAGGCGGCGCTTTCGTCAGTAAGACCAAGGAGCCCCGCGATCTCGGCAAGCACCTCGATCTGCAGAATCAGGAACGCAGCCAGATCCGGGCTTTCGACCGGTATACCGTTGTTAAACGCCGTACTGTTATCCCACCCGGAATCGTTACCGTGATTGTACTGCGGGATTCCGTCCCCATCGTGGTCACGGTAATAGAACCACCAGTTCGTCCACCTGCACAGGGGTCCGTATACCTCGCGCAGATGAGACTCCTTAATGAAGTCCGTACGCTGCATCATCCAGGCGAGCGTCCAGCCATGAATCGGCGGCTTGTTGCAATTCCACAGCTCATACTTGTCATTAATAAAGTCGGGAATCAAGCCGCTCTCATCCTGCCGGTCGAAGAAAATCATGAACTGGTCCCAGGCCAGCTTCGGATTATGCTTGACCAAAGCCATGGCATTGAAGCAGTGGTCCCAGCTCCAGATATTGGTCATCCAGTTCTTGGACATATACATGGCAGGCCGGGTCAGGCATCCTTCGGCAGGAACAAGGCAAGACCAGGTAATATACGCCGCCAGCTCGCGGCCGGCCTGCCAGCGCTCCGGCACCGTCAAGCTGGCATTCAGCCAAGCGCCGAACTCCTCACGAACCGCACACGCAGCTTGCTCCCAAGGAACCCAGCTTTCACATGGTTCCCACACGGTGCGGAACTCCTGTACCGCGAACTCCACCGAATCCGAGCCCTCCTCGGGAGAGAATTCTGCAACAATCCGGGAGTTCTTGATTTTGTCCCAAGGGACTTCCATCTGAAGCTTCCCGGTTAAGCTGACCAGCATGAACCTGCACTCATGGGTGAAGCTGTTGACTTCCCAGTTACCAGCGCTGTGTTCGTAAGCATAGTCGTATGCAGAAGTGCGGAAGGTCAGACGGAGGCCGCAACCCTTCGTATGGAACCGGACCGTATGGGCGTCCGTCATGCAGACCTCTGCGTAGACCGGAGCCGAGTCTGTATCTAAACGCAGCAGTGCGGGGGAAGCCTTGGCTTCATAAGGAATGAACTGACCGTGCTTATCAAGCAATTCAATAAGAAAAGCTTCCCCGAATTTATCGTCCCCGCCGCGGACGGTCCGCAAATAAAGGCCTTCTGTCCGCTCGCCAGCTTCAGGCAGTTCGGAAATAGCCAAAAACGTTCCTCTTCGGCTGAAGGGAACCACACTAAGATCAAAGTACATAGAGATTAACTCCTTCCCAAAAGAAGTATGCGCTTTCATTGTATCTAAGGGTGGATGAGTTCGGAACAGACAGGTGTTTGGGATGGGGAGTTAAAATGTTGGGCAAAGATGGAGAATGGTTACGAAGGGGGCTTTTTGTTAGGCGTGAGGTGTAATTTTGTCTTGTTTATATAGAAAGTCTGCAAGATAACACCTCAATATTGTAAGGCCTATTTTCATTCGAAACGGTCTCTTGCTATTTGGATCTAGGCTATTCGTCCACTCCCGGAGTGTGCATTTGACATATAGATATGACATCTACACACACTCTTTTACCTAGGGGAAGGTGGCGGGATTGAAGTATGCGGGAACACAAAGGCCCAGAAGTTGGAGATCTGGACGAAAATACAGATATGCACAAAGAATCAAAAGAGCAGGTATTCACAAGAAGCCTCTTTGTAAGAAACCATTAAGGAGAAAGCAAAAACCTCGAACTCTGATTGATCAGCAAGCTTTACAAGCTGCCATACGAGAAGCTAAATCCCAAATCCGGGCCGAAATAGCCAAAATGTGCGGGATTCAAGGACCTCCAGAGACACAAGCGGGCCCCGGTTCCTCAGGTGAGAGAGGGCCAGGCGGAGCTGAAGGGTCCCGAGGACTACAAGGAATTATCGGACCTGTAGGAGCTGCTGGGGCCCAAGGCCTGCAAGGGGTCCCCGGGGCTGCGGGAGCTCACGGAGTTGAGGGAGCCCAAGGACCGCCAGGACCCCAAGGAGCACAGGGGATTCAAGGGATCCCGGGACCATCAGGACCACCGGGACCTCAAGGGGCAACAGGACCTCAAGGGGCAGCAGGACCTCAAGGAGCAACAGGACCCCAGGGGGCAGCAGGGCCTCGAGGAGCAACCGGGCCTCAAGGTCCAACAGGACCCGAAGGGCCTCCTGGAGAATTAATTATTCCCGGGATTGCTGTTACTCCTGCAATAAACCGTTATTTTTATGAACCGGACACCGATCTTGATTTAACTATGCCAGTTACGATTCCTGCTAATCAATTCACGAATGACACGGGGACACCTGTTGAGGGTTTTGCTGGTCTCGGCCCCGACAGTTATTACAATCTTTATATTAACGGAATTCTTCAGCCAGGATACTTATACAGTGTTAATCCGGCAGCCTTGGACCTATCCGCTCAGGACTCCACGATCTATGCTGGCACACCTTTTGTATTAGAAATCGTGCAGGTAACAGCAAATGTTATATTGTCTAGCAATTTTTGATAGTTAGCCCTCGCATCTTTCAAACCTTCTGAATTTAATAAATATGAAGATCAGGCAAGCTTCTAAGTTTCTATACCTTGGACTTTGCATGCTCTTCAGGAAAAAAAGGAGGTAGTGAAGATGGCAATCGTAACACCGTATCAAAACAGCAGAAGATTCACTTCAACTATTGGAGCTGGAACAGGAACTGGGGCAACATTTGCAATTGCTGCAACAGCGTTCACCAACGATGCCGGTACAGCTGCTACGGCTTTTCCGGCATCGTATAATTATTACAATCTTTATGTGAATGGCGTGATGCAGACAGCTGATGTTTCTACCGTTACCACAACAACGATAACTATTCCTGGTGGCGATGCGCTGGATGCCGGAACACCAATCCTAGTTCAATTCGTTGTTTCTTAATCCGCAATAGTTTTACCGTAAGCCTTGTTTCTTCAAGACCCGCTCTGTTCTACAGGGCGGGTCTTTATTTAGACTAAGTTAGATTACCTTTCTATCCAGGAAGATCTCCGCAGCACACATTTTAGCAAAATTGAGGTTAGACATAGTAAGATTACCGAGAGTGCCTGGACAATACAGCGATTGGAATATTCACGGGGCAGCAGCCCCTAAATCCTATACACCAGGGATATCTTCAATACGAAAAACAGGCACACCAGCCTCAATAGGTCGGGTATGCCTGTCTTGTTTTCTACTAAAATCAAATCAGCACGTTGCTACTCCATCTTCTCAAAGCCCCGGATCGCCTCGCGGGCCGCGTCGGGAATCGGCGTGCTTTTGCCGGTTTTGGTATCTATGAGTACAATTGCACCCCTGCCAGCCGCCTTCAGTTCATCATGAGCCACCAAGGCATACTCCACATCAATGGACGAACGGCCAAGCTTGGCTACCCGGATATACAGCTTGAGCGGGTCTCTCAAATAGATTTGCGCCAGATACTGGCACTCCAGATCAGCTACAACGGATACGCGTTCATCACTGAACAAGTCCTGCGTCAATCCCAGGTTCTCAAAGTACTCAATACGCCCCTGCTCAAAATACATAAAATAACTTACATTATTTACATGTCCCAGCAGATCGGTCTCGCAGTAACGGACCTTAATCGGAATGAAGAATTGGAATTTAGCCAGCCAGCTTCCCGGATCAGGCTGGACAAAAGATTCTTTGCGCATGCTACAAACCCCTCTCGCGGTGCCGGATTGCACCTTCTAGTATGAAACCGGATATTCCATCATCATAACATGACTGGATTTACTGGATAAAGATGACCTGAGTACAAGCAGCTTTCCAAGGCAAATCAAATAAAAGCACCCTCTGCCCAACAGGACCAGAAAGTGCTTCTCTCTAATGCAATCCTTTTACTTGTCCAGCACCTTAAACATGCCGGTCATGCCTGGTGAGTAGTCTTGGAAACCGTACTTCTCATAAAACTTGTCCTTACCCTCCGAGGCAAACAGCCCGGCAAAAGCGACCCCGTTCGGAAAACGGCGCTCGGCGATGAATTCCATAACCCGCTCTATGATTAGGGCTCCAATTCCATTCCCTTGATGCTCCGGCAGAACGGCCACATCCTGAATGTAAAAGTACATCGCCCCATCGCCTACAATCCGGCCCATGCCAACGATTTTCCCTTGATGAACCACAACGACTCCATATAGGGAGCGGGCGAGTGATTCCTTTGTCATCTCTGTATTTACGCTGCCCCAGCCTACCGCTTCCCATAAAGCTTGATGCTCCTGTACCGTTGGAAGTCTATCTATAATTTCATAGGGATGATTCATACTCATATGAGGTAACCACCTTTATTTAAATGTAAGGGTGGCTGTATCTTCTAAAAACAACCACCATAGTTATTGGCCGTTAATTGTTGTCAGCTCCATGTCGTTCATCTCCTCTTGAAATAGTCATAAATAGGATAATACACTATCGTGTATTTGACCAGATATATCCAGGTTGCATATCATCGGCAGCATAGCTTTTTTCTTTTTCGAGCCCTTTTGTGCAATCGTTTCCATAAAAACTTCAAAAATTTTCCGGAAAGGTGTTTATTTTTGGAAAATTTAGTGGTATTTTTACTTTGTAACATATTAAAAATTATAGGAGATGGTAAAAATGTTCCGAGGAATGAAGAAGTATCTATCAAGTTTGGCTTTTTTATCGATTTTGGTGCTAACGTTTGCGCAATCTGCTTTTGCTAGTGACCAGCCGGTTCAATTGATTTCGGCCAATCTCTATGCTTACAAGTATGGTTATGTGGGATTTAGCGGCAGTGTCGAAGTAAAGAACCTAAACTACCAGAAAACCGTAACCATCCATTATACTTCTGGAAACGGTCAGTGGTATGATACGCCTGCTTCCTATCAAGGTACAACAGACTCTTCGCATGAGAAGTGGAACTTCGCAATTTCCACTTACAGTGGGGACACTACGAACCCGCAGCTCCAAAACGCTCAAAACATTCAATTCGCAATTAAATATGAAACCGGTGGTCAAACGTACTGGGATAATAATAATGGACAAAACTATTCCGTCAGCCGTTATAATATGAGCTCGACCATTCTTGGCGGACCCAACGTTCTTCGCGCTTTCGATTCTTTAACTCAGGACACCTTCTCAGGCAGTGTATACGTTAAAAACCTGGACTACAACAAAACAGTTAAAATCGAGTATACCACAGATAATTGGAATACAACCAAAGAAGGCTACGCCACTTACTATGGGCCGGCTAACTCCGATAACAGCGTACAAGAATGGCATTTCAGTTTCAACAATATTGACTCCAGTGTGTCCCAAATTAGATACGCTATCTCTTACACTGTTAATGGACAAACCTATTGGGATAACAATTATGGCAGCAACTACCTAGTTAACAGATAATCCGAACTAAATATACATGATCCCTCCACCCGCATAGCGGGTGGTTTTTTTATTTAGCCCGTTTCACGCACTCAACCGGCTAAAGCCATAAGAAGGGGCCGTCTCCAAAGACGGCCCCTTCTGTCAACGCGGAATATATTCATGCTTGAAGAGTCCCATCAGGATATTATCGTGGTACTCCCCGTCGAAATATAGATCTTCCCGGATCACGCCCTCCCGGAGAAATCCCAATTTCTCATACGTTTTAATGGCCCGCTCATTGTAAGCATACACATTGATGTTGATTTTGCGCAGATTCAGAGTGTTGAACATATAAGGAATGATCAGATGAAGGGCTTCGCTTCCATACCCATTACTCATGTAGGCCTCATCTGCGATCGCGATGCGGAAGCTGCCCTTCCGCTCCCGGTAATCCACATCCATAATTGCCAGATCCCCGATCACTTTGAAATCGGATTTCAGGCAGATGACAAGGTCAATCCGGCTGTCATCCAAGCTCCACTTCTCAATTGCCTGTTCAATCTGAGGTTTGGTGAAGAAGGAGGTTGTTCCGGTCAGCCTCCGGATCTTTGGATCGGATACGGCTTTTAGGAAATAATCCACATCGGTGTCGGTGATCCTGCGCAGAAAAATTCTTTCTCCATCTAAGTACTTAAGTGACTTAATCTGTTCACTCATCATAACTTCTCCTTTGTTTAGGCGGGCCTACAGTTCTTTGACCATCTGAACCTGTGCCGCCATTGTAGTGAAGCCGGCCTCCCGGAGAACCGAATAGGTAAGAGCACTTGCCGTGAGCGGCACATTCGGGACGACCCGATTAATGTCGTCACTGAAATCGCCGAACACATATGCCAGCATCAACCGGATAATCCCTGCTGCCTGTGGATGGTCCGGAGCGGCCTCACACTGAAACAGCGTGGTAGCCGTATGTATCCCAGCCGGGCTGTATGTTTTGCGGAAATACGCATATCCGGCGGGTGTCCCCGCTTCATCGCGAATAATGACCGCCTCGCCATCCTTGGCATTCTGCCATTGTGTCTGCCATGTGTAGTCTGCCCTATAAAATGGAAGCTGACCCGCTTGCACCGGAGCAGCCCTCTTTGCCGTATACCCTTGAATACCGATACCGCCAGGAAGCGGATTTGCAGGGGCCGCTCCTTTCAGATTGAGATGCTCAAGCTGATCCACAATCTTATAACCGAGCTTCTCATATAGAGCAATGGCCTTGGCATTCTCGCTGATCGCTTCGAGCGTGGACAACACCACACCTTCCTCCTTCAATACAGCAATGGAGGCTTCCATAAGGGTACGCCCATTGCCTGAGCCGCGGAGCGGCATAGCCACTCCTGTTCCGCCATTCCAAGCAATTTTGCGTCCACCCGCTTCGCGGACTCCACTGAACACAATGCCCACTGGGCGGTTATCCTTGAAAGCTACAACAGACAAGGTGGGTGACAGCTCCTCCGCCGTCATTCTTTTTATGAATGCTTCCGGAGTTGTCGTGGCATTGAAATAGTACCCTTCAAACCCGTCATTCCACGCTTGCACCGCTTCTTCCAGCGTACATGCCGATAAGCGTCTGATTTCCATACAACCGTCTCCTATCCGTTACAGATGATAAATCCGGCTGTATTTATCTTCTAAATAATTCACCAGATAATCCGCCTTCAAATCTTCTCCGGTCACATTCTTGATAAGCTGTTCAGGGGTATACAGCTTGCCGTGACGGTGAATGTTCTCTTTCAGCCACTGCTGAACTCCCGCGAAGTTCCCAGCCTGAATCTGGTCATAGAAATCCGGCTTCTCACGTACAATTGTACTCAACAGCTGGGCCGCGTACAAATTGCCAAGCGAGTAGGACGGGAAGTAGCCGAAGCCTCCGAAGGACCAATGAACATCCTGCAGCACGCCCTCGGTGTCCGTAGCCGGTGTAATGCCGAGGTAATCCTGCATCTTCTGGTTCCAGATCTCCGGCAGGTCTTTAACTTCAATCTCTCCGCCAATCAGTGCTTTCTCAATTTCATAACGAATCATAATATGCAGATTGTAGGTAAGCTCATCCGCTTCCACCCGGATCATTGTCGGCTGCACGCTGTTAATGGCCCGATAGAACTCCGTAAGGCTGACCAGACCAAGCTGTTCCGGGAAGTGCTGCTGAAGTGTTGGGTAAAAATGATGCCAGAACGCTTCACTGCGTCCCACCATATTCTCCAAGAACCGGGACTGGGACTCGTGAATCCCAAAGGAAGCTCCAGTCGATAGAGCGGTTCCCTCCAAGCGCGGATCAATATTTTGCTCATAGATGCCGTGGCCCGCTTCGTGAATCGTACCAAATACCGCGGACCGCACATTATCCTTGAGATATCTTGTTGTAATCCGGACATCTCCGGTATTCATCGGCTGCGCGAACGGATGCACGGTCTCATCAAGTCTTCCTGCGTTCATATCAAACCCGATCAGTGGTAGAAGATACTGATTGAATTTCTTCTGCTGCTCCACATCATAAGACTGCTCAAAAATCCCTGCATTCGGCTTGCTCCCGGATTGCTTAATCCTTTCCAGCAGAGCCACACTGGACTCTCTGAGCTTCGCAAACAAGGGGTCCAGAACGGCCACGCTTAAGCCTGGTTCATACTGATGCAGCAGCGCATCGTAAGGGTGATGCTCATAACCAAAGATCCCGGCTACTTTGCGGTTATAGTCAACAATCTTCTCCAAAAAGGGCTCAAAGATACTGAAGTTATTCGTCTCCCTGGCTTCTTCCCAGGCATCATTGGCCCGGGCTGTCAGCACAACATAGTCCCGGTACATGTCTGCCGGAATCTTTTTGGAACGGCTGTACTCTTCCTTGCGCTCACGAATTTGGGCCTGCGTAATTTCATCCAGGTTCGCGTATACCTCAGGAGCTGATAGCGTATTCAACAATTCTCCCATTTCATCCGACACGGACAACTTGAACTCCTCTGTACGGAATGTGCCAATCGCTTTGGCGAAGATCGGTCTGCCTTTCTTGGGAGCGGTTACCTTCTGATCCCATTCGAGCAGACTGGATATGCTGAGGAAATGAGCGAGTTTCTCTTCTAAAGCTTTGTACTGGTCAACGGCTGCCTGAACTGCCGGATCAAGGGTTTTCTGTTCCATATTATAAGCCTCCCAAAAAGAAAATTAGACCGGGGTCCAAAATAGACTCATTAGTCTATTTAATTTAATCACATTTTTTACCTGTGTTCAATTTATTTCCAAATGTTATATACAACAAAAAAACCTAATTCAGGTATACGCCAAAATTAGGCTTGGAGTGCAGTCCTATTCATGTAAGATAAGCAACAAACATCTCTTTCATCTGACTTAAAGCCTGCTTATATGGGTATGCCGGGTCTGTCACAATACAGATGGAGGCCCCATCGATCATCCCCCAGAACGTATGCGCCAAGATGAGCGGTTCAAGATCATTTTGGATCTCTCCCTTCTTCTGACCCTCCTGGACAATATCCACGATCAGACTGATGAAGGATTCCTGGCGCCTCCGCGTAAGGTAGCTGGCAATTTTCTCATCCCGGCAGGACTGCAGGCGGAATTCGTAATACACCTGGAACAGGGCCTTTTCAGCCGGATCGCTATGATCATTGTTAATATAAGTATCGAACAGGCAAGCCAGCTTATCCAATGAGGTGGACAGCTGTGCCAGCTTATCCTTCACCGTATTATGCATGCTGGAGGTGTTCTCGTTCACAGCCTCAAAATAAATTTCTTCCTTTGATTTGAAATAGTTATAAATGGCCCCCTTGCTAAAACCCGAATGCTCTACAATATCATCCATCGTGGCCTGCTGATAGCCTTTCTTGGCAAAACAAATCAGCGCGCTGGACAGAATCTCCTGCTTCTTCTTCACTTTATAATCCTCGGATACCACAGGCGGCACATCAGCCACCTCCTCTTCCTGGGTAGCGATCATGTATCTTCCAGTTCAATTTAGCACAGAACTTACACCTGTACAAACACTCATCTCTGGATCTCCATCCCTGCCAAAGCGCATGGCATATAAAAACCCCCACTGAATTAGACCAAGCGGGGGTTGGGTTTCGAGCAATGAGTTAATCAATGTAATTAATAAAGAATTGTTTTGGAGACAATCACAAGCAATATGAAAAGAACCAGAATTGCTCCAGTAGATGTAAACATTCCGCCGCCGTATCCTCCAGCTACTTCACTCATCAACCTCTCCTCCTTTACGCTCTGCTTATGTCCCCTTGGGAACTATACAATTTATGTAGGACATATACTTTTGGTAAAGGCGTTTAACATAAATCCGGAACTTTAGGTACCCGCAAATACCAGTTGAATGCTGAAATCTATGCAATAGTTAAAGATGATAATTCTGTCTAGCACTCTATCTTTTTCGGAAGAGTATGCTGTATTACTTCTGAAAGAGAGAGGTTGAGCTGAATGGGGATTACAGAGACTCTTTGCCGGCGTCTGGCACGTATTCTTGGTGGAAAAGGACAGCATGAGAGTAACGAATGCTCTATCACAGTTAAACGCAATCT
Organism: Paenibacillus sp. J22TS3; assembly: GCF_018403205.1. Lineage (NCBI taxonomy): Bacteria > Bacillati > Bacillota > Bacilli > Caryophanales > Paenibacillaceae > Paenibacillus > Paenibacillus sp. J22TS3. The sequence continues at coordinate 457,095 of NZ_BOSF01000004.1, forward strand.
GAATGCCACGATCCTGGGAAAGAAGTACGATACCGAGCATGAAATTGTAATTCAGTCCTTGAAAAATGGAAAATCTCTGAATACGGGGGAAATCACCTTATTGCAGAGGGAAGTTCAGTCATTTATCCGTCAAGCCGTGAAATTAGGGTTAAAGGTAACCGCAGTGCACAATCACTGGCTGTTTGACAAACCCCGGCTGATGTACGTGCATGTTGAGTCAGTCGAAAATCCGATTGTCTTTGCCAGAAAATTAGCATCCCTTATTAGACGTCTTAAATAATCCCGTGGACTGCTGAATCACTATGCTCTCTAGAGGCAGATCCTAATTTATGACTGAAGATAACTATAAGGTAATGAGGCAAACTGGCAAAGTAATGAAGCAAACTGGCGCGAGTATAGCCTCCCTGCGCCAGCTTGCACAAAGCTCTATCCTTTAACCGATCCGGCAGAGATTCCTTCCACAATCCGCTCGCTCATGATCAGGAATGCCAGCAGGATCGGCAGAATACTGATCATTAATGTGGCCCCGATCGCCCCCCAATCGGTCGTATACTGTCCGATAAAGTTCTGAACTCCGACTGTGAGTGTCTTGTATACATCCGAACTGATGAAGGTATTCACGAAGATAAATTCGTTCCAGTTATAGATCATATTGATGATCCCCGTGGTTGCCAGCACCGAAGAGGTCATGGGCAGGATGATCCTGAGGAACATCCGGTTGACCGAGCAGCCGTCCATAATGGCGGCTTCCTCCACCTCTCGGGGCAGCGCATAATAGAAGCCCAGCAGAATCATAATGGTCGTTGGCAAATTAAAGGCGGTGTACGATAAAATCAGCGAGCTCGGATTGTCAATCAGATGCAGCTTTTGAAATGTGCTGAACAGCGGAATCAGTGTGGAGTGTACAGGGATCATAAGCCCCACCATGAACAAGCCCAGGACAAACGAGCGTGCCCTCCACTTCATCCGGGTTACCGCATACGTCACAAAGCTGGCGAGCAGTACAGTCAGAATCAGCGCACCTGCCGTAATCCATACACTGTTGAGAAAATAAACACCAATGTTCCCGCTCTCCCACACATTCACATAATTCTCCCAATGAGGGTTCGTGGGAATCGAGAACGGTGGAGCGCCAAGCACTTCCTGGTTATTCTTCAGGGAGAACAGCATGAGCCATATCAGCGGCAGAATTTGAAGAACAGCCACAAGAATAAGCGCCAAATACATTAGCCCCATACCGGCTCTGCGTCCTGCCTGCCGAACAGCACCAGGGGCTCCGAGCGGATACGCGGGCATCACTTCCGTCTTCACGAATATCCTCTCCTTTCCCTAGTGAAATTGAACCGTATCCTTGGTGGCGGTAGCCTTCCGGATCAGATACGTGGCAAGCAGACAGATCAGGAGCAGGAAGAAGCCGATGGCACTGCCGTAACCGAAGTCAAAGCTGCGGAACGCTTTGTGATACATATACGAAGCCATGACTTCACTGGCGCCGTTGGGTCCTCCGTCCGTCATTACATAAATTAAGTCAAAATATTTCAAAGAACCTACCACAGATAACACGACGGTTACCTTAATAATTTCAGTTACAAGCGGAAGCTTGATCCGCGTAGCAATCTGCCAGCTGTTAGCCCCGTCAATACGCGCCGCTTCCGTCAGCGTTTCCGGGATATTCTTCAGTCCGGCATAATAGATAAGGATATAGAATCCCGCATACTGCCATACAATGGGCACGAACAAAGAGAACAGCACAACCTTGGGATCAGCCAGCCACGAAGGCGGATCACTGATTCCAATGGAGTTCAGAAACGTGTTCAGTACCCCGTTTGAAGGATGATAGATTTTGATCCACAGCTGTGCTATGGCCACGGAGGAGAGCAGCATGGGAATCAGGTAAATTTTACGCAGCAGATTCGCGCCTTTGATTTTTCCCGAGAGCACCAGGGCAATCGCCAAATACCCGATCAGGCTGATCGCAGAGAACACAGCCAGCAGCAGGGAGTGATACGCGCTCTGCCAGAATGCCTGGTCTTGAACCAGCGTTTTGTAGTTATCAAACCCGATAAAGGACATTGGACTGATTCCGTCCCATTTGTTAAGTCCATAGTACCCTGTCAGCACGATCGGAATGTAGACAATGGAGAGCAGCAGCAGGAGTGACGGGAGCACATACAGCGCAATCACGCCTTTGTTGGACATCACTTTATCCATGGGGAATTCACTTCTTTCTCTACTTGGACTCGGCTGGTCAGCGAAGCGGGCGGGCTATTTGCCCGCCTGCACCGCCGCCTGATGCTTCTTGGCGAATTCTTCCGGCGTCACAGCCTTGCCGAACAGGGCTTGAATCATGTCCAGATGCGTCTGTGCAGCATCAGGCTTCAACTGGACATCCGCGAATAAGGTAATATTGCTTGCCTTGTTCAGTTCACCAAGCAGATCCACATACATCTGCGGCAGCTTCATATTCGCCGTATCAACCTTCGTTGCCGGAATCACACCAGCATCCTTCACGGACTGCTCACCCCATTTGGCGACGAAATACTCTACGAACTTTTTGGCTTCCTCTTTCACCTTCGAGTTCTCGGCCACAAATAACCCCACACCCGGCCCGCCAACCCAGCTGTCCCCATTTCCTTTACCGCCATCGACAGTAGGAAACTTGAAGAAGCCTACCTTATCCTTGAACTCCTGTGGAATATCCGGATTTGTGGTGAAGTTCGGAATCTCCCACGTCCCCATCAGATACATCGCGGCTTTGCCGTTCATAAATTCCGATTTGCCTTCATCGTTGGACAAGCCGTTGAACCCTTTATTAAAGGCATTCATGTCCACGAGGCTCTGCACCTCGCTGGCAGCCCGAATCAGAGTCGGATCTTCGAAGCTGCCTGAACCGTCCATCGCTTTCTTCAACGTATCGCTGCCGGCAATCCGGTCAGCCAGATACATGTACCATAAGGAACCTGTCCAGCGGTCCTTATTGCCGAGGGCAATCGGCTCCACTCCCGCCTCGGACAGCGTCTTAACCACTTGCTTAAATTGCTCATAGGTGGTTGGGACCTGCAAATTGTGCTTTGCGAACAAATCCTTGTTGTAGTAGATTGGCGTGATATTCAGCTCAATCGGCAGCGCATAAGTCTTGCCGTTAATCGCATAAGCTTCGGCTGTGCCGGGCACGAATTTGTCCTTCAGCTGTGCCCCACCAAGGATATCGTCCAACGGCGCGAACAAATTCCCTTTTACATACGGCTCCAGGAAGCCCGCCGCCCAGGTGATCCCGACATCCGGCAGCTCATTGGAGGCCGACAGAACTTTGAGCTTGTTCTTGTACTGCTCGTTATCCATAATCTCTGTCTTAATCGTTACATTGGGATGGTCCTTCTGGTATTGATCAATAATTTGCGTCACGAGTTTGTTCTGCTGTGCCGAGCTGCCTGCTGGCCACAGATGCATCATCTTCAGCGTAACCCGATCGCTTCCAGATCCGCCGGAGCTAGAGCCGGTATTCCCCGTCTCGTCAGTCCCCTTCGCTCCTCCGCATCCCGATAAGACTACCAGGATGCTTAAAGCCAGCAGCAGGCCGGACACCGTCATTTTCTTGAACATGGATTGACCCCCTTGAATGATTATCAATCTTCGTGTAACCGCTAACAATTTGATTGTAGCAAAGGGATTCCCGCCCTATAAGGTCACTGTGATTAGGTAAAATTCCACTATGATTGGATTGTGGCGGGCCACCCTGAAGGTGGTGAGCCAGTTATGTTCAAGAACGATATGCAAGAGACGGATTAACCTAATCGTTCGGATTCTTCGCTCATTTCCTGTCTGTAACGGCTCGGGCTGACACGCTCCTGCTGCTTGAACACTTTAATAAAATATTTATCCGTCCGGTAACCGACACGTTCCGCAATTTCACCTACCGGAAGCCGGGTCTGAGCCAGAAGCTCCTTCGCCCGCTGAATGCGTCTGCGGGTTATATATTCCGTATACGGGATGCCGGTCTGCTCCTTGAACAGCACACTGAAATAGCTGGCATTCAAATGGAGGCGTGCTGCCAGATGCGCCAAGGTCAGCGGCTCCTCCAGATGCTTCTCGATGTACTCAACCGCCTCCTTAACCGGCTCGCCGAATCTTCCGTGCTGCTCCTCAAGCTCCAGCAGCTTCGGGTCCACCAGCCTTTCCATCATGCCGACCCGGCTGCGCTCCTCCTCCAGCTTCAATGCCTGCCGGACAACCTCCAACAGTTCCTGCTTCTCAATCGGCTTCAGCAGGTAATTGACCGCACCGAGGCGCAGCGCGGCCTGAACATATTCAAATTCCGCATGCCCGGAGATGACAACGGCCACAGGCTGGAACGGATGCTCCTTCAGGGCAGAGATCAGATCCAGACCACTGACCTCCGGCATGCACACATCCGTGATCAGCAAATGGGCCGTCTCCCGAGACAGCCATTCCAAGGCTTCCACCCCGTTCTCCACGCATTCCACCCGGCAGCTCCCGTTCGCCCAAATATCCAGTGTCTTCTTGATGCCCAGCCTCGTTCTCGGTTCATCATCCACGACCAATATGGTTCGCATTTGTGCCACTCCCTCCGATTTGTGTCACATCGTCTTCTTCCGGGATGTCGAAATACACCCTGGTTCCTTTCTGGATACCGCTCTCCACACGGAGACCCGCCCATGCGGTTCCGCTCTTGCAGTAATACAGTCTTAAGCGCTGCTGAACATTGACCAGCCCTACCCCTGTGCTCTTGGAGGCAAAAGAGTTCCCTTCCTCCAGCCCAAGCCGGAGCGCATGAAGCGCCTCTTCGTCCATTCCGGGTCCATCATCCTGTACAGCGATTTGAATCATTCCCCTCTGCGCTGCCGGACGTACGCTCACAGTCACTGAACCCGGACCGATCTTGCTCTCAACGCCGTATTTGATCGCATTCTCCACGATCGGCTGGATCAGCAGCTTTGGAATGGGCACAAACGCGGTCTCCGGAGACACATGGATGTTCCAGGTTAGTCTGTCGCCGAGTCTCATTTGGATTAACATCAAATAGCGTTCCACCTGGTCCAACTCCTCCTGGATCGTCACCCACTCGCTGCTCTGTGAGCTGCTGATGATATAACGAAACAGCTTCGACATAGCGACAACCAAGCCCGCCAACTCCTCTTCCCCCTTGTCTTCCAGCGACCAATTGAACGCCTCAAGGGTATTGAACAGAAAATGGGGATTGATCTGTGCCTGCAGGGCTTTAAGCTCTGTGCGGCTCTGCAGCATTTCTTTCTCGTATACAACCCGGATCAGCTCATTAATATGATAGACCATCTCATTATAGGAATGGTTCAGCTCCCGCAGCTCCATCGTCGACACCGGTTCAGGATTTGGCGTCAGCACACCGAGCCGGGATTTGCGCATCGCCCGGATCAGGTGGATAATCGGTCTGGTCAGCATCGTGGACAAGATGAAGGACAGGATGACGAACCCGAATACGGCCACTCCGCCTGAGACCAACAGAACGGTTCGCAAAGCAGATATTCCTTTGGTGACATAACTGACCGGAGTCAAGATGATGAGGGTCCAATTGGCCGCCTCCGAGTATTGCTTCACCATGACATATTCCTTGCCCTGGAACATAACGGTCTGTTCGTTATTCTGGAGCAGACTGGTCAGATCAAGCCCGGAAGAGACATCCCCGATGCCGAGCAGCTGCCCCCGGTCATTGGCCAGCAGAATGGACTCTCCGTTCCCACCGCCGGGAGCCGGATCATTGAGCTGAAAGTATCCCCGCTGAATTCGGGCAATTAGATATCCGCCGGGAGAGAACCAGCGGTCGTACAGATTGACCCGGCGGATCGCAAGCACCGACTGGGCATTGTCCGGGTCAATTCCGATCCAGACCAGACGGCCCTTCTGCTTATTGACCTCCTGAATGTACCGGGAGTCAATTCGGGTATCGAGGCGTCCTTCCCGGATCGGGTAGACCTGACTGCCATCATTGGTGTACAGCTCAAGCGATTCCAGTCCTGGCGTATACGCCTGGTAGCTTCCCGCAATCTGCAGCAGGGGCTGCCGCTGATTGAAGGTGATCGCCCGCCCGTTCACCTTGTCCAGCAGCAGCTGCTGGACATACGGATGCCCAGACACCTGGGCTGTGAGGCTGTCAATCTGAGTCATCAGCGCGTCCAGCCGACCGCCCGCTTGGACGGCCGTCTGCTGGATATGCTTCTCGGCATTGTTCTTAAGCAGTGAAGAAACTTGGTCATAGATGAAGAATCCGGCCACACTAAAGATGACCAGCACGACAAGAAAGAATCCGATAAAAATCTGATTGCGCAGCGTGTTAAGCTTCTGAAGCCCCAGCATCATCTCCGCCCTTCCCCTGTAACTTCAATCTTTAACTTTCACTCCCAACAATGACTGCTTATATATGATTGCGTGCTCTGAATTTCCCGGGCGGCTCTCCTGTCCAGCGTTTGAATTGGCGGCTGAAATGGGCAATATCCCCGTATCCCAGCAGACGGGAAATCTTCTCCACAGACAGCTCAGGCTGCATAAGCAGCAGCTTGGCTTTCTTCAGCTTAAGCTGGGACAGATACTGACGGGGGGACATGCCGTACACGCTCTGGAACATCCGGGAGCAGGCGGACGGGCTGTAACCAAGACCCGAAATGACCGACTGAACCGTCTCTCCCGTATCCTCGTCCAGAGCCGCTTCCCCTTCTGCCCGCTCCGCAACTACGCGCTCCAGGCTTGCCGCAATGGTCTTAGCAATGCGGGATGAGCGCTGATTCGCCGGAGCCATGCTGCCCTGCTCCGACAGACAGCCGGTGATGGCCCCGAACAGCTCGAACACAACCGAGAGTGTGATCATTTTGGTCTGCAGCTTCCATTCGCCCTCATGCAGAGCAAGCGAGATGAGCTTATCCAGACTTGGCCGGATGGCACGGGCGAACGGACTATCGTGCGTGAAATCACGCCGCTCGTCACGAAGGAGCAGCTCTCTTAAGGCACGCTCGTCGGAGTCGAAGTGAATACAGTAGTAGGTCATTGCTCCCGGCCCCCCATTCCGGCTCTCATGTGCATCCTCCGGCTTCAGCAGCATGATATCACCGGGATGCTGCACATATTCCTTGCCGTTCACGGTCATCTTCTGACTGCCCTCCAGCAGCAGATTAATCTCAAACAGCGGGTGTGTATGATGCGGGTAGGTCCACTCTTCTGTCACCTTGCGCCAGTGGGCGGCAAAGATTCGGAAAGTCGATTCCATATCGGGCAGCATCACTTCCTGGATCTGATATTCGTCCTCTGCTCTCATTGTCCATCTCCTCTCAAACAAGACTGCCAACTATTTGATGATCTTGCGTCTAATGACATTCAACCATCCACCTCCAACGATTCTCCTACCTCCAGCTGGTAGCATTCATTCTTGCTTAATTTGGATAAATACTCTCCGAGTATGGGTATAGAAAGCGCTTTAACACCTAGTTATTATGAACATATCACATTCATTTGTCATTGGATAGGAGGTAGTTAAAATGGATAAACACAAATTCTTCAACGCCCACCACGCCCCGGTCGGCGCGTTTGCAAGCTTTACACTTGGCTTCCCGGGGAGAAGCGGAGGCTTCGATCTGGAATTCGGCAGACCCCCTGAGCAGAATATTTATATCGGCCTCCAGGAGCAGGATGGGAACAGCTACCGGACTCTGCCTTTCTACGATCAGGCTGGGGATGAATCCACCCGGTATACAGCCGGAAATGAAGGCCCGGTGGCGGCGTCAGCGGATTTCAGCATCCATCCTTTTGATCAGGCAGAGATTCGGCGGACATTCAGCGCGGGCACGGACACTTGGACGGCTGGAGATCTCACATTCCGCTTGTACTCGCCGTTTGATTCCGTGCCTGATCCGAAATCTGCGGATGAGGAGGAGCTGCGGTTCGCCCTGCTGCCGGCGGTGCTTGCGGAGATCACCGTGGACAATACAGCAGGCGGGCAGACACGCCGGGCCTTCTTCGGCTTCCAGGGGACGGACCCCTACACGGCAGTGCGGCGGCTGGAGGATACCACCAGCGGCAAGCTCTGCGGGGTAGGACAGGGGCGCCATATCGCATTGGCCGCCTGTGATCCGCGTGTGCGAAGTGCAGGACATTTTACAATCGAGAACATTTTGCAGCCCGAAGTCGAGGAGAATTTGCGCTTCGGCCTGGGGCCAATAGGCGCCCTGCTTATGGATGTCCCCGCCGGGAAGAAGGAGACTTACCGGTTCGCCCTATGCTTTTACCGGGGAGGACTGGTAACTACGGGAATGGATGCGGCTTATCTCTATACCTGTTACTTCGCCAATATTGAGGAAGTCGCGGCTTATGCCTTGGAGCATTTTGACCGCAAAGTGGAGATTTCCCACCGAAATGATGATCTGATCGCCTCCTCCGCTCTGTCGGACAATCAGAAATTTATGCTGGCCCACGCCATCCGCAGCTATTATGGCAGCACGGAACTGTTAATTTGCAGGGATGAACCGCTCTGGATCGTGAACGAGGGTGAGTACCGGATGATGAACACCTTCGATCTGACGGTGGATCAGCTGTTCTTTGAATTGAAAATGAACCCGTGGACGGTTCGTAGCGAACTGGACCTGTTCACCTCCCGTTATAAATACGAGGACACCGTACGCTTTCCAGGAGAGGATACGGACTATCCCGGTGGTGTAAGCTTTACGCATGACATGGGGGTAGCCAATTCCTTCTCCAGGCCAGGCTATTCGGCCTATGAACAGCACGCCATCAAGGACTGCTTCTCCCATATGACCCAGGAGCAATTAGTGAATTGGGTGCTTACTGCAGCGGTTTATGTCAATCAGACTGGAGATTTGGAGTGGCTGCAGGGGAATATCGGCTTGCTTCAGCAATGTCTGGAGAGCATGGTTAACCGGGATCATCCCGATCCGGCTCAGCGAAATGGCATTATGGGCCTCGACAGTTCCCGGACGATGGGCGGAGCGGAGATTACAACCTATGACAGCCTCGATGTCTCCCTTGGACAGGCGCGCAACAACATTTATCTGGCCGGGAAGTGCTGGGCGGCTTATGTGGCGATGGAGCGCATCTTTGCGGAGAACGGCCGGGAAGACCTGAAGCGTACTGCTGGGGAACAGGCTGAGCGCTGTGCACGAACGATCACGGCCCAGGCCACTTCTGAGGGTTACATTCCTGCTGTGATCCAGGAGGGTAATGATTCCCGGATTATTCCTGCCATCGAAGGGCTCGTGTTCCCGTTGTTCACCGGCTGCAGCGATGCACTTGATCCGTGTGGGCGCTTCGGGGATTATATTACCGCACTCCGCCGGCATTTCTACGCCGTGCTCAAGCCGGGCATCTGCCTGTTCCCGGACGGAGGGTGGAAGCTCTCTTCCACCAGTGACAACTCATGGCTGAGCAAAATTTATCTGTGCCAGTTCGTCGCCCGGCGTATCCTCGGTCTGCCGCAGGATGAAGATGGGCATGCCGCAGATGCGGCTCACGTGGGTTGGCTGATACGGGAAGACAATGCATTCTGGAGCTGGAGCGACCAGATGATGGCAGGCACCGTCTGCGGCAGCCGGTATTATCCGCGCGGCGTTACGGCGATCTTATGGCTGGATGAGGAAGTGGCAAATGTAGAAGAGCAGCTGTAAGCTGCTGATGAGGCCATTAAGAGACTCTTCCCGTGGTTGTAAGCTTAAGGTGTACACAGCACACCGTCCAAATCATCGTCCCTGCTTAAACGTAAAAAACAGTAAGCCCTCCAATCACAGGGGGCTTACTGTTGAATTAAGGAGACCGTATATTGCAAGCTCAACGACTAGCCTTCTTCTCTACTTTCATACCTTCGTCCCAAGCATCAAGAATCAGCTCAGGCTCCGCCTCAATAATGTCCATTACTTCCATCCATTCATTTGCTTTAAACAGATCTATCATCTCTTTAAGCTCAGAACGGTCTATTAATCTTACTCCATTATAGCCAGCTAAAATCTCGCAAGCCTCGGTATAACGGCTTGAAGCAATCACAATCGACTTCTGGGCACCGTAGTAGCGCATCGAGCTGTATATTTCCTGAACAGCGCTTAGCCCCACCGGATTGGATTCGGCATAACGCTTGGCCTGAATGACATTCCGGCTTCCCCCGCGGTCTGTAAATACAAGATCAGCTCCAAAATCACGGCTGCCGACGGTTTTATAAGCATCCTCATATCCCAGGGCCACGAACAACCGATAGAGATACTCTTCAAACTCCTTGCCGTCCTCCATCTTGTCAATATCCCTGATGCTTACCTTCGTGGGATCAATAATGCCTTTTCGGTTGTAGATGCTTCTTCGCTTGAGCAGCCCCCGTATAATCAGGCCAACGACGATGATGACCAGCAGTGCAGCGATATAAATTTCGTAAGAACCGAACACGTTTATCCTCCTTTTGCCTGTTGACCCGTCCCCAATTCACTATATCAGATTTGAAAATTGTGAATGAGGGAGAGTTGATAAGTGCCAAGGCGCGCTCACAACCTGTTGCAGTAAAAAGAAACCGCGGGACCTTCTCAGGTACGCTGCGGCTTCTCCTCCTCTTCCTTACCAGCTGTTCATTGGAGCGAATCTCACACGGGCAGCTGATTTCTTGGAGGGGCTTACGCCCTCACCATATCAACCCGTTTGTTTCTTCCCTCTTCGCTCTATGGAATAGCTTAAGATTGCTCCCCCACACCCTAACAGCGCGAGTCCTGCAGCCAGCCATGGCACATTGGGCAGACCTGCATACGTAATCACAAGCCCTCCCAGATAGGCTCCGCTTGCATTGCCCAGATTCAAAGCGGAGTGGCTTGATGTGGAGGCAAGCAGCGGGGCCTTGTGAGCCAGGTTAAGGATGCGCACCTGAACGCCCGGCATAATGCCAAAGGCGGCAACTCCCCATACGAATACGGTAATAACAGCCAAAACCGCATAATGGAGTGTGAATGTTAATACCGCTAGAATGATGCCCAGCACAGCAAAATTTGTGATGAGGGAGGGCATAAGACTCCAATCGGCCAGCTTGCCCCCCACAAGATTGCCTAGCGTAACCCCGATTCCGAATAACACTAGAATCCAGGTCACTTCATGCTCCTTATACCCGCTGATCATTTCCAGGGCCGGGGTCAGATAGGTGAACATGGAGAACAAGCTCGCACATCCGAACGCTCCGGTAAGAAGCATCAGCAGCACCTGCGGATGAATGAGGCTGCGGAATTCCTGAACCAGACTGGACGGCTGGTCCTGGCGGATAACCGGAATGAACCGGATAATCCCCAGCAGCGAGATGAGTCCAAGAATTGTGATCGCTCCGAAGGAAGATCTCCAGCCAAGCTGCTGGCCGATAAATGTTCCAAAGGGAACGCCGATAATATTGGCTACGGTTAATCCGGCCAATACCATAGACACGGCGCCCGCCCGTTTGTCCGGCCGGACCAGCCGGGAGGCGATCAGGGAGCCGACACCCAGAAATGTGCCGTGAGCCAAAGCTGTTACAATTCTTGCTCCAATGAGCAGGAAATAGGTCGGGGCTATGGCTGAAAATGCATTCCCGGCGATGAAGATCGCCATCAGCAGAACGAGCAGCTTTTTTTGCGGCATCCGGTGGGTTAATACCGTCAGCAGCGGGGCTCCTACAGCCACGCCAAGCGCATAACTCGTAATGAGTTGACCCGCCTGGGGAATGGTCACACTCAGGTCGTATGCAACATTCGGCAGCAGACCCATAATAATAAATTCCGTCATCCCAATGGCAAAAGCACCAAGGGTAAGGCACAGCAGAGAAAGCGGAAACCGCTCTTGGTTCGGGGAGGATTGAGGTTGGTTATGTACGGATAATTCCATGCTGTCTCTCCTTCTACTATATGTCTCTCTATCTGTAGGCAGTATACCACCTTCGTCAAGAGAGTGAGCTTGCGTTATATGCATGCCCAGCCCTGATATCTGGGCATCCTCTCTCACGGGCAGCAAGAAAACACCCGCCTTCCTTGCAAGGGAAGTACGGGTGTCACTTTTACCACAGTCTAATATGAGATGCGGCTGTATTCAGAATACATACATTGACCTCAACGCTATCGTTACTACCGTTACCGTTATTAAGATTTAGGCTGTTTACTTCTGACTGCTAAGCAGCTTATAGATCACCTGAGCGCTCTCCGCCCGGGTGGTCTTGCCTTTAGGCATGAATCGGTTGTTTCCTTGACCGTTCAGAAGACCAAGGCCCGAAGCTGTCTTGATGGAATCCACGGCCCAGCTGCTGATGTCTTTGGCATCGGTATAGGCAAGCTCGGAAGCTTGACTGGCCTTTGTTTTGTTCAATACGTCGTACGCGCGAACCAGCATCACAGCCATTTCTTCACGTGTGATCACCGCATTCGGCTCGAACCGGGATGCAGTCCGGCCCTGAACGATTCCCGCTTCATTCGCGGCGGCGATCGAGCTTGCGTACCAATCGTTCACCGAAATATCCGTGAACCCGGCTGGATGAACCGCCTTTAGTTCCAGTGCCCGTACAATCAGAGCTGCGAATTCACCGCGGGTAATGCTGCGGTCAGGTTCATATGCGGATTCGCTTGTACCCTTAATGATATGCTTCGCAGTTAACGACTGGATTGCCTTCTCGGCCCAGTGACCGGCAGGAAGATCCCTGAAGCTCTTGTTCATTTCAAGCACCGCATATTTCGAAAAATGGTGAATCTCAGCCGTTAGAGTATCGCCTTTCAGCTTCCCGCCAATGTATTCGATCTGCCCCTTATCCGGCAGATAATACACGCCGATGTTGTTCTTATTCGCATTGTCCGCTACTTTGAATGTAAGCTGGAGCGGCACATCGAATCGGGTCAGCTCGGCAATTGCCTTACCGCTGCTGTCAATCAGGAGCAGACGGTAGTCATAGATCCGGGATGCTGCCTTCAGCTGGGTCTGGCTGCTGTCCGCCTTGGATACAAGCGCTTGGGCAGCCTGATCACTCAGAGGCTCGGCCTGAAGCTGGATCTGTGCGCCAGCCGCAGCTGTGGCTGTGCCTGCCGTGCCTGCTGTACCGGCCTGCTGAACAAGCTGAGACAGCACCTTGCTTGGAATCACAATCGAATCGCTGCCCAGTGCAATCTCGAGCGGCTTGTCACCAAGCAAGTTGGCTGCGTCAACAGGCAGAAGTATACGGGTAGAAGACCCGGCCTCAATCTTAACCACCCTGCTGCCAGAAGTGCCTGAGCTGATTAAAGCGTCTTTAAGCTGTTGTTCGGTAACCGTAACCGATTTGTTATCTGTATCCTTGCTGTTTCCTGGATTGCTGTTATTTCCTGCATTCGTATTATTGCTGCTGCCCTCACTTCCGTTGTTCCCACCATTGCCAACACTTGTAACTGTAACTACACAGGATGCCTGATGGCTTCCATCCTTGGTTGTCACCGTAATTGTAGCTGTTCCCGGCCTTAGTGGAGTAACTACACCGTTCGCATCCACCTTCGCGATAGCCTCATCACTGGATGTGAAAGCAACCGTCTTATCGCTAGCACCCTCCGGCTCTACCGTCGCCTTCAAGCGACCTGTGGCTCCCCCGGCCGTAAGCGTAAGCCTGCTTTGGTCCAGCTTGACTCCGGTAACAGCCACAGGGTCCGGATTCCCGCCAGCATCTTTGCGGGTGATGCTCAGCTCTAAGCTCTTCGTAGCCTGACTTGCTCTGCCTTTATCCTCGTACCATGGGAGATTCAAGGTTTCAGCTGACGGTTCAATATGCAGCGTATATTTATTGGAGCCAGGGTTAATCGGAATATCCTTCAATTCCACATTGCCTTGGGCATCCATGGCTCCCGGCGGAAGCGGCTGATCATTAATGGTGAACTTCACACCGTAAGGCACATTGGCCTTTAAGGTAAACTTGTTGTCCGTGGTTTCATAAGTGATATTATCCCCATAAGAGATGCGCGGCATCGTCACAATCATCGGCATATCCACCCACCTGAGGATATAATCATCGACAACCATCTGGTTGCTGCCTTCGTTCCTCACGGTTAATTTCATGTTCGTGTCTGTGGAAGAATACGCATAGTTACTGTAATCCTCGGTGTCATTAGCCTTCCGGTTATGGGAGGTTAATGCCTCGGTGGCCCAAGTACCTCTGGTGTATTTATATTGGAGGGACTTGCCGGCCATCATCTTAAAGCTGTATTCCACCACATCCCGGGTGGTCGCACCGCTCGGCACGTTTAGCTTGCCTCCGGCCTGGTTCCAGCCGTTGAAATCTCCTGCAATATAAATATCGTCTGTTGCAGGCGTATACCCAGGCAGGTGCACGCGAAGCTTGACGTCAACCATCACCAGCTTAGGCGTTACAGCCTGTTCATTGGAATATGCCCGGTTATAGGAGCTGTCTACGGCCGCAGCTTTGTAGGTATAAGCTGTATCATTGCTTACCGTAAGGTCCACATAGGATTTGGCCGTTTTGTCCACGGTAGCGATCTTCTTGTATTCCGCTCCTCCGGCTTTCCGGTAGATCTCATACTGATATACAGTGTCATCCTCTTCAGTCCAGCTCAGCTGTACCCGATTAGATTCAACTTGGATCGGGCTCAGCTTAGGAGCAGCTGGAGCTGTGGTATCATTCTCGTCGGCCTGCACATCGACATAAGACGATGCAGAATCCGTATACTTCTGTCCATTATCCGTGGATATACGGGCAAAATAATAGTAAGTGCCTGCTTCTGTAGGCTCAAACACCGCCCAATATACCTTTTTACCATCAGAAGTATCACTCTTGTAACGCAGCTTCACTTCGGAAGCATTGTCTTTGGATGTCCCTTCTTTGTAGTATGCAAGCTTCGAATTAACACCAGGTGCTTCTTTTCCGGCAAAACTCGCGTTATCTGTAAGCCCGGGAATATCGAGAGTTACCTGAATCTCTGAGGTTTTATTCCCAGCCCCCAGCACAACGGAAGCGGACTGCTGCGTAATTTCCACACTTTGAACAGGGAAAAAAGGTGTTGCCGATACATAATCACTCAGGCCGCTTTCCCCACTGGAGGTCTTTGCGGTCAACGTATAATAATATTTCGTTCCGTTATTAACTTTCGTATCCGTCCATGAGCTGTCGGTTACACTTCCAACAACTTCAAGTTCGCCTCCCTCAAGCGGCGCACGATAGACACGATACTCAGCAGCACCCGGCACAGCATCCCAGGTGAGCGTTACTGAACCGTTACCCGGAGCCGCTTTCAGGTTGGACACTACGGGCACATTCGTCAGATCCGAATCTGAAATCATCATCATGCCGCTCATGGCTTTGACGGTCAGGCTGATCTTGCCCTGAACTACTGCAGCCGCAGCTTTGCTGCCCAACTGGTCTGTCAGGCTCACCCCGTCTGGCAGATACCCGGTCACATCCGCAGCGATCGACGCATCCGAGCTGCCGCGGTTAATAACGACCAGCCCCGCTTTGCTGTCCGTCTTGCGGGCGTACGCAATAACATCGCCCTTATCGTACACAACTTTTAGATCGCCTGTACGGAATACTTCATTCGTATTACGCACTTCTGCTGCTTGTTTATAGGTGTTAAACAGACTTTCATACCGCCCCGTACCGCTGTATTGTCCGTCAGAACCCGTCACTCTCTCCCATGGGAACGTTCTGCGGGAATCCGGGTCTTTGGTGCCCTCAATCCCCACTTCATCCCCATAATAAATTGTTGGGGCTCCCGGATACCCCATCTGGAAAATAGCCGTAAGAGCCTGCTTCTGAATGGCCTGGTCCGTAGGGATCGGCGCAATCTCCAAGTGCTCCTCTTCCCAATTAGGTTTATCGTACTTCGTGATGGAACGGATCGTATCATGAGAGTCCACCAGGTTCAGCATCACTTCCCAGGCTTCCTTCGGATAGTCCTCCCGGATCGATTCCAGCGCATCGTTGAACTGCTGGGCGTTGCCGTTCA
The DNA here is from genome assembly GCF_018403205.1 of Paenibacillus sp. J22TS3. Lineage (NCBI taxonomy): Bacteria > Bacillati > Bacillota > Bacilli > Caryophanales > Paenibacillaceae > Paenibacillus > Paenibacillus sp. J22TS3. The sequence goes on from NZ_BOSF01000004.1 coordinate 473,048, forward strand.
TAATAAAGCTCTGTACGGCACCGCGGAAGCGATAGTTCATCACCGAGTCGAACTGGTCGCCAAGCAGGAACTTGGTGGCAACGCCCCACTCTTCGCCGAGAATGATCGGGTCGTCGATGCGTTCGCCGTTGGCGTCGCTGCGCCCTCCGGTTGATTTCACCGCCTGGCGGAACTTCTCCCAGGTCCCCGCGGATACATCCGGAGCCACATCAAGGCGCCAGCCGCGCGCGCCGAGCCATTCCCAGCGCTGGGAATTGGCATACTGCATCTTCGATGCAGCCTCCATATCGGACATCCCTGTCAAATCATGGCCGATCACCTGATCGCGGTATCCCTGCACGTTCCATTCATGGTTACCGGCCAGCCCATCAGCATCCCCTGCCGCGGCTTCCGGCGCATCAATGACAGGCAAGGAATCATATCCCCACCAGCCTTCATACTTGTAATGCCCATCCACCTTCTCATTGGTCACTTTGAACCAGTGGGTGAAATCAAAATCATCCGGGTACGCATAATTCTTGCCTGTTGCCGGATTGATCTGGGAAGTGAAGGAATCGATGACTTCCTGTTCAGCAGCAGTTTGTGTTTTCCCGGCATTCATCTTGTCATAGACCTTGGACCAGTATTCATAGGCCCCAATCTCCGGATATTTCTCATACCGGTCGAAATAGATCGAGTCATCGCCGACATGGTTAAATACGCCGTCCACGATCAGCTTGATGCCTTTGGCCCGGGCCTGCTTCGCGAATTCGGTAAATACCCGGTCCGAGGCTACCCGTGTCTTCTCATAGTCAAGTCCTGACGCAGGGTCTCCCGGGGTATTGTATACAGGCTCTCCGAACATCGGATCCAGATGTTTGTAATCCGTCGCATCATACTTGTGGTTGGAAGCTGCCCAAGCCACCGGATTGAAGTAGATTACAGTAACCCCCAGGGATTTCAAATAATCCAGCTTTTGGCCAACCCCTTGAATGTCCCCGCCATAGAATTCATTTGTCCAAATCCCGTCGGTGGTGGCATTCGGAAAATAAGGCTTTTTCTCCGGCTTGGTCCGGTCAGGGTTCTCCGGAACATCCGGCCATTTCCCGGCTACCTGATCCGGGGCTGGATCATCGGGAACCCCACCGTCGAAAAATTGAAGCTTATGACCGTTCTTGGTCGTTAAGGTTTCTCCTGGAAGAGCCTCACCCCCCCGGTAGCCATCTACAATTTTGGCCCGGTTGTTCGACTGGTCCCCGTCAAAGAACCGGTCCGGGAATAACTGATACACCACCGCATTCTTCATCCAGTCCGGTGTGGTAAAGTCCTTCTTATAGACGGTTAAATCGTACGGAACTACACCTTCATCCGCTGTGGTTCCCGTACCTCCGCGCGCATTGTCATCCCCATATTCCACCTTAGCTGCACCGTCAATAAGTATGAACTTATAATTCCAGACTCCAATGCCTTTAAAGACCGACTTGGGAATGGTAACTTCCCAGTAATCCAGCCCCCCTACAGAGGTTGAGGTGTGCATATCGTAGGCTGAAGCAACGCCCTGCGGGTTCGTAAGTTCCACCCTGGCTAACTGCACATCGCCAGCTGCCGCTGCAATCCGCAGGGTAAGATCCTCGCTCTCTTCCTTAATCGCGCCAAACGGCTTTTTGTAAGTGACCAAGCGGGAATCGAACGCTAGCTTGCCCTTGTCAATCTTGCCGTCCCACTGACTGTCCGAAGGTAAGTAATTCGAAGTCAGCTCTTTCGTTTCCTTGCTGAGATCAATGGAGAAGGTAACATTGGCAGGATCAATGGTCTGCAGAACAAAGTTGCCTCCAGTTGAGTTCCCGTACGATAGAGTATTCTCCCACGTGTTCCCTAGAACCACCTTCATTTCGTACCGGCCAACGGGCAGGGTGCGCTGAAGTTCGAACACAGAGCCGTCAAAATGCGTATCCACGAACATCTGCCTAGCCTCTTCCGGACTCCATTCCTTCTCCTGGAACAGCTTCTGTATATCCCCTGTCAACCGTGGCCAATTCGCCTCAGTATACTTTGGAGTGTACTGCTGAAGTCCTTGCACACCCGGAATATTAATGCGAGCCTGATTCAGGGCTTCATTCACATAGAAGTTCACTTTGGCTGCTTCCGCCAAATCAAATGAAAAGTTGCTGTCATTATCGTTGGCGAAACCTTTCCAGGTACCGCTTTTAACAATCTTAAATTCGTAATGCCCTGCTTCCAGCACCGTGGAATATTCATAAAAGTCGCCAACCAGATGTTTAAGCTGTGTTGCGCTTGAGGTATTATCCCACCCTTGGAAACTGCCCGCGACCACCCACTTGGATTTCGCCCCCGGCTGATCCACAAGAACATCCGGCTGCAGCTCCCCTTTGGCTGCTGGAGCTGCTGGAACTGCTGGAGCTGCGGGTGCAATCGTACCCGCCACGGAGATTGTACTGTAATCTCCATCATCTTCAACACGGGTCGGGTCCTTGAAATTGATGTCTTGGGCTCCCTCCGAAGCAGTATATCTATACTTATAAGTCCCTTCAGGAAGCTCAGCTGATGTGAACGTGTACTGGTCCCCTTCAGCCTTCATCTCGTGCTTCACACTAAATTCAGGATTATCAAATGTCCCCGATACAGAGAATGCAGGCTTATAGGCAAGCTTAAGGTTCCCGTCTGAATCCGCCTTGGCGCTCTGTTCTTCCCCGGCAGGAATTCCGTTGACTTGAACCTTGTAGGTGTAATCCGTATCCGGAGTAAGGCCGGTTATATCGGCAGTAAAATTCCCATCGCTGTTGTCATCCTTTAACTGTGCGGCAGGGTCTCCCCCTGCATTCCAGCTGCCTTTAGCCTCCACGTTCACTGCTGATTTGGGAAGCTTGAAATATATTTTCCCCGCGTCCGAATAGGTTGAACCCGTTGCCCCGGGTGCTGCCTGATCTGCGAATACGGGACTTAAAGAACCTGCAACCAACTGCACCACCATAACCACAGCAGTAAACATGGACCAGATTCGTAGCTGTTTTTTTCCAATCACGAGCTTCATTTAAGACCTCCTCTGTTTAGTAAAATACAAGCAGATTTCATCAAAATTGGAGCAAACGTTTGCGCAAATGACAGTAAACTACCCCCTATCTTTCTTAAAATGAGTTGATTTACCGCGACAGACCGGTAAACTGAATACATCTTATTATGAAAACGCTTTCTCGTCAATCCGGATATTAAATATTTTAATCGTTTTCGAAAATAAAAAAGCACCTGTCGTAAGTGACTGGCGCTTGCTTGCTTCATTCCTGATATTTACGGTCAGTAACCGATCTTGATACTTTCACCCTGGGCTGCAACTCCTGCAGATCGCGTCAGAGGCAGCTTTTGTTCTGCAGAGAATCCGATCGTCTCCCCGTCCTTCAAGGTTACATCATTCTCGATTACAAAGCTGGCTATAATGGACATGAACTCGAATACATCACCGAGACTTTGCGCGGAATTTACCACCTCAAGCTCGTCCTTGCCAAAGCTCTGAAGTCCGGCCGTATAAGCCCCAACGCCGTTCTCACCCTGATACATCCCGATAAATACCCATAGGACGACAGGCAGTTCACCGTCCTTCAACGCATGGGCCAAGTCCACATACTGCGAAGCTTCCATGACCATAGGAGCCGAATAATACGCTATGGCTTGCTCCGTCTGCAGAAGTGAGCTAGCCACCTTAGTAAACAGCTTGTGTCCCTCAACAGGATCATCATGCCCGAGCACCGACACAATGACATGGGCCTTATGCCGGGAGACGACCTGCTCCGCTTCCCGCCATAGAAAGTTGTATTTGCAGTTCTCCTCAACCTCACGGTTCGGAACCGCTGCCGGCATATAACCGCAGACCACCTTCATGCCATCCACCTCGAACACCAGGCTCTCCGGGCTGGCTGGTGTTCCAGGGTCAAGGTTCCATTCTTCTTTTAGATGGCGGGTAAAGGCATCAAAGCTGTAGTCCAGGCTGTCCAGCAGCACAAATCCGACAATAGGTCCGAACGACTTCTGCTCTCGTTCTTCTGTTGCCCCGTTATTCTTATTCTTGCGTAATTTATCGAATAATCCCATGAATGAATCCTCCCCTATCTGCAAAAACATCTCCAGTATCGCTGCAATCGCAATATGCTGGAGATGTCCACTGTTATCCTATTGCTCCTGATTACGGCTTGTCCGAAGAGAAGCCCACTTCTCCTCCAGCCACTTGTCAAAGCTGTCGCCCAGATTACCCTCGTATACGTCATATACATCGATACGCATCTTCTTGAGCTTCTCCTTGAACTCCTCATAAGTGTGATCCTTCGGCAAGCTTTTCTTGATCCGCACCAGGAGCTTCGTGATGCCCGGAATCAGATCTCCCGCTTCCCGCTTAGGGATTGACACCTGTTCCCCATGCGCCTGAAGCTGACGCTGAGCCGCTTCCTGCACCCGAAGCACAGGATCGTTCTTCAGAACTCCTCTCAGGACGGCGATGGCCTCAGGGTATTTTCCCAGTTCCTCCACAGCTTCCAGTCTGGCTCTCCAGTCCGAGGTGCGGTTAGCCGCCTTCTTCAGCTCAGTATAATTCTCGGGTAGTTCTTCGTAATGTTCTTCGTTATTCAAACGGATCAATCTCCTTTGTTCACGTGTTCTGTAAGTATCTATTATATAACGATTTATGGGCCTCTGGATACTTCAACTTCAGGATCACCCGAATTACGCCCCCACCATACATTCATGTCCGATTCTTTTGCATCCATTCCACCGTCCAATCGATCAGCGGTCTCTGTCTGAGCAGCCGCACCTCCGCATTCCCGACACGATGTACTGGAATATGATGCTCACGTTCATAATCCTGCCCGATTGTAAGGAAGTCAGCATCGTCTACAACCTGGGTGCTGTAGGTTACCCACTGCCTTGTTCCATCAACCATCACAGCACTGCTCTCCTCCGCAAATGTTTTGGAGGGGAAATCGGCCCGGGTCTCTGCCAGGTGCAGGGAAGTGTTCTTGTCATAACCAACTCCGATCAGCAGCACGAACCCGTCCAGTTCGTACAATTTATCCACGGGGGAGTTCTCTCCAAAAATATTACTTAAATCGTGCTCCTCTGTAAGGTAATCCGCATGCCTTCCTACGGCAGCCACTGATCTGGCCGGATGTGAGCTTCTTCTTGCCCCAGGCCACTTTCTGAATATTTCGGCAACCACGCCCATGCCGATGGCCGGTGTGATTTCCTTGTCATAGGCCGGCCAATGCTCGCGAATAACCGGCCACCAATCCTTAGGCACATCTCCGTGCACACCTGTGGACGGATCGAGATTTTTCCACGTCTGAGACGGCATCATGAGTGTCCCTTCCTCCCCGACAATGTCCAGCAGCGCCCGGATTAACGTCTCCGCTCCGCCAACAACGAATCCGAGACTGCTGAGCGATGTATGAACAAATATCACCTGTCCTCGGCTCACTCCGCAGGCTCTGAACTGCTGAACCAAATCTTCCCTGGTCAAAATTAATCCTGTGTCCTTGTTCTTCATAACTCATCTTCCTCCTTGATAAATAAAATAAAAACAACCCCGCAATAATAATGCGGGGTTGTTGTCTCAAGAAACAAACATGGCCCTTAAATTGATAGCTCAATCTAAGTCATATTCAAATAACATAAGGTGTATGCTTCCCATCATACAAGGAGCCTTCTAAAATTTCAATAACATAAATCCAGAACGGAGAGCTGGTTATGGAGTGTTTTTCCGGAGAAATTCCTCCATGTATTCCACCGACAAAGGTGGGCTGTAATAGTACCCCTGACCAATTCTGCAGCCATTTCGGATCAGGAAGTTCTCCTGCTCCTGCTTCTCAATCCCCTCGGCAATCACCGTAAAGTGAAGATTAATCCCCATATCAATAATCGTTTTGACAATGGCGCCTTGATTAGAGTGGTAAATAATATCGTCCACAAAAGACTTATCGATCTTGATGCGGTCAATCGGCAGATGCTTCAGCACACTGAGCGAGGAATAACCCATTCCGAAATCGTCGATCGAGAGCCGAACTCCGAGAACTCTTAATAATCTCAGAATAAGGGTCGATTTTTCTATATTCTGCACAATGCTCTCTGTAATCTCAAGCTCCAGATATTTTGGATTGAGGCCTGTCTCGGTCAGCACATCACATACCGAATCGACAAAGTGCTCATTCTCCATTTGTCTGACCGATATATTGACGGCAACCGGCAGCGGTAGAAGGCCCGCATCCTGCCACGCCTTGTTCTGAAGAACTGCTGTACGCATCACCCATTGACCTAAGGGCACAATAAGCCCGGTCTCCTCAGCCAGCGGGATGAACTCCAGCGGAGAGATGATCCCGTACCGGGGATGCTTCCAGCGTAGAAGGGCCTCCATCCCAATCGGCTGCCCTGTAGCCAGCTCCACTTGAGGCTGGTAGTGAATGATCATTTCATCCTGCTCCAGCGCCCGGCGGAGTGCATTCTCCAGCTCCATCTTGCGGCTCGACAAGCCGATTAAATCGGATGAATAGAACTGATAGTTGTTCTTGCCGCGCTCCTTGGCAAGGTACATGGCGGTATCCGCATGTTTGATCAAGGTCTCCTCATCCACACCATCTGTTGGATAAATGCTGATCCCTATACTTGCGGTAACAAAGTATTCCTCATGATCCACGATGATCGGACTCGCTAAGGCATCCAGCAGCCGCTTGGCAACCGCACTTGCTTTACTCTTGTCCGTATCCTCCAGCAAAATAATGAACTCATCGCCACCCTGCCGGGAGACCATTCCGTCTCCTTGGACCGCTTGCTCGAGCCGCTTGGCTACCTTCTGCAGCAGCAAATCACCGACCATATGCCCCTTCGTGTCGTTAATGATCTTGAACCGGTCCAGGTCAAGGAACAGAACAGCCACCATCCGGTTCTGTGCCTGACCCAGAATCGTATTCAGATGCTCCCTGAGTTTATACCGGTTGGGAAGCTCTGTTAAAGCATCGTAATAAGCCATGAATTCAACCATCTTCTCCGACTCTTTACGCAGGGTAATATCACTTCCCATAACCTGAACTGCAAACCTGCCCTCGAAATGGATCGGTCTGGCCGACATTTCCACATGAATGCTCTTCCCATCCATCCGGTTAACCTCGAACTCTACCGTTTTGAGGCTTTCATAATTGTGCACCCTCTTCTGTTCAATCGTTCTAATCTCCTCCAGAACCATTGCCGGGAATATCTTCTCAATCGGCTGGCCGATTAATCCCGAAGGGCAGTTCTCTCCAACCAGGCTGCAGCCAGCTTTGTTAATATAATCAATTCGTCCGCGGCTGATCACTGCAATAAGATTCGGTGACATTTCAACCAAACTCTGATAGCGGTCTTCACTTTCTTTCCGGTCCGTGATATCGAAAATAACGCTTGAGAAGCTCACCATATTTCCTCTCGGCCCCATCTTCGGGATTCCGCGGTCCTGAATCCAGCGGACTTCCCCGTCCGGCCGCACAATCCGATATATGCTCGTCACGGTCTCTCCATTAGCAATCCGCTGAACCCGATCCGATATGATCGGCATATCCTCGAGTACAATTACCTTTTTCCAATGATCTTTATCTTGGTAAAAAGCCTCTAGCGGGTACCCGTACAAACGCTCGATTCCCGGAGTAATCAGCAAGGTATCTGTCTCCAAATCGTGGGACCAGATGGCCACGTCCAGGGTTTCAAAAATGTCTGAGAGCTTCTGGCTATTCACCGTCAGCTCTTTCTTGGTCCGGCCCATCTCCCTCCAGATGGAGAAAATCACATAAATCGTAACGGCCAGCACAGACGTAGGCAGAACAACATCTATCGTCTTGTTGATCGGGTCAAACAGGATATCTACGGATGATCCCATAATAATGAGAATAATTAGAATCAAAACACCCTTATTATGAAGCAATTTATCTAGTATTTTCACGCTGCTGTCCTCTCCCTGCTGCAAATAAGTCTCTAGATAAAATGAACTTATGAAGGTTACCCTTAAGGGGCGCTGCGATGCCGAGTGTTCTTTAAGGCCGCTGTTGTCTCCGAAATGCTTGAATTAGATATCAAAGTAGGGGCATTTCGGTGACAAAGGCGGACGCTCCGCTTCTCCAGAATCACTCGGCCTCTCCGCTCAGTTCAGTTAATTCTAAAGTTCAGTTTATATAGATGATATATCGGTAAGGGAGCACTCACTTTTCATCCATAAAATTTGGATCTATCGTATAGGGACCTTCACCTTAGGGATGATACCCATGCGCGTAATGTTCGGTGAAAATAAAGTATTCATTACTCTGCTTTGGAAAATAGACTGTCACTTCCAACAGCTTATTCATGCATTCATAAAGCTCCTTCGTATTTGCAGATATACATAATGATCCACCGGTTTCAAATTCGAGTAGCTCCCCAAGTACATTCATCCTCCCTATGTACAAGTGCGATTCCGTGTGCAACAACAAAAAAAGCCTGGCCACTCCGTCCAGGCTTCGTTTTGACCCCATTTTTGAAAATCGGCCTCTATCTCATTACGGATTCAAGTCTGCAGGATAAAACCCTAGCTTTTTTATTGTATTCATATAAATTACCAATTCGTCAGTATTCATAATACTTTTTATATTCATTAAAGATTTCAAGCAACTTGAGATTACGGCTTTCCGCGGATTCTCAGACATTGCTTCATTCTGCACAAATTGTAACAAATCAAGAGCGTGCTGCTTATTATCGTTATTCGCAGGAAGTTTCTCAATCAATTTTTTTAAATTCCCAGTACTTAACATGAGGTCATTATAAGGGAAATCCACTTGTCCTATGCTAAGTAAAGACTGTTCAAAATCTTCAATATTAAAAAGCCGTATACGCTTATGTTTGAGTAATGGAAGTACTTCATCGACTAGATTAAAACAATAATTGCAAATATCAATCATGGGTTTGGGTTGGATTTGAACATTATTTATTTCATTGGCATTATGCAGAATCCCCGTTAAAAAAATTGTAGCATCCGCAATATAATCCAGGTATTCCGGATAAATCTGCTTCATCCTTGTGAAGAACCAATAGGCCCATTGTTGCCTAATCTGTTTTAAGAAAGCAATAATTTCATTATCATTGGAAACTAAAGCATCCATGAGCAATGCATCGACTTTTTTTTCTATGCGATAGTTCATCATAACTTCTAACTGACGAATAAAGATATCTTTGTTCGTTTCATCCTGTCCGACTAAAAGTTGATCACGATCCACATACATTTTTTCTTCGGAATAGACAAGTACATCCCTAAATAGTTCTCCTTTGGTTTGAAAGTGTTTATAAAAAGTTCCTCTTGAAATATTTGTCTGGTCAAGAATGTCCTGGATTGATGTGGCATGATAACCTTGTTCAATAAAAAGACGAAGAGCCGTAATTAATATATCGGATTTTTTCACCTGCACCATTATCATCCTTTCTGTTAACATTATACACCACATACTCTCTGTTCAAATATATACCATAAGTATATTTGGTGATTGATTTTTTTCACATTCAAGTATAATATAGACCCAGTGAACTCAAAGTACATTTTTATACTCAATGTATATGCAGAGAGGGGTTTATTATTTGCGCAGTAAGTATAGAAAGAAGTTTGTTGATATTTATTCATTTTGAATGCTTATTTACTTGGCACCCTGAACAATACAAGAAGATCATAGGAGGAAACCAACATGGAGAAAGAACTGTCTCTTCCAACGTTTAAGCGGAATGTACTTGTGGTCGTTATGCTTGCAGGTGCATTTGTTACCATGTTAAATCAGACGTTACTCAATACTGCTCTGCCACAAATCATGAAGGATCTATCCATTTCCGCTAATACAGCTCAGTGGTTAACGACCGGGTTCATGCTTGTCACCGGGGTGTTGATTCCGGTTTCAGCTTTTCTAATAGAAAAATTTTCGACAAGAAGACTATTTATTACGGCCATGTGCCTGTTTGCGTTGGGGACATTGCTGGCTGCTGTTGCACCAAACTTTCCTGTTTTAATATTCGGCAGAATTCTACAGGCGGTAAGTGACGGGCTCATGCTCCCGTTAATGCAAACGATCTTTTTAATGATTTTTCCAGTTAAGCAACGTGGATCAGCAATGGGTATGGTTGGGCTGGTGATGGCTTTTGCTCCTGCAATTGGACCAACACTTTCCGGTTGGGTTGTTGGCAACTTTTCATGGCGGGCACTCTTTTATATGATTCTCCCAATTGCTGTACTTATCATCATTTTTGCTTCGTTTATGCTTGAAAATGTTACGAAAGTGACCCATCCGAAAATTGATATCATGTCCATTATTTTGTCATCCCTTGGATTTGGAGGATTGTTGTACGGCTTCAGCAGCGCAGGTAATCATACCTGGAACAGTTCAGAAGTGGTCATTGCTTTGATTGTCGGTACGGTCGCAATTGGCTTGTTTGTTTGGCGGCAACTGGCTGTTGAAAAACCGATGCTTGAGTTCAGGGTGCTAAAAAACTGGACCTTCTTATTGACCTTATTCATCGGTATGGTCGTTATGGTGACGATGATCGGCGTAGAGCTTTTTCTTCCGCTTTATGTACAAACAGCAAGAGGCTTTACACCTCTGGAATCGGGTCTGCTGCTGTTACCTGGTGCGATTGTGATGGGGGTTATGTCGCCGATTACCGGGAGAATCTTTGATAAGATAGGAGCACGACCATTGGCTCTTATCGGTTCGGTTATCTTAGTAGGTACGACGTTCTTGTTCAGTAATATGACCGCTTCAACGCCATACATCTATATGATGGTGATTTACGCCATACGAATGTTTGGAATTTCTCTTATGATGATGCCAGTCATGACAGCCGGATTAAACCAACTACCTGACCATTTGATTCCACATGGAACCGCAATGAGTAACACGTTGACGCAAGTGGCTGCTTCTGTTGGAGCAGCCTTGCTGGTTACGGTTATGACGAACAATACAACGGCTGCGGTTCAGCAACAACTTCCCAATCCAATGATTCATGGGGTCTCAGTTGCCTTTACATTCTCCACCGTTTTAGCATTCTTTACTTTAGCATTGTCATTCTTTATTAAACCGATGAAAATATCACAGAAAGAAGATACACAAGACGCAGGCAGTTCTTCTTCTGATAGTTAAAACGGGGCTGCGCACTGCCAAGCCTTATTTTGGCTCTAAGAGAAGGCATACATCATTTCAGAAAACTTGCTGAACCGCGAGTTCCAAGCGACACGTCCACGTGAGAAATGGGTTATGGAAGGAAGATTTCGGAAAGAAATAACCTTAGTTCGGTGGAGTACCGAACTAAGGTTATTTAGTGCTCTTATTATATCTGTCTACTTAACGAGGGGAACTTCACAGCGTGCTGCTTTTTTAATGATTCATGGTAATTGGTTAGCTGGCGATTCTTCCCCGCTCCAAAGCTCCGTTTACTGGCTGAAGTGCTGACCTTGCTCCAGATCCGCGATGAGTCCAGGATGTGTGGGCTCCCAGCCTACACGTTCCCGAGTCAGTGCGTTGGAGGACCTGTTGTCGGTCGTTATGAAGGGGCCGAGGAAACCGAAGTGGGCGTCTGCCTCCTCGCGGGAAATACTGACCGTCGGCACGTTCAAGCGGCGGCCGATGACCTCCGCGATGTCGCGTAGCGGCACCCCCTCTTCGCCGACCCCATGGAGGATCGATCCCGCCGGGGCGGACTCCAGTGCTAAGCGGAACAGCCGCGCCGCATCGAGGCGGTGGACGGCCGGCCAATGAATCGACCCGTCTCCGACGTAGGCAGAAACGCCCTTCTCGCGGGCAAGGCCAATGAGGAACGTGGCGAACCCGGCCAACGCCTCGTTGTGCACGCAAGCGGAGAGGCGAACGATCGAGGACCGTACTCCGCGTCCAGCCAGTGCAAGCGCCACGTTCTCTGCGGCGCCCCGAGGTTCGTTATCGGTGACCGTATCCTGCTCCGTCCCGACCTGACCGGACGGGAGCGCGAAGGAGAGCGCCGCGGTTCCAGAGGTGATCACGAACGGCTTGCCGGTCCCCTCGAGCTCGGCACCTATGGCCTTAACGGCTTGCAAATCTGTCGCGATCCCGCCGGCATAGTCTGAGAAATCATGGACGAAGGCCAGATGAATCACGCCGTCCGCAGCAGCTGCGCCTTCACGCAGGCTGTCGAGATCATCGAGCGCGCCGCGATGAACCTGGGCTCCGGCCGTCGTCAATGCGGCGGCAGATTGGTCCGAGCGGGCGAGGCCCAGCACCTGATGTCCGGCATCAAGCAGCTCGCGGACCACCGCCTTTCCAATGAAACCTGTTGCACCTGTAACAAAAACTCGCATCTTCAATTCCTCCTTCATGTGGATACCCCCATTATAGGGTCCCCGCCGTCTGACAAGTTGCCTGTTTCGCCCGACTTCTTGCCTGTTTCGCCGGAATAAGAAATACCCCCAGCCTGCGGCTGCGGGGGAAGAGCGGGTGATTAGCCGATTCGAGTCATGCCTCGAACGGTTCCTGTTGACGCAGGCGGGCGATGTCTCGGCCGGGCGGGCTGCCGAAGAAGCGGCTGTAGTCCCGGCTGAATTGGGAAGCGCTGGCGTACCCGACCAGCTGACAGGAGGCCGCCGCATCCAGGTGGCTCACGGCCATCAAACGTCTCGCTTCCTGAAGGCGCAGCGTCTTTTGGTACTGCAGCGGGCTCATCGCTGTAACGGCTTTGAAATGCTCGCGGAACCTCGATACGCTCATATGGACCAGTCCGGCCAGATCTTCGACCTTTATGGCTTCCGCGAAGTTGCAGCGCAGCCATTCGATGGCCCTGGACACGCGCTGCACCCCCGAGTCGGCGAAGCCCATCTCCGCAACGTAAACCCCAATTGGGCTGCGCAGCAGCCGGATCAACAGCTCCTCCATCGCAAGCGGCGCGAGCCACTCGGCATCGTCGGGATTCCCTAGACAATTTATCAATCTGATCATTGCACTTACGAAGTCCAGATCGGCTTCAAACCCATAACCTGCGCTGCGTTGCCGAATGGGCGGCAGCCCCCGAGGAAACATCTTCAAGGCCAGCTCGCCGATTCTCTTCGGATCGAGATTCAATCCTGCCTTGAGAAAAGGCTCGGAAGGACTGCCTTGCAGAATCCGTAACGTGAGGGGAAGGGCAACGGGGAGCATGAAGATGCGTGGCTTGGCGAATACGTAGACTTCCTGCCCGACTGTAAAGGAGATCGCCCCCTGTGCCACAATGCCAAATGAGGGCGTGTAGAACGTTCTTGAGTCGGTACTTGTTGTAGAGAAGCGCACAAGCGTCAAGTCGGGAATGCGCTGTCGAAAAATTCCGTCATGAGGGGTGTAGGTATCGATCAGACGAGCCAATCGGGCCGTTTCTGTTTCAAGACCTTTTTTGTTTCGGGACTCCGTTGGAAGCGAATGCGTCTCCTGCATGCTCATACACTCATATACATCTCCTTGCTATGTTTATTTCCAGCTTGTATCGTACTCCCTTAGCTACAACCATAGGATACCCTATGAACTGGCAGATTCGAGAGAATTCTCTTTCCAGCCTTCTTCGTAAAGATAGGTGGCTCTATATCTATCGTACACTTGGTCTGCTTCGTCCCAGACCTGAATAACCGCTTCAGCCTGATTGTCCTCAGTATGAAGTTCAACCACTTTTGATTTATCCCAATTCAGGGTATCCACCCCTTCGAATGGAGCTACTCCCATCTTTCCATTCACTTCGGCCATTAATCCACTCTCGATATGATCACGAATCATAGTCTCCGCATACCGCTTCGTTACAGCCTTCGATAGATAGTTCAATATCTTCTCCTTGGTGTCATAAGGTGTGCACATATACATAATATCGAATTGACCATTCTCAGCTGAAGGGACAGCGATTTTCGGTTCATTATTCTTGTTACAGTCCCATGCGGAGCTGGACACAAATATATCATTGCGGAGTTTTTCTGCTTTTCTTCGAATTTGGAGTATATCTGAAGCTCTCAGCTTCTCAATTTGAGGTGCCTTTTGGTCTGGTTTTGCTTCTCCTTCTCCTTCTGATAGATCATTTCCAGTTGTACTTCGAGGTACTGTCATACGGACACTTTCTTGTGACCTGCTGTCCGTTCCTGCTCCCTGCTTTTGACCTGAGCTACAGGCTGTTAAAATAACTGCTGCAATAACAAACAACAATACAGCTTTTCTCATGATGCTCCATATCCCTTCTTACTCTATGTATGTTTCTTCGCCCTGAATATAGATTCACTCGGCTTGTAATTAGTTCGGGATGTGAAGGTAGATTCCTGCTCGGGAGCAGCATACTGAAATAGGCGAATTGATAGTGTCACACCCCTGACCCTATTTCGCCTTATTAATATGAACCGGGAAACGGAGGGGAATAGCGATGGCCCGGGGCGTATCAGCAAAAGGGGGCTGCCAGTCATAGGCAGCCCCTCCTATTATTTTGTACTTGGCACCCAGCCCGCCAATATTTTGTACTTGCATATAACCCGCCAATTTACAAGCCGACTTGTCAGGTTCCCACATCTTCCTTCGGTTCCCGCTTGAACCCAAAACCAATCAACGCGAACACCAGGAACACCGCACCCAGGAAATAAAACAAGCTGTGAATCGACACATACTGAATTCCATACCCGCCAAATACGGGGCCAAGCACACTTCCGACGCTGTAGTGAACCGAGGCAATAACACCCGCCGCAGGCAGAATGGTCTTCGGTACAATGTCGGCGGCGTAAGACATGCCTAGCGAGTAGAACGAACCTACCACACCGCCCGCCAGGGCGAACAAAAGGAACAGCAGCGGAATAAAGGCTCCTGCGGCCGGGATGAGCAGGAACAAAGCGGCTCCCGTGAATCCACAGATCATCAGCACCTTTTTCCGGCCAATCCGGTCACTCCAGACCCCTAGAGGAAGCTGCAGGATAATGCTGCCCAGCCCAAAAGTCAGCAGCAGCAGGGAGATCCATTCCTTGCCGAGCGCAATTCGGAGCCCGTAAAGCGGGAAGCTGCTGTTCATCGAAGCCTCCATGACACCATACAGCAGCGGCGGGATCAGCGCGAACCATGCCAGCTTGTAAGAGCGGACGAAGCGGTTCTCCGCATTCTCGCCCGGGCTGGCTTGCTCCGGCATCTCATTCGGAATCCGGAGCATCAGCAGGAGAATGACCGCGTATAATCCTCCCGAGATCAAGAACGGTGCCGCTTCCCCGAAAGGAAGCAGATTAATGCCCAGCGGGCCGATGCTAAAGCCAATCCCATAGGCCATCCCGTACAGGGAGAAGAAGCGTCCCCGCTTATCCGCTGGACTGCTGCTGAGAATCCACTGCTGGGTGGCGAAGTGCAGC
Source organism: Paenibacillus sp. J22TS3 (assembly GCF_018403205.1). Taxonomy (NCBI): domain Bacteria; kingdom Bacillati; phylum Bacillota; class Bacilli; order Caryophanales; family Paenibacillaceae; genus Paenibacillus; species Paenibacillus sp. J22TS3. Next base: position 488,412 of record NZ_BOSF01000004.1, read on the forward strand.
GAGCTGTCCCCCACGCCGACGAGCAGCCTCAGCACAAACCACAGGTACAGCGAAGAATTTACCGGGAACAGCAGGGAGCAGCCGGTCACCAGAATAAGCCCTGTTACAATTACTTTTTTATAACCGAACCGGACCACCGGTTTCTCCACAAAAAACATCGTACAGAAAATTCCGATATATAAAGCGGCCGCATTCATACCGTTGAGATCCGATGACACGCCGTGACGCTCCAGCAGGATGGAAAGCAGCGGCAGAAGCAGCCCCTGGCTTGCACCCGATACAATCACGACAAGCAGCAGAATCACCAGCCGGTATTTGGACGACACGAGACGGGGAATAGAGATGGATGACGCCACAAAATCAACTCCTTTGCTGCAAAATCGGTTAAACGCTGCAAACAACCCGTAAGCAAATCTTATGGATACGGGCACATTTATATAGTTTACCTGCTGTGTCAAATTACCGTAAAGCACATCGCGGTAATGCTTTAATGTGAAAATAGTGCCTTGCCCTTATAAATGCAGGCCACATAGCAAACCGGCGCCCTTCTAAAATGAAGAGCGCCGGTGTATTTATTACGGTTTGGTATTTGTCTGATTCATCACTTTACAGGGAGCTGCCTGCGGCGGCTGCAATGTCATGAAGCGCCCAGTAGCTGTCCGGAACGTCCTTCCAGTGGGAAGCAGCCGGTCCGTTCACTGGACTCCAGTGCAGTACCTTGTTCATGATTACGACAGCCTCCGCCCGTGTGAGCGGTGAGTTAGGCCGGAACGTTCCATCCTTGTATCCGTTAATGATACCAGCGCCCTGTACCTTGCGAATCTCCGCTTCCGCCCAGTTGCCTGCCGTATCCGAGAATCCATGACCGCTTCCTGTCCCGCCGGTAAGCAGGGCCGATACGATCTTCGCCATCTCGGCACGGGTCAACGGGCGTTCGGGGCCGAAGGTTCCGTCCGTATATCCGTGCATCAGTCCCATAGTGGTGACTTTAGAGATCGCGGTATAAGCCCAGCTTCCTGGCTTCACATCCCGGTAGACTGCCTCTTCCCCCTGGCTGTCCCTGGTGATCACCCGTGATAGAATCTCAGCGATCTCCGAGCGCGTGATGTGCGCTTCCGGCTTAAAGGTCCCATCCGTATAACCTGTGATATAAGCAGGCTGCGGGTTGGCTACCGTCAGACCATCCGCATAAATCATCGTAAATGTGCTGAACTTCTTCACAGCGAATTGGTAACCCATGCCTCCATTATTGACCAAAGGAACCTGCGTGCCTTTTACGAGCTCTTTTTGTCCGTCACTGTGTTCAATAAATACCGCCAGGTGATCCAACTGCGCCTGACTCAGACCACTTTCCCGCAAAGGCAGCGTCAAGGTCACATCCCGGCCGTGAAGATTGGTGTCGATCATCATCGGCCGCCCTACCACTTTAATCTCCTTGCCTCCAGCAGATTTGGTAACACCAGGGTCCTTGCTGATCCGTCCGAGAATAGCCAATTTCGCATCCTCTGTTTTGACCGTTTTAAGGTCCAAGACCAGATCACCGGTGAAGCCCTGCAGGGATTGAGCCGGGATCTGCAGACCGGCATTGGCGGTCAGAATGTTCAGACCGATATGAGCATCATCCAATAGCTTAACCACATCCTTGGGCAGCGTTACATTCGTCTCCGCGACTTCATCCTTAGTATCCGGAATGAATACGGTAACCGATGATGTCCCTGCTGCAGATGTACCATTTACAGCCGGCCTCACCTGATCCGCGGTAAGATTCATAACGTCCTTCTTGGTTCCATCCGCATTCAAGGTCCGTTCTACCACGAGGGTGGATACCAGCGTTCCGCTGATCCCGGTAATCTGCACATCAATTGGGATGTACTCTTTGCCAGGTACGGCCGGTGGTGTGAGAACGGAATCCGAAGAGCCCGAGGACCCACTCTGATCTTGACCAGGGGGCTGAACCACTGGCGCCGCTTCAATCTTGGCGGTAGCCGCACTTTCAACCGCTTCGCCTGTAGCTGGCGCCGTCTCCGTATGCGGTGTGACCTGGAACGAGATATATTTGCCGACATCTTCCGCTTGCAGGACATAAATACGGCCTGCCGCACCAGGAATCGCGGTATGGTTCACCTTCAGGGCAGAATCATCCGATCGGTACCACTGGTACGCACTGCCGCTCTCGGCATCCCCGTTCACATCAAAGTAGATGTAGCTGCCCGTCAAGGTCTGTCCCTGCACGGTGCTGCCCGCTACTGATACCCCCGAGACGCCAGGGGCGGCCGGTGCGGCACCGATCTTGCCGGTAGCAGCACTTTCAACCGTCGTACCCGTGGTTGGCGCTGTCTCCGTTCGTGGTATGACCTGGAACGATATATACTTGCCAACATCACCGGCTTGCAGGACATACGTCCGGCTCACCGCACCATCGACCGCCTTGTGATTCACCTTCAGCGCCGAATCATCAGAACGGTACCACTGGTACGTGCTGCCGCTCTCCGCATCCCCGTTCACATCGGAGTAGATGTAGCTGCCGGTCAGCGTCTGGCCTTCCGCTGGTGTACCCGTTACTGTAATGCCTGAAGCCATCGGTGCGGATGGCCCAGCTAAGATGACGGATGTCGCCGGACTTTCTACAGCCTGTCCAACCTTAGGCTCAACTGAACTGCGGGGAGTTACTTCAAAAGAAATATACTTCCCGATATCGTCTGCTTGTAAGATATATGCGGTTTGATCAGCACCCGCAATCGCGGTATGGTTTTTCGTCAGACCTGAATCATCTGAACGGTACCACTGATACGTGCTGCCGGTCTCGCTGTCGCCGTTAGCATCCGCATAAGTATATGTTCCGGTTAAGGTCTGACCCTGTACCGCGCTGCCGGTAACCATTACTCCAGCTGCCACAGGTGCAGCCGGTGCCTGTTCAATCTTGGCCGTTGCCGCACTTTCAGCAGCAGTACCGGTCGTTGGCGCCGTCTCCGTCCGCGGTGTGACCTGGAACGAGATATACTTGCCAATATCCTCGGCTTGCAGCACATAATTACGGCCAGTTGCTCCTGCAATAGCGGTATGGTTCAACGTCAAGGCCGGATCGTCCGAGCGGTACCACTGGAACGTGCTGCCGCTCTCGGTGTCCCCGTTCACATCAGCGTAGGCATAACTTCCGGTCAAGGTCTGACCCTGCACCGGACTCCCCGCCACCAAGACATCCGAGGCGGCCGGTGCTGCCGGAGCCGCGCCAATCTTGGCCGTGGCAGCACTCTCTACAGGTGTGCCCACCATCGGCTCTTCCGCACTGCGCGGGGTTACTTCAAACGAGATGTATTTGCCGATATCACCGGCTTGCAGCACGTAAGCCTGGCTCACCGCACCGGCGATCGGCATATGCTTCACCGTGAGCGCCGCATCATCTGAACGGTACCACTGGTAAGTAGTTCCGCTCTCCGCATCTCCATTCATATCGCCATAGCTGTAACTGCCGGTCAGCGTCTGACCCTCCACCGGTGTGCCCGTCACTTCAACGTTCGAAGCTGAAGGAGCCGCCTTAACAATCTGAGCCTGAGCCGCTGCAGAGTCCGACTCATTCCCCGCCTTATCAACGGTTCTGGCTTCCACTTCCGTAGCTCCAGCCTGCGTGATGGATACAGGGGTCAAATAGTCTGTCCAAAGGCTCCAAGTAGCACCATGATCACCACTGGTCCGGTACTGCGACTTCAGTATTCCTGAGCCCGTATCCGTACCATCTGAAATGGTGAACGTCACGTTCTGATAGGATACTTTGCCGGATGAATAATCCGCCGGCGAAGTAAAGTTAATGCCCGGTGCCGACGGAGAAGTCCGGTCAATTAGCACTTGAGCCGGAGCTGCCGTAGACACATTTCCTGCCTTGTCATACGTCACAGCCTCAACATCCGTCCTGCCTTCCTGTGAAACAGGAATTGCGGCACTATAATCGGCCCAGTCACTCCAGCCGCCACCGTTCAACCGTGTCCGGTACTGCGACTTGAATGGTCCGGTTCCCGCATCAGCCCCATCCTGAACGGTAAAGACAACATCCTCCTTGGTTGCGGCTCCAGAACTGTAACCAGCAGGCGAACTGAACTGGAATGCTGGCTCATTTGGTCCTATCGTATCGACTGTAAGAGTTCCACCATAAGAAGCGGAGCTGGTTCCGCCGTTTCCATCATCAACCGTAACGGATAGATTGTTAAATGTCCCATTTGCGGGATGGTCAGCCGCAGCGTTCCACGTTAACGTGAAATTATCCGCTCCCGGAAGCGCAGTAGGCGCCCCGGTCACTGTTGCCGTCTTGGTGACACCACCGAGGGTTGCCCTGACGGTTACGTCACCCCCGTCTTTATCTGCGGCTTTTCCTGTTAGGGTAAAAGTCTCGTTTCCATTCCCAGAAGAGAGGATGTGTCTCCCGTTCGAATCTGACAATTCGATTTCCGGGATCTGGTTGATGATCACAAACGGATCAACGGATGTGCCCGAGCCCGAAGAGACGGACAGCGCAGATTTCAGATGAACCGCCGGCCGGACCCCATAAGACCTGTTAGCCCCGATCGCGGAGGATAGGCTGTTATTAGCAAACCAAACATAAAATTGATTATTTTTATGAGGAGTAATCAACCAGTACCTATCGGGTGGGACGGACAAATATGGCCGGTAGTATCTTAATTCGAAATAGCTGAGAAGACCCACGTTCGCATTTACAATTCTCCCCGACTCATCCTGCTCATTGCCCGCTTTCCAGCCGTAGTTCTGAATCCATAAACGGTCAGATAGGCTGTTATAAAAATCCCTGTTGAGCCAGTATGCAAGGTTCTCGCTATTTCCCGGATCAAAGAGTTGTTTATTGCTGGAATCAAATGAACGCGGCCCCCCGGAATCCAGATCAGAAGCAAGGAGATATCCGGCATCCGGATCCAGAACGATCCAATTTCTGCCGCTGAAGCTCACCGTATCCCCAACGTGAACGACGCTTTTCCATGGAACTATAGATGCGGCGCCCGCATGCTGAGTATCAAATGAAAAAGCCGAGGCCACTAAGGCCAGAATAAGAAGTGCATTTAACTTTTTGAACCTTCGGTACATTGTTGATTTCCCATCCCTCTCAGGTTATGTATGATACTGCTCTAGAATTATACACGCTAAAATCGAAATAAAATACAATTTTCGACATCATTCGATAATTTTCTCTGTGCCCTGAGCTGAACCGGAACAACCGGATGGAACCGCTGGTTCAAACCTCCGATGAACTCAGGCACCAGTTTGAGCATCAGGCGGTTCTTAAACTGGTCAGTGGTCAGGGATCATGTAATCGTGGGTTCAGTAAAAGCCTTGTTGGAGGAAGGGATCTGTTACGTCGACAAACTGTTTGTTCATCCATGTGAACAAGGCAATGGAAGGGGGAAGACTCTATCATCCGGCCACAGCCCCGCCCATCTTCAGACTGATCTTCAAGAGAAAGAGCCCTTCCCATACAGGGAAAGGCTCTGCCAGCAAAATCTATTGATGCAAGAACGCTGGTAGATCCGATACACGGCCATTTCCTCATCCATTTCTCTGGCTATACTATATGCCTCTTGTACACTCCGCTTATGCTGAATCATCTCGTAGAACAGCCGGATCGCAAACATTAAGGCCGCGAATTCTGATACTTTCAGTCTATTACTTTGAAAGCCCCGCGTTCACCACATAAGGCCCGGTTCCAGGTGTGGAATGCTGATGGTCAGCAGCAGGCTTCAGATCAGGAACGCCGCCCTGGGCCTGCGGTTTCACAACATATTCGAAGTTGCCCGTACCGTCCGGCATCGGACCGCTCGCCCAGCGGCCTTCTCGGCTCTCTTCCCCTTCGGAGAAATTGAGGAATTGACGGGTAGCTTCCTGGGCCACGAGATCACGCGGGAAGGATGCCGGAGCGATCGGCCCGTCCAATTGCTCAATCTCTTCAATCGCCGCCAGCCACTGATTCTGGTGCATAATATCACGCGCAATCATGAAAGACAGCATGTCCCTTACACCAGGGTCTGTCGTCTGCTCGTACAATCTTACAACCTGCAGCAGGCCTTGAGATTCGGCATTCAGATTCGCCCGGAAATCCGCCAGCAGGTTGCCGCTGGATACAATATAACGGCTGTTCCATGGGAACCCGTTGCTGTCCGTTGGCGCTGCGCCCAAGCCGGATACAATCGTATGCTGGGGATTCATGCCGCCTAGCGCTGCCGCGATCAGCGGGTCCTTCGCCATCTCGTCCACCTGGTCAGCAGGCGCACCCTCAAGCAGCTGGGAGATCATCGTACACAGCATTTCAACGTGACCGATCTCCTCGGTTCCGATATCAAGCAGCATGTCGCGGTACTTGCGTTCCGCCCGGCAGTTGAAGCCCTGGAACAGATACTGCATCATTACAGACATTTCGCCAAACTGTCCACCTAACACTTCCTGAAGCTTTCTTGCGTATGCAGGATCGGGTCTTTCAGGTTTTGCACGAAATTGAAGTTCTTTGACATGAAAAAACATATAATAACTTCCTCCTTCGGGTGCGTGGTTGTTTGTTTGTCCGAGTATCTTTTACCCTGCCTGCGTTTATTCAAACAACACAGCTCCCGATGAACAAGCTGTGTTGGGTAACTGGACCCCCCAGTGGAGTGATCATATTCCACCAAAAAAACCTTCAGCCCAGGGAAGTTGACTACAGAGCGGTCCCTTCTCCCTCTCACGACAGAAATTCCTCAGCACAAACAACCCGCCGCCGGATAACTCCAGCAGCGGGTTGAATTCAGGTTGTCAGGTTTATTCTCAAACCATAATCTTGCAGATATTGTTGGTGAACTCCACCGGATCACTAACCGGCAGGCCTTCAATAAGCAGGGCCTGGTTGTACAGCAGATTGGTATACAGCTCGAGCTTCTCCTGGTTGCTGGCATCCTTCGCATCTTTCAGCGACTTGAAGACTTCATGATTCACATTGATCTCCAGCACTTTATCCGCCTGCACATCCTGGCCGTTCGGCATCGATTTCAGAATCTTCTCCATCTCGATCGTAAGCTCACCCTCCGTGGACAGGCAGACCGGATGGGATTTCAGCCGCTTGGAGGCTTTCACCTTGGAGACCTTGCCAGCGAGCACGCCCTGCATTGCCTCAAACAGCTCCTTGTTCGCATTCTCCTCCGAATCGGATTGCTCCTTGTCATTGTCTGACTCGAGCCCCAAGTCTCCGCTGGATACGGACTTGAACTCCTTCTCCTTATAAGATTGTATCATCTTGACAGCGAACTCATCGATATCATCGGTCAGATACAGAACCTCGTAGCCTTTGTCTGTAACCACTTCAATCTGCGGCAGCTTCTCGATCCGCTCTACAGATTCACCTGCCGCATAGTAGATATACTTCTGCTCTTCCGGCATCCGGGAGATATACTCATCCAGCGTAACCAGCTTCTTCTCTTTGGAAGAGTAGAACAGCAGCAGGTCCTGCAGCACTTCCTTGTGCATGCCGTAGTCGTTATATACACCAAACTTCAATTGACGGCCAAAGGATTTGTAGAACTTCTCATACTTCTCGCGCTCGTCCTTCAGCAGAGTCTGAAGCTGGCTCTTGATCTTGCTCTGAATGTTCTTCGCGATCAGTTTCAATTGGCGGTCATGCTGCAGCATCTCCCGGGAGATGTTCAGCGACAGATCCTCCGAATCGACCATACCTTTGACAAAGCTGAAGTAATCCGGCAGCAGATCGCCGCATTTGTTCATGATCAATACACCGTTGGAGTACAGCTCAAGACCCTTCTCATATTCCTTCGTATAATAATCGAACGGGGTGTTCTCTGGAATGAACAGAATCGCGTTGTAGACAACCGCGCCATCCGCTTTGATATGAATATGGGACAGCGGCTTATCGAAGCCGTAACGCTTCTCGTGATAGAAATTCTCGTAGTCCTCATCCTTCAGCTCGCTCTTGTTCTTCCTCCAGATCGGAACCATGCTGTTGATGGTCTGCTCTTCCACAACCTCTTCGAACTCGTTCTCGGTGCCTTCCTTTGCCTTTTGGGTGGTAACATCCATCTTGATCGGATAACGGATGAAGTCAGAATATTTCTTAATAATCGATCTCAGACGGTACTCATCCAGGTATTCATCATACTGGTCGTCTTCCGTGTTCGGTTTAATCTTGAGCACAATTTCAGTTCCTACCGTATCCTTGTGAGCAGGCTCAATCGTATATCCATCCGCTCCCTCGGACTCCCATTTAAAGGCCTCTTCACTTCCAAATGCCCGGCTCGTAACGGTAACAACATCCGCGACCATAAACGCAGAATAGAAACCTACCCCGAATTGGCCGATAATGTTATGTCCGTCCTTCAATTCATTCTCGTTCTTAAAGGCCAGGGAGCCGCTCTTCGCAATGACACCGAGGTTGTTCTCAAGCTCTTCCTGCGTCATACCAATCCCGGTGTCCGAAATGGTCAATGTCCGGTTGGCCTTGTCCGCCTTGATCTTAATGAAGTAATCGCCTTGATTAAAGACCAGGGAATCATCGCTAAGGGCCTTGTAATACATCTTATCTATAGCGTCGCTGCTGTTGGAAATCAGCTCTCTGAGGAAAATTTCCTTCTGGGTGTAAATGGAGTGAATCATCATGTCCAAGAGACGCTTGGACTCAGCCTGAAACTGTTTTTTTGCCATGACTTATTAGTTCCTTTCTATATTAAAAGTAAAGGATGCTTCGGTGTACAGCCTGCACACCGCTGGCGTGTTAGCACTCTTCATTCATGAGTGCTAATTCATATTTTTTATATAACATGGTCCTAACCTAGTGTCAAGTTAAGGAAGCTGCGGATCAGTCTATGTACCGGGAAGCGCTGACACCATGCATAGAATTCCCGATTGGGAGCAAATTACATGGAAATAAGGTGAAGAAGGAGGGCATCCGCTTATGTTCCAGCTTCTCCGTCTGTTGCTCGGCTTCAGCCGCCAAATCAACCAAAATCGTAACCGGCCTGCCCACAGCGGGCAGCCCCCTTTCCCCACAGATATCCAGCCAGGGGCCTTACCCGTGGATCTCGAGGACAAAATCTCTCATCTTCAAAACAGGATGGGGGGCAGCTCTGACTTTGTGATACGGAAGATAAGCAGCTCCTCCTCCACTGGTCCGGCAATCGCCATTAGTTATATTGAAGGTCTAGTAGACATTCACAGGCTGTCCATCATAATGGAAGCCCTGGTTAACTCAAGCAGGAATGAACTAGGCGATTCCCTTAGAGCTGAAGGCTGGATCAAAGAGCATCTCCCCGTGGGGAGTATCCATATGCTGCATACGGAGAACCACCTGCTCCGCTCCGTTTTGGGTGGCAATGCTGTTCTCATGATCGATGGATTAAGGACGGCCTTCTCGGCAAATATCGCCGGCGGAGCAAGACGCTCTGTGGAAGAACCTTCGTCCCAGACCGTTATCCGCGGTCCCAAGGAAGGTTTCACGGAGGATATTGCAGTAAACCTCGCGCTGCTCAGGCGCAAAATCCGTTCACCTGATCTAAGATTGGAGTCCCGTATCCTCGGTCGTTACACCCAGACCCAAGTGACCGTTGCTTATATTAAGGGTGTGGCGAATCCTGAGGTCGTCCAAGAGATCTCCTCCAGGCTCGATTCTATTCACACGGACAGTATTCTGGAGAGCGGATATATTGAAGAATTTATACAAGACGGTGTGATTTCCCCCTTTCCAACCCTGTACAACACAGAACGTCCCGATACTGTTGCAGGAGGACTGCTGGAAGGTCTGGTCGCGGTATTTGTGGATGGGACGCCGTTTGCTCTGATTGCACCGGTGACCTTTTTCAGATTTATTGCATCCAGCGAGGATTATTACCAAAGATATGACATTTCCTCCTTCCTCCGGCTTGTCCGGTTCGCGGCGTTCTTTGTCGCCCTGCTGCTGCCTGCCGTCTTCATAGCAACAACCACGTTTCAGCAGGAGATGCTGCCGACAACCCTCCTGATTACACTAGCGGCCCAGCGGGAGAACACACCGCTGCCCGCACTGATGGAAGCGCTGATCATGGAGCTTACCTTCGACCTGATCCGGGAGGCTGGGGTGCGTATGCCCAGAGCCGTAGGGCCGGCAATTTCGATTGTAGGCGCTCTCGTGCTTGGACAAGCCGCGGTCCAGGCCGGAATTGTGTCAGCGGCGATGGTGATCGTAGTGTCTTTTACCGCGATATGCAACTTTGTGCTGCCAGCAATCAATATGTCCGCTTCCATCCGGCTGCTGCGCTTTATGCTTATGATATTGGCGGGCAATTTCGGCCTGTTCGGCATCCTGGCCGGAATTATCCCCATCCTGCTGCATCTGACATCCCTGCAGAGCTTTGGAGTTCCTTACATGATGCCGCTGGCTCCATTCAAATTTGCGAACTTTAAAGATTTATTCTTCCGTGCGCCTTGGTGGAAGATGAAGAACCGTCCTGAGCTGATCGGGGAAGAGAACAAGCAGAGAGCGGCGGACGAACCGGCTGCCTATGCCCAAAAAGCAGTGGATCACAAACGGGATTCAATGAAATAAGGAGGGCTCTAAAGTGGCACGTGTCTTACTCGTAACCATCTCCCTGGTCATGATGGGCTTGCTCTCCGGCTGCTGGAACCGGATTGAACTGAATCAGCTGGGAATTGTGAACGCAGTTGGTGTTGATTACGGAGAAGATGGCTGGAATATCACTTACCAAATCGTAGTTCCTTCAGCTATGACCTCTGGAACCGGTGGACCATCAGGAAGTACGAATCAGCCCGCTGTACATGTCTTCTCGGTACAGGCCAAGACCATTCATCAGGCCTGGAACTTAAGCAGCCTGGAGAATCCCCGCCGGATATTTGTAGCTCATAACAAGGTGGTTGTTATTGGAAAAGAAGCCGCAGAGCACGGGATCAATAATCTGCTGGACTATTATTTCCGCAATCCGGAACCCCGGGAGACCGTGCTAATGCTGTTATATGAAGGGCAAGCCAGTGAGATCGTGAAGCAGTTAAATCCGCCGGAGAAGCTTCCGGGCACAAGCCTGTCCGATATTGTGGATGAGGAGAAACGGCTGCTCGCTTACTTCCCTTCTACTAACGTTCTCGAATTTGCTTTGCGCGTAAACTCGGACAGTAAAGGCGCATGGATGCCGATAATCAAATTATCTGGTGACAGGTCAGAACACAGCGGAGCTGAGCAGCAGTCTCTTGAGGTGTACAAGGTGACTTCTCCACCCATCAAATTAGTTTTGTCAGGACTGGGTATTTTTCAAGGTGACAAGTTTGCAGGTTATTTCAATCACGAGGAAGGGCTGGGCTTATCCTGGATGACAGGCCAGATCAGAAAGACAGAGATCCCCTTTCCTTGTTCCCCTAGTTCAGAGAATTCCAACAAGGCCACTTTCCTCGTAAATTCCTCAAAGACCAAAGCAGTGCCGGTAAAGGAAGGTGAACATTATGTGATGCGCCTTAAGGTAAATATCAGAGGCAATCTCGTTGAATCTGGCTGTCCACTGGATCTGACCCATCCTGAGGTCATCAAGCAGCTAGAGACCCAATTGGACAAGGAAATTGAGAAAACAATCTTTAAGGCCTGGTCCGGGATACAGCGCCTTAAAGTAGACGCTGCAGGATTTGCTGATAAAGTACACCGGAAATTTCCGTCAGACTGGCGGGGTCTGAAGGACCGGTGGCCAGAGGAATTGAATAGGATGAAATTGGATGTGCAAGTCCAGGCAAAAATCAGACGCCCGGGACTTATTCAGAAATCGTTCGACCAGCTCCAGAAAGAGAAGGAAAAGAAATAGCCGGCAATACGTCCGGCCTGGTTTGCACCTTGTTAAGAAGGAGTTATGTGCAAATGAGCAAGAACAGTATCGGGTTACATGCGTTGGCTGTGACATTTTCTATGTTTCAGGTGGGAAGCACCACATTGTTCTTCCTCGGCAGCCAGGCCAAGCAGGATGCTTGGCTGGCCATGCTTCTGGGAGCTGCCGCAGGATTACTGCTTCTGGCCATGTACCTGGGGATTCATCATTTGGACGCAAGGTATGATCTATATGAGTTAAACAAAGTTTATTTCGGTAAAATCATTGGAAGTATCTTTGGTCTGGCCTTCATTGCTTACTTCACTTATGAGGCTTCCCGCAATCTCCGTGACTTGAGCGAATTGACGGTGGCCACCTTATTGAACCGGACCCCCCTCTTTGTGGTCGCGGCTATCGCTCTTCTGGTCATTGTCAACTGTGTCCGCTACGGACCGAAGATTAACTTCTTAACCTGTATAGCTCTGCTCCCGGTTATGATTTTAGGCTATGGAAGCCTAATTGTATTAATCCTCACTACCGGTGTAGCTCATTTCGAATTTATGCAGCCTATCCTCGAAAACGGGTTCAAGCCCGTATGGGATGCAGCCATACCGAAGATTATCTCTTTTCCATTTGGCCAAGCCGTCTTGTTCCTGGCCTTCTTCAGCCTCGTCACTGAGAAGAAGAACCTAAATAAAGCTATGACACTCACTTACTGTGGAGTTGCGATTCTTCTGACTCTATTCAACCAACTGATCGTTCTTGTGCTCGGTCCGGAACTAGCTGCAATCTGCACCTATCCGCTTCTGGAGGTTGTACAAGTTATTCAGATGACCCGGGTATTCGAAAGAGCCGATGCTCTCTTCATCTTAATCTTGTTCATCGGGATAGGAACCAAAGCCATCCTGTTCTATGCCGGGGCAGTGATCGGTCTTCAGCAGATTGCTTGGCTTAAGTACAAAATCTGGGTTATACCACTTGGCATCGTGATCTATGCCGTCTCCTTCGTCTCTCCCACGTATACCGAGTTTGTATGGATAGGGCTCCATTTGACTGTAACTAAAGTCTGGCCTATCTTCCAAATAGCGCTCCCCGCTCTTCTGTTCGTGGTGATGCTCCTGCGTAAAAAGAAACGAGCGGAGGGCGGGAGCAAGAGTGGGGGATAATAACGGTGGAGGGAAGAAGTACTCCCAGCTAACTCAAGCTCCCAACAGTTCCAAGTCAAACTAATCCTATTCCTATTCCTACTCCAACTGCTCCAGCTCAAACACTTTTACTCCAACTTCAACTGCTCCAATAACCAAGAGACCGCTGATCACTCAGCGGCCTCTAATAAGGAATGTTCTCTATGATCTAATGTAATTTCAGTCGTAAGAATGGAATTCCTGCTGACTAACATAGCGGAGCGTTTCGCTGGACTACAGCCACCTGTATTTATGCTGCTGCGAGGTGAACTTTCAAGGCTCCAGCTTCACTGGCCATGTACCTTTAATTTCAGCAGTACAGTCACTGCCTCAGCCCGGGTAGTATGACCTGCCGGGTCAAATTGATGTGCTCCTTTCCCTTGAATCACACCAAGCCGGTTCAACTGTTCCACGGCGCCTCTTGCCCAAGCAGGAATTTGCTTGTCGTCGCTGAAGCCGGAAGAGGGTGTTGAAGAAGGCTTCAAATGAAGCGCAGCCGCGATCATGGCGGCCATCTCAGACCTGGTAATGGCAGCATCCGGACGGAAGGTACCGTCCGCATAGCCCTTGATGATCCCCGCCCGGACCGCCTGGGCTACAGCCTGCTTAGCCCAAGAACCTATCCCGTCTTTATCCGTGAAGCCGAGAGCGGCCTCCACCTTCTCTGGCTTCAGCACGTTTATCAGCATCACTGCGAACTCAGAACGTGTCACCGTCTGGTTGGGACGGAAGGAACCGTCCGGGTAGCCTTTTACAATACCTGCGATGATTGCCTGTTTAATCCCTGATTCAGCCCAGTGTCCCTGTGTATCACTAAAATAAACTTCAGCAGGAGCGCTCGTCTCTGGCTTGACCTCGGAGCTGCCACCTCTTACAGGAAGACCGGTGGCCTGGTCAACGGCAAGCACAGCATATTTCGTGAAATGGTTAACCGGCACCGAAATCCGGTTCCCCGAAATGGTTCCTGCTCCTGCCGTTGTCCATGTCTTCCTCACTTCATCATAATAGAAGATCCCTACCGTCTGACCGCCAGCCAATCTGGATGGATTAAAAGTAAAGACTAAGGTAACCGGCTTAATGAAATAATCCGGCACACTCTTAAGCAGCTCGAAGACCGGGCTGACGGCAATCTCATTATTCGTCAGGAGACTCCTTGAGTCAGAGTCTGTAATCCTCTCAATTGTAATGCCTAATTCCTTACTGAACGCATTAGCCGGAATCAAGATGCTAACCGTATCATCCAGGCTAACCTCCCCTTCTCTTCCCACGGGAACGGTCAGCTTCCCGTCTGTAGCAGTCAGCTTCTCCGGCGGTGGAACTGCCCCAGGAGTCGGGCCTTCCGATGAAGCCGGCGGTGCAGGTGTGGGCTCCACCGGTGTGGAGCCGCCTCCGTCTCCCCCATTCCCTCCGTTCCCCGGCTGAGGCGGTATGCTCACATTCCATTTGGCATACAGCGTCAAATTGACGTTCACCAAAACGTCCGTGAAACGATAGAACTGGGTAAGACCCCAGTCTGAGTACCAGCCTGCAAAGATATAGCCAGTTCGGACTGGCGCGGGTGGCTCAGAAGCTCTCTGGCCCCCCTTGACCGATTGGCTGCTGATCGCCGACCCTCCCATGCTGTCAAAGCTTACCGTATAGGTAACAGGAGTCGGGTCAGGATCAGGCTGGGGATTCTGGTTCCCGCCTGCTGAGCGGGTAACGGTGAGGTTATAGGTTCGGCTGGCACTTCCATCCGGGGAAGTTACCTCGATTCGGATGGCGTTCTCCCCCTCCTTCAAATCGGCAGCCGCATAAGTATACACGCTATCTGTCGCGGAGACATAAGCGGCCCCCGTCACTTTAACCGAAGCGTCCGCCTTCGCCTTGGCGAAGGTTACATTCAGCGACTTCACCTCGTTTGCGACATTCACCGAGTAATCCGTAACCACTCCGGAGAACGCGGGGGTGAATGTGTCTGCACCCTGATCCACCGCCAGGCTGGCGAGCTGCGAGCCAGAATCATCCGGCAAGCCCGGATTACCGTCTTCCTCTGTAACCTTCACTTTAAGCTCGGCACGAACGTCTCCGTATACGGCGTTAATTATAGTCTCGCCGGATTTCAGAGCGGTCAGCTTGCCGTCTTTTACCCGTGCCACCGTCTGATCGGCAGCTGTGTATTCGGCTTCTGCGCTGACATCCGCCGATTTTCCGTCTTTGTAGTACGCTGTAAGCACGATATTCACTGTATCTCCCGGAGTAAGTGTATATTCCGGCTGGCCGAAGACCAGCTTCTGGATCACCGATGGGCCAGGGTCATCTGGGTTGCCGGGGTTGCCGGGGTTGCCGGGGTTGCCGGGATCGCCCGGGTCACCCGGATTCCCTGGGTTACCTGGGTTACCTGGATTTCCAGGGTTGCCTGGGTCGCCCGGGTTGCCTGGGTCGCCCCCTTCTGGCGTCGTGACCTTAACCGTAGACGAAGCCTCCATGCCCTGGTAACCGGCATGGATCACGGTACGGCCTACTGCAATGCCTTTGATCCGTCCGTTGGCGTCGATCTGCACCAGCTCCGGATGTTCCACTGTGTAGTCCACCCCTTCTAGCAGCGTCTTAGAAGTACCGTCGGAGTATTCCACCCTGACTTCGAACTGCTGCTCTCCACCCGCAGCGACACTGTACTCCGGCTTGTCAAAGGCTATCGAAGTAAGCCCAACCGGAAGATGCGGAACAGTAAGCTCGAAGCTGATCTTAACGCTGGCCGATCCCCGGGTAAGTACAGCCTCCAGCGTAACCACCGCATCCTTCTGGCTGCTGTCTGGCCGGACAACCTGGCCAGTCTTCGGATCAATCACATCCGGCTGTGAGGAAGTCCATTCCACAGCTGATCCGAACTGTCCTGCGGCCGGCAGGGTAAGCCTGCCTGTCACATGACCAGCGTCATCTCCCGAAGCGTAGCCAATGCGAAGGGAGGACTTATCCTTATTCACCGCCTCTTGGTCGGTCAGATCAGCTTCTTGTACCGTTAGCTCATACTGCTTAGAGTAGGTGGTGTTGTTCTTATGGACCTCCGCTGTCAGCGTAACCGCTGCCGATCCAGAACCATGAGCTGGCCGCTGAACCTTTCCGGTTAAGGGATCAAGAAGCCCACTGTCTGATGAAGTCCAGATCACATCTGTTCCTACCGCATCCGTTGCCGGGAGCGATACGTCCTTGGTCACATGATTGACATCATCACTGCCGCTGTAAGTAATCTGCGGAGGGGAGTACACTTTCAGTCCCCCTTTATTCTGGGTGACACTGTAGTTGCCCAACTTCCTCTGCGGATCAGACAGCTCCGGGCTAATCGGATACTCTCCTGGCGGACTGGTCTTGTCCGCGTCAGAACGATAGGCCGCTGTAACAGCGTCACTGTTCTTGATGCCTGTTAATGTGCCTGACAGCTCCGGGTTATCATAACCTTCCCATCTGGACAGATTAGACGGAGTTACAAGAAGCGGCGCCTTGGAAACAGTTAATTTGCCAAAAATCACCATAGTACTGTAATTCGTGGACACATTCGCAGGACCCGTAACGGTTGCGGTGATATTGTAGGTTCCTGCTCCACTGGTCTTGGTCGCGGTAGTAGTATAGGCCACTACCGCCGTATCCCCGTTCTTGAGGCCAGATATCGTTCCTTTTAAAGACGGGGTATCTTCACCGTATTCCACCATGACATTGGCTGGCTTAATGGTTAGCGGCGCTGGCATGATGGTCAGCTTGCCTATGTTTTGGACTAAGGAGTAGTTCCTCCTAACCTCCGCAGGACCCGTGCTGCTGACCGTAATATCATACATGCCCACATTGCTGGCCGTAGTCGCAGAGGTTGAATATTCCGCGTTAATCACATCCCCGTTCCTGAGGCCGGATATGGCCCCCGTAAGCCGCGGATTCATATCCCCGTATACTCTGGAGACATGATCCGGCGAAATAACGAGCGGCGCCGGCGTAATCGTCAGATTCCCCGGTATGTATGTGAAGCTATAGTTATTGGAGGACAATCCGCTCGCGTTAACCGCATAATTGCCGACCGGGCTGTCCACTGCCGCGCTGGTGTTGAATTTGATATTTCCTACCCCAACTGATGTAGGGGTATCACTTCCTGCGAGCCCGCTAAATGAAGCCGTAAACCCTGGATTTTGCGCCCCGTAAGCACGCGACACGTTATTCACTGTGACAGTTACCTTCTTAGGTGTAATTCGCAGTGCATTATAGCCATCCGATGCTTCATAATAGCCCTGTCCCTTATAAATAGCCATGATTTTATAACTTCCCGGAGACAGATCAGCTGTGTAGTTCAGTCTGGCTCTCCCATAGGAATCGGTAACCGCGGAGCCTACCTCGGTGCCGTTTACTGTGAAAACTACCCGCTGTCCCGGGAAAAAATCCAACCCGTTTCTCAGCAATGCCAACAAGCTTACGGTACCCTTATACGTGACTTCAGCATCGGAAATCGACAAATAGGTTTTATAAACCCGCTGCGATCTAGCCACATAAGTGCGGAACAAGAAATCCTTCGAAGCCTCCCATCCAGGCCAAGGAGTATAACCTTGGCCTCCTGCATAGGAGTCAGAGGATTTTGCTCCCCAGAATGCATGAGCATCCCTGTCTTCACCTGTTGTCGTCGTCCGGATGGTGTATGTGTGGCCAGCCTGCACCTGTACCCCCTCTTTGAAGGTGATCAGCTTCCATCCTCCTCCGCTTGAAGAGGGAACAATATCCGCAACCGGAAATGTGGCCGTGCCCAGCACGGGAGCACTTTCCTCCACGGTCTCCCCATCCAAAATCTGCACGGTAACCGTCCCTTCCGGGTACTCCTGTCCGCGGAACATAAATAGTTCAAGATCATGAAGCCAGCCTGTCCTCCCTGCGGTGAAGCTCTGTGCCGCATCCTCCAGAAATGCTGCCGTATTCATCGGCAGATTGTCGCCGGCTTGATCCAGCGGGTCCCGTGACCCTTCGGCACGTGCCGTCTGGAAATCCGGAATGAATGCCGTCGTCAGCAGAATCAATATTAATGGAATAAGCCATCTAGTATATGAAATCGATTTTGTTCGTCCATGCTGTTCCCCAACTTGCATCATATGCCTCCCAACTTAACCCAGTCATTTTGGTATAGTTCTAATCTACTATCATACGGATTACCTCCTTAATTCCTATTAACAAATGTTAATTCACATGAAAAAAAGCCCGGCAGAATCTTAAGTTCCACCGGGTTTCATAGATTTGCCTGAGCACTGACTCCCTATGCTTATCGAACTATTCCGTTTCTTATCGCATACACCACCGCTTGGGTACGGTCGTCGACTCCGATTTTCTGTAAAATCCGGTGGACATGAGTCTTCACTGTGCTAACGCCGATAAACAACCTGCCTGCAATCTCCTCATTACGCAGCCCATAGGCCATCTGCTGAAGGACCTCCAGCTCCCGTTCCGTAAATGCTTCCAGCTGCTCAACAACCGGAAAGCCAGCGGCTGCAGCAGGCTTCACGTCCTCAGCGCGGAGAGCTTGAGTCATCATTTTAGCTGCGGCCGATGTCCGGAAGACAGCCTCTCCCCGATAAGCGGAACGGACCGCATCAACCAGATCGGCGGGAGCCGCATCCTTCAGAAGATACCCGACCGCTCCATACCGGATGCCATCATACACGTACTCCTCCGTATCGAAGGTGGTAAGGATAACCACCCGGCTGTCCGGCAGAGCCGCCATAATATCACGGGTGGCCTCGATTCCGCTGTATTCCGGCATCTGTACGTCCATAAGCAGCACATGAGGACGGGTCAGCTTCGCCAGTTCCACTGCCTCCAGTCCGTTGCCGGCCTCGCCCACGACCTCCATATCCTCCTGGGCATTAATAATATAGCTCAGCCCCTGCCTCACCAAATGCTGATCATCCACAAGAGCCACCCGGATCAGATCCGTACTCATCATTCCACACCTTTCTTATCTTCACTTGGACTGTCCAGCGGAACCTCCACCTGGATCATCCAGCCATGCGGCTCACATATCCCGGCGGAGAAGGAGCCGCCCTCCTTCACGCATCTCTCTCTCATTCCCCTAATACCGAACCCTTCCGGGAGCTGGCCCGTACCATCCCTAAAGCTTCCATTATCCTTCACACTCATCTGGGCATACCTCCCATTATCCCGCAAGGTAACCTCCACCCGGGTTGCTCCGGCATGCCGGATCACATTCGTCAGCGCTTCCTGAAGCACCCGGTACAGAAGCTCTGCAATCTCGGGTCTCCATTCACTCACAGTCTCCGGAGCATCAAAGGCAATTAGGAGACCGCTCTGCTCCTGTACCTCTGTGATCAAGCTCTTCAAGGCGACAAGTCCCAGATCGGCATCGTCCACCGCCATCTGGTGTACCACCGATCGGACCTCTGTCAGGCAGCCGCGGGCCACCTCCAGCACCGTAGACAAGGTCCGGTCCGCCTCCTCCTGGCTCGCTTTCATGATAAAAGGCAGCGCCTGGAGCTGCACGATGACCGAAGTAAGCCCGTGTCCAATACTGTCGTGAATATCACGGGCGATGCGGGTCCGCTCTTCGAGCACCGCATACCTTAAGGAGCGGACCGTTGCCGCCTCAAGCTCCTGATGAGCCTGCTGAAGCTCACGGTGAGCTTCTTCCAGACGCATATGCATTTCCTGCAGCTCTTCATAATGGAGCGCCTTGCTGGCCTTGGCTTCCCTTCTTACCCGGATCGCCCATATGAAAACGAACACCAATACACGGGTAAGCGAGTAGACCAGAACTTCCTGGGACGGAACTGCATGAATATACAGCCAGCTACCGGCATCAACCAGGATGATCAAGGCTGCCATGATAAAGGAAACCCGGCCTGGAAGCCGCACCGCTGTAAAGACCAGAATATAATAGATCAGGACCAAGGAATAGGTGTAATCCCCAAATCCGATGCCGAGCAGCACCGTCATCCCCCACAGAGCCGCTATCGTCCATATCCTCAACCAGTTCGAATTCAGACTGCGGGCGGACCAGAGGAACGCCAAATATAAGACGCAAAGAACTGCCCCATGCACAGCATGCGGCAGAGAGGAGAAGAACGTATTCTGCATAAACATGAATATGAGCAGCAGGCTGAAGATTAAGGTCCGGCTGCGGTTTTCGATAAATGCAGTAAATCTGGCCCACACCGTGGAGGGGGACTGAGATGTCATACGGGTATCACACTTTCTGTTTTAATAACATAATTGATTATAAGTTGAATTATATATTTTTCTAGTACCGCTGCCCCTGCAGCTGGCGGTATCTCAAATAGACATAACAGCGGCGGGTGCAGATGCTGGCCAGTGACACAAGCAGCAGTGCATTTCCAATAGGAATCAGCATGTCTGCGCTCCCCATATATTTTACAAGCAAACGAAGAAGAATCACACCCACGAATAAAACGATGCTTCCTATTGAGCTTTGAGTCGTGATGTTTCCTGTTGATGGGTGGACACGGAACCGTTCCAGTTTTCCCCTCAAGAAGCCAATTCCTGTCCCGACTGCCGCTCCCATCAGATACATCAGAACATGGACAGCTGTAAAATCATGCGTTTCGGCAAGCGTTCCAATCGTCATATACGTGAACAGCGCCGGTACGATCCACATGTTCGCAGGGCGCACCTCTCTCTCCCGTCCAAGTCTCAGCAGTATGATTACCAAAACAATTAAATATACCGGTGAATCCATCATCGTGTGTCTCTTCCTTCCGTGATCTGTATTTCATACTTTGAGTATAAGCGCAATACAGATAAAAGAAGTCTACCCCCAGGTTGAATTACCAAAGGGTGTATCCACCTGGAGGTGGATGACACGGGTCAAGGGTCAACGGGGCTAATGTTAGATTCGGTGCTTCTGGCGGACAACATAACTAAGCAGAACACCGCAGAACACAAATAGAACCAGGGCAGACGGCTGTGTCTCCCTGGTTCTTCTACTACACATAGATTGGAGGGCGGCTATGAGCCCGTAGCCTTTACTCCGGCCCGGTCCAGCTCTATACAGAATTTATAGTGGCCCTGGTTATGTTCGAGCCATATTTGTCCCTGATGAAGCTCTACAATACTCCTGGTGATCGACAGCCCCAGCCCAGAGCCGGACGGCATATCCTTGTCGTACCGGGAAGGCTCTACTTTATAGAAACGCTCGAACAAATGACTGGCCGCCTCATCCGGGATAGGAGGTCCGAAGTTCTCGACTGACCATAGAACCCAATCTTCCCCTGCGGCCAGCTTTACCCTGATATCCCCTGGCCTTGTGGAGAATTTGAGCGCATTCATCAGCAGATTGTCAAGGGCCCGGACCATCATCTGTATATCTATCTTCATAATGACCGGTTCATGAGGCAGCTCCTTAAACACCGTAATCCCCTGATCCTTGGCAACGGGTTCGAATTCCATAATCATCTGCTCCAGCAGGCTGCACAAATCCACTTCTTGAAGCGATAAACGCACATCGCTGCTCGTCAGGCGTGTATATTCGAACAGATCGTCGATCCTCTTCTTCAACTGCTCGGTCTTGCGAAACGCATTGTCGATATACCGCTCCTGTTCTCCCTCATTATCGTAGGCATGAGTTTTCAGCAAATTCAAATACCCGATAATGCTCGTAAGCGGGGTTCGTAAATCATGGGAAATCGATGTAATGAGCTCCATCTTCGATTGTTCCAGCTGCCTTTCGCGGATCATCTGGCTCTCCAGCCGGTCTGCCATCTGATTGATATTGCTCGCCACATCCCCAAGCTCATCCTCCCTTGGAAGCAGGATGCGGTAATCCAGATTTCCATCGGCAATCGTCTTCAAGCCATCGGTAATCGCCTTGAAATAACGTACAATAGGGCGGGTGAACAAAAGGAAGAAGAACACGAAAAGGGCAATGAAATAACCAAAGGATACCACTTGTTCAAACAGATTTTTGACAGGAGAAACCAGGACAGTATCCAATAAACCGCTTACCAAAATAGCAAGCAGCAGGCTCGGCACAAGCGCCCACAGCATCTTGCCGCGGATGCTTTTTTTCGCATTCAGGAAGGTCCATATTTTATCAATCAATTTTATACCCCACTCCCCATACGGTTTTGATATACATCGGCTCCCTCGGGTTCGCTTCAATCTTCTCCCGCAGATTCCTGATGTGAACCATCACCGTATTGTCAGAGTAGAACACGCTTTGTTCTCTCCATGCGCTTTGGTATATTTTATCGATGCTGAACACCTGTCCCCGATGCGTTGCAAGCAGTAGAAGGATAGAGAATTCGGTTGGGGTTAACGGCACGTCCTTGCCCCGGACGGTAATTCTATGCTGCTCCTTGTTGATACTAAATTCCTCATCAATGTGGATGATAGAGCTGTCCGCCACAGCATTCGGACCGGCAAAATTCTGCCTCCTCAACTGGGCCTTAACCCTGGCAATCAGCTCCAGCGGATTAAACGGCTTCGTCACATAATCATCCGCTCCAGTGGATAGACCCGTTATCTTGTCTATAGCTTCCCCCTTGGCAGACAGCATGATAATCGGAATGTTGGAATCCTCCCTGATCTTCAGACAGGCCTTGATCCCATCCAGTCCGGGCATCATGATGTCGAGAATAATCAGATCAACAGACTCCTCCTTCATGAGCTCCAGCGCCTTCCAGCCATCCTCAGCCTCCAACACACGGTAGCCTTCATTACGCAGGTAAATATGGAGCACATCCCGGATCTCCGGGTCATCGTCAGCAACCAGAATCGTATTGTTCATTAAGATCGATCTCTCCTATGCATTTTGTTGGAGCGGGCAGACATTCTGACAATCAGAACAATCATAACAACCAGAAATGGAATCCACAGAAATCTAAATCCATAATTATACAAAGTCTCCCCAATATCCTGCATATGCTCTCCCACATAACTGCCTATAGTAAAAAGAAGGAGCGTCCACACGAACCCCGCAGTGAAGGAGAATCTGGCATACCTGCCAAAGCTCATTTTGTTGATTCCCGCAAAATAAGGCATCAGATGCCGGACGACCGGGATAAAGTAGCTGGCACAAAGGGCATAGCTGCCATACCTGGTCATCATATTCTCCGAGAACCGGATGTATCTGTCCATCCTGGAATTGCGCCTCAGCTTATTCAATATAGGCACCCCTATACACCTGCCCAGCAAATATCCAACAGACAAGCCCGATATGACCCCCAGATAAGTCAGCAGAAAAGCGGGCAGCGGCAGCAGGAGCCCTCCGCTTGTCACCGCGCCTCCAGCCATCACCACCAGTTCATCGGGAATCGGCATTCCTACAATGCCAAGCCATAAAGCAAAGAACAATGCGGCATATCCGAAGTTATGAGCCAGCTCCAGCATTGTATTGTAATTCACGGTGATCCCTCCAGTGATCTAAATTAGCGAGATCGCGAGCAAAGCGCAGCTGATCCCGATTAAGCCCCCAGCCAGACAGTCGGAAGGGTAATGAACTCCCAGATAGACCCGCGATAATCCAACACCTGCCGCTAACGGCAGCAGAATAATAGCAAGAGCGGGCAGGGTAAACAGGAAGGGAACAACAATTGAAAAGACCGCGGTTGTATGGCCTGAAGGGAAGGAGTGGTCTTTTAACGGCTTAAGAATGAGGTTCGTGTCAGGCAAGGCCAAGTAAGGTCTTGGCCTTCTAATTAACTTCTTCAGTAACACCGCAGCAAGGTGGCTCACCGCTAATGCCGCGAAGCTCTGAATGCCCGCCGTTCGCCATGGCTCCGGCGCTAGCAGGGAGATGGATAACGAGCATGTCAGTGTAAACAACGCACCTCCCATATGGGTCATAGCAGCTAGGACGCGGCTCAGCACCGGGTGGCTGATCGACTGATTGCACCAGTTGAACACACGTTGTTCCCAGGTCTGCAGCCAGCGCCAGAATGGGCTCTCCCGGAGCATGTCTTTTCTTAGCTTGGAAAGCCATTTTCCAGCGGCAAAAAACGTTATCTCCGCAACGACAATCCCCCCTATAATGTCCAGCAGCACGTGCTGTTTTACGAATACGGTGGATATCGTCACAGACCATGAAAGCAATTGGATGAAGAAACGGGAAGTTCCGGAGAATTGATCCCGGCATTCCGACATGCCCTTCAGCATCAAATAACTGGTCAGGACGTGAATGCTGGGAAAGCAGTTGTATGCCCCGTCCGTTCCGTACACCAATCTGACCAGCCACAGGAATACGCCTGTACCCGAGGCATCGGGCCGGGTAACCATCGTCTGAAAGAAATAGAAGGTGACATAGCTCGCCAATAGTCCGAGACATAACGCAAGTAATGTGCGGTAGTATGCACTCGCCTTTTTCATAAACAAGGCAACAAGCATCATGAGCACAAAAGGATACCAGAGCAGATAGGGAATGATAAATACCGGAACAAAAGGAATCCGATCATCCCATGATGTCCACAGGCTGGATACATCACCGTTCCCGTGATTCAAAATTCCATAAAAAACATTTAATACTGGAATAGCTAGAATCCAGAGTAATGCTTTATAGCCTGCAAGCTTATTCTTCATTCCCAATCAACCCTTTTTCCGGCAAATATACACAAACGCTGGCGGAACATTCATCGGAACAAACTTGATCTCCTCGATGTCAAATACCTCTTCAAGCTGCTTCCTCATCTGCTGCGAATACTGGAAGGCGACGAACAAGCCGTTATCCTTAAGGGACGAGACAACCTGCTCCAATATACGGTCCCGCAATTCCTGGGTAAAATTGAAGAATGGCAGCCCGCTAAGCACACAATCCAGCTGCCCCAGTTTCTCCTTGTGGACGGCCGCTTGAATGTCCCGGCAATCGGGATAACAAGCAAATTTGGGATAAAGGTCCTCTAATCTGCCCCTCATCTGGGGATCTGCTTCAAAGAGCAGCACCCGGGTTGACTCTTTCCTGGCAGACCAGATGTACCTGGTTATTGCCCCTGTACCAGCACCAAGTTCCGCTGCGCTGTCCACCTCGTTCCATGGAATGGCATCCACCATTGTTTTGGCCAGAAATCTGGAGCTCGGCGTCACACTGCCTACACGCCCCGGAGATTGCAGAAATTTATAAAAGAACAAAAACTTCTCCTGGATCAAATCTTTATTTATCATTGAGACTATTCCTCCATAGGTTTGATTAGCCTCAATCCTAAACTAAAATTCTTTAGATTCTCTGGAGGAAAAACTGAAGTTTTCTTAAGAAGTTTATTATCTCTTGGCAGATTCTCGTTAGTTATGCCGGCTGTATAATGTGGTTTTGGCGATGAAATTGGTTAACATAGTTAGATGGAGTTGTGTCAAAAAGTTCATTTCTTATACGTTTAATTTCAAAATCTTTTATGTCATAGTACCTGGTACTAATATTAAGTGCTATAATAAGATTATTACGTACATCCTAATTTAAAAGGAGAGGTTCCCCCTGAATTTTCAACAATGGATCGCACCCGAACAATATAATCTCACCTCAGAGATGGAAAACCATCCCTCGGACAAGCTAGCCCTGAAGTGGCTTAGCGAGCAGGGTGAATATGAAGAAATTACGTATGGCAGCCTGCTGGCTAAGGCCAATCAATTGGCAGGAGGCCTGCGGCAGCTCGGCCTGACCAAAGGCGACCGGGTTCTGGTTATGGTTCCCCGGCAGATTATTGCGTACGTCATCTACATGGCCTGTCTGAAGCTTGGCCTCGTGATCATTCCCTCATCGGAAATGCTGCGCGCCAAGGACTTGTCCTATCGCTTCCAGCACTCCCAGGCCCGTGCCGTCATTGCCTGGTCTACCCTGACCGGGGAAGTCGACCGCGCCTACGATGAAGGGCATCCGAATCTGGAGTTCCGCATCGCCGTTGCGAACGAGGCTTCTACAAGCACGGCTGCGGGGATGGTCCCAGGCTGGCATAGCCTGGCCCGTCTTATGGAGGATCAGCCGGAGGTATTCGAGACGGTTCCGACCCACCGGGACGACACGGCGATTCTGGCGTACACCTCTGGAACAACCGGCAACCCGAAGGGCGTCATTCACAGCCACGGCTGGGCGTATGCCCATCTGCGGATCGCCTCGACCCTGTGGCTGGACATCAAACCCGGGGACATAGTCTGGGCGACGGCTGCACCCGGCTGGCAGAAGTGGATCTGGAGCCCGTTCCTGTCCGTGCTCGGCAGAGGCGCGACTGGGTTCGTGTACCATGGCTCCTTCCATCCGGGTCATTACCTGAGGCTGATTCAGGAGTACGGCATTGAAGTGCTGTGCTGTACGCCAACCGAGTTCCGCATTATGGCGAAGCTCGAGCATCTAAGAGATTACAACCTCTCTTCCCTGCGCAGCGTGGTTTCTGCGGGTGAGCCGCTGAACCAGGAGGTTATCGAGGTGTTCCGACGGGTGCACAATCTTACGATCCGCGACGGCTACGGACAGACCGAGAGCACACTGCTCATCGGGAACCTGATGGACAGTCCGGTCCGCCTCGGTTCCATGGGCAAAGCCATCTCGCCAGGGCTCATTGAGATCGTGGACGATGAGGGTAAGATCGTACCGCCGGGCGTTGTGGGCGACATTGCCGTTCATGTGGACATGCCCGCTCTCTTCAAGGGCTATTACAACGACCCTGAGTGCAAAAAGAACAATCAGCGCGGCGATTACTTCATCACCGGCGACCGCGCCCGTGCCGACGAGGACGGCTACTTCTGGTACGAAGGCCGGGGTGATGACATTATCATCAGCTCCGGATATACCATCGGGCCATTCGAGGTCGAGGAAGCGCTGATGAAGCATCCGGCGGTGAAGGAATGCGCCGCAGTCGCCAGCCCCGATGAAATCCGGGGCGCGGTGGTGAAGGCTTTTATCGTGCTGATGGAAGACACCGAAGGAACGCCGGGGCTGATCAAGGAGCTCCAAAGCCACGTCAAAGCCCTAACCGCGCCGTACAAATACCCGCGGAAGATCGAGTTCATCTCCTCCCTGCCCAAGACTAATTCCGGCAAAATCCGCCGGGTCGAGCTGCGGGCCCAGGAGTATGCGGGGAAATAAAGTTTTATATGGAATGAGATTAGCCCCCGATCCGGACGGATTGGGGGCTTGGTGGTTTGAGGGGGGGTTGAGGGACGTGGTTTCAATCCACACACTCCATATGGAGTGCGACATAAAAGCTTCAAAAGCCGCCTGCTCTTCCTGATTATTTCAATCCACACACTCCATACGGAGTGCGACATGCACAGTGAGGTGTGGGTTGATCCGATTTATCAAATTTCAATCCACACACTCCATACCGAGTGCGACCCTTCCGCCTGCTGTAGCTTAAAGCTTACAGGCTATTTCAATCCACACACTCCATACGGAGTGCGACATTATCAATCACATAATTAATTAAAGGACTAATATTTCAATCCACACACTCCATACGGAGTGCGACCGAATTAAACCAAATTAAGTTTAATACTCCTGGAATTTCAATCCACACACTCCATACGGAGTGCGACCTACACCATGGGAATGGGTAGAAACAGACACGCATATTTCAATTCACACACTCCATGCGGAGTGCGACTCGACCCGCAGCTTAACACCACATCCGGGGCCGATTTCAATCCACACACTCCATACGGAGTGCGACAAGGGTATGTTCAGTATCTTCAGCAGTGTCAGATATTTCAATCCACACACTCCATACGGAGTGCGACGTAGGTCAATACACTGGACTCCAAGACCGTAACGATTTCAATCCACACACTCCATACGGAGTGCGACCCTTCATGAGGGCTTTTTTCACGTCTTCTATGCTATTTCAATCCACACACTCCATACGGAGTGCGACTAGCCCCTTTCTCCAACCTTCGTGCTTACCAGCTATTTCAATCCACACACTCCATACGGAGTGCGACGCAAAACAGTGAATTAATCGGTGAATGGATCGATATTTCAATCCACACACTCCATACGGAGTGCGACCCCGATCATCAACCGTCTGATCGAAGCCTATCGCGATTTCAATCCACACACTCCATACGGAGTGCGACCGTATACACGGATTACTGGCGGGTATGCTCCGTCAATTTCAATCCACACACTCCATACGGAGTGCGACCATGACATTGACCCAAAGGAACTCGCCGAGTTTATTTCAATCCACACACTCCATACGGAGTGCGACGGTCACGCCAAGCGGGGCGGCGGCAGAGTGCAAGATTTCAATCCACACACTCCATACGGAGTGCGACATCGCGTCATGATCAATATAACGATTGCTCCCGGGTATTTCAATCCACACACTCCATACGGAGTGCGACACTCTTCCGGCGTTGGTTCAGCGGACTCGCTTGGTGATTTCAATCCACACACTCCATACGGAGTGCGACTCAATGTCCGGGATACCATATGCGCCACGACCAAGATTTCAATCCACACACTCCATACGGAGTGCGACCGTATACACGGATTACTGGCGGGTATGCTCCGTCAATTTCAATCCACACACTCCATACGGAGTGCGACGAAAAGATGCGCGGCGCCAAGAAGGAGCAGACGATTTCAATCCACACACTCCATACGGAGTGCGACGCATGTAATTCTGTTCCTGCTTCATTTATGGCTAGTATTTCAATCCACACACTCCATACGGAGTGCGACATAAATAATCGCCGAATACGGCGTTTTACGGATTTATTTCAATCCACACACTCCATACGGAGTGCGACGCAGATCGGCTGCAAGTCAGAGCGCATGATAAAAATTTCAATCCACACACTCCATACGGAGTGCGACGGTCTGGAGGTCCGGTGAATGACAGGCCATCCACATATTTCAATCCACACACTCCATACGGAGTGCGACGAAAAACCATTGTTGGATCAATGCCACTGCCTAAAATTTCAATCCACACACTCCATACGGAGTGCGACCACGTTGGCGATAATGTAAAAAATCTATTTTCCGATTTCAATCCACACACTCCATACGGAGTGCGACTAATATCCTCAACGGGAATACCCGTACCATTGTATTTCAATCCACACACTCCATACGGAGTGCGACTCCTCTGTCCAGATCGGCCCACTAGCCAGTACCTATTTCAATCCACACACTCCATACGGAGTGCGACTTGTCTCCTGCCGCTGTATAACTATCCCAGGCTGGAATTTCAATCCACACACTCCATACGGAGTGCGACAGGTGATCAGTGACCAAACATGGCTGAGTAAGGCATTTCAATCCACACACTCCATACGGAGTGCGACCCGATCATCAACCGTCTGATCGAAGCCTATCGCGATTTCAATCCACACACTCCATACGGAGTGCGACTACCAGCCGCTTGGATACGCTGGCCGGGGTCAATCAATTTCAATCCACACACTCCATACGGAGTGCGACCAGGGTTTCCGTGATAACGAGGGTGAGAACGAGATTTCAATCCACACACTCCATACGGAGTGCGACAGCGAAAAAGGGTATTATTGATCTAATTCAGATATCAAGAAGTGACTTATCCTTACTAATCTATATCATTACGATATATTAATCACTAAAACTTCAATTATAGGGAACTGAATATCCTGAATTTCGACAAATTGTGAGGTGCGAAAGGTCCGGGAAAATCATGTGAGCTTCCCATTCGCACCTAAATGATGAGAGGCCCTTCCATGTCATAAGAGGGCTTCGCACCAAAATGTTCTACTTTACTTTTATGCTTGTCACCTAAATTGTAAAATCGTAGACTATCGGTTTCTTCATCAATCAGTTCTTCTAATTCATATTTGAGCTTCCGAAATTGAGTAGAGTCAAGAATGCACTCAAACACTGAATTCTGAACCCTCTGACCGTAGCTTAAACACTTCTTAGACACCTGACTTAGTCGTCTTCTTCCCTCCCGCGTCGAGGTACTAACATCATAAGTAATCAAAACCAACATTGGAACACATCACCTACTTCCACAAAAATGGAGGATACTCGTCGAGATCTCCCCGAATGTACCTTGCTAATAGCAGAGCCTGTGCATAGGGAACGAGACCCCATGAGATCTTTTCATTAAGATACGGATGGATAATCTTCTCTTGCTTTCTTTCTTGCCACACCTTCAAAACAATCTTCCGTGTGTCATCATCCATAATTACGGCCCCGTTCTCCTTCTTATAAAATCCGCTTGGCTGCACCATCTTCTTGTTAATTAAAGATACCACCAGCCGATCTGCACAGACGCCTCTAAGCTCCTCCATCATATCCAAGGAAAGAGAAGCCCTGCCTGGACGATCCCTGTGTAGAAACCCCATGTAGGCATCCAGGCCAACCGCTTCCAAAGCTGACTTCATATCGTTGGCAAGAAGGGTGTAGACAAAAGATAAGAGCGCGTTAACGTTATCAAGAGGCGGCCTCTTGCTTCGACCTCGAAAGAAGAAGTGCTCTTTCTGCTGCAAAATCAAATCATCGAACACCGAGTTATACTGTACTGCAGCAGCACCTTCAAACCCCCGGAGCAATTCCAAGTCCTCGCTACTTCGTACGTGATTCATGATTCCGGTCAGAGAAGCTGTTACCTGCTTCATTCGTTCAACTTGGATACGCATCGGATAATCTCGTGTTGCTCGTTCCAGTATCCACTTATTGTTATATATCTTACCTAGAATCATATTCCTTGCAGCAACAGCACTTCTATGCTCATCATCAGAAATTCGGTACTGTTCCTTACGGAGCACCACATTTCCTCTGCTCTCCCCAATGACGCGGGCAAGAAAGCGCCCGCTCCTCGTCATGAAGGTTATCCCAATACTGCGTTCTGCACAGGTTCCCATTAAAGCCGGGCTAACTCCAGCATAACCAAATGTGCATATAGCCTCTAGGTTATGCAAAGGGTAACGCGCCAGAACCCGTTCTTCCCCCTTTATAACCACGTTCTCGCCATCCAGAGACAGATACGTATCTGGTGTCGTAACAAACAAGGTGTTAAGCAGCTTCTTCATTCACTCAACCTGCTTTCGATATAACTGGACACACTTCTCCTGCTCATGAGTTCTGGCAGACATACCTGATTCAAAGAGCAACTCTGGCAATGCGGTCCGGTCTTGACCTTAGGAGTATGAGATCTCTTGAAATATTGATGCATTTCAAACAGCACTTCCTTGACCTGTTGCCGATCTGAATCACTTACTGAAACTTCCACCCGATGCTTGATCTCATTATAAAAAAGGTAGCCTGTTGTAAGATCACAGGCTAGCATTTCCTCCAGGCACATAAGCTGAGCTATGATCTGCGAACGGTCCGAATCATCCCGCTTAGGTTTACCCCGTTTATATTCAACTGGGTAAGGAAGGTATAGACCCTCCTCACCCGTAATAGCAACTCCTTCAGGATGCCGAATAAATTCAACAACATCACAGATGCCTGTAATCCCAAGCTCCCTGGACTGTACTGGCATTGCACGGACAATCAATTTGTCCCCTCTCTTCTCCCGGATAAGAGGTTGATCCGCTTTCCTATGTATGTAAGTTCCTTCGAGTGTACGGACATTCTCTTCCCACTGCTGTTCAATATGAATTAGTGCCCACTGTCTTCTGCAAAAATTAAAATGCTGTATCCCGGAAAGCAGCAAAAAGTCCTCTTCGTTATAAGCCGGCATACTCTTGAACTTCAAGCCCTTCAAGCGGATGAATTGTAACACAATAATCGTCAATAGACTTGGCTGTGGTTACACCTTCTTGAAGCTGAATCTGTAATGAACGGTGAACCTTCGCGGAGGAATATTGCCCCAGCTTCGAATTGTGCTCCCACCAGTACACTTGATGTACTTCCATACTTCCATCTGGCCGGGCAGATGAGGTATCGTTCTCGAATAAAGTAATGAGCGCTTGCTTAATCTTCTCAGCATCTTCATATGTGAATCCCGTTTTCTCTGCCAGCTGGGTATTAATGCTTCCGTAGAAAACATATACGCCAAAATCTACCCGATGCTTCATCCCCATCGTATCCGAGCTTTTTTTGTTTGGATCTTTGGGTGTAGTCGCATTTACGCTTTTGGTAATTTGCATACTGGAAATGTCAATTGGGTCAATACTCACGGCGGTATGAATAGAGACAGGTCCCCGCACGCCTATGGATACACCTGCCGTTGAGTCCGATCCGCTGAAGGCGAATACTTGTCCAAAGCTGCGAACATCGATCCAGCTTTTACAAGCTGCTTCGGCAAATAGTTCATTGTTAGCCTTTTTCCCCTTGGCAAACTCCTGCACTTCTGGGTTAGCGTCCACACGATCTTTGATGCTGCGGTAAGCATCGCCGCGTCTTTCGTCGGACTGCACAAGTAGAGATTCCCCCATATCCTGAAGGCGATTGCGAATTTTCCTCTTGAGGCACACATCTGAAATTTCACCGTGTCCATCATAATTTTGCCGGGGGCGATTTCCGTTTAGCGGATCGCCGTTCGGGTTCGCATTACGGACAGACATAACAACAGCAAAGTCGATTTTACGATCTAGAATACTCATTTATAGATCCTCCTGTTCATTTTGAGCTTCATTCATATCGGTAGATTCTTGTTCTTTCTGCTTCTTGCTTGTATATAGATCATGCCTTTGGCTATAGAATCCCAACAGATATAACCCACTTAGCGAAGTATCATTGTAATCCTCCGGTCTGAGTTTTGAACCAACCTCGTCCAGTAAGCTATTATAATATCTTGCATCAGTACCCAACTTTGCCTGATAAGGCTGCAAATTAGATTGGATGATTGTCCAAGTCCGACCTGGCCGCTGCGCGAAAGCATTCATATAACGAATAGCGTTTGATGCTCGTTTCTCGTCTCTACCAAGTGCTCGTCTCTCAAGTACGTCTGCGATAGCGAGCATTCGGCCAAACAAATAATCGCGATTTGTATTCTCCATATCCAAGCTCACGGTAAAGCCCTCCTGTTCATAGTGTTTATTGACTAGCGCACATGTAATGCTTAGCGACTTCTCCCATTCCCATTCTTCCATACCAACCGGATTGGAGGCACGCTGAACCGCGCTCCGCACGATATCCAACGGAATCTTACGTCCATCAACGATACAAGGAAGCATACGCTCCATCAACGATTTGATGAGTTTATCGTTTGCCCTCGGTCCGTAAACTGCAAAGGCAATATCCCGTGTTGCCGGAGCCCCGTAAAACGCTATAAAACGGTTGTCCGAATCTTTCCGGTACCGATGCAGCCATGCGCATGTTGTATGCCAGTTCAAAAGCTGATCAAGGAACATCTCCTTGTTGATATCCCTATAGTAAACAATCGACATACGCCCGGAGGTTGCAGCGTCCAAAATCATAATAATTACTTCCGATTTATAATCGCCCTCATACCGATAACCGCTTATTCCCCGTTTAATTTGGTTCGCAAACTCTTTATGTGTGCGATCACCACCAGTTTCTTCTTCATCCTGGTATAGTGGGAACGAGTCCTGAAACGGATCAGGCACTTCGTTCTGCTCCCCTGTCCCCCAGACAAGAAACACTCTTCCATCTAAAGTGTACCCCTGCCGCTCAATCAACCATTTCAGAGCATTATGGGCCTTCTGGGAGACCTGGTAGCTAATCGCGGCTGCATCACGGCTTGTAGTAAATCTTCCTCGATAAGTGAATCCACTTGTATCATTTGCCGAGATCAGCTTGGATTTGTCCGCAGAATTACGAATTCTCGAAGCATGCTTGTCCGCGTAAGGAAGCTTCTCACCCAAGACATAGCATAGCTCCTGATCTGCTAGCTTCATCTCATTGAATTGAATAAAAGATTCTTGAACAGAAGGATCACGCCACAATCTCGCCTCTGGCTCCCCGGGCACCTGTACCGCGAACCGGACAAAAGCTGCACTCTGGTCCCCGGCAAGTACTTTAAATATGTCTGGCTTCCCGCCATATTGCTCTTCTAGTAATGGAGTGCACTTGTCCAGCAGTTTCCCATGTTCATCCACCCATAGAATCTTTTCACGAATCAAGTCCGTCATCAACGTTCCCTTCAGCAAATAAGAGTAAACGCTTTGAACTTTTGGATGAGCAACTGGAGACTCGCACCACTCTTTTAATTGAGTCATATAATCACAGTGCTGCGTCCCCCCCTTAGCTTCACCACAATATTGGGAGTAGTCTCCAGCGACGTAGACCAACTTATCAAAAAGAGCATGAGGAACAGGTTTACTTGTCCTGCTTGAGGAAGCCTCTGTGCACGGAATGATCGTGCTTCCATCACTCTTGTCCACAACTTTAGCAGACACAAAATTCCCTTTCTCATCTAAGTTCACTTCTATATGGGCACTCTGCGTTGTGTGGGAAACAGGAATTAGGGCATATTCCCGATCGTTGCTCTTCTTCTCAAACTGCCCTACCACATGGGCGTTGTCTTCGAAAGTATCATATAGTTTAGCAAGCCAAGTCATCCATGCTCCTCCCCTCCGAACCACTCCTCATACATTAGGTCCACAGATTGTACATTTTGAGCGTCAAACCTCTTGGCAACCCCTTGACCAGTCTTACGAACCAAGGTGCATTCCTCTGGACGAATAAAACGGATCACCCCGTTCTCCATCTTGGCCCGCCATAACCGTGTTTCCAGGTCCTCTCTGCCCGTTTCATCGGGATAGCTAATTCCATGAACCATGAGGCCGAAATCAAGCTCAGGGACGTGATCGTAGAACCCTTCCCCCTCCCCAAAGTCACAGGGCTCAACATACCCTTGGCACTCCCGGGTTCCCAAGAAGATATCTCTTCGGCCGCCTGCCTGCACAGAACGCTTCGCCACATTATGATGCTTGTGTTCGTTACGGTCGTGAGCCAGATCCTCCCGATGCATGTTGAATTCAAAATGCGCTCGTACCTGGTACTCAGGTTCCTTCAGATAGGTGTAATACGCAAGAGTATTTCCACCGCTGTAGTCAATTGGCCGAATCCCTTTAGACTCTGTCTGAATCGCCTTCATCACTCTGACCTCATCGATATACCAGATAATAGTTGGCTTCCAGTATACGGATTCAACTATTCCCTTCAAGGCTTGATAGGTTGGTATTTGATAGCTGAATTTCTCACCCCCTATCTTGGATAGGGGGTCCGTGAACAGGGCGTATTTGCCTGTTACTTTAAACTCGATTTGATTTCTCAATCTATTTCCTCCCTTCCTATACTGATGCAAATGACCATTCACCTTCGCCTTCTATCTCCACACCAAAACTATCTGAGTAGGCAACCTTCCTTAAAGCCAGTACCTGACCATGAAGTAGGGGATAAACATTCCCGTTCTTCTCCAGTTGTTTCAACTCATGGTCATATATATTGACCACATACTGTTGAAGTCGCCTTAATGTTACCCCTAGTTCAGATATGTCCATATCCCCGTTGAGCTTAAGAATTAATTCCCACGCCTCTTCGTTGTAAGGTACAACAACAGATGTAGCCGTATTAGTAATCACTTCAAAATACTGCTCTGCGGTTGCAAAAGAAGTAGGAGTTAAAGTTTCAGGCCTCTTGCGACCGTGCTTATTTTTATAGTGAGTAACAAGATCTTTATTGGTATTCAGCAAGTCAAACATATGCTTGTCCAGCTTCGGGATATAGTAGTCCAGTTCATTTTTGATATGGTCAAAATAATATTTGAAATAATGATTCATTGCTGATGCGGAGAGCAAATCATGATCAAACTGTTCGGGTTCCCGTCGAAACTCACTCAGAATTCGCTCCGTCTTCTCTGCTCCAATACGTATCTCCGGAAGCCGACTCAAGTTTTCATCCGAAGACCGTACAATAAACACTTTGCGTGATGGGTCCTTCCCATGCCGATTGCATCTCCCAGCTGCCTGGGCTATAGAATCCAATCCCGCCAGAGAACGAATCACACACTCAAAGCTAATATCTACCCCCGCCTCAATAAGCTGGGTACTGACACACACTACTTTCTTATTATTTTCAAGCGCCTTTCTAACCTCATCCAGTATTGATTTACGATGAGCCGCGCACATATTGGTGCTCAGGTGAAACAACAGTACTTCCTTATTCATCACCCATTCCGTCTGCTCCAATTGAATGGATAGCTTACGCACAGCCGACTTGGTGTTAAGGATAGCCAATACGCTGTTAACTTCACTCATGTTTTGTTCAATGAAAGTTGTCAGTTCCTCTGCTCCCCATCCCTGAGCTGTTGTGTGATCTATAAGCTCCACCCGCTTAAACCCTCTGCTTACCTCGTGCAAATTCCGGATGATCTCGGCTTGTTCCGGTAAGTGAAGGTTATTTTTCACAAAATCCAGAGCAGGCTGGGTGGCCGTACACAGCACAATGCTTGAATTCCCCAAGACATTCAGAAAATTAAGTGCAGAGTTAAACAAGGATACACACTTAACGGGAACAGATTGAACCTCGTCAAAGATCAACACTGCATTGGCCAACTGGTGCATTCTGCGACTGTTACGGGTTCCCCTGGCATAGAACGTATTTAAGAACTGCACCATCGTTGTGAAAATAATCGGACTGCTCCAGCTGTCCTTGGCAAGCCGGATCTTTTTCATACGTATATCATAGTCCTCGGATTCAGGTTCCTTCTCTTCCACTACGTTGGAGTGATGCTCTAGAATAAGCTCATCCTCAAGGAGAATTTTCCGAATTTCTGCGGCATTCTGTTCGATGATTGTCGTGTACGGCACGACGTATATAATTCTCTCTTTGCCATGAGCTATGGCATGCTTAAGAGCATATCTCAAACTTGCCAATGTTTTGCCACCGCCGGTGGGGATTGACAGCGTGTATATTCCGGAAGGCTGCTCCGCGAATTCATCACATTGTGTAGACATCTCGCTCCTCAGCCGATTGATCGGATGACTCGCTTGATCGCCCTGTTCAAAAGAGTGAACTTTGCTCATGAGCCGATCGTAGCTTCTGGTAAAAAACTCACGGTTAGAGGTAGCTGCCCAATCTGTCCGTTCATCCTCCTCAAACTGCCGGGTATTGGTCCGATCCGCATCAATAAGGCAACTAAAAATATATTTTATGGCTAGTGAAGCAGCAATGGGCGGAAGCTTATGATTTTGAATCTCCTTCACAATGTGCTCCATTTCAGCTCTTGCCTTATCAAAATAACGATCGAATTTCTCCTCAGATAGATGCTTAAAGAACTCGGTGACAGCGTCCTCGTACTCCTCCATCCCTTCAGTCTTAACGGCAACTCGCTCGAGAAAAGGAGACTTGGCATCGGGGTCCAAGAAGTCCCGCAATCCCTGATGATGAGAAATGATACAGTTTGCGATCCACTCCGCAGTCACTTTGTCTTCAGCTTTAACAGCATTCTGATGAAATCGACGATAGATGAGACGGCCTCCGGCTGTTGAGTGATCCACGGAACCTCTACGAGGTGGAGCCTCCGGATGTTCAACAGCTTCCTGAATATATGACTTGAAGGCCCCCGTATTCTTGCCAAGATCATGAAGCAGTCCGGCCAAACCTGCCAGATGACGAACCCCAATCTTGGCTCCATAATGCTCGCAACCGCGCTGTACCTCTTCAAGATGCTGTTTTACCGTTTGAATCTTCTTATCTTTCTGACGTATGTGGGCAATGTACTCCATAATACCTCCTACTAAGAAAGTAGTTACAGACTTAAGAACCACTCAACTTGAATCCATTAGGTTTAATTTACCAGTTCGACATATCATTACTTTTTCCTTCAATAATTTTCAAAATTATATCTTCAGTCAAAAAAAAGAGACGTGAATGATCCACGTCTCAAAGTTTGTAGTTGGATTGCTTTATAAAAGGAGTCGACACCGCTAGAGTATCTGGCGGAGCCTTAAGTTCCTTACTTACTTCAATCCACGCACTCCATACGGAGTGCGACTGCAGGCCACAAAGGTCAGGGCGGGTGAGGACTATTTCAATCCACACACTCTATACGGAGTGCGACAGAGCACGCTCCGAAAGAAACACAGAACTATATTAAATTTCAATCCACACACCCCATACGGAGTGCGACAGCTTCCCCGGCCGGTGCTGCTCCGGATCTCCCCTATTTCAATCCACACACTCCGTACGGAGTGCGACAGTATCATCTTTCAACTTGCCCTTACCATTCTTATTTCAATCCACACACTCCGTACGGAGTGCGACTGCGGCCAATAGTGCAGGAAACAATGCGGATACGTATTTCAATCCACACACTCCATACGGAGTGCGACAAGATTCGCCTATTCAAGTATGTGAAGTCCAGCAATATTTCAATCCACACACTCCATACGGAGTGCGACACTCCACCGTAATCTCTCCTGGTAAACGTGTGCTTATTTCAATCCACACACTCCATACGGAGTGCGACTGTCCTCCGGGGTTGGTGTCGTACCCGTATGTGGATTTCAATCCACACACTCCATACGGAGTGCGACATCTTTGGCAAGCATTATTTTTCGTACTTGCCAAATTTCAATCCACACACTCCATACGGAGTGCGACAGCGTCACCCTTCGTATCAATCTGGGCAACGCAGGGATTTCAATCCACACACTCCATACGGAGTGCGACCGGGATTGTTCATGTCCACAACCGTGCCATGCGATTTCAATCCACACACTCCATACGGAGTGCGACGGGATTGTTCATGTCCACAACCGTGCCATGCGATTTCAATCCACACACTCCATACGGAGTGCGACTGGATAAATTACCTCTTTTCGTATGATTTTGGGATTTCAATCCACACACTCCATACGGAGTGCGACATAATTTACAACATCAACCAACATAAAGTACTTATATTTCAATCCACACACTCCATACGGAGTGCGACCACGGACCAGTTTACCAAGCAAATTTCCGATATATTTCAATCCACACACTCCATACGGAGTGCGACACTCTACTACACGGGGGAATGATCGGCGTTGAGTTATTTCAATCCACACACTCCATACGGAGTGCGACTGTGGCAGCAGAATGTTTTGGTTCGATAAGGAGCATATTTCAATCCACACACTCCATACGGAGTGCGACTTTATCCGGCTCGCTATTTTCTTCCCGTTGATCGATTTCAATCCACACACTCCATACGGAGTGCGACGGTATGTTAGTCGAGGTAGCAGACGCAATTCCGAAATTTCAATCCACACACTCCATACGGAGTGCGACCATTTGGTAAGAGCTATGCTGCACTTCGTAAAAAGATTTCAATCCACACACTCCATACGGAGTGCGACGCTCGGGATTGTTCATGTCCACAACCGTGCCATGCGATTTCAATCCACACACTCCATACGGAGTGCGACATTAGCGCGTCCAAGTCATTCACCCCTTTATAAATTTCAATCCACACACTCCATACGGAGTGCGACAGCGAAAATACCCATTTTCATTCCATTTCCGGTATGAATAGGGATCTTTTTTTAATAAAATCGTATAAACACAACAATACAACTAAACTAGCCCCTTCTATTGCGACTAAATATCTACTTTTTCGACAAAATCTGAGGTGCGAGAGATCCAGGAAATTCATGTGAGCTTCCGATTCGCACTCACTTAATATAACAGGCTTCCCTGCATTACTTCTATCAGCCAAAATCCTACTTAATCTCGTAATAACTAATTTCTTTGTTACACCCTATAAATCCTTCTAAATAAACAAAAACGCAGTTTCACCTGGCCTA
The DNA here is from genome assembly GCF_018403205.1 of Paenibacillus sp. J22TS3. Classification (NCBI taxonomy): domain Bacteria; kingdom Bacillati; phylum Bacillota; class Bacilli; order Caryophanales; family Paenibacillaceae; genus Paenibacillus; species Paenibacillus sp. J22TS3. The sequence goes on from NZ_BOSF01000004.1 coordinate 528,046, forward strand.
TAGCCTTCCCCACCAAAAGAAAAAAACCGCAAACTTCGCGGTTTTCCCTCTACTCACACTATGTGCCTACAACAATCTCAATTCTTCACAGCCTTGATCCGATAACATTCGCTCACAAAATCCTCCTGCACCGGCTTCAGCGGCAGGCCGATGTGAGTCAGTCGGTCCCCATTAAAGCTGGCTCCCAGCTTGTCGACATGGTATTCGACCTCCGGGTTAAGCCCGCTGAGCTTTAACCTGCGCAGCGGCTCATTCGGCTCGGCCAGGACGCGGAAGTAGTAAACTACCGCTTCTGTCTGGTCCTCGGAGACGAACATCCAAGCTGTCTCATTTCCAGTTCCCTCGTACGGACTCTTCAGCCGGTACAGCTCGCCATTCTGAATCAGCTGCCGAACCTCTTTGTATGAGCTCACCTGCTGCTTCACAAGCTCCTTCTCTTCCGGAGTCAGCTGGGTTAGATCCAGCTCGTACCCGAAGTTTCCAGACATAGCTACATCACCACGGGTTGCCAGCGACGTCATCCGTCCCACCTGGTGGTTAGGCACCGCGGAGACATGCGCGCCCATCGAGCTGATCGGGTAGACCATGCTGGTCCCGTACTGGATCTTCAAGCGCTCCACCGAATCGGTATCGTCACTGGTCCAGGTCTGAGGCATATAGAACAGCATGCCCGGATCGAATCTTCCCCCGCCGCCGGAGCAGCTCTCGAAGAGGATATGCGGGAACGCATCAACCAGCTTGCCCATCAGCTCATAGAGTCCCAGAATATAGCGGTGCGCCACTTCCATCTGACGTTCAGGTCCGTAGAAGGCTGAGCCGATCTCTGTCATATTCCGGTTCATATCCCATTTCACGTAGGTGACCGGAACCGAATGGAAGACTTGACTTAACGACTCAAAGATATACTCCCGAACCTCGGCTCTGGAGTAATCCAGAATCAATTGATCGCGGGCGGTCGTACGCCGCCGCCCAGGGACATGCAGACACCAGTCTGGATGGCTGCGGTACAAATCACTGTCCGGAGACACCATCTCCGGCTCTACCCATAGTCCGAACTGGAGTCCCAGATTGTTGACCCGCTGGGCCAGATCATTCAGCCCATTTGGAAGCTTACGCGAGTCCTCGTACCAATCCCCCAGTGAGGAATTATCGCTATCCCGCTTGCCGAACCAACCGTCATCCAGGACAAACAGCTCAATTCCGAGCTGTGCCGCTTCTGTGGCGATATCTTCGATTTTATCAGCGTTGAAATCAAAATAAGTCGCTTCCCAGTTGTTGACGAGGATAGGCCGGTCCTTATCGCGGTGAAATCCCCGGCACAGCCGGGTACGGTACAGCTTGTGGTAAGTCCGCGACATGCCGCCAAGCCCTTCATCCGAATAGACCATAACGGCCTCCGGAGTCTGGAACGATTCACCCGGAGACAAAAGCCATTTGAAATCGAACGGGTTGATCCCTATCGACACCCGGGTTGTCGCGAATTGGTCCACTTCCGCTTCAGCCACAAAATTGCCGCTGTACACCAAGCTGAAGCCGTAGACTTCCCCGCGCTCTTCATTGGTATCCGGTCGAAGCAGGGCCATAAACGGATTCTGCTGGTGGCTGCTGGACCCCCTGCGACTCTCGATCACCGTTGATCCCGGTCTCAGGGCTCTTCGCTGGATATGCCGCTCCTTCGCCCATGCCCCGCTGAGATACAAGCTCTCATACTGGTCGTCCGGGAAATCCACGCTGGCGCTTAGTGCCCGCAGCAGGCTGACCGGCTGCTTACCCGTATTCACAAATCTGACCGATCTGGCCACCGCGTTAAATGCTTCAAAGACGGTATAACTCAAAATAACCGTAACCCCGGAATGTGCATCCACCAGCTCCAGCTCCAGCGTCTGGGCTTCCTGACCAGACTCCGCATACACTGCGGGAAGCCCCTCAAGTTCGGGCTTACCCTCTATTATTCTGTGGGTCTGATATAGAAGCTCCGTAATTCTTGTTCCATCCTCCAGCTGAAGCTGGTAGGCCGGATGGCGAAAATCACTGGTTCCGTACTGCGGATACTCCTGAGGAAGGGTGTCCAACGAGATCGTTTTATCCTCAGGAACCGGGTTAGGAGAAAAGGAGCAGCGCTCCACTCTCACCAGGATATCGCTTAGATTGCCCTGCCGGTTCAGCCTCTTCCCCCAATAAATATGGGCCGGATATCCCTGGACCAGCTGGATGATATAACTCATGTCCTTGGATTGAAGATGAAACTGCTGCTGTTCTTGATCATAAAAAATTGCCACCTGCACCACTCCTAATCTATATCTTTCTCTTTATCTATGATTTCACCGCGCCGCGGACAACCCCGCTGATAATCCACCGCTGGGCCACCAAATATACTATAATCATCGGCAGCAAGGCCATGAGGTACGAGGCGAAAGCGTAATTGTACTGCACCCCGAATTTGGATTGGAAAATATATTGTGCCAGAGGCAGCGTAGCCATCGAAGGCTTGCTCAGTATAATCAGCGGGAGCAGGAAGTCGTTCCACGCCCAGATACAGGTCAGAATCGCCACCGTTGCGTTAATCGGGCTTAAGAGTGGGAATATTACCTTCCAGAAGGTACCCCATACCGAGGCTCCATCCATCACTGCCGCTTCCTCCAGCTCCGCAGGGATACTTCTCAAATAGCCGACATACAGGAATAGATTAAATGCAATTCCATATACGACATAGAGAACGATAAGGCCTGTCTGGTTGTTCATCCCGAGCTTGGAAACTTCCTTTACCAGGGGAAGCATAATAATAGGGAATGGTACGAACAGCGCACTGACAAAGTAGAAATAGAGCATTTTGAACAAGCGTTTATCCATATTGCGCGCCACGGCATAGGACACCAGAGAATTTGTCAGCAAGGTAAAAATCACTGCGAATACCGTAATGATGGAGCTGTTCTGAAAAGCATGAGAGAAGTTGGTCATATCGACCGCTTCTTTAAAATTGCTCCAATGCCACTCCTTAGGCCAAGCCAATACCGCGTCGGCCATCTCCTGCGGGCTTTTGACAGCAATCATCAGAGTCATATAGAGAGGAAACAATACAATGAGTGAGCCAATGACAAGTAAGATGGTCACCGGCCAATTGGTCCGTTTCATACTCATGACAGGCTCATCTCCCTTTTCTGCAGAATCTTAAGCTGGATCATAGAAATGACCACAATCACAATAAAATAGATGACAGAGTTCGCCGATTGATACGAGAAAGAGCCGCCCTGGAATCCATCGGTAAAAATCAGATACGAGATTGAAGTGGTGGACTTCGCCGGTCCCCCGCCCGTCATAGCTACGATCTGATCGAAGACCATGAGGAAGTTCTTAAGTGCAAGCACCATATTAATGGTAAAGAACGGGGCAATCATCGGAAACGTAATGTGCCAGAACTCCTTCCATTTGGATGCACCGTCCAGGCTGGAAGCCTCATACAAATCTGCAGGAATCGTCTGCAGCCCCGCCAGATACAGAATAATGTTGAAGGCCGTGGCCTGCCATACCGTCACGATCACAATGCCAATCCACGCCGTATTCTCACTGCCTAGAATATTAAAGGCCAAGCCGCTCATGCCCGCTTTGGACATGACATCCGGCAGGATATTCGAGAAGAAGTAATTGAAGATGAAACCGATGATCAGCATACTCAGAATATTGGGCAAGAAGTACACGGCCCGAAGCGTATTTTTGAGTTTAATCCGCGAATTAAGTCCAACCGCAACAGCCAAGCTGATGATATTCACAATAACCGTAGTCAGAATCGCAAATTTAAAGGTAAATCCATAAGCACTATAGACCTGAGGGTCCTGAAATACATTTAGGAAATTCTTAAATCCCACCATCTTGTACGACGGAGAGAGACCATTCCAATTCGTGAAGCTGTAGAATACCCCCATGAGCATCGGCAGGGTATGAAAGAAAAAGAAAAGCAGAAAAGCCGGGATTACCATGAGGTAAAAGGGTGTCATATTCTTTCGCATAGTAAGCTCCTTTGAGAGAGTAGGAAGGGGACGATAGCAGGAGAATCAACTCCCTCCTTCATCCCCTTCGCTCTCCGTTTGCTGATTATTTTCTACTTTCCGCTTTGGACCATTCGTCATCCATGTTCTTCAAGAAGCCCGCTACGTCTTTCTTCATGATCAATTCCTGCAGCAGCTGGTCCAGCTTCATGTTGCTTGGTGTATAGTGGTCCACAAAGTCTGCAATCTGGCCTTTATCGAAATAAGGTGCAAGATCACTTACTGACGGATCGTCCTGGGTAACCCCCTTCACCGCAGAGAACGTGTTAACCCCTTTCACGTATTCCTTGGCGTTCGCAGGATCAAGCAGGAACTCCACAAATTTCTTCGCCTCATTCGGATGCTCGGTGCTGGCTGAGATCGACAGCAGCTGGTCTACACCGGAAATCAGCTTGTTCTTGCTTGGATCATTCGTTGCAGGGTAAGGGAAGATCCCCAGCTCAATGGATGGATTCGCTTTCTTGATCTCCGCGATAGCCCAGACTCCCTGCGCATACATAACGGACTCTCCCTTGGCAAAAGCTACGTTGGCATCATTGTAGCCCTTGCCGAAGCTGTCCTTCTGACCGAAGGTAACCAGTTGAAGCAGCTTGTCCGCAGCTTCCTTATACTCGCTTGTGTAGGTTGTCTTGCCCTCACTGTGTCTCTTGTAGAAGTCACTTCCTTGTGTGCTGGCCGCAAGCGCATTGAATGCAGGCTGGGACGTCCAGGCATCTTTAAATGAGAAGTAGAAAGGAAGCTTGCCGGCATCCTGGATTTTTTTGCAAAGGGCTATGAACTCATCCCAGGTCTGAGGAATCGTAAGGTTCATTTCTTTGAACAAGGCTTTGTTATAGATCACCCCGTTGGCGTTAACGCCGTAAGGAATACCGTAAGTTTTGTCACTGCCCGAGATATCGTGCAGGATCTTTACATACACATCCGATACTTTCTGCAGATTCGGGTCACTGGACAGATCAGCCAGAACGCCCGATTGCACCAGAGAGGCATGTACGTTGTCGCCCCCGTTGGCAATCACATCCGGGAGCTGACCTGAGGCTGCTTTGGTCATGAGTGCGGTTGAAGCATCTGGCGGATTATCCTGGATAACATGAATGTTAGGATTCGCCTGTTCAAATTTAGCAATCAGCTTATCAAAGGTGTCACGGGCTTCCGGCTTATATTGAAGAAATTGAAGCTCCACCTTGCCGCTGCCAGCCGAATCGCCGGAGCCCCCACTGCTATCGTTACTTCCACAACCGCTCAGTAAAGAGAGCGCTATCAAAACTGCTGCCCCAACTTTCAGTCCTTTTACCATCTGTCATGCCCCCTCAGTTGTTGTCATTTGAATTGAATTAAGCTCTGTTTTGGTTTAGAATGAATACTGAATGTTTTTTTCTTCTGTCCCCCAGCCGTCTGCTGGGGCCTTTTTCTTTTTCTCTTCTCATTTTCTCTCTCTAATGTATCCGGATGAAACCAAAAGCCGTGCCTGTAAGTTCCATATCACCTCCTAATCAGAATTCAAAGGATGTGTTCCATAATTCACCGGATTACCGGTTTCCACAGCTCTCCCTAAGGACAAGCTCTGGCTCCACAGTGACTTGAATAGCAGCCTCGCGTCCTTCCAGACGTTCCAGCAGCAGTTGGACCGCCGTGCGCCCGATTTGAACCGGGTGAACCTTAATGCTGGACAGAGGCGGATTCACAAAAGCCGAAACTTCTATATCATCGAACCCTACCACCGCCATTTCCTCAGGTACCTTCACGCTGCTCTCATGAAGAGCACGAAGAGCTCCGATAGCCATGGGATCATTGCCTATGAAGCAGGCGGTTGGCCGCTTCGGCTTGCTTAACAGCTCCTTCATGGTTTCATAACCGCTTGCCGTACTCCAATCCCCGGTAACCACATACTCGGGATTATAAAGACCCTTCTCCTTCATCAGCTGTTCAAAATGCCTTTGCCGGGCATCCAGAAGTGTCTGTCCCTTCTTGTTCGGTCCCAGCTTATAAAGGTATTCATGACCGGTGATCATTCCGATTTCGCGGTGGCCCAGCCGGTAGAAATGCTCAACTACCTCTTCCACGGCCTGCCTGAAGTTGATTTTCACAGAGTCGTAACCTCTGACATCCAGCAAATGATTGACCAATACGACCGATTTCCGGTCTGGAAAGATTCTCTCGATATCCTCTATATCAACAGAACCTACAATAATAAGTCCATCCATGTCCTGGAATGCGGAGGCATCAACATAATTCCCTCTTACCATTCTGCCTATGTTAAGATTCAGTTCCTCGCAGCGTCTCTCGATGCTTTGGCGGATCTCGGAGAAATACGTATCCTCCTTCTCGTCATCCGGCGAGACCCACAGCAGCAATCCAACCTGCTTGGTGGACAGCTCGCTCTCTTTTTTCATTCTTTTGACACGGTGAGGCTTGTACTGCATCTTCTCCGCGATATCAAAAATCCGGTCCCGGGTCTCCTCCCCTACGGAAAGGGACGTATCATTATTTAACACACGTGAGACCGTTGCGGATGATACATTGGCTAATTTAGCTATCTCTTTAATTGTAGCCATTGGCTCCAGCACCTTTAGTAAATTTTTTAACTAATTATGAAGTAAGTATATCAACGCTTCACCCATCTTGCAAGCACTTTCATTAGCGAAAACATAGGAAAATCATAAATTTTTATCGAAATAGGCCTTGATAATTGTTTTTTAACTAACAAAGAACGATATTTCTAGTAAAATTTTTACTAAATAACATTACAAATTTACTTAATTCCATGTGAAAATATCCTCCCTCCAGCATATATTCCCCTTCCTATTTCAGCAAAACCAGATTGTTTGCGGCTTTACTCTACAAAAAAAGGCTGCCGAGACTTTCTCGACAGCCTGAGGAGATAGCTCTCTCCTCTTTCACATGCACTTTATTCTCTACAAACTTCTAATCCCTTTACCTTTACTTACTCCTCAGTACCTTCCACCTGCTGCCGCTTCCCAATGCCGAATACGAAATACCCCACCGCCACAATTGCAATGAACGCAGCTCCTACAATCAGGGATGTCCGGGTATCCGGGTTGAACCACATGCCGATGATGACCAGGATCAGGAAGATAATTGTGATGTAGTTGCTCACAGGGAAGAATTTCGACTTGAACGGATGATTCGCCATCTCGTCCTTCCACTTGCGGCGGAACCGGAATTGGCTGAAGGCCAAGGCGAACCAAGGCACCATCCCCGGCAGAACACTTGCACTATAAATATACAAGAACAGCTTCGATTCAGGCGCAATATAATTGAACAGCACGCCAATCAAAAGCAGAGAGATCGTGGTGATCAGGCTGTTTCTCGGCACTCCGTTCTTGGATATCTTGCCAAAGAATTTCGGAGCCTGCCCGTTCTTAGCCAGGGTGTACAGCATTCTTCCCGCACTGTAAATCCCGCTGTTGCACCCGGACATGGCTGCCGTCAGCACCACGAAATTAATAATTCCCGCAGCCGCTACGATACCCACCTTGGCAAAAGTAAGAACGAATGGGCTGCCAATAGTGCCCACCTGATTCCAAGGATAGAGCGTGACAATCACGAAGATCGCGCCGACATAGAAGATCAGAATGCGCCAGATAATGTTCTTGATCGCGTTACGCAGGGTAACCTTCGGATTCTCCGCTTCTCCTGCCGTAATGCCCACCATCTCAACACCTTGATAAGCCCCAGTGACGATACACAGGGCGAACAGAAACCCTTTTAACCCTCCGGCAAAAAAGCCGCCATGACTATACAGGTTCGACAGCCCGATCGGCTGCCATCCGTTCCCGAGGCCGAAGAAGATCATCGCGGTTCCAACGATCAGCATGAAGATAATCGCCGCAATCTTAATCAGGGAGAACCAGAATTCAAATTCACCATAGAACTTCACCGCCGCAAGATTCGCAGCCGCAATAATGGCTACCCCAGCCAAGGCTGGCAGCCACTGTGGAATGTCCGGGAACCAGTAGCCCACATAAATGCCAATCGCGGTCACCTCGGCCATGCCCACCGTTACCCACAGGAACCAATAGCTCCAGGCGGTCAGGTATCCAGCGAGCGGACTGACATACTTATGCGCGAACGTAGCAAATGAGCCCGTCACCGGCTCCAGAATCAGCATTTCCCCCATAATCCGCATTACAAAAAACATCACAATCCCAGCCAGCAAGTAAGCCAGCAGCACCGAAGGCCCTGCCCACTTGATCGTACTGGCCGAACCCATAAACAGCCCTACACCAATCGTGCCACCAAGTGCAATAAGCTCAATGTGTCTAGGCTTTAGCCCTCTCGTTAATTGTTTTGACTCCACAAGAACGCTCCCCTTCAAATGTGTTCATGCTCTGACTGTAGTTAAGGATTCGGAAACCGTTCTTTCTCCAGCATTACTGAAATTTTATGACAAAAATTAAGTAAATTCAACAAATATCCGCTAGGAAAAAGTGGAACACACTGGTAAAGTCATGCCTCTTTCACACAAAGTTCAATTGAACTTCATTCGGGCTGCATTTTAAATGATATTTCTTAATTTAATTGACAAAGTCAAGTTAATTTGTTGACTAAGTCAATCAATATTGCTAAATTAATGTTGACTGAGTCAATTAATGGAGAGTGAGGGTACACTAATGAGTTATGAATCTTCTTTAATTCCAATTATCCGCAAATTTAACCGATTTTACACAAAGGTGCTCGGGTTGCTCGATAAGCACCTTCTGGCTAGCGATTTTTCACTTTCAGAAGCCAGGGTGCTTTATGAAATCGGGAATACGGAACGCTGCACAGCCAAATTACTGATTGAGCAGTTAAGGATTGATGCGGGTTATTTAAGCCGGATTCTGAAGCACTTTGAAAAGCTTGGTTTGACGTATAGGGTCCAATCCGATGAGGATGCAAGATCCTCCTTTTTGTTTTTGTCACCCGCTGGAGAAGAGACACTCGCCAAGATGGACGCGCTATCTAATGAACAAATTCGCAAGATGATTATCGAGCTGCCGGAGCAGAGCCAGAGGAGTATTGCCAGAAGCATGAGCATCATCGAACGGGAGCTGTCTAACAATAATGAAAGAAACATAAGTATTCGAACAAAGCTTAAACCGGGAGACATCGGTCTTCTTATTCATATGCATGGTTGGATTTATGCCAGGAAGTGCGGATATAATCATGTGTTCGAAGCATACGTATGTAAGACGTTCTATGATATGCTCCTCACCTACAGCGCGGAGAAGGACCGTTTCTGGATCGCCGAAGTGGATGGAGAAATTGTCGGTAGTATTGCGATGATTAGCCATTCTGATGAAAAAGCACAGCTAAGATGGTTTATGCTCCACCCCGAATTCAGAGGCATGGGACTTGGTAAGAAGCTTCTGCAGGAGTCCCTTCATTACTGCAGAGAAAGAGGCTTCCGCAGCGTCTTTCTGGAAACGACGGAAGATCAAAAAACGGCCATCAGTATGTATACGAGAGCAGGGTTTAGAAAGGTTGCGGAACAAGAGAACAACGACTGGGGTGTCCATCATATCGAGCAGACTTATGAGCTCCACCTTCAGGAAGCTTCTTTACAACCTGCAGATTCAGCAGTTGAGGTGAATTGAGATGATGGACCTGAGCCGCTCATCTGAATGAAAATGCGGAAAGGGAACGGTCGCCGTCCCGGAGCTAATCCTCACTTGTCCCGGAAAAGCATGTGGTTGACAGCCGTCGTGCAACGCCACACCACGACACCGGGAGCTTCGGGCGGTGCGCTTATTTGCTCGGTGTGATTAAGAAAGACACGGGTTCTCTCCGTGTCTCTCCTTTTAGCTATCCGCTCTCTTATGTGCTCTTACATCAAAGTCCCGTGTGCAAAAACAGTTCAATCACCGTATCATTCTCGTCCGGCAGCCGGGCACCAGCCAGATTGATAAAGGCTCCGTTCTCAATGTTGGAGTACTCCAGCGCCATCCATGGCACCTCAACCTTAAGCTCGGTTCCGTCCCGCAGCAGTCTGGCCTTGCGGATCTTGCCTTTCAAGCCCTCGAAGTAGATAGGGCCGATTCCCCGGTCGTAGACATGGGCATATAACCGCTCCCCGTTCTGTGTGTACCTTCCCCACTCAGGTTTAGGCAGATCAGCGGCTTTACAGCCATATATACTGTCGCCATTCAGCCTCAGCCATTCCCCTACCTCATTCAGTACCTCCAGCGTCTCCCGGTTGATTTCGCCCTTCGCATCAGGGGCCACATTAAGCAGCAAATTCCCGTTCTTACTGACACATTCGACGAGCGTGCGGATCACCTGTTTGGCTGACTTGTAGTTCTTATCCGTGGAATGGTAACCCCAGTTATCGTTCAAAGTAATGCATGCTTCCCAAGGAACAGGCCGCCCCTTCACATCTACGATGCCTCCAGGCGGGATAATCTGCTCCGGCGAGAAGAAGTCACCGGCATATTCCTCCGGCTCCTCCGCCCGGATATTGCCGCCAAGACGGTTGTCGATGATGATATCCGGCTGGATCGAACGGATCATACGGATCAGCTCGGTCGCCTTCCACTTCTCTCCCGTCATATCGTCGTAGGAGAAATCGAACCACATAATATCGATTTTGCCATAGTTCGTAAGCAGTTCCTTCACTTGGCCGTGCATATAAGTCAGATACCGGTCAAATTCAATTGGTTTATCCTTGGCCGCCTCATTATCCCTATCCGGATGGGCCTTATCCCCGTAGCCCGGGTAATCATCATGGTGCCAGTCGATAATCGAGTAATACAATCCAACCGCAATGCCCTCTTCGCGGAACGCATCCACATATTCGCGGACCAAGTCCCGTCCAGCCGGGGTATTTGTTGCTTTGAAGTCCGTCAGCCTGCTGTCGAACAGACAGAAGCCGTCATGGTGCTTCGTGGTCAGCACCGCATATTTCTGACCGGCGGCTTTAGCAGCCCGGGCCCATGCTTTCGGATCATACCGGGAAGCGTCGAACTCGTCAAAATACACCTTGTACTGCTCATAACTCATCCGCTCATTGCCGCGAATCCACTCCCCCCGGGCCGGGATGGAATACAGACCCCAGTGAATGAACATTCCGAACCGGTCCTGCAGGAACCAGTGGGTTCTCTGATCTCTTGTACTCATGCAGCTACCTCCGTCTCTAGAAGTAATGGCTTGATCTGTACTCTTTAAATGAACTGGAAATGAATAAACTCAAAATTTGCACTGCAAACGGAATTTAGAATATAGGCCTGACAATGGATATGACATGGACCACATCATCAAAAGAACCAGCAAATAACTTCAAATATAAATCCGGCTGAGGAGCCGATTGCCGAATATGCTAACGTTTAAAGCATTTGTTGGAACCCTAGAACCTTTGGCCTTGCTTGAGCAGAGCAGCCTGACTCACCAAGCGTGCTCCCCTCCCGTAAAAAAATTCTCTTGAAATCAAGCTATATCAAGCATGGAACAAAGCCGCCGCACCGATGAGTCCAACGTCATCCCTAAGACCAGCAGGCACGATTTCATATGTGCCCCGGTAAGCCTTCATCACCAGCTTATCCGTCTCGGCCCGCAGGGCCGGAAACAGCTGGTCGCCCGCCTTGCTCACCCCGCCCCCGATAACAATCCGGTCAGGATTGAACGTGTGAATCGCATTCGCAAGCCCGAGTGCCATATAATGCACTGTCCTGTCAACGACTTGGATAGCGACGGGATCAGCCTGTTTATGCGCTTCGAACACATGTCTCGCCGACACGGCTTCCCCGGAGGCCTCCGCCAGCTCCCGGATCATAGATGGGCGGCTCTCCATAAGCTCCAGCGCAGCTTCGCGGATCGCAGTCCCGGACGCATACATTTCCCAGCAGCCGTTGTTCCCGCATATGCAAGCTGGGCCATCCGGCTCGACAATGTTGTGGCCCAGCTCCCCGGCAAAAGAATTAGCGCCAAGCAGCAGCTTGCCGTCCAGAACAATTCCGGCTCCGATTCCTGTGCTGAACGTCACATACACCATATTCCCGGAGCCTGCTCCCGCGCCCCGGATATATTCCCCCCAGGCAGCCGCATTGGCGTCATTCACAACCTCAACGTCAACGCCGAGAGCTTCGCCCACCCACTGCTTCAAAGGAACATTACTCCACTCGGGAAGATTCGTTCCCTGAAGAACGATCCCGTCCCTGCTGTTCACCATGCCGGGTGAAGCCAGCCCCACACCGGAGATGGGATACCCTTTGGAAACGGAATGAATCATATCCTCCATACGCTGCACAACCTCTTTGGCAGTGCAGAGCCCTGCCGTCTCCATGCGCTCGCGGTTTAGAATTTCTCCATCCGCATTAAAAAGAGCGGCCGCAATCTTCGTTCCGCCCAAGTCGATCCCCACTACATATCTGTCCGTGTTCTGCAATCTCTATCACCTGTTTTCTGATCTGTATGGATGGAACTAAGGACCTTGCTGGTTAGTTCGCTTCTGAGACAGTTCTTGGTCTGCCAGATAATAACCTTGATTATGAATGAGTCTGCTCTACTCTAATAGCTTTGGTACGGACGGCCTCATTGGGAACAACTTAGCCTGGGGCACCTGCCTGCTCCCACAGACTCTATTCTGCTTTCTAACACGCGGGTCTGATAGCCCGGACATCCGATCCTTTTCTTCACGCTATACAGCGCTCAATGCTACGCTCGTCGGCTTAACTTTTGCGTGAATGATACCGCCCTGGTCTGTGGATGCCAAGCCAGATGTTCAGACATACCGGACCAGGCTGTCCGCCAGCGTACGCAGCTGCACGGGATCAATTGGCGCAAGGCCCGAGCGGCCATACCGGACGGCAGAACCGAAATGCACTTCGGGAACCCTGGTTTGTTCAATGAAGGAACAGACTGTCTCCGGGGTCAGGCCGTTTCCTGCCAGGATGCGCAGGGAGGTGCCCTCGGATGCTTCCACAAGTGCTCGGATTTGAGGAATTGCCGCCGGTGCTGGCTTTAGCCCGCCTGAGGTAAGGATACGGGTAATCTGTGGATATTGGTTCAATGTCTGTAGTCCCACTAGCTGATCCTCCAGCTCATCGAAGGCCCGGTGAAAAGTTACCTGCATGCCTTCCGTCAATGGAAGCAGCGCTTCGAGTGCCTGCTCATCCACAAGTCCCTCCTCCGTTACCGCACCGACTACAATACCGGCAGCTCCAGCCGCCGCAATGGCTTCTACCTCTGCCCGCATCGTCTCAAGGTCCATGGCGCTGTACACAAAGCTGCGGCTGTGCGGTCTGACCATCACATGGACTGGAATGCCTACCGACCTCACCACCTGCCGGACCAGCCCGATGCCCGGCGTCAAGCCGCCTTCTGTAACGGCGGTAATCAGCTCCAGCCGGTCCGCCCCATTCTCCTCCGCCACCAAGGCGTCACCGATACAAGTGGCGATAACCTCCAGTTTCATAACAAACCCTCCTTATTCGATAGATGATGGCAGTCCGAGACATGATAGCAGCAAAAGACATGATGACAGCGAGAGTCTAAACCTGCCGGAAATACCCGCAGGCATAATCCGCAAGCAGTCTTGCGCCATAGCCTGTCGCTCCCGCCTCGGCATACTCCACATCCTGCTTATACTGCACCGTGCCAGCCATATCGATATGTACCCAATTCATCGACTCGGCTACGAACCGCCTTATGAAAAGCGCCGCCATAATCGCACCTGCCATGCCGGACGTGCCCACATTGCGCAGATCGGCATAATTGCTTCTAAGCTCCGCTTCATACTCATCCATCAGCGGCATCGGCCACAGCCGCTCGCCGTTCCGCTCGCCGATGCGGACCAGCTCGCGCGTCATATCCGCATCGCCCCAAATGCCTGCGATGCCCAGTCCCAGCGCAGCGCCCACATTGCCCGTCAGCGTGGCAATGTCAATGGCCTGGGCCGCGCCGAGCTTGGCGGCGTGGATCAATGCATCCGCCAGCACAAGGCGGCCTTCCCCGTCGGTGTTCGCAATCTGAACGGTCAAACCGTTCGGATAAGCGATGACGGAGGACGGCAGCGTGGCGCGCGCATCCGGCAGATTGTCGGCTACGGCAATCAATGCCGTCACTCTGACCTTGGCCCGCTGGCGGACAAGGAGATCCAGCGCGCCGATCACAGCTGCGGCGCCGCCCATATCCATCCGGGCGTCGCTGATATCCGCGCCCGTCTTGGCGTTCATGCCGCCCATGTCGAAGGTGATGCCTTTGCCGACCAGGGCCAGCATTGGCGCATCCGGCAGGGCTTCATATCTCAGCTCAATGAGCGCCGGAGCGTGCTTGCTCCCGGCCCCTACAGCCAGCAGGCCGTTCATGCCGCGATCGATCAGCTCTTGTCCCTTGTACACATGGATCTGAACTGGCTGATCCTTGAACAGCTCCACCGTCCAGGCCACAAAAGCATCCGGGTTCAGAACACCCGGCGTCTCATTGACCCAGTCCCGGGTCAAATTCACAGCCTCCGCCCGCTGTTCAGCGATTGTGATTACCTTGTCAAGCTCTCCTGCGGACAGCTCAGGCCAATCTGCGGAGCGGATGTTCAGCTTCACCCTACCACCAATCTTGGTGGCGCTTCTGTACTTATCGAACCGGTACAGACCATGCAGCCAGCCTTCGATCCAGGCCTGGAGCCAAGCTGCCGCCTCAGGTTCGCCCTCCCGAACCCCTTCGCTTCCAGTAATATTATGAACGGCTGGGCGCTGCCCAGCTGTCGGATCGACCGCACTCTCCAGATACTTTGCACGCTCGGGAGTCACATAGTCCTGTGGGTTCTTCTGGATTTCATCGGTATTAAGGGCTTCGGGAGTGTAACGGATATGGCGAGTATCAGGGGTTCCATAACTGCCCGAATCCTTCAGGGCCTCCGATCTCTCGCCATCCTCCTCCGGCGGGACACTCTTCGCACCATCAGAGCCCCTACCCGGATTCCGCACCAGCGTCCCACAGCCCCTCCCTTCCTGCAAAAGGGTCCGGGCCGCAGCACCCCCAGCCCGGCGCACCTGCTCTAAGGTCACGGTCTGCCGGTCGCCCAGTCCAGCGGCTAGCACATCGGCCTCCTCTGCCGAGCGGCCATACAACCAGGTAATACTCCCCTGTCGTTTGCGCCGCTCATTCATCGGATAAGCCGAGTCCTCTCCCGCATAGACTGGTTGGATGAGGACCTCGTCCTCTCCGGTCAAATCTGTATATATTTGCATGGCGATTCAATCCTTTACCAATAAAGTGGGATGTGAACCCATCCGTTCTTACAAGCCTTCAATATCCAGATAAGCCTTTTCAAGGCTACATATCGACAGTGTCTACCAATGTCTTTCTATATCTACAAACCTACCGCGCCTAAATCCCCGTATACATCTACATCTTTAAAGTCCTACATTTGCAATCCGTCATTATATAAATGGCACGCCACCTGATGCCCAGGCTCAACCTCCCGGAACACCGGCTCCTGCTGCTTGCAAATTTCCATACAAGCAGGGCAGCGGTTATGGAACCGGCAGCCGGTTGGCGGGTCTACGGGACTTGGCAGATCCCCTTTTAGAATGATGCGTTCCCGCTTCTGGTTCGGGTCCGGCACCGGAACCGAAGAGAGCAGCGCCTGGGTATACGGATGGAGCGGGCGGTCATAAAGCGTATCCTTATCCGCTGTCTCCACGAGCGTGCCCAGATACATCACGCCGATTCGGTCGCTGATATGTTCCACTACACTCAGATCGTGGGAGATGAACAGATATGTCAGGCCATATTCCTCCTGAAGATCCTGCATCAGGTTGAGAACCTGGGATTGAATGGAGACATCCAGCGCCGATACCGGCTCATCCGCCACAATCAGGCTGGGACGTACGGACAAGGCACGCGCAATGCCGATCCGCTGACGCTGCCCGCCGCTGAACTCATGAGCGTAGCGTTCGGCATGAATGCTGCTGAGTCCAACGGTCTCCAGCAGCTCCCGGGCCAGCTTATCCCGCTCCTTGGCGCTCAGCTTCGTATGAATAATCAGCGGTTCGGCCACCAGCTCTTTCACCTTCATCCGGGGATTGAGCGAAGCGTAGGGGTCCTGGAAGACCATTTGCATCTCCCTGCGCAGCGGCCGCATCTGATTGTCGCTCAGCTCGCTGATGTTATGCCCGTTGAACCAGACCTCTCCGCCGCTCGGCTTCAGCAGCCGGTTGACCAGACGGCCTGTTGTGGACTTGCCGCAGCCGCTCTCGCCAACGAGGCTGAATGTCTCCCCCTTGCGGATCGCGAACGAGATCCCGTCCACCGCGCGCAAATACTTGGACGCGCCGAACCAGCCTTTTTTCACGGCAAAAGATTTCCGTAATCCTCTAACCTCAACCAGCGGTGTATCTGCCATCGTCCTCTCCCCCTTCCGCCTTGTCCATTTGTGTCAGCCAGCAGCGGCTGGTTCTCTCCGTCTGTCCGGGGACTGGAAGCAGCTCAGGCTCCCGCTCCAGGCATTGCTGCATCACATGGGCGCAGCGGGGTGCGAACTTGCAGCCGGGAGGCATAGCGCTAAGGTCCGGCACATTGCCCTGGATCGATGCCAGACGGCGGACCTTCTGACGCAGCTTCGGCACGGACTGGATCAATCCTCTGGTATACGGGTGCTGAGGATTCTCGAACAATTCCTTTACACTGGCCTCCTCTACAACCCGCCCCGCATACATAACTACAACCCGGTCGCACATCTCGGCAACCACGCCCAGATCATGCGTAATCAGCAGCATACCCATGTCCTGCTCTTCCTTCAGCCGCTTCATCAAATCGAGAATCTGTGCCTGAATCGTCACATCCAGCGCGGTCGTCGGCTCATCGGCGATGAGCAGCTTCGGACCGCAGGACATCGCCATCGCGATCATCACGCGCTGCCTCATTCCTCCGGACAGCTGGTGCGGATACTCATCCACCACGTCCTCCGCCCTCGGAATTCCCACCTGCTTCAGCATGTGGATGGCATGCTCCCGCGCACGCTTGCGGCTGTACCCCAGATGCAGCATGATCGGCTCTTCGAGCTGCCGCCCGATGCGCAGTACCGGATTCAGGGAAGTCATCGGCTCCTGGAAGATCATCGCCAGCTCGTTGCCGCGGAATTTCCGCATTTCTTTTTCCTGAATTCGAGTCAGATCGGTACCCTCGAACCGGACAGCCCCACCGGCAATCTGTCCAGGAGTATCCTTAAGCAGGCGCATGATCGACAGGGAGGTGACGCTTTTGCCGCAGCCGCTCTCGCCAACGAGCCCCAGTACTTCACCTTTATTGATATGAAAATTAATGCCGGACACGGCCTTTACGCTTCCGCCGTCCCGCCGGAATTCCGTTGTCAAATCCTCCACTTCAAGCAATCTGGACGCCATGGCCCTGTCCCCCTTTAATTTTTCGTCTTGGGATCGAGCGCATCACGCAGTCCGTCCCCAACCAGATTAAAAGCAAGCACAGCCAAGAAAATCGCGATTCCCGGAAAATACACAATGTGCGGGGCAATACTCAGGTAATCCCGCCCCATGCTGAGCATCGCGCCCCAGTCCGGCTCAGTTGGCTTGGCGCCCATACCCAGGAAGCTGAGTGAAGAAGCTGCCAGAATCGCGCCGCCGATCTTCATCGTCACATTGACAATCACACTCGGTACGGTCTGCGGAAAAATATGCTTCCAGATCATCCGCGCATCCCTCGCTCCCATCGAGCGGGCCGCCTCCACGAACAAATTCTCCTTGGCCGACAGCGTTACACTTCGGATAATCCGGGCGAAGGACGGCGTGCCGAATACCGCCACCGCAATGACCACGTTGGAAAGGCCCGGGCCTAGAATCGCCACAATCCCAATAGCCAGCAGCAGGTCAGGAAAAGAAAACAGCACATCGCTGCCCCGCATAATCAGCCGGTCCAACCAGCCTCCGTAATAACCGCTGAGCAGCCCGAGCACAGTTCCCGCAACAGCCGCAATCAGAACCGAGCTTAAGCTGACCGCCAGGGTCAGACGCGTGCCGTCGATCAGACGGCTTAGAATATCCCGCCCGTATTCATCGGTCCCCGCCCAGTGCGCGGCTGACGGCCCGGTCATCAGGGCATCGTAATCCGGTTCATTCGGATCATACGGGGTGAGATGAGGCCCGAATATCGCGATAATTGCCAGCAGGATGATGAAGATCCCTGCAACCAGCGCCACCCGCTGCTGGCAGAACTTATGAATGAACTCCCTGACACGTCCCTTGGCCGGTTTCGCGGCAAGCGTAATACCGGCCCCTTGGGAATCGGTGCCCATAATCGTTGTATTGTTGTCCATCCTCTTCCCTCCTAGCTAGACGCATACCTGATTTTTGGATTCAGCACCCCATAAAGCAAATCCACAATCAGGTTGATTAGAATGAACTGGGTGGCGAACAGCAGCAGAAGCGCCTGAATTACGGTGTAATCGCGAAAAGAAATCGAATCCACCAGCAGTCTCCCAAGTCCCGGGATACTGAATACAGTCTCTACCATAACCGAACCGCCCAGCAGGAATCCGAACTGCAGACCTGCCACCGTAACGACCTGGATCAGGGAGTTGCGCAGCGCATGCCGCCCCACAACGATGACTTCCCTCAGACCTTTCGAACGTCCGGTCCGGATGTAATCCTCCCTCATCGTCTCCAGCATGGATGATCTGGAGAATCTTGCGAGCATGGACATGATGCCCGCCCCGAGGGTGATGGAAGGAAGGATATAGGATTTCCAGGAATCCACCCCGCCCGTTGGGAACCAGCCAAGCTGTACCGAGAAGATCTGAATGAGCACCAGTCCCAACCAGAAGCCCGGTACCGAGATGCCGGAAATGGCCGTCAGCATTCCTACGTAATCCGGCCACTTGTTACGGTTCACCGCAGATAATGTCCCGATTAAGAGGCCAATGATGAGTGCCCAACCCAAGCTCATGAACGTAAGGATCAGGGTTGGTGTCAGCCGGCTCATGAGCATATCTGAAACCGGGAGCCCTGAGCGCAGCGAAGTCCCCAGATCGCCATGCAGCAGCCGTCCCATATAACTCAGATACTGCTGCCAGAGCGGCAGATCGAGCCCGAGCTGGGCACGGATGCCGTTAATTTCCTCCAGCGTGGCTTCCTTGCCTGCAACCAGCCGGGCTGGATCACCGGGGATCAGATGGATGAACATGAAGACCAGTACCGAGACGACAAACATGAGTGGAATGACCCCAAGAAGTCTTTGTAGCGCATATCTTCCCAAGAAATGAGCCCCCTTTAGATTGAACAGGTACATAAGAGGGGCCGGTCTCTTCATGAACAGACAGAAACGGCCCCTTTCTTTTTCATACATAAAAACTGGCTTGCTACCAACAATAGCTGCTTGTTACTCGCAGCTGCCTTCCAACTTATTACTCATGCTTACTACTTACTTCATATTTCTTGCTTGTTGTTTCGTTGTTTCGTTGTTTCGTTGTTTCGTTGTTTCGTTGTTTCGTCGTTTCTTGTTTCTTGTTTCTTGTTTCTAGTTTCGTTGCTTGCTTCACGTTTCGTTGTTGTTTCTTGCCTCTTCCTACTTCTAAAACTCACAATTTCTTTACTTCACCTCAGCATCACGAACGCTGATCGAGCCGTCCGGGAACACTTTCACACCGCTGAGATTGGATCTTTGACCTGAGATAACCTGATCCACGCCCATGAATACCCACGGGGCATCTTCCCAGATGGTCTTCTGGATATCAGCATAGATCGTTTTAGCTTGATTCGGATCTGTTGCCTTGTTGGCGTCCGCGATCCATTTGTCCACATTCGGATTCTTATAATAAGCGGTATTCGATCCGGCCGGAGGGAACATTTCGCTGCTGAACAGTCCTCTTGTTGCCCCATCCGCATCCCCGGACGATGGTGACCAGCTCACGTACCACATTTGGATCTTCGCCTGCTCCGGTGTTGCCGCAGAGTTGATCTGCTCCGACAAAGTACCGCCCTCCATCGATTTCACGTCCAGCTTAATGCCAACCAACGCGAGCTGCTGCTGGATGAACTGCATGCCTTTCATTGTCTCGGAGTCATTCTCTCCCCAGATTTCAGCTGTAAAACCCTCCGGGTAACCGGCCTCAGCCAGCAGGCTCTTCGCCTTCTCCACGTCATAGTCATAACCGCTCTGCTTCGAGTAGTACTGCGTCTTGGAGGACATCGTCGAATCCAGCTTCGCTCCAAGACCGGACTTTACGACCTTGATATAGGCGTCTTTGTTGATCGCATAGTTGATGGCCTGGCGGACCTTCACATTGTCAAAAGGCTTCTTCATCGTGTTCAGCGTGACATAACGAACGATTGTGGAATCCACTTTGTCTATCACAATATTGCTGTCCCCTTGAACCTCAGACACCTGCTCCGTTGGCATCGGGTAGATGAAGTCGGCTTCCCCTGTCTTCAGCATTGCAATCCGGGAGCCGTTCTCCGGCACCGGCTTGAACGTAATGCTCTCTACCTTCGGCAGATCCTTCTGCCAGTAGTCCGGGTTCTTCACGACCACAAGGCGGTCGCCCTGCACCCACTCCTTAAATTTGAAAGGGCCTGTGCCAACCGGGTTCTTGCCGATGTTCTCGGCCTGCTCCTTCAGCGCCTTCGGGCTGACGATCAGCGCCATCGCCATTTTGTTCAGGAACGCGTTGTACGGCTCACTGAGTGTAATCACCACCGTCTTCGCATCCGGCGCTTCCACCTTGGTGACCTTAGCGAAGCTCTTGCGCATCTTCAGGTTGTTCTTCTCGTCACGGATCCGGTCCAGATTAACCTTCACCGCTTCGGCGTTAAAGTCGGTCCCATCGTGAAACTTGATGTTCTGCTTGAGTGTGAACGTGTATACCAGACCGTCATCACTAATTTTGTAGGAGTCGGCGAGCACCGGAACGACATTCATGTCCTTGTCGAAACCCATCAGGCCTTCGTACATGGTTCTTGCCGCGGTGATCGAATGGGTGTCACTCGTGTTGTGCGGGTCCAGTGTAATAAAGTTGGCATTAATGGCAATGACGATATCCTTCTTGTTCTTGGACACCGTCTGCGCGCTTCCGCTTTGACCAGTGCTTGCGCTTCCTGTGCCGGTATTCGAGCTGCCTGAGCTGCTTGAGCAGCCTGCGGCAACAACCGTAAAGATCAGCAGCAGCATTAGCGTGGACCACATTTTTCCTTGAACCTTCATTCGCTTCACTCCTCAAAAATAGTTTTATAGAATCGCTCCATGTCCGGTATGCCCAAGGCACCGATTAGGAGATTATTCTTGCTTAAGATGAAGGCGTAAGCTCGAACACCGCCCGGCGTTCGCCCACTTCTGTCCCACCGTCATTCACAATCGTATTCGGAACAAGCCTATACAATCGCTCGATCGTCTCCTGGTTGCCATACCCGATGCGCTCCAGAATTGAAGCGATGATGCACGGCCACACCTGCTCGGAGCCGTCGGACACCTTGAGGGAAATACCCAATCTCTCCTGTCTCAAGCCAATGCCATAGACCCCTTTGGCCCCGCCCTTGGCAGCCAGGTTCGGGTCCTTCAGCAGCTCGGAGCAGACGAACCGGGTATCCGCGATCATGTCCGGGTACTCGTTCATGAGCCGGGCAATCCTTGCTGCGGCTTCCCGTGTCTGCGGGTCCTCAATGAGGTCTGGGCAGGCCAGCTTCAGGAAGGAGTAGGCAATTTTATGCAGTGGAAGGGCGAAAATCGGAAGACCACAGCCGTCTATACCCTGCGGGATTGAGCTTTCAGGCACCTCCGCGATATATGAGAGCGTATTCAAAATCTCTTTCTGCACCGGGTGTTCCGGTTCATAATAGGTGTGTTCATCCCAGCCCATATGCTTGCTGAGGGCAATGAGTCCTGTGTGCTTGCCTGAGCAGTTATGGAAGATCCGCCGTTTGGCTTCCCGCGCCTGATGTCTCTCGGCCTTGGCATCTTCATTCAGCGGATAGGTCTCACAGCAGTGAAGACCTTCTTCCTTGACACCGGTCTTGCGCAGCATCGATTCCAGAGCCTTGATGTGGAAGCTCTCGCCCCGGTGGGACGCTGCGAACAGGGCCGCTTCCTGTCCGGTGAGCCCGTACACCTCGTCAATTCTCCGCTTCATGGCTGGTATAGCCTGGAACGGCTTAGCGGCCGATCTCAAGAAGGTCATATGCTCCGGGTCACCCGCCGAGTATAAGATCCGGCCTTTCTCGTCCACGATGCTGACCGCCCCGTAATGCACGTTCTCCAATACACCGCCGCGATACTCCTCAACTAATGGTGTAAATCTCATCGTCATCCCCTCCTTAGGTGTCAAGCCCGTTCTTGAACGGCTCAGCGGCTTCCAAGATACGTCTATTTCAAAATCCGTCTATTTCAAAATCCGTCTATTTCAAAGCGAAAAAACAATTCTGTGAAATCAATCCCGAGCCGATCACCACGCCCTGGTCATGCAGTTCAGACTTAAAAATCCGGAAAGCACCCCGCAGTGGCTCCCATACGTACTTTGAATAACACAGATCAACCACTTCATCGAAAATCTCCGGGAATTTGTCCGCCAGCTCCCCGCTCAGGATAACGCTGTCCGGGTTGTACATACACACCACATTGTTAATGGTGATCGCCATATACATCAGTGCGCGTTCAATAAGGTAGACGGCCCAGCGTTCCCCTGCATGCTTGGCTGCGAACAGCTCCTCAATCGAGCGGATCGGCCGGACCTTGTTCGCCTCCGACAGCAGGGAGTTGATATTGATGTAGGTCTGAAGGCAGCCGGCCTTACCGCAGTCGCACAGCATACCGTTCGGGTCAATCGTGGTATGGCCGATTTCTCCGGCACTGTTCGTTTTGCCCCGGTAGATCTCTCCCTCCACGATGAACGCAGAGCCGACTCCGTTCCCGAAGCCCAGCAGTACCGTCCGCTGCGAACCGCTTGCGGCCCCCTTCATATGTTCAGCAAGGGCCTTAGCCTTAAGCTCATTATCCACTGCCACGTCATACCCGGTGATAACCTTGAGCTTCTCCGCAATAGGGACATTCCTCCATCCAAGCTGTACGGAGAAAATAACCTCTCCCGTATCGTTGTCCACGATGCCCGGTAGCCCTACGCCAACCCCAATGATCCGGTCACATTCGATCTCATTTGATTTCGTCAGCCGGACAATCTCGTCCCCCACCCGCTTAAGGGTAACCTCGGCACTCTCCTCCAGGGACCTCGGATACTGGGCACCCGCAATTACATTGCCCTGCAAATCCACAATCCCGATGTTCACCTGATGGCGGTCCAACTCGACACCCACAGAGAGCACTGCGGCATCCACCATTTCCAGCAGTGTCGATTTGCGGCCCAATCCCGCGGAGACCTGCTCAGATTCGAGCAGATACCCTTCTTCTGTCAGCTCCCCAACAATCCGGCTTACCGTGGTCGGACTCATCCCGGTCTGCTTAGCGATTGAAGCCCGGGAGATCGGCTGCTGGTTCTTGATGATCTCAAACACCGTCAGCCGGTTCTGGCGTTTCATGAAATCCTGGTCATGTTTTTTCACTATTCATCCTCCATTATTTTCATCAGTGAATTAATTAACGAGGATTTTGACTGTTTTTAATGTTTTTAACGAAATAATCCACTTAAAAAATGTCTATTTATATTTATATTCTCCAGTGATATTTATAATAATAGTCATAGCATTATATTATGTCAATATAAATAACATGATTTGCGGATAAAACTTTTAATATTTAAATGTAAGCGGTTTAATATTGTTGAACTTTCGAATTTACGCTACAACTTGTCTTTATCTATCATATACCTAACATATATATGACATTATAGAACCGTTTTAAACCTAAGAAAACACCATATAGGTTAGAAACACCTTCAAAAAAGGTACATTGTAATCCAGTGA
Source organism: Paenibacillus sp. J22TS3 (assembly GCF_018403205.1). NCBI lineage: Bacteria > Bacillati > Bacillota > Bacilli > Caryophanales > Paenibacillaceae > Paenibacillus > Paenibacillus sp. J22TS3. The sequence goes on from NZ_BOSF01000004.1 coordinate 551,945, forward strand.
GCGAATGGGATAGGAGGGCCAGGTTAGATTTTTTAACGTGGAGAAATAAATAAGGGGTACGCCGATTTTTATCCAGAGAGTTAAAGAGCAAAGAAACATAAAAGAAACACATAGGTAGGCAAACCTTTAAGTCCGTCTATGAAAGCTTAAGGAAATCTTTATCTTTTCCCCACTTAATCTTAAATTTTGTGCTTTATCTTTGAAATACAAGACAAAGACCAGCACGAAATGAGGGATTTAAGTGAATACTAAAAGAATAAGCAGCAGCCTAGTGATTGCGGCGATGTTTGCCGCTTATATGTATATTGTAGTTAGGATTATTCTGTTTAAGTTCCACAGCATTGACCTGCATTTTATCAAGCAGCAGCTAAAGGCGCATTGGCACAGTCCTGAGATCATTATGGACCAGCTGACGGTCAGGGCGAATCTTGTTCCTTTCCATGAGATTTTCACGTATTTCGAACAGGCTACCCTGCACAGCTGGGTGAATTTCGCCGGGAATATCCTAATCTTCATGCCCTTTGGCATGCTGCTGCCGCTTCTGTTAAGAGGCATGTCGAACCCTTGGTCCAAGGTATTGATGCTGTCCTTCACCTTCAGCCTGGGGCTGGAGACCTCCCAGTTGATCCTGGCGATCGGTACGTTTGACGTGGATGATCTGATTTTGAACACATCTGGGGGCTTGCTGGGGTATGGAGTGTACCGGACTTGGATAATGACAAGATCGCCGCTGCCTCGTAATAATGGAAAACCGGCTATATAAAATGAACTTAAGAAGGTTCCCCCTTGGGACGCTGCGATGCCGAGTGATCTTACGACTACTGTGGTCTCCGAAATCCTTGAACTAGATATCCAAGTATTCCTTACAGCATGTTTTAAATTTTGGGAATGATATGGGCCGCCCTAAGGATCGTTTGATCCGGGGTGGCCCTTTTTTTGTACTAAGGACGCTGCCGAACGAAGATTTCCTCAACATGTATCCCCAATTAAAAACACAAAAAGAAACCGTCTTTTGGTAAATTGGAAGTATGGCCCACCATTTACCAAAGGAGCGGTTCTTTATTAAGGAGCTATATACACATTCACTGCTTTCCATTTTCCATCTACAAGCCTTAGATCTAACGAAACCCACTCTTTAAAGCCCGTATCCTTCGTTTCGTATTGATGTGAGACCCACACATGACCTCCCCAGAAATAATGAAGACCCAGAGTAAATTTAGAACTATAATTTGCCGGTTCATAATTGCTGGATTTCATCCCGCGTCTCTGTGGATTGATTTTATTAAACACCTCAGCCGTCATTTCAGCAGTCGTCGTTGAGAAATTATAGTTATTGTCCATGGCATGCTTAACAATTGCCCGCGCGCTTTCCCCTATCCAGATTGAAAACCCTAAATAAAGCACGATTATGGCTAAGATAGGAATGCCCATAGAGCCCCAATGGGCTTTAGAACGAAAGGATAGATCGCTTAGAAGACCAGCTTCATGCATACTGGCTTTGCGCATGTTCAAATTGAATTGCTCCTTTCCAAGAAAATAACCCTCAGCTTTCTTTATCCATTTCTTTGAGCAGGCCCTGTCTTAGCTCCTCCAGGAATTTCAATTGCAGTTCACACTGATCGTACATATTTTCAAAAATTAGCGATACATTTTGCGGAATTTCCGAGTACTTTTCCTTTTCCCGCTGCCCCTCCTTCATCTCATCATAGATACTTTGAATCGCCTGCTGCTGCACGCTCAAGGCATCAAGGATACTTTCTCTTGGTGCTTCATCCATAAAAGTAAGAACGGTATACAGGGCACTCGGAAAAACAACAGATGCTTTTTTAAACGAACTAATAAGCATGCTGTCAAACTCTTCCTTCCCTTTAGACGTAATGGAGTAAATAGCTTTTGAGCGGTTTCCGGTCTGCTCCAAATTTTGCAAGATGACCAATCCGTCTTTTTCCAGTTTTCTTAAAGCATGATATATGGATGCGGGCTGCACGTAAGCCCATTTGTCTGTTTTCGCTGATTGCATTGTCTGCTGAATTTCATAACCGGACATGGGACCGTATTTTAATAAAAGTCCAAGCACCATAACAATTGTCATTCCTCTTCGCTCCACTCCATATGAAGTTCTGAAATACTAAAATTATAGTATTCCCTCTCTCAATTAGTATAAGTGAATTTATGCTCTATAACCACTACGCGATATCTATTCTTACATATATTTACTTTCCTCCTCTTTACACTCCGGTTGCCCTGTTTTATAATTCAGACATGACGAATACTATAATTTTAGTATTCAACGTATAGTAATTAAGTCAGATTATATTTGGAGGTTTGTATGAGTACTATCTCTAGGACCCAACAGAAATCTGCTCTGCTGGTTGTCGGTTTAGCTATTTTCTTGGACATGTTAATTTACGGGCTTGTAGTACCTATCCTTCCTAAGTATGCGGCATCGCTTGGTGTCTCACAGTCAGAAATAGGGCTTCTATTCGGGAGTTATGCCCTGGTATTGTTTATTGCAACTCCAATTTTCGGGGCACTATCTGACCGGATTGGGCGCCGGGGTCCTATGCTGTGGGGACTGCTTGGTCTTGCTGCGTCCACGCTTATCTTTGCTTTTGCGGAGAATTTCGGGATGCTCATAACTGCAAGAGCTTTGCAGGGGCTGGCCGCAGCCGTTACTTGGACCTCAGGCCTCGCCATTCTTGCCGACCTCTATCCTTCCGAGGAACGTGGAAAAGCTATGGGACTTGCCCTGTCAGGGCAAGCGGCGGGAATGTTACTAGGGCCAGCGCTAGGCGGATGGCTGTATCAATTAGGTGGCTATAAGCTGCCGTTCTTCCTTGCGGCCGGCCTTGCCATCGTGGATGGGCTGCTTCGTCTCTTTTTGTTACGTGACTTGCCGGAGAGGAAATCCCGTGATTTCGTATCTCCTTTTGGCATGCTTCGCAACCGAAAAATCATGCTGATTGCAGGGGTCATCATTATTGGCGCGGCTGTACCCAGCGTCCTGGAGCCTACACTGCCGCTGCATCTGCAGGAGAAATTTAAAGCTGAACCGGGTTACATTGGCATGCTGTTTATCATTCCTACTTTAGCCTACGGTATGGCCACCCCCTTAATAGGTGCTCTATCTAGCAAAATGGGCAATATAAAAACCCTGCTCATTGGACTTGTTATGGTCTCCGTCAGCTTGCCGTTAGCCGCCCTTCCAAATTCGATCTGGATACAAGCGGCGGCCTTGGCCCTGCTGGGAGTTAGTATGGGGATTGTACTTGCCCCCTGCCTTCCTGAGCTTGCCGACATTTCGGAACAAAGCGGGCAGGCTTCTTACGGCACCACCTTTGCCATATATAACACAGCCTACTCCATCGGTATGATGATCGGGCCGATCTCAAGCAGCTTACTTGCGGATTCCTTCGGCCTAAAGCTCTCGTACCTGTGCATAGGCGGTGTTGCCCTTCTGTATATGCTGATCCTGCTGCCATTAACCCGAAAAACTGCTGTGAAAACAAACAGGCAATTTAAGCTTTGAGGCATCCATTCGGGATGCTGTGTATCTCTAGATCCCTTCATAGTTCCAGAAAAGAATCAGCCCGTAAAGGACGTAATGTCATCCTTACGGGCTGTTTCATTTGGAAAGGAACAAGCCATCTTTAAGGGCAGTGGCTCACATATAATTGTTCCCGATAATAATACATATTATGGTAATGTTATTTTCAAGAGGTGAAATAGGGAGGATTTTTTATGTGGAGTACCACAATGAGTAGCATTATAGTTATAATTCTCATTATTTCTCGTTATTTCTTGAGAAGGTGGATTGTTGGAACTAATGAGAAAGAAGAACTTCCACGTATAGGCAGGAGGGTAGATACATGGGGTCTGGTTATACTAGCTCTCATGGGTATTACCACTTGTATTGTTCTTTTGTTGAACATAAACAGGAAGGCAATACTCTAAAATGGTTTTTTATTTTATTCATAACAATAGCGTATGGTTTCCGATCATTTATAGATTGGAAGTATCTACGAGATTCCAAAGAATATATGGTTTCACTTATTGTACTTATTCTCGGTGTAACTTTATTTTTCTCTCTTCTCTAGCTGGTGGGCAGTCAGGACAATACTTTCTCGTCCATGGCTGCCAATGTTTTAATCATGAAACCTGTCTTAGACTTTTTGGTAACCTTGGCATCCAACTGGGTCTTCACAGCCTTGTCGCCCCAGGCATGTCATAACCAGCCATTTAGTCTTTCAACTCCTGTCACTCGGTATCCCATACCTCTCTTACCACTGAGCGGAACAGATCATCAAGCTGCTGATCCCGGTCCCCTTCAGCCGACTCCATCCCGGATGCAGTCTGACTAAAATGCTCTATTCGCTCCTCCAAGTAGTCGTTAATTGGATTGATCCTCGGCTCATAGTCCATCTCATCCCCTGCTTTCTTCCGCGCCAGCAATTCACCAATGACTCTCCTGAGCTGCGTTCCCTCCACTACTAAATCATCCACGAGACGGTCAAACTCCATCGGCGGCATGGTGCCGTGCTTCTCAATCCACTCGCAGGCCAAAATCGGACGGAGCACGTAGAAGTATTTTTTGATTTTAACCTGGTCGCCTTGAAGATAATCCCGGTAGTTCCCCTTTGCCATATGCAGATAGTGGTACACACACGACTTCGGGGAAAAGGTATATGTAGAAAGACGGCGAATTTGTTTGGCCACCGCATGATTCTCGGTGTACACAATCGGGGACTGAAGCCACTCGAGCAGCGGTGGGTTCGATTTGCGGAACAGCTGTAAGGCTTTTCTTAAATCCCAGCCGTTAATATCCAGCATGTCACTGATCGGGCGCTCAATCACATCCCGTTTCTCAAAAATCGATAAATACCACGAGACCGGCCTAATATAAATAAATCTGACATCGTAGTCGCTGTCCTTGGATGGGAAGCCCCACGCCCGGCTGCCGGACTCACAGGCGTATAAGATTCGGACTTGTTCTTCCTGCTCAATTCGTTGTAGCTCTTCTAGGATTTGCTGTTTGATGTCGGTCATGTTCGTTAGCCTCCTTCTGTACATTCATCAGGAAGAGCGGACCGTGGATGAGATAGCTTCACGTCCGCCCAAATCCTCACTATTCATCTACATCCATCCGATTAACCTGCTCCACTAGCGGAGAATACCCTTGCACCGATTGGGCGATATAAGAAAGCACGGTGTCGCTCCAACCGTAGATGTAAAAGGTCTGCGGATCGTGATCCGGTACCATCGCGTGCCGGTAAGGAGCAATGTCGATGATGAACGCCTTTACATCCCGGTTGATCTTGGACCGGTAAAGTCTTAGCTGCTCGTAGAACGGGCTGCCGCTGTTCTGCTGCTCATCAGTGATAATAATAATCTGATCTACCTTCCGCCGCTCCCGAATCAGCTTCCGCACAGGCGCCCCCGTATCGGTTCCCCCACGCGCATGAATTTGCGACGCCTGCGTTAAGATGCTGTCCTTCCGCGAAGGCTTCGCGTCCACCACTTCTGTATCAAACAACCAGAACAGGGAGTTCCCCCGTGTCTTCTTATACATAGCAAGCGCAAATACGGAGCCAATCTCCAAATACTGCCCATTCATCGAGCCGGATATATCCAGGAAAATCGCTGTTTGCTCCCCAAGCTCAGGCAGATTGTTAAACGTCAGCTCAGCAGCTTCGCGAAGTGCATCCCGGAGTTCCGGATGTTCCACTTGACGGAAGGCTGCTGCCAGGCGGAACGGCAGGATTTTGGCTTTCTTAAGTGCCTGCTCATCCGTTAGACGGTTCACAATATAGTCCACATTGGCCTGCTTCTCCAGAACTCCGGCCCGCTGGAGCGTATTTAGATGCCGCAGAAGAGCGAATGTTGGCATCTGGAACAGCAGGGCTTCCCACACCATCTTGGACGGCTTGATCGCCCCGGTCACCGTTTCGTACGGCAGCTTGCCGTGCTCAATCCACTTGATCTGCTCCTCTTCGTCAGTCGTTAGCTTTAACTGCTCCAGAGCTTCCACCTGCGGCAGCAGCGTCAGATTCGTCTCTAGTCCCCGTAGATACCGGAATAAAGCCTGCTGCTTCAGATCCTGCGGCTTCGGATGCGCCGTTGCGATAGCATCCCCCAGACTATATCCGCGACCCCGTCCGTTATATTTCATAGCCCAGTATTCAGACACTTGGGATAGAAAGCGGTTGACCTGGCGTTTGACCGCCCGGCCCCCTTCTCCGCGTCCCAGTCCTTGTAGTATGGTCAAGAAATCGGATAAATCCGAAGGAATGCGTACCACCTGCAGGAAAATCTTCGCGAACAGATCCTGCCGATACATGGAGAGAACGGCTAATCCGTACAAAGGCTGCAGCCGCATAAAACCTTCGTTCCGGGCAAACACAATTGCTTTAGCCATAAATTCCGGGCTGCCGGCCGCCATTTCATGGTGCAGCTGCTCCGCTCCCGCAAGCAGCTCATTTTGATCCGCATAGAAGGTATTGCTCAAAGTGTTGGTCAGCAGAGTCTGCAAGTACTGCTCCTCCGCAGACCTTGTGAATGCCGGGTAACGATCTTTATTTAGAGTATCCGGTCTCAAGGAGCCGAATAATTTCTTAGCCATACTCATAATTTGAAACCTCCTTATCATACTTGGTGAGGAAAAAGCGGGATAGGCTTGCTGCAGGAGTCGAACCTGCCATAACGCCCAGCGTGTTGTCATTGCTCGATAAGCTCGAAGTAGCCCATCCCAGCGCCTCACAAAGCCTAAGTTCATTAAAACGAAGCGAGGGAATAAAGTGAAAAGGTCGTTAGTGCCCTGTAGGCACCATCAGTACTTAACCCAAATAAGTCGAAGGAACCCTTTCTGGCGCCTCGCTTCATGATTTACTTTAAATGAAGAACCGAGGAAGTGGGTCGGAAAGGAACAATGCCGCTCTACCTACTGAGCTATTCCCCGTTAGGGAAAGTTGGACTCGAACCAACGACCAGCCGATTAAAAGTCGAAGTAACCCTTCCATGCGCCTCGGTTGTTCTTCAGTCAGCCGACGCTTGAATCGCGTTCGGCCTTCTGAAGCTATTGTCGCTGATTTCAGAAGCCGCGAACACGGCAAAAGTATTACGACCGGCATAAACTTTTCCATTTTGGCCCAATTGGCTGGTACAATATAAGAAGTTTCTTTCTTGAACGGAGGATTATTGTGGCTAAGGAAAGCTTTGATAAAGAGATCCAATTCCTGCGCATGCTGGTGCTGACCAGCGGGGCATTTAATAGACAGCAATTTGCGGAGCGGCTGGGCATTTCCGTACATACCTTTGATAAAACGATACGGCGGCTCAAGGAAGTGGCGGGCTCGGTGCATCCTTCTTCTCAGGAGCAGAGCCAGGAAATTTCCGAGACGCTGCGGTACAGCTATTATGACTCCACGGACCCGCTGCTGCTGTTCCTGTTCCGGGCCAAGTCGGTCAAGGAAACCGAAAGCCAACGGATATCGCTGCTGCTTGGGGCCATGAATGAGCAGGCTCGGACCGCGATGGAGCTCCTGGATGTTTGCTGTGACAGTCTGCCTGCAGATCTTGCGCTGCCGGACGAGAAGACTATACGGTCAGATCTCAAGTATCTGGAACAGGTTGGCGTAATTCGGAGGGAGCCGGGACCTCGTCCCTATCGGTACCGCATTCAAGACGATCTCGTCCGGTGTTTAACCGATGAGGAGCTTATCGATTTGTATGATTTTGTGGATGTGATGGCGAACACCCAGGTGCCTTCCGTCCAAGGTTACCTGCTGCGGGATGGGCTTAAGAAGCATCTTCTCCGTAGTGAGATGGAGCCGCACGCAGCCGAGCCTTTTCTATATAAGTACCATTATTATTCGCGGATTCTGGACGAGGCGCATCTGTTCACCCTGCTCAGCGCCATTCGTCACCGCCGCAAAGTCCAGTTCCTCTACTTCTCCCCGAAATCGGAGAAAAGCTATGCTTCCAAAAACACGAACCCGTTATTCGAACGGGAGACGAAGGGCAAGCAGGAGAAGACACTCCCGCTCAAGATCGTCTACGATCATCAATACGGGCGGTGGTACCTGCTCTCCTATGGCAGAGAAGGCATACGAAAATACCGTATGGAAGGGATCACCCAGATCGTGGAGGAGGATGAGCCGGTAGCCGAGGAACTATTTATGGCCAGGCTGGAGGAGCTTGCCGAAAGAACGCGCTACAGCTGGCTGATCGATACTGGGCGGCCCGTGAAGGTGCGTGCGCGGTTCTATAACCCGGGAGGGTCGGAGCCGAATTTTGTAAGAGAGCGGGTCCATCTGCAGGGACAATGGGGACAGATCGTGGAGGAGGAAGAAGATTCTTTCATCTATGAGATCACAGTCAACGGAACTACGGAGATCCGCCCGTGGCTGCGCAGCTTCGGATCAAGCTGTGAGGTTCTGGAGCCCCTTCAGCTGCGAAGAGAAATGATTGTCGAGTGGAAGGAGATTCAGACCTATTATGAACCTGTTTGAGAAAATATTTAACCACCAGATCCTCTCTCGGCTAGAGGATTCCGGCACCTTCATGGTCACCTCGCACGAACGTGCTTGGCTGAAGACAATGCTGGATCATCCCGCGGCGGCAGATGCTTTTACAGAAGAGACTCTAAGTAAGCTGCGCGGCATCCTTGAGCCGGATGAGGTCATGGATATCTCTCACCATCTGGTGGAGAAAGCCAAGAGCAGGGAGAAGCAGGTGTACCATCCGCTCCTGCGGACCTTGCGCCGTCATATTACGGATAAATCCGCAATCCGTCTAACTTACGAAATCAAGGGTGGGCGTGTGAACACCGACCATGCGGGTCTCCCGTACAAGCTGGAATACTCCATGGTCAAAAGAGAGTGGTATCTGCTCTGGTACCGTCTCCGGCATCAGGCCATGATGTGCACGAGGCTGAAGAACATCCGCACCGTCACAGCCGAGCCGATCAAAGCGTCCACAGCAGATTCCATCTTGGAGAAGGTGACCCAACTCCATGACTCCCGGAAAAGAGAAGTTGTCGTTGAAGTGGTCCGGGAGTACAACCGGGAGCTGTCCCGTATTCTGTATGCCTTCTCCAGCTTCGAGAAGTCGGTACAGTATGACCCGGAAAGCGATACCTACCAGGTAACGATATGCCTGCCCGAGGGGGAAAGCGAGTATCTGCTTTCCAAGATTCGTTTTCTCGGGAAGCGGGTCCGTGTAGCCCAGGGGGATTACTTAAAACAGCGGATGCTGGAGGCTTCGACGAAGGCGTTGGAGCGGTATGGGGTTGGTTCGGGGGCGGAGGAGTTGTCGTCTTAGATAGCACTGAATACCTACTACAGATTGCGAAAAACTCTACCCCTGGCATTTAAACGCTTAAGCCAACATCATGATAAATAAATCGTTCTGCTGCACGCTTGGGCAACGACCGGGTCATGAGTCACAATCATCAACGTCTTGCCCTTGTCATTCAGTTGCTTTAATAGAATTAATATCTCGTCCCTGTTCTTCTCGTCCAGAGATCCGGTTGGTTCATCAGCGAGAATGAAATCACATTTCTTGAGTAAAATCCTTGCAATAGCCACACGTTGCTGCTCCCCGCCAGATAACTCATAAATATGCTGCTTAAGCGGTAGGCTAAGGCCAACCTCTGCTAAAGCAGCTTCTTTCATCTTCTTCCGCTTCTCTCTGGACATATTTTGATATAGGAGAGGGATCTCAAGGTTAGCCTCAATGGTAGCCTGCTCTATTAGCGCAAAATTCTGGAACAGGTATGCAATGCGGTCCCTTAATAGATGAAGAGCCCCCTGAGAATGAGGAGAAGGAATCGATTTACCGAACAATTTAATTTCCCCCGATTCTGGTTTCTCCAGCATTCCAATTATATTAAGCAGAGTTGATTTACCCGAGCCGCTCGGTCCCATGACTGCAACCATTTCTCCCGGCTCTATGGCAAGGCTGACCCCTTCTAGCACACGATGTTGATGATAGGACTTATTTACATTGATCACCTGACAAATGGGATTCATGATTATAGACCGCCTCCCTTAATCACCTTAATCAGAGCTTGTCTCCCGACAATAATTAACCCCAGTACACTTCCTATGAGTTCAGTCATGAAGATGATCACCATAACAACTGCATGAATCGGTGTAACCTCCTGCATAAGCAGATAAGAAGCCACTAATTGCAGCAGCCACAAGAACAAGAACCCAAGGAAAAATTCTCGATAAGCCCTGAAAATTCCCAGTCCAAAAAGTCTTCGCACAACGAAGGCCGACTGATAGCGTTGGAACAAAATCAGTAAATACTGAATAACAAGAATAACAAAGCCTAGAGTTAATGCAACCAAAATCAGTATGGAGACTTTTAATTCGGTCTGCAAGTCATGTAACTGCTTAAGTAACTGTTCATTAACAGACACTAGCGTCTTCAAATTATCACTTAGTCCAAGCTCTCGAAGAACAGGCTTAAGCCGTTCATAAGTAAGGGCAGTATCCCTTTGAATCAACTTCACCTTCATAGGGTCAGCACTCCCATTGCCAAGGATCGTATTCCGATCGGAGGTGAAACTATTCTTTTCTGTCACGACTTCAATAATAGGATCAAGAATGGAGAACTTCTCCGTAGGGAACACATCTGGGTTAAAGCTGAATACAGACTGCTCATTTGCAAGCCATACGATACGAATCTTTTGATTCATTAGAGAATCCGGAACCTTTAGTTTGTAATGATTCTCCTCATACCTTGACCATACTTGTCTATTTTCCCGAAAAAATTTCATAATCTCATCTTCATGGGAACGATACTTGTCAGGTACTAGAATGATCCAGGATGCCTCGTCCTCGCGGATATCTACCTGCTTCTGATGAATATCCAAAAGCGGATAGGCCTTTAAATAATTGTTGTTCACTTTTACAGTGCGTATTCCTTTGTAAGCAGAATCCAGCTTTAAAGCATTCTGCTCATAAGCACGCGTGTTGATTAGCAAGGAGCCCATATCATTCAGAATCGGATACAAACGATTTGCAATTATCGAGAAGACATGGCCGTTGTCCCTGGCCAAATCCTCCTTATCCTGTCCTTGGTATAACGGATAAAACACGCCGTAATCCTTACTTTTCTCCCAATCCTTTAACATTTGTTCCTGATTATTCACTTGCGAGTACTGAAGAATAACCTGAGCTCCAATTAAGATTAGAAGGAGCGAACATACTAACTTAACAGTTGCATTCAGCAAGAATACAAAAGTAGTATTCCTACGGCGTTTCACCATTTGTGAAATCTGCATTCTATGGAGAAGAACATAGGGGAGCAGTGAGACCACAACTATGGCAGCATACCCAATGAGAATTGATTTTAATAGTGTAAGCAGAAAATCAAAACTAGAATTAGGAATAATAAAGTAAACCATCAGCGAGATTAATAGAGAAAGCAACCCTCCGACTAACAATGTTTTGCCCGTCATCAAATACCAAATCCGATATCTTGAAACACCAAACATATGGTAGATACCTATTACGTTAAATTGATGAAATAAACTGTAGATTAGTAGAAGTAAGAAAAGAACAACTACTACGACTTGGATATTCTTTAAAATTGTAGGAAGTGAAGATGACCGGGCGTTATTTAAATCCATATCCTGATTCTTGAAGGAGTCTGCCTTGAAAGGTTCCTTCAATTCATTTTTGAAATGAGTATTCACCTGACTCACGAACTCATGAATAAATTGTTCATAGATCTTTGAACTCTTGGTCTCCACGTAATACAAACCAGCCACCGGAACATATTGATACGCTAACCGCAATGGCATAACCCGAATAGAGTCATTACCGCCAAACTCTGCAATCCGACCAACTTGATTCGGTTCACCCATTGGTGACGTAGAGAGATAATGCTCATCTTTCTCCATATCAGTTGGGGTTAGTAATCTGCCTTTTACAAGATGGAGACTTTTGAACAAATGAGTCGTTCCATTTGTCAGCAGGACATATTTAACTAATTCGGTCTGATTATTAACTGTGGATTTAAGCCCAGGTCTTATTAAATTCACTTTAGCCTTGGAAGCAGAATTATGTAGGATCGGATAGATTATATCTGGGTCAGCAAGAATCAGCTGATCTGGAATCACAAATGCAAGCCCTATTGAACGTTCCAGACTAGCTATCCTATTGATTTCCGTTAGATCTGCCTGAATATAGACACGAACAATAGTGAGAATAGTCATTAACGCAAGAAAACTAGCTATGATTTTCTTCAAAATCGTAACGACTCCTTAAAAATTACTTATTTTGAATGAAGAAGACCATCATAAGATGATGATCTTGAATTATGTTTCACTTCTTATAATGCATCAATAGAGTTAAAAGTTATGCTATTTCCATGCACAAAAAAACTTCACCCCAACTTGGTGAAGTTTTTCGGTGACTATTACCACTATCTCAGCATAAGCATAAGCTCATATAACAGGATAACACTTTAATATCTGTGAATATACCGGCAAAAGGTAAGGGCCTGCTTCGACCATCTTACTATCACAATCATTCTCAACTGATTTTATAGTGGCCATATCAATATCAGGGAACTGAACATGATTTCTATAGTGAGATAAGGCCTCCGCCATATTATTTGTTTTTGCTATATTACATTTAAAAGGAAGTTCCGCATCCTCAAAATGGGAAATCACAGAGACTCTTATGGCCGGGATCATATAATCTCCCCAGTTCCAATTCAGATACAGAAATCCTGTCTTTCTTTATTAATTTATTTAATGTTTGAATGGTATACATATTATAGGCCGCCTCAGCATTACATTGCTTTCTGTCGTTAGAAAATAATAAACTTGGGTCCCCAGTTATGGTTATTATTTCGCTATAAGCCTTTATTGCTTTATTTTTATGGAAGTCGATCACTTGAAGTAAACCCCCAGGTCTCTTTTTTTGATGTCCAACAGTCTGGGTTGGTTACCCCCTCCCTCCTCATTCGGCCCTCGTTAAAAAAAGCTAACCAACCCTCAACCGATACAACCTTTCCGTAACCTCATCCAACCGCTCTTTGATCAAAATAACCTCCGAATATTTCCCGGGAATCCCGTCATATCCGAAGTAGATCCCCGCGAGTCCTCCGGCAATCGCGCCGATCGTATCGGAGTCTCCGCCTAGGTTGGCCGCCTTTTGCACAACTTCACTAAAATCCTCCGAATGCAAAAGAATGTGCAAAACCCACCTGAAGGTATGTACAACATACCCGCTGGGTTCACAATCCGACAGCTCTTGGATGATGTGTTCATAGGAGGTTTCTGCAACCTCGCTAAGGATAGCACTTCGCAGGTCTTCACCCTGAAGCAGCCGGTTCGCTAACCGGTTATAGATCAGACACGCTTCACTGCTGCTCTCTTCATAATGGGTCATCTTCGACTGCATTCGGGTTACCCGTTCCATGTCAGCTAGGTCTGCATAGGCTAATGCAACAGGAAGGCATCTCATCAAAGCTCCATTCCCCCCGCTCTTGCCCATCTCAAAGTCCGTCAGGAAAGAAGCTTCAAACCAATCACCCCGATAATTTTCAAAAACCCGGCGAATGATGTTCCCAATATCCTTAGGCCTCGATTCGTACCACTTCAGAAAACGGCGCCCGATCGGCTCCATAGGCTCGGCCGGGTCTTCCAGTATGCCCTCGGCCACACATAGTGTCATCATCGTGTCGTCGGTAACTTCGCCGGGCTCCAGCCTCCATACTCCTCCACCAACAATATCCCGGAGATACCCATGCTTGGCCTTGATCTCCTCCGGGGTCATAAATTCTGTCGTTCCTCCTAGGGCATCCCCAACGGCCACCCCGTATAACCCGCCCTTGATTCTATCGTATAGATGATCCTCCATTTCTTTCGTCCCTCTCCTCTCACTGTGCTTATTTTCAGATACCAAAAAACTCCCTTGCCGTCTCCGTTGTCGCACTGGCCACCTCTTCCACAGGTCTTCCGAGACACCGGGCTACAGTCTGCAGAATATGCGGCAGAAACGCTGGTTCGTTCCGTCCACCTGACGGCTTTACTTTTAAATCACGCGGGGTTAGGAATGGGGAATCCGTCTCAATCATAAGCCGGTCCAGCGGAATCATCCGGACAAGCTCCCTAAGATGCTTGCCTCTTCGTTCATCGCAGATCCATCCCGTAATCCCTATGTAGAAGCCCATTTCAAGATAGGCTTTAAGCTCGCTCTGAGTCCCGGTAAAACAGTGGACCACCGCCTTAGAGACAACGTGTTCCTTAAGAATCGCCGTGAAATCTGGAAAGGCATCCCGTTCATGCAAAAACAGGGGCATATCAAGCTCAGCCGCCAACCGAATTTGCTCGGTAAACCATGTTCGCTGGACGTCTCGTGGTGAGAAGTCCCGGTTATAGTCCAGGCCGCATTCCCCTATGGCAACCACCTGCTCAAGTCCCGCTAGTTCTTTCAGCTTCGCAACCGTCTCCCTATTGCAATTCTTGGCATCATGAGGATGTATCCCGGCTGTAGCATACAGCTTGCCTGGGTAACGCCCGGCATAACGGGCAGCATCAACGCTGTTCCTCAGGCTTGTCCCTGTAATAATAAGAGGGGTCACGTGGTTCGCCAATGCTCTTTCGACGACCTGCTCCCGATCCTGGTGAAATGACCGGTGCATTAAATTCACACCAATATCTATAATTTGATTATTCATGACTGGGTAGCTCCTCCTTCTACTTCTGTGCCGTCCCATACCGAGCAGCTCTCCGGTGGAACACGATCTGCCAGCCATACTTCGTTACCCGCATAATAAAAAGTGACTCCTGCTTGCTTCGCACTGCCTGTATCCACCTTCAGAATCACAAGCTCGCCCCGGCGGCTGCCCGCCAATGTGGCAAAATGGGTGCCCTCTGATAAGTGAACATACTGCCGGCCCATGGGACGCAGCCCTTCTTCTACAATTGACGGCAGCGCCATATTATTCGTGCCATGATACAACACGTTCGGTGGCTCACCTGGGGTATAGCTGACTTTATCATGACTGTGCCCGTACCTGGCTCTAATCCGGCCATTTTCGATTGCAAAACGCTGCTTATCCGAATTGCGGACTACCTGCTCTATATCTTCCTCAGTAACCCGTGACCACTTAGGCTGCTTCCGAATAGCCTTCAATATGGAATCCACCGGACATGAACCATCCTCAGGGTCCAACACCACACCAAAAGCCTTAGGCGAATGACGGAGCACTTTGGTCATGAATTTGCTTAAGCTTTTTTCCATCGCTTGATTTAACATGTTCTCACTTCACTTCCTATTGTTTCTTGCATTAAACTTCTTATGTAATTGGAATTATACCTGTTCCGGTTGAGTTCTGGTGGGATTTTTTGGTTAGACCCAAACGTTCCTATCCCTAACATGTAAAAAAGGCCTGAATCCTTAGCGGACCCAGGCACTTATCAAATTTTATAAGGATGATTGCTCGATAACCCGATTTAACTGTCTAGTTAGATAAGGTGAAACCTCACCTCCCCCGGAAACGGCCTCGAACAGGGGAAAAGTATGCCCACCCCAAGGGCCTTGGGGATCAGAGACTTGTCTGCCGATTCGCAGGCCTCCTGCAACGACGTAACGATTCAACCGTTCCAATCCTTGGACAAGCAGCCCGGACGGCAGCGCCTTATTCCTGCGCCGGGACCACTCTGCCAAGAAGGACATGCCGCGCAATATGTCATATTCAAAAAACCTCGGAAAACACGGCTTCAGCCACTCCGTATCGATGACATTCCCATTTTGCTTGGAACATACAAGTTGATGTTCGATTAAATAACGGGCGCCTTCATCTAAAAAATGGGCCTCCTGTTCCGTAAATTCACGGTCGGTGAACCACAGGATAGCTTCAAGCGGAGGCAGGGTTGAAATGATAGAGCTCTTTTTCGAGTGTAAATAGGCATCAGGCTCACAGTTCAATCCGCCATCAGGCAGCTGGTGCTTTAAGAGCCATTCGCGAATCCAAGGCAGTTCCTTGTCCAAATCACAGCCATAGGCCATCAGAATCATATAAAATACGGCAAGCTCACAGTGGCAGCAATCCATTTTGAGTTTGTCCGACTTACTTGTTGGATAGTCCTCCGCGGATATGATGAAGGTTCGCCATACCTGCTTTTCGAGCAAAAGTTTGGCTTTGACAATCGCAGACTGGGGAATTTGCTTCACCTCCCCCATTTCATACAGAGCAGCCATGTGCCACCAGGGCCCATCCCATTTCCTGCGGCTCATCTCCCCTCTTCCCTCATCAAAATCCGAAGTTGTCTCAAGCAATCGGATGGAGTCTTCGATTGCCAGTCGGATCGTTTGATTTGTTTCCATATAGGGATCTCCCTTTGGTCTATCGCGGATTAAAATCTGCCGTAATTATATCATTTTGTGGAAAAGAAAGGTTATTGCTGGTCCTTTAGAAAATAGGCTGAGTCAGGTTCATCTTTAATGAAAAATAGATTGATAAACTTCTTCTGTGAAGTCCGACACTTTAGGAGACAGGCGACATAATAATTGATCCACATGACGGATAAGAGTCTCAAGATGTGCCGGACATATACTTCGCATTGAAATAGTCGGGCAGTTGGCTAACATTCTCATGGCCTCAATTAAACTTGCAGCCTTAAGACTTTCTCCATGTTGGTCGTCATAGGTGAGTAACAACGTATCCTCCAGCGAAAATATACGCGGCGGAAAAACATTTCCCCGCTCCTTCATGTATACGGCCTTGAGCATAGCATCTAAAGACCAGTTGCTCAAAATGAAGCATGGTTTAGGCATATTGAGATCAAGAAATATTGCGGTAATGTTCATGTAGGTCTGAACTAGATATCGCTGCTGTTCTAGCCGCTTCTGTATGAGAGGCTTATCCAAATGGCATACTGATATTTCTTCATACATAAAATGGAGCTCGTTTCCCATAAAAGCATTCTCCTGAATCCCTCATGTATACGCATATGCGTACCAATCCAAAATTTATTTTATGGTACGTTTTTGCGTATAGTCAAACTTATGGAGTGATTGTTCCTATGGCCAAGAAAGTTGTTATCAAAATTCCAGAACTACTAAGAAGTCGCAACATCTCACTTCGTGAGTTGTCCCGCCTTTCCGACGTAAGACACGCTGCCCTAAGTGAACTTTCCAATGGCAAACGAGAAAACATCAACTTCTCTCATATCGAAAAAATCGCCGACGCACTTGGCATCGACGATATAAGGGAGATTATTGATTTGGTTGAGGTTAGGAATGAATGAATTATCTCAACACATCTACTTACTCCCTGTTATTTTATCGGCACTTAATAATATCTATTTATAAACAGTCTTCATAGTTTCTTAATGTTCTTTTAATTTCGATTGCAATTAATTCAGCAATTTTAGTTGGCACTCCATTACTGATCATTTTAAACTTTGCCGTTAATGGTAAATCTCTTGGAAAAACAAATTCATCCGGAACTGTTTGAAGTCTTAATGATTCACGTACAGATAGTCTTCTTGGTTCCGTTGGATGAAGATGTACTTCATTATTACCGTATGCAACAGTAGGACTATATCTAAACCGATGTAATCTTTTAAAGGATTTCCTTCTAGTATCTCCTTCCTGGATATAATGAAATTTCTCAGAATAAGAGTTGAACACATCATTTTGATTAGGCGTTTCTTCTGTCAAGCCCTTAAAAGCTTGAATAACCATTAATGATTTATAAATATCAGGTATTGTAGTAATCTCATGTTCAATAACACTAGATTTGTAAGGCCACACCTGAGGCCAGTTGATGCTTTTTTTTGGTAATATTAGTTTCGCTTCTGGAAATTTAAATATCGACTTATCATCATTCATTAATCTTTCAACAGAATTGTCCCTATATCCATTTCTTACTAATTTCCTAAATATTTTCTTTTTAAATCCCACTACAATAATCCTAGGGCGGTCTTGAGGAAATCCGTAATTTAATGGATTTATTATTTTGTGCCAAACTTTATAGCCTAGTTGATCTAATGTCTCTAGGAGAAGTTTAAAGCTTTCTCGATGATCCTTTGTTTTAGATAATCCTTCTACATTTTCAAAAAAAATAAACTCAGGTTTAATCTTTTTAACAAATGATAAATAACTGTAAATAAGCTTGCCTCTCTCACCAAGAATCCCCAAGTTTTTTCCAGCAATAGAATAGTCTTGACATGGAGGCCCGCCTATTATTCCAGTAATTCCTTTAAACTCTTTTGAAATGCTGATAATATTCTTTTTGTCCGATAAATCCATAGTCTCAGAAATGTGTTTATGAGATATCATTCCTTTTGACCAGTATAAATTACTTGTACGTTTTGCATATTCTTCAAAAGCTTTATTATAACCATAAATAAATTGTTCATTCACCTCAAGGGCTCTTTCTACTTGAAAACCTTCATTCAAGAAACCTAAATCAAGAAACCCCGCTCCGGAAAAGAGAGATAAGATAGATTTTTTTCCAGGCACCCTCTCTTTCATGACTTCATCCACATGTAAAACTCCTTATTTTGCAACTTGATTTATATCAATTTCTCTACATGATATTTTGGTTCTATTTAAATAAAATTCAACTCCTAATGATAATATTCTGATCCCTGAACGAAGAACATGAATAGGTAGCTCTATGAACAGCATATTTTCATCTTTCATAGTATGGGATTGACTATTAAAATCACTAAAAGTAAAATTACCTAACACGGTGAGTCTCTCAATTTGCTCTCTTGTTAACAATTCACTGAAATTAAAGTAATCCCGAACAATAAAATTCCCCGTATTCTCTACCACAAGTGGTCTAACAATTTTCAAACTAATAATTTCCCCACTATCATCCTTTATCTTTTCAAAAGAAATATTCGTCTTCTCATCAATATAGGATTCGTCCTTTATCACAATTTGTTCAGACTCGATATCACGAAGAAATTGAATATGACGTAAACAACTTTGTAAATTAAGCACAATTATCGTTTCCTGATTAGCCGAGTACTTAACTTGATATGTCTGAAATTCTCCGAAATTCTCTTTTTCTGAAAAATTCCCAGGTGTACCGTAAATAAATTTAGGAATATTGATCTCCTGACCAATCGTGTTACCAATAGTATTTATACCTGATCTGCCGCGATAATTCCAATAAAACTTAAGAATTACGTCTCTAAACTCCTTTTTTATTCTGCATACACGTTTAAAAGGAAACGTTATTTTATTACCATTGATTTGATAGTCGAAGATAGTTTTATTATTATTCTTTAAAAGTTCTAAATCTTTAACTTTATCATTTACTTCCTTTGCCTTTAATATTTTAAGTTGTATTGTTTTATAATAATCATGCCAAAACGACGGTAATAACCTCTTTACATCTTCTCTTAAGTCTTCATTGAGTAATATTTCACAGTTCCCATCTTGATTAAAAGCGCAAGTATCTAACAATAAAAAGTCACTGGTTTCTTGACCATTAAAACTAATATTAAGTTTGCCTATTCTTCCATCGCTGTTTTTAAAATGATTAATTTTTATTTCGTTACTTCCATGAGTAATTTTATCTACTGATCCGTTATGTTCAAATGTAGCTTTTAACAAATCAGCATTTTTTGCATTTCTAAGTATTCCTTTTTCTTTTTGTCTAACTATAAAATCACAATCTTGTCCAACTAATACTCTATAGGTGTCATTAATTTTGAATATATCTCCCGGGGCAGGAGGAAGGTGTTGTAAATTGACAGTGTAATCGAAAATTTCAAATGTATTTAATTCTTGAAATTCGGTCTCTAACTCAAAGTGTGCATCCTCATAAATATCAATCCATTCCTCATTAAGAAAGTGTGTTAAACCAATTACATATTTATATTGATTCTGTGTATCTGCTTGTCCCTGTATAAGTTTCCTACTTATCCCATTCTCAATATTTAATTTGAACCAATATTGAATGGCTTCAAACGGAGTAATACCTTCTATATTTGCCATTTCAATCAAGTAACGTACGTTTTCTTTTCTTGTCCACGCTACATTCGTTGCAGACTCTATTGATTCTTGGTGTATATATTTTAGCTTATCGAACACCTCTGTGTACGCACACAGTGCTAAGCCTTTAGCCATACTATTAATTTCTGACTTACTAGTTTGAATTATAAAGTAATCTTCTCTAGATTTTGGCTGAGAAACTTCCTCATTACTTGTAAAAATCACACTCGCTATATTTACAACTGAGTGCCCTTTTTCCCTTTTTTTATCCCTTTGCTCTAATAAACTCCTAACAAAGTTAACTCCCGCTTCCATCTCGTTATCAATTGCTTTATCAACAATACAAACACAGAACTGACTTGTGGTTAATCTTTCTTCCACCTGTTCTAAAAACGACTTAACTTCAGGTAGCGATTTATATATCCGAATAGATCTTCTTGGGGTAGTTATTTCACTAAGTATATCATCACAATATAATGGATAAATACCGCAGCCATATTTCAAAAATAACGGCTTTAGTTCATAATTTTTTTCCATAATAGGTTCAAGTATTTCTTTCAAATATTTTATCTTGTTTAACAAGAATTCATACTTTGAATCTTCCAAAGCAAGTTCTAATTCACCTGCATTAATTAGCTCATATTGTGTATCGTCGATCTCAACTTTGGAAAATTCATTAAACATATCATTAAATTCATCAGATAATTCTACTGAATCTACTATTTTCAATTCTTCAACCAATAAGTTTTTATCTTGAATAGGCATCAATATTAACCATGATAATATCTCTTCTGGCTTATCTCTAACTTCAAATTCATTCTCAATAAAAACAAATAATTCAGCATTTAAGTAATTAACTAAAGAATGAAATTTACTCGTCATATTCAATCTCCCTTTTATACCGGTAAATTGCAAATATAAACCTATTCCCATGTTTATTTCTATCTTTTAATAATTCTATTTCTCCTCCAAAGGATCGAATTAATTGCCTTGTTATATATAATCCCATTCCTCGCCCTTTTTCCTTACCGGATTCTAATGGTTGAAACAATGTATTCTCCATAAATGGGAAAATTCCCGTTCCTGAGTCACTAAAATAGATAGTATCATTATCCTTCTTCTCCAATTGAATAATATCCGGCTCTATTCTCTCAAGGCTCTTATCAAACAATTGCTTGTTTTTTCGTTCCCTGATCCAATATATCGAATTATCAATTAAATTATAAAAAATGTGCACTAAAACTCCTTTCGGAACTTCCCAAAACATGTCTATTGTTGAATAATCAAAATCTATTTTGTTTTCAATTAATCTAACTGAAACACGCTGTTTCATATCAGCCAGAAAACTAGACATATTCTCCATAACAAAATCATCTGCAGTACCGTTATACAAAAATGTATCCTCGAGAAATGAATAGAATCTTCTCAATTCTTTAGCTCTTTTATCGAAAAAAACAAATCTATCGTTTAAAGGACGCAAATGCTTTGTGTATAAATCTCGTGAAGATACTAATAAATACTTCTTCAATTCATTAAAATGTTGTTCATATCTATCAGAGTAGTCGAAATTAGAAAGCAATGAGTGTAGCTCATGAGTTAATACCTCGGTAACAAGTCCATTGGCCATTAGCTTATAATTGTTATAGGATTCTAATTCTATTTTCTTGTATTCATTTTCTATTTGTTTAACTATAGATTTTGATTCATTCAACTGAGATATAGTACTATCAAGAGATGTCTTTACTTTTTCACCAACAATGGAAAGGTGTTGGAGAGTATTAGAATTAAATATATTTTTAGATGTCTTTAATGTATCACTTAATAAATTCAAGAATTCATTTAAGTGATCTTGACTCTCCTTAGCAACTTTATCAGTAGCATGAATTGTTTCATTTAATTTCGGCAATACGTTTTCTGGAAGCAGTCCTTCCTGTTCTATTATTAATTTTGTAATATTATATGCTCTTTGACTAAACTGATAGAAATATGAATTAAATATTCTTTTTACACATCCCGTTAATGATGTAGCATATTCATTCATTTTCATATCTAAGCGAGAACTGATCTCAGTAATAAAATCTTGATAAGGATCATTGATACGAATATAACCAATAGTGTTACCTAGCTCAAAACGATAAAACTGTTGTCCTCTAGTACGTGCTTGTTGTAGTTCTAACCAGTCATCGCCTTTATTTCCTAAATTGGCTATCCTATGGTTCCCTCTATAAAGTCTAATGCCATTATGATTATCTAGTAATGCTCTGATATTATGAATTTTATAATTTTGGGGTATTTCCAAGTTTTCCTTTGCTGACTTAATTGCTAGAGCAGATAGTTTTAGGTCTCTTTTAAAAGAATAAACTTTTCCTTCTATTGGTGTGATTTTTTTCAAATAATTTAAATCCACTCCTTCAAATCTTTTTTTGATCTCGGGCTCATCCCATTCCATGTACAGGCTCTTACTGAATCTTTCTTGATACTTTTCTAAGAGATGACGATAATAGGAAGGTTCTTTAATCCAATCTGCTGAAATATCTTTGGTTAATAATTTCAAATGTATCCGTTCTAAGTACCATGGTTTAATACTCATTGACAGTGTTAAAAATAGTTTTCCATTTTTAGAAATCAACTTAAACTGATGCTCAGATTCAGCAATTTTTATGGCTTGATTTTGAAAATCTGTGGATATTTCATCGTTATTTAGAAAAGCGCTGATAGTAAAATTATTGGTCTTATAGTTATCAAAAGGTGAAAATAAAAAACTAAGAGAAGACAATAACTCCTCTTTTAATTTCAACTGTTTTGTATAGTCGTCAAACAGGCTCAGTTGCTCTTCTCGTCGGTCATCTATAAATTGTGAAAAATTACTATTTAGTCCTACAAACCATAATCTCGTATAGTTAGTGCTTGATTTCTCAAATTGTTGAACCTCAAGTTCCAACTCATCTATTCTGCTATTTGTGCTTATTAATCTATCCCAGTCAATCATAATTAATAAGGTAGAATTCATATCAAGTTTAGTAGTTTCAATAAATAACACTTTACTTAATCTTTGAGCAGCTAGTCTACCAATGCCCTTTTCACCTAAAGGCATTCTAGAATTTATTTTCTTCTCGTTCTTTTGCTTTTTTTTAATATCTGTTCCTATTGTGAAAAATCCATTCTGTAAATCTTCTTGATTCATTCCAATCCCATTATCTTCGATTATTACAATTTGTTGATCATTCGACTTTTTCTTTATTTTTTCTAGAAGTTGATTACCTATTGGCCTTAAAAAAGACTCGAAGTTATGTGTAACTGGGTTTTCTATAAAGTGAAGACGTATCTCTTCTGCTTCTGCATCGTAGGAGTTTTTTACAAGCTCTGTAATTGCTATTTCATCCTTAGTTATTAAATCGCTTCCAAGGTGCTCAATTACTCTTGAATTGAAAGTAAACTTCATAATACATCTCCTTTTTTTGTTAAAAATAGCTCCCGCTTTCATGTAAAAATGATACTATCTATCTTCCAGTATATTTTGAATTAATTACACAGTTATACCTTAACCAAGGAATTTCCGATCTCCTAAATTCAAGACAGTTATTATGATTTTAGAATATATATCTAATTCTTATATAGCGCCGCACCGATATAGTATGCCCTAACTAAAAAAGAAATTTAATCATTATCTTTTACTTTAATATGGTTATCGATGTTTAGGAGATCGGCTTCATTAACCCAAGGTCCTTACCGCATTCTCCTTAATCTGCGTAACCATCTCAACAAGCTTTCTTTGCTTAGTACCATCGAACAACTTAACGAAACTCTGAGGTTTATCAAAAGGTGGCTTGATGAGTTCAGATACATTGTCGATGTAGCCGTTCTGCACAATATAATCAATAACCTTCTTCACAAATACGATTTGCGCCTGGCTGAGAGACTGATCATTGATAAATTCGGAGAAGGCAACCATTGCCGCTTCATATTCCAGCTTGGCAATTCTGCGTACCAGCAGGCCGAACGGCGTATCTTGGAATTCCCGCTGATAGTCTTCCGCTGTACCAAGTTCCCCTGTAAAAATTCTCTCCAAGCTCTCGTAATCGAGAGCCGTTAGCGGAATGTTATTGCGAAGCTTATGAATGACAAGAGAGTCGCGGTTCTTCTCAATATAGCGATTGACCTTCAGCTTATAATCCTCAAACTCATAGGCCGCATGCATGGCCGCTCCCTCTTTGACGGTCAGGACTTCATCAGCCAACCTCGTATAGATCGGATTCTTCCCACCCTCATCTATAATTAACTTAACTAGACCACGAAGCTCCACGCGCACCTTCTCAAAATTCAATACATCCGAGTTCTCCCAGAACTCATCCGTTCCGATCGTATTGATAAAAACCAACTTTTCTTTGATCTGAGGAATGGTAGCACGTTTTAATAGCCTAGTAGCAACATCTATCAGTTGATTCTTGCCCTTATTGAATTGTGTAGATCCCTCAATCTGAGCGATCATCAACCCATACATGAAATTATCAAATCGTTTGGCATGCTCATCTGTATCATCCATATAAACAATAGGTGCGAGGTATTTGATTAGGTTATGCTTATCTTCATCTGACAAACAAACGAAAGCAGCAGCATGGTTATAATTCTCAATATATTGCAGTTGCAGCCGCACAGAGACCAGCTCTGTATTTAGAGCTATTATCTGCTGTAAGATCGTTCCTATTAGAACTGTACGGATCATTTGGTAGGGTTCTTCAATAAAAACGGACTGCTGCAGATGATGAATCAATCGAACCCTTTTCGCGAAGATCGCTTCGGATAGGCTTTGAGTCTCATTGCCGGGCATGCCTTCCTTGTGCTGACGGAAGAACTCAAAGTTCCCGAGATAATCAAAAATCACAAAACCTGTCTTATCTTCTCCTTCTCCAAACAGGTTCTTGCAGAGCCTTGTCCCCCGGCCGATCATTTGCCAGAACTTCGTCTTCGAGCGAATACGCTTGAAGAACACCAAATTCACGATCTCCGGCACATCAATGCCCGTATCCAGCATATCCACCGAGACCGCAATATGTGGTACCTTTTCAGCAACCTTAAATTCATCGATGGTACTTTGAGCATAATTGTCTTCTGAGATGATTCGTTTGGCAAAAGCACCGTTATACTGCGGATACAGCTTATTAAAGCGCTTAACAATAAAGTCGGCGTGTTTTTTATTTTGCGCAAAGATAATCGTCTTCCCCAGCCTATCCCCGCCTGCGACCTTAATACCCTTGGTCATTAAATCTTCCAACACCCGATCCACGGTAGGTTCGTTAAAAATAAATTCATTCACCGCAGGAGATGGAATAAAATCAGGCATTGCTCCATCCTCATCCGTGAAATCTTCCTCGTAACGTGCCTTATCTTCAGCGGAAAGATCATCATACGTGATCCCCTGCTCTAGGAATTTCGTTGTAGTTTCAATGTTATGGTAAGGCACCAACACTTTGTCGACCTCTACTGCCGTTTCATAAGGATAGACATAGGTTGGCACACCGCTCTCCATCTCGAAGAAATCGTAGGTATTGCGGTCAACCTCCATCTTTGGAGTTGCTGTTAGACCCACAATGATGCCGTCAAAATACTCAAATATCGTACGATATTTCTTGAAAATACTTCTATGCGCTTCATCCACTATAATCAGATCAAAATGGGCAGGGGTAAACAAGCGCTTGCCATCATCGCTCTTCGCCTTATCAATAGCATTAAGCATCGTTGGGTAGGTCGAAAAAACAATTCGGGCCGTCTTATCATCCTTATTACTCAACAAGTTACACAAAGACATATCCGGCAGGTAATTCTTGAAATCATCTTTTGCCTGTTTAACTAGTGCTGTTCTATCAGCTAAAAATAACGTGTTCGTGACATATCCGCCACGGGATAAAACATCGGTTAAACTTGATGCCGTTCTGGTCTTCCCCGTACCTGTTGCCATGACAAGCAGTGACCGTCTATGACCTGTTGTAATATTGTCGCATACCGCTCGAATGGCTTCCTTCTGGTAGTAACGGTCTGTGATATTGTCATCTATGACTACTTCTGCTAATACTTTACGTTCGTTCCGGCGGTTCATCAGCTTCTCCAGATCAGCCTTGGAGAAAATACTGCTTACCTTGCGCTGTGGAGAGGTGATGTCATCCCACAGTTCGGTTTCAAAACCATTGGTGATGAACATCATGGGTCTTCTGCCGGTCATTCTCTCCAAGCAATCCGCATATAGCTTGGCCTGATGGCTACCGATCTTCGGGTCTTTAGAGGTTCGTTTCGCTTCGATGATGGCAAGGGGAAGTCCGTCTTTGCCGTATAGCACATAATCGACGTAACCTTTCTCCTCATGATTAGGCATTCCGTATACTTCTACTTCTTCCCGCACATCATCCCCGAAGATCCAGCCGAGCAATTTCAGATCTACATCGATATACTTTTTGCGAGTCTGGAACTCCGAGATATCCTCAGGGGTAAAATGACGCTCTTCCTGATGCTGCGTTTTCTCAGCAGTGAGCCGATCACTCATGGCTGCGATTTTGGCACGCAGGGCCTCAATTTCGGAATCCTTTTGCTCGATTAAGCTATCTTTCTCCTTGATCTTGGCTTCGTCGAGAATAACTTTTTCGGCTGGGATGTTAGCTTCAGCAAAATGCCTCTCTTCATAGTTAGCACCATAGCAATAATCAATCCACTGCACAAATTCAAATAAGGCAGCAAGAGATAAAACAGCATCACTTCGGCTAATTGCTTTGTCGGTATGTACCGCAAGGTTCCCCAGCTTGATGATATAGGGTAGCTTGCTCCAAGTCTGGTTCTCCATTGCGAATTTGAATGTAGGTTCGTGAATTAATGACTGTAAGTTGTCCTTGTAGGGCATGGTGATGGTGTTGTCGGCAGCGTAAACCCATTTAACCGCAAGCTCAAAGGCCTTCCGGCTTCCCACCGCCGCCATGGCGGGAGCGGTAGCAAGTACTCGCTCCGCTTCAATACAAGCATTGGCAAACAACGCATATTCTGATTGTCCTTGTAAAAACTCGAAATTTGCTGTCATTAGCTTCACCTCAAGTTAAAGTAATTGCTCGTTATTCAAAATACTCGCTCATTAGGCTGTCGAATAGGTACTGCGTCTCGTTGATCGCCTTCTTGACGAGGGATTTTTGTTCTTCGATTTGGGTGACGATGGTCGCGAATTGGGATTGGAGTTCAATTGGTGGAATGTAAATTTTGATATTACCTAACTCTTTTGCATTAATGTTTGCCATTCCAACGATATTTTTAGCCATCTTGAATAGCAGTTTTTTTCCATATGATGAATTAAGATATGCAGATATAAATTCGCAATTCGCCTTATCATTAGGTACTAATCGAACCAAATATCCAGCATAGGCCATTGGCCTAACTTCTCTGAAAACAGCTGTTTTTCCGACAAGCTCTTTACTGTTTGTTCGGTTAAACAACATTTCTCCTTTATGAACAAGATATTTTTCTAGATCTTTTTCACTTAAATCAATATACTTCATATCTGAAAAGTCCATATTACCTTCGTATGTTAAATTGTTCATTCTTAATATTGGATATGACAATTTTTCTGTAGAAGCCTTCTCACTTGTTCCGTATTGGATTTTCAAAGCTAAATCCTTTATTATTCCAATGTTCCATCCCTTTTCATTGGCAACAGGATCACCGAATAAATCGTAAAAAGTGGATTTAACAAGCTTATCCAGCTCCGCAAGTTGCTGTTTGTGCATGGCAAGCAGTTCTGCGGCGGTGTCTAAGGTCTTGGCAATTTTCTTTTGTGTTTCTAATGGCGGGAGAGGACATAAGATTTCACTAAGACTTTGTTTATTTATAGCTTTAAATGTGCTACCAGTTCCTTTTAGATTCAATTCAGTGTGCTTCAGTTTTAAAACATAATACAGAAACTTTGTATCTAATAAATCCCCTCTTGGAGTTAGAGCTGCAAGGCCACGACCAATGCAACAAGTTTCTGTGGCAATATTTAATGCTCCAATAGGCGCTCGCACAGAAAGTAATAGGTCATCTCTTTTTGCTATTTTAGTAGGTTTATTGCAAAAATACCTTGTTTTAGGGTGCAAATCTCCAAAATCTGCATTACCTTGATAAAATGGAATGCCCTCTCCTTCTTGATTGTAACTCGAAGATTCGGGTGACTGCCCCATATTCAAATCACATATATCCATCAACTTCACTTTTTCCCACTTACTCACCAATAACCCCCCTCAACTCTGCCATCTTAGCGGCAATATCAAGGTTCAGTTGATCCAGTCGGTCCATAATCACCGCAGGAGCATCATACTCCACTTTTTCATAGACAACTTCCTTATAACGATTAATCGACAGATCATAGTCATTCGCTTCAATTGCAGACTTATCCACCAGGAAGCTCTGCTCGGTAGGCTGGCGATCAGCCTCACCTTCAAGGTTATGGAACCTGGCAAGTATGTCAGGGATATCATTGGACGCAACAGGGGAACGCTTATCATCCAAGGAATATCCATCTGCTTTCATATCGTAGAACCATACTTTATCCGTACCGCCTGCATCCGTTTTTGTAAAAATAAGCACCGCTGTGCTAACACCCGCATACGGTTTAAACACCCCACTTGGCATGGAAATGACAGCCTGAAGCTGATGGTTCTCTACCAATTCTTTTCGCAAAGATTTATGTGCCTTAGTAGATCCAAACAACACGCCATCCGGCACAATACAAGCGCACCGTCCGCCTTTACGCAGAATCCGCAAGAAGAGTGCCACAAATAAAAGCTCCGTCTTCTTCGTATCCGTCACGGTCTTCAGGTTATCGTGAATGCTCTCAGCATCCACTGTTCCGGTAAACGGAGGATTGGCAAGCACAATATCATAGGCGGAAGCTGTATTATTTTGCTTAGATACACTGTCCACATAATCAATATGCGGTTGGTTTATGGAATGAAGCATCAGATTCATCGCCGAAAGACGCAACATCGTTCTATCGGTATCAAAGCCTGCGAACATTTCCCCTGCAAAATGCTCCCACTGCTCGCTCGTCATTTCAGACTCGTATTTCTCTCTGATATACTCAGCAGAAGAGACAAGGAACCCCGCTGTGCCACAAGCCGGGTCACAGATCTTATCATCTGGTGTTGGGGCAAGCAGACGCACCATCATATCGCGGATATGTTTTGGAGTACGGAACTGGCCATTTTGTCCGGCAGTAGCCAATTTACCCAGCATATACTCATAAAGGTCACCTTGCATGTCCAAATCTTTAATATCATGTTCGTACAGCTCGTCTAAGCCTGTGATCATCTTTTGCAATATCTGAGGGGTTGGAACCAGGAACATAGCATCCTGCATATATCGCGAGAAGGCCGTAGTGTTGGCTCCATTCAATGTTTTAATAAATGGGAACACTCTCGTGCTGACAATATCGTATATGATACGGGGATCTTTCGTTTTAAACTTATTCCAACGCATGGCTTGCCCTTCTTCATCCTGCGGGAAAATCTTCTGTATTGCTGCACCACCTAAGGATTCAAAATTCTCATTCGCCTCTTCTTTTTCGTCGAGAGAACGGATAAACATCAAGTAGGTTAGTTGTTCTATAACGGTTAATGGGTTGGTAATTCCGCCCGCCCACATATCTGACCATATTTTATCAACCTTGTTGCGGACTTCTCCTGTAAGCATTCGTGACTTCCTCCATTTTCAAAAACAGTTCATTAGATCTAAATTCTAGTTCTATATTATTATACAACATTGTAGAGACAGTATCTGACAAAAGTAGATATTTTCAAAGGCATATTGAGGGAATAATATCTTAATTCTAGCCATAAATTAACCCGTTGACCTTCACGCTGCGTCATACCTTACCCTATACCTATCCATGATAAATATTCAGATAGGTGATCTCTTTGAAACTCTCAATCCAAAACACAATCGAGCAATACGATAAACTCTACTCTATAGCAGAAACAGAACGAGCAGACTTTTTTCGGTACACCATGATGACCCCATTCGAGAAGATGTGGCACACCATTAACGTCCCTCTTAAAGCCAAACAACCCGGAGGCTATGATGTCATCATGGCCGCGAAAATGCTTGGATTTTTGGATGTGAATGCTACTGATACAGGATTACAAGCTCTTCAGCAGTTAAAAGAAATCCAAGCCTTAAGAACTGCACAGGAAACTTTGCGAGAATGTGTGGACTACATGAGCAACAATGAACTTCGAATTAATGCAGAAGAATTAAAATTAGGCCTGTATATCGCCGATCCACACAAACTGGAATTACAGAAAGGCTACTGCGGGTTTGGGGGAATTCCGGGGTTCATTCAGGTTACCATCTATCCTAATGATTATAATATCCCGAAAATCCCCGCCGTCATTGCTCACGAATTCCATCATAACATCCGCTTCTCTTATTTCAATTGGGATCATGGCACGTTACGGTGGGTGACTATTTGATCTTGAGGGCTTAGCCGAATCATTCGCTAGGGAATTATATGGGGAAGACTTGTTAGGTCCGTGGGTTACTTCCTTTGATGACGAGAATTTACAATACTCCACAGAAGTCATTAAGAATGCATTAGATGTTAAAGGATTTGCAGAAGTCAGCAGCTATTTGTTCGGCGACACCATTGCCAAAGAGCAAGGCTACCAGCCTGTTGGTTTATCCCCGTTCGCAGGTTATGCGGTTGGATACAGAGCGGTGCAGTCTTTTATGCAAATTAATAACGTCAGAATCAATGAAGCCACATTACTAGGTACAGAAGAGATCATCCGCAATTGTAGACTGTTTTAAATAACATCCCTCAACAAAAACAATGCCTAAAAATTCAACAAAAAGACGGTACAACCATATGAATGGTCATTCCGCTCTTTTGACGTTCTATACCAACAAGTGCGCTACTATTGGTCTAGAGAATAAACTTTAGAAGTGGTT
The DNA here is from genome assembly GCF_018403205.1 of Paenibacillus sp. J22TS3. Lineage (NCBI taxonomy): Bacteria > Bacillati > Bacillota > Bacilli > Caryophanales > Paenibacillaceae > Paenibacillus > Paenibacillus sp. J22TS3. The sequence goes on from NZ_BOSF01000004.1 coordinate 582,883, forward strand.
GAAAAAGCTAGAAATCAACGGTTAAAATATGGCTTGCCAGATGATGATCCAATACCAAAAATACCAGGGCAAATAAATTCTATCTATAAATATTTGTTTCAAAAAATAAAACTAAACTGAGGAGAAAACAATGAATGAAGTAAAGGATTTTTATGAAGATAAAATATCAAAAATTGACTTTTTCAGTAACTGTGGGGATGCTATTAATGCAACAATTAAAGTTAATGTTACGCAAGTGCGAAACTGGATTGATGTTGAAAAAAAGGTTAATTCTACTTGGGATAATGTCAGACTTCAAATAAGAAATCAATTAACCTCGACTTTACATGAGAACTGGCGAGAAGAATACAGACAGTGGAATAAAGTTACTATGGAGGCAAAATTATTACTTAAGGACGGAGTCCTTAAAAATATTTCTACGTTTATCGAAAGAAATAAGTTAAACAATTGTATATATGAAAGCGTTGAATGGGATTTTCTTACTGCAATGATGGAATATGCCTATAGCGCGTATGTAAAACCTGGTTTTCATACAGAATTGTTGGAAATATATAATTCAGGACATATACCTTGTGGTTGGAAAGGTAGATGGCCCCAAGGAAGCCTATTGGTATTCTAACAGCCTATACGTTGACTTTAATACAAAGAGACTGCTTATAAGAGGAATGAGAACTTTGGATATAAATAATCAACTATTAGAACATTATAAAAAATACATTGGTGAACCAGATTTAATAAATATAGAGACTATTTCAGAAAGTCTAAATATAAACTTAATCATTTTTCAAGCAAACGACCAAAGAGACTTTCATACTATTATACCGTCAGGAATGAGCTCATTACCTGCACAAGTTTCAGAAGATAATAAAAATTGGGAATATACAGAACTCATCATGTATCTTCCACCATCATGGCCTGTGGCTATAGAGGATATTATAGATTTTAAAGATTATTGGCCATTTGGTTGGCTAAGGAAACTTGGCAAGTTTCCGAATGAAAGAGACACTTGGTTTTGTTATGGAGATACTATACCTAATGGGGATCCTCCTGAACCCATTGCAAATAACAATGATTTTACTGGTATGTTATTATTACCTCCAATTCGCGAAGATGAAGGATTTAGCTCGTTAATGTTAAGTAAAGATAAAACAATACAATTTTTGGTTGTTTGTCCAATATATCAAGAAGAAATGGAATATCAGCTATCCAAAGGCTTTGGGGCCCTTCTTGAAAAGTTTGATGAATATAATATAAATGATATTGTTGAAATTAATAGGTTGAATACGTGTAAACAGGGATAAAAATAGCTGACTAAAAAGAGCGAGATTAAAAGGTTACGAAATGACTTTACGCTATTAATCCGGGCCTTTTTGGAAGAACAACGGGCCGTCTCCGTGATTCCGCGTAAGAAAAACCTCCGAGTGCCCCGAAATATGATCGGGACATCTACAAAGAACGACACTTAGTAGAATGTTTCCTCAATAAAGTAAAAAAATACCGCCGTCTGGCGACTCGCTATGATAAATTAGCGCCCTAATCAAAATAAAACAGTTCCTCAAACTTTTTATCCAAAGCAATACATAAAATTAAAGCTAATTTTGCCGTAGGATTAAACTGCCCTGTTTCAATAGAACTAATTGTATTCCTCGAAACACCCACCATTTCCGCCAACTGGGCCTGAGATAGTTCTTGCTCAGTTCTTGCCTCGCGGAGTCTATTTTTCAAAACCAATTGTTCACTCATATTAGCTACTCACCCTATAAAGGTATACCACTAAAAAAGAAATTCCTATAATACTTCCTGCAATGAAATTTAATAAATGCAATTTCTTTTTAGTTACAGAGTACATGCCCAGACCTTCACAACCCAGATATCCAAACATCACGGCTATTAATGCAGAGTTTGTTTCCTGACGACTAGTATACAAATTGAAAACGGCTAAAATGCAAAAGACAAACAACATACCGAAAAAACCACTTTTCCTGCCTTTATCAAAGACATATTCCTTGCCTTCATCCCGTTTTTCATTTCTGCTTTTTTCTAAGATCTCTTCCTTTTTCATAAAAAGGACTCCCCTCAGATTAATAAAACGATGCCAAGAAAACTTGTCACGTTTATTATAACATGCAAAGTTTACTTGGCAATACGGTTCACAAAATTTTCCTGGAAAACTAGACCAACGTTGAAGCCACATTACTTGGAACAGCTGAGATCATCCGCAATTGTGGACTGTTTTAGACAACCTCCCCCAACAAAACAATGCCCAGAGATTATTCTCTGAGCATTGTTACTTATAAACCAGATTTTTTATTATCAAGCCTTTGGGATGATTACTTTTTGCCACGATATCAGCATTAATCAGTAAGATTCAACTCCGAATGTCTTAGATCAGCTTACGCCGATACCATTTATCCCCACGGAAACGCAACCCGAAGATGGAACCGCGTACGCCCCACTCGGTAACCATGGCGATCCATACGCCCATGATGCCAAGATGGAATGGGATCGCCAGAACGTATCCCAAAATAACCCGCAGCACCCACATACTCAGCAAAGATGTCACCGAAGTAAAGTTCGAGTCGCCGGCCGCGCGCAGTGCCGCGGGGATAATGAAGCTGATGGACCAAAGGAGCGGCTGCGTCACGGATATGAGAACCATCAAGTCGAAGATATCGGGTACAATCTCGGCCGGCGGCGAGAACAGTTTGATAATGTACGGGAATAACGGCAAAATGATGGCAGTCAACACAATGAAAATTGCGGTGGACAGCCCGATGAACGACCTGATGAATTTGCGTGCATCCGGGATGCTGCCGTTGCCGATACACTGCCCCACCACAGTTACCACGGCAATGCTCAGCGCGCTGCCGCCAATCTGGAACAGCATGGCAATCGAACCACTGATGGCATTCACGGTGATCGCCAGCGTTCCGAGCTGCACGATAAAGGTCTGGGTTAAGAGCTTGCCGCCATTAAAGAACATTTGCTCCGCCGCAAACGGCACACCGATAACCATAATTTTTTTGAGAATGGACCAGTCCAGCTGCAGCGCGTGCCGCAGGCGATATTGCAGGGACTGGTTCATTTTGATGATATAGACCAGTGAGATGATCATCCCGAGCACCCGGGCCGTGATCACGGAAATGACAAGCCCCATCACGCCCATATGCAGCACACTGATCAGCAGGATGTTCAGACCCAGATAAGTCAAATTCATAATAAGCGACAGCCCGAGGCAGGCCTTCGTTTCGGCCATCCCCCGCAGCGCACCCGCTACAGCCTGAAAAATAGCGATAAAAGGGTACGATATGCAGCTGCCGATCAAATAGACCCGCGCATTCTGGAACACTTCCGCATCAGCTTGTCCGAATAATACATTCAATACCGAGGTGTGAAAGGCGATAACGACAATTCCTAACATCACGGCCAAAATAGCCACTGCCGAGATCGCCTGCGATGCTGCTTTGGACACCATGTTCTGGTTCCCGCTGCCCTTGTACTGCGCCACAATGACGGTTCCTCCGGTCGCCACTGCGACAAAGACATTGATCAAAAATATATTCAGCGAGTCCACCATACTCACCGCACTCACCGCAGCCACACCTGAGGAGGCAATCATCGCCGTATTAATCAAGCTCATTAAAATAATAAAAGCTTGATCCACAAATATCGGGACAATAATCCCGATAATTTGCTTGTAATCAAGCTTGCTGCCCGTAAAATGCTTATTCAAAAAAGCATTTGTCTTTTGTTTATATATTGGAGCTATGGTACCCAAGAAAATCATCTCTTTTTCCGTATGTTGTCAACCACGTCGATTTATTATAACATGTATTTCTCCTAGGATGGGCCCTCTATGACAAGTTTCTCCTAACGCAACTAATTCACACTACTTCTGTAGTTTGGTTAACATCTCAAGTCATACCCTAGACTCTCAACTAAGCTGGTATAATACCAGCCCTGGTTCTCATCACTCTGATTAAACCTGCTTCATACTTCATCGCCAAAGACTCTGATATCCCTGCGAATAAATATGCAGCCCCATTAAAAAAGACGAGCCCCCCAATGGCTCGTCTCATTTGCTCATTTTTTAAGTTATATCAAACGAACTTTAGAATTCACCGATCTGAGCTTCGATCCCGAGTGATTCTGAAGAAGCGGAGCGTCCGCCTTTGTCTCCGAAATGCCCCATTGGCTATCTAGTTCAAGCGTTTTGGAGACAACCGTGGTCGTAGAAACACTCGGTATCGCAGCGCCCCAAAAGGGTAACCTTATAAGTTCATTTTATATAGCTCCTTATTTCCCGATCATTCCCGACTTCTCCAGCATCCGGTACAAAAGGACACTCGTCTCAGCTCGCGTCAGCAATTTCTGTGGACGCAGCTCCTTGCCGTAGCCCTTCACCAGGCCTTGCTGGATAGCCGTGGCTATCGCGGCCTTGGCCCACTCGCTGACCTCGCCACCATCCGAATAGGCGGATAGGTTCACACCCTCCCCAGCGCTGCTGCCAGACGGAGCGGCTCCGGTGAACTGAAGTGCCCGGATGATCGTCACGATTGCTTCCTGCCGCGATACCTTCTGATTCGGAGCAAAGGCGCCATCACTCATCCCATCCATGATGTGGTGTGCGTGAACTGCTGCAACAGCTCCGCTGTACCAGCTTGATGGACTTACATCGCGGAACTGGGATGACTCTCCGCCGCCTTCTGGCAAACCAAGCGCTCTGGATAACAGAGTAGCCAGCTCGGCACGGGTAATTGCGGCTTCCGGGGCGAACCGGGTGTCATCGATGCCTTGAACGATCAGTCTGCTGTTCATATCACGAATTTCATCCGCTGCCCAGTGCCCTTGTAGATCTGTTAGCTGGGCTGGCTTGGAGACCAGGACATACGCGCTATTCGTAAGACTACGAACAACGGCAGCCGGCTTCCCGTCAACTTTAGCAAATTTCGTTGGCACGGGACGCAGGCCCTGCTCCTTGCCATCCCACATTACAACGGTTGAGGCCGCTTTGGCAGAAGCATCCGGCAAATACATAATCTGTTCAACATACTGGCCGAACGAGGTGATCTCCTTCTTCTCACCTTGACGAGCCACATAGACACGCCCCCCTATCGGGTCTGACACTAATTTAAGCCCGCTCTTACTCGCTGCAGCCTGTAGTCCAGTTAGGGACGCAAGCTCACCACGCTCCATCGACAGCTGGAGTTCGGCATCTTTGGGCCAGACCGAATCCGGCTTGACGACTTCAGCCAAAGGCAGCCGGTATTGACCGTGAGAGGTTGTCAATATTACGGTTGCGGACTTTCCGCTTAGGAGTCCAACAACCTCACCGGGAACCCGCAGCACGGTCCGATCGGCGTTCTTTTCCACCGAAACTGCTAAAGTCGCATTCTGCGCAGCGGGCAGTGAATCCAGCACTTTTCTCAGCGCATCCAGCTTCAATTCAATATCGATGTACTTCGCTCCGTTCGCGTCCTTCGCCAGCTTGGCGATTCCTGAAATTTCAGTCCCGTTCACACGTACCTTCAATGAATCGTCGTCTTCCGGCTTGCTTGCCGAATTGGTAGGACTCGAAGGACTTGAAGGACTTGAAGCCCCCGCTCCAGACGAACCTGAAGAACTACCCGGATCTGGATTCGGGGTTGGACTGGAACGAACGACTAGAAGCTTATATGTCTTCATCGAACCATCCTGTGCTTTGACACGGATTACAAAGGTGTTAGTGCCCGTGACCAGAGAATATACATCTGTGACCACGCCGCTCTTGATCTCCGACTCGTTGACATAGATCACAGCGTGACTGTCTACGGAGGTCAGCAGCATTTTCAATCCATTCACCGCAGAATTGGCGGCTATAGAATAACTCGTCCTCTCCGGATCAAAATTAAAACCAAGCGTTCCCCCCACGCCCGTAACCTGCCAGCCGCTTAAGTTGTTATTGATACTCTTGGGAATAATATTACTAATCTCAATTACCCGGACATTGGCGTTACCCGCCGTATCTGCCGCATAGATAGAATAGACCCCGTTCTTCTCAACGGTAAACCGGTCTGTAAATACCGTACCTTCCTTCTCAAAATACGATACCTGCTGATTGCCCGGCGCCCACTTCACGACGGCAACCTTGTTCAGTTGTCCATAGGCCAAAGCTGTTACAGTGATGCTCACGCTTTCAAAGGTTGGCATGATTGGGTCCTGGATTAGTCCAATCGTAGGTGGCTGATCGTAGGTAAATGTAATCTTTACCGATTGATCAATCGAAGTCCCGCTGATCTCGTCCTTGGCAGTATAAGTTACTTCCTCTGCAGCTGTATTAATCACCAAGAACTTGGCTGTCCCATTCTCATCGGTAATAGCAGACACGGCTTCAATGTAAGACTGTCCACCGCTGGCTTCAAGCTTCACCTTCTTCCCGGCAAGGGGATGGTCATAGTCATCCTTCAGCGTTACAAGGATTTGCGCATTGCTGCTTCCATCCGCCCGCACAACGAGATCGCTTGCGGTAAGGGTCGAGTGAGTTGCGCTAACTTCCCCTGGAAGGAACTCCACAAAAGTCGTGGCGGTCAGCGGTCTCTCATTGACAAATGCTCTCACCTCTGCTGTCCCAACCTCCGTTGGTGCCGTCAGTCTCGCCGTATACGTGCCGTCCTCGTTATCTCTCACTTCGGTGACTTCACCTAATGTCGAATCGATGAATACAAAGGCTCCGCCACTTGTCAACGCCCTACCCTGCGCATCCTTCAACCTCACGGTGATCTCCGTGTGACTCGTTCCATCAGCAGGAAGCGTTGCATCTGCCGCTTCAATCGTGCTCGTCTCCTTCGACGGGGCTCCAACCACGAACTGGACACTGGCGGTAGACGCTAGAGGCGTACCGCCAACACTTGCGCTCACCGTCGCTGTCCCAACCTCCGTTGGCGCCGTCAGCCTCGCCGTGTAAGTGCCGTCCCCATTGTCCGTTACAGGACTCACTGTCCCTGACGTCGAGGTAATCGCTATCGCGGCCCCTCCGGTCTTCAGTTCATTGCCGTATGCGTCTCGCAGCTTCACCGTTACCACGGTTTGACGCGTTCCATCCGCAGGCAGCACCGCTGCTGCCGTTTCTACTGTACTCGTCTCTGCCGACGGGGCTCCGGCTACCAGCTGTACCGCAGCCGTCCTCGTCAGCGGCTTGCCGCCAACACTTGCACTCACCGTTGCTGTCCCTACTGCCGTTGGCGCCGTCAGCGTGGCCGTATACGTGCCGTCCCCGTTGTCGGTCACAGGACCAACCGTCCCTAGTGTCGAGGTGACCGCCACCGTTTCTCCTCCACTTGTGATCTCATTGCCCTGAACATCCCTCAGCTTTACCGTAATCGGTGTCTGGCTTGAGCCATCTGCCACAAGGCTGGAAGCTGTCATGATTTCACTTTCTATCTCGGAAACGGAATGATCGGCAATCATGTACGTTCGGAAAGCAAAATCATAACCCTCCCCTTCGCTGCTCCCTCTTTTGTAAACATCGCCACTACTACCGTACCAGCCCCAGCCAGAAGGAGTTCCGTTCTCTGTGGACACGACCATTTTATACATCGTATCCTTCTTCAAGTAAGGCGGTGTCCCGGAGAAGTCGACCGTCACCCAACTGTAATCAGGGTACCCCGAAACCGACTGTCCTTGTGCAAGAAGGGTCGAATCTCCTTCCCTATACAGATCTACACGAATAGCCCCTGGGGTACCTAATGAACCAGATATATATAATTCTATTTTATCCAAATTACCCGCAACGGCAGGTGTAAAGGTCTGAGAACGCGGATAGTCTTTATTCACCCAGACATTTCCGTTTTTCTGGGCCTGCTCCTGATCCAGCAGGGCCGCGTCTGCCGCAAGAGCAGCGCTGTTTATCGTGCCGAATATAAGGGCAATCACAAGAGCAATGGACATCCATCGCCTGCTTCTTTTAAAACTTCTCATTAATATTCCAATCCTCCATCCTTGTTCTCCGATACTAAATTGCTTGGCGTAAGGCCTGAAGTGATATCCTGCTGATCTCGCCTCTGCTCATCAAGGCATCAAGCAGTAATATAGAAATAGCCCCCAACAATCAGCGCCCCAAGCAAAAACAGACCAAAGTACCATTTGGTAAATCGAAAGCTCATTGTACTCCCGTCCCACCACAGCTTGGCATAGATCACTATGCCTAGTAGAAGGACACTAACCAGCGCAATCAGACCATTTTCCATCTTCCTATTTCAACCCTCCCTACCATCCGAAAATTACGAACTCATGCCATTTAAAATAATCCAAAAGCCTTCTCTACCTCCATACCTACAATGGAGTATTTTTCGTTTCAAACCTCGTCTGCAAGCTATATTTCAGGTACTTCGTACCACAAAATTCCATTTTCCATCTGTAACAAGACCAGCCATTGCATTACAATAAGAGGTATGAAGGCTACGCGAAATCAGAGGTGTTCGGAAATTGGAAATCAACCATCCTATTGGACAATCCATGGGCAGATCTGTGAGTGAAACAGATCTTCCCAGTGAGCAAGTGTTTAAAGCTGATCTAACATTAAGAGATTATATCCGTGGACCTAGGGGAATGGACCTAGACCTATTTCTCCTCCTTGCGAGATCTATGGCGGCTAGTGTCGGCAGACTCCATCAGCAGATGATGATTCATTTGGACCTGCGGCCGGAGCGGGTGGGTATTTCCCCCAGTGGAAATGAGGCTTATTTGATAGATTCGGGTTATGCCGTTCACCGCACGGCCGAGGGCTACCCCTATCTGTCTGGCGGAGTTCTGGAATCAAGCTTGCCGTATTGCTCACCTGAGAACACAGGAAGAATGCACCGAAGTGTGGATGAGCGAAGTGATTTATATTCACTTGGCGTGATTTTCTATGAAATGCTGGCGGGTCGTCCGCCTTTTCAATCGGATCAGCCGCTAGAATGGGTCTACATGCATCTGGCTCAAAGTCCGCCGCCTCTGGCGAATCTTACACAGCCTCTGCCTGAAGGCCTGGAAGCGATCATTATGAAGCTATTAGAGAAGAATCCGGATAAGCGCTATCCCAGTGTGGGCGTTCTGCTGGCGGATTTGGACAAAATCGGAAGACCCCATGATATCCACCTGATCGAGCAGGGGCTTCGCGGGCGGGAACATGAAATGTCCATGCTGACTCAGGCTTTCTATTCCGCATGCCTTGGATCAACAGAGATGGTCTATGTCTCAGGTGAACCTGGTATCGGCAAAACAAGCCTGATTGAAGAGGTGCTCAGGAAGCAGCAGCAGGACAGGGATTTCTACTATATCACCGGGAAATTCGAGCAGCTCTCCAAGGAAAGCCCGTATTATCCCATTATTCAGGCATTCCGCGGATTGATGCGGCATTTGTTAGGGCAGCGGAAAGACCAGTCCATACTGTGGAGACAGAAGCTTCAGGAGGTACTTGGGGCCAATGTCCATGTCATCGCGGATATTATTCCTGAAGCTGGGCTAATTCTGGCCAGTGACGATGTGCCTGCCTTAGAGGAACTGCAGGCGAATGAATCGAAGAAACGGTTCATTTATGCTTTTCGAAAATTTGTTCAGGCCCTTGCATCGAAGGAGCACCCGCTTGTTCTATTCATTGATGATTTGCAGTGGGCCGATGCTTCCTCCCTCCAGTTGATTCACGCGTTGTTATCCGATCCCGAATGCCAGTATTTGATGATTGTCTGTGCATTTCGCCCTACGGAGACAGACCGGGCCAAGCTGCCGGGATACGAGGCGGACGGAAGTATTACCGCCCAGGCGGTAGTCCGTCACATTCATCTGAGTCAGCTAGGACTAACGGAAATGAATCAAATTGTGATGGAGACGCTTCATAGTCCTGCCGATACGACACGTTCTCTTACAGAGCTCTTATATCATCAATCGAAGGGCAACCCGTTCCATTTCAAGCAAATCCTGCTTCGTTTACAGGATGACCATATTCTGAACTACAATCATGAGGAACGCTGCTGGCAGTGGAATCTGGAAAAGGTTCTTGAGCAGGTTCCCCGTTATGCCATTCATGAGCTGATGGAGCACAAATTACACCGTCTGCCCATGGATGCCCAGGAACTATTGAAAATAGCCGCTTGTGTAGGGAGCACCTTCCACCCTTCACTAATCACCTCCGTATACTATCAAGGCAGTGAGAATGTGGAGGGTATAGATTGGTCTGCTATCGAAGCGGAGGGGATGATTGTAGCTTTAGAAGCGGAGATGTACCGCTTTACTCACGATAATATCCAGAAGCTTATCTACAACGGAATAGATGACGAATCGAGGCAGGATATTCACATCCGTATCGGCCAGATCTTATACGGCAAGGACGATGCATATGGGGAGAACTCTCTCTTTGATGCGGTGAACCACCTGAACCGGGGATCGGCAAGAATGAAGAATCCGCAAGACATTCTGCAGCTCGTCAGATTAAATCTGGATGCGGGACACCAGGCCAAATCTTCCACCGCTTACGACATTGCCCTAGGTTATTTCAGAAAAGGGGTGGAGCTGCTGTCACCGGGGGACTGGGACCATGAGTTCGAACTGATCTTCGAGCTGCACGCCCAGAAAGCGGAATGTGAGTACCTGTGCGGCAATTCGGCTGATTCAGAGCGGGACATCGACTTCCTGCTTGGCAGGGCACGCAGTCCGGTTGAGCGAAGCCGTGTGCAGATGATCCGGATTATGCAGTACATTAATCAAGGCAGGTATCATGAGAGCACCGCTCTCGGCCTTGCGAGTCTGAGGGAGCATCAAATCTATATCTCACCTCATCCGAGCAAATACCTGCTGCTCATGGAAGGCAAGCGAATTGAGGCTAATCTCGGTAAGGAATTCGGCCAGCTTGTCTACCTGGAGGAGATGTCGGACCAGGAGCGGATCAGTGCGATGAATCTGATCTATGCGATCATTCCCTCCACCTTCTTCACTAATAAAGAGGTGTTCTTCCTGCTGACGTGCCGAGCCATTCAGCTTACATTGAAGCACGGCAATACTCCCGCTTCTGCGGCGATTTATACCGCGATGGGGATGCTGCTCGGAACCGCATTAGGCAAATTCGAGAAGGGTTATGCTATTGCCAAGCTGGGTGTAGAGCTCTCCGAGCGCTACAATGTCACTTCAATTAAAAGCAACACCTATACCATGTTCGGCAGTGTGCTCTGCCAATTCGGCGGAAATGCCCGTGAAGGAGACTCTTATTTAATCAAAGCTCTTCAATACGGCTTGGATTCGGGAGATTACGTGTTTGCGAGCTATGCCATGGGTGCTCATGTCAATTCCTTATACACCAGAGCATCGTTAAGTGAATTGACTAGAACCATTGCCGAATACATGGATGTGCTTGATACGACCAAGGATGAGTTCGTCAGGAAGAACTTTTACCTGTACCAGCAGGTCATCCTTGCCCTTCAGGGAAAGAAGCCTGTACCTGCATCCTTCAGCGGACCGGATTTCGACGAAGAGCAATTTCTGGAACAAATTCGCCGGGAAGAGACTTCGGCTACCACCTTGTTTCAGTTCAGCACATACAAAACTCAGCTCAGCTATCTGACAGGCCAATACGCAGAGGCCATGGAATGGGCCGAGCAAGCGGAAATCTATGAGGATTACGCAACTCATTTGCCTCACTTGCCGGAATGCTTGTTCTATGCCTCGCTCGCCATCATGGCGGCCCCTTCCCGATCGCGGGCAGATGCCCAAAAGTTAAACCGCCATCTTCAGCGCTTTAGACGATGGACACAGTGCGGCCCGGAGAATCATCAGGCCCGGTACGATCTGCTTCAAGCGGAATTTGCCCGTATCTCAGGAGAATGGCGGGAAGCAGAAGCGATGTACGATCAGGCCATCCGCACGGCGAGAGAGCTGGAGGACTTCCATGTGACAAGCATGGCTGGTGAAGCTGCGGCCAACTACTACTTGGAGTGCGGCAAAAGTAAGACAGCGGGGTATTATCTGCAGCTGGCAGTTGAAGGGTATAAGCAGTGGGGGGTGCAGCTGAAGGTATCGGAGTTGGAGGAACTCATTCAGCAGGTGCAGCGTCAGGAGAAACGCCTCCCTACATATGAGCGTACCTTAGCCCTTCAGGACCAGGAGATTGCGGCAGCGGATCAGGCCGCAGGGGATATCTCAACACTTCGGAGTGCTCCTCATTCGGTGGACAGCATAGACCTTGCCGCAATTCTAAAAACTACGCAGGCCATCACCCATCAGATGACCCTGGACACCGTGCTTGCGGAGATCATGAATACCATTATGAAGCATGCCGGAGCCAGCAAAGGTGCCCTGCTTACAGGCACCGAGGACACGCTTGTGATTCAGGTCTATTCCGATTCAGGAGCCTCCCCCATTACGTCATCTTCGGAGCTAAGCGACAGCTCGCTGCTGCCGGAAGGAATCATCCGCTACGTGTTTCGAAGCCAGGAGGATATTTATTATAACGGAGGAGAGGAAAGCTGGCTGATTCACAACCCTTATATTGCTCAGCACCAGCCTCAGTCAGCGCTCTGTATTCCCGTAACCGTTCATGGCACGATGATGGGGGTTCTCTATCTAGAGAACAAGCTTGCCCAGCATGTGTTTATGCCCGGCCGCACCGCTGTTCTTCAAGCGATGGCGTCCCACGGCATCTTTATGTGTGTGCTTCAAAGTGCGCCTGAGCTTCCTTACGTGCAGCCGGATACCGGGGAGTCCGGAGAAGAAGAGCACCTTGGGCCTGACACCATTGAAGAACCGCTAACCGAACGTGAGCTTGAGGTGCTTGCCCTATTAGCCGCAGGGTTAACCAACAAGGAAATTGCCGAACGTCTGGTTATCGCTATTGGTACCGTGAAGGTTCACGTGAAGAATATTTTTGCCAAGCTCAAGGTCAACCGGCGAATCAATGCCATTGCCCAAGCCAAAGAACTCAGGCTGATCAGCGACCATACCCGGCGATCCGTTTGATCATGCTCTGGTATAGACTCAAAAAATCCACAACCTGTTGGTTGTGGATTTTTTGAGACTTCAAGAATTAATCGGAGGTATAGCAACTGAACACCTACTTCATAAATAAAGCCGTAAATATCACCACATCCTGCAGAAAGTGAATCAGTAACGCCCAGAAGAAGCCTTTGGTCTCAATCATAGATTTGGCCAAGATCCAGCCTATAAAAGCAGCCATCAACACACCTGGAATCCCGCTTGGAGTTCCAAAGTAATGAATCACGCCAAAGGTAGCTGCGGCTAAACCCTGGGCCAAATACGGGGAGCCGCCATACTTGTTCACAACAGCAACAAATGAGAACCGGAATATAATTTCTTCGGTAAAAGCATTGGTGAGCGCAAACAAGAGGATAAGTAAGATCCCTGGGAACAAATCCAGGCTCAAGCTTCCCCCATGAATCACCTGAAAGTAAATTACAATAGCCGTTACCGTTGTAATAACAACCGCAAAATTCAGCCCTAGGCTCTTCCACGACTCCTTCTGTTTGGGCGTGATGCCAATCCACGGCTCAGGCCGAATCTGCCCATCCCGCCTCTTCAGGTTCAAATAGGCAAGCCCCTCTTTGCCTGTCAGCCCATACACAATAGCAATAAGAATAAGGGCAAGGAATAAGACCGTGACTTGGTAGCTGAATTCCCGGTTGTACACTTCTCTCTCAAACAACGTTAGAACCAGGGGCTGATTCTTTTTAATCCATACAAGGGCTGGCGCCATCGCAATCACAATCACGGTGATGAGCAAGATAGGCAGTGTTCTAAATCTGCTCTCATTCATATCTATGTCCCCTGTCTTCCTTGCTTAAAATGTTCAATGCATGCTCACACCATTCGATAGTCATGCGTATGTATCGTTCTCCGTAATCGAGCGTAAGCAGCCAAAGCTGAGCTTGCTTGCTTTCCATGCTATTTACCGCTGCTTTAATTCCCGCTAAAACCTCTAACACCCCTCTGCTCCCTTCTAATTCCGCCTTGATGTAAGACATCAATTGGGGAATCTGACTCTCCTTCGCGACAAAGACCTTCATCAGCAGCTCATTGCGCATCACAGGCTCCTCAGGTGCCTGGGCGAGCCAGGAATCAAGCTGGTCACATCCCTGCTCTGTAACGCCATACACCTTCTTCTGTCTGCCGGAGGTTGTCTCTTCTACAATCTTCACAGCTCCCTCCAGTTCCAGCTGCTTCAGACTCTTATGAATATGCCCATAGGATTCATTCCAAAATAAGCCGATACTCTCCTTTGAAAACTTAACCAGTTCATAAGCGCTCATAGGCTTGATTCTAAGCAGGCCGAGAATGGCAAAATAGGTGGTGTTGATTCTTTTCACACTTACCCCTCCCTTTATGTATCTTTAAGATATATAAGTCAGATCATACATCATACAGGCATAGACTACAATCCTTTTAGGAAAAATAAATCCTCGTCCAATCTGATAACCAAAAAGGAGCCATAGGCTCCTCTTGTGCTGTAATCTATGACACTGAGGTCATGGCTTCCGTTTTGCGATAACAGCATAGCTTACTGTTCTGGTTGTATTCGTTGGATTCCATGCCGTGAAGAACCATTGGTCCTCAGCAAGGGAATAGTTATCGAGGAGAAATCCCTGGTCATTTCCAGAGAAAATCCAGGAGCCGCTAATAATATTGTAGCCGTTCCCGTTGATTGTCGTGCTTCTAAAGCTATTAGGAGGAAGCGTAACCGCAGAGAACGTAAAGCGTGCAAACCCATCTCCGAGTGGAGTTGAACGCAGGGCTTTTCTGATATTTTTAATCACATGGCTGCGCTTCTTCAATTTTCTGCCCAGCTTCGCTTCTGCTCTTTTGATTTTCACTAAGGTTGCTTTTCTCAAAGAAATCATCTCCTTAACTGGTTTACTATAGTTAATGAAGAGTTAGACGTTTTGGAATGGACAAAACCTCTGATGGATTGGCTGATTTTTCAATGCGGCTGAAGCCAAAAAGCCCTTCCTTAGATAAGGAGGGCTTGGCATCGTTATGGCTGTACATTCTGAACCGTAGATATGTAACTGAAGACGTTCTTTGCCGCCAAAATACTCGCGTGTCATCAGATTGTTCGACTCTCTAACCTATTAATGAAGTTAATCAAGCTGCTTCGAGGTGCCCTATCAGCATCTCACATGCTTGCGTTTGAAACCAAGCTGTCCCCTATCCATGGCCTTTTGGATATTATCGGACGCATTCAAGAATTTGCTCTTGACCTTGTCCTTATTGACCTCCACCGGTCCAACAGCTTGGGCGGTCTGAACCGCCAGGTCATGAAGAGGTGAATAGGACGTAGCCACCGTATAGATAAAATTGTTCATCGCATACTTTGTCCGCTCGGGAGACTCATGAATCTCCTCTTCCACTCTTCTTAACATATTGGCAATTTTGCTTTCGTCAAATTCACGATCCGGGCGGCTCCCGAGCAGCCAGCAGTAGCAGCTCCAGCCCGCGGACATCCTCAGCTCCTCACCACTGGCAATCCATTTGTCAGCAACCTCTTGGGCGATATCTGTCTCAGCTAAAGTGACAGCAACCACATAATCAGACAGCATATAGAAATACGCGCTATCTATCCAACGGTCAAAATCCGCTTCAGTCATCACATCCGGGTCCGCAATTACACCGGCAAAATACATCGCGTCATAGTTCCCCGTGGCGTATAACTGCTCAGCCAGAGGCTGATTCTTCTTGATGAGCTTGGACATCGGCTTCATATGGCCAGTAGCCACACCAAAAAGAGGCTCCCGCGCGCCGTTGGATACATAAATCTTCTTGGTCCGTTCCTTCCCAAGAGCTTCGAGCTCCTGCATAACATTATCCAAATCCATTGGTTGATCACTTCTTTCTTGGGAATAGAAGCTGCATTAGACTTTCTTTTAGTTCGAGTATACTAGATATCAAATTGACATTTCAAAAAGTCGGCATTAAAATAATTCCTTAAATTCGAATCAACCTAATCATTAATCACCTAGATATGGAGATGAATTCATGCACATCCGAGAGATTGAAGAGAAAGACAATCAGGCCATTGAACAAATTATTAAAAGCTCATTGGAGTCATTTGAACTAAACATGCCAGGAACCGCCTACTACGATCCTCAACTTGGCAGCCTGGCTGAGTATTACAAGAACCAGCCAGGCTCGAAATACTGGGTTGTTGTCACGGATCAAGATGAAGTTGTGGGCGGCGCAGGAATCGGTCCTTTTGGGCAGAATCCGGAGATTTGCGAGCTGCAAAAGCTGTATATCTCACCCCAAGCCCAAGGTAAAGGTTTGTCTAAAGAACTGATGAGGGTTGCTTTGGATTTTGCAACACAGCATTATAAATACTGCTACTTGGAGACTTTTGAGAAGCTGAAGGCCGCGAATTCCCTGTACCTTAAATTCGGTTTCCGCCAGCTTGAACAAGGGTTAGATGAATCCGAGCACAATGCCTGTGATGCTTGGTATATGAAGGAATTATGAAAAGGTTGGAGCCGGAAGCTCGCCTATTTTTATGCGGAGTAAGCTGTAAGGCTTCTGCCGTAAGTCCTTGCCATAGTGAAATCTTGCCTGCCGGTGTAATTGGTTCACAATGACATATAAGTATTGATCAGGACCAATGGAGAATGTATCCGGCCATAAAATTCTCGGGTCATGCGCGATGGTATCCATAGCGCCGTCCGGATATATTTTACGAATACTGTTGTTTTCATAGTCTCCGGCGTACACATTTCCTTGAGCATCGGTGATCATCCCGTCAGATGCGCCTTTTTCTCCCCAATACTCCACACGGCAGCACAGATCCGCATCTGGTATCGTTCTGTCTCTTAGGGCTTCGGTTGAGACCGCGTACAAATGGCGGCTGGTTAGGGGACAAAAGAATAAGACCCTTCCATCTGGAGAAATTGCTATCCCATCTGAGGCCAACCTAAAAGGTGAAATTACGCCCTCTCTACTACGATTCATTAGAATCCTACCTTCTACTTTTGGCAGCATACAGGGATCGGGCGAAGTTGAATCTGCCCCATTCAACCGTCTGAACGCAGTTCCACTGTCTAAATCTACGACAATAATAGCTCCCGGTCCTTTGGTAGAAGAATCCGTTATATAGGCGTAGCCTGCGCGGCCAACGCGATAATCAAACCTCACATCATTCAGATAAGTAGTCGGGAGGACAACATCTTCTGTAAACGTGTATATTTTTCTTATTGTGTTTGTTGTTAAATCCACAGCGACTAATTTGGCCCCTCCTTTAATCGGCTCCGAGAAGTTCGGAGCTCCTGTATCCAGCACCCAAAGTGTCCCGCTGCCATCCGCAACTACACTTTGAACACTTATGAAAGACGTTGTGACATTTGCGGGGCTCACCATATTAGTCTCCAGATTAGGATAAGGCTGTAGTTGACCCCCAACTATTTCCGCCACCGTAAATTCAACCTTGTCCCCCCATTTCGGGAAACAAACGAAAATACGTCCGGTTTCTGACACACTAACCCCTGTAGGCATTGCCCCATAAAATAAATAGACGGGTTCGATATTCCCGAAATGTTGTTCAACAGGCAGTAAAGGCTTCATCATGATCATCCTCCTAAGGGCGAGATGGAACAGAGACTTCCTTCTATAAATCAAAAATTCACTTAGGGTAATAACTGAAACCCGGATATTTCACTATAAATTGCTTTTCCTTACGCAATGCTTCCGTAAACTCCAGCCCAACATTCAGATTCTCCTGAACCAACAGATCAGGTGTAAGCGCCAACCACTGATTCAGTGAAACATCCTCAAAGCGGTCACTCTTAAACATCTCCAAGGCCCACACACTCTGATCGCCTGTGTTCTGGATATAATGGCCAAAGGCACGCGGTACATATCCAACGTCCCCAGCCCGGTAATCATAAGTACGAGCCGTTCCATTGGGGGCCATAACCGTCATGCGGGCCGTACCTGAAATGTAATACTGCCATTCATCATTGTTGGGATGCCAATGCATTTCTCTCATTGCACCTGGCCTGATCTCAAGCAGCGATGCGGCAATTTGAGTGGAAATAGGAAAATTGGTTGAATCCACGATACGTACCGTGCCGCCCGGAGCTACAATCGGCTCTTGCGCAAATAACCGATGTGTAAATGTCTGGGGTACCGTACCCTGTGGGTCATGCACCTGCTGGCTTTGAAGTGGACCGGGAACCTCAGCTTGGAAAATGTACCGCTGCCGATCAGGGATATCGGCAAATGCGTTTGCTGAAACACCAAAATTCGCCGAAAGTACATCCTTTGGCGTATGTGCGAACCAATCCGAGAGAGATAATGTATTCAGGTCCGAGAAATTCCCGTCGGGAAAAACAAGTAAAAACTCGCAGCCTTCTTCCAGACCTTGAATGGAATGCGGAATTCCCGGAGGAAAATACCAAAGGTCTCCTACCCCAACGTCCGCAATGAAGTTTCTGCCATTCTGGTCAACTGCCGTAATGCGTGCCCGCCCCACAAGTACAAGAGCCCATTCCGCTTGTTGATGCCAATGCAGCTCACGCACACCACCAGGAGTCAGAGCCATATTCACTCCCGCAATCGTGGTCGCAACCGGAAGCTGCCTTGCGGTCACTTCCCGGGACCATCCGCCCTGATTTAACTGCATATGGGTATCGGAGAAAGAAAACTTTAGATTCGGAAGCGATCCAGCATCGGTGTCAGGTGGAACCAGCAAGTCGGGATTCTCAAGATCCCGCATGACATCGCGTGGTCCAAAGTCCCACCAACCGGCGCCATCCTTCCTGATGGGCTGCGGTATATTTTCGTTCCTTGGTTCAATTCCCAAATAAACTACACCTCTCGTTCTATTCATTTCATATTCGTCAACGCGCTAATTTAAGTTATGAATAGAATAAAGAGTTTAGAAATTGTCCTTATCTTCACATTTATCTCAGAACATACCGTTCACATCAGCAGCACTCTACATGTGAGCTTCATAAAGGTTATTTGACGGGAATCTCGAATATCTAAATAACTATAGAAGCGGGAGGTTATAAATGCCAAAAACATGACCGCCATAAGCTGGCGGTCATGTTTTTGTTCGAAAATCAGCACTATTTCGATAGCAGACTCAACTATTCATCTTTCCTGACCAACAGTGAGCTGTACTCCACATATACTACCTTAATTCTTACCGCCATAACCCTTATAAGTGGCGTAAACTGCATCTGCATATAGATTTGCCAGAATAGGACGGCCATAAGAATCCGTAGCTCCCGGATACCAGTTATCTCCCCCGTTATAGTGTAATAATCCTTTGTATATATTTCCGAACTTAATAATCTTCTCATCTAAAATCAATGCGCCCAAGCATACCTGATCTTGTTCACTGCTGTGATTATACGCACGGCCAAATTTCACACTGAATTGAGATAAATAAGCATTGCGTGTGTTTGGTTCTACCTGCATCAACCCGTCGCCGGCTGATGGACTACCTGGTAGACCTGCTCCAAAACTACTTTCTTTTTTAATAACAGCACTTAGCAATAAAGCAAAATCTCCGCCTTTACCAAATTTATTGTCCACATTCATTACATATGTCCATATATGGCTTGGAACCTCGGAAGGCTTTGTTACTGAAGGAGATGGTGAACCCGTATAAATCTTTACCGATGACATTTTGTCATTGACCGTGTCGCCAACCCAGGAAGAACTTGAAGTAAAGGTCCATTTTGTTCCTCCAAAATTATCATTCTGATATACTTCAACAGTCCAACCGCTAGGAACCTGAAGAGAGGACATCCAGTCATTCGGAATCCCGTTTGCATTCAACTGAGATAGTGTATAACTGCCTATTCCGAGTTTTACTGCCTTTCCACCATAGTTTATATCTGCATAGAACGTCACTCCGTTGGTTACCGGTGGTGTAGTTCCGCCGCTACCGCCTTTTTGCCATAAAGCAGCAGCATTGGGTGGTTCCCAGCCTACGAGAGAAGTATGTGACTGAAGACAAGTATAAGTACTACCACTATATGTTACCGTGTCATTTACTGCATATGCAGTATTTGGAGCCCATGCTCCCCTAGCGGCCGCGCTCACTGACGGTATGGCTGCGCAAAATGTGGATAGAAATACAGCTAAAACTACCAGCAGTGATAAGGACTTAAAAGGAACCCTTCTACCAATCATTTTCAAACCTCCTTGTATTTTTAGTTATCTGCAGATCGCCCATGAGACATCCCACGGGTTCTAACTGCAGTATTATCTTATTTTCAATTTTGAAATTAATTACACAGTTACTGTTTTTTTATAGTGTGAACATGCTATACGATAGATCCTACCGACTAAAGCCCTGACTGCGATTGTCAGGGCTTTATCCATTTGCACTGAATATGATCTCGCATATGCGTTCTCATGGTTGTGTGAGTGCTATCCTAAAACCAAGGTCGTCTATCTTGAAATCAGGCATACTTTTTCTTCTAACCGTAGAACCACAATTGTTTTCAACTTCAGCCCAACTGCCACCCCGAAAGACTCTATAGTTCCCATATCGCTCAGGATCATATAGATCCCAGCACCATTCCCAAACGTTGCCGATCATATCATAAAGCCCCCAGGGATTAGGAAGTAGTCTTCCGACTGGTTGAGCTGAACCATTGGAATTCTCTCGATACCACGCAATCTTATCAATTTTTTCATACCGGTAGCCCTGTGTACCCGCTTTGCATACATACTGCCATTCCGCGTCTGTTAACAATCGAAAGCCATTCGCTTTTTGATTATATGTAGTGTTCGCACTTTCATTTGTGATTGTGTAGCATTCAGTCCTGCCAAGTAATCTGGACAATTCATTACAAAAGAGAAGCGAATCTAACCACGAAACTTCTGTAATTGGCAGGTTAATCCCACTCGACTCTACTTCTTCTTTTCGCATGACAAAATGATATAACTGTCGTGTTACCGGATACTTCATTACATAGAAAGGGTCTATCTTTTCAGTCCATGTAATAACCTTTCTATCACTTCCGCTTCCGGGGTCTGATAAAGTGTAATCCGAACTAAGCCATTTATTCATATTAAAATAATCGCGTAATTCAACGGTCCCGCCTTCTACGGGTACCATAGAATTCATTAAATCCGCTAGAAAACGCTCTCTGTCACTCCTGTGCTTTTCGATGGATATTGACCTCCTGTCTATTGCAATATGTGATTTTATTCGTACAAATTGACCTCATTACACTTATCAAATAAAAACTCAAAGTCCTATTTTATATGTATAAAAAGAAGCAACCCATCTTGAACCATCTTCAAATGTCACTATTGCATCCGTATTACCATCATATATATTCCATTCACCTTCAGCCCATTGTTCCGCTTATTTTTTTCATCATAAATACCTCCTTAACCTAACGCTGAGAACATACATTTGGTTCTAATTCGGGATGGCTAAAATCCGTTATTTAGTATCAATTTGATAAAAGCCCCTTGGCCAGGGGAGCTTTCATCTGTTCGTTCTAAACTTATCTTACGGAATCCGGTGAGTTGCCCACTCTAGCCGATCCGGAAAAATAACTCATCTCAACGGGAGAGACAGGCTTTAGTTTTGACCCTTTCGTCATTTTCTCAGACTCGCCGTCCTGACTTTCAGCCGGGCATTCCCGTCGGTATCTCCCCTCCTCCAACTTCATGTCGATAAAATCGACAACATGCTGCAGAGAGGCGATTTGGCTGACGATATTTTCCCGATGGCTTCTTAATTGCTCCACCAGTTCAGGATATTCCGCCGGATCGGCATCGGCGGAGACCTCCAAAAAAGGCCGCATTTCCTCAAGCGGCATCCCCGTCTTTTTCAAGCAAGCTATCAGCCGGATTCTATCGATGTCTTCCTGCTGGTAGACCCGGTGTCCGTTGTCCTTCCGGTTAGCCCGGGGCAGCAGCGCGATCTTTTCGTAATAACGGATCGTATCCTCAGAAACCTCAGTTAGCTTGGCGGTTTGTTTTATCGTAAAAGTATGGTCTGCCTTCATGCTGCTCCCTCCCGAAGATCGCTTTTTGTGTGCATTATACATCTTGGAGCTGGCTCCAAGTCAAGTCCCTTCTCCTTGGGACAACAACTTTGTTTTCGCGTCTTGACTTGGAGCCGACTCCAACTTATAGAATGGCGCTATCTGGGGAGGTACCCCGATATCAAGGAGGAGACGTACAATGAACAAGAAGCAACGTGAAAATATCGCTTTGATTACGGGCGCAAGCGCCGGGATCGGATTAGAGTTAGCGAGAAAATTGCTATCGGAGGACTGGCAGGTTGTTGCTTTGAACCGTTCCGACTTTCCGGCGGACGATTTGAGCATTCAAACAGCCATCAAGAGTGGGTGGCTGCGAATTTATAAAACGACTGATCTTGCTGATTATGCCAACTTAAGAGGGGCATTAGAAGAGATCAAAAGAAAAGAGCAGCGGATCGATATTTTGTTCAACAATGCCGGCGGATCCTTTCCCGATCTGAGCTATTCGAAACAAGGACGTGAACAGCATTATGAGCTGATGACGGTCGTTCCGTATATCATTCTGATGGAATTGAAGGAACTCTTAATAAACGGTCGCTTAAAAACGGTAATCAACACTTCATCATCAGCGCTAAAATTCACGAAGGAGTTTACTATCGAAATCCTTGAGCGCCCCAAAACCTTCCGCAAGCTGATTGGTCCTTACGCCACTTCCAAGCTGGCCCTTTCGCTATGGACTCAGGCTATCGCGCCACAGCTTGCCCATGACGGCATCAAGATCCGCAGCGTGGACCCGGGAGGCAACAATACGTTAAGAAAAGGGAAAAAGTCTGGGCTTCCCCTATTGGTTAAACCGTTGATGAAGCTGTTCTTCTCTCCGCCGACCCACGGCGCTAATAAGCTGTACGAAGGTGCTCTCGGAGAACACCGTCATGAGTCCGGCGTGTTTTTGCTGAAAGATCAGGCTGCGGAATTAAAGTTTAAAGATCAAGCACGGAACGTTTTGGAAAGAGTACATGCGATTTACGAGCGCGAATTTTCACAACCTGGCCCTCACTCATTAACCTAATGGCTCATAAATCTAGGAAAAAAACGGTCAGAATTCAAGCTGGAGATGCATCCCCTTATGGTCAGTGAATGTTCTGACATAACACTGAATGCTATAGCGCCATACATAAAGCGTTTAGCGTAAATATGTGATACAATGGAGAAAAAACGAAACACTATTTCATTAGATGAAACAAGATGATAGGAGGGAAATTTACAAATGCCAATTAACTTTCATGATGAACAAAACAGGCAGACGTATGCGGCAAGAAACGCGGATGAATCTTGGATATCTCTAATAAACAGCACAGTAGATGTATCGAATAAGCGGATTGCTGATATAGGTTGTGGAGGGGGGATTTACACCAAGGCTCTTATTAAGATGGGGGCATCTCATGTGGTTGGTGTGGATTTCTCGGATGAGATGTTGAAAGGGGCGGCTACCAACTGTAGTGACATTCAAAACGCAACATTTCTAAAGGGGGAGGCTTACCAATCCAACCTCCCTGCAAATGAGATGGACATGGTATTAGAAAGAGCATTAATCCACCATTTGGACGACTTAGATACTTGTTTCAAAGAAGCCTACCGCATCCTTAAAGATGGCGGTGTTCTCATCGTACAGGATAGAACCCCTGAAGATTGTTTACTGCCCGGGGATGAACATCATATTAGAGGCTATTTTTTTGAAAAATTTCCTCGGCTAATGGATAAAGAGATTTCCCGCAGGTATGATTCCGAACAAGTACAGCAAGCGCTCAAATCGAGTGGATTTCGGTTGGCAAACAAAGTTTCACTTTGGGAAACAAGACGTATTTACAAGGATTATGCAGAGTTAAATAAAGACTTACTGCTGAGAACCGGACGTTCTATTCTTCATGAATTGACGGATGTGGAGCTTCAAGAATTGATATCTTTCATAGAAGAAAAGCTCAGCGATAGTCAACCGCCCATCATTGAGAAGGATTCGTGGACGGTATGGTTTGCGATTAAAGAGTAATATGATTTTTAATATACAAATTAGCAATCCATAAGAAACACTAGAAAAATAATAAGCTTATAATAAGCTTATTGAACAACAAAGAAATGCATACGTATACTGACGAAACCGTAACACAAATCAAAACTAGTAAAGGAGGATGTTCATGTTTAAAAATAATTACACATACAGCAGCTTTGGGGTCAACGACATCGCCAAGGCTGTCGACTTCTATAGGAATACGCTCGGTCTCAAGGTCGAAGAGGATGGTTATGGTTTTAAACTAGCTCTTACCGGTACCGAAGTGTATGTCATGCCCATGGGGCAAAATTATCAACCCGCCGCTTACCATGTATTAAACTTTAATGTTAGCAATATTGAATTAGCTGTCGCCGGCCTAAGGCAATTAGGTATTGCCATTGAGAGTATCCCCGGAATGAAGCATGACGAACTTGGTATTATCCGCGGCAAAGCTGTGGGAGCAGGTCCGGATATGGCTATCTTTAAGGATCCGGCTGGGAACATGCTGGCGGTTTTAGAAATGTAGAGCTAACAAAGGTTCCAGAAGTTTAAAACAAAGGACCTCGATCTCCATTTAATCAGTGGAAATCGAGGTCCTTTTGCACATAAATCGGGGTGTCGCCATTCTATTCGAACTCATTTGGGACAGCCTATGAAGCAGCTTCACTCCTTGGTTCAACATCATCTTGCACGCTTTCGGGCAACTACCGCTAACCGACCGTTTTCGGTTGAGTACTCACACGTAGACAGCACGATAAGCTTGTCGCCGTACCGGGGTGTCACACCGGTGTCGTAAAGAGCGAGTTTTTTGATGTTCTGAATATATGAATCGAACCCTGCAGGGGTTCCTGCCTTTTCAATCTGGTAGTATTTAAAAACGTTGTCCGATTTGCGGTACACCTGCGAGAGAATAACTGCCACAATCTCAAACTCTTCCTTCTCGTAAAGCGTACTGTATTCAAAAGTAGTATGTTCCTTATAGTAGCTTTCTTCCTTGTATTTCATCAAACCGGCAAACATCATGCCGCTTTTCATATGATGTGCGTGAATCAGCAAAATGTTTGAATCGCTGCTGTGAATATCCAAAAAGGGAAGCCCGTTTTTGCTCGTCTTCTTATCGAAATCATGGTTGAGATAGAATTGGGCATTCTGCCGGTTCTGCATGACCGGATAATCAATACGGGGGCTGTCTATTCGCAGCCAACCGATGATATCAGGGTTTCTTTGGTAAAGCTCTTGAAATTCAGGGAGCATGGCCGACCCATTCGCCTTGTTGATAACAAGTGAGGGTGCCGCAGCACCCTCGCCTGTGTTTGATCCTTTGTTCCAGACTTCTGCCAGTTCCTTCATCCGCTGCTGTTCAGCATAATCTCCCAAGAAAATTGTTGCGGCAGAGTAGAGAGAGTATACCAACAGAAGAATGGAAAAGGCGATAAGAATTTTTTTGATTTTACTCATTTTCTTACCGCCTTTCCGTTTATTGAATGTGCTTTTTCTTCTTGTTAGTGGACAGACAGAACCCGATTACTACTAAAGACAGCAGCGCCAAAGCCAAATAGAAGTTTGGCGATGTGCTATGATCTTCTGTTTTCGGAACATCGTCCAGTTCGTTGTTGGTTTGGCCAGCTTCGCTATTGCCGTTGTCAGCTGCAGCGTTTCCACCAGTTCCGATGTTACCATCTGTTCCGGTGTTGCCGCCAGTTCCGGTGTTGCCACCAGTTCCGGTGTTACCGTCTGTTCCGGTGTTGCCACCAGTTCCGGTATTACCGCCTATTCCGGTGTTGCCACCAGTTCCGGTATTACCGCCAGTTCCGGTGTTGCCGCCAGTTTCGGTGTTACCGTCTGTTCCGGTGTTGCCACCAGTTCCTGGGTTACCGTCTGTTCCGGTGTTACCTCCGGTTCCGGTGTTGCCGCCTGTTCCAGGGTTACCACCAGTTCCTGGGTTACCACCAGTTCCTGGGTTACCTCCGGTTCCTGGGTTACCGCCAGTTCCACCGTTACCGCCAGTTCCACCGTTACCGCCAGTTCCACCGTTATTGCCGCCGGAAGTTACTGGCTTCATCTTTACGTCGTAGCGTACGATGTCACTTCCAACCGAGATGGTTGTGCTCGTATACGTCTCATACCCGGCTTTGGTTACAACCAGGTAATAATCCGTATCCGGGAACACCATGTAGGCATAAGAGCCTGTTGCATCACTGTTCTGACTCGGGCTGGCATTATCATTCGGTGCAAAGCCCGGGATCGCAGGCAGCGTTACTTTCGTGCCCGGCACGATGTGGTTCGCTTTATTCTTAGGTGTATCCGCATAGTACAGCGTCACTTCCGCACCTTCGATTTTTGCGCCAGTCGTTGCGTCCGTTATTTTGCCATACGGGTCAACCAGCTGCTGCGAAATATTCAGTTCGCCATTCGCAGCGACATTCAGCTTAGCATCCTGGATGAGCGTCAATTCTTTGCCCATATTGCTGCCTGAGTCAAATTTATAACGCACTTCCATCGTATATTTACCGGTGGTTAGTCCTTCCACAGAGAATGTGCCGTTTTTTTGCAAAACGAATGCTTTCGGAACGCCGTTCTCCGAAATATATTTGCCATTCTCGTCCTTCAAGTAAACATACAGATTGCCGGTAAAGTTGTTGTTAAGCAGTGAAGTCTTCCCATCCGGCTGCTTGAGGAGCACGATACCTACGGCCGTAATTTCTGCCGGAATCAGGTTACCCTCGATTGTGGGATCAGTGCTCTCAATAAATGCCTTTTGTGTAAAAGGAATGGATGTGAGCACACCGCCGATGTCAATCTTCTTGTCGTAGGTAATTGTATACTCCTCGTCCCGTTGGACTGGGTGGTAATACTTACCTCCCGCATCGGTAGTGATCGTCTGCTCTTCACCCGTCTTGACGTTCTTCACTTTAATGATTGCATTGGGAATAACTTCTCCCGTTGTGTTGTCCCGAAGAACACCTGTGAGAGCCGCCGGCATGGCGGTCACACTTGCCTTGGCCTCCTTATATGGCACACCTGATGGGCTGGTGGCCGTGGTGGTCGCAATGATCTCGTGCTCCTTCGGTGTGGTTTCGGTCAGCTTCGGCGGTGTATAGGAAATCTTGGCTTTGCCGTTTTTATCGGTCGTCGCCCTTCCGATTTCCGTTCCATCCACTAGCTTAAATACAATCTCCTTGCCTTCCACCGGTTGTCCATCCATTCCGGTAAGGGTGGCTGTCAGCTCAGATGGGGTTTTACCGTCTCCAGGCACCTTCTTAGGGTTGGCCTCCAGCGCTAGTGTACCAGGAAGGTATCTAGCGTTCTCAAAAGGAGCTTGCACGATTTCATTCTCCTTGATGCTGCCTGTACGCACCCTGTCCGCCGGGTTGGTGGAGTAATTGTCAACGGTATAGTCCTTTTGTGTGACGGTGTAGACCGTATCCTTGAGGATGCCCTGAATGGTGACGGTCTGTCCATGCCCCAGCTGGATTTTATCGCCGGACTTGATGTTTCCACTCGTACCGTCCGACTTGGTATAAGCATACGTTCTGTCTGCACCTGGTCCAGTGAATGTGACCGTGTACTCGAACTCCTTGCTCATGTCAGCGCCATTGCCAGTCACCGTATTACTGATCAATAGACCGCCAGGCAGGTCTTTGTGATTAACGAACTTGGCTTCGGAAGGCAAATCGTGCACAATTCGTCCAGCTGCCTTCAAACCTGCCGGGTTGGTATCATAGTCCTCGCCTGTGTAATCCGTCTGCACGATCGTGTAAGCAAGACCATCAGGTAGTTTATCTATGATGACTGTCTGTCCGTGCTTGAGTGTGAAGGAGTCACCGGACTTGATGCTTCCGCTCGTACCGTCTGACTTTGTATAGGTATACGTTTGACCTGCACCATAGTCTGCGAAGGTTATTGTGTAAGCAAACTCCTTATCCTTGTCACCGCCGCTGCCGGTCACGGTATTGCCGATCAGCAAACCCCCGTACACCATACGGGTGTTGACGAACGGTGCCTTGTGGTCACCCCTCGGGGCGATCGTTCCGGTATACATACGGCTCGCCGGATCAATGGTGTAGCCGTCACCTGTCGTGTAATCAGCTTCAGTAACGGTGTAGACCAGATCTTTGGGCAGTTTCGGAATGACCACGGTTTGTCCATGCTTCAGCTTGAACGTATCCCCGCTCTTGATCATTCCGCTGGTGCCGTCAGGCTTGGTATAAGGATAGCTGTCATCCTTACCCTCACCGCCAAAATTGATAGTGTACTCAAAATCCTTATTCTGATCGCCGGCGTTCCCCTCTACTTGATTGCTGATCGTCAGCTTGCCTGTAATAGGAGTTGGCACAACCAGCGGATCACCAGAGGTTACTTTTACGCCGTCTACCCAGATCGGCTTGCCTGGCGTATTTCCTACGTACACCTGATAAATCCTCGTAGTCGGCAGCCAGGTGTTGGTGTCAATATAGGTTTCCTTCAGTTCATAATAACCCGGATCTGGAAATAACAGATTGAGCTTTCCATCAATGCCTGTTCTACCCTTAGCTACTTGCGCTCCGCTGTCTTTCTTATACAGCGTAAATTCTACATCCTTAAGCGGGTTGCCGTCAGGGTCCACTTTTTTCAGAGGCAACAGCGCATTGGAGCTTGAGCTTCCTGCTACGTCCGAATTGTCCAACGTGCTTTCGCTTTTGGCACTGACAGATTTCAATTTGTCATCGCCCATCAGTTTTACCTCGTTGCTCATCTTGTCGCCGGCTTTTGCCTTGGAAGTGTCAACTTCTGTCTGGTAGACAAACTGGTAGAACTTATTAGGGTCGTTCATTTTGAATTTCAGAACTGTCGTGCCATCAGCACCCGCTTCAGCTTCTACCTTAACTTCACTATTCGGGTCACTAAGGTTCAGTGCAGCACCATCCCGCTCCAAAGCGCCGCTTGCGGTTAGCTTGGCACGGTAGACCGCCATACTTGGCGATGTCAGCACGAGCTTTCCGCTTTCGTCCTTGCGCAGATTCATACCCGATCCTAGGGTATCCTGCAGATACACACCATTCTCCATGTTATATGGCGGATAATAGTTCACTGTCCATTCCAGCACGCCAGGAACCGGCTTGGTAACCGACTTGCTTAGCGCTTGAACAGGCACAATGACCTTGCGCTGTTCGGTGAGAACCTTTTCCACTCCGCCCCATGTCATGTGCAGGTCGGCTTTGTTATACAGCATCTGCTTAGTTGTTCCGTTTGTGGAGTATTCCTCCAAGTATTTCTCCAACGCCGCATTGGATGGTCTTGCCTTCACCAGAATGACATAAGGGCTTTCCAGCTTGGAGAAGCTGAAGGTGCCTACGTTGCCGCTATGGGAGAAGCTCACCACATGAGCGTTGGTGCCTGGTTCAATAATAGTTTTGGCATCGTTTCTGACGCCATACTCGGTCCCGCTGCCATTGTCCGAAAGGCCTTTCCAGAGCTCAAAATCCTTCCCCTCAGAGAACGGCACGAACTCCCAGCCCTCCGGCAGAGTGTCCACCAGCTTCACATTGGTGATGACCCGGCTTCCGCCGTCTTTCGCCATTTCGTCCGTATTGTAACCCGGCATATTGACCCCTAGACGGAAGGTGACCGTCTTGGTCGTCTGGTCATAGGCAGAAATCGTCCATGCTTCATTGCTGTCGTTTCTAATGTAGCTATGAACATTATTTGGGCTAACGCCTTCAAATGTGCCATCTGCCTTCAATGGTTTCGACGCAAAGAGCATGTCCTTGTTCAGCATACGCAGGTGAAGGTTGATAGAATTATCCGCTGGTTTTACGGTTTCGCCATCAAAGAGCAAAGCCCGATTCGAAATCCCTTTCCCTACGTTAATATCCTGCCTAAAGAGGATGTCAGGGTTGGTCTCAAGTTCACGGAAGCTGAAGGATGCCGCCTGGTCGGTCGTGTATCCGGTCACCTTGATCAAATCAGCTACAACTTCACCGTTCACTGTCAAAGGAATAGCCTTCAAGGTCAGCCCGTTCGGGCTCTTGAGGGTGCCCTTATGGTACTGCTTCCACAGCTGTGAGTTGGTTACATTTGCTTTGATTTTTGCAATGGTATCCCGGCTGACTTCGCCGGTTGCATCCACAGCGTTGTTCAAAACGTTCAGATCTCCGCCATGCACCAGCACATCATATACCACCGCATCGGGCAGGGCATATTGTGGAGTCAGGCTGACTGTCCATGTGACGCCGCCGAGATTGAAGTCCTCCATCGATACAGAGCCAGCCTTGGTAAAGGTATGTGCGCCGATGGTGACAACTGCCTCGTCAGTCACTGCGCTAGGTCTTGTACCTGTTGTTACATCATTGTTCTGTATGCCACCTGGTGTATCCAATTCCCAGTTGGCACGAGGGATGTTGGTAAAGCCCGAGCCGCTTAGCACCTTGGACTTTATCACCAATTGGACTTTACCGTTAATATTCCCGAAGGAGTAAACTCCGTTTGCATCGGGAGTAATCGACTCTGGACCAGAAACATTACCATCTTCCCATTTCTGATACGTCGCTGACACGAACTCAAGACCTGCGGGCAGCACATCTGTAATGGTGAAGTTATTAAGTCCCTTTTTGCCATATGAGTTGACGGTGGTTGTCCATGTGATAGCTTCATTTGCATGATCATACACACCAGATGCTTGAATCCAGTCAGGTGCAAAAGTAATTTCTTGGCCAGCACTCGCTAAAACAGTGTCAGTGCCCTGTTTTAATTGCACTTTACCCTGCATGTCCCGATGGCCGCGTCCAAGATTCCCCGGCGGGTTCTTGTACTCGTAATAGTAAGCTTCCTTTGGAATCCATGTCTTGTACTCAACCTTAGGGTCTATACCAGTGCCGGCCGGGAAGATGTAGCTCACCTTGCCATCTGGATCGACATTCGGCTCTACCGCAGTGCCATTGACCTTGAAGGAACCCGGCACATAGATACCTTTGACATTACCAAAGCCAGTATTATAAGTGGATGGGTCCGTAAAAAACTGTTTGCCATCCAGCGGCAGCTTGATTGTTGCATCAAACTTATCGAAAGCAGATACAGTTGACTGCCAGGTAACCGCTCCTTCAACAAATTGAGCGGCTTGAATTCCGCGATAGCTCCACTGATCCCACCTGATCATTCCCGGTGAGGTCAATGTAAGGCTGTACGCAGCATCGACATCCGGGTTTTTCAGCTCGTAAGCTCCCCCGAAAATGTTGATAGGCTTTGAGTCGCCATAGCCTATGCCATTCAAATCCGAATTGGCAGTGGTTTCAAAGCCAAAGGTAACTGCTCGTCCCACCCCATTAAAAAAGCTATCGTCGCCATTAAACTCAATCCTGATACTATCCGGGGTGAATTTAACGGTACCAAGCTGTTTCATGCCAAATTCAGTCTGTGCCATCAAGGGTTTGGTAGCTGTTGGCAGGATGACTTCCTTGAAGTAGTCATCTCTCTTCAGCTCGATCCAGTCCCCACGCTGAATGTACAGACTGGGATCCGCATTCGTCGGATCTGCAGCATCGCCGTTCACCGGCACTTTGAGGCCATCCGATTTGAGCGTGAATTGCTGTCTCCCCTGGATAGTTCCACCCGGTGCAATAACAGCAAGGGGATTCCCCTGCTTTATCTCCAGCGGAAAGAGTGCATTAGCCCCCATAAACACATCCGTTTTGTCACCTGGGACTGCCGCCATCGTAGCTACAGGGGCAAGCTTCGGTGCAGCAAGCCCATCTGGCGACTCAGTTACCGGAGGCTTAATCTTGTCCGGTTCAACCTTGTCCGGTACAGTCGTGTCTGGTGCAGTCGTGTCCGGCACAGTCATATCCGGTACAGTCGTATCCGGTACAGTCGTGTCCGGCACAGTCGTATCCGGTACACTCGTGTCCGGCTTAGTCGTATCCGGTGCGGCCGTGTCCGGTGCGGCCGTGTCCGGTGCAGCCGTGTCCGGCACACCATTTTCGCTCACTGTATCCGTCCCTGAACCGCCTGGCGCGGTCTCAGCATATGCAGAAGCAGAGAACATCACTGTCTGCAAGACAAGCACAATTACCAGGAAGAGAGATAATACAGATTTGCTTACACTTCGTTTTCGTTTCAAGCAGGATTCCCCTCCGTTTCCCAACATGTTGTCAATAGCAAGATCATCTGCCAATATGGTGCGTAAACAAATAGATTCATTTCTATTTGCTTGACTCAAATAGCCCTTCTTCGTCGTCAGAATCTTGCAGAATTCTTGAATGACCGAGTAAGTGCCATAAGACCTACTTCCGGCTCGTGACCCATGCTAAGTAACTTCCCCCCTCTCATTCGCTCATCAATACCAGTCATACACTGTGAAATTACATAGCAAGCCCAATTTACACAGTGCATCTCAACATTGTATTATCACGATCTCGACAAATTCTAAACAATCTACGACACAAATCAACATGAGGCTTATATCCCCAAAAAAGGACTAAAAGCCTAATCCTCTTAGTTGAGAATTAGGCTTTTTGTATTGGCTGATTTAGTGCTTCGTTAATGGTCAATTCGTTATGTTGACACTATAACATATTCACTTTCTTCACTATTTTACATAGTCTTCTTTTAAAACACCGTATATCTCTAAATCGACAATTCCTTTGCCTGCCCAAAGTGCTGCTTGTCTTAATGTCCCTTCTTTGATGAAGCTATTCTTCAACAATACCTTTTTAGAATTCTCATTTAGAGGCATAACTTCAGCCTGGATTCTGTTGACGTTGACATCGGTAAATAGAAAGTCAACTAATATCGCTACCGCTTCAGTGGCGATACCTTTTCCCCAATGTGCTTCAGACAAAAAGTAGCCAATC
The DNA here is from genome assembly GCF_018403205.1 of Paenibacillus sp. J22TS3. NCBI lineage: Bacteria > Bacillati > Bacillota > Bacilli > Caryophanales > Paenibacillaceae > Paenibacillus > Paenibacillus sp. J22TS3. The sequence goes on from NZ_BOSF01000004.1 coordinate 615,720, forward strand.
GTCACTACGTTCACCTTTTGATTAAAGTCGGCAGCTTCAATAATCCCAAGCATCCGATCGGGCTCGGGGCTGGCGAATATCCCCCATTTAACCCTTGACCTTTTATTATAATCTCTCTCAAAATGGCCAATCATATTTTTAACAGTATTTTTATTATGCTTGGGTATGATGCCGCAGTATTCAAACACGTTGTCATTGTTATAGATTTCAAAAACTTCCTCAAGATGATGATCTTCAATCTTTTTCAATATGTAACCATCTGATTTCAAGTTAGGAAACTGCCCAAAAACTGCTTCAATGTTCATTTCGTCATCCTCCATATTTTCTTTTTTTATCAGAATATCCTTAACTCCAACTCTTTCAAAAATGAATTATTGGTTATTAAGCCTTTTACCCTCTGTATTGTATTAGTTCGTTTGGGTACTCCACCCTTTCTATTAAGCAATATCCATCTAAGACAAGCCAACGCTTCAAAAACTTCAAGTTCTTTCTCCTGAGTATCATTTTCCATTAGATAAGCGGAACGAAACACATCTGCATATCGCTCCGAAACTTTATACAAGTTAATGCCTCCTCGTATGAATGGAAGGGCCTCGAGTGTATCTAGCATGAAATCAAATAATGGCCGATAAAAGATGGCTATGCAAGTATGTGGTAAACAGTGCAATTTCCTCTGGTCGAATAAACTCTTACAACTATTGGCTTTTCCCTCCAACAGTGAATCTAATTCCACTTTGTGGTAAAGTTGGGCTATATACTATGAGTTGAAAGGTGAGTACATGACAGGCTCAATAAATATATTGGGAGTTCCCTTTTCCAAATTAACGTTTAATGAAACGATAGATCTACTAGCCGAACATATCCAAAAAGAACAACCAAAATTGTTTCATTTAATCACAGCAAACCCTGAGATTACAATAGTCCACCAAACGGATAAGTTACTTCAAACAATCGTAAAAGAGGCAGATTTAATTACACCAGATGGCATAGGAATTGTAATTGCCTCAAAAAGAAAAGGTGATCCTATCCCAGAACGTGTCACTGGTTATGATTTGCTTCTTCGACTGTTGGAAAGAGGAAACGAACAAGGATGGAGTTTCTATTTTCTTGGTACAGATGAAGAGACTAGCCTTAATGCTGTGAACGAGATACACAGTCGCTATCCAAACGTTGTAATCGCAGGTCGGCATAATGGATTCTTCTCCGAAGATACAGAAAAATACATACTTAATGAAATTCAGCAATCCAAACCCAATGTATTAATAATTGCAATGGGAGCACCTTACACCGACAAGTGGATTCATAAGAATAAACATAAACTTGATGGTGTAAAGGTTGTTTTTGGCGTAGGGGGAAGCCTTGACGTAATCGCAGGAAAGGTAAAACCTACACCACAGATTTGGAAGTCAATGAAATTAGAGTGGCTTCATCGTTTGCTTACTGTTCCTGTTGCAAAGGGACAACGATCACGATGGCGGCGGCAATCCGCGCTGCCTAAATTTTTTTATCGGGCAATCATTAAGAAATAGTAAATCAGAATAAGATGAAAAAAGAGGGGGTTATCGCCCCTCTTCGTCGCATTTTTCGTTAATACATCTCCGATTCAATTGTCCTTCCGTACTAGCAGATGCTTTTCCAATTTCAATACTTCTTCATAACCGTTCTCATAAACAACTTTATTTTTTTCTCGACAATATTTGGCTTTTGCTGAATGAACTAATCTATGGTGATTAGGACAAAGAATCATAATATTGTTAGGATTATGGTTTTGAGAAACTGAAAAATATTCGATATGGTGTGCCTCAACTATATTAACACCGTAAATTGAACTTGGATTAATTCCGCAAATTTGACAAGAATAGTCATAGAGTTCCTTTAATTTATCAATAATTACCTTACTGGCTTTTCTTATTTTTTGTAATCCCTCTTTAACTTCAATTTTTGCCTGACTACCAAGACCACTATAGTTATTAATCAATTGTTCAATTTCTTCATCCGTCCCCTGTTGAATTAACTCTTCCAACTCGAATTCTCTGGTTTCTTCAAATAATGAATTTAGATTTTTTTTTACTTCGGGTGTGACAACATCTCTAACACCCCAAATCCCTTTCCCCTTGCCATACACGGAGTAAAAATAGTTGTTTATACCTCTGTACGATTTAGAGTCGCTAGAATGTTGTTGAATAGCATCTCTAACTGTATCTTTCCAATTAGCTGTTCGACTTCTTACATTTCTTTCAACAAGTTTTGTATATATATCCTCAAGACTAGCAACTCCACCTAGCTCAAGAATAGCTTCCCTTATTTCATCTGCCCATTTCGGTTCTCTCATAAAATCACATCCTATTTGGGATAGGTCACTGGCCTTAGACTTAAAGAAAAGCAGACGAAGGGCAAATCTATAAAAGATTTGCGGAGTTTCATCTGCTTAACTTCAATTTTTTCAACAAGCCTATGAAGCATTTCGGGTGTAAGTTCATTCATTTTCATGAACCTTTGAAGTTCTTCTTTCATCCGTTTAATCATTCCTGCTAATCCTTTGATTTTTATGGAAGTAGTAAGAGCGTCTTTTCTGACTCACAACGTATTACGCCGCAGCTCATAAAAGTACTGCACAATCGGATGCTTTAGCTTCATTTGCTCGGACATGTTTACAATCCGCTTTTTCCCCATTCGTCTGTCCACCAAAGCTAGAACATTCAATACAATATCCTTGCTCTCTATGCTTTCCTCTATAGAAGTAGATAGAAATTGATTAGCCACCACGACAAAATTCGATTTACTTAAGGAAGCCTGTGCTGACAAAAGCTCCTTTGCAAGCTCTGAACTTTTTCTGCTTCTGGCAATAACTATTAGACGATCCTCCGGCACGGTCCCCTTGCTGGCTTTTCTCACCGCTTCAATTTCGTCATGGGTGACAGGAATTTGGATGTCCGGGTCATTCTTAATTTCCAGCTCCGTCTGATACCACCTTATAAAGCTGGCTTTATCACTCATATTGAGCACGTTCTTGTTATCTACCATGATATAACAAATCCCCGGTTTATCAGCTAAATAACGGTAACCCTGTGCACGGTATTCTACCTTTCCTTTTAACGAAGGACTGAGAAATCCCTCCAACTGCTGCTTTAATTTGCTCCAGGACATGAAATCCTCCTTCATATAAAAAACAGAGGAAAGGCTTGTTGGCTCTGGGTTTACATCCCTCTCCACTCATCCAATCCTCTAACTTTTCAGATCTTTTTTTGTCTATTGTCTACACGAATTTCCTCATTCTTGGCAGCTTAATTCCCCTGTTCCTCCGGCTCATCTGTCTTCTTGTTTGGAAATTCATCCAGCAGCGCACGCACTTCACCTGTTGACTTGGCGTTCATTAAGCTGTTTCTTAGTTCACTTGCGCCTCGAAAGCCGCGGACATATATTTTGAAGAATCGGGCAAGCGGGCGGAACGAACGGGGTTCCACTGCCGAGTATTGATCATGGAGATCCAGATGCAGCCTTAGCAGATCAAGCAATTCTTCACTGCTGTGCTCCTTCGGTTCCTTCTCAAAAGCAAATGGATTATGAAAAATCCCCCGCCCAATCATAATACCATCCACACCGTATTGCTGAGCGAGCTGCAGGCCGGTCTGACGGTCAGGGATATCCCCGTTAATAGTCAGCAGTGTATCCGGCGCCACCTCGTCACGAAGCTTCTTAATCTCTGGAATCAGCTCCCAGTGGGCAGCTACTTTGCTCATTTCCTCTCTTGTGCGCAGATGAATGGACAGATTAACAATGTCCTGCTGCAAAATATGGGTTAACCAGCCGCGCCATTCGTCTACGGCCGTGAAACCGAGCCTTGTTTTTACACTGACGGGCAGCCCCCCGGCTTTGGCAGCCTGAATAATATCCGCTGCGGTTTCTGGACGGCAGATCAGGCCGCTTCCCTTCCCATTCTCTGCTACATTCGCTACAGGACAGCCCATATTAATATCAATGCCTTTGAAGCCTTCCTTTGCCATACCGATGCTCATTTGACGGAAGTATTCCGGCTTATCTCCCCAGATATGAGCTACCATAGGCTGTTCATCCTCTGTAAACGTCAACCGCCCGCGTACAGAATGGTTTCCCTCCGGGTGACAATAACTCTCTGTATTCGCAAACTCCGTAAAAAACACATCCGGTCTGGCTGCTTCACTTACAACATGGCGAAAAACAACATCCGTCACATCTTCCATGGGCGCCAGTATAAAAAACGGCCGTGGTAAATCACGCCAAAAATTATTTGTCATCTCAAAAACCTCTCTCTAGCATTCCAGGACAAATTTTTATCCCGAAGTAGTAAAACTAACCTGTCTTTGTCCTTAATTCTTCTTCACATACAGCATGTTAATCAAAGTATATCATAACCCTGGGAGAAGCATACTCAACCAAAAAGTTCAAAAAAAGAGAGGGGTATTCCTTCTTTGATATTTTCGCCAAAAGATTTCCGTTATAGTTGTACTTCCGCACTAGTGGCGCCACAGATTTCATAAGTATCGAGTAAACCAGCGGAACAAGCTAACGAAGTGCTCTCGTTAAGAACAGCCCAAAGATAGACGATCGCTTGAGTATTCCAATGGTCAGTCAACTAGCACCCTGCGTCTTAAAAATCATTGGATGCACTGCCTTACCTCAAATCTGAACGGTGTGCAGGAACAAGTGCGTAAGAAGGACAGGTTCGTAAGCGGAACAGGTGCATAGGCGGAACAGGTGCACAAAAAAACCGGCAGCCAACCATTTGGTCAGCTGCCGGTTTATCATAAGTGAGCTCCCCGCCACTAAAGCAGCGGGTTCTCATGTTTCGCTTTTAGAATCGACCAGCGACGCTCCACTTCGCGCTCGAATTCGCCAAGCATTTCTTTGTTTTCTTCCTTGAGCAAGTGTCTGGATTTGCCCATGTATTTCAGCCAGTCGCCGAGCTGCACCCGTTTGTTCTTGTCTTCTGGGTTGTACGTAATGTTCGTTTCTCCCTGCTCCACTTCATACAGCGGGAAAAAGCACGAATTAACGGCCGCGCGCACAATATTCTCGCCTTCTTTGTCGTCGGATTTCCAGTTCAGCGGGCATGTGATCAGCAGCTTGCCGTAGACGGTACCTACATTCTGAGCGTACCACTGCGCTTTTGCCGCCTTTTTCACAAGATCCTGCGGGAATGCTTCCGTGCCTGTAAATACGTACGGAACGTGCGCCGCCGCCATCATTTGCACCGTATCCTTGTGATGGAACGTTTTGCCCTGCTGCTTTTTGCCGACGCCAGAAGTGCTGGTCATGTGGCCTAAAGGAGTCGAATACGAAAGCTGTGCCCCGGTGTTCATGTAGCCTTCGTTATCGTATTCCAAAATGATCAGGTTATGGCCCCGCAGCGCCGTACCAATGGCCGAACCCATCCCGATGTCCATGCCGCCGTCGCCGGTCACCATGACAAACGTGAAATCCTCGGGAACTTCGATTTCCCCCCGGCGTTTCTTCTCGAGGAACGCCTCGACCGTACCGGATAACGTAGCCGGCCCGTTCTGAAATAGGTTATGAATGAAGCTCTGCTTGTGCGAGTTATACGGATAACCCGTTGTCGTGATATAAGCGCAGCCGGTGTGGAATAGAGTTACGACATTGCCTTCGATCCCTTTGAAAAATAGCTCCAGCCCCGGGAAAATACCGCAGCCCGGGCAGGCTCCGTGACCGGAAGCAAAGCGTTTCGGCTTGGCGGCAAGCGACCGCATCGGCGGCACTTTTACGGCCAGCTTGCCCGTCGCCTCATCCACTTTGACGGTGATCAGTCCGGATTTAAAGCTGTCCCCGTTCATCGGCGCAATGACTGGCTGCAGCTTCTGCGCCTCATTGCCCGGCGTTTGCCCGTAATAGTCAAACGGCACCTTGGCGTAACCCAACTCCATAGCCTCCAGCGTCAGGGCAAAAAAGGCTTCCGCATCATCCGCGTAATAATCTTTCCCGCCAAGACCAAATATGCGGGAAAGCACAATTGGCTGCGGGCCGCGGATTTCCTGCAGGGCTGATTTGACCTCATGTGTCAAATTAGCCCCGTTCGCGCCGTAAGAATCGGCGCGTTCGCCAATCAGCAGCGCTTTGACGCCCGTCAGCGCCTCGCGGATTTCCCGTGCCGGGAACGGCCGAAGAATATTCGGGCTGATCACGCCCGCTTTGATCCCTTGGGCCCGCAGCCGATCCACTACGTCCTTGGAGGATTCGGCCGCCGAATTGAGCAGGAACAAAGCCACCTCCGCATCTTCCATGCGGTACAGATCAAGCGGCGAATACGATCTTCCGGACACAGCCGCGTATTCCTCCGCCACTTCCTTAAACACCTCGCCCGCACGGTACATCGCCTCCGACTGCTGGAAGTGGTTGTTCATCAAGTCGTCACCGTTCATATAAGCCCCAACGACGATCGGCTTGTTCTCGTCCAGTACGTGTGGGAATTCCGGCTGTTCGCCTACAAACTCCTGAACGGTTTCCCGGTTCGCAAATATTTGCACCCTGCGCTTCTGGTGTGAGGTGAAGAAGCCGTCATAAGCCACGATAACCGGCAGGCGTACATCCTCATGCTCGGCGATACGCAGCGCCATGATATTCATGTCATATACTGCCTGCGGTGAACGGGCGGTCAGAATGACCCAGCCGGTGTTCAGGCCGTAGTAAAGATCCGAATGATCGCCGCGGATATCGAGCGGGCCGCTGACTGCCCGTGTCACCAGGTTCATGACCATCGGGAAACGGGTGCCTGCCTGCACGGGAAGCTGTTCGATCATATACAAGAACCCGTTCGCACTGGTGGCGTTGAATACTCGCGCTCCGGCTGCGGCTGCACCGTAGCAGATTCCCGCCGAGCCGTGTTCACCGTCGGCCGGAATCAGCTTGATGTCGTGTTCACCGCGCGTACGCATCATGTCAAGATATTGGGCGATTTCCGTAGACGGCGTAATCGGAAAATAACCCATGATGTGATAGTTAATCTGGGCGGCTGCGGTGGCAGCCATTTCATTGCCCGATTCGAAGACAGCCGTCTGAGCGGCCGGAACCTTTTGCTCCGTTGATTCTTTGGTTTGTACGGTCATGATCTGACTCCCTCCACAGTTAAATAGGGGAAGACCTGCGGCACACGGTGCTGCTCCGCATAATGCGGTTCTTCCAACATGGCGGCCAAAGCGGTCGTCGGGCAAGCTTCCACACACTTCAGACAGCCTTTGCAGTACTGGTAATCGATGCCCTTCATAAACATCTGCAGGTTGCCGCGTTTATCCGGTTTCTGCTCCCATACGATGCAGAAGTCCGGGCATACCGTATCGCAGGCGGCGCAGTTAATGCAGTCCTCCATCTTGTACTCCGGCAGATACCCCTGCCGCGATCCGCTAAGATCCTTCAGCACACTGTTTGCCGTGACGTTCAGTACTCCGCCCAGCTCCTGCGTTTCATATCCGAGAACCGGCTGCGATCTTGAGAAAGCGGTCTGGTCCATAAGCCCTGTGCCGTTCCCTAGGGACAGGAACTGGACTTCGTTATATCCTCTGTCAAAAGTCCGCAAGTTCGGTTCCACGAGGTGAGGCAGCTTTTTCTCAAAAGTTTTACGGATCACCTGCCGCATATCGTCCGGGTCAAGGAAGCTGCAAATGCGGAACAACGCGCCAAGCATCGCCGTATTGACTTTGGTTTTCTCCTCGACGGCAATTCTCAGCGCATCGATCGCGGCCAGCGTTCCCTGCGTCATCTTCAGATCCACGGCCACTTCGGAAAGATTTCGCGGTGTATTCACAAGCACCGTCCCATCAGACCGTAAACCGCTTATCACATCTACTGTCTTATATAACGCTTCATGAAATACGCCAACTACATGCGGCTGCTCAATGGGACTGTGATCGCGAATCTCCACCTGGGGATCGCAGAATCTTACGAAGCTCTTGACCGGCGACCCTTTTTTCTCCGAACCATAGCTGGAGAAATTGGAGCCGTTAAGCCCAGAGCCGGTTACCCCGGCTTCGGCCAGCATTTTTCCCGCCAGATTGGCGCCAAGCCCACCGATGGATTCGAGACGAATCTCGTAAAAGCCCAGTTCATTTTTTTGAGGCAAAATCGACACGTTCTCTCCTCATTTCTTCTTGTTCTATATGGAATGAATTAAGAAATCACGCATCTTTAGCTCACTCCATAATGGGTATTGAATCCAGTTTAAAAGAAGAAACGACCAGGATTGGTGATTTTAATCACAAACTGAAAAAATAGTGATTCTAATCACTAGTCCTCCCTTGGCAGGGGGGTATACTTCTGTCTGACCGTCCATTTACAAGGCGACTTAATCTGACGATAACGACAAAGATAACACGAAATCGGGAGGAGAAATAATGAATAACAACGAGGCAGGAATGACCTTGAACCATCAGCCATCCATGTTCTGTTTTCAATGCCAGGAGGCATCCAAGGGAACAGGCTGCACCATTGTCGGGGTATGCGGCAAACCGCATGACGTGGCGAACCTGCAGGATTTGCTCGTTTATCTGCTGAAGGGTATCGCTTTTCTCAGTCTGGATGTCCGGCTGCCCGAAGGGCTTGAACAGCGCGTATCGCTGTTTATCATGGACTCCTTGTTTGCAACCATTACGAATGCCAACTTTGACCGCGAGGTGTTTGTGGGGAAAATCCGGGAAGCGATTGCGCTTCGCGGCGAGGTGCGCGCTTATTATGATAAGCAATATCCGGAAGGAACGGCCAATCTCCCTGACGCTGCTGTCTGGGAAGCGGATAACGAAGCTGCTTTTGATGAAAAAGCACGTACGGTTGGTGTGCTCTCCACCCACAACGAAGACATTCGCTCTCTGCGTGAATTGATAACTTACGGCTTGAAGGGGATGGCCGCTTATACGTACCATGCGCTTCACCTGGAGAAGGACGACAACGAAGTGAACCGGTTTATGCGCCGCGCGCTTGCGGCTACGCTCGACGACAGCCTTGAGGTGCAGGATCTGATCGCTTTGACAATGGAGACCGGCAAATACGGTGTAGATGCCATGGCGATGCTTGATGCTGCCAACACCACCGCTTACGGAAATCCGGAAGTTACGAAGGTAAATATCGGGGTGAGAAACCGGCCCGGCATTCTCATCAGCGGCCATGACCTGAAGGATTTGGAAGAGCTGCTGAAGCAGACGGAAGGCACCGGCGTGGATGTGTATACGCACAGTGAAATGCTGCCTGCCCACTATTATCCGGCGTTTAAGAAATATGAGCATTTTGTAGGCAATTACGGAAATGCCTGGTGGAAGCAGAACAGCGAATTTGAAGCCTTTAACGGGCCGATTCTGATGACAACCAACTGTATCGTTCCACCGAAGGACAGTTATAGGGACCGCATTTATACAACGGGCAACACTGGCTTCCCGGGCCTCCGCCATATCCCTGAAGGAACAGATGGGGCTGCCAAGGACTTCTCCGCGCTGATCGAGCAAGCAAAAAGCTGCCCTGCTCCAACGGAACTTGAAACCGGCGAAATCATCGGCGGCTTCGCGCATGCCGCTGTGATGAACGTGGCCGATCAAGTCGTTGATGCCGTGAAATCCGGCGCAATCCGCCGCTTCTTCGTCATGGCCGGCTGTGATGGGCGGATGAAATCCCGCAATTATTACACCGATTTTGCAGCCCAGCTTCCACAGGATACCGTCATCCTGACCGCAGGCTGCGCCAAATACAAATACAACAAGCTGGACCTGGGCGAAATCGGCGGAATCCCGCGGGTTCTGGACGCCGGGCAGTGCAATGATTCTTACTCCCTAGCCGTTATTGCTTTGAAGCTGAAGGAAGTATTCGGCCTTGAGAATATCAACGAACTGCCGATTTCCTACAACATTGCCTGGTATGAGCAAAAAGCGGTGATCGTGCTGCTCGCCCTGCTCTATCTTGGCGTCAAAAATATTCATTTAGGCCCTACGCTTCCCGCCTTCCTCTCGCCTAACGTTGCCAAAGTTCTCGTAGAGAACTTCGGGATCGGCGGGATTACCAATGTGGAAGATGACATGAAGATGTTCCTAGGTGCGTGATGGAGGAAAGAATGCCCCGGGTAGGGGCATTTTTCTTTTTAAAATTCAAAAACAACACATTTCATCTCTGCTACGATCATCTCTATTACAATAAAGACCCTTCACTCAACTGTGATAAATGTAATACCCGTCTTACTTATTTAGTATTATGATGAAAAGTTACATATCACGTGTCACCTTAATAAGCAATGACTCGAAAGAGTCATTGCTTTCTTTTTCACCAAATTGACCTAAAGCTTTGATCATTTATTGAAAAGAACTTTGTAACGCAAGTTTTTTTTGTAGATAGGTTTATAACTATATTCAATTGAATTTATTTTTTGGAAATTTTGAAAAGTGAAAGGAGAGTCGATGAAATGGGAATTGATACGGTTGTATGGAGCAGACTCGTTACGGGATTAACCCTATCCTTCCACATGATCTTTGCCACGATTGGTGTTGCGATTCCATTAATGACTTCAATCGCAGAATGGATTGGCATCCGTAAAAAAGATCAACATTATGTACTGATGGCCAAGAGATGGACGAGGGGCTTCATCATCTCCGTCGCTGTCGGTGTTGTGACCGGTACAGCGATTTCATTGCAGCTGGCGCTCGTTTGGCCAAACTTCATGCAGCTGGCGGGCAACGTCATTGCACTACCGTTGTTTATGGAGGTATTCGCTTTCTTCTTCGAAGCGATCTTCCTAGGCATTTATCTGTATACCTGGGATCGGTTCCGCAATCCTTATCTGCACTGGCTGCTTAGTGTTCCTGTCGTGCTTGGGGCTGCCATGTCCGCATTCTTTATTACTTCGGTCAACGGTTTCATGAATCAACCGGACGGCTTCAAGCTGGAAGCAGGACATTTTACAGCCGTGTATCCACTGCAGGCCATGTTCAACGAAGCGACACCATCCAAAGTGTTTCACGTTCTGGCTTCCGCCTACATGACCGGAGCCGCGCTGCTGGCTGCCATTGCTGCCTTCTCCATTCTGAAAAAGGGCGCGACGGTTTATACCAGGAAAGCGCTAAAGCTGACTATGAGCATTCTACTAATATTCAGCTTCCTGACTGCGCTTGCCGGCGACACATCGGCCAAGTTCCTGGCAGAGCATCAACCGGAAAAACTTGCCGCCGCCGAATGGCACTTTGAAACTGAAAAAGGCGCCGACCTGATTTTACTCGGCTGGATGAATGCCGAACGCGAGATCTTCGGGGCGCTGCATATCCCGCGTGCGCTCAGCTTCCTGGCCTTTGGCGATTTTAACGCGGAAGTGACTGGCCTGAATGAATTCCCTGCCGACGAACAGCCGCCGCTGGTGGTGCATTACCTGTTCGACTTCATGGTCGGCATTGGCTTCGCACTGCTGGCCGTCTCGGCAATTTACATCCTCCTGCTGCTTTGGAAAAAGCGGAACGAACTCAACCGCTGGATGCTGCGGGTCATCGTGGTCGGCGCGCCACTGGCATTCCTCAGCGTTGAGCTGGGCTGGTTCTACGGAGAGATAGGACGGCAGCCTTGGATAATCCGCGGTTATATGCGAGTCGAGGAAGCGGCCACGACTTCACCGAACATTGCCATCTTGTTCTTCGTGTTTCTGCTGTTGTACATTCTGCTCGGTACGATATGCGTCTTCGTGCTCCGACGGCTTTTCCGCAATAATCCAGCCGAAGTTGAACTGGAGAAAGCCGCAAAGGCCAAACAGAATGCTACGAAGGAAGCGGGGGATCTCACATGAGCTACGAAATCATCGGCATCTCGGTACTCTGGATGTTTCTGTACGGCTACCTGATCGTGGCATCCATCGATTTCGGCGCGGGCTTCTTCGCCTATTATGCCCGTGTCTCCAAAAAGGACCATCTAATCAACCGCCTGATCTCCCGTTATCTGTCGCCGGTCTGGGAGATCACCAACGTCTTTTTTGTCTTTTTCTATATTGGTTTATTGGGCTTTTTTCCAGACGCCGCGCATTATTATGGCTCCGCAATGCTCGTTCCGGGCAGCATCGCAATTATCCTGCTTGCGATCAGGGGCTCGTTCTACGCGTTCGAGAATTACGGCTCCAAGAAAAATATCGTATTTCTGTTCCTGTACGGTGCGACTGGCCTGCTGATTCCGGCATCGCTGTCCATGGCGCTTGTTCTGTCCGAAGGTGGCTTTATCGTGGCAGCGAACGGCATCGTAACGCTGGAGTATTTCAAACTGTTCACGAGTCCGCTGACGTGGAGCATCGTGGGTCTGGCGCTGACGTCGGTGCTGTTCATCAGCGCTTCGTTCCTGGCCTTCTACGCTTCCCGTGCAGACGACAAGCCGGCGCTGAAACTTTTACGTAGTTATGCGCTCTTCTGGAGCACGCCGACCATCATCGCTGCCTTTACAGCCTTCCTGTATCTGAGCCAGTATAACAAACGCCACTTCCAAAACATGATGGATCTGTGGTGGCTGCTGGGCCTGTCCGTTGTCTTTTTCCTGATCACACTAGGACTACTGTACAAAGGACAACGTTACGGTTTGGCGTTTATTTCTCTCATGCTGCAGTTTCTGTGTGCGTTCTTCGCCTACGGGATCGGACATTATCCATACATCCTCGATCCGTACATTACAGTTCAGAGCGGTGCGACACAGGAAGCCATGGGCATTGCACTGATCGGGGCTTTTATTGGCGGCCTTGTGCTGCTGATCCCTTCGCTCGTGCTGGTGTTCCGGCTGTTCCTGTTCGACGCAGATTACGTAAAAGGAAAAAAATAAGGAGGGTCCCCGACGTGAAGAGGAGACAACCACGAAGATCGAACAGTAAAACCGGACTTCTGCCAGAGCTGATGGCCGCGCAGAAGAAACGAACAGGCCAGATTCGGCTGATTTCGTTAGCGCTCGGCTCTGCAACGATCGGGCAGGCGGTCTTGCTGGCAGAGGCGGTGCAGCGCGTTTTCGTGGAAAAGGCCGCGCTGGTGTCGATGGTCGCCGTTTTTGCTGCACTGCTGGCCATCATGATCGTGCGCACGCTGCTGGCTTATGCCAACGATAGGATCGGCTTACGGATTGCAGCGGACGCCAAGCGCGATCTTCGGTCGAGACTGCTGCGTGCGCTGACCGCTAATCCCCTGACCTTATCCCGGCAGGGACAGGCAGGCAGCAAGATCAGTGTAACGCTGGATGCCGTAGACGAGGCGGACGGTTATTTCAGCCAATACACGCCGAAAATGATCGAAGCCTCCATCGTGCCGCTGCTGATCCTCGCAGCCGTTTTCATTCTGCACTTTCCGTCGGGACTCATTCTGCTGTTCACAGCTCCGTTCATTCCGCTGTTCATGGCGCTGATCGGCATAAAAACGAGGCAGAAGTCGGAGGAAAAGTTTGAGCAGCTCGCGCAATTCTCCGGCACATTTCTCGATTCGCTGCAAGGGTTGATCACGCTGAAGCTGTTCGGAAGAACGAAGCAGAGAGAACGGGAGATCGAGCGCTCCAGCCTGTCCTACCGCGACGCAACGATGAGCATCCTGCGGATCGCGTTCACCAATACATTTGCTTTGGAAGCAATTGTAATGCTTGGAATCGGCATCGTAGCGTTGGAATTGGCGCTGCAGCTGGTTGTATTTAAAAGCATGCAGTTCCATACCGCGTTTCTGGTTCTGCTGCTGGTACCCGAATTCTATAATCTGCTAAAAGTTATGGGTACAGCATTCCATGGCGGCCGCACCAGCATGGGGGCGATCCGTAATATCGAAGTTTTGCTGGCAGAAACAGCTGAGGCCCGGGAAAACAAGAGCCCGAACGAAGGTCTGGAGGAGGCTGCTTCAGCAGGTGGGAGCGCGACCAGTCAAGAGACATCAGCGAATATCTCTCAAGTTCCGGAACGCCCGGACAACGGCGAGGAGCAGCAGGCAGCCGTATGCGGCGGACGGGATACCTGGGATCTGTTATCTAGCCTTAATCCGTCCGACCGCCATCCACCCGCGATTGAGCTTCGTGAACTGAGCTTTAGCTATGGTGAAGGAGCATTCGAACTGCATGCCGATTCACTATCAATTTTGCCCGGACAGCAGATCGCTATCGTTGGCAAAAGCGGTTCAGGTAAAACCACGCTGCTGCATCTGATCGCCGGCCTGCTGCCTCCTTCCTCCGGCGAAGTCCGGGTAAACGGGAGTCCGCTGACACCGGCTTGCGAAGAGGAATGGTTCCGCCGCGTCAGCTACATAACGCAGCATCCATATATTTTCTCGGGTACCTTTGCCGAGAACATCGCTATCGGCACAGACCGTAGTGTATCCCGCGAGGAAATCGCCCGGGCCGCGGAAGCGGCGGGACTGGCCAGGCTGGCCTCCGAGCTGGAGCATGGTTACAATACGAATGTCGGCGAAGGCGGCCGCGGCCTGTCAGGTGGCGAGAAGCAGCGGTTGGCGCTGGCGCGCGCTTTCCTGAAGCGGCCTTCCGTGCTGCTGTTTGACGAGCCGACGACAGGTCTCGATTTGCATACGGAACGCATCCTGCTGCGCTCAATCAGCGAATTGTCACAGAATGCGACCATGATTACGATCGCGCATCGGCTGCACACAATCCGCCACGCCGACATCATCCTGTTCATGGAACGGGGCAAGCTGATCGGCAGCGGCACTCACCAGGAGCTGCTGAACCGCCTGCCTCAATACGCCGACATGGTAAATTTAGGGCCTAAGGGGGGAGTGTCATGAGCGAATTGTCCATTTTTACGAAAGCGATGCTCCGTGAGCGCAGAGATATCCTGCTCTCCATTCTGTGCGGCTTTTTTGCCGGTATTGGAGGAGTCGTGCTGTTTTCAACGAGCGGATACCTGATCTCGAAAACGGTATTCGTGCCCCCACTGTATACACTGATCATTTTAACATCACTGGTCAAAATACTCGGGCTGGCGAGGGCGGCGAGCCGTTACGGGGAACGCCTATTTTCGCATCGGGCCACCTTCTCGCTGCTGAGCCGCCTGCGAACCTCGTTCTTCGCGAAGCTGGTGCCGCTCACACCGCGGATTCTGAACCGGCAGCGCAGCGGCGATCTGCTGGCGCGCATAGTCGGGGATATCGAGAGCCTGCAGTTCTACTTCCTGCGCGTCGCTTATCCGCCGATCATTGTTGTCTCGGTCTTCCTGGCGACAGTACTGTTCACCTCCTTCTTCTCAATCTGGATATCACTGTTATTCGTCATTGGTATGCTGATTACAGCGTTCGTCGTACCAGCCGTCGTACGAATGGGCCAACGCAAAGCGTACGGCCAGGTCCGCCAGCAACGCGCCGACTTCTCCGCCGAGACGGCCGAGATGCTTCAGGGCTTTATCGACCTGAAATTGTACGGTCGGCTGAAGCAGCGCGAAGAACAGCTGCTGGCCGCTTCGGATAAATTGACGGCTGCCCAGCATGAAGATTCGCTGCGGCTGCTGCGGGGCCAATCACTTCACAGCTTTGTGACTTTTTTCGTTTCCTGGGGTGTGCTAGTGCTCGGCGCCTACCTGATCGTGCAGGGCCTACTAGCCGGTGTGTTCCTTGCCATGTTAATTATGGCCTCAATGACCGTGTTCGACGAATCGGCGCCCATGGCGACGCTCCCAGTTTATAAGCAGGACAGCGAATTTGCTGCGAATCGGCTGTCCGAGACGTTCGAGGCGGACGGTACTGTAGAAGCTTCCGGAGAGCCGTCTGGCACACTTGAGGACGATACCACCGTCTCCGTCGAACTCGACAACGTATCGTTCCAATACGCGGACGACTGGCGGCCGGTGCTGAACGGCGTATCGCTTTCGCTGAAGGCCGGGTCGAAAACAGCAATCGTCGGCCCTAGCGGCTCGGGTAAGACAAGCGTATTGGAACTGCTGCTTAAACTGCACGTTCCGACAGGCGGACAGGTCCGCTTGAACGGCACTACCGTAAGTGAACTTCATGCAGAAGACCTGTGGCGCCGGACGAACGTCGTGCTGCAGCAGGGGCATTTTTTCCTGGGCACGATCCGGGATAACCTGCTGCTGGAGGACGAAGGCCTCGGCGATCGTGAACTGCTTGAAGTTCTGGAGCAGGTCGATCTGGCAGACAAAAAACCGGACGATCCCGTGCTGGAAAAAGGCGAAAACCTCTCCGACGGCGAAAAACAGCGTCTGACGATCGCCCGCGCATTGCTGAAATCAGGCCGGTTGTGGCTGCTGGACGAACCGACCTCCTCACTGGACTACGTGACAGAACGCCGGATACTAAAGCTCTTGCTAGAGCGCGCGGCAGACGATACGCTCATTATGGTCAGCCACCGCCTGACTGGGCTGGAGCAGATGGACCGGATTGTCGTAATGGATCGCGGATGCGTTGTAGAGGCTGGCACCTACAATGAACTGATAGAGCGAAAAGGATATTTCTACGAATTGAAGCAACTTGAACAGCAGCTGGTAGGGGATAATGGATGGGGGGAAGCGTAGCCCATACTTATAAACTGCAGAATGTTAACAAAAGGGGCACTGACGAGAGAACTTCTGGTTCGGAATGAAGATGTTCAAGTGCTCCACGGCTTTGATTCAGAATCGAACGCCAAAGCTTATCTGGAAAGAGAACTTCGCAATAAAGATGTCGTCGCCGTTACGGAAATCCGGAAATTACGAAGGTAAATATCGGGGTGAGAAGCCGACCCAACATTCTCATTAGCGGCCACGACCTGAACGATTTGGAAGAACTGCTGAAGTAGACAGAAGGAACCGACGTGGACGTGTACACGCACGGTGAGATACTCACTATCCACTATTATCCAGCATTTAAGAAATATGAGCATTTTGTAGGAAATTACGGAAATACCTGGTGGAAGCAGAACAGCGAATTTGAAACATTTAACGGAACAATTATGATGACGACCAACTGTATCGTTCCACCGAGGGATAGTTATAAGGACCGCATTTATACGACGGGCAACAAAGGCTTTCCGGGCCTCCGCCATATCCCTTAGGGAACGGATGGGGCTGCCAAAGACTTCTCCGTACTGATCGAACAAGCGAAAGGCTGCCCTGCCCCAACGGAGCTTGAAAACCGGTGAGATCATCGGCGACTTCGCTCATTATTACACCGATTTTGCAGCCCAGCTTCCACAGGATACGGTCATCCTGACCGCAGGCTGTGCCAAATACAAATACAACAAGCTGGACCTCGGCGAAATCGGGCGGAATCCCGCGGGTTCTCGACGCCGGGCAGTGCAATGATTCATACTCCCTGGCCGTCATTGCGTTGAAGCTGAAGGAAGTCTTCGGCCTTGAGGATATCAACGAACTGCCGATTTCCTACAACATTGCCTGGTACGAGCAAAAAGCAGTTATCGTGCTGCTCCATCTTGGCGTCAAAATATTCACCTAGCCCCTACGCTTCCTGCCTTCCTCTCACCTAACGTTGCCAAAGTCCTCGTAGAGAACTTCCTGATCGGTAGCACTAACAATGTGGAGGATGACATGAAGATGTTTTTGGGTGCTTGATGGAGGAATGCCCCGGGTAGGGGCATTTTTTTAAAAAACTGTTCTACTTATGATATGGTTTACCGCGAATGCATCTAAACACAAAGAACAGTTTGGCCATAAAATTTATCTAAGTAATGTACCCGAACTTGCAGAAGGAAGCATTGAGCAGCGGTATGCACAGCAAGGAAGCTATCGTGTAAAGGTAGAAGAAGTTAAGCATGCGAGCGTAGAGGCTTTATTTAGAATTTATTACCCAGCATTTCAAGGAGACGAATCTTATCCAGTTATTTCTTGGGGGAATGGAACCGATGCCACGCCAGATCTTTATGATAAGCTCTTAACCCATCTTGCTAGCTGGGGATTCCTATAGCAAGACAACAGGAACAGGCAAAGAAATTGTGGTGGCTATTGATTATTTGAGAAATGAGAACCAACGAACAAGCAGCTTGTTTTATCAAAAAGTACAAATGGAACAGATTGGTGTAGCTGGACATTCTCAAGGGTCTACGGGGGTCATTAATGCGCATACCAACTATAAAAGTGGATCGTTGATTAAGACGGTTGTATCCATAGCTCTCCCGGATTTGAAGTATTGTGATCCAAAAGATGTGTACGATACAGCTCGTATTACCGTACCTTTCCTCATTATGGGGGGGGAACACGAGATTTTCTAATCTCACTGGTATCAACGAATCAATTAGCCTTGCATCATACTAACGCAAGCACGCCTGTTATGATGGGAATGGCCAAAGGTGCAGCTCATACAGTAATTGAAGGTAATGGCGGCAATCATAGGGGTTATTTGACGGCTTGGATGAGATATTGGCTGCTTGATGATCAGGAAGCCATGAAAGCATTTCATGGGGATTCTGCCGAGATGATGCATAATACAAATTGGGTGGACGTTATAACAAGCAAATATGGATGATAAATAATGACATCTAGCATCGTTCAACTGGAATCAGCTGTAACTCCTAGGTTACATATCAAATCCTCACTGAAATATATACCTCCTGTATCGCTAGCAAATATCAGAGTTCCTCCGGTACTGCTGCAGCTACCGGTCTTTTTCCCGGATCGAGTCGGTCAACATCTCCGCTAAACGGCAAAATTCTCCCCTCGGTGAGAATTAGCTTAACTGAGTTTACACAAAGAACTTGACAGACCCTAAAAAACCTCCTAAACAAGTTATTTCTTGTTATAACTTGGTTGGGAGGTTTTTTCAAGAGCTTGAGTTAAATAATAATATTTTGGAGTATATAGAATCACAAATTATTGCAACAACTTACGATCAGATAAAAGTGTCATTATAATATGATCTTTATTATATAAATCCATTTCAAGAATACTTCCTGTCAATATCACTTGCCCAGTATCCCCCTTTTCAAGGTTTTTGAGGAAACGACCATATTTATCTATATCCAAATCCTTATCCTTCGGGGAATCAAGTAATATAAAACCGAGATGATTAATATTAGTTTTTTCATGTAAATGAAACAAAGATGTTATATAAGATAATCTTGTAGCAACTTTCAAACTGGCAGACGAAATATTCCTTATATTTACCTCATCAATTATTGGAGTGTACTCTGAGTCCAAAGTAACATCCATTTCAGTTCCAAATACATAGTTCAGTTCTTCACAAAATATTTCCTCCCATAACTCTAATTTATCCACATCAGAATAGTAAATATTTTTCTCCAGTTGCTCCAATTCATCCTTTAGTGTATTTATTTCAAATTCCAACTTATTTTTTTCAAGTTTCAGTTCGTCTACTGCATTTAAATAACCTAAATGAACCTCTAACATTTGCTCATCTTTAGTAAGCCTTTCCGCACGTTGCTTTATTGAGATAATTAAGTTTTCAATAGGAGTGTTCTTCTCTTTTTGCTCATTGATAAATTTTTCTTTCATTTTCTCTATTCTATTTTCCGTAGATTTTTTATTTTTTTCTTCTTCTTTAATTTGATTCAAAAGTTCTATCCTAACTTTATTGGCTTCATACAACGACTCTTCTAACATTCTCTTATATTGTGATATTCTTTCTAGATCATTATTATTTATTTGATTTTTACAATAGCTACAGTGTTCATCAGATGATTCGAGTACATTCATTTTTTGTAGGCAAACTGGGCACACTTCAACTGGAATTAATGTTATTACTTGTCGTGCAACAATCATCTTTTTCAATTTCTCTATTTCTGCACTAATTGTTTGACTTACACTTGTTATATCATCTCTTTGCAAAATAAGTTCATTAATATTTTGACGAATCTTTGCAATCTTTCTAGCCAACTCAAGACTTACTTTATCATCAAGCTTAGAATTAGACGTTTCAAGTTTGGAAATATATTTTGACTGTTCTACTGATAGTCTATTTTTTTCATTTTTTATTTCCTCGATTTTCTCAACAATTTTACTCTTATTTCTTAATTTTAATATTTCAGAAAACTCTTCTTTGCTAAAAATATTTGACGAGCTTACTTCTCCCATAATCTGAATTTTTGATAATAAGGAGCTACGCTCTTTAAACAACTTTTGCAATTTCAATCTTGCCTTCTGAACTTCGGTGTTTTCTTTCCCTAGCAACGCCTCAACGATCGCTTTTTTAATCAACATTTGATTATTTATGTAATTCCTGATTGATCCACCAAGGTCAGCCAAAATCTTGTAAGCTGGAGTATCTTGATCCGCCGTCACTGCTCTTAGCATAAAATAATATCTCATATTAGCCTTATGATTGTTACCATAAGGTATTTCTTGCGTTCCGTAGCCTTCCTCAATTAATAGCATATCAGAGAATTCTTCAAGGTTCATTATTTGTACATTTTCTTCAATCATTTCATTTAATTCATTTAGTGGTACTACCAAGATAGTTTCTGAGCGAGGTAGTTTCCTAATAAACCTATAAACGCTACCACTCTTTAATTCGACGTCAAGTTCCACTTGCTCAGTCATATTTTCTTTATCTATTTCATCGATAAAGGAGTCAATATTTGTTCCTAAAGCATAAAGAACCAGTTTAATAAAAGTTGTCTTACCTGTAGCATTTTCACCAAGAATGTAGTTTATCTTTCCAAAATTAAGGGAAAGACCTTTTTCTCCTTTAACAACTATTTTCTTTAGAATCATGTCGTTCTCTCCATAAATTGTTGCAAGGTTTCTAGCCCTTTGTCAGTTATATGAATTACTGAGTCCAAACTATTTCCCGCACTCTTAGTTATTTTCAATAGATTTCTACTAACCAAAATAACGATAGCATTATCAAGGGTATCTAAAGCTTCTTGAGACCTCCTCTTTAATACATTATGAACCATTTGCACTCTATTATATTTAATTCCAACTACTGGTCTTGTTGAAGCAGCTCTCAAAATTTGTATAGAACAAAGATAAGGATCTAAATCGACATCTTCATCAAAAAACCAATCAAATGTACGGTCAACTAACATATATGTGCTCATTTCATTCCACCTTCCATCTTATTGCACAGTTTGAAGTAGCAATATATAGAAGTCCTTCTAGAAATGCTTCATCAATTTCTATTATATCTTCATATCTTGAAACTAGAGCGGGGAAATGAGAAAATATGTCATCACTTTTATGTTTTAATAATTCCCCGTCCTCCATTGGCATTGTAACTTTAGAAACACAGGTCAAAAGGTTTTCATATATGTCTGCCAGTATTCGCTTCCCTTCTTCCGATTTGTTTAGTTGAAAAATAATTTTCATGGCGCTTAGCTTTGAGGTAATAGCCCTTGTTCGAGTGAGGCCATTCGTTTTTCCATCTTTAAGCTTTCTTAGTAAAGTACTATTATCTTCATCAGAGTTTATGAAGAAGTCTTCTTCTAGTCTAATAGCACTCTTAGCCTTAGATGCCATAACGGTCTGAATTATATACTTGTCCCTTCCGACCAAATCACCTGAGACAGTATTATGAGTTTGCTCTACACTATTTTCCAACACTCTTATCCCTTCCAACTAAATCACCATGTACAGTGTTATTATTCTGATTTACCTTATAATTTTTCTTGTTACTTATTCTGATTTTATTTAATACCATAGTTATGGTGGCTCCCCCGGAAAATGCAAGTACATGTGTCAATAGTTCTCGAAGCCAAGTATCCATGAATTTTTCCCCTCCACTTGAATATATTACCTAAATTCTATCACAATCACTTCGCCTCGAATAGTAACGAGTCAAACTTTTATGCTACTTTTGCACTACATGCAGTAGAAACCTGAGATATTGAAAAGCTCGGATTTAGCTACTGAAAAATAGAAACCGCTTGAGTCTACCTGCCACAAATCATCTATTCATTTCAAGCCATCAATATTAGAAATTAAACATAAGTGCGGTACAAAATGTCTACCAAAATCAAATCCTAAATTATCCCGATATATCTATAAATACATAAAAGCCCAAACCGTATAAGGTCAGGCTTCAACTTGCAGGTTAATATGGTCCAATAAACTATTCCCTTATAAGCGACATACAGCACCCACGTGCCTTGAGTAAACAATAACGATGCTTCAAAAAGCTAATATCCTCTTTATGGAAAGTGTTTATCTCAATCTTATCAATAAATACTTTCTTCAACCTATTAGACTATAAAATTCGCATAAAAATAGCCATTAGATTTTGTAAACTCTACTTTTGAAGGAAAATTATTAGTTCCCATGTTTGCAAGAGCTACACAGTCCATTGCCCACGCATATAATTCATGCGGCAGCTTATAGCAAATAGGACCCTCTCTTTCACTAACTATAACCATGGGAGTCCCATCCTTTGTAAAACCAACTGATAAAACATCCAAAGTGTAGGAACCTTCATTTAATCTTAATGACGGTTGCTTACTCGAATCAAAGAATACTTTTCCTCCTCTTCGGTTAAAGTAATAAACCTTATCAGTTTCTCCTATCGGTTCAACTTGCAATTTTGATCTCATATCATCATAATGTTTTGCTAAGCGTTCACATACATGTGCATTAAAGTACTCGCCATGCATTTTTTTATCAATGGCTCTAACATTATCAATTGTTCTGTAGCTACTCATATAATTGAGCAAAGAAATAAAGGTAATCAAGTCATCCGAGTAATTTCCTGAAAAAGCCTTATACCACGCATTATTCATATGGCATATGATATACATCAATCGTTTATATAAATAGAGCTGATGATCATTTAATTCAAACCACTTTCCTCCTAATGTTTTTTTATTGACCCCATCTTCAAAGGAATCATATTTCAATTCAGTATGTAAGGATTTAAGCAATTTAGATATTATACCAGCAAGCATATCCGCTATCCTAACCCCTACATGTTCTTTTGAATCAACCTCTGTAACAGGGGAGAATCCTATTTGTTTTGCCGCTTTCAATGTATCGCTGTCATCACCTTCTTTATCTATAAACAGTGCATAATTAGAAATGCCTTTCTCTAGCAAATATTTTTTAAATCCATCAAAAGCAATTTGATAATTCCAATTAATATCCATGTGTTCATTAATATCTTCTAATAATATCAAGATTTGTGAAAAAGCTAAATTTTCACGCTCTTTCAAACTTGGGTTTGTTCGATTGGCAGCGATTCGTTTATGGAAAAACGCTTTTAATAACCGAACCAATTCGCCTGTATTTTCATACATTCCACTAACAATTTCTAGTGGCTGGTACATTACTATTGCCTTAACGATTGAATACTTCATCGCATCCACATCTACAAATATACTATTCTTATAATTTAGAAAGAGTTGATTAACGATATATTCTACTTTGCTTGTTACAGAAAAATACAAAAAGATACGATCATCAAACACATCTAAAAAGTCAAGGATAAATGCTACATTGTCACAACTTAAAGAAGCCAATCCATTTTTAAGTTGCTTTGTCTTCAATGTCAAGCTTTTTAACTCTCCATTTGATTTACGGTATGAATACTTCTCTTCAAACTCAAGATATCGTTGAAGTATAGAATTTTCATCTTCAGTTCGCCACCCAACAATCGTTGTAACAAAATTATCGTAGTAATTATCCGAAACAACTGTAGAATGGTTGATTTTTCTACTGTGCTCAGATTCATCATAATAAAAATTGAAGTTTTTTCCCAAAAACATACCTCTCTCCCTTGCTCTTTTCCAATCAATCCTTTATTAGTACTTGTCATTGTTATTTCTAGTAAACTAAGAACTTCATACGTTTACCTTTTTGTATAAGCAAGTAATTTCCATATATCGGACATATCCCATCTACCTCTAGCAAATGCGCACTATCCGTATTTTCTGTGATAGAGACTCTTGCTATGAGGAAGGATCATTTAATTCTGGCATTTCCAATATAGACCCTTCATAACTTTGATTAATGCTTTATATTTCTTTTTTCAAAATGAATCTGTCTTCTTAACACTGCAACCCCTTTTATGTTTTTATTGCCATCCTTTTCATATCTTTCAATCCTTCCAAAGAAGGTTATTTCTATAGGCTCAGCCTTTATCTTTGCTTCATCTAATTGTTTTAAAAAATTGGTGAACATCGGTTTAAACAGTTTGATTTGCGTAAATGTCTGAGAAGTGGTTTGTGATGTTATGGATTTCTTTATTAATTTAATATGCACCCACTCGTACCCATTATTATCTACATATGGTTGACCCGTTGAAGCATAGACTCCTCTTAAGCAAACCAATTCTTTTGGTGATTTTGATTGGAATTTTTCATAGACTTTATCCCACTCTTCAAAATATATATCCATCCATCTTGCCGTGATCCCAAAAAACTTAAACTCAAGATAATTTTGAACTTTATTTTGCTCAAAATATTTAGCTATTTTTGCGAAAGCTCTTGCTGAGTTTATGTAGTCTGATAGTTCACCCTCACTATTTGAATAATTCCCTGGTGATTTTTTAGCCTTATGCTTCTCCACTTTCTCCTTATTAGGAATTAAGTCTTGAGATAATAAATCCATCAAAGATTTTTTTAATTCAACGGGGATGTTAACTCTAATAACAGTTTCCTTATCAAGGACAACACCCGCCACTTTACTCTTACGAAGTGTCTGAGTTTGGTTGTTGGATTTATTATAAGGACATTCTCCACCGTCATATTCTAAATGGTTCTTCTTACCTTTTTTCAATCGTAAAATGGGTGCAACATATTTGTCCTGCTTTATATACGTTCCTACAAAACTTAAATCAACATGACAAAATTCACATTTAAGTGAATCATTTAATGTTTCATCTAATTGAATATCATCGACTGACACTCTTCCAGCAGTAGGGTGTAGTGCCCAACTCATCTTTATTTTTGAACTCATACTAGCCCTCCACATTCTAGTTTAAAATACTCGATTATTGCCGCTCGGTTTCGCTACCGAAATCGCGATTTAGCCATGTGCTATTCTACAATAATCATAGACCATTTATGTTTTAAACTCCAGAAAATATTCCCATTTTCGACAAAAAGAAAGACTCCTGCATGTAACAGGAGCCCCATTTTCAATTAGTTCTATAGACCTTATTCAGTCAATATAAACATGTACATCTAACTTCGCACCCCAACACTCATACGCCTGATAAACTGGAAAACTTGATATTGTTCGGACGAACATCAACTCTACTAATGATTATCCAAAACAATTTCTTTCACTGATAAACCAAGGCTCATTGAATCCTCTACGCTCAATTAATTGCTTCGATTATAACAAATATAGCCAGAACTCTAGAATCTTCGGGCAAAGTAGCTATTTTAAAGGAGGTAAATGTGGCTTCCAAACACTACTCCCTAACCAGCAACGCACAGCACTCCAGAGGTGTCAAGTAGACAATTCATGTTGCTCAGTTGTAAATCAAAATGAATTTTCCCCATAGTTTTTGGTTGAAAAAGCTTAAACCGTATTATTAATACTTTAATTTTGTAAATCGATACTTTACTTACTATTTCATGCATTTTAATTAAATTCAATGTCCAATTCAACATAATCTATAAACTCTTTATTATCTAACAAATACGTAATATTACCCTGTATCAATATACTTGTACTGCTCCCCTCTGAAATCATACCATCACCAGGATCTCCTCTGTCATATGTAGGATCAACTGTCTCAATACTAAAACTCACCTCTATTTCAATATCAAAAGATATTAGAATTGCATTCTCTTCAATATCTAGAGTGGTTTCATTCAAAGTTATTATGTAGTCATCAATGTAAGCATCAGTACCCCAGCCAGTAAAATAATCCCCCTTAAATTCAGAATTCATTAGCAGGTCATCAACAGTATTTTGAAGGTAATCATTTCTCTCAAAATATAGTTTTAGTTCATCTTCTAACAATTCTTTGTTGTACTCAAAATTGTCAGTAAAATAATCTTTTAAATTATCTTCTTCACTTTCTAAGAATACTGATATTGAATTATAGTAATTTAAATCTTGTATATCAGCAGCTAAATCCTCATGAATACTATTTAGATCTTTATTAGCAAAATCTTTATGATTGCTAGATATAAACGCTACATTATCTGGTTTATTAATATTGCAATATTCAACAATACTTTCCCATATAATAGCGTCTTGAAAAGAAATTTTATTCTCATCAAAAGGCTTTATATTATTAAAGTATTTGTTAGAAATAGTTTCTGTAATATTTTTAGAAATAGGGTAATCAATTACCTTTATTGAATTTTCTTTAATTGTTCTATCTAAGAATTCTTTGTATTTTAAAGTTATTTTATTAGCATTTAAACTCTCAAAATCAATAATCTCTGCTGCCTCAAGTTTTAATAGATCACTTTTTGTACTCTTCACCTTTTTAACAAGCGGTCTAATTTCATCTTTGTATTTTTTTATTATTTCATTATAATTGAACTTTGTAATACAAAGATCTACTGGTTCATGTCGAGTATATTTAAGTAACTTCTTCATATCCGAGGATTTGAAAAAGAAATCATTGAAAATTATATTTGTGTCTAAAAATATTAAATATGACATGAATGATCTCCTTTTTGAGTATGAATCTTTCTCTACGAATCACATAGAAAAATGAAATTTAATTAGTTTATTAAAACACATTTTTCGACAAGCATAAGAGACTAATATTAGTTTTATAGCTTTGAACATCCTACCCAAATCTATTGTATCTCAATACTTAGACGTGTGTAAGTCAATCTTTTCAATTTTCGAGTGTTTTTATGATGTCTTTTTTAATTTATCCAGACATAAACAAAACCTAAGCGGAACTAACACGCTTAGGTTTTAATATGAACAAAATTCATTAGAACTACTTGTGTATAAGAAATACAACTGTTTCCACATATGTTAAGTAAACAGACTCGACACATGAAATTACAAAATAAAAAGGGATACCTAAGCCAGTTATCGAGCTATTATAAATAGATTTCAAATATTATTATTGGCGATTGCTCATGAATGAGAGCCAACCGAGTTGACAACAAGAACAATATTCCCGTTGTTGTATTCCTTTACAACTTGACCTTCTACGGTTTTATATACGATATAAGTGCCATTTGAGCGAAGTGCAGCGTTGACAAACATCCTGGACTGGCCTCCAAACATAAGCAGGGGGTGGTAACTTTTTCACACACGCTTAAAGCTATTGACGCCAACCGATGCACCTTGCTGGTTGCCATACTTACTTCAGATTCTGCGTCACCGCAGACACCGCCCGCGTTAAGCGACTGCCACTTTGCCTTCACAGTTCGCGACTCTCACCCTACAACTGCCCCCAAGCTGGCGCACCACAAAAATCTCCCTTTTGTTAATTCCAAAGGGAGATTTTCTATTTCATTTACTTAACAAACGCTTTTACAAAATTTTTGAATATGGTGGCCACTGCTGCTCTGTCGGCATTTGCCTTTGGTGCGAATGTGTTTCCGGTAATTCCGCTTATAATGCCATAACTTTGAAGTGTTGTCACTGCATCCTTTGCCCAATCGCTCACTGCATTTGCATCTGGAAAGGCTGGCTTGTTTGTGCCTACTAATTTAGCGCTCTTGTATTCAATAAAGTTATAGATCATCACAGCCAATTGCTCGCGAGTGATAGGTGCACTTGGATCAAATTTTCCATTTCCTATACCTGATACAATCTTATTATCAGCTGCCCAGGCAATTGAAGCGCCATACCAAGCATCTAGCGTTCGGATTCAATCCTTGGCGTAATGTGTACGGAACGGATACGCTCGCTAAACCACCTTTAAAATTTCGGATCTCTGCATCACCGCTTGTTACTGTAAAATCGATATCGGTCTGTCCGCAGTCCGCTCTTTGGTAACTCCAGACACTGAAAGCGTGCTCGAATCAACAACGCTAGCAGATATCTTTACATCGGGCCTTAGCGCTTCGGCAACTGTTTGTAGAGTTCTATCGTCAAACATGATGGTTGTAATTGGTGATTCAATTACTAAATCTTCTACCCGAGCATCGGCTAATGTTCTGATCGATTTGTTTGGAATGATCATTTCAACGGTTTTGACATTTGCACCAGCTTCTACTTTAACCTGAACAGTGGTTTCTGTTGGGTTTGCTTTCACGAAAGCAATGGCTTCGGCTAATGCTTGATCAGTCAAAGCCGCTGCAGCTATGCTGCCTTTTGAAGTTTGTGTTACACGGAAGTAACGTTGATTTTGTTCTGATCTACTTTCGGTCTGCCTGGTGTTGGAGTACTATTCCATTGTTGCTGCCTCCATTTCCAGGGTCATCAATTTACACCTTCTTTATAATCTGATGCAATAGAACCTATAGATAAAGAGCCCGATTTATCGCCATCCTTAAATCGATACACCGGTCTTTGACCATCTTTAGTAAAACTTGCCTCTGCAATTGCAAATCCTTCATTATTAGCACTAATATCGACACCACTTGGAGGCAATACATGAACAATATCCGGATTTTTCTTTCCATTGAGTGATATTTTTGCTGCACGGTTTTTATATCCATCATCTGCAACAGCCCACAATACTTTTTCATAGGTATCATAGTCAAGAGCCATTGCTCCACCAATTTTTCCGTCAATATCAGCAATTTGTACAGAACTTCCATCTTTATTTAGAACATAGGCATATACATGACCATTATCCTCCAATGCCACAAAGAACACACCATTTGCAATTGCATTTGGATATTTAGCTGCATCAAAAACTTTACCCGTATTTTGGTCATAAAGCTTACCAACAACATCTGCGTTTGATACCCATTCTACAGCTTCAATCCCCATATTGGCAGAAACCTGTGGTAATGAAGCTGTTAAATCCCACTGCTGTAATGCAACTAAATCGTTGCCTTCTTTATGTGGATCAACTTTCAAAATCATATTAAAGTTAACATCCTTAACATTACTATCACGTTCAGAAGCGATATAAACAAACCCATCTCCATCTACTGTAATTCCTTCTGCATCCGGACCTGCTGCTTTTGCATTGTTTGCATCTTTTTGGAATCGAACACGCTTACCTTTTTCAAAGCCTTTTGCAAAACTTAACTCTCCATTTTTCGAAACGTCTAAAATCCAAAACTTACCTGCACCATTATCAACCGCATATAATTGGCCTTTAAAGAAATCCAACCCTGAAGAATCTTCTAAAAATGTTGGTTTTTGATCAAAAATTACAACTTTACCGTTACCCGGCCATTCAATAACATTAGTTACTTCTTTAAATTTATTGGGTGCGTTAGGGGTTGCTTCTTTTGTATTTCTATACTCAGTTCCAGTTAAATCAGGATACAATCCCCAAGTAGGATTTGTATGATCTTTCCATGTTGTGCTGGCTATTAATTTCTCCTTTTCAAACAGACGTACAGAATCATTCTTTCCAAGTCCAAAACCTAACTTTTTCTCTGTCAATACCAAAAACCCATTTTTGGGGATAGTTGTGCCTTTGGGGATAACATATTGATGAGTATCATCACTGTCTTTAATTACGATTCCCGAAATATCTAACACTTTTCCTGTTGGATTAGCAAGTTCTATCCAATCATATCCACCCTTTAAGTCATTTGACTGGATTTCATTTAATATAACTGGATTTGTTATCATATTTGCTTTTCCCTTAGTCGAAGTGGGAAATTCCATAAATTCGCCTGTTCCATCTGGATATCTTCCGAAAGATGCCAATGCTTCATCGCCATTATAACTAGCATGTTCAGTCCATGAATATTCATCCAGTAGCTTCCCTGCCTTGTCATATAAACGAATAGAATCTCCTGAACCAATACCAATTGCTACTGCGAATTTACCTGCAACATAAGCATCTGTCTGATCATCATATACTTGACCCTCCGTATTTGCATCAACTACAAATAATTCACCTGCTGGCAGTTTTGTTCCTTCCGCAAATCTCCAACGATGGTCATCAGAATTGGCACGAATTTCATAACCAGAAAGATCTATTTCTCCTGTTCCTAGATTAATAAACTCTACCCAATCATCCGGTGAAGAATTAATCTCATTAATTATTACTCTATGTTGAGGTAACTCTTCTTTCTCTACAATATTTAACTTACCTTTGGCTGGTCCCTGATCAACAAATTCTCCTGTACCGTCTGAAACCCTTGAATATGTACCAACTGCATAAGCTGATGCCTGTACATACTGCATTGGAAATAATACTATGGATGCAATAATAAACCTGGTTAACATACTCATTGCTATTTTCCTGTTTTTCATTTCACCGCTCCTTATTCATTTTATGATTTTATTAGACACTTGCGAAACGCCACAATCATATATGGACTCGTAAACCAAGCTTTATTCCGAACGTCATGGTAATAATGGGGCATAATGGAAAAATTTAAATGTACTTTATGTAATAAGTTTATTAAATCCGCAATCACTTTATTCCATCTCATAAGAGATGGTGAGCCAATTTCCGATTATAGTGTAATGTATGCCTTTCGAGAGATTGATATAATGGATGTGTTACAGCTTTTCCCAATCGTTCTGTGATGGCTCGTTATCTGAATGTAATTACACGGAAAACCGAGGTTTGGCGCATGATGATAACACTAGCATTGACAACAGGAAAGCGTAGGGGGCAAGCTGCTGGGGCTGGAATAAAAGTATGTAGACTGGAAGAACGGCGCCATTGACGTAGGGCAATCGCTTATATACGCGCTCAAAGGTGCTGTTATTATTGAGGAATCAAAAATAAAGGACAAAAAAACAAGATGCTGGAAGCTAATAGCCTGCATCTTGTTTTCTTTTGGGTACTTTATTTAATTAATATATCTGTACTACTCTCTCACCAGCAAGCAAACCGATTCTACATGCACGGTATGCGGGAACATATCCACCGGCTGCACCTCAACTGTCCGGTACCCACCATCCTCCAACACCCTCAAATCCCGCGCCAGGGTCGACGGGTTGCAGCTCACATACACCACCCGCTCCGGCTTCATCGCCAGGATCGTGTCCAGCAGCTGCGGATCGCAGCCTTTACGCGGTGGATCGACCACGATCACATCCGCCTCAATGCCCTGCTCTTTCCAACGGGGAATCACGACCTCAGATGCTCCTACTTCGAACTTCACATTGCGCATGCCGTTAAGCTCGGCATTTATGCGTGCATCTTCAATCGCTTCCTTCACGATCTCGACCCCGTACACCTGATCCGCATGCTGGGCGAGGAACAGTGAAATGGTCCCGATGCCGCAGTAAGCATCGATTACGGTTTCTTTGCCTGTGAGTCCCGCATACTCTACGGTCTTGCCGTACAGCACCTCGGTCTGTACCGGATTCACCTGGTAGAACGATCTAGCCGATATAGCAAATTGCACGTCTCCAATGTAATCGTAGATCACATCACGTCCCCAGAGGGTACGGGTCTCATCACCAAAAATAACATTAGTCTGCTTCGTATTCACATTCTGGCAAATGCTCGCGACATGCGGAATGTACTCCCGGATACTGCCGATCCAGGCATCTACATGCGGAATGTCTCGTCCGTTAGTGACAAGGACAAGCATCATTTCACCCGTGCGAAATGCCTTCTTCACAACCACGTGACGGAGCAGGCCTCGGCCTGTCTCTTCGTTGTAGGCGCTGATGCCTAGGCTGCTGCCGATCTCTTTGACACGGTTCACCACTTCATCGTTATGCTCATGCTGGATCAGGCAGGTCTCCATATCGACGATACGATGACTGCCCTTGGAGTAAAAACCGCCCACTAAAGCGCCGTCCAGAACGCCGACAGGCACCTGTGCCTTATTACGGTAACGCCAAGGATCGGACATTCCGAGGGTAGGCAGGACAACAATCCCGTCGCCAGAACCACCAGCATGGCTACCTGCTGTGATACTGCCATGGGCCACGTCCGCTCCATCTCCCACTACTCCACCAACCTGTCCAGCCATTAGATCATTCGCTGCTACCTTTTCACCTGAAGCACTCCCATGCTCGTTCACCCGTACTCCTGCAGCAGATGAGCCTGCCCCGCTTCCACTCCCGCTCACGCGCAGCTTCCCGATCCGCTCCAGCGCATCGACCACATGCTGGCGCTTCCAGGCCAGCTGGCCTTCGTAGCTCAGGTGCTGCAGCTGGCAGCCGCCGCACTTGTCGTAGATCGCGCACGGCGCGGCTACGCGGTCCGCGCTGGCCCGCACGACGTCAAGCAGCTTGGCATAGCCATACTGCTTCTTCGTTTTGAGCACTTTGACCCGTGCTTTCTCGCCGGGCAGGGCTCCAGGGACAAACAAGGTGTAGCCGTCGGCGCGACCTACGCCTTCACCGTCATGGTTCATACCGATGATCTCGATTTCGAGCTCATCGTTCTTAGCTACAGGTAGGCCCGCAATTACGGCCGACTCCTGCTCTCCCCTACGGTTATGACTGACTAAGCCTTTGCCTTGTTGCCGTGATCCACGAAGATTACGGCCTTCGAGGCCTGCTCCTTTTCCTCTCCCTCTCTCACGCTCGCTGCCCTTCACTCCCGACGGACCGCGCCCGCTCCCTCTTCTGCTCCCAGACCGTCCGCCCTGCTGCTTGTTCATCCTGCCGCTTCACTTCTTTCTCCAATTAGGTTGATATCCACTAGCCATCTATATTACAGACCACTAAAACGAAAGAAAGAACAACCATCCCGCTGCCGTCAGGGCCAGCCAAGAGGCGTTCTCCTCCATCCCGGTCATTCCATTCCATCTGTGACTTCCTTTATTTTACCACAAGCTTGATGCATGTATGATTATACCCAGCACAAAAGAACTGCAAATTCTTAAACATTAAAACTGACCGAATAATTCTTTGCTCAAGCAGCTATGCCGTCAGTTAGAACCATCTCTAAATTCTCTGCGCAAGCAACTGTTATTCCGTAATCTTACTTTTCTACTCAAGCAGCTGTTATCCCGTAATCTTACATTTCTACTCAAGCAACAGTTATCCCGTAAGCTTACTTCTCTGCTTAAGCAACTGCTACGCCGTCAACCAAAAACCAACTAACCTGCTAGCTGCTCCCTTGAACATCGTGCGCACGGCTCCCTGTGAACAACACGGCTGCGTGGTCGGGAGCATGCTTGGATAGCTGGTCGGCCATATGCTTAATACAGCCGAGCTGTGCCTCAGCCCCAAAGTCAACTACACCTTATGCAAAAATCCTCAAATGCTGCGGCAGCATCTCGAACACGCCCGGCAGCTCGCCCCCGAGCTCGCCGTCCAGGTTAAGCTGCACCATGCTCGGCGAAGTCACTTCCATCCGGTTCGTCTTGAAATAGACGACGTGCGGATCATTAAAATGCTCCCCGCGCAGCGCCAGCGTCATCAGGCGCAGAAACTCGCCGAGGTTGCACTTCTTGACGGCGATCACATCGAACAAGCCGTCGTCGATAACCGCGCCCGGCGCCAGCTTCTCGAATCCGCCAACGGAGTTGCTGTTAGCGATGAGGAATAACATGAATTCGCCGTGCATCTGCGGCTGGCCATCGGCCTTGATGAGCAGCTCGGTCGGTGACAGGCTGGCCACCTTCTCGATGCCCTTCATATAATAAGCCAGCT
Organism: Paenibacillus sp. J22TS3; assembly: GCF_018403205.1. NCBI lineage: Bacteria > Bacillati > Bacillota > Bacilli > Caryophanales > Paenibacillaceae > Paenibacillus > Paenibacillus sp. J22TS3. The sequence goes on from NZ_BOSF01000004.1 coordinate 649,201, forward strand.
GGCCAATGCGCGTTTTCAGTCGGCTGGGCACTTCATAGGTCAGCTCGGTAAGGGAGCCTCCGCCCGCAATGTTGATAAAGTGGCGGCCGTTCGCCTTGCCGATATCGATATATCTCGTCTTGTTCTCAATGACGAGATCACAATAATCCTCCCAGCGCCGCGGAATGCCCATGGCACGGGCGAAGTCATTCGTCGTCCCGAGCGGGAACACGCCAAGCGGCGGCAGGTTCTCCTTGCCGGCCATGCCGTTGACGACTTCGTTCAACGTGCCGTCCCCGCCGGCGGCAATAATAATATCGTATCCGCGGTCCACCGCTTCCGCGGCCTCGCGGGTTGCATCCCCTTCGCCTTCTGTGGCGAAGCAGGATGTCTCAATTCCTGCCCGGTCAAGCCGGTGCAGGACGTCCGGTAACAGGCGACGCATTTCTTCCCGTCCGGAGGACGGGTTATAGATCAGCCTAGCTCTCTTCATATATTGTAACGCCACCCGTTTATCATAATGTCAATGACTTCATTATAGTGAATATCTGCCGTTGAATCCAGTCATTCAGCATCGGATGCGGCAGTAATGCTTCTCCAGAGTAGCGGTACTTCAGCCCCTCAAGCCTGCCGGGAATCGCCTTTTTCGTAAAATATCCCCCGCTTAAGAACAGCGGAGCCACCAGCACGTCCATGCCGCGCTCCTCAGACCAGTACCTCGTCTTGGCGGCCAGACTGTCAGGGTTCAGCAGCGCATAATCCGCATGCTTCACCCCGCCAATCTCGCGGACATGCTCGGCAAGCGAGCTGATTCCGCGTTCCCAGCGCTGGCGGAAGCCGTCATGCACGCTCCCATGGCCGACCAGGAGCACCACTTCTCTCTCCCGCTCGGCGGATATCGCTTTGAGCTTGTCCCAGACCATATGAGCGATCACCGGATCATCATCCACCGGCTCGCCAAAATGTACCCTAGCCCGCACCCGAAAAGGCTCCAAATCCGTCTCCTTCTCCGGGAACGGCTTCACCCCAAGCGCATAAGCTATTTCATCAATATGTGTACTGCCGGAAGAGACGAATAACGGAATCACAATAAGATCCGTTACGCCCGCCCCCTCCAGATGGTCTATTCCATCCTGAATCAGTCTTCCTTCCACAACCTCAAGAAACGAAGCCGCTACCGGCATTTCTGCCGGCAGTTCCAGCTTCGTTACAGAGTCATCCACGAGCCGCACCCAGGCGGCATCGGGGGAGCCGTGGCTAATGATAAGTACACCCGGCTTCATTTGACTTAACGTCCCAGTCGTTCCAGAGACATTTTATATCCGTCATTACCGTAATTCAAACATCTCTTCACACGGGAAATGGTGGCCGTGCTTGCACCGGTCTCCGCTTCAATCTGATTATAAGTGCATCCTTTGCCCAGCATACGAGCAACCTCCAGGCGCTGGGACAGCGACTGAATCTCGTTAACGGTACAAAGATCATCGAAGAACACATAACACTCCTCGACATTTTTAAGTGTAAGAATGGCCTCGAATAATTGGTCGATACTTTTATCATTCAACTTCTTCAGCTGCACTGATTTATCATCCCCTACGGTTACTGTACCCTCATTGTACTTTGCGGACGTATCCTTTTCAAGCATTAACGATTTCACGCAGTACAGAAAAGAACCGCCCAATTCCGCTTTTGCCTCAAAAACCGGGACATTCGTCTATACCCTGCGTTAGCCTACCACATACATTGTATTAAGAATTGGAAAAAATAACAAAGGAATGTGATTTCCATGCCACATTTTCAGCACCAGCAGCGGAGTGTCGTTCCGCCGGGCTATCCGTACGGCGCTTCCTCCTACCCAGGCCTTACCCCTTATGACCCCTCCATCCCTTTCGAGTCGTCATCACTCGTTCCGTATACAGCTCCGCTCGAGAATGCAGCAGCCCCAACAGTGCTCCCGGCGGCATCCCCTGCGAAGAGCGGCGGCGGACTCTCCCTGCCCAAGCTTGGAGATCTTAAAGGCATCATCGACAAGATGGGCGGCATTGACGGGGTCATTTCCACGATGGGCCAGGTACAGAAGGTCATGCAGGGCATCCAGCAGTTCGCCCCGATGGCGAAGCTGTTCATGGGTCTGCTGCCGGGAGGCAAGGGCAAGACAACCGGGGCCAGCTCAGGTAAGCTGGACGAATTCAGACCGAAGCGCAAGCGCTCCAGAAGTTCTAAATCCGGCTCGAAGAAAAAGAAAACTGGCTCAGGCAGCAGCTCACGCTCTACCTCCAAGAGCCAGACTAGCAAGAAGAAGACCCGCCGATAACAGATATCGGCGGGCTTTCCGCTTTTACGAGGCGCCGCTTGCACGCCGGCCGGTGTTTTATAACATATATCGTCGTGCTTTCAGTTATCTTAAGTACCCGATCGCACGTGGTACACTTCGCGGCGACCGGAGTGGTATTACAGATTACAGACTGAGGTTCACCACAGGCGCCCACATCAAAGGACTCTTTCTCAGCTTAATTTTAGATAACTATAACATTAAACTGACTAACAATAACCGAACGCCAAATCCTCAGGACAAGCATCAATCGCGCCCAACCTCCCCCAGCTACTTGAACCAGCCTCGCCGCTGAAACCACAGAATCATCCAGACGCTCAAGGCCAGCATCACACCCAGCACTACAAAATACCCGTACTGCGTATGCAGCTCCGGCATATTAATGAAGTTCATTCCGTAGATACCCGCGATCAGAGTTAGCGGCATGAAGATCGTGGTGATGACCGTCAGGGTTTTCATAATACTGTTCATCCGGTTGGAATTCAGCGAGATATACGAGTCTCGCAGATCCGCCGTCATCTCCCGGTCGGCTTCAATCATATCGGTCAGCTTGAGCAGATGATCGTATATATCCGTAAAATATGCCCTTGGCTCCCGCTCACCCTGAATATGCTCGGAGTTCACAACCCGGTACATCAGGTCCCGCATCGGGACGATCGTCCGTCTCAGCTTCAGCAGACGGCTGCGCAGGTCGAACACCTGGTTCATCAGATCCTCCACCGATTCGTGGCCGCCTTTGTTCTCTAACTCATCCAGCTCGTCTTCAATAGCAAAGACGCACGGGAAGTACAGGTCCACGAGCTCGTCAATGACCAGATAGGCTGCGGCCATCGGCCCCCTGGCCCAAATTTTCCGGTCATGCGCCCGCTGCATCACCTTGTTCCAGGCATTGTTCACCTCGATCAGGTCCTTATGGTGGTAGGTCACCAGGAACCTGCGCCCAATGAACAAATCGACCTCGGTCGTATCCAGAGTGTCTGCTTCCAGCGAATGTACGACCATGAACTCCATGTCCTCGTAATAATCCATTTTGGGCCGCTGAAGCACATGGAGGCAGTCTTCTATGGCAAGCGGATGAAAATGGAAGAGCGTATCCAGCAGGGCTGACTCCTCCTTGGTCGGCTCGTTAAAGTCTGTCCAGACCCAAGCATATTTGGGATTGTCCAGCTGATCCAGCGGGACATCTGCATCCACCTGATGCTGATGTGTGATACCCAGTGTACGTATCATGGCTTTCGCCCCTTTTATCGTCGTTAATCTTCCCGTTTCAAAAATCTATTCCATGATCAGAGGCGCTGCCCGTCCCGCCCGATCCCGCCGGGGGGTACAGCATTTGCTCCCTGCGTGCCGCTGTAAAAAGATACTCGAGGTCAGCATTGCTTTTGGCCATGCTGCTGTAGTACTCGTACTCAGTTGTGCACACCACGTTAATCAGTTATACACACCAAGCTGGTTCCTTGTACACAGTACATCAATCCGCCATACACACTTATACTAGCTTATTCACACCACTTTAGCCGCTGTACCCCGCAAGCATTCACTCATACAACCCTTTTAATCAGCTATGCACGTCACATTCCGGCTTGTACACACCATGTTAACCGCTATGTACCTCACACACTCGCTTATACACACCATGTTACTCGGGTTATACACATAACATACTGGCTTCTACATACCACGTTAACCGCTATGTACACCCTATCCTCGCTTATACACAACATGCTAATCGATATGCAGCACCTCATACTCGCTTGATACAATCACGTTAACCACAAGGTACCCTACACACTTGCTTACACACACACACCGTTAACCACTATGCTCTCCCATTCTCGCTGCTACGTACCCCGCATATTAACTTGTACACACCTTTATCAGCTATGCACACCAAGCTGCTCCTTATACACAACATGTAATCGGCTATGCACCTTGCATACTTAACTTATTCACATACGTTTATCGGCTGCGCAAACCCACACTCCCGTGCATAGCACGTTAACCGCAATACTCTCCACATCCTAGCTTATTACACCACTTAGCCGCTGTACCTCGCATGCATTCACTTGTACACATCACTTTAATCAGCTATGCACACAAATTCCCACTCACCCACAACACATGAATCAGCCATGCACACCAAACTGCTTCATTATCTAAACACCTTAGTCAGGCTATGCTCCCCATACCCAACTTATCTACAGCCATTTAATCAGCTGTCCATTCCCATACTCCCTTGTGCACCCCACGCTCCCCGGGAGTTCATGCCACTTTAACAGACCGCACAAATCAGAACCAGACTACCTTACCCAGTTTTGCACAACATAACAAACCGCAATACCGCCATACCGGCCACCCCGAATGCTGCTGCAAAAGACTCTTCAAGGCCCGCAGCCCCTGACTTCCCGTGACATGTGTTCTGACCTCTTCCCTAACACCGGATTCACCGCGCCTCTACAGCCCTCTTAAATCTTCCCACGCAAAAAGCCAACCTCTAAAGTTGGCTCCTCGTTGTATGTTCAGCTCAATGCTATTTATCTATTTTAGAAAAGAACAGTAAAGATCAGTCCCGAGAGTACCGCCGAAATTGGAATGGTGATAACCCAGGAAACTACGATCGTTCCAGCCACGCCCCATTTCACTGCGGAGAAACGCTTGGCAGAGCCCACACCCAGAATAGCCGAGGTGATTGCGTGTGTAGAGCTGACCGGCAGGTTCGTCAGGGTTGCGGAGAAAATAACCGAGGCTGCGGACATATCCGCCGCGAAGCCATTGATTGGCTCGATTTTGAAAATCTTCGTACCCATCGTCTTGATGATCTTCCAGCCGCCAATCGAGGTTCCCAGCGCCATGGCTGTAGCCGCAGAGATTTTAACCCACAGAGGGACATCCATCGTGCTTTGGTACTTGGCCGTAACCAGGGCAAAAGTGATGATCCCCATCGCTTTCTGGGCATCGTTCGTTCCGTGAGTGAAGGATTGAAGCGCCGCCGTAAGAATCTGCATCGTCCGGAAGCCTTTATTCACGGTATGCGGGCTCTTAGAGGCAAATATCCACTTGAGTATCGTCATGACGATATAACCTAGAGCAAAAGCAATCAGTGGAGATATCAGCAGTCCTTCAATGATGGTGCTGAATCCGCCCCAGTTGACCTTGTCATGACCTCCGCCCACGTACACGGCTCCAGCCAATGCCCCGATCAAGGCATGGGAAGATGATGAGGGAATCCCGAACCACCAGGTCACCAGATTCCAGATAATTGCCGCCAGCAGTGTGGCAATCAGTATTTCCAGACCGTTATCGAGCTTTGTCGGATCGGCAACCTTGCCCCCGATCGTCTTGGCCACCCCCGTGAACATTAACGCTCCAAGGAAGTTCATCACGGCCGCCATCAGAATCGCCGTTCTTGGCTTAAGCGCACGCGTGGATACCGAGGTGGCTATCGCATTCGCTGTGTCGTGGAATCCGTTAATGAAGTCAAAGGCGAGTGCAAGCACGATGACTACAAGCATGATAATAAACATTGTATCCATGGTTATATCATTGCACAGAGGATACCTGTATACGGAGGTATTCTTAAGAATCAAGCCGCCTTCTGCAGGCACTGGCCCCTATAACTAAAACGGAAGCCGAACTTGAATCCTCCCCGTAGTACCGAACCAATCCGCGCAATTCCAGCCTCCTCCATGTGTTCGAATTATGAATTGCGCATGATGATCGATTCCAGCATGTTCGCTACATGCTCACAGGCGTCTGTCGTCGTCTCCAGGCGTTCGTAAATTTCTTTTTTCTTAATCAGTTCAATCGGGTCAGGCACTTTCACGAACAACTCTTTAATCGCAATGCGCAGCAGCTCGTCCCCTTGGTTCTCCAGGTCATTCAGACGGATCGTATGCTCCCGGATGGCCAGCAGCTTCTTCTGGGACAGCAGCCGGATCGCCTTCTGGATTTCATAAGCGGAGTTCTTGAGGATTTCGGCAAAATTCACAATATACTCATCCGGCTCACTTAAATTGTACATATAAAAACGGGAGGTTGTGGCCTCAAGACCGTCCAGCACATCATCCAGCGTCGTAGTCAGGTTCATGATGTCATCGCGCTCGATCGGCGTGATGAACGTCTTATTAAGCTCAATAATAATGGTGTGGGTGTAATTGTCACACTGGTTCTCGAACGCCTTCATTTCCTTGGCGAACTCTTCCACATTGTTAAACTTGGACACCTGCTCGGCGAAATAATCCGCCGCCTTAACAACAGCCTCCGCCATATTCTCTAACGTCTGGAAAAAGATATCTTTCTTTTTCACTCGCATGTGAAGTCCCCTTTTCAATAAGTCTGCCGGCCTGCAGAAAGACCTATATGCCAGAACCAAAGGCTGTGTGACCGCTCCTGCTGTATATATAGGTAATGTTTCTTCTAGAACGTCAAATCCTCAGTCCATGCCAAATGACTCGGCCTTCCCAGATCCCACTTGCATGTCAGCGAGATAACCTTTGTTATCTTACCATAAAGCTATATCCGATTGTAAAGTAAATGTAATATTTACAGCAAACAATTTTATCCCCAGTTTTCATAGGATTGCCCCAATTTTCCCACTGTAATCCCTATCAATCCTATATCTTACATACACGCTTCAGATTACCCTTTCTGTCACTTTGTAATTGTAACGTGACTGCTGAAGCCTCCGGTATTCGGAACGATGTTGAAATAGGTCTTTCCCGGGTAGAGCGGGACCTCCGCCCCATCCTTCACGAACCGGATCACATCGTTCTTCTTGCGCACCCATTGTCCCTGGATCAGCTTGCCCCGCTGAAGCAGCATCGCCTTGCCGCCGGAATTCAGATCCACACTAAGCCGGCCTACCTTGTCCAGCGTCTGATGGTCCGCGCCGATGATGACCACATTCGCGGCGGTAAGCCCGGTCCCCGTATCCAGATCCTTGTGCGGCTTCTTGCCAACATAGCGCTCATACAGCCTTGTCTTCGTGTTGTAATGGTAGGAGACCCGGTAATTGTTCAACAGAAACTTGATCTCCACCTGGGAAGCGGACTCTCCCTCTACAGGATCATCGGCCTCACGGAACGTGTAGGCGGGCACCTGCTTGTCCACAAGCCCGTATCCCCGTTTCTTCGCCCCCGCCCGCAGCTTCTCCACACTTGTGTACAAGTTATGCGGGGCCTTCCTGGACTTATCCCGCCAGAAGTAGGCGCCCGCATTGGAGATCTCATCCAGATCCTCCTTATGCAGGCTCTGGATCAGGGCGTAAGCGTCCGTGCTGCCTCCGGCATGCACAAGCACGCCGTGATAGCTCTCGCCGAGATCAATCAGATACGGCCGGATGCTGCGCACCGGTCCGATCTTCTCTACCTTCTCGGCGCTCTGATAAATGGCAACCAGGCGTGTAATCCCGCCCTCTGCCAGCACCTCATACACGATGTCCGCGTCCATCAGCCCGGACTGAGGCCGTGCCGCCGGGGCGTTGTTGATCATGACGGCCAGGGGCCTCGTCTCGAGCGGCGCATCCACCGGCTCTCCGGTCAGCGGCGATACATACGCTGCCGGCTGGGTTACCGCCGGCTCGGCAGGGGCCTGGTTCTCCCCCGTCTGCACCGGGGCGTTCGGCGCTGCCGCCTCGCCGCCGTTCTGGCAGCCAGCCAGAAGCACTGCAGCCGCTGACAGAATCAGCAGCATTTTATTCAGAGCACGAATCTGCATGAAATACCTCCGGGAAATCTTATTTGACAACATTATAATTGTAATCATGCCCAGGTGGAAGAATTAAACTCTACTTACACCTCCTATCCAGAATGAACCAGGGCCTGACCACCCAAACAAGTGCCTCTGGACAAGCGATCGCACCAAGCAGAACGAGAAATAAGGCACAGACCCGCTCAGCGGTTCTGCGCCTAAGTTATTCATTGATGTAATCACTTGTCCAAATCCATTCTGCCGAACTGCCAGCAGTTCAGACTCAGCGTTCCGTACTGATAGTCCTGGAACAGCCGCTTGGCATGGCGGTCATTGTCAGCGGCACCCATCGCGTAGAAGAGGGGAATGAAGTGCTCCTGGCCATATTCCGGTACGGCTTCCCTGGCGTGGGGCGCTTTTTTCTCATAATTGAACAGGGCCGTCAGGTTCCACTGCTCCAGATGGGCTCCAATCCAATCATCGAATTCGACTGCCCAAGGCTCCGCAGAACCCTGTCCAAGCAGACGCAAATTATGCACCGTGCCCCCGCTGCCGATGATCAGCACATCCTGCTCTCTGAGACTCTGCAGCATGCGTCCAATCTCATACTGCTCCTGCGGGCACCGCTTGGAGTCCACCGACAGGCTGATCACAGGCACATTGGCCTGCGGGTACATGATTCTGAGAATCACCCAGGCCCCATGGTCCAGCCCTCTGCCCGTAACAATCCTGTAAGGCAGATTTCCTGCCTTGAGCAGGCTGGCAATCTCCTCGCTTAACTCGGGACTGCCGGGTGCCGGATAGCGGATCTCGTACATTTCCTGCGGAAATCCATAGAAATCATGGATGGTCTCGAGGTCCTGATCCCCCGTCAGCAGCTGATCGGGTGAATCGAAGTGGGCCGAGAAGACGGCAATGGCTTTCGGCGCAGGCAGGGATTGCCCCAATCTCTGTAGAAACCTGGTGTATTCATTATCCTCCAAGGCTAGTGTAGGCGAACCGTGTGCAACAAAAAATGCGGGTAATGTCACGATAATGCCAACCTCCTTGCGCCAAAAAATATAGGTACATCTTCATTGTATCGCTTCCCGCAGCAGAATACCACATATCCTGTAAGGTCCATGCTTACGGGTTCATTATGATCATTATGGCCCGATCTCTAACCATATAACAGCCGCCTAGGATAAAGGACATGTATCCTTGTATTAAGCCGCAGTCTGCGGGGCCACAGCGGTACGATCCAAAATACCAACCAAAACCCACAGCACAACAATTCCTCCGACGGCAAGAAGGGCTGAACCTCCCGCATGAACAAGACAAGCGGCCAAGAAAGCTGATCCTAATCCCAAATGGATCACCCGCATATACTTGTTTCTCACACGTCTGATCAGGAAGCCGTACACTCCCCCGGCCAGCAGCAGGGCAAATGCCGCTATCCCGGTATATATCGCATCCTGATGGCTGCCTTTAATCAGGAAATAAATCCCATGCACCACGATTAGAAGCACAGCCAGGTAACCGGCATACGTATGCACGGCGTAGAACAACTTGGCTCCCTTACGCAGCCATTTACTGGCTGAGCGTCTTTTCTTCTTCAGGCAAATCCAGGCAAAGCTGATAGCGGAGAGAAACACCGCAGCCGTACCGAGATTTTTATAGATTCCTTCTGCCCCATGGTCCGGACGATTCGGTCTGCCTGGGGCACCTGCTGCGTCTCCGGACTGCTGCACCGAAGCTGACCCAGCGGAAGCGGAAGCTGGAGGCTTCATGTGAGCAGGCCTTGTCTCCTTAAGCCCGACAACAGCATACAGGATCAAGCCCAAGGCCGCCAAAGCAAGCAGGACGGCGGGGATAAACACTTTTCGGCTTTTATTCATAAGGCATCATTCACTCCTTCAATCATTACTCTTAGCATGCAAGATCAGCTTACTTAAGTTATCTGAAATTAAACTGAGAAAAAGGGCCTGGCTACCTGAAAATATGCTGAGAGTGGTAAAGGCACAGTATATCCTTTCCCTTTGCCATGAATGCCACCGGCTTTTGTTTTTAGCGCTTACCGCTATCAACCTTCTCTCTCCCCGCTAATTCCTCCCCTTCCTTATCATCAGCAAAAAAAAAGCAGACGCACACCGCCCAACTGCCGCGGTACACGCCTGCCCTCTTCATTACCCATTAGATCATCCAATGCTGCCAATCGGTCTGCACAGCCTCCTGCTCATTCAGCCAATCCTTGGTCCGCTTAAGCAGTTGGCTCCGATGGTCCCCCACCGAGAAGGTATGGTCGCCCTGAAAGATAATCTCCTTGTCGCATCGCCCTTCCGGACGCATCCAGAACACCTTTTGGAATAAGAAGGCATAGTCCACAGGAATGACATCATCGGAGGTGCCGTGAATGACCAGCACATCCCCTGTGAATTTAATAGCCTCCTGGAAGGGTTGGAAGATTCCCAACGACTCGAAGAAGACTGGGGTGAATTCATACCCTAAATAATCGGAATGCCCGTATTTCACCGCATCATCGTATACCTTGCGTTCCGTGATCTTCACAATATCGTTGAACGGGTAGCCTACGGAGGACCACATCACCAGATTCTTCACACGCCGGTCCCGAACTGCGGTCAGGAGTGCCACCGCTCCCCCCAGACTGTGGCCAAGCAGCGTAACCCGCGTCGGATCGACATCACCCAGATTGAGCACATACTCCAGCACTGTGCGCGTCTGGTTCACCATAGATTCTAATCCTTCCCGGCCATAGTATCCCGTGCTTTCACCACACCCGATATAGTCGAAACGGACCACCAGATAACCTTCTGCGGCCAGCTCACGGGCTGTCTTCACGAACAGGCGGTCAACGCCGATGCGGCTGCCGACGAAACCATGGCAGATCACAACCAGTGGCACCCTGTCCTTGCAGCGGCCGCTCTTCTTAGCAACCTCAGCCGGGTAATGGACACTGGCCGTTATCTCTTCATTCCCATGATGAATCACAATTTGTCTCTCCATAATTGCGGACGCCTCCTTGTTCCGGTAAAACATATATACATAAATCCGATAAGTTTAATATGAATTAGTTAAACTCATCTTAGCATCACCGGAACAAGGTGTCAATCCTTACGGTAACAAAAGCTCGTTATTCATATGAGCGGCGATACATCGCGTGTGTCTCTTCCTTGCCATCCCACTCGTTCAGGAACGATTCGTTCCCATGCTTAGACAGGTCCAGCTCGTCTCCGGAGCGGCCCGTTAGGTCAGCCTCATCCGCGAATTCCACATTCTTGCCAATCACCAAGTTCCGGTCGGAACCCGTTCCTCTTATCCTACGGATATCGCTCACCGCCTCGGGGTCGCCTCCGAATTCCACATCCTCATGGTCCTTGACCACTTCGTCCATCACTTCACGCGAATTGCTGTTCAGCAGGTAGCGCCGGGTAAGCTCCGATTTGAATTTGCTCATGTATGCATTCTCCTTGTCCCAAATTGAGGATGAATTGAATTGAATTGAATTGAATTGAATCCAATTCATTTCACCTAGTGTGAGAGACAAGGAGTTATTTTATTCCGCTTCCTCCCGGCGGACACAACGCCAGCCCGGTTCGGTCCTCTACTCTCTGAGATCAGCCGGATTGGCCACAATCCCATGGAACAGCAGAGACAGCATCTGCTCCGACAAGGTTCGCATGGTCATAATGTTCTCAAGCTTGCCGGATTGAAACAGAAATTGTTTCATGGAGATCAGGTACATCACGAGCAGATGCGGGGAGATGTCTTTTCGAATCTGCCCCATCTGCTGTCCTTTGAAAAGCGCATTTTCAAAGGATGGAATGATGTACTGCTCACTATACGCCCTAACCTGCTCAGCGATATGGGGGTAATCACTCATCAGCTCGTTCAGGAACAGGATCGAGATGTCATCCACCTTCCGGTAATGCAGCAGCTTATGAAGCAGCTCCAGCGTATCCTTCGACTCCTCGACCATCATCTTAAAGTCGGTGGTGGTTGCCTCCACCAAATGATCAATGACCTTTTGGACAAGGCCCTCCTTGCTGCCAAAATATTTATAAATCGTCATCTTCGAGACAGGCACAGCTTCAGCGATCTCTTCCATCCCTGTAGCAGCGATCCCCTTCTCATAGAACAGGCGCTGGGCCGTAAGCAGAATTTGTTCTTCTTTTGCCTTCAATGGATATTGGCTCCCTTGGATTTATTCAACTATATAAAATGAACTTATGAAGGTTACCCTTTAGGGGCGCTGCGATGCCGGGTGTTCTTTAAGGCCGCTGTTGTCTCCGAAATGCTTGAACTATATATCCAAGTAGAGGCATTTCGGAGACAAAGGCGGACGCTCCGCTTCTTCAGAATCACTCGGGATCGAAGCTGAGATCGATTAATTCTAAAGTTCATTTTATATAAATCGATTAACGCGCCGGATCAACCTTCGCCCTCTGTCCTTAGTTTATTAAATATATGAAGCGAAATAAAGACCGAAGGTGCCTTCCGGGTACAGTGACAACCAGCAGGCAATAACAATCAAGCCGGCACTGCAGCACGCGGAGGGGCCAGGGGCCGGACGGACCCGCTTTCCAAGGGAGTACCCGCTGTAATTCTAAGCCAGCATTTTTATAGAGGCAGGTCTCTTCTCCTGAACAACACCACGGCAAGGATGTAGAAGAGGGCGCCAATGCTAAGTAGAATCCACAGCTGTCCAGTCCATTCCGCACTTCCCTTGACCAGCTCGCTAGGTCTGAACAGAGAGAAAACCGACAGATTCCGCATCCAGCCGGTCTGCTCGCTCAACCTTCCAATCAGATCAAGACAGTACGAGCCGATCACGATCACACCGGATATCGACATCGCCCTTTTCTCGTCATTCGATACCGAGGATACGAGAAAGCTTGCCCCGCTCAGTGCAAAGAACATCAGAAAGCCCATTAGATTGAGGCGAAGAAAATTACCCGCATGAAAAGCCCCAGGATCAGAAATGAACAGCAGATTCCCTGCAAAACCGGCCAGTGTGGTTGCTGCCATAATGATGAGCAGACCGGTAATCATCACGGCGGCCTGGGTGCTTGCCACCTGGGCTCTTGTCGTTGGTGTAGACAGCAGATAAGCCATAGAGCCCTGATCGACCATGCGAGCCATCAGCTGGGTGGAGATCATGAGGCTGAAGATAGACAGAATTATAATGAAAATCAGTCCATAATATTCACCCGAAAGGAACGACTCCAGATCCCCCATTCCATTCTCAAGCCCAAAGGCCTTGGTAATTCCGGAAGGGATCGACTTAAGCAGGTCGTTCATAACCTGAGCGTGCTCCGCAATGCTCGGGTACAGCCAGAGCATCAACATAATATAGAAGGCCGAGCCCAGCGCATAACTGCTAATGCCCTTTGCGTTGTTCTTAAGCATTTGTGCATAGAGTGAGAGATTCATCTACTGATTCCCCTTCCGGTCATAATAATTCATGAAGATCTGCTCCAGACTCTGGGTATGAATATCAATATTTCGGATCTTATACTTAGCCGCCTCTGCCGTAAAAAGATCATAATTGCCCTGCACTGCCACACTTACACGCAGATCAGAACGTGACTCGATCTCAAGCATCTCCGAGCTTGCGAACCGCTCCGCATCCTCACGATTATGGAAGACCACCTCGAAGATCTTCCGCTGCATCTGCTGGAGATCATGGATATTGTTGATCGCTACCAGACGGCCGTCCTTTATAATGGCAGCCCGGTCACAAGTGGACTCAATCTCCGGGAAGCTGTGCGAGGACATGAGGAATGTGGTGCCCCTCCTCTTCTCTTCAAGCACGAGCTCAACAAATACCTTTTGCATAAGCGGATCAAGCCCTGAAGTGGGTTCATCCAAAATAATGACATCCGGCCGGTGCATAAACGCGGCAACAATACCCACCTTCTGCTTCATCCCCTTGGACATCTTGCGGATCGGGGTATTTACATCAAACTGTAGGCGTTCAATAAGCTCCTCACGTCTGGCTGTGTCCTTTAACCCCTGCATCCGGCTCATAAAGCCCAAAAAGGATCGGCCAGTCATGCCCTCCATAAAAGCAATCTCTCCAGGCAGATATCCCATGAATTTCTGTACCTTCCCCTGCTTCTCCCAGGTGTTCAGTCCGTTGACCTCTACCGATCCCTGGTCTGGCTTCATAAACCCCATGATGTGACGGATCGTCGTGGACTTTCCCGCGCCATTCGGTCCAAGGAAGCCAAATACCTCCCCACGTTCCACAGAGAACGATAGATCAAATACACCCCTGCCATTTGCAAATTGCTTGCTTAAACGTTGAACCTTCAGCATGGCTAGCCCCTCCCAAAGTAATATTTACCGAGCGGGATATCATTTACAATTTTTATACTCGATAAATGTAATAAGTACAGTATATACCTACATTAAAAATAATCAATACATTTTTGTACTATGATATATAATCAAGTACATTTCGATAAAATATATCTGTGCATCCTTTTTCCAGCTAGCAATCGTGGCCTTACCATTACTTATTGGCATTAAGGCACGGAAGCGGCAGCACATAGCTGGAGTCTGTCTCGTTCATAATAGCTGTTATAAGTCCGGCAGGTATTCCTGACATCACTCTACCGGGAAAATTGTACTGATTCGCAAGAGGCAGGGTTCCTGGTCCGCAGCCTGTTATTTTCGCATCCCCTATCTCAAGATAGCTTTTTTGTTATATATGTAAAATTTGTGATTCAGATTTCCTGCTTTTTCGACTTCAGAACACTTCCCTGGTCCCTTGTGAACTTAAAGCGCCTTAAGTATACTTTGGGCAAGAATAACACTGGATTTCCGGTAAACTTACTTAACCGGTACGATCCTGGTCTATTGTTGTGAAGTGTTCTGAATGGTAATAATAGGATTTCATAGCCGAGTCACCTAGAAAATAAGTGTATACAGCAAACATACACGAAGAGGAGAATTTAAAAAGCCATGTACATCCACGAAATGATTAAGGAAACTAACCGCTTAAGGGATTATATGACCCCGGAGAATGACGCTTACTTTGGGGAGATGGTCCGAAGCTTGCGTTCGAGCTCCCTGGCGGAAGCCAAAGGCGAGGAAGTGCTGCTCAGGCTGGCTAAGGAGATACTGGAAGCCCAGAACCGAAACCGTCCGATTCAGGAATTGTATGGGGATAGCCCCAATGCCTACTGCGCCCAGCTGGTCGCGGATATGTCCATCAGACAGCCCCGAAGCATGAAGGATAAAGTGAAATATTACGCAATGATCCCATGGGTGGCCCTCACCTGGGTGTTCTTCATCATGATGCTGACAGGCTTCTTCAGCAAATGGTTTGGCGGTGATCTTACCTACACGCGCATTAGTACCGCAACCCTGCTGATTATCGCCGTAGGTTCAATCCTGCTTGTCGAACTTATGACCCGGTTCCTCAAGCCCGAATCCAAGAAGGGCAAGCCAGCCGAGCAGATCAAGCTTACCCCGAGGGAAATGGGCATATACATCGGCATCATGGGCGGCATTGTGGTTGTCGGGGTACTGCTCGTTATCTTCCTACCGGCTTTTGTCGTGTCGCCTTGGAACAGCCTGATCATCTTCATCGTAGGCCTTCTCGGGCAGCGTTTCTTCTTCCTGCGCAAGCCGGAACGATCAAGACAAGCATCGGGTGAGGCTTAGAAAGACCTTTCCGAAATGCTTGCTTGTAGCTAGTTTGCTTGTGATTAGCTTGTGTGATGTCCTTATAATGTGATGGATTGTGATGATGTCTTATCATGCTGTGAGGTGCTAGTAATCTGTAATCTTGCTTGTGAATTGTGAATCGTCTGTGATGTTTTGATGCTGCGATATTT
This sequence comes from Paenibacillus sp. J22TS3, assembly GCF_018403205.1. NCBI lineage: Bacteria > Bacillati > Bacillota > Bacilli > Caryophanales > Paenibacillaceae > Paenibacillus > Paenibacillus sp. J22TS3. The sequence continues at coordinate 665,044 of NZ_BOSF01000004.1, forward strand.
GTGATAACATGATGTGACTTAGCTGATGTGATGTGCTTTTGATGCTGTAGTGTGCTTGTGGTGACATAATGTACTTTTGATGCTGTAGTGTGCTGTGGTGACATGATGTATTTTTTATACTGTGATGTTACTTATGGTCTGTGGTGTGCTTTGTGCCCCTATATGTCCGCCTGGTTCTGTGTCCACACTCGTTCATGTCACAGACCGGGCGCTTAGCTTTACAACGCAATGAATAGAGCCTGCCGTTAAATGGGACTGACCGCTTAACGGCAGGCTCTTACTCGTTCTCTTTCTCTTCTCCTTTCTCCTTGCTTCTAACTCCTACTTTTACTTTTACTTTTACTTTTACTTTTACATTTACTTTTACTACATCTTAACTTCCACTACTTATCCCGTCATCCGGTTCCAGCTGGTGATCCTAAATCAACAGATTAAACAAATTCAAATCACGGTTGAGTTCCGTGAAGGCAATCCCCTTGGCTCTCATGCGCTCAATAAGCGGCACATAGTCCTCTTGATACGTCAGCTCAATGCCGATCAACGCCGGCCCATTCTCTTTGTTATGCTTCTTCGTATACTCGAAGCGGGCAATATCGTCATTCGGCCCCAGCACGTCCTGTAGGAATTCCCTTAAAGCTCCGGCGCGCTGAGGGAAGTTAATGAGGAAATAATGCTTCAATCCCTCGTAAATTAGCGAGCGTTCCTTAATCTCCTGCATCCGGTCGATATCATTATTGCCCCCGCTGATCACACACACCACCGTCTTGCCCTTGATTTCCTCGCGGTACAGGTCGAGTGCGGCCACAGGCAGTGATCCCGCAGGCTCTACAACAATAGCGTTGTCGTTATAGAGCTCCAGGATCGAGGTACAGGCCTTGCCTTCCGGAACGGTCACGACATCATCAAGTACGTTGGCGCAAATCTCATAGGTCAAATCCCCCACGCGTTTCACAGCCGCTCCATCGACAAATTTGTCGATCGATTCCAGAGTAACCACCTGTTTCTCCTTAAGCGCTTCACTCATGGAAGCCGCCCCCAGCGGCTCCACTCCGACAACTTTAGTGTTGGGGCTGACCATTTTCAAGTAAGAACCGATCCCGGCAGCCAGCCCACCCCCACCAATAGTCACAAAGACATAATCAGCCGGAGTGCTCAAATTCTCCATGATCTCCATACCGATAGTCCCGTTCCCGGCAATGATCATCGGATCGTCAAACGGATGCACGAATGTCATGCCGTGATCCCGGCACGCCTTGATCGCCTCGGCATAAGCGTCGTCATACGTATCTCCGGTAAGAATCACCTCGACATCGGCTCCGCCAAACCGCTTGACCTGCTTCACCTTCTGATTCGGTGTGGTGCTTGGCATATAGATATGCCCGCGTATCCCGAGCGTGTGGCAGGACAAAGCGAAGCCCTGAGCGTGATTGCCTGCGCTGGCGCACACAATGCCCTTCTCCCGCTGTTCTTCAGTCAGGTTGCGGATCAGGTTATAGGAGCCCCGGATTTTGAAGGAGCGGACGACCTGAAGGTCCTCTCTTTTCAGATATACCTGGCAGTCATACCTCGCAGACAGCGTCTGATCCAGTTGAAGCGGTGTGCGGGTCACCACTTCCCTTAGCACATGATGTGCCCGTACAATGTCTTCCATCCCTACAGCAGGGTTCTCCCCTTGTGCCATTTCTCTCTCCTCACTTCTATTTACAGATATAGGACTTCAAAGCGCTAACGCCGAGCCTGTACATACATTTGAAGTCTAAAATACACTTATCTCGGCTTTTGTTCAAGCCCTGTTACAAGGAATGGTCAAATTATCCGCAGGTCAGGCAATTGGATATTTAAGGACAATGGATTAATACAGCGGCTTGGGCTATTATACAAATAGATTATACCGCCCTGTGAGGGCGGACTCTCCATCACACTTGGATAACAGGGGAACCCGGATGAACAATAGGCAAAGAGAAATTTTGCGCATGCTCTTAAACGAAGAGAACAGGCTATGGCTGGTTCAGGATCTTGCGGATGAGGTGGGATGTTCTGAGAAGACCATCCGAAGCGACCTGAACATAATAGAGGAATTTTTGGACAGAAACTCGGGGGCCAGTCTGATCCGGAAACCAGGTCTGGGCATTTATCTGGAGGTCGAGGAAGCTGACCGCGCCGATCTTATAGACCGTCTGTATGCCGGGGAGATCTTGACCGATCACAAGTCCGACGAAGAAAGAGTCCTGCATCTGGCCTACCGGCTGCTGATGAACGCGAAGCCTGTGGCCATTCAGGATCTAGCCTCAGAATACTATGTGAACAAAGCCGTGATCCGCAAGGATCTGGATCAAATCAGGGAGTGGCTGCGGCGCTTTGATCTAACTTTGTTCTCCAAGCAAAGGGTTGGCCTCGGGGTTGAAGGCTCTGAGAAAAGCAAACGGACCGCTCTTGCACGCCTTGATCAATTGATCGACAGTCCCGAGCTCACAGGGCAGATGCTCAGGAAGCAGTTCGAGCCGCACGAGGTATCTGCGGTCTATCATGAATTAAGGGCACTTCAGAAGCGGCATTCGCTTCCATTTACAGATGAAACCTTTGAAAGCCTGATCCTGCATATTCTGTTGATGATCAAGAGAACCAAGCTTAAACAGCCCATCTCTCTTCCAGACTTAGAAATTGACACATTAGAGGAAAAAGCGGAGTTTGCTTGGGCAGAGGAGTTTTTGGAAGCGCTGAAGCCGGTATTTGCCGTTCCTTTTCCAAGGGAGGAAGCTGCTTATCTGACCCTGCACCTGCTAGGTGGAAAATTCCACTATCGTGAGGAGAAGGGTGAGGGCCTGGAACGTAAGCTGGTGGATCGGGATTCCCACCTGTCCAATCTGGTGGCCCTTCTGATCCAGAGAATGTCAGAGCTGAACCGGATTCAGTTCTCCCAGGACGAGGTGCTGATTCATGGCTTAAAAGTGCATTTATACGCAACCCTGAACCGTCTTCGCTACGGGCTTCCCGTGTCCAATCCCATGTTGGCCGAGATCAAGAAGATGTATCCTTATATGTTTGACCGGATCATCGTGGCCCTGGGGGATCTGCACGATTTGCTGCAAGTCTCCATACCTGAGGAGGAAGCAGCCTATCTGACCCTGCACTTTCAAGCCTCGGTTGAACGGCTGCATCAAGGCGTACCCGATCCCAAAAAAGTCATCATTGTATGCCACATGGGCATTGGCATGTCCCAACTGCTTAGATCAAAGATCGAACGTAAATTTCCGTCCGTACAGGTGGAAGCCTCCATGGCTAAAGCGGAAGTCCAGAGCTATCTGGCGGATCACAAGGTGGACTTGGTCATTTCCACAGTTGATCTTCCAAATCTGCAGCTTCCACACATCCTGGTCTCTCCCCTTCTGGAAGCCAGGGATGAACGAAAGCTGGAGCAGAAGATCCGGCAGCTGGATGAACCGGGTCACAGAGAGGAATCTGCCTTCCTGAAGTACACAACGCCATTCCTTGTCTTTCTCCAGCAGGATGCTGAACAACCGGAACAACTGATTGCCAAGCTGGCTCAAGTGCTGATCGACAAGGGATATGTGGAACCTGGGTATTCGCAGAGCGCACTTGCCAGAGAAAAGTTGTCCTCTACAACCATCGGGGGAGGTGTTGCCATTCCCCATGGCAGTCCTGAGCTGATCCGGGAATCGGCCATTGCGATTGCCACATTGAAGCAGCCCCTCAAATGGGGAACTGAGAAGGTGCAGCTTGTCTTCATGCTTGCGGTACAGAATGATGAACGGGAAGAAGTGAGGCAGCTGTTTAGGGAGCTATCCCTGATCAGTGAACGTCCAGCCTATGTAGGGACATTATCTCAAGAGACCCATGTGATGAGCTTCCTTAGCAAGCTGAAAGGTGAATTTTAACCGGATAATAATAGCTAATGAGAAGGCGGGACCCGAGGGTCCTGCTTTTTTATGCAGGCAAAAAAACGATTTTTTCCGGAAGTTCCGGTAAAAGATTAGTCTGATAACGGCCCATCTGGTGTTTATACTTAATCATGTAAGCGTAAACAATTAAGTTAAAAGGAGAATGGCCATGAAAATATTAGCGATTACCTCGTGTCCTAACGGAATTGCACATACGTATATGGCTGCTGAGAATCTTCAGCGGGCGGCGGCCAAGCTTGGCATTGAGATGAAGGTCGAAACCCAAGGGTCCATCGGGGTGGAGAACCAGCTAACCGAGCAGGAAATCCGTGAAGCGGACGGAATTATTATCGCGGCGGATAAAAAGGTTCTGAAGGACCGGTTCGTCGGCAAAAAATTGCTTGAGGTTGGCGTGCAAGAAGGCATTCGTCATCCAGAAGAGCTCATCCAGCGTGTGATTAGTGGAGACGTCCCCGTGTACCGGGCTCAGTTGAGATCGGCCGAGGATATCAAACAGGAGAAGAAATCCCGGCAGAATCCGGTGTACCGCCATTTGATGAACGGAGTAGGTTATATGGTGCCGTTTATCGTAATCGGAGGTCTTCTTATTGCAATTGCCCTGACTCTAGGGGGACATAAGACGCCGGGCGGGCTTGTGATTCCCGACGGCTCGTTCTGGAAGACGATCCAGAATGTCGGATCTGCCGCATTTACCTTCATGGTACCGATCCTTGCCGGTTTCATCGCCATGAGTATTGCGGACAGACCGGGTCTGGCTCCCGGTATGGTCGGCGGATTTATCGCAGCGAACGGCAGCTTCTATGGAAGTGAAGCGGGAGCCGGTTTTATTGGCGGGATTATCGCTGGATTCCTGGCAGGCTATGTTGCGCTCGGGATCAAAAAGCTTAAGATTCCAAAAGCCCTTCAGCCTATTATGCCTATCATCATTATCCCGATATTGGCTTCCTTGATTGTAAGCTTAATCTTCATCTTCCTTATTGGGGCACCAATCGCCCAGCTGTTTGAGGCTTTAACAGCATGGCTTGCGGGCATGCAGGGAACCAGTTCAGTTCTGCTCGCCCTGATTCTCGGAGCTATGATCTCTTTCGATATGGGCGGGCCCGTGAACAAGGTTGCCTTCCTGTTCGGTTCAGCCATGATTGGAGAAGGCAACTACGAAATTATGGGTCCCATTGCGGCGGCCATTTGTATTCCGCCTATCAGTATGGGCCTTGCGGCTATGCTGAATAAGCGCAAATTCGAACCTGCCGAGCGGGAGGCTGGCAAAGCGGCCTTTACGATGGGGCTGTTCGGAATTACCGAAGGGGCAATTCCTTTTGCAGCCCAAGATCCGCTCCGGGTTATTCCAAGTATCATGGTAGGATCGATGGCAGGCTCCGTCATCGCAATGCTTGGGCATGTCGGAGACCGCGTAGCCCATGGGGGACCGATTGTTGCCCTGCTTGGTGCAGTAGATAACGTAGTCATGTTCTTCATTGCTGTTATTGTCGGTTCAGCGGTCTCGGTAATCTTGATCAGTCTGCTGAAGAAAGACATCGAAATGGCTGGTCCGGTTACTGCCGAAGGAGTCGAGCTTAATCATCCTGCGGCGTCTGCTGTGGGGACTCCTGTAGCTCCAACTCCTACAGCTTCAGCGAATCCGACAGTTCCTACAACTCCTGCTCCTGGTTCCCCTACAGCCACAACTGTATCGGCCTCAGATCAAGAACAGACCGGAGATGAAGCGCAAGCTGTTCAGATTGAGAAACTGACAGATATCATGAACCTGGATCTGATTAACCTGGATCTCGAGGGAGCTTCCCGGGATGAAGTGATTGATGAAATGATCGGGGCATTGGATAGAACCGGAGCAGTAAGCTCTCCCGATGATTTTAAAAAGGCCATTCTGGCCCGCGAAGAAGAAAGCTCGACAGGCATCGGTATGAATATCGCTATTCCTCACGGTAAATCGGACGCAGTCTTGAAGCCAAGTGTAGTTTTTGGCATTAAGCAGGACGGGGTCGACTGGAGTAGTCTGGACGGCAGCGAGGCCAAGCTGGTCTTTATGATTGCCGTACCACGCAGCAGTAAGGGAAATGCCCACCTGAAAGTGCTTCAGATGCTCTCCCGCAAACTGATGGACGATCCTTTCAGAGAGGCGCTGCTTGCCGTGAAGACGAAGGAAGAAGCTTACCGATTGCTGGATGAAGTACGATAATTTAACCGGGTTCCGGGTCGATTGCTAATCAAATCTATAAAGCTCAAAGAGACTCCCCGCCTATTAGGGGAGTCTCTTTGGTATACTTTGAAGGACGTAAGATACTCTAAAGTATTACTACGCTACGTTATTTATGAGATACTTTATTAAAGGGTGCTGTTATGTAATCTAAGATGCTAAACGATTTTATCGATGTGGCTGCCTGGAGGGGCTGACTGTCTTTTGACTTCTACAGTGGGTCCAACAGCTGAGCGTTCTTCCTTGTCCTTGGCAGTTGGGTCCTGCTTGTCACTGTTCTTCAGTTCAGAAGGAGATTCCTTTGAATTCACCTGCTGCTCTGCAGCTTGGGTACCCTCTGTCATTTTGGTATTCTCTGCCGCTTGGGTGTTCTCTGTAGTCGCTTGGGCTTTCCCTGCTGCTTGGGCGCTCTCTTTCACTTGAGCCTTCTCTGCTGCTTGGGTGCTCTCTGTCACCTGCTCCTGGGCTTTCTTAGCTATATCGCCCAATTTTCCATCCAGATTTGCGGCTTTTTTCAACAGACTTGCCGACTTCGCCGGGTCATTGTGCTCCCAAGACTTTGCCTCTGTCCGCAGGATATTCTGTGCTGTCTGGACAGGTTCGAATTTTTTCAAATCATTTTTGGCAGACACAATGCTATTCATCACGTACGTCGTGTAGGCCTTCTTCTGCTCTTCAGGGGTCTGCTTGTCAGGATCCTCAGTTGTTGGATCTTTCTCGGCTTCCTTCTTTTTCTTGTCTTCATCCATACCGAGTGCTTTACGCTGCTGCTCAAGAGATTGCTCTGCTATTTTCTGTTCCAGTTCCTTGATCTGCTCGTCTATCGAGTCAGTTTCTGCCTTAATGACCTTTGGATTGACCCCATTTTTGACCGCATTACTCATATAATTGGTACGTCGTTCAATTAGGGCCTGCTTCTGCTCATTCAATTTGTCAATCAGCTTCACTTGCTCTTTGTCCGAATTCTTCAAATTTGAGTTTAGCCGCTGTCCCATGGTAATCGTACTGCGCTGCGAACGACCATGGTCGTTCAACCCAGGTATCGGGTGCGGCCCGGGGGTAGATATTCTCATTCCACTTTCAGCCTCCTATTTTGTAATATATTGTACTAAATAAATACAATTTATATATCGGCCTTTTTGTAGATTTTGTTTAATGTAAAATAATTGAGATAGCGCTATAGACCAATAGCAATGCCAAAATGGCCAAAGGAACTTTTATAATTGGCAGAAGGTCCGTAAGCAGACGATTAAAATAACTACATGGCCCAACTCTTACAAAACGATTTGGAAAATCGCTAATCCACAGCCTGATACCAAAGTGGATTTAAAACAAGAGTCTACAAAAGGCTCCCCCCGCACGTTCAGGGAGAGCCTCTCTTATCAATTAGGCTATAATTGTTTATTCCTTTTAACCTGATTAATAATCATTCCTGTGAAGACCCCGATCCGCTGTGATGAAGTCCTCGCTTTTAGTGCTATCTCTAGTCTGTTATCCGTTCTGTTTCCCCCATAAAAACCGGCTACTTCAGCGCCTTCGCGGCAATATCCGTACGGAAGTGCTTGCCTTCAAATGTGATCCGCTCAGCCTCTGCGTAGGCTTTGCTTCTGGCCTCCGCGATGTCGCGTCCAAGCCCCACCACGCCAAGCACACGGCCTCCATTGGTGGTCCAGCCGCCGTCCACATTTCTGGCAGTTCCTGCGTGGAACACCAGCGCTTCCTGCACCTGATCCAGGCCGCTAATCTCAAGCCCCTTCGGATAGGAGGCTGGATATCCTGGAGAAGCTAGGACCACACAGACGGCAGCCTCCTCACTCCATTCAATCTCCACCTGATCCAGGGTGCCGTTGACCGCAGCGAGGAAAATTTCAAGCAGATCACTCTTCAGTCTCGGAAGCACGACCTGAGTCTCCGGGTCTCCGAATCTGGCGTTGAATTCAATCGTCTTTGGTTTGCCGTCCGGTGTAATCATTAGACCCGCGAACAAGACGCCTCGGAACGGCCGACCCTCAGCCACCATCGCCTTGGCGGTAGGCTTAATAATCGTCTCCACCGCCTCTTCAATGATCGACTCCGGAATATGCGGCAGCGGGGAGTAAGTCCCCATTCCACCGGTGTTCGGGCCCTTGTCCCCGTCAAACACCTGTTTATGATCCTGCGCTGCCGACATCGGCCGCACCGTCTCCCCATCGACAAAACTTAGAATCGACATTTCCTGACCACTCATGAACTCCTCGATAACGACCTGGCTTCCTGCCGCTCCAAAAACTTGACTTACCATAATATCTGACAGTGCCTTCTCCGCCTCTTCCCGGGTGAACGCTACTGTAACACCCTTCCCTGCTGCAAGTCCGTCTGCCTTGATTACGATCGGCACAGGCTGGCTGCGCAGGTACTCCAGCGCAGCTTCATAATTGTCGAATTTCTCATATGCGGCCGTCGGAATGTTGTATTTGCGCAGCAGGTCTTTCATGAATGTTTTGCTGCCCTCGATATGAGCCGCGTTTTTGCGTGGTCCAAAGACAGGAATGTTCTCCTGTTCAAAAGCATCTACGATCCCATCCGCAAGCGGGTCATCCGGTCCAACGACAACGAGCCCTACCTGCTTCTCCTTGGCAAAAGCCGTCAGACGGTCAAATTCGCCTACCTGAATAGGCACTAATTCCGCCACTTCGCCGATCCCGGCATTGCCTGGAGCGCAGTATATGGTTCCGGCTTTAGGACTCTTCGCAAGCGCCCAGCAGATCGCATGTTCACGCCCGCCCCCGCCAATTACCAAAATATCCATACTAAAAATCCCCCTATCCGACAGCAGAGCTGCGGTTGGTTATTATCCATGACCGTCCCATACAATTCTTCCTTGGATTAACCAAGTATCAGACTATCAGGCCATCTATATAAAATGAACTTATGAAGGTTACCCTTTTGGAGGCGCTGCGATGCCGAATGTTCTTTAAGGCCGCTGTTGTCCCCGAAATGCTTGAACTAGATATCCATTGGGGCATTCGGAAACAAAGGTGGACGCTCCGCCTCTTCAGAATCACTCGTCCTCCCCGCTGAGATCGGTTAATCCTTAAAGTTCATTTTATATAACAAATCTTCACTTGCTCAATCCTGGGCCCAGCAATCCATTCAAAAGCTAGCCGTAATTTCCGGCCTATTGCCTAGGCCTGGCTCTCACAGCTCCTAGTGCTTAAAGTGACGAACCCCTGTAAACACCATGGCGATGCCATGTTCGTTCGCAGCTTTGATCGATTCCTCGTCTCTCACCGAACCCCCTGGCTGAATGATCGCCGTGATTCCCGCTTTCGCTGCTTCTTCGACGGTATCTCCCATCGGGAAGAAGGCATCTGAAGCCAGTACGCTGCCTTTGGCCTTCTCTCCGGCTTGTTCAATAGCAATCTTCGCCGCACCGACACGGTTCATTTGACCTGCTCCGACACCTACGGTCATACTATCCTTGGCGAGCAGAATCGCATTGGACTTCACATGTTTCACAATCTTCCAACCAAACAGGAGCTGCTTCAGCTCATCTTCTGTCGGTTCACGGTCTGTTACTACTTTCAAATCGGAGGCATCGAGGGAATGAACATCGCTCTCCTGCACAACCATACCGCCATCAATGGAAGTGACAATGAACTGGCTCTTTCTGCTTTGACCTGATTTCAACTCTCCGACCTTGAGAAGACGGATGTTTTTCTTCTTCGTCAGCACCTCCAGCGCTTCTTTCGTGAAGCCTGGAGCCAAGATGATTTCAAGGAAAATCTCGCTGAGCAGAACCGCCGTGTCCTCATCAATCATCCGGTTGGCCGCAACGATGCCGCCGAAGATTGACGTAGGATCGGACGCGTGCGCCTTTTGGAAAGCCTCCAGCACACTGCGGCCAACTCCCACGCCGCATGGGTTCATATGTTTGACTGCCGCAACCGCAGGCTCATCAAATTCCTTCACGATCTGCAGGGCTGCATTCGCATCATTAATATTGTTGTAGGAAAGCTCCTTACCATGCAGCTGTTCAGCCGTTGTGATCGTATCCTCCGAAGCCAGCGGCTTGCGGTAGAATGCGGCCTTCTGGTGAGGGTTCTCCCCATAACGGAGGTCCTGAATTTTCTCATAGGTCACAGTAAAACGCTCAGGAAGCGGATCTCCTGTCACGTTCGACAAATAGTCAGAGATCAGCGCATCGTAAGCTGCCGTATGACGGAACACTTTGGCGGCAAGACGCTTACGGGTTTCGAGAGTCGTGTCGCCTTGAGTGCGAATCTCGTCCAACACCTGAGCATAGTCCGAGGAATCCACAACCACACTGACAAAAGCATGGTTCTTCGCAGCAGAACGAAGCATCGTAGGCCCACCGATATCAATATTTTCGATGGCATCTTCATACGCTACTTCTGGCTTGGCAATCGTCTCTTGGAAAGGATACAGGTTAACGACCACCAGATCGATATAATCCAGTCCGAGCTCCTTCATTTGAGCCTGGTGCTCATCGCTGTCACGGACAGCCAGAAGGCCGCTGTGTACAGCAGGGTGAAGAGTTTTTACGCGTCCATCCAGTATTTCCGGGAATCCGGTTACGTCTGAAATTCCAATGACAGGAACCCCTTCCTTTGCGAGAAGATTCTTGGTTCCTCCAGTTGAAATAATCTCCACTCCCAATTGCGACAGCTCTCGGCAGAACTCCACGATACCTGTTTTATCCGATACGCTGACCAGTGCTCTTTTGATACTCACGATTGGCTCCTCCTTTGATTTGACAGCATGTTTTGTCTTAAATCATCTTCTACATCAAGGTTCTACAGCATGTCTGAACCCGCCAGCAGCAAGGCCACACTCTTCCAATATACGGCAATATTTCTCGGGAAATATCGAAACTGAACAAAGCGTCGATTCCAAGCCTCATCAAGGTTTCACCATTCCCGCCAATTATACAAAGACGTCAAAGATCCTTATCAATCCCCTGAATCATCCGGCAAGCTGCCTGCGGGACTTTAGTTCTCCACGATCACCTTACGTCCCTCGAGCCTTACACGGCCTTGAGCCAGCCAAGTGACCACCTGGGGATAGACTTCCTTCTCCACGGTATGAATGCGGTCTTCTACAGACTGAATGCTTTCCCCTTCGTAAATCTCCACGGTTCGCTGAGCAATGATTGGCCCGGTATCCGTACCGCCATCCACAAAATGCACGGTTGCTCCGGTCACCTTCACGCCATAATCATAAGCTTGTCCTATAGCGTTCACACCGGGAAAAGAGGGGAGCAGAGAAGGGTGAATATTAATCATCCGACCCGCATAAGGTTCGACAAGTACTGAAGTAATCAGACGCATATAGCCGGCAAGTACGATTAGATCAATCCCGCGCTTCTCAAGCTCGGCAGCAATCTCCCTTTCGTAATCTTCCCGGCTGGCATAGCTCTTTGGCTGGAACAGAAATTGTTCCACCCCTGCTTTCTCGGCCCGTCCAACCACCGGAGCCTGTGGCTTGTCACAGACGAGCAGCGCAATTTCCGCGCCGCCCAGCTGCCCCCGCTCTGCCGCATCCACCAAGGCTTGAAAATTCGTACCCTGGCCTGAAGCAAATACCGCGATCCGGTAAGAACCCATTACACTTCAGCCCCTGTAAACGTGACGATTTTCTCACCTTCGGTAACTTTTCCGATGATATAAGGAGTTTCCCCTTGTTCCTTCAATACTTGTACAGCCTGATCCGCCTGATCCGCGCGGACGATAATCACAAGCCCAATTCCCATATTAAACGTGGTGAACATGTCGCGGTTGTTTACTCCGCCCTTTTCTTGAAGCAAGCTAAAAATGGGCAGAACCGGCCAAGAACCGAATTCGATATCGACATTCACACCCTCCGGCAGCATCCGTGGGATATTCTCAATAAACCCACCGCCGGTGATATGAGCCATGCCTTTAACCTCCACCTGCTCAATCAGCTGAAGCACAGGTTTGACGTACAGCTTGGTTGGTTCCAGCAGCACATTCCCAAGCACCGCACCGTTCAGCTCATCCAGCTTGTCTTGAAGGCTGTATCCCGACTGCTCCAACAGCACTTTGCGGACCAGGGAAAAGCCATTGCTGTGAACTCCGCTGGACGCCAGCCCGATGACCGTATCTCCTGCCTTAATTGTTCTTCCGTTAATAATCTTGCTCTTATCGACCACACCCACGGTGAACCCGGCAATGTCATACTCGCCTTCACTGTACATGCCTGGCATCTCCGCTGTCTCGCCGCCGATCAAGGCGCATCCCGACTGTGCGCAGCCTTCAGCAATACCGGCTACAATCGCTTCAATCTTCGCAGGGATGACTTTGTCACATGCCAGATAATCGAGGAAAAAGAGCGGCTCCGCGCCCTGAACAATAATATCGTTCACGCACATCGCCACGGCATCGATCCCGATGGTATCATGCTTGTCCATGGCAAACGCCAGCTTCAGCTTCGTGCCGACTCCATCGGTGCCGGATACGAGCACCGGCTCCTCGTATTTATCCTTGTTCAGGCCGAACAAGGCCCCGAACCCTCCAAGATCCGTCATCACTTCAGGACGGAAGGTCCGCTTGACGTGTTTCTTCATCCGTTCCACTGCTTCATTGCCTGCCGCGATATCGACCCCGGCGCTTTTGTATGCTTCAGACACGTAAGGACACGCTCCTTATGGTTTAATTGAGGTTCTAAATAGAACCACCTACTGTATAATTCATGCTGTTGGTGTTAATGGTTAAGATGGTGAAGTATTCAATGGGAAAATAGTAGATTAAAAGCCCGCTCCGCCAACGGATGATCCTTACGATCGCTGTTGCCCCCAGATTTCTTGATTTGAACCGCTTATCACGGTAGAAATCCGGTGAAGCATATGCTTTCGAAGTAGCTTTCTTTCAGAAAGCTTTTAGGCGCACGCTTCGCTTCTTCAGGACGATTCCGTCCACTCCGCTGGGTTGTTCAAGGAGGATAAGCCTAAAGATTATCCACCCAACAGCTCCCTAACAGCTGCAACCGAACTGCTCTTCCCCGTCGAAGTCCGTCCGGGTCGGGTAGTCATTATCAAAGCAGGCCATGCAAAGCCCGCCTTTATAATCGTTCACGTTATTGCCGGAAACCGCTTCAATCAAGCCTTCCGGGCTGATGAACTCCAGCGAGTCCGCGTTGATCTCCTGACGGATCTCTTCGATCGACTTCGAGGAAGCAATCAGTTCTCGACTGTCCGGCGTGTCGATTCCGTAGAAGCACGGATTCTTGAACGGCGGAGATGTGATCCGCACGTGTACCTCGACCGCACCGGCTTCGCGAAGCAGGTTCACAATCCGGCGGGAGGTCGTACCGCGCACAATGGAATCGTCGATCATCACAACGCGCATGCCCTCAACAACACGGCGCACGGCGCTCAGCTTCATCTTCACGCCCTGCTCGCGCAGCTCCTGGCTCGGCTGGATGAACGTGCGTCCAGTGTACTTATTTTTAATAAGACCAAGCTCGTACGGAATCCCAGTCTGCTCCGCGTAACCGATCGCAGCGGAAATGCTAGAGTCTGGAACACCCGTGACTACATCCGCATCCACGAATGACTCTTGGGCCATCCGGCGCCCCATTCTTTTGCGGGAGGAGTGCAGATTGGAGCCATTCAAATCACTATCCGGTCTTGCAAAATAAATATATTCCATTGCACACAGCGCCTTGCGCTGCGGCTCGGCAAACCGGTCCTCATGGAGACCGTCTTTGTCCAAGATCAGCAGCTCACCAGGCTCAATGTCGCGAATAATCTCCGCGCCGATCGTCTCGAATGCACAAGTCTCAGATGAGAACAGATAAGCGTCCCCAAGCCGGGCCATCGAGATAGGCCGCAGGCCGTTCGGGTCGGATGCAACGAGAAGTTTGTCATTTGTCATCAACAGGAAGGCGTATCCCCCGACGATTTGCTGAAGGGCATCTTTGGCCGCTTCCACAAAATCCTTCGGTGACCGCGCAATCAGATGGGCAATGACCTCGGTATCACTCGTTGTCTGAAAGATCGAGCCGCTTCTCTCTAATTCACGGCGGATCTTCGGCGCGTTGACGATATTACCGTTTGTCGCCACCGCGAGGTCCCCATCGCGGTATTTGAATACGAGCGGCTGGGCATTCGTCAGCTTGCTGTCCCCGCTGGTAGAATAGCGGACATGGCCGATCGACCGGTCACCGATAAGCGAAGCTAGGCGATCCTTGTCGAACACTTCCTTCACCAGGCCCATGCCGCGGTGGTAATTGAAGTCGCCACCGTCTGTGACACAGAGTCCGGCGCTCTCTTCCCCGCGGTGCTGAAGCGCGTGAAGTCCGTAATAAGAGAGACTTGCAGCATCCGGGTGACCGAACACGCCGAAGACGCCGCACTCCTCTTTTAACTTGTCAAAAACTCCATCCCGTCCAGAGCCCTCGTTGAAATAGTCTCCTGTCCATAACCCTTGCGGTATTACTTCATCAGACATGGAATAGCTTCCTCCCAGACCTGCTTCAAGCCCTCCACCGGTTTGTTCAAGGCCGAAGCGCGGTTGATGTCAATTACAAGACTTGTTCCTTCCACACGGCCGATCACTGCAACCGGAACACTGCGTTCCGAAATGAATTTCTCAAGCTCAGCTGCCTTCTCAGGTGCAGCCGTCAGCAGAATGCGCGATTGCGATTCACTGAACAAGGCCACATCGGGACGAAGGTTAGTATCGAGGTTAACCTGGGCACCCAATCCGCCGCCGCTGATGCAGGATTCTGCAAGAGCCACGGCCAGACCGCCCTCGGACAAATCATGTGCAGACTGGACAAGTCCCTGTTGGATTGCCGCAAGCACCGTATCCAGCAATCTGCGCTCCACGTTCAAATCAAGCTCTGGCGGACGGCCTTCCGTTACGCCATGAACAGCACTTTGGAATTCACTGCCGCCAAGCTCTGCCTTGGTCTCTCCCAGAAGGAAGATCACATCTCCTTCTTGCTTAAAGCCTTGTGTTGTAATGTGGTCTACATCATGTACAAGACCTACCATACCGACAACTGGAGTCGGGTAAATGGCGCCTTTGGCATTCTCGTTGTACAAGCTGACATTACCGCCAATAACCGGCGCGTCCAGCACCCGGCAGGCTTCAGCCATGCCGTCAACCGCTTTTTCCATTTGCCAGAAAATATCCGGTTTCTCCGGACTTCCGAAGTTCAAGTTATCCGTAATGGCCAGCGGCTCAGCACCGGAGCATACAATGTTGCGCGCTGCTTCACTCACCGCAATACGGCCCCCAACTTCAGGGTCAAGGTAGACGAACCGTCCGTTGCAATCCGTTGTCATGGCCAGACCCTTGCGGGTTCCGCGAATGGTCACTACAGCAGCATCCGAACCCGGACGTACGGCAGTGCTCGTGCGCACCATATAATCATATTGCTCGTAGATCCATGCTTTGCTGGCTACAGTTGGGGAAGCCAGAACCGTCTCAAGCGCGCCGCCAAGATCCGTAACTTCAGGGTAACGCAGGGTATCCACATTGGCATTCTCTTCATAGTAAGCAGGGACTGCAGACGGTTTGTTGTAAATTGGGCATTCGTCAACAAGCGCAGTTACCGGCATATCTCCAACCACTTCACCATGATGGAACAGCTTCAGACGTCCATCGTCTGTCACCTTGCCGACCTTGGCACAGATTACGCCCCACCGTTCAAAAATTTCCATCGCCTGGGCCTCATCCTTCGGCTCCACCACGAACAGCATGCGCTCTTGGGATTCCGAAAGCATCATCTCGTATGGTGTCATGCCTTCTTCCCGCTGAGGCACCTGGTCAAGGTACAGTTCCAGACCATTTCCTGCCTTACTTGCCATTTCCGCACTTGAGCAAGTTAGACCTGCTGCGCCCATATCTTGAATTCCCAGCACAATGCCGGAATCAATCAGCTCCAGACACGATTCCATGACCAGCTTCTCCATGAATGGATCGCCGACCTGAACAGCCGTACGCTTCGCTTCAGATTCTTCCGTTAATTCCTCGGATGCGAAAGTCGCACCGTGAATTCCATCACGCCCGGTTGGAGGACCTACGTAGAACACCGGATTACCTACACCTTTGGCGACACCGCGCTGGATTTTGTCATGGTCGATCAGACCGACACACATTGCGTTAACGAGCGGATTGCCGTCATAACTGTCGTCAAACATCACTTCGCCGCCGACAGTCGGAATTCCGATACAGTTCCCGTATCCGGCAATCCCGGACACCACATGCTCGAACAAATATTTTACCCGGTCGCTCTCCAGCTTCCCGAACCGTAGGGAATTCAGTACCGCTACCGGTCTTGCACCCATGGAGAAAATATCGCGGATAATCCCGCCCACCCCGGTTGCCGCGCCCTGATAAGGCTCGACAGCAGAAGGGTGATTATGGCTCTCAATTTTGAACACCACAGCCTGGTTGTCGCCAATGTCGACAATCCCTGCTCCCTCCCCCGGTCCCATCAGGACGCGAGGTCCCGTTACCGGGAAGCGGCGAAGCAGCGGTTTGGAGTTTTTGTAAGCACAGTGCTCGGACCACATTACGCTGAACACACCAATTTCCGTATAATTCGGTTTACGGCCGAGGAAACCGCAGATCAGCTCATATTCGCTGTCAGATACACCCATCTGTTTGTAAATTTGCTGTTCGGCGATTTGCTCCGCCGTCGGTTCTTTAGCGGACAACTGCTGCGTCATGTCGATCCCTCCATGTCTTCAAAATGGATGTAAACATCTTTTTACCGTCTTCTGATCCCAGCAGACTATCCACTGCACGCTCCGGGTGAGGCATCATGCCAACTACGTTACCCTGCTCGTTAGAAATGCCTGCGATATCGTTCAGCGACCCATTCGGGTTGCTTGCGTACGTAAATACAATTTGGTTATTCGCCTGCAGCTTGGCCATCGTCTCGTCATCACAGTAGTAATTGCCTTCACCGTGGGCGATCGGAATCACAATTTCTTCCCCCTCGGCATACTCACGTGTAAAAGGATTCTCGTTGTTCTCTACGCGGAGCACAACATCATGACAGAGGAACTTCAGCGACATGTTCCGGCGTAAAGTACCCGGAAGCAGGCCAGCTTCGGTCAGGATTTGGAAGCCATTGCAGATGCCAAGCACGTATTTGCCCTGCTCCGCAGCCTTGGCGACCTCCGCCATAACCGGAGCGAATCTGGAAATGGCGCCGCAGCGCAGGTAGTCCCCGTAAGAAAACCCGCCCGGAATGAGAATGCAATCATATGCCGATAGATCGGTTGCTGTATGCCATACATAATCAACAGGTTCGCCAATCGTATCTTCAACCGCCTTGTAGCAGTCAATATCACAATTGGAGCCCGGAAATACCAGTACTGCGAATTTCATGTTGGTTAGCCCTCCAGTTCAAAGCGGTATTCTTCGACAACAGTGTTTGCCAGCAGCTTCTCGCACATTGCTGCCACTCTCTTCTCCGCTTCAGCACGGTCGTCCGTGTTCAGCTCAAGCTCGATATATTTTCCGATACGCAGGCTTTCGACTTCTTGAAAACCTACAGAATGCAGCGCGTTTTGTACGGCTACGCCTTGTGGATCCAGTACGCTTTGCTTGATAGTAACATAGACGATTGCTTTCACTTGAAATTCCCTCCGGAAGGGTTATCGCCGAGGACCTGCCCTCTGGACACCCGAAAAATTTGATAAAACCCGTGTTTTTGACAAAGGGCTGTGCCCTCTGTAATCCCTGCTTACTCAAAGGGCTGCGCCCTCTGGGACTCCCTTACCACACTTCAAAGGGCTACGCCCTCTGTACTCCTCTTGTTTCTACCCTCCCAAACCAACAGTTCCCACCCTCCCAAACCCTCCCTGAAAGGGAGGGCCCCAAGGGCTTTGCCCTCTGGACACCCGAAAGTTTGGTGGAAGGAGTTAATTGGGATTGGTAACTGTATGATTTGTGAATGAGCCGCTTGCCGTCCCTTTCGGGACCCGCTTTACTGTGGTGCTTCGTCTTTAGCAATTTAACTTAGATGAAACCTCTTGAATTCGTATAAGGACGGCCTGCCGAGCACCTATCTAAAACCAAGAAATGAGCTAGATTAGCTAGCAGAGTGTGCTTGTTGGATGCAGTTGGATGCTCTCCGCATACAACCTACTTAATTAAACGGGGTGTTGAGTTCTTCAACATAACCAATTAAATTACTATCTCTCCATCTACCAATTGCTGATCGGCACCCCATCTTGAGTTAGTCTATTGATAGCTTACAAAGTGAGGGTGAAGCGGGAAGGGATGTTAGGAGTCGGAGAAGCGTCAGCGTTCGCCTTTATCCCTGGATTTCATCCGCATTCGGCGGTTATTCCAATCAGGAAATCCAGGGATAACAGCGATCGGAGACCCTAACAACCCTGTACGCGGCCAGTCCCTCACCCCTTTATCTTATTAGACTAACGAAATATGTCTTTTTAGCGACAGCAATTGGCTTCTACCCGATTACTCCGTGAGACGGCGGTAAATGTTCAGGTAGCGGCGGGTGGTCTCCTCCACCACATGCGGCGGAAGAGGATCAGGCTGGCTGTTCTTGTCCCAGTCCGTGCCGGCCAGGTAAGAGCGGACCGGCTCCTTGTCCATGCTGTCGATCTCGATGTCCAAGGCATAATTCTCCTTGGCCCAGAAGCGGGAGGCGTCCGGTGTGAAGATCTCATCAATGAGGATTAGCTCCCCATCAATCAAGCCGAACTCCAGCTTGCAGTCTGCCAGGATGATTCCACGCTCCTCGCAATAGTCACGTGCAAAGCCGTAAAGCTCTAGGCTCTTGGCCTTCAGCTTGTCCGCCAGTTCGCGGCCTACCAGCTCCTGCATCCGCTCGAACGGGATGTCCTCATCGTGACCCACATCGTTCTTGGCCGCGGGGGTGAAGATCGGCTCCGGCAGCTTGTCATTCTTGCGAAGCCCTTCAGGCAGCTGAATTCCGTTGATCGCCCCGTTCAGCTCATATTGACGCCAGCCCCCGCCCGTAATATAACCGCGGACAACACACTCAATGTCTATCCTTTCAGCTTTGAGGGTAACCATGATGCGGTCCTTCAGCAGCTCTTTATTCTTAATGACCTCTCCCAGCTTCTCCACATCGGTGTGCACCACATGATTCTCGATCAGATCAGTTGTAAGCTTGAACCAGTAAGCACTAAGCCGGTTGAGTACGTTTCCCTTTTCAGGAACCGGCGGTTCCAGCACGTAATCGAAGGCAGAAATGCGGTCGGTCACGACGATCAGATAATGCTCCCCTAAATCGTACAGCTCGCGGACCTTCCCTTTATAGAGCAGCGGTGCGTCGACGTAATCCACTGCCGTGGACACAGCCTGTGATGACATGTAGCCGTCCTCCTCTTCCCTGATCTGTAACTAGTCTATAAGTCTAAGCTTCTTAAAGATCGTATCCACGTGCTTCAAATGCCAAGCTGGATTGAACGCATCCTCAATCTCTTCCTTGCTCAGCACCTCGGTAATCTCAGGAGTCTCTTCAATGATGTCGCGGAATTGACGCTGAGTCTCCCAGGCCAGCATCGCGCGCGGCTGAACGGTGTCATATGCCTGCTCGCGGCTGAAGCCCTTATCAATCAGCTTGGTCATGACACGGCCGGAGAAAGGAACCCCGAAGGTGCGCGCCATGTTGCGTTTCATATTTTCCGGGAACACCGTCAAGTTCTTGATGATATTGCCCAAGCGGTTCAGCATGTAGTTGATCAGCATGGTCGCATCCGGCAGAATGATACGCTCTGCACCGGAGTGGGAAATATCCCGCTCATGCCACAGCGTCACGTTCTCATAAGCGGTGATCATATGCCCACGGATTACACGCGCCAAGCCAGAAATGTTCTCACAGCCGATCGGGTTGCGCTTGTGCGGCATCGCCGATGACCCTTTTTGTCCCTTAGCAAAAGCTTCCTCAACCTCACGGAATTCACTCTTCTGCAATGCGCGGATTTCAGTGGCGAATTTATCAAGGGAGGTCGCGATCAGTGCCAGTGTAGCCATATATTCAGCATGGCGGTCACGCTGGAGCGTCTGGGTAGAGATCGGCGCGGCAGAGGTGCCGAGCTTATCACATACGAACTGCTCCACGAACGGGTCGATGTTGGCATAGGTGCCCACTGCCCCGGAGATTTTGCCGAACTGCACATTTGCTGCCGCATGACGGAAACGCTCCAGGTTCCGCTTCATTTCCTCGTACCACAGCGCCATCTTCAGACCGAATGTGGTCGGTTCCGCATGAACGCCATGCGTACGCCCCATCATTGGAGTATCCTTGTAAGCAATGGCTTTATCTTTCAAAATCCCAATGAAATTAATAATGTCCTTCTCAATAATCTCATTGGCCTGTTTTAGCAGGTAGCCCAGTGCGGTATCCACCACATCGGTAGAAGTCAGCCCGTAATGCACCCATTTGCGCTCTGCCCCAAGACTCTCGGACACTGCACGTGTGAACGCGATCACGTCATGGCGGGTTTCCTGTTCAATTTCATAGATCCGTTCAATATCAAAAGAAGCGTTCTGGCGAAGCAGAGCCACATCAGACTTCGGGATGACCCCCAGCTCAGCCCATGCCTCAGCTGCACAAATTTCCACTTCAAGCCAGGCGTTGAATTTATTTTCTTCCGTCCAAATCGCTCTCATTTCCGGTCTGCTGTAACGTTCGATCATTTTTGCTGATTCCTCCAAATTTTGGTTTGCTGTATAAAACTCACAGCCTCTTCTACATTATCGCATAAGAGATTGATATGTCCCATCTTCCGCTTGGCCACCACGCCGCTCTTGCCATACAGATGAACCTTCGGTACTACGGAAACAGGATTCACGCCCTTCTGTTCCTGATCCTTATTGTCCGTCCATTTCCCGTCCATAAGCCTCATCTCAACCTCTTCCATATGTTCGCCAAGCACATTCACCATCACCACCGGGGTCATAAGGGAAGTATTCCCAAGCGGCAGGTTGCATACCGCTCTGACGTGCTGCTCGAACTGGGAGGTTCTGCAGGCTTCCATCGTGTAATGTCCGGAGTTATGAGGCCTTGGAGCAAGCTCATTGACATATAACTCACCGTCCCCTGTCAGGAACAGCTCCACCGCCAGCAGTCCTACAGCTTCAAGCGATTCCGCAATCCGGGCTGCCAGCTGCTCCGCCTCCTGCTGTATACGCTCGTCCACTCTAGCAGGAACAATAGAGGCATGCAGGATGTTATCCACATGAATGTTCTCTGCCACCGGGAACGTCCTTATCTCACCACGTGGACTGCGGGCTGCAATGACCGACAGCTCTTTGTCAAAGCGGATAAACTTCTCAAGAACCAGCTCCGTACCCGCCTTCATTAATGTATCAAAAGCCTCGGTGATCTCCGCTTCAGAGCGGATCACCCACTGGCCTTTCCCGTCATATCCGCCTGTTGCCGTCTTAAGTACGGCCGGCAGGCCCAGCTCCTTCACCGCCGCCTGCAAATCCTGAAGACTGACGACCTCCCGGTAAGGGGCGACCGGCACGCCTGCGGCTTCAATCGCTCTCTTCTCACGCAGCCGATGCTGGGTCGTGTACAGAAGCCGGCTTCCTTGCGGCACATACGATAAATCCTCAAGCAGGGCGGCAACCTCGGAATCCACATTTTCAAATTCATAGGTGATGACATCCGAACGTGAAGCCAGCTCTCTAGCTGCGGACTTATCCCCATAAGAAGCGGTGATTTGATCCGCAATCTGTCCGCAAGGGGAGTCTTCCGTGGGCTCCAAGGTAACAAAACGGTAGCCGAGGTTGGTCCCAGCCAGGGCAATCATTCGTCCCAACTGTCCTCCGCCCAGGATGCCGATGGTTGAGCCAGGAGCAATAACCTTGTCCGGCTGCAGCAGGTTCTTCGTCATCATTTCGTCTCTCCCAAGTCAAAGCTGCCTTCCAGAACTTCATGCTGAATCCGGTCCCTGCGTTCCTGCACTCTCGCTGCGACGGCCGGATCGAACGCTCCAAGCATTTGCGCGGCGAGAAGGCCCGCATTGGTGGCTCCAGCTTTCCCAATGGCCACCGTGGCCACCGGTATTCCTCCCGGCATTTGCACAATGGACAAGAGGGAGTCAAGACCGTTTAGGGCTGCGGATTTGACCGGCACGCCGATGACCGGCAGAACCGTCTTGGCCGCTACCATTCCTGGCAAGTGAGCGGCTCCGCCCGCTCCGGCAATAATTACTTTAATTCCGCGCTGTGCAGCGGATTCCGCAAATTCAAACATCAGATCCGGAGTGCGGTGCGCCGAGATGACTCTTTTCTCATACGGGATATTCAGCTCATTCAACACTTCGCATGCATGGGACATCGTCTCCCAATCCGACTTGCTCCCCATAATCACTGATACCTGCGCTGTCATGTTCCAACCCGCTTTCTATTAGGATAATCTATCTATGCAGCCCAGAAGTTATACCCTTCCCATCCGGGACTGCTTATTTCATTAAAAAAATCCGGTACCTGAGAAAATACCGAGTATTTTCAGGCTACCGGACTACTGGAGGACATGAATAAGGGACATCTGCACTTTGCTTGGAGCACATACCCTGCCCACAAAGCAAAAGAAGGTCTGTTCATGCCATCGACCTTTCCCAACACGTCACTCGTAGTCCGAAAATTTACGGTTTTCAGGTAGAAACTTCCGGGCCTTATTCCCGGCGATATACGAGAGCATTATGCAGCGCTTCTTGCGCTTTCTTCTCTCCTAGTTTAGCAATCTGACCTAGGGCTGTCAACCTAAACACGAACAATAAAAACAGGTAAAAACTGAACGTTCGTATTTTACAATAAATCACAAACTTATAATCCGTTTTATTGCCATAAAAAAAGAGAATGCTCCGCAAGCATTCCCTCTCCATTACGTTATTTAACTACAAGCACCGGAATCTGTGCATGCTGAACCACATTGTGGCTGACGCTTCCAAGCACAAATTCCCGAATGCCGCCAAGTCCCCGGCTTCCAATGACTATGGCATCACAGGATTGCTCTCCCGCATAACGAAGAATAACCTCTGCCGCAGCGCCTTGAGCCAGCTCAACCTTTCCGTTCACACCGGCAGCTGCCAGGCGGTTCCTCGCCTCGTCGGCAGTCTTCTCCGCAAGCTCGTAGAATTCCATATTAACCGTATCAGGCACAGGTGCGAACCCTTCAGCAATATAGAACCGCGGGAAATCATACACGTGCAGTACAGCCAGCTCGGATTCAGGTGACAGCTTCGCAAGCTCGACAGCTTTGTCCAGCGCTTTATTTGATGCTTTGGATCCATCGTAGGCAACCAGAATTTTGTTGAACAGCATGACAAGCACCTCTCTCTAGATATATATATTATTAAATAAGTACATAATAAACCCAAATGCGGTAATAAGAAACTATCTAATTCTTATCCTGCTTATTATTTCTACCTTAGAAAATAGACATACAGCACCGCATTGATGAACAGCAGTACCGGGATTCCCACAACAAAGCTGAGATATTTCGTCTTATGCCTCCAACGGTACATGGCAATCAGCACCCCAAGCGCTCCGCCAATCAGTGCCAGCAGGAACAAGGTTCGCTCAGGTGTCCTTTCCTGCCTTCGTCGAGCTTTCCTCTTATCCTCAGACATCACAAAATAACCAATTAAATTAATGATAATAAACCATATCCCAATTACCAACCTCATATGTATCCACATCCCCCCAATCCTGCTCTGAGCAAGCGGGTAATCAAATCTGCTTCTATTATAGTTCCAAACCGGCTGGAATAACAAACCCGGCATCCTGTTCTCCTACATTGCAGAGCCTAGGACATATTTGAACTATTTTCGGATCATTTTCAGATCATTTCTGCCTGACCCGGATTATCCCTGGACTTAATCAGGCAAAAGCCCCCAATCCGCTCAAAACGGAATTGAAGGCTTTATCCAACAACTTGCAGCACACTTATGGCGATTTAACTCAGCTTGGATTTCGGTTACAACCTTCTGGCCAATCTTACAGCTTCGGAACACCGTTCAGGCTGGGTGGGCGTTCGTTCTGCTTTTTTGGCTTGGCTTGTGTCGGTTCTTCCATGATGCTTGAGTTGTTCTTTTGATTATTGATCTTTCTTGGCTCGTGATGCGGCATGATCAACACCTCCGAACTTAATGTTCCTGTGGAAGAGCCGTTTTATGCGGGATTGTCGTGGCAAAAAGTTAGCTTGGCGCGGGTTCTATTTTCCTTGTTTTTGCTCCATGGCCGCTTTGAGCAGTTCCCCCAGATTGGAACCTATCGATTCTTGTTTGGCATACTGCTTAACCAGCTTTTGCGCTTCTCGCTTGTTCATATGCTTGCTGTCTTTGTTCATGGTTTCGGTGATGCCACAAG
This sequence comes from Paenibacillus sp. J22TS3, assembly GCF_018403205.1. Lineage (NCBI taxonomy): Bacteria > Bacillati > Bacillota > Bacilli > Caryophanales > Paenibacillaceae > Paenibacillus > Paenibacillus sp. J22TS3. The sequence goes on from NZ_BOSF01000004.1 coordinate 689,541, forward strand.
ACAGGCATTGGACATATAGCCCAGCTTTGCCCTCTTTCATCTCCATCTTCTTATGACACTGCGGACACCGCCGGTTGGACAGCCGCTTCTCGCCAGAGCGCTTGTATCCGCAGTCCTCACTTGGACATACCAGCATAAGCCCGCGCTTGCTCTTCTTCTCAAGCAGCCGGGTGCCGCAATCCGGGCAATGACTGTTCGATACATTGTGAGGCTTATACGAGGCAGCGCTCTTCTTAACCTCTTGTACAAGACGTTCGGCCATTTCACGAATACCTTTCAGAAAAGGTTCCGGCTGCCCCTGCCCTTTTGCAATCCGCTCCAGCTCATTCTCCCACTTGGCGGTAAGATCAGGGGTCCGCAGATCCGCAGAGACAAGCTCGATCAGCTGCTTTCCTTTTCCGGTTGGATGTAGCGAATTGCCCTGACGCTCGATTGTATCAGAGTTCACCAGCTTCTCGATAATATCCGCGCGGGTCGCTGGTGTGCCAAGGCCGTGCTTCTCCATCTGGGACAGCAGGGCAGCCTCGGTGTAGCGTTTGGGTGGAAGTGTTCTTCCCTTGGTAATGATGACGCGTTTAACCTGAATCTCCTGCCCAACATGGAGCTCAGGGAGCGTCCGTCCCGTCTTCTCCTCATCTGTCTCATTATCATCAGATTCATTCTCGTCGAACCCTTCACCATCATACACAGCATGCCAGCCGCTTTCTTTTATCGTTGTACCTTTGGCATGAAGCGATTCCTTATCAATTTCAACCGTGACATTAACGTTGTCGTATCTGGCAGCCGGGTAAAACAAGCTGATAAATCGTCTTACGATCAAATCATAAAGCTTGCGCTCATCCGAATTCAGAGCATTCAGGATTACTGTTTCTTCCGTAGGAATGATGGCGTGATGGTCGCTCACTTTGCTGTCATCCACAATCCGCTTGGTGAGCGGTAGAGGCTTACGGAGCAGCGGGCGTGCCAGAGCAGCATACGGCCCCACGGCAATGCTCTCAAGACGTTCTTTGAGTGTACCCGTCATATCGGAAGTAAGATAGCGGGAGTCTGTACGCGGGTAGGTCACCAGCTTGTGCTGTTCATACAGCCTCTGCAGCACGTTGGAGGTCATTTTGGCCGAGAAGCCGTATCTGCGGTTAGCATCACGCTGCAGCTCGGTGAGGTCATAAGCCAGCGGGTGAGGGACCACCTTCTCGCTCTTATTCAATTTGGCAATCCGTCCTCTACGTCCTTCGAGCTTGCTCTTCAATCCTGCAGTCTTCTCATCGTCAAAAATTCTGGAATCCCCGCCAGGTGCACGCCACAAGGCTTCAAAATCGCCCAAATCACAGGCCAGCTGCGAATAAGCGTCTGATTTGAAGTTAACAATCTCATTCTCTCTCTGCATAATCATGCCAAGGGTAGGCGTCTGCACCCGTCCCGCCGAGAGCTGGGCACTAAATTTCACCGTAAGCGCCCGGGTTACATTAAGCCCAACCATCCAATCCGCTTCTGCCCGGCATCGTGCAGACTGATACAGGCGGTCGAATTGGCTGCCCGGTTTCAATGAGGCGAAGCCTTCTCTAATAGCCTTATCGGTCTGCGACGAAATCCACAGACGCTTAAATGGCTTGTTCCACTTCACCATATCCATGATCCATCTGGCCAGCAGTTCACCTTCCCGGGCCGCATCTGTCGCTACGATTAGCTCGCCCACATCCGCACGTCTCATCAATTGTTGGACAGCCTTGAACTGGTGATTCGTCTCGCGCAGGACCTTGAGCTTCATTTTACCTGGAAGAATTGGGAGATCCTCCAGATTCCAGGTTTGGTATTTATGATCATAATCCTCGGGCTCGGCAAGTCCAACCAAATGTCCAAGCGCCCAGGTAACTATATATTTAGGACCTTCAAAATGGCTCTTATGCTTTTCGCGGCTCCCCATAACTCTGGCTATTTCCCGAGCTACCGAGGGCTTCTCAGCCAATACTAAAATTTTCATAATAAATAAAAGCTCCCCTTTCTTCTTAAACTTATTATAACATCGATGCTTACCTGTGTTCGACCCGCCTGGTTTTGAATCAAGATTAGATTAGATTAGATTTTAAAGTTGAACGATTGATTTATAAATAACGCGGAACGTGAAATGTTGTTTAGGGCAGCTGTTGCTCCCAGATTTCTTGATTTCAATTTATAAGACAGAAGTTCGGCCATCAAGGGAAACGCTATGATTCTCATGAACATTTCACACACTGCCTATTAGTAATGCTTAAGTTAGCTTATATCGCGCCTTGCCTTTCTTGAAATCGGGACAGCCGGTACTTATGATAAATTTAACAAGTTTTTTCGCTTTTTAGTACCAGGTTCTAGTACCTTGTGTTATAATCAAATCAAAATTAATCAAGGAGTGATTCTGATTATGAAATCTGCTGCACGTATTTCCGCCATAGGCTCCTATGTACCTGAGCATATTTTGACTAACGAGGCCCTTGAAAAGCTGGTCGATACTAATGACGAATGGATTGTTAAGCGCACAGGAATTCGTGAACGGAGAATTGCTGCAGAAGAAGAGTTCACTTCCCATATGTGTATTCAAGCTGTCGAGGATCTCGCTGCTTCTTATAAAGGCTCTCTGGAAGATATTGAATTGGTTATTGTAGCCACCACCACCCCGGATTATCCGTACCCGAGTGTGGCCTGCATAGTGCAGGACCATTTCGGCCTCCTAAATGCAGGAGCTGTGGATATTAATGCAACTTGTGCCGGGTTTGCCTATGGGCTGCACCTGGCCAATGGTTTGATTTCAAGCGGGCTCCACAAGAAAATCCTTGTTATCGCAGGAGAGACCATGTCCAAAGTTACCAATTATGAAGACCGCAGCACATGTATTCTTTTCGGAGATGGGGCAGGGGCAGCTATTGTGGAGTATGATGCGGAGCATCCAAGCTTTGACGCGACTGTCCTCGGTAGTGAAGGCTCAGGCGGCAAGCACGTGTACCGTGCTGGTCTGGCTACGGCTATAGGCGGTATGCCGCTTGAAGGTGAAGGTAAAATTTATCAAAATGGACGCGAGGTATACAAGTGGGCTGTGCGTACGGTACCTGAGGGGATTTCAAAGCTTCTTCAGGATTCAGGGACAACTGTAGAGGAATTGGACTGGTTCGTGCCTCACAGTGCCAATCTTAAGATGATTGACTCCATCTGTGAGAAGACTGGCATTCCTGCTGAAAGAACCTTAACCAGCGCAGAGTACTATGGAAATACCTCAAGTGCAACGATTCCTCTTTCGCTTCAGCTTGCACAGCGCCAGGGCAAACTGAAGTTCGGGGACCGTCTTATTCTATTCGGATTCGGGGCCGGGTTAACATATGCGGGTCTTATGCTTAAATGGGGCGTTCAAGAATAACGATGTTTGTTCATCATAAAGAACAATTCTCTTCCTGCCCATAATTAACCGAGTGAATAATTAAAGAAGTTATCTGCCATATTATTTAAGGTGGATGGCTTCTTTTCTTTTGCGTGCATCAAAGCCTAACAAATGGGGTATAAATAAAAGCAGACCTAACACCTAAGTATCCATCTTGGTGGATTAACAGCCTTGTAACATTGTGAAATGGGTAGCTTAAGCAAGTTGGCAACAATTTTTGTAAATTGATAACTTAGGTGTTTAAACAAGGCCTGATGGGTTAATAGTAATCAACAACAACAATCAACATTAAGGAGTTGACAAGCATGGGATTCTTATGGTCATTAATTATTGGTGGTATCATCGGTTGGTTGGCAGGTCTGATTATGGGCCGAGATATTCCAGGCGGCGTGATTGGTAACATTATTGCTGGTTTTATCGGAGCTTGGCTCGGTTCGCTGATTTTAGGGAACTGGGGACCACGAATCAGTGATTTCTATATCGTCCCTGCCCTCATCGGCGCGGTAGTTCTTGTGTTCATCGTAAGCCTTGTTCTTCGTTCGTTTGGCCGCAGTCGTTCTTAATTAATAACGACAGCAGACAAAACGTCAGAGCTTATGCTCTGGCGTTTTGTTGTGCTTATGTGCATATCTTAATAAAATGTGGATATTGTTTCTTAAGCAAAGCATGAATCCCCTACTTGCCCACAATACTACTCTAATGAAGAAATACTCAACTGCTGTGGGGAACTGCTGTGGGGAACTGCTGTGGGGAACTGCTGTGGGGAACAACAAAAAAGCACTGCCTAAGGCAGTGCTTTTTCTTATTGCTTGGCGGCGTCCTACTCTCCCAGGACCCTGCGGTCCAAGTACCATCGGCGCTGGAGGGCTTAACGGTCGTGTTCGGGATGGGTACGCGTGGAACCCCTCCGCCATCGCCACCAAACGGGATTTTTCCGGGTCAATACTCCCTGAATCACTCCAGGAAAATATCCAACCTTAGAAAACTCA